>JBCDEM010000011.1:0-218773 GCA_039179795.1 Planctomycetota bacterium | reverse complement strand
ATCGGCGACTTTGATGATACGTGACATCGATAGATGCACTAGTAGGTCATGCTCCGCATGACGACAGAACGGAACGCTACGATCGGCGGAGCGATCGGCGACTTTGATCAATTCTTGTCTCTATAGTTCAGAACGGGCCAGCGCCATCTCTCCTTGACCTGTGCAGGTTTGGTGATTGTCTCGCCCTGATAGTTCAAGCTGACTTGGTAGTCTCCCGGCGCTGACCTCCGTGGATTCCAGTACGTTTTGCTGAGTCCTTCCTTTGCTTTGATCTGTTGTTCGTGAACCAGCTTTCCCTCGGCATTCTTGATTTCAAGACGCGCCTGTTCGACTGAGGATGATCTGAATCGAAACCAGATCTCTAAGCCGTTCGGTTCGTTGGGGGTTCTTAATTGGTTGTTGCCTTTGATCTCATAATCTCCCCATTGAGCCTGTTGGGAACGGTTCATCGATGGTTTGGGTTCGATATCGAAAAGATGAAAGGGACGGTTGGTAACGTCCTGGTCCATCTGTTGTAGTGGCGAAATGTCACCGACCCA
Source organism: Planctomycetota bacterium (assembly GCA_039179795.1). GTDB lineage: Bacteria > Planctomycetota > Planctomycetia > Pirellulales > Pirellulaceae > Rubripirellula. Next base: position 218,234 of record JBCDEM010000011.1, on the reverse strand, counting down.
AGCACCTCGTCCGTAGGTACCGACGATGAGATCTCCGTCCCTGGGATGAACCAACAGATCTCGAATGACGACGGGTGGGAGGTTCGCTTTTAACTGCGTCCAACTCTCTCCTCGATCGAGCGTATAGAAGACACCGATGTCGTTTCCGACAAAAAGCAGATCGGGATTCTTGTGATCCTCGAAGACAACATTGATGGGGTAGTCGGGAAGTCCCGCGGACAGATCGCGCCATTCATTGCCAAAATCGTCTGTGGCGTACAGATAGGGTTTCATGTCGTCGTTTCGATACCCGTTCTTCGCGATAAAGGCACGGCTGGCGAGGTGCTTTGACGCGACAACCCTTGCCGTCCAACGTTCATGCGGCATGCCGAGTGTCTCAAGATCGTCTGTGAATTCCTTCCAGCTTTCGCCTCCATTGCGAGTCAAGTGGATTCGGCCATCGTCGGTGCCGATCCAGATAACACCTTCCGCGATCGGTGACTCGTCAATACTGGCGATCGTGCAATACATGATGTGTCCAGTCCCGGCGATTTTGTCCTTGTCATTGTCCGTAAGGTCGGGGCTGACTTCTTCCCAAGTATCTCCTCGGTCGGGTGAGCGCAGAAGCATCTGCCCGCCGGTATACAAAACGTGACTATCGTGCGGTGAAATCAGGATGGGCGTGTTCCACGTGTATCGATACGGCTCCGCACCTTCCGGTGGCGTCGGTGCGATTCGATCTCTTTCTCCCGTTCGCTGGTTCACGCGCAGATGCGAGCCGAATTGGGTCGTCGAATACAGCCAACGATTGTCTTCGTGATCGACTCTGCAATACATACCGTCCCACATGCCGACGATGACCCAGTCCTCGTCACCGATGGATCCTGACCAGTTGTTGGAGGGTGCTTTCCACGTTTCGTGATCCTGCAGTCCGATGTAAAGGTTGTACGGTTCATGGTCGTCAACCTCGACCATGTAGATTTCACCGAGCGGAAGGTGGTGATAGTGCATCATCGATTTGCCACCGTCCCAGGTCTGATAGATGCCACCATCGGAACCCAAAAACATGTGATCGCCATCGCGCGGATCGATCCAGAGTGTACGGTTGTCTCCAAAGTTCGTCTTGAATCGATCGGCTTCGCGCCCCGTGGGCCATGTCTTTCCGCCGTCCAGTGTGTAGTACATGCCTGTCCCGATGATGAAGATCTTGTCGGCATCTTCGGGGTCGATGCAGATTTTGTTAAAGCTGTAGGCCGCTTTCCCGCTGACGTCGATTTTGTTCGGATCGTTGAGTCTTTCCCATGTCTTGCCGGCATCCAAAGAACGGTAGCATTCGCCTCCAATCAGGTTGTCGAAGGAATGATCGGTGAATGCGTCAAACGGAACCGAAGCGTTGGGATTGACTCCTTCCTTGAGATTCAAGTTCTGCACGACCGCGACGAGCACGTCGGGGTGATTGTGCTGGACATCGATGCCGATGCGTCCGAGAGGACCATCCGGAAAGCCTCCGCCCTGAAGAACGTTCCATGACTGTCCACCGTCGGTACTTCGATAGATCCTGCTCTTCTCTCCTCCCGGTTCAAATGTCCAAGGCAGGCGTACCTTCTGGTAGCTAGACGCGTAAAGAACATTGGTATCGAGAGGGTTGAGGACCATGTCGATGACGCCGGTATCGGCGTCGATATACAGCGTTTTCGTCCACGTTTTGCCACCGTCTTGCGTCCGGTACACGCCCCGTTCTTCGTTCTCGGAGAAGAGATTCCCCATGACAGCGACCCAAACGATGTCTGGGTTCGTGGGATGGATGATGATCTTCGCAATGTGTGAAGACTTTTCCAGACCCATATTCGTCCAAGTGCTCCCACCATCGGTCGATTTCCAAATACCGTTTCCGTAGTACGATGATCGAGCGTTAAACACATCACCTGTCCCAACCCAAACGATATCGGGATTGGATGGGGCAGCTTCTACATCACCGATGTAAGTGGTGCCGAGGCCATCGGTAATGCATTCGAACGTAGTACCATTATTGGTGGTTTTCCAAACGCCTCCCGCGCGTGGTGCTACATACCACGTATTTCGATGGACGTTCGTGTCATCGAGTGGAATTGCCAACTCGCCGACCCAGGCACTCGCCCGGAACGCGCCAAAGTTTCTGAATTCAAAGCCTTGCGTATCTGCGTCCTCTGCACTCAGCATCGCGTGCGCGTACGTGACGAACATCAATAGGAGCAAGTTGCCTAAACGTTTTCTCATGACTGATTTCGAAAGTCTGCGTTTCAATTTTGGGCGTTCCGACGGTGCCTGAATGACCCCGGACGGCTTGTACTATAGATCAAGTTTGGAATGATCGTTTGCGGGCGTGGGTGGGACCGCGAATTAGGCGAAACATGCGATAAAATGGAATGGAAAATCTTCGGGCCGTGTGAAAACGTGAGACGGAAAAGTCGGGATATGAGAAGATGAGAAACGAAACGTGCGACGAGATAAGATCAGGTGCGGAGAGACAGTGATGATGCGTCGTTGGGAAACAAAGAGTTGTTTGGTCAGTTTTGCTTGTCTTAGCGCATTCGTGTTCAACGGACCAGTTGAAGCGGCAGATCATCCGGCGTTTCAGCCGGTCAAAGAGCTTTTCGCCGCGATGTCTCAACACGATGGCAAGGCGATGCGGGAGACCTCCACGGGAGACTTTCAATTGCTCGAAGATGGCGAGGATTGGGACATGCAGCGACTCATTGATGCTGTCCAGCCGAATGGAACACCTTATTCGCGAAAGAACTTCTTCCATCAGATTCGAGCTCAGGAAAAAGGAGGAATGGCCTGGGTGAGCTACTGGAACAAAGCAGAGATTACGCGCGAGGGCGTTGTGCGGACGGTCGCTTGGCTCGAAAGTGCCGTAGTGATCAAAGAGAACGATCGTTGGAAAGTTCAATTGTTGCATTCGACGCGATTGGATCCAAATCAGTACCCGAAAGATGTTGCGTGGGTTCTGTTCGAAGCCAAGCAGTAGAAGAACGGAACCGACGTGCTCAAACGGCTCAAGCGTACTCGGCCCTGGCGGGGCCTGTGATCCCGACGCGCCTCACTCTCTGGCAGGGAGAGAAAGAAGCCTTGTTCGCTGAAATCGCGGCGGCAGTCTAGGCCGGATCTGTCTGGTGGGCTGGTGATCATCACCTTTTTCTTAGGTTGATTCGCGCGATCTTGGAGGCAGATGCGATTCAACCGGTACGATCCGCGCTCTCTTTGGTCGGTCGCGCGTGTCTGGCGCCGGGGTAGCTCGAAACCGTTCTGAGGCGGACTAACGTGAAATCTTGCCCCTGACCGAGGGCGTCCGTCCTCCCATGGTGCTCGCAATCGGTGTGGATCTACCACTCCGACCACTGCCTCCTCTGCGAAAGAACCCATGATTCCTCTCCGTCGAACGTTGATGATTGTCCTGCTCGCACTCGGCGTTACGGTCGTGTTCGCAGACGATGATGTTGCCGCCGCCTCTGCCTCGCAAACAGTCTCTCCAGAGACGTTAAAGGCGGTTGATCAGAGCAAGCGACTCTTCGTGGCAGCGCTGAAATTAAAAGGCAAAGAGCGAATCATCGGACTGCGGCAGTCGTACCAAAAACTGGTCGAAGCGTCGCAGTCGGATTCCATGCTCGCACCGCCTCGAACGATGTGGGCCAAGATGTTGATGTCCGTTGGCGATCGAAAGGGCGCACAAGCCTCGCTGCAAAGGGCAGCACTTGAGAGTCCCGGCGATCCCGAGGCATTCGTAATGTTGGCGGGCGAAGCGATTCGTGCCGGACAATTCGTCGAAGCAGAACTAGCTTATGACGCGGCAATCTTGAAGATTGAAGCGTTGCCTTCGGATCACTTTCGTCGGCAAGGCATGATCGCGCAGGTCGAATCCGGATTGGCCACCGTTTCCGAAGCGAAGAGTCGACTGGCAACGGAAGCCAACCGCGCTAGCTATCAGCAAGCCACACTCAAACACTTGCGAAACTGGGTCGCAGCGGCTCCCAATAATGCCAACGCTCACAACCGGTTGGCAGTCGCGCTTCTGATACAAGGTGAACTTGATGAGGCGGTTGAATCGTTTGATCACGCTCGTCAGCTGAACCCAAAATTTCCCGTGACGGATCTCCGACTTGCTCAATCGCAGATTGCGAAGGGTGATGTGAAGGCGGCGATGGCCAGCCTTGATCGAGCCGTCATCGATCACCCAAACGATCTGAACGTGCGATCGACAGCTGCAGACTTGCTTTTGCTTCTCGGTGATCTGGATGCGGCCGAAGCTCAGCTTGAAGCGGCTTTAAAAATCGACGCGGATGACCTCGGTGCCAATCGATTGAACGCTCAACTGAGTCGGTTTCGTCGACAGTGGTCGACTGCGGCGCAGCATCTGCAAACTCTCAACAACGAACATCCGACGGATTTTGAGACTGCCAACCTGCTCGCGTTAACACTCACAGAATTGGAAAGCGAAGACGCTCGAAGTCGCGCGGTCTCAATCTCGACCGTGACGGCACAGCGGTTTGACGCGAACACCCGTGAGGGCCGAAGAGCTCGAATCACTTTGATCTGGGCCGCTTTCGCTGCAGGTCAAACCGATGCCGCCAAAGTGGCACTTGAGCGGCTGCTGAGTGTCGGGATTCAATCCAATCAGATCAGCGGAGATGAAGGTTACTTCTTGTCTCGGCTGCTGGTCGAGTTTGGGCGCCCCGAGGTCGCATCCGCAATGCTCACCAGCACTCTGTCTCGCCTTGGTTCGTTCCCCAAGCGATCGGAAGCCGAGGCGCTGGCGGCTCAGCTTCAGTAGCCCCTCCATCGGTCCGCAGATGGCCTTCCCGGTTTTGCAAAAGCGGGCGGCTTTTCGTTGTGACCGATTCATCCGTATTTAAACTGGATTTTCTACCAGAATATTGTCTCCATCGATTGGACTAATCGCCGTGACTCAAATCACTTTGCGTCCTCGCATCGCACTTCGCTGGTTGGCCTGTTTCCTCATTCTGTTCCAAACCTGTTTGCCGATGGGTCTTGCCCATGCTGATGGGCTAGCGGGCGTTTCGGGTGGCACTGTGGTTGCCGGTCAGGCGACCATCACGCAAGACGCATCGACGTTGAACGTCAACACAGCCAGTGACAGGACGATCATCAACTGGAACGGGTTTTCGATTGGTGCTGGTGAAACCGCCAACTTCTTTCAACCTGGTGCGAATTCTGCAGTCCTCAATCGAGTGACGACGCCAAACAACCCATCCGCGATCTTCGGCGCGATGAACTCCAACGGGAACGTGATCCTCGTCAATCCCAGTGGAATCGTGGTGGGCAACACGGGGGTGATCAATACCAACGGCTTTACCGCTTCGGTACTCGACATTCCGAACAATGAGTTTCTTCAAGGCGGTGTGTTGAACTTTCGTGGTGACTCAACGGCGAGCGTGATCAACAACGGAACGATCAAGACTGGCACAGGTGGTGCGGCATTGATCGGCGGCAACGTGATCAACAACGGAAGCATCACAAGCGAAGGTGGTTCTATCTCGCTCGCCACCGGCGGCAGCGTGCTGTTGGCGGACGGTAGTCGATTTACACATGCCGACATGGCAACGATTGAAACGGGCATCAGTCCGACGGCTGGCTTGATTAAGAACAGTGGGACGATTCGTGCGACCGGAGCGATGGAGACTGGCGGTGAAGTGTTCCTCGTCAATCCGGGCGGCAAGATCATGAGTGATGGCACGATCGCCGCTTACCGTTCGGGCGCAAACGGATCGGCCGGAGGCGACGTTCGAATAGCAGCCGTTGATGGCTCGGCCGAATTGGGTGGAACGATCGACGTTGCGGGTGTGACGGGCGGTAGTGTTACCGTTGAAGCCGACACCGTGCAACTTGCCAGCGCGAACATCGATGCTTCAGGTGATGTTGGCGGCGGCAAGGTAAATATCGGTGGCGGTTTTCAAGGTAACGATGCATCGATTTCAAATGCGCGAACGACATCGATCGATGCGAACACCACGATCACTGTTGACGCGACCATAGATGGCAATGCCGGAACCGTTATTGTTTGGTCGGACGAAGCAACGGACTTCTACGGGAGCATCAGCGCTACTGGAGGGGAAACGAGTGGCAATGGCGGCTTGGTGGAGGTCTCCGGTTCCTCACTTGTTTTCGAAGGCTCGGTAGATACGACCGCAACGATGGGGGAAACCGGTTGGCTGTTGCTCGACCCCATCGGTATCGCGATTATCACGGATGACGACGTTCCCGCCGAAACGGATGCGGTTCTAACACTGACCGACACGGAATTGAATGAGCTCTTGGATGCGTCGAACGTACTGCTCGCGACATCCGAGTCAGAAGTTTTCTTCGCGGGTGACGAAGGCAGCGACTTTGATTCCTTGGCTAATGACGACAACATTGTCGTCGGACAAGGAACGGCGGTAACGACCGGTGACAGCATCCTGTATTTCAGTTCTGCCGAGGTTGATCTCTATGCAGACATTGAGGGCAACGTTTCCGGCGCTGGAGATTTGGATTTCTTCGACTTCATCGGCGAACAAGAGTCTCTTTTCGAGGCTGAACTCGATCTCCGTAATCCTACTGTCGTGAATGTCTTCGATACGGATACCACAACCGGTTCGATCCAGGACGCGGTTGATATCGTCGGATCCGGCGGCACGATCAACGTGGGCGACGGCACGTTCGCTGGCGGCATTGTGATTGATAAAACGGTTTCATTGCTCGGAGATGGATCCAGCAACACTTCTCTGATCGAGGTGGCGAGCGATTCGGCTGGTATGACCGTGATCGATGACGACGTCGTGATTGATGGGTTTCGCTTTGTACCCGAGAGCGGTGCGGTGAATACCACGGGAATCTTACTGGGCCGTGGATTCCGACGGGCACGTAATACGACGATTCGTGACGTAGCGATGCGCGATTTGACCCTCGGTATCGACGGCAACCGAATCGACCAAGCACTGACGATCTCCGGCGTCGATCTTCGTCGCATCGAACAGCAAGGTGTCATTATTCGGTCACCGCTTTTCTTTGACAGCGTGTTAATCGAAGATGCGAACATTGTCAGCGGTGACGAAGCGGTGCTCTTTGACAGTTCGCTTAATGGTTCGATCGCGGCGATCCGTTCGAGTCGATTGGTGAGTGAAGATACAGACGCGGTTTCGTTTGATGGCGACGTCAATGGTTCGATCGTTCTCATTGAGGGAGGCAACCGGATCCGTGGTGGTGATGATGGGATCGATATCGACGGAAACGTCAATCTGTTCTCGCAAGTGAGAATCGCAGGGAACAATCGAGTCGTCGGCGGAGATGACTCGATTGATTTCGATGGCAATTTATTCCTTTCCTCGGTCGCTATCGCGGACAACGGATTGCTGCGGGGTGACGATGACGCGATCAACTTTGATGGACTTGTCTTATTGAGTGAGTTGCAGATCAACAACAATGGAGACATCCAAGCCAATGATGATGGACTCCGTTTGAGAAATGTAGCTCTCAGTCGTGTCGGGATCTCTGGTAATAACGTGCAGCTGGGATCTACCGGGGTCGGTCTTCGCTTTAACTATTCAGCTGACTCGGAACTCACGCTTGGTCCCGGCAACTCGTTTGATGGTGGGGTGGACGGAATCGTCATCAATGGGAGCGACGATAGTGTTCTGACAATCACTGGGAATACGATCAATGACACTGCTTTCTCGAATCAATCCGGCGACTACATTCGCTTAGAAGACACGGCCCTCTTCGATCCAGGTAACCCAACCGTCATCGATGCCCGGAATGCGACGTTTGAAGGACTACGGGGCATCGAAATGACTCCTGATCAGTTGTTTGCCACCGAAGATAAGATGGTTCACTTTCCCGATGACAACACGTTAGGACTGTTTGATATTTCTGATTTGTTCGTTGTTGAAGGCGAGAGTATTCAACTGGCTGTAAACGCGGCGGGTGCACTCGGTGGTGCTCAGGAAGTGGTTGTCGGTGAAGGAACGTTTGGCGGCAGCGTGGAAGTGTGGGTCGACAACTTGACTCTGCTCGGAACGGGTGAGACGACCGTCATCGACACGGACCAAGTTGACGCGTTTGCGAACAATGGGGATCGTGATAATGGTTTTGAATTAACCACGGTCTCTGATATTGCTGCGAATTTTGAGATTAACAATGTCACCATTGACGGGTTTGCGTTTGAAGGTACCGGCGAAACCACAGGCGTCTTGCTCGGCCAAGGATTCCGTCGCGCTGACGATACCATCATTCAGAACAGCTTCTTCAATGGCTTGACCGATGGCATCGCGGCCAGGAGTCTCGATGATGGCTTGACCATCACGAATGTCCGTATGAGGAACATCAGCGAACAAGGTATCGACATTCGAACCAGTCTTGGCGGCGATGAAGTGATTCTGATCGAAGGCAGCAACATCGTCAGTGATGGAGAAGCCGTGCGGTTCAACGGGTCGGTCAACGGCAGCGACGTCACGATTGCTTCAAATCGACTGAGAAGTCGCGATGGGGATGGCGTGCGTTTTGCTGAGGACGTCACGGCTGCATCCATTGAAGTGGCGGACAATCGGATCATCGGTGATGACGACGGAATCGACTTTGACGACGATCTCGTTCTTTCCAGCGTTGACATCACGGGTAACCGTTTAATCGAAGGCGGTGATGACGCGATCGCGTTAGATGATGCCATGACTCTGAGCCGACTCAGCGTTACCGATAATGAAGCGATCATTGGTGGCGACGATGGAATCAATCTCAATGAGATCATCTTGAGTGCGTTCTCAGCAAACGGTAATGATCTGATCGAAGGTGTAAATGGCAGTGGGATTGAATTCGATGGGACGGTCTTCTTGTCGGATGTCGAGGTGATTGCCAATGAGGACATCATCGGTGGCGAATACGGAGTCGAGTTCGACACGGATGTCGCGGTCAGTTCCGTGCGTGTCGCGAGGAATGATCGAGTACGAGGCCTAGATTTCTCAGGAATCAGTTTCCGGGGTGAGGTTGATAGTGCTGACATTCGAATCATTAATAACGAAAGGATTCGAGGAGGTGATGACGGCGTCGAGTTCGAGGCGATTGAAGACAGCTTGGTTCGAATCGCTCGGAATGAACGGATTGTTGGTGACGATGTCTCGGGGATCGGTTTCTACGATGAGATTGCCGATTCAAACGTTCGGATCATCAATAACGACCGAGTCGAAGGTGGTGTTGACGGGATCGAATTCGATGCACTCATCGATGGCAGCTTGATACGAATCGCGCGCAATGAGCGAGTGATTGGTAATGAAGACGCTGGCGTCAGTTTTGATGAAGACGTCTTCGATTCCACCGTTCGCATCGTTGATAATGACAGGATCCTTGGCGAGCGCTTCGGAGTGGATTTCGATTCCGGAATTGAGCAGAGCCTCGTCCGAATCGCCGGTAACCGACGCATCCTCGGCGAAGAAGTTTCGGGTATCCGCTTCGATGGCGATATCGAAGAGTCCACCGTTCGGATTCTGAACAATCGTCGGATTATCGGCGACAATTTCGGGATCGACTTTGATAATCCGGTTGAAGGCAGTCGCGTTAGGGTTGCTGGCAACCGCTTGATTGAAGGTGAAAAAGATTCAGGCGTTCGTTTTGACAATCGAATCGAAGCGTCGCGAGTTCGGATCGTCAATAACGACGAAATTATCGGTGGCGACTATGGCGTCGAGGTTGACGGAACGGTTGATGAAAGCCTCGTGAGGATCGTTCGCAACGAAAAGATCGCCGGTGGCGGTCGTGCAGGGATTGCATTCCGCCGCGACGTTGACGATTCACGCGTGATCATTCGTGCAAACGAAGTTCACAGCGACAGTGGCGATGGCGTCCGTTTCCTTGGAACGATTGAAGGTGATTCGGTTGTTCGAGTGATTCGCAATGCGATCAAGGCGGGCGAGAATGGGATCGTGAGCGAATCGGTTCAAGACGACGCGCGGCTTGCACTGGTCGACAATGTGATCGTGATCACGAACGATGGAATCGGGATCTTGCTGAAGAACATTGATAGCAGTGAACCCGTTCTCGTACGTGGCGGTTCGACGACGGGCGGGACCATTGGGTTGGCTGCAATCCAGGAGTTTGCAAACATTGACGGCCAGTTGATCGTTGATGGTTTGGTCGTCAATCAGGCAACAGACATTGGTTTGCTTTTCCAAACGCTTCCGGCGGGATTGCAGGCTGATGATGAAGTGGCGATTCCCCTAGGAAGCAAGACGCTGAATGTCGTGCTGATGAACGAGGTTACCGTCAACGGTGGCACGGGGCCGAACGAAATCGGAATGGTATTTGATGGTGAGGGCTTGTCGCTGGCCGGTGACACGCTGGCTGACACTCGATTTGTTGACAATGTTGGCAACTTCATTGAGCTGCGAAACGGTGGTCTGTTTGAACCAGGCCGTCCGACACTGATCGATGGAATGGGCGTCTACTGGGACGGACTCGATCCAGGGATTACAGCGCAGCGTCAACAGATCATCGATCGTATCGTCGACTTCCTAGACGATCCGACCTTGGGGTTGATTTTCCCAGGTGCTGGATTGATTGATGATCAGACGTACGACAGATTCACCCGCTACGACGATTACTTCCGAACGATCGATTCGCTGATGGGGCCGTTTCCAACCGGGTCGATCATCTATCGAACGCCAATCATCGACGTCGAGGAAAACCTCGAGCAGCAGGCACCCGGCGATCAGAACGCAGGCCAGCAATCAGCCGAATCGTCCGACGATCCAACTGACAACGGATTGGCCAGCAAGTAGAGCGTCCGCTTCGCCAGTACACGATTCTTTTAATGCGTTTCGCGATCCGTCGTTCAATCTGATTTGAGCGTCATCCGAACGCTTTAGGGTCGCGGACCGAACAAGCCGACAAAGCCAAAGTGGATCCGTCCGCCTTCTTCATTGAATAGGGTGTCTTGGAATCCGTAGGCGTAATCGAGGCGAAGGTTCGCGCGTTCGCCAAAGTTCCATCGCATACCGGCTCCCACGCTATACAGCGTTTGATCGGCGGGCTCGAAGGTTTGCCGCGGTGACTCAATATAGGCCGTTCCGACGTCAAACAATCCATAAACACGCAAGGTTGAAGGTCGGTTGAGGCAACAACGTTTCCACGGCTTTGGACCGACTTCCAGATTCACGATCCAGCCGTGATCACCCGAGAACGTTCGTTGATCGTAACCCCGAATGGAATCGTAGCCACCAAACCCGAGCGTCTCGCTGAACAGCAATCGTTCGGAAGCTGCCTGACCTCGGAAACGACCGACGAACTGCCAACGCTTGGGAAGCGACCAAAGTCGTTCGTATCGAAGTCGACCATAAACGTAGTCGGGTGAAGTGTCTGGGCGGATGGAATTGAAGTCCGTCGTTGTAGCATTGGACGTGAATCCGCTCCCGGGACCTACATAGGTATCAAACGAGAAGATTGAGTATTCGTCGCAGCAGTAACGTTTGATGCTCTGGATTCCAAACCGGAGCTGAGCCAAGTCCGCTCGCGAAGCGGAAACCGAAATCCCGCCGAACTCTAGGTTGTTATTCGTTGTCTTGAAGTCGAAGCCAAACGAGAGGGCGGTGTCCTGTTTTCGGTTTTTGACCAAATGGCGAAACATTCCCAGGCCGACCTGCCAACTCTCACCGTTCTGAGCTACGCCGGCATTGACGATGGGATCAACCGTTGCCCAGCTTCCGTATGTTTGGAAGCTCCACTTGCGGTTAATGGGTTCCAGGTAATTCACCGCATGGGCGTGCAATCGACGAAACTCGCGGTCAGCGGTGTATTGGTAGCTCAGCGTTCCTCCGCGTCCAAAAGCGTTGCCCCAGATCAGGCCGGAGTAGAGCCGTTCAAGATACAAGTTCCGAACGCCTGTATCTTCGTAACCGAGGTAAGCGTTCCACGGTCGAACGTCGTCGACTTCAAAGAACACGTCGCTGGTTCCGTCGGTAGCACCTGGTCGGATATCCACACCGACGCGTTGGAATGAGTTCTGGTTTAGCCAGAACAAGTCATTAGAGAGGGCTGATTCGTAGATTCTCGAACCGCGTCGCGTGCATTCGACCCACTTCGTCAGATCACATCCTTCAAAATAGCAGCCATCTTCAACGACAACGCGTCCAATCCGTGACTCAATGACAACGATCTGAACCGAGCCGGCGGTGATGCGTTGCTCGGGAATGATAATGTCGACGACGGGTTGGCCACATTTGCGATAGTAAAGAATCAAATCGCGCGACATTTGATTCAGATTTCGCAGCGTGACTTCACCACCGAGGTACCGGTTCACGATACTCTGAAAACCCGAGCTTCGAACCAGCGATTTCGACGCATCAAAGTCGTACTGAATTCCCTCCGCGTCTTCAAACGCATTGTCAGGATCGACTTTACCTTCGGTGTCTAACACGATCACTGCATCCAGTGATTCGACGAGCACTCGATCACTTCCCTCAACGGGTGGAAGTTCCTGTTGAGGAGCGATGGGTGGTGGCGGCGACAACGGTATCGTCTTGGGACGATACCGTTCAAAGTCTTGCGCGATGGTAATCGGAGTGCCGACCGCAGAAAAAACGACTGCGGCGACGACGACAAGGAGAAGCTTGAATCGATGAAGGTGCATAGGGCACATCCTTGTGCGTTGAATTCGCTGTTACCGGGCAAGCGGTCGTCACAAATTCGGATTCGTTCCATCACGCGCGACCGTCCTGGGTCGGCGTAAGTGAGTCACGATGACTCGTCGGATCACGTCAATTCCGTGAAGCATGGACAACGACTGAGTCCGATCCGCTCGATCGTCCGGATCGGCAAATCACGGCACTGCGTCTTGGTCGCGAAAGGTGCGACGGAACAATACGCATAGGCAGAGCAAAGCGAATCGAAGGGTCCAACTCTGCCGCTTGGAACGGTTGCCGTGCCAAAAGTCCCGTCGCGAATTCCTGTCAAGCGTCGCAATTGGTAGCAACCGAATAGATGTCACCGGGGATCATCAGCGAGTGGATTTGAAACCAGGACGAACCCTTCCGATCGATCGTCACAACCTGATCGCCATCGGATTCGCGTTTCTCCCGAGGTTGATGCGTCACATGACGAATCGACGATCCCGTGGTGAGGCTCGGCATGAAAAATCGAAGACTTTGTTACGCGTTACCTACGCAGGCAATTATCGATCAACGCTTTACTGGTATCTCGGGGGCTGTCCCTTTAAACTGGCTGGCTTGCCAGACGGTCGTGCCGCTTAGCCACTTTCCTTACCTGATGACCCGACTGAACGAGGATCCGATATGAAAATACTTCACATTTGTTTGATCGCCGCATTCGCCACGGCTTGTAGCTCCGTTTCCGCAGGCGAAGACATGACGCTCGTGACCAGTGAGTCGTCCATCAAGTTTCTGGGGACGAAGCCGGATGGTACGAAGCAGCCAGGTGGATTCAAAAAGTTCGAAGTCAAAGCGAACGCCGATTTTGAAGATCCCAACGCGAGCACGATCTCGATCGAGATCGATGTGAAGAGCATCTTTTCAAAAGATAAGAAGCTGACGAATCACTTGATGAGTCCCGACTTTTTTGATGTTCGTAAGTACCCCAAAATTACGTTTGAATCGACCGACGTCGAAATCAACGCGGATCACACCGTTGCGAAGATCACGGGGCAATGGAAAATGCTCGGCAAAGCGGTTGAAATCGAAATTCCGACACAATGCACCCCAACCGGCCAAGGCCTGGATATGGTCGCGTCATTTAAAATTGATCGCACCAAATGGGGAATGGACTACGGCAAAGGAAAAATCGACGACGACGTGAAAGTTGACGTCAAGTTTGTTTTGAAGCGTTAAAACAGGAAATAAGTTGACATTTGATCAAACGGTCTTGTTTTGGACTGCCCTCGTACCCGCGGTTTTGGCCGCGGGTGCTGTCGCTTTGGGACTAACCGTCAAACGAATCCCAAACGGTACTAAAACCCAATTGGATGTTCTCGTCTTCTCCTTGGGTTGGTGGGCAGCGATAGCGGTTTCGCTATATGGTCGACAGGGTTGGCCGGATGCGGAATGGCAACTCTGCCTTTGGCCACTCACCGCGTGGATCGTTGTTACATGGTTGTTGAGCTTTAATGGATGCTCATCCGAAGCCGGACGCAGGACGGATACTTCTTGGCTAGCGTGTATCGTTGCGGCTGCTTCTGGTTTAACGGCATACATCTGCCTACCGCGTGGAGAGGTGTGGGAAGACACGTATGATCTGCACGGACCTTGGGGAATCCTTCTTACACTCACCATGATGCTCAATGCGTGGTCGCTTAGCGTGATGGTGCGTCGTCATGCGGAGCGTTGGGTGATGCTCGTCGCACTCGCGTCGCTAGGTGGACCTGTCGCTTTGGCGGCAGCAACCTATGGAAGTCTTACGGAATGGTCCGTTGCGATGGTGAGCGCGACGATCGTGTTCACGTTTTGCGGATTGGTGTTTCCGACGAGTCGAGTGTGGGAGATCGCCCCAATCGCATCCGCTGCTGGTACGTGTGTGATCGCGGCGGGGCGTTTTCAAACGTTCGAAACGTATCCCAGTTGGCTGTATGGAACGATGTTGTTTCTGCCGTCCGGGATCGCAGCGGTTGATTTCTTCGTGCGACGACAAGCTACTTGGAAACGAGTCTCCATCGCGGGCATCCTGGCTGCCGCGTTTGTCACCACGTTCATTTGGTTTCTGCTTATTCGAGAAACCGAATCGTGGTAGATCTTTCTCGTACGATCGAAAATCAATTCGATTCGATCGATCGAACCCGAATGTTTCGGTAGTGGATTTCCATTTCTCGTTTGCCGTGCAGCTGAATGCCGAGTTTTCCTTTCTCGGAAGCACTCGCTGACTCGTAATTCATCACTTCCTTGCCATTGAGCCAAGTCGTGTACTTGGGACCGACGCAGCGGATACGCAGTTTGTTCCAATCGTCAAGTTTTAGAAGCTCTTTAACGCCTTTCGCTTCAACTGGATAACCCTTGCCTGGAATGTAGGGCGAAGCGGTCATGTCGCGTTTCAAACTGCCAGACTCACCGATTTGAATCTGGTCCTTGTCATTACGTACATGCACGCCCGAATCGATCCGACCGCTGATGAATTTAAACTCCAATTCGCAAACGAAGTTCTCAAAAGACGCTCGTGTATGAAGAATGTCGCCCTGTTGTTTGTCATTGTTCTTACAAATCAGAACCCCTTCCTTAAACGTCCAGCATTCGGGCACCTTCGATGGCTCCCAAGCATCGAGAGACGTTCCGTCGAAAAGCATCTGCCAAGTAGTATTCTCAGGTGGTGGGTCGGCGATGACAAACGGCGAGAAGAAAAAGGTCAGCAAAGAGACGAGCAGTAGGTTTTTCATGAGAGTGCACTTTCGTTCGTCGTTCGAGTTTGCGAGTGGGTGATTGTAACTGGAAACCGTACGTCATGCTCCGCGTGACGAAAACACGTTACGCGGAACGCGGCCAACGAATGCGTCTCTTGATAGACGTCACCGATCGCCGTCGTCATTGCACCTCCCCATTGGGCCATTCTTGGAAGCTGGGTGGCCGGACGTCTGAGAGGCCGGGTGGAGGCGCCTACGAACACGAGCACTACGGTGCTGAGCGCGGGCACGGGCACGCCTGCGAGTCTTCAAGAATGACTTCGGTGGACTCTTTCGTTCGATGCACGATGACGGCTTCCGCCACGATCGCGGGGCGATCGGCGACTATGGTACGTTTAAGGATATGACATTGCCCGTACTTTCTCAGTCACTCTTTGCAACAAACGATATGAAGCCCGGCTATCCATTCCTTCTGATTGCGCTCGCTATCGCTTTGTTTTCGACGGACCGTGTGTCGCTTGCGGAAGAAACGCTTCCCAACATCGTGTTGATCATGGTTGATGACATGGGCTTCAGTGATATTGGGTGCTACGGCGGCGAAACGGAAACACCTCACCTGGATTCTTTGGCTAACAACGGACTTCGGTTTACACAGTTTTACAACGCGGGCAGGTGCTGTCCGACTCGCGCATCGTTGCTGACTGGCTTGTATCAGCACCAAGCTGGCATCGGGCACATGACGAGCAATTCCAACCACCCTTCCTATCAAGGATTCTTGAATGACCGGTGCGTGACGATTGCAGAAGTCTTGAGTACCGCCGACTATTTCACGGCGATCTGTGGCAAGTGGCACGTTGGCTCCGCACCGGAATGCTGGCCGCTGAAGCGAGGTTTTGATCGCTTTTACGGGACGCCTCAGGGTGGCGGACACCACTATCGCAACTTGCCCGGGCGCGACCTTGTTCTGAATGACAAAGTGATCCCAATTCCGAAGGACTGGTACTCGACCACGGCATTCACCGATTACGCCATCCAGTTCTTGGAAGAAGGCGCGAGCGCGAATCAGCCCGTCTTCCTCTACGTCGCTTACACAGCGCCACACTGGCCTCTTCAAGCGCCCGACGATGTCATCGCAAAATTTCGTGGACGGTACGCCGCAGGTTGGCAGCGAATTCGCGAGGCACGTTTCCAGCGACAGATGGAGATGGGCATGTTTCCAAGGGACACGCGACTTTCACCTCAGGATACCAAGGCAACCGCATGGTCCAAGGTCAAAGACCCTGAGGAGATAGATCTCCGGATGGCAACGCACGCGGCCATGGTCCATTTGATTGACGAAGGTGTGGGAAGAATTGTTTCGAAACTGAAGCAGATGGATCAGCTCGACAATACTCTGATCCTTTTCTTGTCTGACAACGGTGCCAGCGCTGAGTCGGGCTCGACGGGATTCACTGGCAACCGAGGTGGTGACCCATCCGCGCGAACGGGAACACCAGATTCTTACAACAGTTTTGGAATCTCTGGTGCGAACATGTGTGATACGCCGTTTCGAAAATACAAGATGTTTGTTCACGAAGGCGGCATCGCAACTCCGTTGATCGCGCATTGGCCGCGGGTAATCCCTTCGGCACTGAAGGGGCATTTTTCCAATGAAGTCAGCCACGTCATCGACTTACTTCCAACGTGCGCAAAAGTTGCCGGCGTAACCTATCCCGACGTATTCGATGGCAGCTCGATAACACCGGTTGCGGGTCGCAGCCTTTTGCCGGCGCTCACCGGTAAACGTCTCGAACGACCCGAAGGTTTATTTTTTGAACATCAAGGGAATGCCGCCGTCCGTGACGGTAACTGGAAACTCGTCCGAACCCACCGAAAGCCTTGGTCACTGTACGATCTGGCGGCTGATCGCACGGAGCTTCAGGATGTTTCGAGCGATCATCCTGAACTCACTTTGGAGTTGAAAAAGAAGTGGCAAACTTGGGCCGAGCAAGCGGGTGTCCAGCCTTGGCCGATCAAGAAGAAATGAGAAGCGTTTCCGATTGCGGTCCGTCGATTGTGGCGGAAAACAGATTACGCTGGGCTAACGCTAATCTTTGGCTTGCTTGCCTTTCGTAACGATATCTTCGACATTGGCTTTCCCGGACGTGATATCGTCGATGTCATTGCCCTGT
This sequence comes from Planctomycetota bacterium, assembly GCA_039179795.1. Lineage (GTDB taxonomy): Bacteria > Planctomycetota > Planctomycetia > Pirellulales > Pirellulaceae > Rubripirellula. The sequence continues at coordinate 200,726 of JBCDEM010000011.1, read as the reverse complement.
TTCTGATACTCGCTAGCGATTTCCGCATCGTTTGCGATTTGCATCGCATCATCATTGCCTTTGGTCTGTAGATCTTCCACGTCGATCTTTCCGGAGGTGACGTCGTGAATGTCGTTTGCTTGTTCCTGGAATTCCTTTGCCATGATTCCGTCATTCACGGTTGAAACACCAACAAACTTCTCTTTGAGAAGATCGAACTCTAACTGCGTCGAGCTGAGTTTCTTCATTGCCGCGCCGACCGAGGGGATCTTAGACATAGGTTTGTAGGGCTCCAATTGCTTCTCCAGCTCTGATAGTTCAAGCTGGTAACCTCGGAGACGTTTGGCGATGTCTTCAAGACCTGGCATGTCATCGACCTCTTTGTCGTAAAGAGTGAAACAGTGTCGTCATTAAGGTCTAACGCGAAAAAGCAACCTCGCGAGCGCACCGAATTAAGTGGCAGTTGGTTGCTTTGACGTGAGGAGAATCTACCACATCGCCGTTTCGCCTGAGGCCGCGTTTCGATCTTTCGTCCGGGATTCGCTCGATAAACCAGTCCCGTCGATAGCGGACAGCGCGATCAAAAACGACTAAAGACGGTCGTACTTTTCGCTTCGTCCCTTAGCTTTTTCGACTGGGTAGCGATGGCGGTTGATCTCAAGTTTCTGCTCGATCGCTTCCGCAATGTCGATTTCGCAAACATTAGCAAACTCTAATGCGAACATGAGCACGTCTGCCAGCTCGTGCGCAACGGCTTCGCGATTCGAATCCGCTTTGGCTGTCGCGAGTGCGTCCTCACTCGGCACCCATCGAAAGTGTTCCGCCAACTCTCCCACCTCCGAGGTCAGCGCCATCACCAGATTCTTCGGGTCATGAAACTGTTCCCAGTCGCGTTCTCGTACAAACTGCGCTACCGCGGACTTGAGTTCTTCAACGGTGGTGGAGCGATCCGATGTCATAGGTTCCGGTCGGTAAGTGGCAAACGTATGTCTTGCACGGCCGTTATACACCGGTGTCGCTCGAAAGACGTGGTCATTGTCGACAGGTCCATAGACAACCGGAGTGTTGGCTCGGTGTGTCAGGACTGTTTCGTGACGTCAAGGCAAGCCGAATCAGAAGTTCCAGAATGAAGGCTCGCGTTTGGTATTGGAGATTTCACCCAGATCAAGTTCCAACCGAATCGGCTTCGTCGAGTGGGACCGAGGGAGTGGTTGATTGGGTTCCCAGTCCAGATCGAGTGTTCGTAGCTGCGAGCGAATCTCCGTCAGGTCCCAGACATGTGTGTGGTCTTGATCACCGCCGCCACTGAACAAGAATCGACCGTCACGACTAAATCCTATCGACTCGATGAGTTCTTCTGATGGGACGCGGAACTTTGCGATGGCCGTGAATTCGTCCGCCGAAATTAGATGCACTTCGGATCCCATCTCGATGGCAAGCGACTGACCGTCGGGACTGAACGCCAGGCTTCCGGGCCAGATTCCACCGGCAACAGATTCAATACGGTGAATGGGTTCCCACCGTGTCGTGTCGTAAAATGTGTATCGCGCATTCTCGGCGACAACGAGCCGTTTGCCATCTGGACAAAACCAGGGTGCCGCTGTCGCGCTGGGCAGTGTCACGATCTGTTGACCGGTGTCGGCTGCGAAGACGCGTACGTTTGGCGCTTTCATCGCGCCACCTGCGGCCAGCTTTCCGTCCGGTGATAGATCTGACCAAAAAGTGTAAGGATGGACGGACAACTTGGAAATCGCATCCAGTTGGCTGGTTGATTCCATTTCCAAGATATAGCCCGTCGAAAGAAACGGCGTCAGTACGGCGCGGTTGCCAGACAACGCGAACGCGCCGCCGCGAGCGGAGTGGATCACTTCGGGCGGACCAATTTGCAAGGTCACAGCATCTTCGTCTTCAAATTCACGGATTGGCAAGCGACAGAATCCGACCAACTGCGATGAAGCGTAGAGATACTGACCCGACGCTCCAAATCGAAACCAGCATCCAGGGAGTGCTACGTCTGCTAAGATTCGACCGCTGGCAACGTCGCGGAACGCGGCTCGAAAGTAGTTTTGTCCAATGATCAGATTTCGATTGGGCATCGCGACCCAGTAATCGATCTCTGATGTGACCTTCCCACGGGGATAAAACCCAAGGTCGATTGGCAGCAGCACCTCGGAATCACTTTGCGGGAATGAACGCATCGCTTGCGAACGATTGAGTTGCATTCGTCCCCCCTCAATCCCAAGCCATCTCCCATCTCGACTAAATCCCGTGCATTTCTGATTGAGCTCCAAGATCGAACGCGAACCAAGCAAATCCCAAATACGGGACTTGCCATCCATGCTGCATGTGGCCAACAAGGCCTCGGTCGGATGCCACGACGTCGTAACGACCATCGCGGCGTGACCTTCCAAAACGGAAACAGGTTCTCGCTTTGTTTTTGCTGAATTGGATCCATCTAAACGGTAAAGACGCACTCGGCTGTCTCGACACGCTGCGACCAGCTGACGTCCATCGGGGGAGAATTCGAGTGCGTATGCGAATGATGGACAGTTGAGTTGATCGATCGTTTCGCCCGAAGACAGGTCGCCCGAAGACAGGTCCGTCGCAATGAGATCGACGTTGCCGTCTCGGTGAACGGCGATCGTCTGTGCATCCCTTGAAAGGGCGAGCGTTTGAATTGGCGAGGGGCGAACGATCTTCTGTTCGATTTCGAACTCGGGCAGTCGACGGATTTCGATGGAGCGATTGTCCGCCGCGATAAGAGCCAAACGTTTCCCGTCCACGGAAAAATCCGCAGCACGTCCGAAGCCACCGATGACACAATCGGCAACACGTGTTCCATCGTCAACCTTCCAGATCTGCAGTCGTTCCCGTCCACGGCCGATGGCGTAACGCGCGCCCAGCCAGGACCCATCGGGGCTGTATCGCATCCCGATGATTCGATCGACAGGTCGTTCGAATGCGTACTGTTGATACCGTTCACCATCGCGAATACGTCGTGAGACAAGTCCCGAACGATCTTCGGTTATCTGAACGTATCGTTCCCCGTCCGGAGAGGTCGTCAGAAAACTTTCTCCCACGACGTTCACCGGCCATTGACGGTCGAGCGTCACGTCCGATTTGGAAAGAGCTGTAATCGCCAAATTTCGCAGCTCAAACTTCGAGTCGATATTCAATTCTTGTCTCAACGACGCAGCACGACGTAAAGCGATGAGGCTATCCGTTCGCTGTCCGGGAGACGAACTCCTTTGAATGGAACCTGCCAGCGCCACCTGGGCTCGATACTCATTCAATAACGCTTGTTCATTCGCCTTGACGGCCTCGTTCAAGGCATTGCGTGTTTCGCTGCGAGAGACGGCCAAACGGATGGACGCAACCGTGGAGCCAATCGCTAAGAGCACCACTGCGCAAGCCAACGAAGCAACGACCGGGTTCTTTCGACACCAACGGACAAATCTTTCACCGGATCCGACTTTCCGTGCTCGAACGGGGCGATGATCCAGGAACCGCTCCAGGTCATCGGCGAGATCCGCGGCGCTGACGTAACGATGCGCACTCCTCTTTTCTAAACACTTCAAAGTGATCGCTTCTAAATCCGCTGGAATGTCCAGCGACAGCTTGTGCGGGGGTGTTGGCGCTCGATGCCGAACCGCATCGAGTGTGGCGAGAATCGTTGCTTCTTGAAACGGCGGGCGGCCGGTCAGCAGTTGGTAAAGAATCGCACCCAGTGAATAGACGTCTGAAGCGGGACCCAAAGTTCCCAACGTTGGATCCGCTTGCTCTGGCGGCATGTAGCTGGGGGTTCCCAACGTGCTCGTCGTCAGCGTACTCGCAGATTGCGAGGGTGAAGCTTTTGAGGCACTTGTTGATTCATCGAGTCGGGCCAATCCGAAATCACTGATACGCGCTCTTGAGGCGACATCGAATTCGCCAATCTCCGTTGGCAAGTGATCGGGTGTTTTCCCACCATTTGTTTCAGGCAACTCCAGCAGCACGTTGGACGGCTTCAGGTCTCGATGAAGGACGCCGCGACGATGTGCGTGTTCTGCAGCATCGGCAAGCCGAGCGACGATCGCGGCGGCCGCGAACGGAGTCACAGGTTCGGCACGCCGGTCCAACCATTCAGCCAGTGTTGATCCATGGCAATAGGCGGATGCGATGTACGCAACCGTTCCGAATTCACCGGCTTCGTAGACGGGAATAATGCTCGGATGGTTCAACGCTGCCGCTGCTTTTCCTTCGCGCAGGAATCGATGCGCGTTGTCCGCAGTGGCTAATATTTCTGGCCGCGGCACTTTGATCGCAACGCGGCGATCAAGTTTCGTATCGATTGCCAAATAGACCAGTCCGAATCCGCCTGCGCCCAAGAGTCGGACCACGCGAAATCGTCCAATCATCTTCGGCGAATCAGGCGTAGCTGCATCTTCGGAAGAGGTCGCTGGAGTTTTGTGGACGTTTGAGGCAGGTGTTTCCAACACTTCGCCGATATGCGAAAGTGACTCGCCTTCGAACTGCCTGACGCGACGCATCATCTGAAGAACATCGGCAGCCTGCTGCAAAGCGGCATCGATTTCGGTATCGCGTCTTGCTGAGCCTTCCGGATTGGAAGAGACCGCATTGTTGGTCGAGATCGACTCGTCAAGCTTGGCGAGTTCTTCCGCAAAATGCTCTTCAGCAAACGGCTGCTTGGCGAGCTGTTCGTTTTCGGAAAGTTGATCGTTTGGATCGCGGTTCATTGCTCGATAGCGGGCCAGTTGGGATAGACGTCTGCTACTCTTCCGGGGTGCTGGTGTGTTCGCGATTCAGGATTCTTTGAAGACTTACGACAGCTCGGGACCAGAGCTTTCGAGCCGCTTCAGGGCTGCGATCCATCCTCAGGCCGATATCTGCAAAGGAAAGATCTTGCCAATTTCGTAACTCCAAAACTTGTTGATACTCCGGCGTCAACTGTCGCATGGATCTTCGCAGGGTCTCGGCTTCTTCTTGGGCGACGACCCAAGTCGAAGGTGTCATTTGGGGGCACGCCGGATCGTTCTGCGACGCGATGCTGTCAGTGTTTCGTTGCAACGCCGTTTCCCGACTGACTCGCCGTTTCTCGGTGCCTTTGTATTTGCGTTGGGTTTCTAAAATGTCATTGAGAACGATTCGGCGCAGCCAACCTCGAAGCTCTTCGGGGCTCTGGCCGCGAAAACCCTCAATCGTTTGCTGGGCACTCAATAGTGCATCTTGGACAACATCTGACGCACCCACTTTTCCTTTCATCTCTGCTCCCAGATCCTCGTTTGCGATCAGCAGCAGATAGGGCCGGAACTGCTCAATCAACTGGCCAGACGCCTCCCGTGACCCCGCGCGGGCAGCGCGGAGCAAGTTAGCGAACGAGTCATCCCCGTCGTTGTCAGGCGGGGTCGGTCGTTGATCTCCTTGACCAGCGGTTTCCAACGAGCATGTCCCTCAGGGTGCGGAACCGAACGAAAAGCGGACGAGAATTCTTACCAGTTTATACCGGTATCCCTTTTTTGCCGTCCGAACGCTACGAAGATCGCGCATTTTGAGGAGAGTCCATAGTCCGGGCACCAGAAGTACGTCTATCAACGGACCAGTAGGTCATGCTCCGCATGACGACAGAACGGAACGCTACGATCGGCGGAGCGATCGGCGACTATCCATTCTTTGCCAGAATCCGACGTCGATACGTTTGTCGAATTTCAATCCGACTTCGTGAAAGTGACCGACCTTTTTGAAGCCGAGTCGCTCGTGCAACTGTTCGCTCGGCTCATTCGGAAGCGCGATAGCGCCGATGACGGTATGGATGGGTGTAAGTGAAACTAAGTCGAGAAGACGGCGATACAATCTGGATCCGATCCCGCGGCCACAGTGCGATGGATGGAGATAGACGGTCGTTTCAGCCGTCTTTGCATACGCTGCTCGCGAGTGGAATCGGTTCGCGTAAGCGTAACCCGCGACCTCGCCCTCCCATTCCGCAATGATCCAGGGGAGCGACAGGCTCGAGACGCCTTCCATTCGATTCCGGATTTCTTCTGCGGTCACCGCTTCTGTCTCGAACGTCACCAGCGTGTTCAGGATGTAGTGGTTGTAGATCTCTGCAATGGCCGCCGCATCTACGGGATTGCTTTCCCGGATCAACAATTGCTGTTCATCGGGCACGTTTCGTTCCTCGCGTCGCGCGGTTCGCAATTTCTCATTCACCCATTTCGTCTTGCGAAAATGATAAATTAATCCTCCTTGATCACCAGCTGTCTATCCCTAGGACTTTCCGATGAAACACACTCGCGCCTTCATTCTGGCATTTTCTTTCCTGACGTTTGCACCCTGTTCGGTCGTTGCCGATGATTGGCCTCAGTGGCGTGGACCGGAGCGCGATGGGAAGTCGAGTGAGAAGGGCTTGCTGAAGCAGTGGCCGGATGATGGACCACCTCTGGCTTGGTCGATCGAAGGTGTCGGCGGCGGTTATTCCAGCATCGCCATTGCCGACAAAAACATCTTTACCCTCGGTGATTTAGAAGACGGTTGCTATGCGATCGCATTGAGTGAATCCGATGGATCGCAGATTTGGAAAACGAAGCTCGGCGCAGCGGGAGGTCATCGTGGCTATCCCGGACCGCGAAGCACACCCACCGTGGATGGCGATCAAGTATTCGTGCTCAACCAACACGGTGATTTGGCTTGCTTGAATACGGCTGATGGAAACCTATTGTGGTCGGTCAACCTAGAAGATGACTTCGGTGGCAAGATGATGTCGGGTTGGCGATACAGTGAGTCTCCATTGGTCGATGGTAAACAAGTCATTGTCACCCCCGGTGGAAAGCAGGGGGCCGTGCTAGCGCTAGACCGAAGCAACGGCGAAAAGATCTGGCAGACGGGCGACTGGACAGATCCAGCTGGCTATTCATCGGTGATCATCGCGAACATTCTCGGGACACGGCAGTACGTTCAGTTGACCGGTCGCAGTGTCGCAGGACTCGTACCAGAAACAGGGGAAGTACTGTGGCGAGCCGAACGGCAAGGCAAGACGGCTGTCATCACAACGCCCGTCGTGAACGGTGATGTTGTGTTTGTGACGTCCGCATACGGCGTTGGATGCAACGGTTTCAAAATCAGCAAGGATGGCGATTCTTGGGCAACGGAAGAACTGTACGCGAACAAGAACATTGCCAACCATCATGGTGGCGTGTTGCTACTCGATGGACACGTGTTTGGTTCAAGCGGTGGCACATTCTGTTGCCTCGAGATTGACTCGGGAGATTTGGCCTTCAAAGGGCGCAGCGTTGGGAAAGGTGCAACGACGTTTGCCGATGGACATCTGTACCTCCGAAGCGAAGCGGGGCCGATTGCGTTAATCGAAGCGACGACCGAAGGCTTGGTGGAAAAGGGGCGTTTTGATCAACCTCAGCGAAGTGGGCGAAAAGCTTGGGCACATCCGGTGGTCGCCGGCGGCAAGCTCTATCTTCGCGATCAGGATGTTCTCCTCTGCTACGACATCAGTGAATGATCGGCAAGTGCAGCCGATCCGGGGAAACTTTGTTCGTCGTTAGCGAGATGCGATGAACCAAGCAATGACGATCGTCGCGATCGCAGCAATGCCGGAAACGTGTTGGACCAGCGGTTTTGTTAACAGCTGCTGATTGGCGTAGCTGCCCAGCCAGCCGATCAGCAGCCCGGCAAGAAATCCGGTGAAGTGGGCTGCGACGTCCGTTCGTTCGCCGCCAACCCCGATCAAGCCGAGCAAGACAGTGCCGCCGATCAGTGGACGCCAACGTTTCCACCGATTCGTTCGATCGCCCCAGAACCGCAGCGCGTGAGCGACCAGCAATCCGAGTGCTGCGAAGACCGCCGTTGAGGCGCCAATCGAAGTGTGATCGGGCTCTTGGATGTACGCGTTCACTAAGTTTCCAAGACCACCGGCCAAAACGATGGAAAGCCACGCGACGCCTCCCCCGAGCGTACGTCCCGCCATCAAGCCGAAGACAACCCCGAACACGAGGTTGCTCATCAAGTGTCCCAGATCGACATGGAGTGTCAGTGCGGTGATCGCACGCCACCACTGACCATCGCATACCAAGCCCGCCTGCATCTGTCCCGCCTGCATCCAATCGAGCCCGTACGCTTGATAGGATTCCAAGACCGCAATCGCGATAAGTACAAGCCCATAGGCGATGACCGCCGGTACTGCGTCACCCTGGACGACCCGATCGGAAGTTGTCTCTTCCTTTGCGGGAGGGTTTTCCTGCTGATAAGCCTGGAGTTCCGAAAGCGCTCGTTCGGCATCCCTTTGAGCAACCTCCAAATACCACGACCCCTTGGACTGGTAGGGTCTCGATGGAATGCCAACGGCATCCAACACCAAGCGGAATTCCATACACTGCCGACGATTCGGCGTCTGGAGGATTGTATCGCTTTCTGAGAACGGTGATGCCATTTCACTATCCTCCACGAACCGAACGTAAGCGGCAATATGAATTGCTCTCGCTCCCTTTCGCCCGTTGTCTCAACGGACTCACCCGCGCGATCGATCAGCCGGAGCACAGAGTCTGATGTCAGCGAGTCGGTTACAATAGCGGCCCCACGCAGACGATCGTTCGATGTCTCCCCTCAATGAAGATCCCATGAAAGAAACTTCACGCCGTGACCTTTTAAAAACAACCTCCCTAGCCGCCGCCGCGACGCTTGCGGCTCCCGCAGTGGTTCGCGGTCAAAACCTGAACAGCAAGTTACGCGTTGCGATTGTTGGGATGGGTGGCCGTGCTAACGCTCACGCGGAAAGCCTTGTGGATTTGGAGAAAGAATCCACGGCCGACGTTGAATTAGCTGGTGTGTGTGATTGCAACGAAGCGAAGCGTCAATCGGCTGAAAAAGTCTGGAGTGAACGCAGCGGGCACCGGATTGAAACTTATGACGACATGCGTCGCGTCCTCGACGATTCTTCAATCGATGCAGTGACCTTCGCAACGCCAAACCACTGGCATTCGTTAAATGTGATTTGGGGATGCCAGGCAGGCAAAGATGTTTACGTCGAAAAGCCCGGTTCGCACAATATCTTTGAAGGCCGAAAAATGGTTGAGGCGGCCCGAAAGTACAATCGCATTGTTCAGCACGGCACGCAGTGTCGATCGTCACCAAACATTATGGAGGGAATCGAAAAGCTTCATAACGGGATCATCGGTGATGTCTACTTCGCGCGTGGCATTGCCTATAAGATTCGCGGCAATTTAGGCCAACACGCTCCGCGTCCGGTGCCCGAGGGTCTCGACTGGGACGCCTGGTGTGGGCCGGCCGCCGTGCATGAGTACAGCAATTTTCAACATCGACGTTGGCATTGGATTTGGGATTACGGCAATGGTGAGATCGGAAACCAGGGTGTGCATCAAATGGACATCCTTCGCTGGGGCTTGAAACTTGATACGCATCCGGTCCAAGCTTCTGCCGTCGGCACCAACTACATGCAAGAGAAAGTCCATAAGAGCAGTGCGGAAACGCCTGGCGTCTTATCCACGTCCATGAAGTGGGAAGACGGCCAGATGATCGAGTTTGAAGTGCGAGACTGGTACACCAACGCGGAAGCTGGTTTCCGCGACAAATATCCTTTCGTTCAGAAAGACTTCCCCGTCGGTACGATCTTTTTAGGGACCGAAGGAACGATGATCATTCCCGACTACTCCAGTTATTACACGTTCCTCGGGCGCAAGCGAGAACCGGGACCAAGCGCGTTTGAAGAAGGCAGTCCGATTTCGAATCTGCCACACTTCCGCAATTGGGTTTTGGCGGTACGATCACGACGCCCCCAAGATTTGAATGCGGAAATCGAGCAAGGTCATATGTCATCCGCGTTGTGTCACCTTGCAAATATCGCATATCGCGTAGATCGGACGGTAAAGTTTGATCCGAACAAAGAGTCGTTCGTGGGAGACTCCGACGCGGACGCACTGTTGACTCGGCCCGAACGTGATGGCTATGCCGTGCCACGGAACGTTTGACGGTCGCCAAGTTGAATGCCGAAAGACAGTGAGAAAAGGAAACCACTGATGAAATTTGTTCGTTATCAAGATTCAACCGACACGATTCACTACGGATGCCTTCACGCGGGAGATCAAGTCACGCGCGTCGAGGGTGATATCTTTGGTCATTGGTCCGACACGGGAGAAGCCGCTGATATCGAAAAACATCTGTCGCCGGTGATTCCTCGCGACATCATTTGCATCGGATTGAACTACAGGAAGCATGCGGAAGAAGGGAAGCAAGCGATTCCGGATCATCCGGTTGTCTTCATGAAGAATAGCGGTGCATTGCAGAACCCCGGGGATCCGATCGTGCTGCCTCGGACGTTGCGAAGTGATCGCGTCGATTTCGAGTGTGAATTAGCCGTTGTGATTGGGAAGGAGTGTTACAACGTTTCCAAATCGGACGCGTTGGATTATGTCTTGGGATATTGCTGCGCGAATGACGTCAGTGCTCGTGACTGGCAGAGGAATGGAGGGGGCGGTCAATGGTGTCGTGGCAAGATGTTTGCCACTTTTTGTCCGTTGGGTCCTTGTTTGGTAACAGGTGACGAAATCGCGAATCCTAACTCCCTCGGGATTCGGACCGTTCTGAACGGGACGACGATGCAAGACTGGAACACGAACGACATGATATTCGATGTGCCAGCGTTGATTGAGTTCTTGAGTAGTAGCACTCGTCTCGCGGCCGGAACTGTGATACTCACCGGAACGCCGCACGGAGTCGGGGCCGCGAGGACGCCGCCCGTCTTTTTGAAAGGTGGAGACACCGTCACGATCGAAATCGATGGTATCGGAAAGCTTACGAATCCTGTGATCGAGGAAGAGTGAGTGACAACATCGCGAACTCGGCTCTTGCGCCACTTCGTTGTTTGCGCTTTCTCGCAAACGCTCGTAGTCATCCTTGTCCTTACTTCTTTGTGCAGAGCGGAGACTCTGCCCTCGCTGATTGATGGCCAAGCCCCGAAGAGTTTTTCGGAGATGTGGGCGGGCTTTGATGCAAGGTCAGAGCCCCTCGAAGTCGAATTGCTTCACGAGTGGGAAGAAGACGATGTTGTCTTGCGTGTGATTCGGTTTCGTGTTGGCGTCTTCAAAGGCGAAACCGCACGGATAGCCGCGATCTACGGTTATCCGAAGGATCGTGATGGGGGTCGCCGCCTGCCAGGTTTGGTGCAGATACATGGTGGCGGTCAATACGCCGATTACAAGGCGTGTTTGTTTAATGCGCATCGTGGCTATGCAACGATTTCACTCGCCTGGGCCGGTCGGATAAGCTCGCCGCACTATCGCGTGGCGCCGTCAGAGGTGAAGCTCTTTTGGGAGGATCAGCGCGATGACCCTTCGTACAAGCTGACGACGGATTGGGGAGCCGTTGATGGCTACCATGCTCCGTCGCGGAACCCAGGTAACTCCTTCCCAAGCGTACGCGCCGCCGACTGGACACTCGATCCCGTAGATTCACCACGCAATAGCGGTTGGTTCTTGTGTGCTCTTGCCGCACGTCGCGCATTGACTTTCTTAGAGCAACAACCAGAAGTCGACGCGGATCGTTTGGGTGTCTACGGACATTCGATGGGTGGCAAATTAACGGTGATGACTGCTGTTGATTCGCGGGTGAAAGCGGCGGCGCCGTCGTGTGGCGGAATCAGTGATCGCGACAATCGAAGTGAGTTGTTTCGTGCGACGCTGGGAGATGACGTTAGCTTGAAGCAGATCAGTTGCCCCATCATTTTTCTCAGTCCGGCGAATGACTTTCATGGACGGATTGGAGATCTTCCCGATGCGGTGGAAGAGATTTCGGCGGATCAATGGCGGGTAACGTGCTCACCCCACCACAACCATCAAGATACGCCGCCATACGAAGTGGCAACGCTGTTGTGGTTTGATGAATACTTGAAAGGTCGGTTCAAATTCCCAAGCACTCCTCGGTGCGAATTGCAATGCGACACAGGGGATGGAACGCCTGAGTTAACGGTTCATCCCGACCCGACGCATCCTGCGCATCCTGTCAATTCAATCGATGTTTTTTTCACGCAGCAGGGCAAGCCGGATGAGCGGCCAGAAGATCGCTTGCAGACGATGCATCGGTTTTGGCATCACGCGACGGCGGTTGAATCAGAAGGGTTTTGGACGGCAAAGCTTCCCCTCACCAACACGGACCGTCCGTTGTGGGTGTATGCCAATGTGTCTTACACACTCGAGGAACCCGTTACGGGAGCCGGCTATTACTACGGTGTTTACACGACGGATAAATTCAACGTGTCTTCGCTTTTGATCAAAGTTCCGGCAAGCGAACTTCAGCAAGCCGGTGCGGAATTGACTCAACGTCATTCCAATTTGATTGAGTCGTTTGAAGGTGAGTGGGAAAAATCGTGGTTCACCTATCGACCGAACGATTGGGCTCGCTCCACCAACAAACTCAATGAGCCCATCTGGCAAGCACCTAGCGAAGCCGCGCTTTCGCTTGATGTTCGGTCAAGTAAAGCCAATCAGTTGGTGATTGTGTTGGATGATCACATCGCGGTCGTCGACGTTCCCGGTGGTGATCAATGGCATACTTTAACGCTCCAGCCAAGAGACTTCCGGAATTATGAGGGAGAGCCGCTGAGTGACTGGAATGACATCCGGCAACTGACCCTCTCGCCAGCTGAATTCTTGCGTCCAAAGAATTCGAAAGCGGGTGTCGCGAAACCCAAACGGTACGGGAAAGTTTGGAGCGGTCCGGCACCCAGATTCAGAAATCTACGTTGGACACAAGATCCATCAACGCTTTGACTTTCCTTTGCGAAGTCTCCGCGAAATCTCCGGGTCTATCGAAATCTGCGTTAAATCGCCTGGTCTGCCGTCTCTGTCCGCTCAAGCCTCAAAGATCCTCCGCGGTCTTCGCTCCTTCCCGTCTTCTTCCACGACGACGTAAGTCACTTCCGCTTCGGTCAGCTTTTCCGTCTGGCCGACTCGCTCGGCTTGCACTTCGACGTGAATGGTGATGGATGATTTGCCGACACGCGTGCAGCGCGTCCAAAAACTCACGACGTCACCAATAAACACGGGGCGATGGAACTCGACACTTTTCATTCCGACGGTGACGATGGGCTGATCGCCATGACCGAGTCGGCGGATTTCGTGATACGCGCCAACGGCGCCTGCTTGGTCGATGTAACTCAGCAGCACGCCGCCGAAAATCGTTCCGTGCGGATTGGTGTCGCGCGGCATCATGACAACTTTGATGGCGAGGTGCCGTTCATTCATTGCGTTGCAAACCGGGAGATCTTGAGTAGAAATTGCCGTGGCTATGATAACACGCTTTGTTAATTCAGCCTGCTCGTTGACTCCCCGTGAGGTTTTCAGATCATTGATCACGTTGTGGCATTGAGGAGAAAGCGTTGATGTATGGGGTGCGATAATTTATCTTCAGAAGGTTCGTTTATCCCCGTTCTCAATCTGTTGGACCGCACATGCGCGCCATTTCCTTGCTGCTCTGTATTTCATTGGGCTGCATTCTCATACTCCACCAGCCTGTGATTGCCGTTCCTCAGCACGACCAGGTTGACGCATCGCGTCAGGAGAAACTGGACCCTCCGACCGAGGAGCAGCGTTTGGAAGTGCTTGGGTTGCTGACGGAGGTATACCGATCCGAATACGTCGAAGCGAAAACGGCAGAATCGAAAGGGAAGTTGGCGAAGAAAATCCTGGCAACTGCAAAACAGACGAAGAATCCAGTCGAATGCTACGCGATGCTGCGACTGTCTGCGGACATTGCCGTTCAGGCTGGCGAGGCTGTTGCCGTTATCGAAGCAATCGATGCGATGGACGCGAGATACGAAATCGATGTTGATGCCCTGCGTTTGTCAGCGCTCAAAGAGACAGTAAAGCGAATCACGGTAAGAACGGAATCCGACACACTGGAAGTCGTAATTCAATTCGTTGAGTCCGCCATTGAACGCAATGACTTCGCTCCCGCGATCGACCTGCTTTCCGAATCCGTGCGGTTCTTTCGTGAACCGGAGTCACGTCGGTCGCTCGAGCGGCTTGCCACTCGAGCGGGGGCATTACTGTCACAGTTCGAAGGTGTCAGTAATCACGTCGAAACGCTCAAAGAAAACCCTGACGATCCGGATGCCAATCTTGCGGTGGGGAAGTTCCGTTGCTTTGGACGGAGTGAGTGGACGGAGGGTTTGCAGAATTTGGTCAAGGGCAGCGACGTACGATTGAAACTGTTGGCGACGTGGGAATTGGCCGGCAAGAAAGAAGCCACCGACGACTTGAAGATTGCGGATGGTTGGTGGGCATACAGTGACACCGTCGATGGTGAAGAAGCAGTTCAGTCGAAGTTACGTGCTGGTTCGTTCTACACCCGCGCCGCAAAAACCTTGCAAGGGTTGCAGCAAGCAAAAGCATCCGCACGGGCTCGTGAAGCCAAACTTCTCGGCGAATTGCCTTCCCTCGAAGCCATCGCCGATGCTGATCCAAACGCCATGCCGATGGCATTCCCGCCATAACAGGCAATTACGCGGTTAACGGCCAACAGCGAACGCACACATTTCGGGTGACGATTCTTTAGCGTCGTGCACAGAGCAGGGACAGAGCAGGGGCACAGTAGGGCGATTCAAACGCAGAGTTCGCTGCGACGTGGAGATACCGCGGTGCAAACCAAGATCAATGCGTCTTTTGGTTTTGCTCGAATGAGCCATTTGCCCGTACGAGCCGTTTCGCGGGGAAACGGTACAATGCGTGCGTTCGGTTCTTGGCGGAGACCGAGATCAATATCATTCTCCAACTAACCCATTTAACAACCAAAAATGAATCGTCAAACGTTAGCCACCTCGATGGCACCGTTGTTGTTGCTCCCGATCATGGTCCCGTTGGCCAGTACCTGCTATTCACAAGACAAAATGCCACCACCGATCGCCGACGCCCGCCCAAAGAAACTTGAAAACCATGGCACAACGCGAATCGACCCCTACTACTGGTTGCGAGAACGTGACAACCAAGAAGTGATCGACTACTTAAACGCGGAAAACGCTTACACCGATTCGGCTCTAAGCGAACTGAAGCCATTGGAAGAAAAGCTTTTCAATGAGTTGAAGGGTCGGATCAAGCAAGATGATACTTCGGTGCCGTATACGGATCGTGGCTACGTCTACTACACCCGCTTCGAGGAAGGTAGCCAGTATCCGGTTTATTGCCGCAAATCAGATAAGGCCGATGCGAAGGAAGAGGTTATGCTCGACGTCAACCAGTTGGCGGAAGGCAAAACGTTCTGCAGCGTGGTCGGAGTGCGTGTGAGCCCAGATTCCAAACGACTCGCGTTTGGCGTCGATTTCACCGGACGAAGAAAGTACAGCCTTAAATTCAAAGATCTAACAACGGGCGAAATGATCGACGACCAGGTCGACAACGTGACCGGATCATGTGTTTGGGCGAACGATAGCGAAACCGTTTTCTTCACCCGCAAGGATCCGCAAACGCTACGGGCTTACTTGATTGTTCGCCACCAGCTTTCAACACCGGCTGAAAAGGATGTCGTCGTCTTTGAAGAGACCGATGAGGAGTTTTCATGTGGCGTGCGAAACTCCCGTTCGCGTGACTACATCATGATTGTTTCCAGTCAAACGCTCAGTACTGAGGTTCGCTACCTGTCCGCGGATGATCCGACGGGCGACTTTAAAGTCTTTTTGCCTCGACGTGCTGATCACGAGTATTCCGTTGATCATCTGGGTGATCAATTCTTCATTTACAGCAATGAAGACGCACCAAACTTTCGCTTATTCACAGCCAGCGTCGATAAGCATGATCGCGCGGATTGGGTCGAACGCATACCACATCGCAAGGATGTCTTCCTGCAGAGTTATGCACTGTTCGACAAGTACCTCGTCTTGTCCGAACGCAGGAATGGACTCGTTCATCTGCGCGTGCTCGGCGTCGATGCGGATTCTGCGCTCGATTACGACGTTCCGTTTTCCGAATCGGCTTACGTCGCGTCTGCTTCTCCGACGCCCGACCCGTCAACGAGTGCACTTCGCTACCGGTACACGTCTCTCACGACGCCCAGCCAAGTCGTCGAATTCGATATGGCGACAAAGCAAAGCAAGATCTTGAAAGAGACCGAGATTCTGGGCGGCTTCGATCGTGGCAATTACAAAACGGAACGTCTCTGGGCGACCGCGCGTGATGGAACTGCAATCCCTGTCTCGGTGGTTTATCACAAAGAGACACCCCTGGACGGCACAGCACCATGTTTGGAGTACGGCTATGGATCGTATGGCAGCAGTACAGATCCTCGCTTCAATACGAACGTGCTGAGCCTTCTCGATCGTGGATTTGTCTTTGCCATCGCGCATATCCGAGGCGGCCAAGAGATGGGGCGGCAGTGGTATGAGGATGGCAAACTGCTGAAGAAGATCAACACGTTCTCGGACTTTATCGACGTTGGCAAATTCCTCGTGGAAAAACAATATGCGAATCCCGAGCATCTGTATTGCCGAGGCGGAAGTGCCGGTGGTCTCTTGATCGGTGCTGTCATCAATATGGCACCGGATCTTTACGACGGTGCGATTGCAGACGTGCCGTTTGTCGATGTCGTCACAACGATGCTGGATGATTCCATTCCACTGACGACCTTCGAGTATGACGAATGGGGAAACCCCAACGAGAAGGACTACTTCGAATACATGTTGTCATACTCGCCATATGACCAAGTTCAGACGGTTGAGTATCCGCACCTGTTGGTTACGACGGGATTGCATGATTCGCAGGTTCAATATTGGGAGCCTGCGAAGTGGGTGGCAAAGATGCGAGCGAAGAACCCCGATAGTCGCAAAATGCTGCTGTTGAAAACCAACATGGAAGCGGGTCATGGAGGCGCAACGGGACGCTTCAATCGGTTAAAGCTTGACGCAACAAGGTTCGCGTTCCTGCTGAATCTCGCCGGCAAGAGTTAATCAATGTCACATCAGGGATGAGGCTGCGAGTCCTGTCATTGGGATTCGCTGCCTCATCACGTGCGGCAGCATGACCCTGCGACGTTTGCATCGTCCGAAATCTGCCCCACTCGGTCGACGAATCTCCCCGAAAAAGGACGCGAATACGGACGCTAGAACGGACCCGAACAAGAGTCGGCCGTGTCTGTGTTGCATCGCTTCAATGTCTTAGGACATCCGCCGATAGAGACTCGATTACAGGGCCGATAATGCGATGACGGCCCAGGCGCTACCCCAGTCAGTCGCCGTCTCCGTGATTTGTCCCTTGGCGGTTTTCTTTGTTCCTGGGACCGGCCAGCTTCCGTTGTCGCTTTGGGATTGGATCAAATAGTTCGCCGCCCGCTGTGACTGTTCGTCATCGGTACCCGTGATGGCGAGGGCATACAGCGCGTAACCAGTGCCCAACGCATCACTCGCTTCACTCAGTCGCCATCCCCAGCCACCGTCATCGTTCTGGTGGCTATGCAGCTGTTGACGGAGCTTGTTCACTTCATCTTGTTCGCCCATTTCGAAAGCGAGTAGCAGCCGTGCGGCAAGAAATTCAGAGGACACTGGCGTTTCAATCTTTGCAACAACAGCATTGGCTGCATCAGAATTAAACGCTTGTGACTCTCGCGTCAAAGCGAGCATGGTCCACAGCGTCGTTGTCGCAGTGGTTTCATTTTCGGGCCGGCGTTGTACGGGCAACTGACCGCATGCATTCCAAGAACCATCTGGTTGCTGCTGCTCGACTAGCTTCTTGGCGAATCTCATACGCCAAGGAGCGTCAGGTTCGGTTGCAGGTATGGCGAGTAACAAATGGACCATGGTGTCGATGTTGGCTTCCATTGCTGCTTCAACATCAATGTTCTCCTTTCGACTTGGCTTGACAAAACTCACGACCTCGGTTGACCAAGTCTTCCATTCATTCAATTTGTCGTCATCGATGGCAATACCGTAACTCTTGGCAGCTTCAAAACTCCATAGCATCGCCGGGACTTGGTGGCAGGAGACACATTCAAGTTGCTCCATCCATTGCACGCCCGATTCACCGACGTATTTCAGGCTATTCTCGATGGTGCTCGATCTTGACGCCGCGTCACTCGCGAGCGCGTGTATCGTGGTCACGGGCCAGCCCAACAGCAGCACCACGAAGATGACGCGTGGAATTCGACACGAGGGGAAAATGGGTGAGTCAATCACGATCACATCTCCCAAATGGTTTGGCGGGACGGCTACTGTTTGTCGACCAGTAGGTCGGGCTCGTTTCGCGTTCGGTAGAGGAAGGCGTCTGATGTTACCAAAGCAACGATCAACGCTTTCATGCTGCCACCGCTGTCTCGATAGGCGCGATGAGCCTCTCGCAAAATGGGCCCATCGTTCAACGTTTCATTTCGACCCATCCAGAATCGGAATGCATGCCGCACAAAAACCTGTTCGACACGCTCGCTGTTGGCAAGCTTATCGATCATTTCGACGGCGTTTTCCACTTTACCATCTAGCTCCGGGTCTCCCGAGTCGATGATTTCACCGCTGGTATCAACGGGCTTTCCGAGTTCGGTGGTTCGAAAGAGACCTGCGTGGTTGTACATCTCAAAGGGAAGACCGAGCGGGTCCATTTTCTCGTGACATGTCCAACAGTACGACTCTCGGGTGACACGCATTCGTTCACGCAACGTCTTCTTGGGCTCGTCGGGCAGCATCGCGTCGACCGTGATCGGTACGTCTGGAATGCCACCACCAAGTAAGCGTTCACGAATCCATCGGCCGCGCAAAATCGCGTGGTTGTCCATTGCATCAGAATGAGAAACCAACCAACTTGGATGAGTTAAGAGGCCAAGCCGTTCGCCTTCCGGTGCTTCAGCGAGAACACGATCCGGCCGCATCGAACCATTGCCAAAACTTCGTCGACTGACGCGAGCGTAAAGTTTGGGACCGTTGAGATCAGCTTCGTCGATGTTGTGATTGATGTTGTTGCGCTTCTTTTTGGGCTTGGGAGGTTTCTTGCCCGGATTGGCTTTTTTCCAAGCTTCCAATTCAGCCGCTTCTTTCTTGG
Organism: Planctomycetota bacterium; assembly: GCA_039179795.1. Classification (GTDB taxonomy): domain Bacteria; phylum Planctomycetota; class Planctomycetia; order Pirellulales; family Pirellulaceae; genus Rubripirellula. The sequence goes on along the minus strand of JBCDEM010000011.1, from coordinate 181,719 downwards.
CAGCTTCTTCAGCCGCTCGTTTCGCCGCAGCGACGGATTTGGCAACTTCTTCTCTGGTTCGTCGCGTTCCGAAGAAAGCGTTGTCCGAGCGAGTCGCGACAATCTTATTCGTGGTTAGCAGTTGTTTCAGGACGTCTCGATCCTCTTCAAGAATCAATTCGATTAACCGATCCGTGCTTGCCGTTGCATCAAACATGGCCCGGAAATAGTTCTGCCCTCGGTTACTCACGCCTGTGTCGGCGAGTGCCTTGGCATCCTTACAGATGTAACCTCCGAGGTCGTAGTCGAAGAAGTCTCGAAAGAAACGAATCATACGGGGCTTTCGAATACTTTCATCCGACAGCATGCGCTCGAGCTCACGCTTCACATCTTCCCGCGTTCTCATCCGTCCTTCGATGATCGCAGTTCGTAGAGTTTCATCCGGCTGGATGTATCGGAGGGCATGGTTAACGGCTAAACCCAATTCCCAGTCCTGCATCATGACCCGACCGTGCTCGTCAGACTGACCACTCTCGACCAGCTCTGGCCGGAACAACGCATCTCGATCAAGGAAGATCGACGATAGGCCAAGCACGACTCCGTCTTCCTTTCCCAGTTTGTCGATTGATTGCTGGACAATCGCAAGGTACGTATCTGATTCGTCATCGCTTGGTGGTCGAAACGTCAGAGCTTCAAAGAGATAGTCGACGGCTGCTCGCAGTCGTTTGTCGTTGACTCCGTCTTCATTCATCAAATCAAAGACTGGGGTCATGGGGCGCTTGACCTGAGTGCTATAGACCAAGCTCGTGGGTAACCCACGCAGGTCACCCTTCATTTTGTCTTCGATCGATTTTGGATCGTCCGTGATCTGATACGCTTCGGCAATGCTGAGCGGACCGTATGCCATGTAGCGAATAACGTCTTCTGCAACGCCCATGATCTGCGTCGCTTCGGCACTATTGACGGTGTAAAAGTCTGGGTAGTTTTCCAGGCCATGCAGTCGTGCCGAAGACAAGACGGCTGGGATGCTCTTTACCGCCGTTGCATAGGCGACCGTACCGCCTTGCCATTTGATAATTCGATCGGTCCCGAAGTAGAGCTTGAGTTCGCCGCCATGGTTGGTCGGTACAACGTCACCGCGTGTCCGCAAGCCCGGTTTGGCCGGGTTGAAGTCTGGCTCACGATTGATCAGTTCATTCAATCGAGTGATGTGCTCTTGCGGCGTAACGCGCCAGATCCGCGCGGGAGAAGAAGTCGGGCGGAGCGAGATGGCTTCCGGCAGTGCACCGAACAGAAGATCGTGATCGACGAAGTTGCCTTTGTTGGGATCCAGGTGTGCGCTAAACCCGCCTTTGTCACGCATCACTCGTGTCAGTTCACCGACGACCCAATCGGAGAAACGCAATCGTTCAATGACCTCCGGTGGATCCATGTCCTTGGGAGGCATTTCTTTTAAGGTCACCTGCGCCCAAACGCTTTTCCAGATGGCAGCGTTGACTTCGTCGACTGGGCCAAGATCGTGAAGCGAAAGCTCCGCTTCCGGATCAAATTCGCCATGGCAGTCCAGGCAGTGATTCTCGAGGAATCCTTTGGCAAATTTTTGGAAGTCGGCGTCGATGCGTTGTCCGGGCGTATACGTCTCAGCGTTCGCCGCTGTCCAACAACTGGCGGCGAAGGCGAGGACAATTACAACGTATCTCAAGTCAATAGTTCCTTCACCGGACCGGTGCTGTCATCGAATTTCTTCGCCAGTTTTTCGTTCATGTTGAAGCGATCGCATGAAGCGCCAGCGGCACGCATCAGGGTGGCGTAAAGAGCGTTGATCGGGCGTTTGCCATCGAGCTGTGTAAAGCAACCCGATTTGAATGCTCCGTCGAAATTGCCCAACAACATCACTGGCCAATTCGCACCGTTGGTGTGCTGCTTGTCCGCATTGTTGCTGGTGTAGACGATGAGTGTGTTGTCCATCATTGTGCCGCTTCCTTCTGGCACACTTTCAAGTGCTTGCATGATTCGGACCAACATTCGACTGTTGTACTGCCGAATCTTGATCCAAATCGGGTTGTCAGGTTGCGCCATGTGACCCAGGTTGTGGCCTTGCTGATCAACGCCCAAGCCCTTCCAAGCACCGAAGATTTCACCGCGACCCGAACCGATCGTCAGCGTGTTGGTAATCCCGGACGTAAGGGACGAGATCCCGAGATCGAGCAGTACATCATGCCAATCTGTTTCAAATTCCGGATTGGTATAACGGTCATCGACGATTGGTGCGAACTTGCGCAAGTGGTCCGAGACGGTATCCAGACGGTCACGCAGTCCGTTGACGTCTTTAAAACCTTGAACGTATTGACCGTAACGTTGCTGCTCGGCATTCGGCAGTGAACGTCCTTTGGTGGCTGCCAATTGCTCGATCTGAGTCAGCATGTTGGATCGAGCTTCGTGGTGCTTTCGAATGTCCCCCGTCGCGATGCCGCCATAAAGCATTTGGTAGAGGTGATTCGGATTGCTGTGCATGAAGATCGGTTGACCCGCGCCACTTGCCGACAAGGTCGCGATCGTCGGTTTGGACTTCATATTCTCGATCGAGTCCATGCCGATGCAGAGATGCGGCAACAGCGTCTGGGGCAACACTTTGCTGATCTCATAGTCGATCGTGGAACCGCTCGGCGGAACACCATCACCGCCCCGATACCCACCTAGGGCTCCAAAGAACGCACTGTGAGACGGACTGGTGTGGATTCCGTGCAGACCATTAATAATGTGCAGGCGATCCTTGTACGCTTCGAGCGGTGCAATCGGCTCGGGCAGTTTCGCGTTGGCAAGCGAGCCGCTGCCATGCACGCTTGTCGGTATGCAGGTCTTCGGATCGAAGCCCTGATTCTGCATGAAAAAGATCACTCGCTTCGGCGTCGTGTCCGAGGCGGGAGCGGCAAGCAGACGCTCGGGGACCAGTGATGTGCCGACAGCAGCACCAACACCGGTGGCCACTCCTTGCAGCAATTGTCTGCGGTTGAGCATATTCGATCTCTCAGCAGGGCGAGCGGTGATCGAAAGTCGTCCAAATCCAGGACACTGCGACTCACCGTGGGGGCGGGGGACAATTCAGTCAGGAAGGGATCGGTCAATCCATTAGATGCTTGAATCGACCAAATTATTGTAGCTATTTAGCGATTGGCCACAACTATTTTACGGGCAACGGTTTACGTCGCCCGATCGAGCGGTGTTTCAGGGGTTTCCGCAGAATTCATCCGTGATACGGAGCAGCATCAAAACGAAAAAAGCGGATCGGCGACGGCCGACCCGCTTTGGCTTTTGCTCCGTGAAAATGCATCGCTCGAGACTAACGCTGTGAGACCTTGTCGGTTTGCTGGGCGTTTTTGACGACCGCGAGCAATTGTTGCGATAGCTTCTCTTCCGGATTCAGCGTCAAGACCGTCGTCAGCTCACGCTCAGCTTGAGGCAGGTGGCCGAGGACGATGTAGTGGTAGGCCAAAAGGAAGTGCGTCGACATCGATTGTGATTCCGATTTATTGATCTTCTCCAAACCACGCAACTGTGTCGTGTATCGTGCTGATTGCTTCTCGGGATAGATCGTCAGGACGGTGTCCCATGTCCAAGCGTTTCCAAATCGGAAGGAATCGTACGCATCCGCAGCAGCTTTTTCGAAGTCTTGCTGAGCAAAGAAAGCGAGCGAGCGAAACTGGTACGCGTTCGCATCCTCAGGCATTAACTCGAGGACTTCCGTCAACACATCCGAGCAGCGAGCGTAGTCTTCTTTTGCAAAGGCCTCCTTCGCTCGGTCAACAAGCGTCCTGGCCAAGGTCATCTTGGTCTCTTCCACCGTTGGGACTTCTACGGCAACCGGTGGAGGTGGTACGGGCGTGACGACTGGAGGTGCTGGAGCGGGAGGAGGGCAGACGCGAGTGGGTGCGGGGCGTAGAGCGCTGCGACCGCGAACGGATTGAATTGCACCAACCGTGCCGAGCACTTGTGGAAGAACGCGTTCAAGGTTCGTTGAGCTCGATCGCCCACCCAGTGTTGTGTTGCCCAAGCGAATCGCATTGCCCAACCGAGTCGCATTGCCGGATCGAGTGGTGATGTTGCTCGATCGCGACAGGCCGCCCATTCGAGACAAGTTGATTCCGCCAAGTCCACGCAGCTGAGCATGGGCCTCACTCGTCATGCTTCCTGCACAGCAAACGATGATCACGGAAAGAAGAAAGCGTGTTGTTTTGGTTCGCGGTAGAAATCTCATTGGAACACCTGATGCAAGGAATAAATGTTGGGTTGGTTTTGGTTCATCACGCGAAGCGTGAGTGAGAAGTGAAGCGTCGGGTGATGCCCGACGCTTCACGTGAGCCCGCCGCTTAGGAACGGAAGGGATTGACGAAACCGGAAGTGGTCGTAGTTGGGGTCGGAGTTGCGGTCGTGGTCACAGGAGCGGCGGGATTGTCGACATCAACATCAACATCACCGTCCACACCAATCGCAACGGCCGAACCACCGTTCTCTCCAATCGCGATTCCAACGCCATCGTTGACTCCGACACCGATCCCGCTGCCGAATTGGTTTCCAACACCAACGCCAACTCCACCATCGATTCCAACACCGATACCCTCGCCACCATCAACGCCGATTCCCACGCCGACGCCGTCATTGATGCCGATGCCGGTACCCGTGCCACCGTTGGCGCCGATGCCTAAACCTGTCCCTCCGTTGACGCCGATCCCGAGACCCTCGCCACCGTTGATACCGATGCCTTTTCCGTAGCCACCGTCGACGCCGATCCCGGTTCCGCGTCCGCCATTGATGCCGATGCCTTCACCGATACCACCGTTCACACCGATGCCTTCACCGATTCCGCCGTTGATGCCGACGCCTCGGCCCATACCTCCATCGATGCCAATGCCGCGTCCGATGCCTCCGTCATAGCCTTCACCGATGCCAACGCCGCCGTTGTATCCGCGTCCGATCCCGACGCCACCGCGTTCGCCGTAGCCCAATCCGACACCGCCGTCATAGCCTTCGCCGATACCGACACCGCCTTGTGATCCGATCCCGACGCCCACGCCGCCGTTTTCGCCGCGGCCGAATCCAACACCACCATCGGTTCCGATGCCAACGCCGGTGCCGCCATCTCTACCCATGCCGATTCCGACGCCGCCGTTTGAACCGACGCCAACACCTTGGCCGCCATTGGACCCGATTCCGATTCCCACTCCATTGCCATCGCTGATGCCGGTACCGCTTCCATTGCTGCTTTGGCCAACGCCTCCATTGATGCCAAGTCCAATGCCACCACCGTCTGCCGTGTCGACACCAATGCCGATGCCACCGTTTGAGTCGAGATCAACGTTGGCTGGACCATTGGACAAGTTCAAACCAAGTCCACCGTTGGAATTGCTGAGGTTCATTCCCAACCCGTTGGACTGGCCGCTGTTACGGGGCACGAGACCCAAGCCGATGTTCGATCCATTTCCCGATCCGCTAGATCGATTCAAGCCTAGGCCACCGCCGAGACGGTTGAGGTTAATGCCACTTCCGCCAAGTCCTGCTTGGCCGCCGGAGGAAGGCATGACGCCGGGCTTGTACAAGTGGTTGCCGATGGATCCCTGAGAACCGCTGGATGATCCTCGCGATGAACCTTGTGATCCTTGCGATGGAAACCCAGGGACTCGATACTGCAGTCCGCGGGCATTGGAACTCGATTGGCGGGCCGAGCCCGACTGATTGTTCGAGCCACCGGATTTTGGGATGAACCTGCCCAGGTCGAATTGGGCGGTTGCAGGCTGCTGCGAACTCAACAAGCAAGCAAGACAGACTGCCAGCGAGAAAATGGTTTTCTTCATGACAAGACTCTTGGAAAGGAACAGGGTGGACGACTCGGTCACAACTGCCCCACATACGGCGTTTGCTTCGAACTGTTACACACGACTCCAGGAAATCTCTCAGAAAACGAAAAACGCGGAGAATGCTGGGGTATCCAGCAGTCTCCGCGCAGGAAATCGTCGGGAAATTTGGCTGCAAAAACCGCTATCTCGCGAGCGGCGCTGGCGGCAGGTTAGGTGACGATTGCGTCATGGCAGTCAGTCGGGTGACCACAGGATCGTCATGCAGTTTTTCCGCAACAGCATGCAGCTCACGTGCTGCATGCTGTTTGTGTCCAAGCATCAGGTGGTGATAGCCGAGAAGAAACCGATACTCGACACGATCGGGTTCCTGCAAAGCGAGTTTCTGCAGCTGTTCATATCGGGTGGTGTAATCAGTTGTGTCAGCATACATGCTGGTTAGTTTCTCCCAATCGAACGGCTTCGCTGATCGCAATCCGTCATGAGCCGCAGCGGCTGCTTTTGAGAAATCACCGAGTTGAAATAGGGTCAACGCATACGTCTGGGCGATCACGCCGTCGTTTGTCAATTTGTCGCTGTAACCATCCAGCCGCATTTTTGCTTGAACGTATTCGCGTTTAGCAAAGTCAGAAATCGCGTATCCGAGTTGCTGGTACATCACGGCTCGATCAAGGGAGTTTTGGCCGAGAGACTCGAGAATTTCACTGACATTCGTTGTCGTGGGTGCATCAGCGGATCTGGTCGGCGATTGATTGACTCGCCGTGGAACGGCGAAGCTTCGGCCACCAAGATCAATACGAATCGTCTCTTCTCCAACTTCAACGTTCGGTGCTCCTGTTTGACCGAGCGTTCGATTCATGAGTTGATTGGCGAGGTCGATAGCGCTGGATCGTTGGGCTGCTGGCTGGGAAGCTGTACCGTGCTGCAGATTGAACGGGTTTTGCGCGGCATCGTGTCGCCTTTGCGGTTCAACGGGCCTTTCTGTTTTTGGCAACTGTGTGATGGGTGCGTTCAAGATCCCGGATTCCTGGAGTTGATCCAGCAGGTTGGCAACTTGATTGAGCCGCTCCTCGGCACTCACTTGGGTGGGATTGGTCGTCTCCTGTGCGTTCGCATCTTGTCGACCTGCGGAAGCAGCGTAAAAGACGAAACAAGCTGGTAACAGTAACAGATACGGCTTCATGGCTAGACTCCAGCGGGAGGTGATGAACGTTCCGAAACGCTCGCGTACGTCAATTACGGAGTCGAACGCCAGCTGTTACAACAAAACTCGAAATTCTCTCCCGCCATCCAGCGACGACTGTGCAGCGACGACTGAGCAGCGACGACTGAGCCATCAGTTTTTCAGATCCTCGTTGCTTAGCCGGAATCCTCCGTACAAACCGCGCGGCTTCTCACAATTTGTGATTGCATCGATTCATCCTGAAGCAGTTCGCCAAAAGCGTGTGCAAACATTCATCAACATCGCTTCAGGGGGTTATCATGCGCAAGCACAGTACAAAAAATCAGTCCATCGTTGACGCCATCAATCGTTCAGCCGCCGTCATTGAGTTTAAGGCCGATGGCACGATCATCGACGCCAATGACAATTTCTTGAATGCAACGGGCTACAAGCTCTCCGAAATCCAGGGCCGGCATCACCGGCTGTTCTGTGATTCGGAATACGCCGATTCGGATGAATATCAAGGCTTCTGGCAACGCTTGCGAAACGGCGAATACATCAGTGCCGAATTCCAACGCTTCGCAAAATCGGGGTGCGAGATTTGGATTCAAGCGTCCTACAACCCGATTTTTGACAGACGGGGCGAGGTCACCGGCGTCATTAAGTTCGCAACGGACATTACCGCCGCGAAGTTGCAAAATGCAGAATTCGAAAGCAAGGTTCAGGCCATCCATCGTTCTCAAGCGGTGATCGAATTCGATTTGCAAGGAAACATCCTCTCGGCAAACGAGAATTTCTTAGGTGCCGTTGGCTACTCTTTGGAAGAGATTCAAGGCAAACACCATCGGATCTTTTGCGAAACCGAGTATGCAAACTCAGCCGAATACGCAGATTTTTGGCGAAAACTGAGCGAGGGCGATTTCGTCGGCGGGCAATTCAAGCGAATAAAGAAATCTGGCGATGTCCTCTGGATTGAAGCCAGTTACAACCCAGTCTTCGATGTTGCCGGGCGACCTTACAAGGTCATCAAGTTTGCGACCGATGTGACGGAGCAAGTCACGCAACGAGAACAATTCCAGCTGTTGTCGCTAGTTGCCAACGAAACGGATAATTCGGTGATCATCACCGATCGCGACGGCTTCATCGAATACACGAACCCAGGTTTCACTCGTTTGACCGGGTACCAAGCAAACGAAGTTCTCGGCAAGAAACCGGGACAACTCTTGCAAGGGCCGCATACGAGTCCCGAAACTGTCGAGTGCATCCGTCGTCAGCTTGCCAGACGGGAACCGTTCTACGAAGAGATCCTCAACTACAGCCGAGAAGGCGATCCGTACTGGATCTCGTTGGCCATCAACCCAGTGTTTGACGATCAAGGTCAACTTCAGCGATTCATCTCCATTCAAGCAAACATCAACAAGACCAAGCTTCAGTCGCTTGAATTCCACACGCGATTGGAAGCGATCAGCGCCTGTGGTGCGATCGCGGAATGGTCCTCCAAGGGAACGTTGATCGAGTGCAACGCGTTACTTCGCGAGTTGATGGGAGACGCGAAGGGAATTGAGCATTCCTGTGAGCTTACGCAATTGCTTGGTACTGAAGCGATGCGAAGTCTACAGAGCGATGGCAGTTTGAAACGGACAATCGCTTGGCCCGCAGCCGAAGGCGATACGGTTTCACTCGATGCGGTGATCACGCTTATTCGTGACTTGGATGGAAATATTTCGAAGTACGTTCTGTTCGGCGTCGATACGACCGCTCGCCAGAGAGCGATTGCGGAAGAGACCGAACGAGCCATTCAGAATGCGATCCAGTCGAGCCAACGGATCACGCAAACCGTTTCGACGATCGGTGATATTTCTGATCAAACGAAACTGCTGGCACTCAACGCAACCATCGAAGCAGCCCGAGCCGGTGAGGCCGGAAAAGGCTTTAACGTGGTCGCAAGCGAAGTTAAGGACTTGAGTGTTCGCTCTTCCGATGCTGCAAGCCAAATCGCGGACATCGTCAAGCAGAGTGAAGAGAGCGTCCGGCAGTTGACCGATAAACTGCAAACGCTTCTAGGCAGCTAAACCTAAAAGTAACTGTCAGAAGGGATCGGGAGATCCCTTCGCGAGAGTTCATTCGTTCGAAACGATGCTTTACTGTCGTTCATCGAGTAATCGCTGATAGAACGCTCGGGCGTGCTCATACGCCGCTCTTGCGTCGGCTTGTTCTTCCACGGCGTAGGTTGGCTGTTTCGATTTCCAGCATTGCTCGACGCCTGCCAAACACCAACGCACGCTATCCAGCGTTCCGCGAATGGGCTGCTCATCGACAACCACATAGATTGGATTCGTATGAGCGTTGGGAAAGACTCGGACGGCTGCCCAACCGCTCTTGTCGAATGAATGGTCGAATGTGATCTCCGTCATCGAGCCATCACCCGGAATCGTCTGGGTCGCCACGGGATAGCCATTCACAATTAGCTCGGCCGTTAGATCTTTGTTGCCCAAGAGCGCTGCCGCTTTCAGTGAAAACGTGATGTTGTCGGCGTCCGCGATGCTCAATTCGCTTCCGTCAATGCCGAGCCGCGTGTTTTTGTTCGACGGTGTGTGCGACGCGGAAAAATCGAGCAAGTGGCAAAGCCCGTCGCTGACATAACTCCGACCCGCAGCGATCGAACGCACCCATTTTTGGAATGTCAATTTTCCTTCGACTTGCGCATAGACGCGACCGATCCCAACGCGTTCTCCACTCATGCATGGAAAATCCGTTTCGCCGCTTGCTGCCACTCGCAAACCACAATTCAAAACGTGGTACCACATGTTCCATTCAGCGACGCGTTCGGTGTTCATGGTGGAAATGAAATCGACCGCCGGTATTAACTCACCCTCTGGTCCGGGAACGCGGTGCGTCACGTCGACAATGAACTCATTCGCTCCGATCCCGTCAAACGCGGGGACTTGAAAGTTTGGCAGCATGTTCGGGCCATCTTGGCCCTCGGTATCGGGAACCCGACCCACAAAACGACTTAAACCGATCGAAGAATGCGCGGGCCCACAAACGGCTCCTTGCCGCTTGGCCCATCGCAGCGTGTTGAGTCCGAGTGTTGGCCAATGGTCCTTACTCTCGCCACCTGGATAGATCTGTTCTTTCAGATCCAAAAGATTGAGATGACCTGACATGTGCGACCCAAAACCGGATACTTCGACATCGTATCGAAGGGTATACGGATATCGGGATTGCTCGGCGACTTCACCCGTGAAGAACCGTTTTTGATAATCAAAACAGGGTCCCCACGTGAGACAGCAGCCGACCTTTAGATCCTCACCCATGATGTGCCGGATCATGTCGACGGGCTTTACGCCTTGCGTCGGATTGTCATAGTGCAAGCAGCCAGCGGCATGGATGTGATGATCGCCCGACCACCATCCCAAACGCGACGGATCGATCCAGCGTTGAACTTGATAATTCAGTTCGACCGGCTCTTCGCCAACGACCAATGATTTGGGTTCCGTCTTCGTTTCTGGTCCACGTGAACAAGTGATCGTGTATTGGCCGGGAGGAAGCGAGATGGTTTCGCCGTCCGCTCGATAGATGTGCCGTTGGAAAAAGAAGTCAGGGGCAAGTCGCTTCGATTGCGCGGGATAGATTTGCCCCGTACTATCTCGGATCTCAAACTTAGCGAGCGCTGGTAAGTCACCGTCTTTGATTCGGAAGGTCACGGGCGTCGCACCGACGCTTTGGAATTCCAAGGGTCGTTTCGCCCAGTTCTCGGATCGTTGTGCCGAATACAAGTCGATCCAATCCACTCGCATCCGTCCAGGCTTCACGAGTGGGTCGATTCGGACGCCCGCGAGCTCACCGTCGACATGGAAAGGAATTTCATAAAGGTGTTCTTTGTTGGGCTCCAGAATGAAATTGGTTTGTCGTTCCGGTGTCGGGTACGGGATATCTTTCGTCCACCAAAAAACTTGGCCGATTCCGGCCACACTGGTCTTGGCCCAAAATCGCAACATCATCGGTCCGCCGGCTCCATCAACGGTCGATCCCATGAATGGATCCGAACCGCTGGATTCGATTTCCAAAGAACCGTTTTGAACGGCGAGACGGATCTGGTTCATTTCATTCCAGCCGTCAGTATCCTCGTCAAACCGCCATTCGCGAATCAAATCGCGATCTCCATTTGGATCACCGCTAACGTTGAATTCCAGGATGGCAGATTTCGGTCCTTTGTCTCGGCTGTAAATCTGCAAAATGCGGTACTCGAGCGCGAGGCCACTGAGGTTGGCTCGCATCGGCTGACCTTCGAACGAGCTGATCTGCATCCAGCGCGATGTGACTTCTTCCGCGGGTGCGTAGGGGAGTGGTCTCGCGTTGGGACTCTCGACAAACAGCCTGCCAGTACGGCCCGGTCGATTGATCACTTTGATCAAAAACGTACGCCAGCCCTGTTCCAGCAATTCACGTTCGGCTGCACCGACTTTGATGGTCGGCGGACCCGTTTCTGCCACGTCAACGGTCACCAAGCAAAGCGGATCCAGGATCTTTTGTACGCCCGCTGCTACGTCCAACTCAGACTTGGACTGTTTGAGTCGATTCAATTGAGCCAATTTTTCATCACTCAACGGTTTTCCGACGACTTCCAACGCCTCGGAAACTCGATGGATCTGCGCCAGTAAAGGCTGTGATGGTACGGCGAGGTCGGCCGTCGGTGATTGACCACAAGCCGTGATCTCGACCGCAATGAGCCCCATAAACCCAATTGACGTTCCAATGATCCAACGGATCAACGTTCCATTCATTGACTTCCTGCCGATGCAGTCTGTGGGAGTGTCTTGATCAGAATATCGGCCGTTGCACGGAAGCCAAGATCTTGCGTGCCTTGTCCCGCATCGCCCACCAAGCGGACTTCACGCAAACCATGCTGGTGGAGGGTCATTTGCAACAGCTTGTATTCAATCTTCTTTCCGCTGAAATATTTGGAACACTCTTCGGAGTCGATCACGGCAACACTGCACCATCCTGCCCGCGTTGGAGGATCGGTAGCTAAGTCGATGGTCGAAAAGTTGAGTGGTGCGGTGATGCCAGCCATGTTTTCTATGCGAACGAGAAAACGTGTCGGCCGTTCCTGTTGCACGGTGATTTTGGTCTTGCGCGCCGCAATCTTGACACGTGATTCAGGATTGATGGAAACGTCCAACAATACCAATGCCGAAAGAGCCTTTTCCATTGCCGCTTGAGACTTGGAGGCTTCAAGATCTCTGAGCGTTTGTACGTGATCCGCTTGGTCGGTTAAGGTCTTGATGACGCGAACCATCTGATCTCGCGTCTGCTGCCACGCCGGCTTTGTTGGTTCCACTCCCCGCGCAACGGTGGAAACAAATAGTAAAAACAATAACGGCCGAACAGCGTGCATCATCAAACGCATGGTCAGGATCACCTCGGAGTTTGCCCAGCACCAGTTTAAGCCACGCAGGCTGAGCGGGAAACGCGCGGGTGGCACCCATAAAAAAGTCGCAGAGAGCACGCATCAATGCGTCTTCTCTGCGACTCAGCGTAACCGGCGCATGATCTCAGGGAATCTTAAATGAGGTCAGTCCTCAGCTCGACTTCCATCACCGCACATTTTCACGATCCGAGGATCGAAGCGAGCGACTTTTTCAACCAGATCTGTCTGCTGTGCCATGACTTCATTGATGTTCTTGTAAACGCCTGGAACCTCGTCGGCTCCGGCGCTCAACACTTCGATACCCTTTTTCGCTAGGTCACCTCGGACCGCACGGAAGTTGAACGTATCCTTTCCTTTCTTTCGACTCATCACACGCCCCGCGCCGTGTGATGCCGAGCACAGCGACTCGGCGCTTCCGCGACCGCGAACGACGTAGGCTGGGTCTCCCATCGAACCGGGAATCACGCCCATCACGCCTCTGCCGGCAGGCGTTGCACCTTTTCGGTGAACGTAAACGTTCTTCCCTGCATGCTTTTCCAGCCATGCGAAGTTGTGGTGGTTCTCAACCCCGGCAATCGGTTTCTGGCCAACCAGTTTTGCAACTCGCCGGTGGATCACGTCATGATTGGCTGCTGCGTAATCACCCATTAGGTTCATCGCTGCCCAATACTCTTGGCCTGCTTCATCATCCATGTCTAACCAAGCAAGTCGTCCGAGGTCTTCGTATCGACGTGGCAGCATCGCACGTGCGATGTCGCTGTAAACACGACACACTGCGGCTCCGGGTCCACGACTTCCACTATGACTCATCAACGCGACGTACTCACCGGGACCGAGGCCCAGGTCTTGATCTTCAAGATCCAAGTGCAGAACGCCCCATTCGACGAAGTGGTTACCTGATCCTGACGTTCCCAGCTGACGCACAGCCCGGTCCTTGCTTTCGCGAGTTACACGCGTCACCGACCAGTCTCGATCGAACACTTCGTGTTCAACGGGCGCCGTCTGGTTTCCACCGACACCGAACACGGTCCCGCGTTCCAATGCCTCTTTGAACAGGTTGTTTCGCTTTTTCATTTCGTGGGCGGTCATATCAAAAACGGATAGTTTCATCCGGCAAGCGATGTCCACTCCAACGGCGTATGGGACGACTGCATTTTCTAGCGCGAGTACGCCACCGATGGGCAATCCATAACCGACGTGCGCATCGGGCATCAATGCACCAGCGGTCGCCATTGGAAGCGAGCACGCTTGCTTCATTTGCTTATGACTTGCTTCGTCGATTTGATCCGAGCCCCAAGTCTGGTACTCGATCGGCTCTGGGCGCACGAAGGCACCGTACTCGATGATGGCTCGCGCCAAATCTCCGAAATGGGTGTCACCGGTCATCTCTTCCGGTGCTAGAACGGTTCGTTCAACTTGGTCGTCGATTTTCAACCGTAGCGGCTTTTCAACCGTTCGGTTGTACTTTGCTGCTGACTGCACCGCTTGGATTGCTGTGTTAACGCACTCCGGCGGAACGCCAAGTTTGGCCAATTTTCGAGTGTTCATGATCCTGAAATTTCCATCAGTGAACGATTCATGCGGTTCGTGCAGAATCTCAAATAGCAGCGACACTCCATCTCGGTGAACATGTTCGCGGTTTAGAACGTTTCTTTGACCGATTTCAGCTGAAACGGATGATCCGTGTCAGCTCCGGCGTCGGAACGAAAGTGTTGATTCAAAACTCTTCGTACTGCTGTTCACGATTCAAGACGGCGCATCCGACCAGACAGAACACCGCTCCGATGCATTCCATTGCTGCGAATCCTGCATGCATTTGGTAATAGCCATCTACCAGCAGGCCAATGAACCGGCCGCTGGCGGAACCGACCAACGGTAAGCCACCCACAAGCAATGCGGAAAACGGCTCGTCTCGCCACCACAGTACGATCATCGCAACGGCAATCGCCAACTGAACACCGCCATAAAACGCTCGCACCTCCGTCAGCATCTGCGGCGTCGACTTATCAATCCCAAATGCCGGTAATAGGGCTCCTGGTTTAAAACCAAGCCACACCGCAAAACCGATCCAAAAAGCAGCCGTGATCAGAATGACGATCGTTGGGAATCGATTCATGATGAAGACCACACCAAGTCTGTTGGAGTACGAAACGATACTGTTAATGAGACGTCACCGTTAGTGAAGCAACACAGGTTGTAGTAACATATGGTATGCATTTACCCTCCGCTCGGATGATGGAAATATGAAACGTTTGATCGTATCACTGCTAATTCTGTTCGTTGTCTTTTCGATGGGTCGCCGCGCGGAGGCCCAGTTTTCCGACAAGCAGCTTTCGCAGTGGCTGAAACGATTCCCGCAGGCAGATACCAACCGGGACGGCAAACTTTCGGTCGCCGAGGCGCAAGCGTTTCGGAAACAACTGCAATCTGGTCGACGTTCGGGTGGAGGGACGCCCAAGACATTTTCCGTTGATGCCGGCTGGGACGAAGAGCGATTTCCCGATCACGCGGTCTGTTACCGGTCGCCTGATGAGATCGCTGAACTCTATGCGAAGCTTTCTGGTGGTCGGGACACGGTTGTTGACTATGAGAAACCGAGTGACGGTTCGTTACGGATTGTTGGGACCGGCCATAGCTTTATGGCACCCGGGTACCGAACGTTTCCCCAGATCGCGAAAGCTGCTGGACTCAAGCAGCCACCACTCTTGACTCACACGGGAGGAGGAATCACCGGTAGTGCGAGATACAAGTGGGAACAAGAGAACGGTATTTTTCAGTTCGATGGCAAACCGCAACCCAAACTGCTCGCTTCGATCGCGAACAGCAAGTGGGATGCCATGATGTGGGGGCCATACTACAACGATCGCGCAGAATACTATTCATGCTGGATCGATTTTTGCTTGAAGTTCAATCCGGACATGAAGTTCTACTTGTCCGATGCTTGGCCCCAATTGGATCAACTCGATCGTGTTCCCCAATCAGAAGACGAATTGACACCTGAACTGATGGTAAAGCTCGGCAAAGAGAAGTTTGACTATTACTCACAGATCATCGAAGACTTAAACAAGAAGTATGACGATCGCATTTTCGTGATGCCAACGTGCGAAGCGATGGTCCTCTGTGTGGAGTACTTAAAGGAGGGCAAGCTGCCAGGGATCGAAGGTGTTCACCGCGCCGTGGGTAACAAAGCCAAGTCGTTATGGCGAGACCGTCTCGGTCACCTCGGGCCCGGCCTCGAGAGCTTGGAAGGGTATGTTTTCTACGCGACAATTTACGGTCGCAGTCCAGAGTTAATCGAAGGTGACATTTTTGGCCAGCAAGCGTTCCCAAGCCGCGAACTCGACCAGCGCTTCCGTGAAATTGCCTGGAAGGCCGTGCTTCGAAATCCATTCTCAGGAGTCGTCGACGAAAACAAGAATGGAATCGACGATGACCGCGAGTAATTAAGTTGATTTCGTATCGCTTTGTCATTCTGACTGGAAGCGTGAGATTTCCGCACGTAACCAACTTCGCGAATACGCCCAATAGCTTTCAGCGGTCGAGACACCGATTCCGAGTGTTTTGGCAGCCTGTTCATTGGTGAGTCCCGCAAAAAAACGAAGTTCAACCAACTTGGCTTTCGTCGCGTCGATAGAAGCGAGTTTTTCGAGAGCATGATCAAGTGCAAGTAGATCTCCGTCGCGATCGTTGGATGTTACGGAAGTCAGATCGATTGACACCTGCTGTAAACCACCACCATGCTTCTGAGATTTCTTACGGCGCGCTGTATCGATGAGTAGTCGCCGCATGGTTTCCGCTGCTGCGGAAAAGAAGTGAGCGCGATTCTCCCACCGGATTTCGCTCGCTCCGCCTGCCAAACGCATATACGCCTCGTGGACAAGCGCTGTTGCTTGAATCGTCTGTCCGGGTTTTTCATGCGAGAGTTTTGCCGCGGCCAAGCGACGTAGCTCGTCATATACCAATTCGATGAGTTGATCCGACGCGCCGTCATGCCCTTCAGTAACTTGCGCCAGGAGTCGTGTCACGTCACTCATGCGTTGATCTCGATTCGTTCTTGAGTTGCCAGACTTCCAGCCTGCGACCTTTCATTTTTCGGCGAACGATTGGCTTGACGCATGAATTTACGCACAAAACAGCATGCTTTTGAGACCATATGATATTTTTTTGTTTTGCTCAGGGAATATCGTCCGCAATCTCGCACTGAAGGTTGAATGGCTTTGTTTTGCTTATTCGACGCGAGGGAAAATGATGACAGATAGAGGTATACAACAACGTGAAGAGGCAATCTTCGATCTGGGGCGAAGGATCGAGGATCCGGATGTTCGCGCTGCTTATTTGGAACAAGCCTGCGGGGGCGATTCACAGCTCCAATCTCGGATTGGAGAGTTAATTGGCATCAACTTGGCGGACGACAGTTTGCTTGATCATTCGCCAGTCGTTTCACGTCGCACGGTCACCGAACTGAATCAGCCGATGGAGGAAGAGGGGCAGTCGATCGGCTCCTATCAGTTATTGCAGAAGCTTGGAGAGGGTGGCTTTGGCGTCGTTTTCATGGCGGAGCAAGTCGAACCGGTTAGACGCAAGGTCGCGCTCAAGATCATCAAGCCGGGGATGGAATCGAGCGACGTCATCGCACGCTTTGAAGCGGAACGACAAGCACTCGCGCTGATGAATCATCCGAACATCGCATCGGTGTACGACGGTGGTCGAACACCCTCCGGGCGGCCATTCTTCGTGATGGAATTGGTGCGCGGTGTGTCGATTACCGAGTACTGCGACAAGAAGAACCTGTCACCTCAGCAACGAATCAATCTGTTCATCGATGTATGCTCGGCAATCCAACATGCGCACCAAAAGGGAGTGATCCATCGGGACTTGAAACCTTCGAACGTGATGATCACGTTGCACGACGGGACGCCGGTCGTCAAAGTCATCGATTTTGGCGTCGCAAAAGCGATCAACCAAGAACTGACCGACAAGATGTACTTCACACGGTACGGCCAAATGATTGGGACGCCGCAGTACATGAGTCCTGAGCAAGCGGAAATGAGCGGGCTTGGGATCGACACTCTCAGCGATGTCTATTCACTGGGCGTGTTGTTGTACGAACTGCTTGTTGGCACGACACCGTTGTTGCAAGAACAACTGCGCGATGCTGGATACAAAGAGATGCAGCGTCTGATTTGCGAAGTGGATCCGGCAATTCCGAGTAAGCGACTGAGTACAACGTGCCAACAGGAATTGATCGACATCGCCGATCGTCGCAATGTTTCGCCCGAAGGCTTGACCGAGGAAATACGCGGTGATCTCGAGCTCATTGTCATGAAGACCTTGGCCAAAGAGCGAGACCGACGTTATGCGACACCGTCGGATCTAACGCGAGACCTCGTTCATTTCTTAAACAACGAGCCCATCGATGCCCGCCCGCCGTC
Organism: Planctomycetota bacterium; assembly: GCA_039179795.1. Lineage (GTDB taxonomy): Bacteria > Planctomycetota > Planctomycetia > Pirellulales > Pirellulaceae > Rubripirellula. The sequence goes on along the minus strand of JBCDEM010000011.1, from coordinate 163,863 downwards.
GGTCGGCTATCGCTTCCAGAAATTCGTTCAGCGCAATCGTCCGACGGTGATCGCAACCATCTCAACAGCTGCGGCCTTATTTGTGGCCGGTCTGACATGCTTCACACTCCTCATCAAGGAACGACGATTGACCGCCGAGAAGGACGTCGCTATCGCACTTCTTGACGCAGAACGAATGAAAGTCGTGGCGGTAAACAGGAATCTGGATGACGCGAATCGCAAACTGTCGAATCAAAAGCGCGCTCTTGAGAATCAGTATTATCGAACGCAGATACAACAAGCTTCGCAAGCCATTCAGGAATTCAAGCTTTTGGACGCGCAACGAATTCTTTCGGAGTGCCCTGAGCGTTGTCGCGATTGGGAATGGAAACGTCTCGACTATCTATCAAGTGATTCAGCCAAACGTGTTCGTGGAACGAAGACTCCCATCTTCCTTGGCGAGAACTACGTGTTGACGCTTAATTCCGAAGGACAGAGTGGCGCAATTGATTTTTGGAATATCAAAACAGGGGAAAAAAAGGACCAACTGCCAATCGCCGGATCCGGAACGCTCGTTTCGAATGCCATTTCACCCGACAAGTCGACGATCGCAGTCGCGGATGCAGTTGGCAAGATTTTTGTGATCGATCTTGCAACACGTGAATTCACTTCGTTCGATACGAAACACCGTGGTCGGATCGATGGAATGGCTTTCACATTTGATGGTAAGAGATTGGTGAGCGCCAGTCGGGATGGAAGTATCAAGTTGTTCGATCTTCAAGGAGGGCTTGTCACGGAAAAACACACGAACGCACACTTGCGTTGTGTGGCGATTGATCCACAGGGAAGGTTCATTGCAACGGCAACGAGTAGCTCAGTTGACGAATCACAAGACGTCGTCCGTATTTGGGATGCAAAGAATCTCGACCCGATCGACGAGATCCCGATGGACAACACAGCTTCGACCGTTTGTTTCGATGCCTCAGGAGAGCGACTCGCGTTGGGTGGTGGGCAATTTGTTTTGATTTGTGAATATGTGTCGCAAAAGTGGACAGTTCGCAACCAATATCGACACTCGGGTGGACACATCCGTGCGATTTGCTTTCGTCCGAATCAAAACCGTTTGATGATTGGTTCTATTCGAGGCGTTGTTGAGTGGGATTTAGACGATGACCTTGCGCGTGGGGTCTCTGCCGTCTCTCGCCAAGTTTTTTGGATGAAGTGTTCTCCGCGGGGCAGGTATGTGGCCTATAACTCCGGAGGTAATGTGACGATCCGGGATCTTGAACGACAACTTCCAGGTCGCAGCGTTCGGTTGCACGGCCTGAATGCGAAACTAAGTCTCTGTGCAAAATTCAATCATGATGACACGCGTCTAGCGGTTGCCGGAGACAGTCGCACGATCACGATCTTTGATATGACTGGTGAGCTTGCACCTCAAAGTCTTCACGGGCACCAAGAAACAATTGCCTGTTTGGAATGGGATGAAACGAATCATCTCTATAGCCTCGATGGAACCGGGATGGTTATCGCATGGGAGCAAGACGGACAACGGAAATGGACAAAGACGTTCGATGTTAGAACGAGTCCCAGTTACTTCTATTTGATTGCGAACCTTTCGGGTCGCAATCGAATCGCCCTTGGGACGCAATTGCAAAACTTGCTGCTGTTGAATACGGAAGACGGCACCATTGCCGATACGATCGACACCGAGGGTGTCGTACGGTCGATAGCAGTAGATCCTTCGGTTAAATGGCTGGCTTGGTGTGATGATAGCCAGCAGGTCAGTCTTTATGATTTAGATAGGAAAACCGTGCTCAAGCGCTTTGAAATTCAAGATGAGGGTGCAAGACAACTGGCTTTCTCGCCAGATTCAAAGCTTATTGCTGGTGTTGGCAATGAGAACAGTTGGGTCTTTGATCTCACGGCGAATCGCATGTCGTGGGAAGTTGACAATCAAGCCAACTGTTGGGGGATCAAGTTTACCAATTCCGGAGAGCGGGTGATTGTGTCCGCTGGGACGAAACACGACTACGCTGCCGTTCGTGATGTTCGGGACGGTTTTATCCTCGACAAAATCTCAACGGATCAATGCTTCGATTTTGCTTACAACCGAACGAGCGAGTCACTGTTCTTCTATGGATATGATGGCTATGCCATGTTTGTTCCCCCAACGAAAGATGCGGCGGAAGCTGTCACGCTAGTAGCCGAGCAATCGAACGAAGTCAGTCCTCCTTATTGGATGATGAGAAGGAGTCGTGAGATCGTCTTGAAGACAGCCGAAGGAACGCAAGATGAAGCTGTTAAGCTGGCTGCGAAGGCAGTACGTTTGGTTCCAAATTGTGCGGAGTATGAACTGACCTATGGAATGGCACTCTTTCGTGATGGTCGGTTTTCGGATGCCAAAAATGCGTTTGATAAGATTGCCCCGGGTGGTTGGAATAACAATGCGACACGAGAAGACTACCCACCGGCCAGACTGGAGTTGATACGTGTGCTGTTTGTCGCAATGAATACTCACTCATTAGGTGATTTCGAGCGGGCGCGTTCGATGCTTGAGAATGCCAGGGAAGCGATGGAATCGTCAACTGACACGCTGCTTCAGAATCTATTGGAAGAGGCAGCCCTGCATCTCGATCGAGATCCGGTCGAATCCGGGCTTGAGAACTAGCTGTCTTGGCACCGGTATTCGAATTGAAGTAAGAGCGAGTGAGTCGTTTATACTGGCTGATTCACTCGTTTTACCTTGCTCTCGCGGTTAAACATGTTTCGAGGCCATCGTTTCGCTACTTGGATCTTTATCTCGCTTTCGTTCCTGACGGTCGTTCAGGCGCAGGTTGCTGTGCCGGCAGCGAAGGTTCGGGCGATCGATGATGAAGTCGGATTCGCCATCCTTGTTTGGCAGTTCAAAACGGATGCTCTCCAAGATGCCCGTCAATACGAAGGCGTCAATCTGTTCGGGTTTCATATCGATCGAGGTCGAGGACAAAAATCTCGCGTTGATTGGGGCGTCGATCGTGATTGGGTTTACTACGTTGATCATGCAGCAGGGAAAGGGACTCTCCATCTGACGGATCGAAGCGGCCTATCTCAGATTCCGCGGGACGGAACCGCCGCGATTCGACCACACTCGTTTTCCGATCCTGCGACTGATGAACAGTTGCGTAGGGAATTGGATCGAAATCTCCCTGACGCCATCTCAGAGCGAGCGCTGGCGGTTGCTTTGGACGATGAAGTCTCGATCGGCACGTTCAACAGTCCGTTGGAATTGGACTTTTCCCCGGACTCTTTGCGGTTGTTCCAGAAATGGATGCGGAGAGCGTGGTCCGATCGTTCGGCGGTTGAGAGGGCATGGTCCGAGTCAAAGACGGACGACGGACAGTGGAATCCGCAGACCTATGAATCGGTTCGACGGCAGATCACGGAAAAGCCCCCGTCTCAGTGGCGATTGGCGCCGTGGTTTGACTTTCGTGCTTTCAACGATGAGCAATTCTCCAATGCAATTGCAAAGGCGACGCTGCATGCGATGGAGAAGGCCAAAGGAGCGCCGGTCGGAGTCGTTGGAGCCCAGCAACCATCGGCTTACGGCGGCGTCGATTATTCACGGCTTCGCGATGCGATTCAGTTTGTCGAAGCCTACGACATTGGCGGAACCAATGAGATCCTTCACAGCTTCTGGAGTGAAGCACCTCGTAAGCCTCGTATGCAGACTTACTTCGCTTCCGGAAACCTGGCGGCGGATAAGTGGTTCCTCTGGTATTACTTGGCGCATGGGAACCGAGGTGTGATTGTATGGCCCTCAATCAAAGGAAATCCATGGTTTGACCGTGGTCAGATCCATCCGCATGTTCGCGAACTTGCCAAGACGTTCGAGCAAGTCCAATCACGCGAGTTAGCTCCGCTTGCCCACCCAAGGACCGAACCGGTATTCGATCCAATTGCCGTGCTGGTTTCTCACTCGAGTGCCCGTCTAGGCTGGGCAATCGATGCGTCTGCACATGGAAAGACTTGGCCACGCCGCTCTTCGAGTCTGGATAATTCGTGTAATTCAAGCGGTAAGAATCGAGTGGCATGGACGAGATTGTTGGAGGATCTCGGCTACCAGGCGCGTCTCGTCGATGAGAAGGAGATCTCGAATGGTGTGCTAGACGCGATGCGTACTCGTGTTCTGATTCTTCCACAGTCTCTTGCGCTCGACGAAACGACGTGCAAAGTAATCCAGCAGTTTGTCGCGATCGGAGGAACGGTAATCGCTGACTACTTTCCTGCGGTCACTGACCAACACGGAAGCGGATACGAGAACTACCCTTTCGCCGAACTTTTCGGCCTGGGCGAGAACTCTTCCGTCATCGACTCCTGGTTTGACGGTCGCCAACGCTTTGAGATCAATGGCGAGCGTTACACAAGGCCGTTTGCAGAACGGTTTTCGACGGATGACTGTATCATCGTTAACCAACAGCCATTGATTCACCGGGACGTTAACGCCACGTGGGCACAGAACCCGTTTGGCGATGGCTTGGCTGTTTTGATTAATCAGTCCCCGACGATCTTATTTGACAACGAGACTCGACACGGTGTGATTGGAAAGACATGGCGTGACAAACTCCGTCGCATCCTGAAAGCGGCTCAGGTTTACCCTGAAATCGTGACGGAGATTGATCAAAGGGACGATGCTTCAGGAATTGAATGTTTGCGTTACCAAGTGAGTCGAAATGATCAGATCTGGAGTTGGGTTGCAAATCCAACGCGGCAAGCGAGTGTCGATGGGGCAGGAAAGACCGTCTCGCTCCCTACGCAGCCTTTATCCGTGTCAATTAGTCCATCGAAACGTTTACGCGAACGGATTGACCGGATCGTGAATCTTCGTACTGGCGAAGAAGTTGCCTTGGCGTTCCCATTTCGCATCGTCATGCCAGGAGATGAAGCGGCGTTCGTGCGCGTAGAAATGAAACCGTAAGCCGGTCGTCGTTAAGCATTCGCACCGTCGCAGACTGACGCGTCGAGACTCCTGTTCCTATTTTCCGATGCAAACAATCTCTTTCATGGTGTGAGCATACAGACGCTCGTTTGAGTACGTGATCGTTGCGAGTGTCCAGGTCTCTCCGCCGGGACCAAGATCGTTAATCGCGACAATAGCGTCCGGGCCGAGTTCCTTTGCTTTCGTATCGATGACGTAAACCGTACCGGTCACGACGGGAAGGAACAAAAATCGACCAATACGCGTTGGACTTGCCGCCGAAATGTGTCCCCAGCCCGTTCGGTTGTGGCCTTTGTCGCCGACAGCGAATCCAGAAGCATTGAGTGGGCGGTTGCTGGGGTGTCCTTTGCCCCAAAGCCAAACGTCTTCGTCGCGCGATTGGCTACTGGCCATCAGTTGCGCTGGTAGTTCCAGATACTCGACGGCGCCCGATTCAACGTTCACGCGACCGAGATAATGGACATTGTGAGAAAGGAACCAGTGCCAGTCACCAATGACGATATTTGCTTGGTTCGTATTCGGATGTCCTTTCCCTGCTTTGACGTCGACGTTCGTTTCCTTGCTCCATTGATCCGTTTTGGGTGAATATTTCCACACGTTCGCCCCGGTATAAAGCGGCTGGTTGCGCATCAACTCGCCCGTCGTCGCGTCTAGCACCAGATGACTTCCCGATTGGAATCCGAAAACGTATTTGTCGTTCCAGTGACTCGCGAACGATGGGTCGTATTTGTTGAGTGTCGTGCTCCAGAGGGTTGTCCCTTCTTCTCCTGGTGCAAGACTGGTCAAACTCTGGCCGGCTGGCTTTTCAAGCGGTCCATGGGGGCCGCCGCGAGCATGGGACACGGCGAGTTTCCCATCAGCGGTTGTACCAACGGTAGGCGTGTTGTGCACAACCGTCCCCACGTTTTCGCGCCACAGGACTTTGCCGGTACGTTTGTCGATTCCGTGCAAGTACGTCCAAACTTCTTTTTCGTCGATACCGGCCGGTGGAGCGGTGCTTTTCGATTTGACCCCAGGGGATTTCCACTTTTGAATCTGTGATCCGTATTTCTTGTTCGCGACTTCCACGTAAAGAATGGTGTCGCCGACAAGATGAGGTTCCGCTTGGCGATTGTTGTGTTTGAATCTTGGCTTCCATGTTCGAAGCCAAATCTGCTTACCTGTGAAATCGAAGCATGCCATCGCACCGCATCGATTGAAGAACCAAACATGTTCGCCGTCAGCGATCGGGGCGAAGACGGTTCCATCAGTAAATCCACCGGCGAGAGAAATGAATGTCGTTCCCGGCAATTCAACTTTCCACAAGATCTCACCCGTGTGTACATCCAGGCAGAACCCAAGGATGTCGGAAGCGGCGTTTTTTTGTTCAATCGATTCGATCGGAACGTGTGTCGTGACGAAGACACGATCGCCCCAAACCGTCACGCCACTTTGTCCAGCCTCCGGCAACGGAGTCCGCCAGAGCACGTTCTCGTTTCTCGTAACACTCCAATGAGTTGGCGGTTGTCCTTCAACTTGCCAGTTACCGTTGGGTCCCGCCGGTTGATGCCAGTGATCCTCTGCTAGTCCCTTCGATCGGCTGTCAACCAGCATGGAAAAGAAGAAACAACTGATGACGAATAAGAATCGAAAGTGCATGACTGCCTCATCTTGGGGCGTGAAGGTTTGACCATTCTAATGAAACGGAACAGCGTGTTTGCGAATTGGTCGGTGGAAACGCATCGAGGAACGATGATTGTTCCATTACGGCACCGGCAATTTCAAAATTCGATCGTTGAGACGGAACGATTTTTTCTCAGGAATTCCATCTGTGCTTTACTTCAATCATGCCGGAACGAGTTGGCCGAAACCTGCGGTTGTGTCGGAAGCCGTGTGTGACGCCATGCATGTTCCACCCAATGAATGGGGAGATCGATTCGAACAAGCGCACCAAGCGATTGCTGTTTTTTTGGGAGTGAGTGACCCGGAGCAGATCTTGTTGACACCCGGCTGCACATCATCGCTCTCTGTAGCCATCCAGGGCGTTTGGATTGAGCGCGGAAAGCGTGTCCTCACGAGCCACTGGGAACATCATGCATTGCATCGTCCCATACTCCAACTTGCGTCGGCTGGTTTGCAGGTCGATTACATTCCGTCTTGTTCACACGAAAGATCCGCGGCTTCTTCGCTCATCGATCTCGATTGGCTTGAGCGTGAATGTCTCGTCGGCGACGTCGGGCTGGTTGCGTTGACGGCCGCCTGTAATGTGACGGGCGATCTGCTGCCATACGAAGAGGTGGTCGAGATTGCGCATCGTCATGGAGCGCCGGTCCTGATTGATGCAGCTCAAGTTGTCGGTTGGCAGCGACTCGATTTGACTCGTTTGGACGCGGATCTGGTTGCGTTCGGTGGGCATAAGGGTCTGCAATCGCCATGGGGTATCGGCGGCTTGTATTTCTCCGAGCGTGCCAAGATGGAATGCACATCCGCCAAGTGTGACTTACCAATCTCCAGTGAACTTCAGGAAAGGAAACCACCACGCCCTGGATACTGCGATGTCGGATCTGTGGATCAGTTCGCGCTCGCAGGATTCCACGCGGCGTTGGAGTGGTTGCGTCAGCGAGACGATCAGTCTGATCTGGCAAAGTCACGGGAGCAGATTCAGCGAATGCGTCGATCGTTGGAAGACGACGATCGAGTTTCGTTGCTCGGTTCGTCCAACCCGGAACTCAGGATGCCCACTTTGGCTTTCTCGATCCAAGGCATGTCGAGCTCTACCGCCGCGTCACGGTGTCGAGAGCAAGGACTGATCGTTGGCAGCGGCTTGCATTGCGCACCGTTGGCACATGAGTCACTCGGTACGGAATCGGTGGGAGCGTTGCGTTTGTCCGTTGGGATCGGTCAACACGATGACGACGTCGACGTCGCGATCGAGATCTTGAAGTCAGTGATGGACTAAGATCGATCGACGTCTCTGTGCAACTCCAGGCCTATCACTCTCGTTGTGAATGCGTTGTTCATAGCGAGGGCTGGTATTCCCATCATAAACGTCGAGAATTTGCGGAAAAGAACGGCTATGCTTCGTTAATCAAACTGATCGAACGTTAATTCGAATAGGAATCTGCTTCGCCCATGACCGAAAAGATTGAGAGTCACTACGATGCCGTTGTGATTGGCAGCGGGCACAATGGACTGATCGCAGCAGCCTACTTGGCGAAAGCCGGAAAGTCCGTGCTTGTATTGGAGCGGAACGAAACGTTTGGCGGTGCGACGGCGTCACAGCGAGTCTTTCCAGATTACGAGGCCTACCTTTCCCGATATTCCTACTTGGTTTCGTTACTTCCCAAGCAGATCATTCGCGATCTCGATTTGACGTTTGAAACGCGTCGTCGAACAACGGCATCCTTTACCCCATGGACGGACGGGCGAGGGAACCAGCGAGGGTTGGTATTGTCGAATGTCGACGAATCCCGGTCTCGTGAATCGATGCTGGAGCTGACAGGAAATCATTCGACGTGGGATCGATACCAGGAATTTCTATCACTTCAGTCGACCATTGCGAAAGTGATCTGGCCGACGATGCTCCAGCCACTCCGTTCGCGCCGAGCCTTCGAATCTGAGCTCGCCACGGATGCACAGCGAAATGCATGGCGTTATTTCGTCGACCGTCCGCTCGGCGAGGCGATTGAGGAGTACGCGGAGCACGATGCACTACGTGGTTTGTTGTTGACCGATGGCAAGATCGGCGTATTCACTCATGCGCACGACCCATCACTTTTGCAAAATCGTTGTTTTCTTTATCACGTGATTGGTAATGAAACCGGTGAGTGGTCCGTTCCGATCGGCGGAATGAGAAGTCTCGTGCAATCGCTGATGTCGCGTTGCCGTGGATCGGGCGTGACTCTCCTTTCGATGGCACCGGCATTGAACGTTTCAACAGGATCGAATCGACACGAAGTGACGTTCACTTTGGACGGTTTCGAACGATCCGTTACTGCCGAGTATGTGCTGGTCAACGCTGGGCCGAGAACCTTCGCTAAGTTGTTCCAGCAGTCATGGGAGCCGAGCGATGCGAACGAGGGATCGGTCATTAAGATCAACATGCTTTTGAAACGCCTTCCAAGACTAAGAGCCGCCGGTATTCCTTCGGAAGAAGCATTTTCAGGTTCCTTCCATATCGATGAAGGCTATCAGCAGATGGCGGATTCTTTCCAAACGGCATCACGAGGTGAGATTCCCGCGCCGGTACCGGGCGAAGTCTATTGTCACACGCTCACCGACAATTCGATCCTTTCGGATGATCTGAACCAGCAGGGATTTCATACGTTGACTTTGTTCGGGTTGGACATGCCGTGGCGACTGTTCGAAGAAGATCACGATCAGAAAAAGGCAAAGGTGGCGGAACTGTACCTTCGTGGATTGAACGAGCTATCCGACGAACCGTTTGAAGATTGCCTTGCGCTGGATTCGAATGGCAAGCCGTGCATCGAGGTGAAAACACCGCAGGATTTGCAGGCAGAAATCGACCTCGACCAGGGCAATATCTTTCACAATGAGCTCTCCTGGTTTTATGGTGATGGTGACCAAGAGGGCCGTTGGGGCGTTGAGACGGAGTTTCCCAATGTCTATCGCTCAGGTTCCTCCGCGATGCGAGGTGGCGCTGTCAGTGGAATCCCTGGGCACAATACTGCTAGGTGCATTTTGAAGGGAATGCCTTAACCAGATTCGGCGGTCACGATTGACCGATTAGCCCGGAGCCGGCAAATTCGAGGACGCGTCAGGCTCGTTCACGCACTCGGATCAGATTGTCGTGAAAGATTTCAAACGCTGGATACGAAAATCGAAGTCGATTCAATGGGACGACAAGAACATCGTCAAGCGAAAGGGTAAGCTACGCTCAGCCAACCGAAGACATCGAATCGAAATGATGCTATCTCATGGAATCGATAGAGTTAATCCGACAGAATCTCTGCCGTAGTGAGAGGATTGTCCTTTCACGGATCGACGACATGCGCGACCACTGTATGATCCGACCGACATCGACTGGGTGCCATACACTCTGGATCCTTGGTCACCTCGCCTACATCGAGGGACTCGTGATTTACGAGTTCATGTTAAACGAAGTGAACCCGGTCGATCATTGGAAAGATATGTTTGATGGTCCAACGGTGTCCGACGATCCTTTGGATTTCGTTTCCTTCGATGAGGCTTTGGAATCGTGTCGAGCGAGGCGCGCTTCAACGATTGAGCAGCTTCGTGCGATAGGTGAATCCGATCTCGATCAAGTGAGTAAGAATGTACCAAGCGCGGCTATCGAGTGGTTCGGAACCTATCGCCAGTGTTTTCAATATGTTTCGGATCACTGGTTCATGCATCGCGGTCAATTGGCCGACGCACGCTCCGCCGCAGGCGTTGCGAAAATGTGGTACTAGACATAGTCGTCGATCGCTCCGCCGATCGTAGCGTTCCGTTCTGTCGTCATGCGAAGCAAGACCTACTACTCGTGGCCGGCGATAGATGAACACCAATCGTAGGTCATGCTCCGCACGACGAAGAATTACCGCTCGCTACGATTCCCTTTACCCTTTCCGTCTCCGCTTGTGATGATGGACGAACGCTACGATCGGCGGAGCGATCGGCGACTATCTTCATGCGGAGCATGACGTACGATAGGTCGAGCTTTACTTGAGGAACGAAACAGTGACCGATCACGATGCAAGCCCCTCGATGCCACCGATTTCTGGAATTTCGGAAGTCGTTTTGAGCGTTGCCGATCTCCCGAAAATGAGAGAGTTCTACATGCGAACACTCGGTTTTCGATTGCACAGCGAATCATCCATGGAATCGGAAACTGCAGACGAGAAGGGTGAGCCGACGATCACTTTCCTCGAAATCTGCGGAACCGATACACCGCTTGGGCGAAACGGGCACCCTCAACTACTTGTGCTCATCGACTACCGCCGACATGTCTATGCGCGAGAACGGTTCACCGGGCACGATGAGAAGACGTCAACGTTAAACCACTTGGCGTTTGAGATTCCTCCCGAGTCATTCGATCAACATCTCGGCAGACTGCGTGAACTCGGACTAACTCCTCATTTAGCCGAATTTCCTGCGATGCAAGCTCGGGCGATGTTCTTCGGAGATCCTGAAGGAAATAGGCTGGAACTGATCGCGCATCATCCAACTGACTGAAGAGTCTTGCTTCGTGCATACTTCGGTTATTGTTTTTTGAAACGGACGTACTCGTTCCAAAGTTCGTCTAGAGAACGCTCGGTCTCGTCTTGAAACAGTTGCTCGGAGAAAGTGCCGTTACGCATTGCAGTGTTGATTCTCTTAACGATTCCTGGCGAGACGTCTGTTTCTAACCAAAGAAAGAAGCCCGCGGTGATGCGATATCCCTTCTTATAACCCTGCGGTTCATTCGTGAGCGGAAACCACGATAAGTCTTTGCCCTCATAGATTGCCCATCGCAAGTAGTCGGCGATCCCCTCGGTGATCCACCAGGGCTTGCCGGATGGGTAGCCCTGCACGACATGGACAAGCTCATGAAAGACCAGTCCGAGATCCTCGGGATGTTTTTCGATCCAATGGGAAGAGATCGTGATGGTCGAACCGGATGTTGCTCCAACGCCCTTGTCAGACTTTTTCAAACGCAACTTCACTCTGTCTACTGCCTTCACGTTGCGTGTTGGCAAGAGATTTTCAATGCGAGGATGCCAACGCATGATGAGTTGTTTGGCTTCTTGCCCCCAATCATCCAGATGCGGAACTTCAGAAGTGTCCAGTTGTACGCGTATCGACGGATCGTCAGCGCGGAGCGGTTGGCAAACTGCAAGGAGGAACAGCAACAACCATCGGGAAAGAGAATTCATGGATCTGGTGGGTGGAGGAGGGGGCAAGCGAAGGATCAGGGATTGATTGGCTTCTTTGATTCATGTGAGATGTGAAGTCGCGAAATCACCACTTCACCAAATGTGTCGGGAGAATCACCTTTGTTGGGGTTCGACTGCGTGTAGCAACCGGCTTTGAAGTAGCAACCCTTCCGTGACACGTCCCAGTTGAGCTTCACGTCACCTTCGTGCCAGACTTTGATTCGTCCATTGAATGCCTGGATTTTTAAATCGACGAATGTTCCCAGTTGGTAGTTCCTGTCGAGCATCACATCGCTCTCTGGCTTCCGTTCGAGAAACAATTTCTTTCCTTCCAATCGGATCATCAGAAGGTCGTTCTTCTCGTCATGGATCTGAGCACAGACGACGTGTCGTTTCACTGAAGGCGTTTTGGTAATCGCGAGACGGACGCTCATCGTGTGCTCAGTGAATCCAGTCGTGTTCCATCCGGCAAGCTCCGATTGATCATTCATTTCACGTAATTCGCAACGAGGGTAGCTCGACCCTTTCGTCGTCGCCCCGCCGCATGGCGCTCGGAAAACGATCGCGTTGTCACGAACGAAAAAATGCTTCGGATCTACGAATGCAGCTAATTCGTTCGGTTCAAGTTCGTTGGCGTATCCATCCTCACGTGATGTGGTGGGAAGTGTGAGTTTCCAGCGGTTTAAATCAATGATCTCGCTCGGCGCTTGCTCGTCCGCGAAAGACTGCGACGGGGAAACACACAATATGATGAGGTTCAGCGAGAGTATCGCGCGTAAGGTCAAAAGACTTCTCCGAGTATCACACCGGTTGTGCAAATGCTTGTACCACCCGTTATTCATTGCCTATTGGAGCGAGCGTTTTCCATTCTGCTTCGGTCGCCTCTGATTTTTGATACTCCATGAGGATCTGCCATCCCTTCGGTGTCTTTTTTAGAAGTCCTTCGAAGTGGATGAATGCGACCGCTTCTTCACCATCACGGCTCGTTGCGTATCGAAAGATCCCTGTTTCGTGTGCCGTCTGTGTGCCGATCAACCGCTGAGAGAATCGGAATTCGACGGATGCTTCCATACGCTTCGCCAGCGTGTCCTCGAATCCTGGCTTCCATCCTTCTAACGCCTGCGATAAGGGATAGCTTGATTTTTTTGATCCTGAGACGAGCACACCCTCTGGATGGCAAGTGGCCGCGTAACCAGCGAAATCCCCTTCTCTAACACTGCGAGAAACTTCTTTCCAATACGCGTTGAGTTCCGCGATCGTCTTCTGGGACGTTTCACTCGGTTCGTCAGCGAGACCGAAACTTCCGGCGACGGTTAGAATGGTGAAAAAGCAAAGCAAACGTGATAGGTTTTTGGTCATTACGAGCCTGTTCGGTTAGCGAATAGGTTGGTGACGGTTGCTTTCGGATTCGAATGATGAACGTGTCACCCGGCAGGTCATTTCTTCCCTTCGCCAAGTTGTAACGAATCGGACGTGCCCATGAATACTCGTCAGCTCATCGCTCTATTGTTATCGATTTGCGGAACGGCTTTTGGCTGTGTTTGGCTTCATGCACAATTGAATCGATACAGCATGATCCAATCGGGCGAGCGAGCCTACCGCTTGGACAGAAGAACCGGCGACATTTGGCTGGTAAGCGGAAGCAGCTATGGGCCGGTGACCGGACCGGTGAGTTGGGCCGACTAACGCTTCATGAATTCGTCACGGGGATGCTTGTTACGGACTGTCCTGCGTGGATGGTTCCACTTTGTAAAACTCGGCAGCAAACGCCGCCACGCCAGTGAGGCGTTAACGCTTCACGAAGTCCCGGTTCCGCTTGATCCATTCGCCCGCAAGGATCGGTCTCGCCGGTGACTTCCAACTGCACATCACCGATGCAGATCACCATGCCCGTTGTCTCGCATAGTGGGACGCCTTCGATGAACAGGTTGGCGCGTCGGTGTGTCCAAGGCAGCTCTTTACCGACCTGATCGCAAGCCGCTTGCCAGTCTTCGGCAGCAAGCACAGTCACCTGCCGTTCGCCGGGGCCGCCCCGAAAGTCCTGAGAAACGCCATCCGACTTCGTCACCTCCGCTTGATCAACAACGGCCATCGGAGCACGCGAGGCGGTTCGTGTTGCAATGGCGAGTAGCTTTCCTGACACAATAAACCACTTGTTCGCGAATCGATGGACCAGATCGCCGGCATTGTAAACTCAAAGCGGGTTGGTTCGCAGCGAAGACGATCTTCGAAAACTTTCACCACTGGGGCATGTGACTTCGCTAAGATGAGGGGGTGATGGCTGAGAAAGATGACGACACCGTCGGGGATTTTCCCGCGTATCAACCGGCCTATGCAGAGGCGACGGAGACGATCTGCGAAGGCAAAGTTGACATTGCTGCTCTGACTCATCCCGGCTTGATTCGGGAGAAGAACGAAGACCACTACGCGGTGCTGCGCCGGTACCGTTCTTCATCGCTGTTGGCTAGCAGCTTGCCACGTGACCAGTTACCGGACGACGATGAGGCGACCACATGGATGATGGTCGTCGCCGATGGGCTGGGCGGCCACGCATCGGGCGAAGTGGCGAGTTCCACCGCCGTTTCGGCGATTGTCCGTTTAGCCAATCAAATCAGTAGTTGGATCATGCGTCCTTCGCGTGACGAGCTGGTCGAGCGGGTCAAGTTGTATGCCGATACGATTCAAGAAGCTCTCAGTGCGATGGCGGAGCAGAATCCGTCACTGACGGGGATGGCAACGACCATCAACGCCCTGTACCTGTTTGGTGACGAGGCCTTGGTCGTCAATGTTGGAGACTCTCGCGCCTACCACTGCCGCGAGAACAAGATTCAACAGATAACAGACGATCATACGCTCGCGAAACACATGGAAAAGGAAGGTGTCAGTCGAGAGTCGACACAGCGATTTCGCAATCTCGTCACGCGATCCTTCAATACCGATGGAAAGACCGTCGAGTTTGATATGTTCCAAGTCCAACTCAGCCCGGGCGATCACGTGCTTCTGTGCAGCGATGGTCTTACCGACATGGTCGACGACGACCTTATCAGTGATTCGATACAAGAAGCCGAATCGACTAAGGAAGCATGCCAACTGTTGTTGCACGCCGCCTTGGAAGCTGGAGGCCGAGACAATATCACGACGGTGTTGGTTCGAATCAAAGAGTGAGCTTCATCGCGTTGGAACTCCAGTCCTACGACACAGACGGTGAAACCGCTTGCATGATCAGTGCACACAACCAGGCACCATACGTCCCCAACGCGTAGCCGACGACAGCGAGTAGCACGCCCACGGGAGCCAGCGCCGGGTGGAATGCAGCGGCGACCACCGGGGCGCTCGCGGCACCACCGATATTCGCCTTACTGCCTACAGCAAGGAAGAAGTAGGGAGCTCGAATCAATCGACCCACGATCAGCAGCAGTCCGACGTGGAATACCATCCAAATGCCTCCCACCAAAAAGAGCCCCGGATGCTCTTTCACCGCTCGGATGTCCATTTGCAGGCCAATGGTCGCAACCAGAATAAAGATGCACACCGTCCCGACCTTTGAAGCGCCAACCCCTTCAAGCTGGCGTGCGCGAGTGAACGAAAGCAGCAATCCGCCAGTTGTCGCAAGCACGATCAACCAAAAGAACGGCGAATTCAGGCTGAACTTGTTCAGTTGTGGCGCATTCACTTCGATCCATGGACCGAGCCAGTCGGCGATCGCATGACAGATAGCGGTGATGCCAAAGCCGAAGCCTAACAGGATAAACAGGTCGGTTGCCGTCGGAATTTTCGCGACACGACGTGAGAAGTGTTCCATCTTGTCTTTCAATGCTTCGACACTACTGGAATCCGCGCGAAAGAGGCGGTCGATCTTGTCGGCTTTACCAATACCGAGCAACAAAAATGCCATCCAAACCTCTGCGACCACGATGTCTACAGCCAACATCACACTGAAGAGTTGATCGCTGGGCTCAAAGACTTCCTTCATCGCGATTTGATTGGCACCACCACCAATCCAACTTCCCGCGACCGTTGACAGTCCTCGCCATACGGCTTCCGGACCACTTCCGCCGACCAGGTCAGGTTGGATGACAGAACAAATCATGATCGCGATCGGTCCTCCCAAAACCACACCGATCGTTCCGGTCAGGAACATAATCAATGCCTTGGGACCGAGTTTGAAGACTTCCTTCAAGTCGATGCTTAATGTCAGAAACACCAAGCTTGCCGGTAGCAGATAACGTTTGGCGACAAAGGGAAGATTAGAGACCTCTGGGTTGACGACTCGAAACAGCGTCAACAGTGACGGCAAGAAATAGCAGAGCAATAAAAGGGGAATGATCTTATAGAACCTTTGCCAGAATCGACTCTCTAAGCTGCTTGTCCAAAAGACCAACGCCAGAATCGCCATTAAGATCCCAAAGACGACGGCGTCGTTGGAAATCAGCGGCTCGAACGATTCCGAGGATTCCGAAGCAGCAAGTAGAAAAGGAAATAGCTTCACAGTCGTTGCTCTCGCGTCTTTCGTGGCTACGGATCGATGGCCACCAGTGGTTTGAATGGATCGAACGGTTGCCGCATCGTCCAAGCCATGGCTCTTAGCAAGATGATCCGGAAGTAAGGATCATCAAAGGTGAACATGTTGTGTCCTGGGATCGATCCGAACACCCGACCTTTCCCGACGTCCTTTGCCCAGAACAGCGGCCAAGCTTTCCCGTCCAGCGAATCTTTTGCGGGCGGCCCCGAGCTTGCGCCGGCAGTTCCGGCGGGAGCTGTCGCGAGTACGGTAATGTCGTCGACTGATCCAACCAGGTTCCAGTAGTGTTCATCGACGAAATCTAATTCGTTCGAAAATCCTTCCATGATTCCGAGCGGCATGGCGGGATCAATGCTGATGGGTGAAGGCAGAGCGCCCCACTGGGTTTTGTCTGGATCCCAGGCGAGTCCAAATCGATCGGCCAATTCCTGGCCAGGGTGAATGAACGCCGAGTGGATCGCGACGATCCCTTTTCCACGACGAAGAAACGAATCCATCTGATCAAAATCGTCCTCAGACAACATCGCCAATTGCAAATAGAACACGATCAGGTCAGCGGATTCCCATTGTTCATCTGACGGAAAATTCTGGGCTTCCTCGAACGTCACACGCGGAACGCGACGGAACAGTTTGGCAAACTTCTCTTTGACCTTGCCGTATTCGTGGAATCCAGGCTCGTGGTCCTCGTCCACTCCCCAAACCCAAACGATCTTTAGATCTCTTGTAGGAGTGATGCTTTCCGAATCCCCAAGGATCTTGGCAACTGTTTCTGGATCTCGCCGGGGCGGCTTCTGCCAATCATGCTGAGCAAAGGCTTCAATCGCCAACATGCTCGACACGAATAGCAGGCAGAGCATACTGCGAATCAAGATGGCGGCCTTGTGAATCGAGAACGCGATCGGTCAAAGAAGTGCTGTCGCTGCTGAATCAGCTAGGATTCCAAAGTCTACCAACCTCGTCCTCGGGTTCGTAGTGGAGCAAAACCCCGGTTGGCTAAGAACTGGCCGTAAACGCTTCTCGAGCGAATGCGGTATCCCCGTAGATATCGAGCAGGCGATCGAGGCGAACGAGTTTGATCACATCGGCCGGCAATCCTTGTAACGCCGCCAACTTGACTTCACCACCCTTGCGTCGCAGCCGAGTTTGCAACATCACGAGGGATCCAACCGCCGAACTGTTGATGTAGCCGAGGTGCGCGCAATCGATAATGATCTTAGCGCGACCGTCCGAAAAATGCTGACTTACGACCTCATTGAATTCGGGCACGGTTTCCCCATCGAAGCTACCGTGAAGCTGAACCACCAACACATCATCGTCAACAACATACGATTTGATAAAAGACTCTTCACTCACGGTATCCTCTCATTTGGTTGTTTTCGGCGGTGACAGAGTTTTGTTCTGCGACGCTTAACACTCTCGCACAGCAACGAGCGTTTCATTCAATCTCGTTCTCGGTTTGACCGTCCTGCACATTCAAGAGATCACCGATCGCTTTTTCTAATCGCTCGACCGATTCCTGTCCTCCACCGGTGTGCGTCGAAGTGATCTTTCCTTCTTGATCGATCACCACCCACTGTGGAATAGCGGTCACTCTGTACTTTTCCGATGCGGCGCCATCGACATCACGAGCCACGAGTGAACCAAGTTGTTGCCGCTCCGCAAACCCGGCGACGCGGTCCAGCGATTCTTCTACATTCACAGCGATCAACAAGACCTGATTCGGGTCCTGATCCGCAACGAGCGCCTCGATCAGCGGCATCGTCGTTGTGCAGGGCGCACACCAACTCGCCCAGAAATCAAGAATCACAATCTTGCCTCGATAGCTCGATAAACGAAGTTCCTTTCCGTCGAGCTGTTCCAAGTAGACGTTCGGTGCAAGCTTTCCAACCAGGGGAGAAATTTCTTGCGGAGTCTTCTCATTCCCATCCGACTGCATGACGAGCGGTTCGAGTGCGGGTTGGAGCTTCCATTGGTTGTAAGCGAGGCCTGAGACTTCGCTGGCGATCTGTTCACCAAAGATGATCTGGTCGATTTCGTTGAGGGTAAAGCGACACGGACCAACGAGGTCACTGTTACCGGTGATCGTGTTCGCTTCGACTCGATCGAGGGAAAAGGTCACCCGCTTACCGTCACGCTTCAAAACTTGAATCTTTCCTGTAATGTCCGATCCGTCATCGATATCATGGTTTAGCGACTCAATTGAATTTGCCGGTGTCGTTGCCGTCGCGTCGCCACTCGAGTCTTCGCTGGTTTCCCATTCATCGGGGTGAAACCAAATCACCTGTGCGATTCGCTCGCGAGGGATTTCCATCGTTTTCGAGCGGACTTCGACCAACACTCGATGCACGTCCATTTCTAACAGGCGACATCGCAGGAAATCGCCGTTGTAGGAGCAAAGCAGATGAGTCGGAGGGAGCATTTTCTGCAATCTCGGGATCGTCAGTAAGCGATCCCGTTTGTCGGTGTCTAACTCAGGCGGCGGTGAATGAGCCGCCAATTCAATTGCTTTAATTTGCGTGTGGGGAATCCATTGGTTATTACTCAATGCGGTCGAAACCTGGACGCCCGATTCATTGATCGACTCCACGCGGCAGGCAATCGCGTCTCCGAGTCGTGTGTGAATGACGTGGGCATCTTTTTCGGGTTCCGTGGCTCCCGCGTTGTCGATTCTGCGCAAGAACAGCTCACCGAAATTCAATCCACGACGTTGCCTTTGAAGCCGTTGCTGTTGCATTTCCATCGCTTGAGCGGTCATCGTGTCGTTTCTTCGTGAGGCCGATTCCCGGTAAACGATCCGACCCGATGCCGACTTGGTCAACGCACTGCTTGCTTTTGCACCGTATGGATGCCATCGCAATCCAAGCGAGGTGGATCGGTTTTGAATTTCCGCTCGAGAAGCAATCTCTGATTGACTGGACGAAAGAGAACCGCTGACGCTGTGAGTCCCGATCTGTAATCGACCGGGTCGCCCGGAAGTTGCGCGAGACGGATTGCCGGTGGTCTGATTGTTGAAAACAACCATGGAACGCACGTTTGGACGAGAGATCGTCACGGGGCGATCAAAATGTCGGCCAGAAAGCACCCATTGTTTCGAATCGACCGATTGAAGATCGCCTGAAAGCCGTTGGCCATCGATTAGGAATAAAGCGCATTGCGGTCGCTCTGGCATCGTAGCGAACCGTCGAATACGAACGACCTCCAGATCTGATAAACGGACCGGCTTGGACTCGTTGTCTCGCCATTGAAGTTGCTTTTCGTCAGGATTGAAGCGACCGATCAGGCCGCTGACGAGGGTTCCATCGGTCAGCGCGAGCGATGCGATTCCAACCATCGAGTTTGGCAGTGGTCCACGCCACTGGGCAACGCGAAGTCTCTCCAGACGCAGCGAACCACCCTTGTTGACGACGCGAGCGGATTCCGTCGAACGCTCCGTTGGATCAAGCTCGAAACTTCCAAGCAGGCGATCTCGATCATCAAAGACCCGCATCTGGTGATTGATCGTATCGATGCAGACACTTAACCGCAGGCTCTGCTTTTGGCGGAGGTCCATGAGCTGCGATGGTTCGGATGAGTTCATGGTGTTGGTCACACTTAGACGACCATTACTCGCCACGAATCCCAGCAGCGATTCCGAGCCATCGACGTCACCGAATCGAACTTCCCAGTTGGCTCGACCCGACCATGACAATTCAAGATCGAGCAAGCTACGACGCGGGAGTGAGAGGCTTCCGCTCAAAGATGCATTGACGGATTGAGTCCAGAGGTGATTCCCATCGCGACGCCATCGGTCAAATTTCCAAGCTCCACCCTCCCAGTCTTGATTCCCAGAAAGCGATGCGAACACTTCATCGCGTTTTCTACCGGTTCGATAAAGGGAGCGAATCGAAGCAGGGCGAAGATTGAGTTCCCCAAATCCGATGGCGTTGATCTTGATTCTCTGTTCATTCCAAGTCCGTATCCGACCGTAGATCGAATCTCCGTTGGTCAGCTCAAAAACGAGGAGATCTTGCAACGTAGGTTGAGGAGCATCGACATCACCTTTTGCAAAGCGAATCGACTTAATAGCAGAAAAATCAAAGTCGAACGGATCCGTGAACGAAGTTGCTTGCCAACGCAAATATTCGCCTTCGCCCTTGTCGATCAGTTGGCCGCCTAGCGTGTCTCCGTTGACGAGCATCAAAACATCTTCGGCATTGGAAGGTTTTGAGTCAGCCGTCTGATCGATGCCCCGCCCGGACGTCGCCACCTGTCCGGACGTCGTCACCTTTCCGGACGTCGTCACCTGTCCGGACGTCGATATCCGCTGCGCGACACTTGTTGAACTGAGGGTTGCAACCAGCAAACACGCTAAGGTCAAACGAACTACAAGCGAAACGAGCGCACTTCGATCTCGATTGCCGGAAAAAGCACGGTTAAATTCGAAGGCGTCAACGTTCATAGATCGGCAAGAAACGATAGTTGACGGCGAGAGCCAATAGATTCAGCGTCGTGGCGACATACTTGCCTTGTGTCCCTTCAAACCCGCCATCGTCTTTCTGTTCGGACTTGAGTCGCCGGATCAGCATCTTATTCCACTGGTTGTACGCCTCGATATCGGCTTGAAACAACGCTTGAGCTTGGTAATAGCTCTGGTACGCGATGCCACCGTGTCCAGCGCTGCCACCATCCAGTTTGTCTTTCAAGTACCCGAGAGTCTGTTTGAATTGGGGTAAGTCCTTCCGTCTCGCGATGGCGTAGACCAGGGTCCCGATGGAGATTCTCGCCATTGACTCATTGAAACCTCCGACGCCCCCGGAGTAGGCAACTTGGCCAGAGGAAGCCGTCATGCCGGTGAAATATGCGATCGCTTTGTCGATCGCATCGTCCGGGACTTCGATACCCGCGTTCCTTGCCGCGAGCAAACCCATGAGCACAGATCCGGCGACAGATGTATCAGCCTCGTTGCCGCTGGGACTGTATCGCCAGGCGCCGTAGGTGTTGTTCTTTTGTGAAGTGATCGCGCTTCGAACGGATAGCTCCAAAGACTGTCCGATGTTGAGTTGCTCTCCGTCCGCGTCGTTCCAAAGGCTGCGGTCATCGACGACACCGTATGATTCTGCGAGTGCGAGCATCGCAAAACCGTGATGGTACATGCTGACGCCAAAGTACCCCGTCTTCTTGTCCTGCGTCTTAATGATGTAACGAACCGCTCGTCGAATGTTGCCGCGATATTGACCAAAGTTGGGATCGTCGCCCGATGCAAGAAAGCACATCAACGCCATACCGGCGAGCCCCGCGCCGCGATGCCGACTCTGCCAACCTCCATCATCGTCTTGGTGCGTTGCGAGGTACTGCAGTCCGCGGTCATACATCTCCCGTACATCGCGGGGCACAGGGTCACCGCTTCGAATTTCCAGTGACTGAGCGTGACTGGGAATCGGGTGGATGATCGCTGCCAGCGTTATGACCAAGGCGAACAGCACGGCAACACGTTTCATCACGGCTTCGTCCACTCTTCCAACTGATTGAAGTACTGATCCAAGCCGTGCCGAAACTCCTCGGGTAAATTCATGCCGGTAGATCCGGTTGATTGCGAGGCAGACATCTCTTCGCGAACTTCTTTTGCATTGATCCCGGCACCTACCAAAGCGAGCGCAGGTGTTTCGGTGTCGCCCTGACCTCCGCCGCCGGGGTTACTGCCGCCGCCGCCACTCGCTTGTGGATTAAATCGTTTGGATTTTAGAAGCAACTCGATGATCTCGGTTTCCGCAGCGATCGCGGGCGGACCGGTTTCCGGTTTTGCCAATATCTCGGTCGTTTCCGACATGACGTCCGAAACTTGACTAAGCAAATTGATCTCATCACTAAAATTGGCTTGAGCTTCTGGAAGATCCAAAATTCGCGCGATCACTTTGTCCATCTGTGAATGGAAGTCATTTTGTGAAAGCGAAAGTTTCGTGGCCACTTCCATATGTTCGGTATCACTGACGGCGGGTCGTGCTTGCTCGGCAACACGTGTTTGTTCGCGTAAGTTGACTTCGCTTTCCAGCAACTGCAATACTTCCAAGACGATCGATGGTGGCAAACTGTCTTTGGATTTTGCGCCCGGACAGGCGCCGCTTTGCGTCACTTCAACCAGATCCTCTGCCCAGCGGTCGAACGTATCGCTCCAGTATTCCGCTTGTGAAATCGCCAAGCCGTTTTCCTGTCGAAGCTCTTCTCCGAGCGCTCGAAGCCCCGCCGTGACGTCCTGTTTCCGCATGTCATCCAGGACTCGCTTGAAAAGCATGTACCGACTGCGATCAAAGTAGGCTGACATATCATCCATGATGTTGGATGCCAGTTGACTGCTGTTGGCTTCTCGATCGGCTAGTTCAGAGAACGTCTTTGCGTCGGCTTCTTTCTCGCGTTCGGAAACGCCGAACGAGTCTGTGACGAGTCCGGCCAGTTGTCCGGCAATTTGCTGTTGGTTGCGGGCAGATGCCTTCAGACGCTTGACGAGTGTGCTGCCTTCCATGTTGGCCAAGACATCGTTCAGATCCCCAGCCACTTTTTCAAACTCAGCCAACAGGTCGCGCTGTTCGTTGACAGCTTCTTCCAACGGCCCAGATTCTGGGAGCGGCTGCGACGACGCGTCTTGCTTGCCGTTTCCTGCGAGTTGTGTCTGCGTCAGGGATAGTCGTGGCTTTCCACCGCTCGATTGCCCCGGCTTCTGTTCTAGATCCTCTTCGGTGAACTGGTTCTGTGTTGATTCCACATCACTGACCGCTGGAACATTACTGTTTGCCTGTTTGTTTTCCGGTGCTTCCTCGCCAGGTTTCCCTTCGACCGACTGGGTTAAACGGTTTTGTCCTGCGCTGGGACGGTTTGAATCGTCGCTGTTTTCGCCGCTTCCATTTTTCGAAGCCTGCTTCAGCAGATCGGCGACGGAGGGCATGCGATTCTCGGAGATGTCTTTTAGGACTTGCATCATTTCTGCCCAGTTTTGCAGATGCCCGACACCCATTTTGTCGTTGCGCATCGCTTCGGCCAAAAGCGACTCGCC
Organism: Planctomycetota bacterium; assembly: GCA_039179795.1. Taxonomy (GTDB): domain Bacteria; phylum Planctomycetota; class Planctomycetia; order Pirellulales; family Pirellulaceae; genus Rubripirellula. The sequence goes on along the minus strand of JBCDEM010000011.1, from coordinate 140,506 downwards.
GCTTCGAACGAGTCCTTCCAATTGCCGGCCGTTCGCCCGCTCCTGGTCAGCTTGTTCGGCTAGTCGTTCCCGAACGTCTTCCTGCGTAAGTTGCTCCGACGTCATCTGTCGCAGCTGTTTGTTTGTTTCGTGCAGTCGCATCTCACGATCACGCACATCCAAAGACATCCGATGCCATCGGCGGAGTTGCGAAGTTACCCAAATCGCATGATCCGCGGGATCCAAAATTTGGAAGAAACACTCGGGTCCATAAGACCGCTCACGACCCGGCAGGTAGTCTTCGACAAAGACACGAAGTGAGATCTGAGCTGTTTTGATCTCTTCGTCACGGGCGCAAAACGTTGCCGCAAGATCCAGCGATTCTGCTTCGGAATGTCCGGCTGCGATGAGTCGCTCACTGTTGACTCCAGACTCATCGATCGACTTCCATTCGATCCCAACACGCTTGACACCAAAGTCATCCCGAGCGCGGACTTGAAACTTTAGCACCTCCGAATCGAGCAAGACTTTTCTGCGTGGTAAGTTCTCACAGACAACCGTCGGCGCTTCGTCGTCGATTGCTTCGATGTAGAGTTCTAACGGTTCTTTTCCTTGCAGGCCGAACTCGTCTTCCCAATTCAGTTCAATTGCTTGGTTTTGATTGACCGGAATCGAGTCCGTCGAAATTTGATCAGAGTCCGTCGTTGCTGGCTCGCCATTGATGGATGCAAGTTTCAAATTCCGTGTTGCTTTGGCATGAATGGTGGCAGAACTTCCACGCACGACGGACACACGTGCAGCACGGATCGTACGTCGAAGATGTTCGTCTCGACCCAGGTAACGCGGCAGTTCGATCTCAGCATCAATTTCGGTCAGTTCCGGGCGTAACATTGGGACGATCGGAACTTGGCTTCGATAATCTCCAACGCGGACAGCAAGTTGCCGTCGTTTGATTTGGCCCGGTAACTCAAATTCGTACTCGTCGCTTGCGAGGGTTGCCTCACGTTCTCTCTGTCCCGGAAAGTACACCGTTGCTTCGGCCGGTTTCCAGCGCGAACCAGGCTTTAAGGGAACGGTGACTGAAAACGGTTCCCCATGGGCGACAATCAACTGATCCGGCAATGGATCAACTGATGCAAACGTATATCTCTGGATGTTCGACCAAGGTTGAAGGAACCGTGCCCAAGCATTCTGTGTCGCGTCCAGTGTGACCACGGCCAGCAGTCCCGCTAGAGCGACGAGCCCGAAGGCAATCATTCCGCGTCTACGATGTCTTGGTTTTGGGACAGCCAACGAGAGATCATGTCCGCCGACGTCCAGTGCGACTTGGTTGATCGCAGCTTGAACCAACTCATAAGAACGACGCTGTTCCGTCGTATCTGCTGACAGTTCTATCACACCAAGTAATTGATCACCGACACTTGGATGCGTTTCGGCCAACAGGCGTGCAAGTTGATCCAATCGCCTCCGTCGAATGATCCAACGGTCGATCGCGACCGGAATCGCAAGCATCGTCAACACCGCCGCACTGAAGACGATGGTTCGCACAACCGCTGGCGTGTCGTACAAACGGTCCAGCAAATAGACCGCCATAAAGCCGGCAAGGATCCCGATGACAACACCGGCCAGTGCTTCAAGCAGCTTGATCCACCAAACCCGTCGGCGGAAGTCACGTAGCTGTTGAGTGAGTGAATCGGGAAGTTCAAGCCGAGGCGTCATGCGAATAGTCTATCTGGAAGATCACACCGCGTCTTCGCAGTGCATGAATCGCGTTCCATCCTCGGCATCGGGCGCCGTCTGCTAGACGAGTTCGTCGAGGCGTCCGCTGCTGTCACCGATCGCTTCGGCAGGCGTTCCCATGATGTCGAGCAATGAGAGGAACAAATTGCCCATTGGACGCTCAGATTCCGGCTGAATATAGCGACCGGTTTCTACTTGTCCCCCACCGCTGCCGGCGAGCACGATCGGTAGATCACCATGATCGTGGCGATTTCCATCGCTGATGCCGCTTCCGTACATCACGATCGATTGATCGAGAAGCGTCCCGTCACCATCCGGAATCGAATCAAGTTTCTCAAGGAAGTACGCAAATTGTTCGACCAAATAGTGATCGATCTTTTGAAGGTTTGCGACAGGTTCCGCCCGGTTGCGGTGATGACTCATGCCGTGGTGAGCATCTTTTACACCGATTTCTGTGTATCGTCGGTTGCCACCAGCGTTGTCTAGCATGAACGTGGCAACGCGGGTGGTGTCGGTTTGGAAGCCAATCGCCATCAAGTCGTACATCAAACGAGCGTGCTCGCGGAAAGCTTCGACGCGACCGAATGGTACTTCAATATCGGGCAATGCCGTGCGGTCTTCTTCTTCGGTTCGTTGGATACGCATCTCAATTTCGCGAATGCTGGTGAAGTACTCGTCCAGCTTGCGTTTATCCGTTTCCCCAACCTGCTTCATCAGTTTGTTCGCATCGTGTTGCACCACATCCAAGATGCTCTGACGGACAAAATTGCGTTTCCGCCGCTCGACGGAGTCACCCTGAGAAAACATCCGTTCGAACGCCATCCGCGGAGTGATCTCTTTTGGCATGGGCTGCGTTTCATTGCGCCAAGAGATGTTGGATGAGTACGCACAGCTGTAGCCAGAATCACAGCTGCCCGCGTTGCGACTTGGTACCAACCCAAGCTCGACTGATGGCAATCGCGTTTTACCAACAAGTTGTGTTGCAGCCACTTGGTCGACCGAAACACCAAGGCGAATGTTGCCGCTGGTTTTGACCGGACGCGCGGCGGTCAGAAACGTTGAGGCGCATCTTGCGTGGTCGCCCGCACCATCACCATGAGCGCGGCCGTTGTCGTGCGCAAGTTGACGAACGACATTGATCTTGGATTTGAATGGTTGCAGCGGAGCGAGCGTTTTCGAGAGCTGCCAATCGTCGCCTTCACCCGTTGGACGCCAATCAGGCATGATCGCCCCATTGGGAAAGAAGACGCATGCCATTCGAACGGGGGACTTGGGTGCTTCCGCCGCGAAAAGACTACGAGAGTTTCCCATCGCATCGAGAAACGGAAGTCCCATTGCGACGGCCGCACCACGAAGCAGAGTTCGTCGTTCCATTCGTGCATCATTTGGCATGATCACCATTCCTCGCTTTTCCGCGTTGGTTGAACTATTCCGCGATTGTCTGTTTGGGCGAATCTGGATCCACCCAATCGTAATACTGGAAGGGTCGACTGCGAATCACTTCGACGATCACATCGACCATTTGGTGGTTGTTTTCGGACGTCTTACCCAAAATTTCATCAACGACGCAGCGATCCTGCGGCGTGAGCTCACGGCCGAGTGCAAACGTCATCACCCGTTCGGTAAATGTCTTCGCAAAGGCTTCCGCTTCGGTTTCCCCAAGCATCTTGCTCAGCTCGCTCGCCCCGCTGAAGACGCGACCGCCCGGCAGTTCTCCGCTCGCATCAACCTCGTGGTCTCCTTCCATTTTACGGAATCGACCGATCGCATCGAACTGCTCCAAACCAAATCCGAGTTGATCCATTACGCGGTGACATGAAGCACAGCTCGGGTTGGAGCGATGCAGCTCCAATTGCTCGCGAAGCGATGCATTTTCACTGGCGGTTTCTGTTTCTTCGAGCTCCGGAACACCTGGTGGTGGTTCGGGCGGTGGCGTTCCGAGGATATTTACCAGGATCCACTTGCCCCGTTTTACCGGTGATGTTCGAGATGGATTGCTGGTCAACGTCAAGACGCTGGCATGCGAAAGAACTCCGCGTCGGGGAGTTCCCTTCAAGCTAACCGTTTGGAATGCGTCACCTTCCACTCCGCTGATGCCGTAGTGTTTCGCGAGCTCTTGATTCATGAACGATTGCTCGGTCGTTAACAAATCGGCCACCGGACGATTGTCCCGAAGCGACTTTAAGAACACCATCGTTGTTTCCGTTGCCATCGCCTGACGAAGTGATGGTGTGAACTCGGAAAACTTGGACAAGTTGGCTTCATGCACATCAAGGTTTCGCAGGCCAAGCCACTGCGCAGCAAACTGATCGCCCAATGCGTCGGCTTTCGAATCAGCGATCATGCGACGCACCAACGATTCCAACCGTTTCTTATCGGTCAACGAACCGTCTTCGGCGGCCTTCAGCAGTGCATCATCCGGAAGACTGCTCCAGAGAAAGTATGACAATCGCGTGGCGAGTTGCTGCGGAGTTAAACGAACCGAACCATCCTCTTCACGCGGCCACTCATCCGGCGGAGTCTCGATGCGAAACAGAAACCTTGGTGAGACAAGCACGGCGCTAACGGCGATCTGCATTCCCCGAACAAAGCCCTCTTCCCGTTCGGTCGCTTGCACAACCAACTGAGCGTACCGTCGAACTTCCTCATCGCTCACCGAGCCACGGAACGCGCGTCGCATCAGCGGCTTCAAGCACTCCATCGCCGACTTCTCAACGTTGCCCCAGCGGCCACCGCGTCGTGATGGATAACTTCGCAGGATTCGTTTCTGGCTAGGAGGCAAAAGATGCTTGGGTGGTTCCGACGGTCCGTTGATCTCTATCTCTCGAACCATGTACGGATACTTGTCACGATCGAAGCGGCGATCCGGGCGAAGCCTTTCCTTTTGTCGCTCGACGGCTGCTTTGACGATGGATTTGTCCAAGTCGCTGAAAAGCGGTGAGACTGTTTCGTTGATGATCAATTCGCGTTCCGATTCTTCGATGGGTTCGACGAAGAAGCTTCGCTTGCCCTCTTTCAACTTCAATCGAAAATCGGACCGCTGCGAACTTCCGCCACCACCGTAGTAGCCGAGTTCAACGACGCGACGCAGAACTCCGGTCTCGTCCCACACCGCGAGTTTCTTGTTCGGATGATCTTCTCTCGTCGTACCTCCGCGCACTTGAATGCGGTACTCACCATCGACAGGGACGTCGAAATCGGCCCAAGCGAATGCGTCCACAGCGAGAAAGCGCCCGGTGAAGCTGCCTGTGTTCGTTTCACCGTGAACTAACAGCTGATCGTTGGCCCGTTCTTCATCTAGCCGCGGCAGGTCGGATGGTCGAACGAGTACTTGCGATGCGACCTCCTCAGCGGCATCCAGATACTTTTCCATCAACAGCGGTGACAGGGACAGCACGTCGCCATTGTTATCGAATCCAGCTCCAACCTCGTCGGATGGAAATGCCTCGGCCGGTTTTAAATCCATTCCGAATAGATCGCGAATGGAGCGATTGTATTCGGCTCGATTAAGACGCCTCGCCGTAACTTTGCCAGGTCGCGGGCGCAAATCACACGAAACCGCGAAGAGCGTTTGATCGAGTAAGTCGACGAGTTTCTTGCGTTCTTCCGGTGTTGGTTGGTCATAGTCTTCAGGCGGCATCGCGCCGAAACGCACCATCTCAAGCACGCGTTTCATTTGGCCGCTTGCTTCGGTGACTTTGTCCGCACTCAAGGAGCCGTAGGAGCTGAGATCGAGTTCGCCTTCCTGAAAGTCTTCGTTGTGGCAATCAATGCAGAACTGCTGGATCAGTGGCCAGCCTTCCGCCGACCAGCGATCGGTGGCCTCGGAAGTAGCCGACGACTTTTCATTGGCCGGTTTCTTCGCAACGCCGGAGCTATCACCGTCGGGATCGTCAGCGGACACGAAGGCCGCGGAACATATGATCAGGCAGAGACCGATCGACAGCTTTCTTAGCGTGAGTTCAAGCACGAATCAGTTTGCTAATGACTGGGGTGGGATCGGCGAAAAACCGACGTCAGTCGAGGGAGGTGGGACCGCTGCATTGTAGACGAAATGGCAAGCAAAATGAAAGCGAGCCCCGCACCGGACGTTTCAAGGATCGGCTTCGTGAGACGCGAGGGCGAGCGATCACCATTAAGCTGGCGAGCATACGACCGATTCCCCTTCCGCATAGTAGCACCCAGATGAAACGGATTCGCAGGGATTGCCCCTCTGCAGGACTGGTTTGGATGGGTCGGTTTGGGCAAGGTTTAAGACGGATTAGAAGTTGATTCGTTGCCTCATCCCCTTCGGAGACGAAGCGTGTCTGGGATTCGCATTGGTTTTCCGTCTGCGTCGATGCTGGCTACCACGGATTCTCCCTCAACGATCAGAACGTTATCGGCATTTCGTTTTATGGAGTATCGGTGGCGGATGCGGACTTTTCGGACTTCAACGACTTCGGTTGTGAGCGTCAACAAATCGTCGAATTCAGCCGCCGCGTGGTAAATCACGTTCATTTGCCGAACCACAAGCATGCAGCCGGAATCTTCCAAATCGCGGTACGGGATCCCGAGTTCCCGCAACATCTCCACGCGACCGCGTTCGAAATAATTCAAGTAGTTGGCGTGGTGCACACGACGCTGGCCGTCGGTCTCCTGGTACGTGACCCGTATTTGCAACTCGGTGGAGGTCATGGTGCGGTTGAATTCGCGAATGTCGTAATTGCCTAAATTGCCGCGGCGGGGTCGAGATATCGCTGGCTGATGGGCTTGAATTGACCCGAATGGACAGCGAAGTCTACACTTTCGAGCTGATAGACCAAGGCGGACACGGCCATTGCGGCTCCGCGGGGTCCGGTATCTAGCAACAGGTAAACCAACGCCATGAGCACCGGCGACGATTCCAGCACAACGTACGAGACGTTGCGAGGTCGCAACTTTCCCGCCATCCGCCAATTCACGATCTTCCTTGAAAACCGTGTCGGCCAACTCTTGGAAGTCGTTCGGAGGTTTGAAGGAACAGGTATCCGGGTCTGCGCTTTGTCGATAAACGACGCCGCGGAATGCGCATTCGTTCGATTCCTTGTCAGCGATGCGGATCGCGGAAGGGAGATTTTGGAACGCAGCGGATTGGCGATTATCGAAACCGATTTGGTGGGCGTTGAGTTACCGGAAGGATCTCAGCCGCTGTTGCGTGTTTGTACTGCTCTATTGCAGGCGGAGCTAAACATCATCCAAGCATACCCTCTGATTGTTCGCCCCCACGGAAAGCCCGCTGTCGCCATCATGGTTGAGAATATCGAGCTAGCGATGCAGACGCTCCGAGAAAAGAACTTCACGATCATCACCGAGGGCGACCTAGAAGGCGACCCGCACATCGAATCATAGTCGCCGATCGCTCCGCGATCGTAGCGTCCCACGATCGCAGCCCCGACAATCGCAGCGTCCTACGATCGCAGCCCTGACAATCGCAGCGTCCTACGATCGCAGCGCCACGGCATGCGGAGCATGCCCTACACGTGGCCAGCTAAGCGACGCGTTTCACGTACAGCCACCACTCGGCAGCGAGAAGCCCGAGCATCGCGATGAGCGCCCATCGCCAGTACTCTTTGCGATCCTCAACGCCACCCTCCGAAGCCTCCACCGTGACGTATCCGAATTCGACATCCTTGGCTGCCGCGATTTCGCTTTCGCTACGATCAAACAAATTAATCGCGAATAAGCCTGCGAGCGTTTCACCCGTTTCAATGCGATAGTTGCCGGGGGCTTCGGTTTCGACGATCTCCGCCATACCACTTGGTCCCAAACGCACTTTCGACGACTCACCGCCGACTCGTGTCAGCGTTGCTTCATTGATCGCACTTTCCAATCGAATGCGAACGGTTTCGCCGGGGCGATGTGATGGAGCGCCCGTCGCTTCCGCAGCACCAGCGAGAAAGCGAAGGACGTTTAACATGAAAACGGGCCAGGATCGTTCGGCGTACCAGTTCGTGTTGACTTGCGCCGCACCGTCCTCGGCCGTTGAGATGATCTCGAATCCCAAGACCAAATCTTGGTAGCCATCGCGCGGTGCGATGACGAGCACGGGGCCGATGTCGGCTCCGATTAACTCTGTCGATCCTGGCGGACCCTCAACGGATCGTCCACTAAAGATCAGGAGAGAATAGAGCTCCAGATACCTCATCAACGGGTGTGTTCGGTCGACGTCTGTCAGCACGACTTGAGCAAGCGGTGTCTTCCAGGCCCAACCCTTTGAATCCGCTTCGTTTCCCTCTCCGGGTTCATCAGCGGCTGATTCTTCTGGCGTTGCCTCAGCGGGCGGTTCAACGGACTCTTCTACGGCTTCGGGTGACGCTTCATCGGCGGTCATCGTCGATGCACCAACCGGCAGAGCGCCAATAAAAAAGGTGTTGGTCATCGGCATCGTTTCCGGGACGCAACGATCAAAGATGATCAGATCATCGACGCCGGCCGCAGCTCGTTCTTTGTACGCGTCGCTCGACAGATACGAAGGCAGAACGAACTCGGATTCACAAATCTTAGCTGCTTTGTCCGTGCTCAGTCCGAGGCGCAACGGCGTATTCGCTTCGGTGACGACCAGCACGGATACGGTACGTAGTGGTGTAAGCCCAGCGAACGCGGTGTTATCAACGAGTAGATCGTCTTCCACGTCCAGCTTTAGCTCGAGCGTCGCCGACCCTTCACTTTCAAGCGAGAACGAAAGTCCTGTCTGGTCACCGGGATCGAGGGACACCGGTGTTGCATCATAAAACTCTCCGTCGAGAAACAGAGTGGCGGTCGTCTCCATACTCTCGACCCCCAAATTGACGACGGTTGCGAAAGCTTGGACTTCCGACGGTTGCTCGACATTTCGCTCAGCACTGAATGCTGTGATGGCAATATTGTTGACGTCGGTTTCGCCGACGGCGATGAACTCGGGTACCAAATTGCCGAGATTGAACTCGGTCACTGGTTGAAAACCGCCGTCGGTATAAATCACGAGGTCGGCGGGTTTCTCTTCGGCCACTTGAACGTCGTTGACATCTCCCATTTCGCTTGAGCGTCGTGGATTGGCCAGGCCGTCGGCCGCTTTCAACGCTCCAAGGATATCCGTGCGTTGGTTGGTGACCTCAACCGACTTGAGTGCATCGCGTAGTCGACGCCGGTCGGATGTGAATGACTGAACTGTTTCGGGTCGGTCGCTGAAGGTGATCAGCATGGCGACTTCTCGATCATTCATCGCTTCAATTCGTTGGCCAATCAATCGCTTGGCTTTTTCGAATCGTGATTCACCTTCGCCGACGTCGGTGGCCTGCATGCTGGCTGAGTTGTCCAGCAGGAACACGGTCCGTCCACGACCTGTGATTTCGCCACGCATGGCCGGGCGGAACAAAGCAATTGCAGCAACGGCAATCGCCAGCAGTTGTAAAAACAACAACAGGCTTCGACGCAGACGTTGCAGAAGACTGTTGACGTGAAGGTCCTCGATCGTACGAGACCAAAGAAACGTACTTGGAACTTCGACGGGTTCTCGCCGCAGTTTCAGGAAGTACAAGATGATAATGCCAAGCGGGACCGCACCCAGAATGACAAAGCCCAACACATTGGTGAATGCGGGCGTCCAATTCATCTCACCACTCCTCGTTCACGCAAGTATTTGGTGACGATGGTTTCCACTGGCGTCTCCGTTCGGACTGGAATGTAGGAAATGGAACGTCGACTGCAAAAGTTCTTGATAGATCCAATGAAGGACCGCACCGTTTCCTGGTACTTTTCGATGGCGTAATTATTGATGGTGATCTCGGCTGCATCGCCGTCTTCGATATCGATCAAGCGCCGATCTCCACGCAGCGGCGGATCGATTTCTTCTGGCGACAGGATGTGCATGACAAACACATCCATGCGTCGTCCGACCAACATTCGAAGCGCGGACTCGTATCCCGTCTTGTCCATCAAGTCCGATAGTAGCACGCAGACGCCGGTACCCGAGTTTCGAATTGAGAAGTCTTTCACGCCTTCGTGCAACGAAACGTTGTGTCCGCTGTCGACTGACTCAAGATAACGCAGCATCTTCCATAGACTGGAACGCCCGCGAAGCACCGGCGCACTACGGCCGGGCGGGCCAAGAGCTTGAACGCTCACGCGGTCAGCTCGACAAAGCCCAACGTAACCTAGTGCCGCGGCCAATTGCTTGGCAACTTTCAGCTTGGTGGGATCACCAAAGTTCATTGATTCGCTGGCATCCACCAACGCGTAGAAGTGAAGATCTTCCTCTTCCTGAAATAGCTTCAGAAACAGCTGATCCAACCGAGCGTATAGGTTCCAGTCGATCAGTCTTAAGTCATCGCCAGCGACGTAATTTCGAAAGTCATGAAACTCGACGCTTTGCCCTTTACGCTTGCTCTTGCGTTCGCCCTTCATTCGTCCGCGAAAGACTTTGCGAGAAACAAGCTCCAAGCGTTCTAGCCGTGCCAAGAGTTCTGGGGACAGTAATGGTACGGCGGCAGAAGCGGTGCTCATCGGCGAAAGGCCTGGGCTATCATCGTAGGAAATCGTGACGTGTGCACCGTCGAAAGCCCATACGATGGGCTCGTGATTCTTTGTACCTTCGGATGCACAAAATCGGCGGCTGTCGTGTGAGTGCTATTGTAGGGTTCCCGGCGGACCGCACGACGAGGGATCAAAATTTTCTTGGGTGCTGGTCATTTCCAAACGAGTGGTAGTTTCTCTTCGTCTGCCTCTCGACGACCGGCCGGGCGGATCCCGTTTCCTTTGCGATTTGTTAATCGGTCCCCCAGGTCTTCACGGGCAACTTCTGCAGCAGCTTGCAGGGTTTTGACGACCTCGGGGAAGTCATCCAGGACGTTTTTTGATTCCGAAACATCGTTGTCGAGATCAAAAAGGCTCAATCCAATCTTCGCCTGTTTATAGGGAACAGGGAGTCCCCCGGTGCCGCCGGGGTGTCCATTGAGCGTTCGATACGAGTGCGGAAACACGAGTTTGAATCGATCATTCCGAACGGCTTGCAGTTGGCCACCACCGTAGTAGCAGTAGAAAGCGTCATGAGGTGACTTTGCGTCAGGTTCACCGAACATGAGTGGCCGGATGTCTTTTCCATCGATTTTATGATCGGGAAGATCGGCGTCGATGAGTTGAGCGATGGTCGGCAAAAGGTCAATGGTGCTGCAAAGTTGGTCGCATTCAGTACCACCGGGGATTTTTCCTTTCCACCACATCAAGGTCGGCTCGCGGTATCCGCCTTCGAACATCGTGCCTTTCCCTTCACGAAGAGGCTTCGCGTTTCCTCCGTGAGTTCCGTAGGACATCCAAGGCCCGTTATCGCTGGTGAAAACGAGCAGCGTGTTCTGCTCGACTCCGACGTCTTCGATCGCACTCATGATTTGGCCAACAGACCAATCAACTTCCATCACAACATCAGCGAAGATGCCTCGACCACTCTTTCCGCGAAAGTCGTCCGACGCATACAGCGGGACATGTACCATTGGATGTGGAAGGTATACGAAGAAGGGTTGGTCCGCATGTTGTTTGATGAACTTGACTGCTCGTTCGGTGAACTGCTTAGTCATTTGCTCTTGGTCTTCTGGCTGGACATCATCGTTTGCGATGGTCCATCCGTCTTTCGCCGTTGCCTCGATCATTGGCAGTGCGGACCAGTTAATTTTTGCGTTTGGATCTTTGGCGCGTTTCGCAACCGATGACGGGTGCAACGGCCACATGTCATTGCTGTATGGAATGCCAAAGTACTCATCAAATCCATGTTGGGTTGGTAAGAACTTGGGGTGATGGCCGAGATGCCACTTTCCGTAGATCGCGGTTGCATATCCGCGTGACTTGCAAAGCTCAGCGATGGTCGTTTCGCGGGCGTTCAGTCCGTTGTCGGACTTGGGTCCGAGGGCACCGCGAATGCCAACACGCGTGTGGTAGCAACCCGTCAGCAATGCAGATCGAGAAGCAGAGCAAACAGCGGAAGAAACAACAAAATCGGTAAACCGTCGTCCCTCAGAAGCCATGCGGTTCAAGTTCGGAGTTTGATAGCCAGTCGCGCCGAAAGGATTGATATCCGCGTATCCCATGTCATCCATAAAGATGATGACCACATTCGGCGGATCCGACTGTGCAACGATCCAATGGGGAAACAACAAGCAACCAAGGAAAATCAAGAACCGACTCATCGCGACCAAATCCGAAAGGCAAAGCAAGTGAAACAACCATCCGTCAACAATTGTAACCCGACAAGCACCACCAAACCGCACCCAACCCACTCAAAAGGCTCAAAAGGGACAGGCATGTTCTAACCCACTAGTCACTCACTCCGAAAAAAACACTCACTCAAAAGCCACTCAAAAGGGACAGGCATACTCACTACTCGCTCACTCACTCAAAGGGGACAGGCACACTTTGCAAACCACTCACTCAAAAGGGACAGGCACACTCACTCAAAAGGGACAGGCATGTTCTCACACTCAAAAGGGACAGGCATGTTCTCACACTCAAAAGGGACAGGCATGTTCTCACACTCAAAAGGGACAGGCATGTTCTCGGCAAAAATGAACACTCACTCAAAAGGGACCACGCAAAATGGGACCGGCATGGCGTTCGAATCCGGCACGTTTGAATCGGGGACCGTTTGAATCGGGGACAGTCAAAATCCGTCAACCATGGACAACTTTCTGAGAAGAGGATGAATGCACGAATCGACGTCAACGGGAACAGTGAAAAGGGGAGGAATGGCCGGATACGAAACAGTCCAAGAGGCGATGGATTTTTACGGATTTGCTTGCACGGAATTCAGTTTCGATCGCAACGAAAGAGTTTGACTAATTCACATCTACCGATACGATCTTTGCCTGTTGGTACTTCATAACTTGCGTTTCCAAAGGGGCATGGAATGGCAAGACAGGCTAGGGGGCAGAGCATTGATCCCGACATCGTTCAGGTCGTTCATTGTGTACATCGCTGCGTGCGAAGAGCCTTTCTATGTGGACGAGACCCGTATTCGGGTAAATGTTACGAGCATCGACGAAGATGGATTCGCGAGCGTCTGGAATTCCTCGCATCAGTCTTTGCCATCGATTGCCTGACCTACTGTGTGATGAGTAATCACCTGCATCTGGTGCTGCGAAGTCGCCCGGATCTGGTGAAGACTTGGAGTGATGAAGAAGTTGCCAGACGCTGGCTTCGGCTCTTCCCGATTCGTCGTGGTCTTTCCGGTCCACCTGAACCAACCGAGGATGAAATCAGCACACTCGTTCGGCAGCCAAAGGTGATTCAAGAACTGCGACGACGCCTCAGCGATATTAGCTGGTGGATGCGATGCACGGCCGAGACGATCGCTCGCCGAAGCAACCGCGAAGACGAGTGCACTGGTCATTTTTGGGAAGGTCGCTTTCATTCCCAGTTGATTCTTGATGAAGCCGGGTTGCTGGCCTGCACAGCTTACGTGGACCTAAACCCTGTTCGTGCAGCATTGGCAAAGACTCCGGAAACAAGCCGTTATACCGGTGTCAAAGACCGTATCGACGACCTGAAGACTCGTAGCAATCGCGCAAGACTCAGCGATCATCAGTGGGAGCGAAATCACCGTCGTCGCAAGAGCGGTTGGATGAGTCCGATTGAAATCGATGAGCGTCGTGATCCGTCGGGACCCAACCCAAGTCACGACGAAAGACGAGCTAGCTGGAAAGGCTTCCTATCGATCTCGTTGAGTGCTTACCTGCAACTGGTCGACTGGACGGGGCGACAATTCCGTCGTGACCGGTCAGGATCGATCCCAACGCACTTAGCACCGATCCTCAAACGTCTCGGGATCAACTCGGTCAATTGGTGCGGGTTGATTCAACACTTCGGCAGTAAATTCAAACGGGCAGTGGGAAACAAACAACATCTTGCCCAAGAAGCCGCACGTCGCGGCCAGAAATGGTTGCAATCCCCCGGCAAGATCGATCTGTCGAGCGGTTAGGACGTGACCTCATCTATCGAACATTGACTGGACGAACACGTCTGGCAAGAGAGACTGCGATCCAAACAAACAGACTCTTGTGCAATTCTGCATGTCAGGCTCCACATGACGAATTGCCGCTACCGCTTAAACAATCGTCTTCAATCTCGATTGAATTTTGCAGTAATGATGCCGCGAAAATGCCTGACCATGCTCGATCCTCTTAGCTGACTGTCTCTACTGGACAATAGATGATCCTTCTAATCGTCCATATCCGCTTTCGGTGTCGTTTTACAGCCTGCCAGAATATGCCTGTCCCTAACTGACGTTAACAAACAGACTCTTGTGCAATTCTGTATGTCAGGCTCCACATGACGAATTGCCGGTACCGCTTAAACAATCGTCTTCAATCTCGATTGAATTTTGCAGGTAATGATGCCGCGAAAATGCCTGACCATGCTCGATCCTCTTAGCTGACTGTCTCTACTGGACAATAGATGATCCTTCTAATCGTCCATATCCGCTTTCGGTGTCGTTTCACGGCCTGCCAGAATATGCCTGTCCCTAATTGAAAAGATGTGCCTGTCCCGGATTGAACGGATAACCAGAAGATGTCTGTCCCGGATTGAAGATGGGGGCGTTTTACGGCCTGCCAGAATATGCCTGTCCCTAATTGACTTTAGATGCCTGTCCCGGATTGAACGGTCCCTAATTGACTAAGATGCCTGTCCCGGATTGAAGATGATTGAAGATGAGAAGATGCCTGTCCCGGATTGAAGATGGGGGCGTTCACTCTCCGTTTGGTTGAGTTTGCGGGTTAGGTTGGCGGTGCGATTTTTCGGTTTGTGAGGACGGGATCTGTTTTTCTGGTTGGAAGGTCGTGCCGTCGACGAAGGAATCGTTGATACCCGCACATTCAGTCGTTCCTCCATTCCGGTCTGCGAATCGTGTCGTCTGCCTCCGAACTTTCCTCGACGTTGCGATGGTGGCTGATCCGTATGCCCCTTCGCTCCGCCGAATTCGCCGGACGGCAGTTTCTAGGTCGTTGCCAAACCGTTGCTACCGTCCTTTCGGTGCTTTGGGCCACCGTCACGCTGACGTTTCAGCCAAGCACGTGGACCCAACCCACTCGGACCGTACTCGCACGCCAACTCCTATTCACCGCTGTCGACGCCTTCGCACTGGTGATCCGATTTGGGGCGGCCGTCGGTATCCTCATGGTCGTCCAAGTCGCTCTCTGGATCGACGCTTTGGGAATCACTATCGATGTGATGGTCCCCATCCTTTGGCGAGCAGTCGTCCGCGAAATCGGCCCCTTTGTCGCATGCTTGGTCGTGATTGGGCGAAGTGGCGTCGCCGTCTCTACCGAACTCGCGACCATGATGGTCAGTGGTGAGGTGGAAGTCCTTGAGGGTCAGGGAATCGATCCGATGACGTACCTTGTCGTTCCTCGTGTCGTTTCGATCACCGTAAGCGTTTTCTGTCTCGCTTTCTTGATGTCCATTTCAATCATCGTGACGGGGTATTTCGTGGGTTGGCTCATGGGAGCGATTCGCATCCCTTGGTCAATGTTCCTGGATGACATCTTGCGTGAATTCAACACGATCGACCTGCTGTTCTTCGGCAGCAAAACGATCATCGCTGGTGGGTTTGCAGCAACGATCTGCTGCTTAGACGGTATTAGCATTTCGGGGACAGCCACAGACATCCCGCGCGTGTCCGGTGCAAGCACGATTCGAGCACTAACGGCTGTATTCGCGGTCTCTGCCATCCTATCGATCCTGATCTACGGCCGCCTACTTGTGTTCACGATCGGTTAGCGTTGCAACATGAATGACTCCAACAAATCCTCAAACGAATCCAGCTCGGTGCCGAGTCCACGGCGGCGTGTGCTCGAATGGCGCGATTTGCATTTCGGTCAACTTCCCAATGCAAGTCTCTGTCTGAAAAACTCGAACGTTCAATTGCATTCCGGTGAGCTTGCCATCATTCGAACCAACACCTCCCAAAACACAAGGCGATTCGCTTCCATGCTTCAGGGACTCATTCGTCCGGATCGCGGTAGCGTTTTATTTGGAGGAAGAGATTGGTCCAAGCAACACATCCGAACACAGCTGAAAATGCGAAGCCGAATTGGACGCGTTTTTGATGGGAACGGATGGATTGCAAACCTAAACATCCGTGAGAATCTCTATTTGGCGAAACAACATCACGGGTCAAGCGTCAAAGAAATCGAAACTCAACTCGACTTTTGGGCGGAGTGGTTTCAGATTGGAACCATCACGCGCAAACGACCTTCGCAGATCGAGTTATCTCAGCTTCAGGTCTTTCAGTGGATTCGAAGCTTTCTGGGTCCACCATCACTCGTCATCTTGGAACGGCCGATGCGTGCGATCTCGACGATCATGCGAGAAAAGTTCGTCGCGTCGATCGAGCATCTACAATCACTCGGATCGACTGCCGTTTGGATCGCTGGAAACACATTCGATAACATTGCATCAAACGTAAAACACGATCTGTACATGGATCTAAGGCCTCGCGAGCTCGTCAACGATGACGATGACGATTCAAAAACGAACGAGACAACGGATCCGAGCGACCCAATCGAAAACGGAGATCCATCGTGACGGAACCGTATCGACTGAGGTACACCAATCAGGCCGTCGGTGTCTTTCTGCTGATCATTCTGATGCTCCTGATCGGTCTATCGATTCTTGTGTTGCGCGCTGGCGATTACTTCGTGGAGAAAGATCACTATTGGATTGATATCCCTCAAGAGGACATTCGCGACCTCTACAAGGGTGCGGAAGTCATGATCCTCGGCGAACGCGCGGGTGAAATAGAGAGTATTCGATACGTAGATGCTACCGACAAAGTGCGCGTCAACTTGAGCATTGACCCGAAAATGAGCAACCAGATCTTTGCCGATTCCATCGTCAGACAAGATCGCAAGTTTGGATTGGGAACACCGATCTTGATGATTCGTCGTGGTGATGGCCGCGCTGAAAGTCGACAACCGCTCCCGCCGGAAAGCGCAATCGTCAATTACGAAGGAGAGCTTGACCGGCTTGATCGTGTTACCAGACAAGTCGAAACCGTCAGCGAGTCGATCCGACTGATTCAGGAACAACTTGACCCAACGCTACTGAGCATCACGGCGGCCTCCGATCAAATGCAAGAAACCCTGCGGACGAGTGCTGAGCCCGCACTCGAACAGACGCAAATCGCGGCGGAGTCATTCTACGAGTCCAACGAAACACTACGTCCAAGAACGGTCGATACACTCGAAGCCGTACGAGAAGCCAGCCAGTCATTTCAACAGCGCGTAGAAGAACTATCCGATCGCGTCGCCAACTCGTCCGAGAGCGTACGCCGCGCGGCAGATTCAATCGAGCAAACATCCGAAGAGACGAACCGCAATATGACGGACACACTTTCATCGCTACGTGAAGCAGCGGATGAAGTGCGCGAGCTTGCTGTTCAAACACAAGAGCTTATTCGCATTGTGCGCCGCGAAGCGAACGACTTGCCTGGTACAACCGAACGGTTCAACGAGACCGTGACGGACACCCAAAAGATGGTTGGCGAAATTCGCGATCACTGGCTCTTAAGAAACTCGCGCGAACGCAACGACGCCAGCTCAACGGGAAGATCCCAGGGAGCACGAGGAGGCAGTGTTCGGCCGTGACTCCGAAGTTCCTCCGTGAAACGTCCAACCGATCCCTTTGGATGAGCCTGCTTGTAGGTTGCGTTCTATGCTGCGGTTGTCAATCAACCCGCTCACGCGACATACCTGTTGATGCAAAGATCGTTCGGTACAACGAGTCTGGTACTGAAGCATTCTCGGAAGGAAACAGTGCTGCCGCCATCAAGTCGTTTCGTAAAGCGGTCTTGCGTTCTTGGGCAACCGACGATCCCTACCAATCGGGAACCAATGCCTACAACCTCGCAGCAGCTTGGTTTGATCGTGGTGACAATCAAGCTGCCAAAGACTGGCTGATCGAAGCCCGCGTGGAGTTGGCTCGGGCCAAAGCATCTGCTGGCAACACCTACTTGCTCGGTGCTAAGATTGCGCAAGATGAAGGTCGTCTGGAAGACGCCCATCGGTTGATTTGGCTAGCGAGTTGTGCACCTTCACCATGCGGCGATCGTGCTGAAGAGGTTTGCCCTGGCGACGCGTGCAAAGAAGACTGCTTTGAACGACTCCCGTGCGTCGGCAATCGCATAGCGGAAAAGAAATCGCTCGAGGAGTGTCACAACGATTACGCGGCACAGGTTCATCTGGCCAAGGCTCGCCTAGCGGCTGAGATTTATGATCTCGATTCCGCGAAATGTCATTTCGCCGACGCAATCGAATCCGCGCGACATGTTTGCAACTACGACCTACGAGCGGAATTCCATGATACGGCCGCGCTGATCGATTTAGCGGGTGGCAATGTCGTGCAAGCTGCGGCTCACTTGGATCGCGAAGCAACACTTTTGCGGTTGGCAGAAAACTACCGTCGTATCCCGGAAGTCCTCACACTCGCGGCTGCTGCACACAAGGAAACACTTCGTTTCGATCTCTCGACGGATCGTCTCTGTCGGGCAGCGAGAATCTGGTTAACGAGGGGTGAGCTTGAGAAAGCTTGGGAGATCCTGCAACAAGCTCTCGAAACCGGTGAGGCCGAACACTCTCCATCAACACGCATTCGATTGCAAATCACTGCCGCCGAAATCGAAGCCGCAGCAAAAGAAGCTAGTGACTGATTCGTGTCAAAGTCCACATAGACTTTCGCTTTTCAACTCGTCCGTCAGCAAACTACTTCCGATAGACTTTTCGATCATTCGGATCACCGCCGCTCATCAAGTAGGCGAGCAAGTCCCGAAGCTCGTTTTCGTTTAGAGGATCGAGAAGGCCTTTCGGCATCTGCGAAACATCCGAGGGACGAATCGCCTCGACCTCGTCAGACGCGATGATGATCGGATCCGCTTTGACATCCGCGGGATAGATGATCGTCTCTCCGTCCGCTTCAGACACCAACCCGGTAATCGTTCGACCGTCCAACGTCAGTACCGTTGAGGATTGATACTGATCCGAGACGATCTTGCTCGGATCAATGATGTGTTCAACGACGTACCTGAGATCGAATTTTCGCGGGATACTCGTAAGGTCAGGCCCGACATTTCCTCCCAGTCCAGCAAGTCGATGACACTTGCCACAATTAGCAGAGAAGTAGAGCCCTCGCCCCGATTCAAAATCGGCATTTCGGAATCGGCCGGCCAAACGGATCGCTTCGTCAGTTTTCCATGCACGACCGGGCCCCTGTACCGGAGCGATCTTGAAATCAGGTAACGGGTCGTAGCTCTCACCGGTGATATCTTGCAACGCGAGTCGTTCCTCATCGGAACAATTCCCCAACGCTTCTTGACGGATGTTCTTCATGAAGCCTGGAAAACTCGCGCCGCCAGATGTGCGAGCTGCTTCGTTGAGAAACTCGAAATAGTCTCGCCGTTGCTCAATCGTCCAACCACCTCGAACCTGACTCAATGCCAAGGCGAAACCGATCTCTCTGCTCGGCGGATGATTGTCCAAAACTCGTTGAACGGTGCCGCCATATCCTGCATTCCGACTTGCGAGTTCTGACCAGTCAGGGATCTCTGGAGCATTCCGATGACGTATCAACTGCATCGTTTTCGACACAACACTCGGAGCGTCAAGGTACACGAGTAGCTTGACAAGTTCCGTATTCACATCGCCATTTTCATCAGGCAGCACCGGATCCATCCGCTGAATCAACCGATCACGTTGAGCCTGAGTTGGCGACTTTAAACGGATGCATGTCAACGAGATCGCACGCAGAACACCGAGCTTTTCTTTCGTACTGAGTCTCTCCATCGGCAAAGCACTCAGTGTCTCCAGCAAGGCTGGCTGATGCTGTTCGCTCCCGGAACGAGCGAGTGCCACAGCGGCAGTGATCGTGGTTTGAATCTCGCTGGTCACGAATACGCGAGAAGACCATTGATCGACCGGCTGTGATTCCAATGCAACACGCGCGGCGTTTCGCACGAACCGATCATCACTACCGAGATGTTGCCAAATCGTGTTGAGCGTCGATTCCATTGCTTCTGCAGACATGCTTCGTCCGTGAAAAGACTCAAGCCGTTTTCTAATCGCTCGTGCTTGAACGACGTCATCGGGCAGTGCGGCCTGTACGGGCGACGTATTCTCACTTCCGACGTACTTGACCCGATACAAAGCAGACTGTGCGCCGCGACCTCCCACGGTGAAATACAAAGCCCCATCACTCGCAACGACGGCATCTGTTACTGGGAGCGGCGCACCGGTGACAAACGGCTCGCTTGAACCGACATACCCTGCGCCGTTCGGTTTCAAGTGGATGGCGTAAATGGTCCCGAACGTCCAATCGAGCGCAAAAATGGCGTCTTGGTACTTGGCCGGAAACTTGGCACCGATGCCGGCGGTTACGCCTGTTGGAGATCCGGGGCCAATCTCGACGACCGGTGGAAGACTGTCTTCGAAATAGGTCGGCCATTTGCCGGTCCCACTTCTCCAACCATAGTCCGCACCGCTGACGACATGGCATATACGTGTTGGTCGATACCACGGAGAACCCAGGTCCCACTCCATGTCTGCATCGTAAGTAAAGAGATCACCAAACCGATTCAAGGCGACGTCGTACTGATTCCGAAAACCGATACAGATCAGTTGCTGCTGCATCGATGTCGGATCCAAACGCGTGACCCAACCACCCGGTGCAAGCCGGCCTCTCGCATGACCGTTTGCGTCCCACATGCGAGGCAACAACAAGTCTTCATCCCAAGAAACAACACGTGATGAAGCAAGTTCGGCAAGCGGTGCATGGTTCCCGCCCACCATGTAGATGCCATCACCGTCCTCCGTCAGAATCACCGCGTGATTGCCATGTTCTCCACCGCTCGCTGGCTGGGAATCCGTTCCGACCGATCCAGTTGTCCATCGCCGTCGGAGTCAGAAGCTCGAAACAGATTTCCACCATTGCGATGAAACCAGAGAGAATCGAACGCCCATAGCAGACCCTGCGCTCCGCTAAGCAGCCGATTGGATTCAGGTTCAAAGACTTGAATGGGAGTGACTTTCGCCGTTGGTCCGTCAGCAGACTCCGAAACTCGGATCCAGAACGCTCCAACACCTCCTTGGTCGCTCGCAACCAAACGTCCGTCGGGCCCATTCGCCAACGAAACCCAAGATCCCTGAGACTCCTTGGGAACACGATGCACGAGTTCAACTTTAAATCCATCGAGCGTCTGGATGTCTTCAGTTTGAGTGATGGAACCACCACGTTTCGCTTCACCGGGTAAGCCCCAAGGTTTGACACCCAATTGGCCAAGCTTCTTTAGAGTGCCCGTCCATCTCGGCTCGTCGACGGTAAGCCATCCATCGATTGGTTTATCACGTGACATGTCCCATGACGTATCGGAGCGAATAACGATTGACGAACCGATCGTCATCTTGAAAACAAAAGCAGCCACACCCCCCTCATTTGCAGCTTCGACGGCGATGATGTTGTTGCCAACCTTCAGGTGCTTTGCAACATCTTGATGGATCGGCTGGGGCCAAACAGAACTCGCCCCGATGCGCTTTCCATTGATCGACAGCGTCATCTGGTTGTCGCAAGTTGTATAAAGCTTGGCCGTCTTAGGTACGGCGTCGATCTCAAAAGATTTCCGAAGATAGATTCGTTGTCCATTACTCGATCCGTTCGCATCCCAAATCCAATCGGGCTTTGGAGCGGAGCCTGCCCAACGCACCGAGTCGTCGGCACAACAGACGAACGAGTAAACACAAACGACGAAGAGCAGGGCGAAACGCATGGCAATCCAAGGTGGGGAAGATCGGGTTGTGGGATCGTCTATTGTACCTGGCATTAAGCCGATGAGCATATCGCGCACGGCATGCTCCAAATGACGAAGGAAAGACCGCGGTGTGATTCGCCGATCGCTCCTCAATGTGAGCGCGTCAGAGCTCAAGAAACGCAATCATTGCGGCGAGATCGGCGACGATGGGACAGATCGAGACGTCGAGTGATCCGCGTTACCGAATTCTTGAAGTGCGGTTTGAAATCGTTCAAAGTCTTCAGGGGATTCAAAACAGCTTGCCGGAAATCTTGCTTCGTCTTTATTCGATGCAATCACCCAACCTGCGTTCGCTGAATCGACGAGCACACGTTCAACAGACGCCCATCGGAACCACGAATCGAAATTCTCGTGCGAAAGATGCACACCGTCTGAACGCAAATAGATGCTCATCGGAAACGATTGCACTCGCCCGAATCGGACCATCGTCGCAACGGCGTTAAAGATAAAAAAGGAGAGGATGAAAGCGGCGGGCCCCACGACAATCGCCGTTGCTGCAATTTCATCAAATAAAAAGGACCAATTGCCAGTGGCCCGATAGAAACTGATCAACCAGCCCAATGACGCGACCCAAATGGGCAGGAAGTACAAAACCGCAAACAGAAGCACGCCGAAGAAGCTCAACAATGAGAATCTCCATCCACGTTGCCCGCCGGACAGATCGACCGTGAATTCAATTCTGTCTTCCTCCGTGGATCCGAACGGCCACTGCTGAGAATCCCAAGAAAGAGCGGTACCGAAATCGAGTGAAGGGGTCACCGTATCCGAAACCTGAACCTCGTATCCAAGTCGATCATCATTCGGTGGACTGTTGACCAGAAACCCGTTCTTCTGGCCAACGATCTCGATGCACTGCCTGAGTTCTGCTGGTTCACGAAAGAACCGAAAAGGCAACACGATCCGATGAGTCGAGTCGGGTGAGATCGGTAAGACCAAGTGGCGTCGGAATAAAAAGCCCGCACTGAAGAAACTCCACTGAGCGCGCAAAAACATGTCATGTTCATACACGACGACATGTTCCTCATCGATCCAACCGAAAGTTGGTTGGATCCGCTTGGCAGCCTCTTCTAACCTTTGCCGCCGCCGTTTCTGTTTTGGCGACAGCCAGCGCAGAAACCAAAGCCAAACGGGAAGCAGTGGATAGGCAATGACAGGCCACATGATCGACCCGAGTCTTCCACCTCCATCAAGAAAGTAGATCAACACCATCACGATGATGATGAACCCGAGTGACAAGGGGTACTGAAGACGTGCCACGCCGGACCGTTGGGGTGAATCCTTGAGGGACACCATCAAGTCATCCCGTGTCGGTGTTCCACCGAATGGAATCGGTTGGATCGTTAGATCTTGATCTAACGGAGTGACCGCGTACGGATTCGGAGAGTCTGACACGTTGTTGACTTGGTTCGGTCTGTCGATGGATGCTGATGCCAAGGCACACCAGCCGTCGCAACAGTTTAACGCTGCAAACTTCACGACGGCACATGGTGCAATTGTGCCCTCATGACGATCCTTCTCTGGGAATCTGCGTGCTATGGTTCAGCAGGATCTGGGACACTTCTGGTCCAGTTTGGGGGATTTTGCGGCATGATACGACTCGATTCGATCACGGATCCGATTCAAGGAGCCGATCAGCTGCGCCGTTGGCGATGTGGTCGCATCATCATGCGTCAAGGTCGCTTGGTCGAAATCCAGCACCGTTTGTTGTGTGGCAACGTTTCGGTTGCGCAGGTTTGGTGGCAGGCCAAGTATGGGCGCACGGACGACGATCTCTGCTGGCTCGATTATCACCAGCCGCTTGGCATGCCGGCCTTTCTAACACTCGATTACATTCGTTCAGGCAGCCGCGCTGGTTACAAAACATTCGTCGGGGCGTGTCACCTGCTCGATGAAATCGCTCGCATTCGTGGAGCCCAAGCAATTGTTGCCCACGTCACAAACTCGCAGATCAGCGACCGGCTATTGCGACGGCTCGGATGGGAACAGCATGTTCAGCATTGGAAAGGACGCCATTGGATCCGCCGATTCTATGACGGCTACCCAACGTCCAACTGGCACCGTTATCAGCACCACTCAGACTCAATGATCGTTACCGCAACCAGTTGACTTGCACGACCGCTTCGTAATCGAACTGCTCGTCTAAACCGTCACTGATGGGGACCGACATGGCTGGCGTCACGACCACGTCGTTGTGGAGCACAAAGTGCATCCCAGCAGTTGCGTTCACAACATTGAAGTTGCGTTTTAGATTCGTGTATGTCAGCTGACCATTCGAAACGAAATCGGACGGTTGAAGGGTTCCTGTGTAATGCAACTCCGCATTCGCGATGATCTGTTGAAGCGGTGAGGGATTCGCATTACGGAACATCACATGACTCATCGCGACATCGATATTCATCAACGTCGAATCATTGAAGACTCCAAGTCGTGGCAATGAGTTGCCCGTGAGATCGCCGTAGACAGGATCGCCGTTGACGGCCGTATCCAGTTGCAAATAAGCCTGCATCGACGTGTCGCGACTCAATTGCATCAGCACCGCACTGAACGGCAGTAGGTGCACGGTTTCATTTTCGACTCTCAGCAGTTCCTGCCCACCTTGAAAAACGCGAGTGTCGTCGGCGGTCGGCAGCGTTACTCCCAAGCCACCACTCCACAAGAATCGATCCGTTCTCAGCAACACAACCTTCGTTATCAAAGCAGCGTTTCCAAGTTCAAAGTCTCTTGATTCGTTGCGGTCTAGATTCTGTGTGCTGGCATAGGTGCCCGCCGTCAACAAGCGTGCCTCAAAGGAAATCAACTGGTCAACCAACTGGCGTTCAAAACCCAAGGTGTAGCGACTGATATCACCCAATCCACCGAAGGCATCGTTGAAAAAGTTGAAAGTGAAGAAACAACGGTCTCGAACTTCCGGGCTAAAGTTTTCGGCCAATTTAACGCGTCTTGCGGCGACACCAGGTCCCGGAAGAGGTCGTCCGCCGCCGGAACCATTCAAAAGCGCCGCCGTGTAACTGTAGTTGATCAAAAAGATCGATCCATCGGTGTAAGCACCGTTGACGGGATCCGTCCCCGAGGCGGCATTGGTGAACACCGCCGTGCCACCGTCGAAAACGAATCCAGGCCCAGGAGACGTTAGAGCATCGCTTGGCGGAATCGGTTCGGCGATCGCGAACGTATCAGCGAACCCATCACCGGAATTGCTAACCCCCACTCCCGTCGTAAAAACGTCGTTCGGCACAAGATCCGCGCCAAACTCAAACGCAAGAAGACCATTCGCATCACCTGGCGGCGTCACCGAAACAACATCGGCTGCAGCGTACTGTGAGAAATTGACGGTCTGGAATCCACCGAATGACGAGAAGGTTCCGCCAAACAGGTCTCCGATCATCGTCGGAGCGGCGGAGAATCCCGATCTTGATGCCCCCAATCCAACCTGTCGACCCGATTGCGTAGGAATCGGCGGCGGAGTCGGCGGGAGTGGGGTTGGCGGAACGAGATCTTCAATGTCTGCGTTCGGGTCGACATTCAACGGCGGAGGCTCAACCGGCTCCGTTTGAACGGGCGGTTCATTAACTCGTGGCGATTGCGGATCCGTTGCTTCGCCAGGGTCGATACGGATCGGCGGTTGCGGGTCACCCACGACGGGAGGACTGTCCGTCGGTGGTTGGTCGCCTTTTGGTGCAACGCCGCGTTGAACGTCTGGCTTTACTTTCGGGGACTGCGTCGCGTTTCGACTCTGTGCAGGTTCGACCAAACGTACCGTCGGAGCTTCCTCAGAGATGCCCTGCACCGGCTCCGCTTGCTGGACAACACCGCCATTAGAGGACGGAGCTGCTGCGGGTGGCTGAATATCTTGCCCTGATCCTGTTCCCAGAAGTAAAAGACTGGTCGAACCGAAGGCAATGACGGCGATCACCCATCGTCGTCTCGATAATGCCGCGATTGCGATAACGGATTTGGTCAACATTCCCGCATCCCATCCGTAACCCGAAGAACCAATAAACTCTCTCTTCTCCATTTTTTCGACACGGTTCTTCCAGGGACTGGAGGTGAATCCGTCAGGACAAGATTAGGTTGCCTAACCCGCAAAGCTTCAAGCGGTTGCAGAATCGGCCGCGGCCCCGCCTCTTTTCGAGACGATGGGTTACGGGGAAAGCCAGGACTCGTGGGCCCATCCACTACGGGGTCGGTGGATCAATTACGATGTTGCGGCTGTTTCGAGACACCCCGATCTGCCCTACGACGCTTTGCCATGAAACACCTGACTCTCATCCTGTTGCTATCCATGACCCAACTCACCCATGCCGTCGAGACCATTGATGTATGGCTTGGTACAGGAGGTGGCCCCAGTCGCGGGATCTATCACTGCACGCTGAACGTTGAGAAAGGACGCTTGAGTGAATCAAGACTTGTGGCCGAGATCCAACGTCCCGGTTTCCTCGCTATGCATCCGAACGGCGAGCTGCTGTACGCAGTGGGAACACTGGATCGAGTGCCTTCCGTGGTTGCGTATCGCATCGAATCGAGCGCTGACGGCCCAACTTTGAAATTGGTTAATTCTGTACCCATCGGAGATGGTGGAGCTGCTCACATCGCCGTAGACCCTACCGCACAGATGCTCATCACCGCACAGTACGGCGGTGGTTCGGTCGCTTCCTATCGGCTCAATAAAGACGGATCGATAGCGGAACGCACCGGCCTGATCAAACACGAAGGTGGTTCGGGCGTTGTCGCGCGTCGACAGGATGCTTCCCATGCGCACTGGGTAGGCTTTTCCCCTGACAATCGATTCGCCTTCGTTCCCGATCTTGGACTCGACCAGGTCGTGATCTATCGCGTTGATGTGGCCAACGCAACGTTGACTCCTCATGGTGCTGCTGACGTTCCGCCTGGCGGAGGACCGCGCCACATGAAGTTCCATCCGAACGGGAAATGGATCTTTGTGTTAAACGAGTTGGCGCTCAGCGTCACGGTATTTGACTATGACAAGGAACAAGGAACGATGACGCCGAAGCAAACGCTGCCGACGGTTCCTCAGGCAGAACTCGCCAAAGAGATCTTCAAGAGTGCATCGGAGATTCGCGTCCATCCAAATGGAAACTTCGTCTACTCTGCTAATCGAGGCCACGACACCATCACTGCTTTTGCCGTCGATCCAGAAAGCGGCAAACTGAAGGTAATCGAGCGAGAGCACGTTCGCGGGGCGACACCTCGAAACTTTAATCTCGATCCTTCGGGCCGCTGGCTCTTGGCGGGCGGCCAGGATTCACACACGCTTGCTGTCTTTTCCGTCAATGATTCAAACGGGGAATTGACATACAACCGGAGTGTTATCAGTACGCCGTCTCCGATCTGCGTGATGTTTCCGTAAACGACGATGTTTGGTGTTTACAAAAAATGCCGCGTGATCGAATCACGCGGCATTTTTACGTTTTACAGAGCCGGCATACCTACGATATCCGGCGAGATACGGTAACTAGATGGTAGTGATGATCAATCATCTGCTCGAAGCGTGAAAGAACCGAGGTGCATGCCCGACGGTTCGTCGTAGGCAAATGTGCCACTTGGAGCGAAGTATTTCTTCAGCTCTTCAAACGGGGGAAGTTCATTCCGTTCAAGCATCTCTGCGATCTGACCAGCAACCGGGTTATTTTGCCCAGCTGATCGTACAAACCGTCGCGTATCGGGTGAAGTTACCAGTTCGTATAACTGACGGATGTATTCGGATGATCGCAAGAACGAAATCATGAATGGCTTCTCACCGTCCAGCTTTCCACCCAATTCGGACATCACCAAGTCATACTCAGGAACCGTAAGCAAGTTTGGTCGCGTGCTGCGATTCGCCTGCGTAACTCGTTCCAAAAACTTGGAACTGTCAGAGAAGATCATCCAATCGTCCATCAACATCACACAGTATTCAGGTTGCCGAAGACCTTGAGGCATGTTTTCGCCGCCTGGTTTTGACGTGTAGGCGACGTAGCCACCAATCGTTTCGGTTTGCATGGCATTTGGGAAACGATCACGAACTTTCGCAATCAACTGCTTAGCGGCAATCGAATCCTTCACCTGAACGGCATGCAACTGTGTCGCACTGTTGATTTTGATCGGTGGTTCAATCCATCGCAGCGTAACGTACCGACCACTCATGTTGGCAATGATCTCTTCACGCATGTCGATGCCAGTCTGTGCATTGAACGGCTGCGCGACGGAATTCTCGAAAGCGCCGGGGCCGCTGATCGTCTCAAAGATCTTTCCAAAGTTCTCAAACGTCTTATCGAAGTCCCAATAAAGCGAGGTGTAGCTGGTTACGTCCGCAGGAACCCATTTCGGTGGAGTCGAATCACCGGTTTCAGGACGCAATACCCCAAACACACCGTCGCGAGGTGGATCAATGAGCACGTGCAAGTGCGAAACGTCGTCGAACAACTCACCACCTTGGAAGGAGCTGCCGCCGATGCCGCGAATCTTGCCGACACCTAAGTTCTCAACGATCGGCCAGACGAATGCCGCGGCACCACCACGATTCACAATGCGGCGAACGATGCTGTACGGGTCAGCGAAGAAAGTGATCTGAGGACGCGTTCCCTCGGCACCAACACAGCGAGCCATGACCGACGAAAAATCCGCTTTGTCGGCGAGCGTGGGATCGTCACTTCGATCTATCCAATGATCCAGAACATTGGCAGCGGTTTTGTGTCCGATTCCAAATACAACGGTTCCGGCACGCGAAAAATACTCGACCTCTGGGCGGCCGGGTCGTGGCGGCAGCAGATGAACCATTTTGGTCCCGTCAATCGTGGAAGTTCGACGAACGTAACCATCGTTTACGGCTTGCTGTTCGAGCTTCTCCACCAAACCCAGCAGATCGTCCACATTCCTTCCCGCGTCGATCATGAAGACACTCGAAAAGCCGTTTTGGTTGCGTCGCATGCGTTGCAGACGGCGGCGAATTGCATCTTCGGAATCGTCTTCTTCTTCCTCGCGAATCATCTCTTCTTCGCGATCAGAAATGTTGGACGGCATTAACGCGACTGCAACCTGGCCGCTCGGAATCGCCAACAGTTCGTCCAGCGAGATTCCAATCGCAGAAGCGAATTGATCGAATAAGCCTGCACCGGTTTGATACACTTCGCTCGCGAAAGGCTTTACCTGAGGGTCGTTTAACATCCGTCCCACAGACGAATTCGATAGATCTTTTCGGAAGTCATCCGCACTATCGATGCGAAAGTAAGCGAGCGTATCCTCCGGCAATAGTCGCGGGGCACCGGGGATGCTGTCATCATCTTGTGCTAACGCTGGTAAGGGCGCGAGTGTCAGCGCCAAAGTCATCGTGGCGACAAAATGGCGTGTCGAGAGTCTTGGCAAGAGGGGCATGGCTGGCTGCGGCTTGGAGTCTAGAGTTCCGATCGAAGGGGATTTAGCGATTTCCCATTAATACCCGCTGATTCGATCATCCGTTTCGTGTCTTGGCGACGAACTCTTAGATTTCTTGATCTGATAAAATGCGAAACGTTTCGCGGAGTTCGCAGTTAAAATGGCGTTCAAACAGCGTCGGACAATCGGTGTCCGAAGTGTTCACGGGGACGATTGAAGAGTAATTGAATCGAGTTTCAGCGGGTCGAATCACCGGGATTTTCTTGGTAGGCCGCAACACGCTTTATCCTAGGCGCCGAAATCCGCGACGACGCCCAAATATGAGAGTTTCGCCGATGCTTCAGAGAATCTTTCCATGCTTTGCCATCCTGGCATGTCTTTGTGTTTTTGCCCCTAACGCGTCCGCCCAAACCGATGACGGTATCACAGCCGATGACATCGGAGGCTCGACCGGCGGTCTGGATCCAGACGAGGCATTCGATCAAGTCGAACGCGGTGACACGGTTGGCTCGACGGCAGCGACCGGTCAGGGCTTTAGCGAACTGAGCGCCGGAAACGGCGGCGGGGCAGGTGGAGGTCTTGGCGGGGTCGGTGGACTTGGGGGCCTCGGTGGCGGATTCCAAGCACTCGGAAACCTATTCGGCGGTGGCAATTTTGGCCAGTCGCAATCGAATCGCCCCGTCCTTCGCACACGACTCCGATCTGCAGTCGCTGGCCCATCGCTCGCGCCCGCGATGGTCCAACAAGTTGTGACGGCAAGATTTCAGTCACTCGAAACGCGGCCGCAATTGCAATCCATCAACGTTCGAATGGAAGGGCGAACCGCAGTCCTTACCGGAACCGTTCCAACTCGATCCGATCGACGCATGAGCGAAATGCTGATGCGATTGGAACCGGGCGTGAGCACCGTGGTCAATCAGATCGCGGTCACGCAGTAGTTCATCCGAATCGGTATTCACCAGTGTTACCGGCGATGAGCCACCGAGCGTTTAGTTGAGGTCGGCGTAGTCAACTTGCAATGGAAGGACCCGGTAGAGTCCGTTTGTAAAGACTTGCGCCGCCCAGTTGTTGAATCTCGTGATCGGGCGATCCGGCACGATCACGACATCGCCGTCTCGCAACCAAATCTCATCAGCGGGTGTCGGTCGCTTTCCAAAAACGGCGCCTTGCAAATCTAGAACGGTCGAAATCAGACGCCAGTCTTCTGCACGACGAAAGATCACGACCTGTCGCATGTTGCCGTCAGGAAGATGGCCGCCGGCAGCCGCGATCGCTGCTAAAACAGTTGTCGGTCCTTCCAACTGAATCCGGTTAGGCTGGGCGACTTGACCAAGTACATGCACAAAGTGAGCCGCTTGCTGATCGAGTAGTGGCTCCGTTTCGATGCCAACCACAATCTCGTTGTAGCGAAGATTGATTTCTCGTTTCAGTTCATTCAGGCTGAAACCCTGGACGCAGATTTCACCAATGCCTGGCAAACGAATCTTTCCGTCGGGTTGCACGGTAACTTCGAGTGCCTGCTGATTGAAACCGCTCATCCCGCCAACGGCATTACGAATGTCTTCGGCCAGTGTGCTGGTTTTGATCGGAGTGACATCAATCGAAGGATCTGGATAGTATTTTGCATACTGTGTTTCTAAAACGTCTCGAAGCTGCGCGACGGACAGACCTGCGGCGTGAACTTGACCGAGCAAACGAACGGTAATCGTTCCGTCCGGTTGAATCGCGATGCCACGCTCCAAACTACCACGCGTGAGATCCGGGTCAGCAATGGATTCGATAAAGACTTCATCACCTGGCATCAACTTATAAACGCCCTCGGATTGTCGTCGGGTGATTAGATAGATGATGCTCAGTTGGTCCGCTGGACGAAGGCGATACTCGCTCAAGTGTGCCAATCGTGCAGGACCAGCGTAGCCACCTGGACCGTAGGCACCGAAGTTCATGCGTCGCATGTCACCCCAGCGCATTTCGGCTCCGCAACCGTTTGCACAATCGACACCATGCATACAAGGTTGGCAGGCTCCTAAACAGGGATAGCCACCAGGCACGTTTTGACAACCGCATGTGTCGCTACGTATTTCAGCCATCACACCACTGCTTGCAGCGGTCGACATCGGCATCGCCTGCGGAGTGACCGGTACCGGTTGTTGCATCAACGGTTCGGGCTGAGGCGTCGGAAGAACTTCCTGAGCGCTGACGTTTGCCGCAAAGAGCCATGCAATCACGAACCAGCAAAAGCCGATTTGATGTGACGCGCTCAATTTGTCATGACGATTGCTCATTCGGGATCTCTCTGCGGAGTCGTTCCTGTCGGCTGTGTACACGGCTGCTGCTTTGTTCACCAGACGCTGCGAAGGGATCCAAAGAAGCTTCGGATGGCACCTGGTTTTTTATCTTCCGTTGACTCGTCTTCTGTGGATTTCGGATCCGCAGCCACTATCACACTCGCTGGGGTCGCTTGTGTTTGACCACTCATAACGGAAGGAGAAACCGAAGCAAACTGTTCCGGCGTCAATTGAGTGATCTGTGGAAGTTGTACGTTTGATGCACCGGCTGTGGCTTGCGCGATAGTCGATTTGGCGGGTGGTGCAGCCGGGTACTGATAGGCTGCCATCAGTTGCCTCGCTTGCTCATTCTGTCCGTTGCGACGGAGCACGGTCGCCAACATGGTCGCCGTGTTTGCATTGGGATCCAACGACATCGCATGCTCTAAGGCCCACTTTGCTTCAGCCAATAAGCCGATGTGTGCGAGCTGCGTGCCGAGTCGAAATGCAAGACTTGCGTTCTGAGGTTGTCCCTGCAACGCGGCTCTTCGTAAACAAAGTGCTGTCGACGAAGGCAGCTGTCGCGGTTCGTTACGAGTTAAGAGTGTTGCTGCGAGCAAGTCCATTGCTTGTGCCGCTTCCACGCTCTCGGACGCGAGTGTTGAGAGCGCGACGCGGGCGGAATCGAGGTAGCGATCGGCAGCTTGGCTAGCGGTGAGTCCAGTCGTATCTGCGCTTTGCAGAATGCTTGTTCGATGCGAACGTGCTGTTCGCGTGATCGCAGACGAATCGTTCGGTGAAGCCCATCGTTGAAAATCTCGTGCTTCCACAATCGCCTGCTTTGCGAATTGCAACTGAGCAGAAGCGGATGAACGGGCATCCCAGGGTTGACCGGCCTCTGAGCGGGTCAAGTCGATTGCTTCTGCAGCATGGCGAAGTGATTCCCAGGCGCTTGCCTCGGCGGTTAACCAAGCACCAACGTCATAGGATCGGCTCGCTTCAGACAAATGTTTTCGGGCCGAGTCGAAACGCGCGTGCGCGGTGGTCGTTGGCAGCCACTGCCTCGACGAGGCGGCACGTAGTTGCGGTTCAGAAATGGACGACGCAGCGGAAGCCTCTGCAGACTTCATCGCCGCCGCTCGCGCTTTGACTTCTCTCGCGGACCTTAAAGGGAACTGATTGGTCAACGCCGATGCGGGCGTATTAGTCTCAGAAGCATCGATACTAGGCGAATTGATACCGAACGCATTGATACCAGACGCTGGGGAATCCGAAGTGCTTGCTTCCGAAGAGACCGGTGGCAATCGGACGGGGCGTCCGGGCGACTGAGCCATCGCTGGGGTGATTCCACAGGCAGCTAGGAACAGACCGGCTCGACGCACATGTCGTAAGGCGATGCGATGAACGGTTTTCACTCGAGCAATTCCAATCTGGGATGAACCTGTCGCGACTGCACTTCGGCAAGTCGCACGTCCATTCAGATCGGACGATCGTGTCAAAGATCACTGCTAATCTCAATCACGACGTTCGGCGCATGCGGTCACCGCCGAACAAACCGGAAGAACCCGCAAAGTCAAATGCAAGCAAACCCATCAACCAGCAACTCCCCTCACCTGATCAGGCCAAAGCAACCAATCGCAGGGGACAAGAACCAGCCATCGAGATAGGGACTGTGGTCACAGCCATCAGCCATCGAGATGGGGACCGAGATGGGGACCAAGTCGAGATGGGGACAGGCACGAAAACAACCCCACTTCATTTGCAAGCTTGCCGAAATGAAAGCTAAAGAAGGGGGACAGTCATTGTTATGCCCGCAAAAAATTGATAGCAACGCAGTCCGGCAAATTAGAACTGTGCCTGTCCCCGTTCTTTGATTCTTTGGGTTGAAAGCAACGCAGCCCGGTACAACTGTGCCTGTCCCCGTTTTTCGGAACTCCTGTCCCCGTTTTTACCAGAACTGTGCCTGTCCCCGTTTTTCAGTCCGGTAGAACTGTGCCTGTCCCCGTTCTTAGTCTTTATCGTTCTTTGATTCTTTGGGTTGATAGCAACGCATTCCGGTAGAACTGTGCCTGTCCCCGTTCTTTGTTTTGTTTGCCCGCAAAAACTGATAGCAACGCAGTCCGGTAGCAAATTAGAACTGTGCCTATCCCCGTTCTTTGACTTTGGATTGATAGCAACGCAGACGGGTAGAACTGTGCCTGTCCCCGTTTTTAGCCAGAACTGTGCCTGTCCCCGTTCTTTGGTCCCCTTGATTCTTTGGGTTGATAGCAACGCGGTCCGGTAGAACTGTGCCTGTCCCCGTTTTTAATAGAACTGTGCCTGTCCCCGTTCTTTGGAACTGTGCCTGTCCCCGTTCTTTGATTCTTTGGGTTGATAGCAACGCAGACGGGTAAACTGTGCCTGTCCCCGTTTTTAGAGACCTTCGGCTCAGGCGGGGGCGGGGCGGCCGTAGAAGAATCCCTGCGCTAGATCGAAGCCTAGATCTCGGCAGGTATTGGCTTCAGCTTCCGTTTCGACGCCTTCCGCTAAAGCTCGTATATCAAGGTCTCGCACCATTTTGACTAATGTCTCGACCATCTGGCGACGTTGTGGGTCTGCTTGGTCAATGCCTCGAATCAGTGAAATATCAAATTTCACATAATGCGGCCTCGCTTCCATCAATTCAGCCAGCCGAGCCTGACCAGATCCAAAATCGTCGTACGCCAATTCAATATCTAAATCCTTCAAGGAGGCGGCGATCGACTGCATTTGTGCTGGGTTGGTCACGGACGATTCGTGAATTTCCAAGACCAACGGCGTCTGGTTACTCATCTCACGCAGTTTGATCAACGAGTCGATCATTCCGCTGCTGTTTTCCATCTCGCGAGGATGAGTGTTAACGAACAGCGTTGGGTTACCAGGAATGTCACGCCCCACACGGATTCCCTCCCATCGCAACATCCGGCTCAACTCCACCTCCAAATTCAACTGCTTGGCAGCAGTGAACATGGCACTGACGGACTCCAAACCAAACACACTGCCACGGCCCAATAATTCGAATCCGATCGTCGAAGCGTCAGCAACTTGCACGATGCATTGGAAGTGTGGACGAACCAGTCGCTCACTCATCAAGCGATCGAACTGCACCAACGCCAACGCTTGATCACAAACATTCTGCGCGAGTGTTCCGTTCGTCATCAACGCGTTCGGTGATTGACGGCGAACACGGAACGGAGCTTCGGCGAAATGAATGAGATCCTCTTCGGTCAAACGCACCGGTGAGTCTCTGTCGATTCGTTCGCCATTGATGTACGTGCCGTTTGTGCTGCCGGTGTCCTTCAGCATCAAGCCACCCTCTTCCAACCACAACTCAGCATGATTACTGCTGACCGTGCGGAATTGCAGTTTCAGCGCGACTCCCGGTTTACGCCCAACGGTAAATGGATCGGTATCAATAGGAGCGTGAAGTACCGGTTCGCCGGGTTGCGTCGGTCCTGACAAAAACCAGACGTCATCCCCAGCCGCAGAACTGCGACGGAGGCGATCGATCGTTGCGCTATCGACGGATGGCATTTGGAAAGTCAGTGCTCTGGTTTGCTCGACATGATCATCACAACCATGCCAAGCCGTCGTGTTTTGTACCGGCTGGGTGGACCTGGTTCGCCCCGAGGGGGTGAGAACGGGGGTGCATGTGGCCCACCGACGCAATCGTAGGTCAGAAACGTGCGGGTGGACTTCATTTGAGATGAATTCTCCGATTCGAAAAGCAAGCTACAGTTCAGCGGCGCGTTACTGCGCCTTTCGCACGAGGTCTCCATTTACTGAATCAGTGATTCCTATGACAACGATTGCAACCGACACACAGAGTTTCGAACCGAGCGTGCTGGGCAGCCTGCTGTCGGACGACACCTTCTGGCCTGCTGAACCACAGTCGCTCGAAGAAGCAGGCCTATCGGCTACGTACGTCGAGGCGATGATTCTGAAAGCCGTTCTAACTGGTGGAACAATCAGCGGGCGCAAAGTATCGGAGCGACTAGGACTTCCATTTCGTGTGATTGAGCCAATGCTCGATACCATGCGAACGCGTAAGCTGGTTTCGCATGTTCGCCCAGCCGCCTTCAACGACTACTATTTTTCGCTGACAGAAGAAGGACAACGTCGCGGCCAGTCGCACATGTCACAGTGCAGCTATGTCGGGCCAGCTCCAGTAACGCTCACCGACTACTGCCTGAGTGTCGAAGCTCAAGCGGCAGGCTTAGACCCCATCGACCGTGATCAACTTGCCTCCGCGCTATCGAAGATCTCGTACCAAGAAGAGCTTTTGGATCTCCTTGGTCCTGCGATCAACAGCAACTCTGGTTTGTTTCTCTTTGGAGCTCCCGGTAACGGCAAGACTTCCATCGCTCGTTGCTTGACCTCCTGCCTTGGCCAAGAGATCTGGATCCCACACGCCATCTTGGACGATGGCAATCTGATCAAGTTACAAGACGATGCGTTTCATCGTGTCGTTCCCGTTCCCGAAGCCGATGGCCAAATCCTTAAGGCTCAACAGTGGGATCATCGGTGGCTACGTATCCAACGGCCCACGGTGATCGTCGGTGGGGAATTGGTCATGGACAATTTGGAAGTTCGTCACGATCCACGCTCAAACATCTGCGAAGCACCGCTGCAAATGAAGAGCAACTGCGGTTGTCTGCTGATCGATGATTTTGGTCGCCAACGCATCTCGCCAGCGGAATTATTGAATCGCTGGATCGTTCCGCTGGAAAATCGATGCGACTATTTAACGCTGCCAACCGGCAAGAAAATCCAAATCCCATTTGAACAGTTCATCGTTTTTTCAACGAATCTCGATCCCGAAGAATTGGTCGACGAAGCGTTTTTGCGTCGGGTGCCATACAAGATTTTTGTCGGTGACCCAAAACCAGACGAATACCGGCGACTGATGGCCGAAGTCACAAAACAACTCGGATTCACCGAGACGCCCGAAGCTGCTGAGCATCTGCTTCGCTTCTATCAATCGAACGAACGTGCCATGAGACGTTGTCATCCGCGCGACCTACTCACGCAAGTCGCCAGCTTCTGCCGCTATCGCAAGATCCCGCTGACCATCCGGCCGGAGTTCTTGGATCAGGCATGCCGTAGTTACTTCAACCAACTGTAAGCGATCAACCTTCGAAGGTTGAATCTGCGTTCATCATCACGACGCCATCTTTCTCAACTAGTTGCTCATGTCTCAAGTTCAATCCCAACGAATCTGCATTGGTTACGAGCCGATTCCCGGTTACGTGTTGGAGGAACGAATCGGGCAGGGCGGTTACGGTGAAGTATGGCGAGCGAGCGCACCTGGTGGCCTCAAGAAGGCAGTCAAGTTCGTCTTTGGCTCTCATGAAGAGTCGCGCGCACTCCGTGAACTCAAATCGCTCGAACGCATTCGAGGTGTGCAGCATCCGTTTCTTCTAACGCTGGAACGATTTGAGTCAATCGAAGACCAACTGGTCATCGTGACTGAACTCGCAGACTGCTCATTAGAGGACGTCTACCGTCGCAACCGCGACCTCGGATCGTGCGGCATCGCCCGTGACGTCTTGACCTCACATCTGCGGGATGCAGCTGACGCATTGGATTACTTGCACGAGAAGTACCAATTGCAACATTTGGACATCAAACCCGGCAACCTGTTGCTGTTTGGGGGCCACGTCAAAGTAGCTGACTTTGGACTGCTGAAAGACTTGGGCGACGTCGACTGCAGTGTCGTCGGTGGTTTAACCCCGACCTACGCACCACCGGAATTGTTCGATGGTCGACCGGGCATGCACAGCGACCAGTACAGCCTTGCCGTCATGTACCAAGAGTTGCTTACTGGAACACGACCGTTTAATGGCCGCACGATTGCCCAACTAGCAACGCAGCACGTTCATGCGGCTCCACAACTGGATTCACTACCAGCCGCAGATCGGCCTGTTGTTGCACGGGCTTTGGAGAAAAACCCAGACCGTCGTTTCCCCAACTGCACAGCATTTGTTGAGGCCCTTGCTCAGGCAGCGAACCGAAAACTTCACCTTCGAACGGAGGATGAAAAGAATGATCAGCAAACACCGGCCGCCGACGTTGCAGACTTACCACAGCTCAACCCAAGACTTTCCGAGCTGACCGGTAAGCGACCGGTCGCATTTGTCGCGATCGGCGGTCTCGGTGCTGAAACCTTGCGGCTCGTACGAGAACGAATCTTTGAAGCAGGCACAGATTCGCCAATCGCCCTGCAAGGTATTTTGATCGATACGGACGCAGAATCGATTCATCATTTGAAAGTGATGGATTCTTCGAATCCGCTTTGCCAGATCGATTTCTTGCATACGCCGCTTCGATCACCGCAAGACTATCGCGATACCGGAACCAACCGTCTGACATCCATTTCGCGTCGTTGGATTTACAACGT
The DNA here is from genome assembly GCA_039179795.1 of Planctomycetota bacterium. Lineage (GTDB taxonomy): Bacteria > Planctomycetota > Planctomycetia > Pirellulales > Pirellulaceae > Rubripirellula. The sequence continues at coordinate 102,894 of JBCDEM010000011.1, read as the reverse complement.
GCCACGTAATGGAGTGACGGAAGGCATGCGTCCTCTCGGGCGATTGGCGTTGGTCGATCATGGCGCTCAAGTAAAGCGGGCGTTGGAACAGTGCGTTGCATCGATCTCTGAAGCATCAGGTGACGTACCGCCAGCCGTATACGTCGTTGGATCGCTATGCGGAGGAACCGCGAGTGGAATGTATCTGGATGTCGTTCATCTCCTGCGACATCTTCTCGATGAGTCCGGAAACGTCGAAACATCGATCCTGTCGTTGCTCGTCACACCTCCAATGCAAGGCGATCCTACGCGGCCTTTGGCTCCTCACTCTGCCTTGGCCGCGATGAAAGAAATGGGTCATTTCTTGAACGCTGGCAACGGCTATCCGGGCGACGAGGGTGCAGGATGGCCGAGCCTCCCGGCAGCTCGCACACCCTTGCGAGATGTTTACTTCGTTTCTCAACCGCAACGTGGCAGCTTGACCCGACCCGCGGAAGAATCGATCGCGCAGTACTTGTGGACGGATAGTGGAAACGGTCACGCGTTGCTGGCCTCCGCCAGACGTCACCAGCCTGTCGAGGGCCAAACGATCGTTCCTCTGTCGATTCGTACGTTTGGTTCAGCACCACTTGCTGATCCACGGCAATCGAAACGCGAAATGCTCGCGCCATCGTTGGTTCGAAAGCTCTTGATCCAATGGCTTGGGCTCCCATCTCAAGCGAGAATCGACTCGATTGAGTTAAGCCAACGCGTGCTGCGTCGCAGTGGATTGCTCAGTGATGAGCCGATTGAGGATGCGGACCGGTTGGCTAGAAAGGCAAACAGTTTGTGCCGAGAGTTGGCCGTTTGCTTGAGCGATCAACGTGCTGACATCACGACCGTCATCGAGTGCTTTAAACGAATCCTTGAATGGTGCGACGAACAGGAAGACGTCGACACGACTGCCTTCCGCGAGGCGATCGAACATACCGTTGCCAAAATGGAACGGTACGCCACCACGCTTGCGATGGCGATTGTTGAGACTTCAAAGATTCAGCCAGCCGAACAAGATCCGTGGAAGCGATTGCCGGAAGAACTGCAAAACCAATTCGATTCAACACTTTCGGGCATGCACTCACTCGTTCAAAATGAGTGGTTGGTGCGACCATTGATGCAGGCCAAGTTCGAGATCGAATCGATTTCGATGGTTAAAGCACTTTGCGAAGCCGCTGATCCGCTGTTGGCAAGGATGCTACAACAATCGGATACCTCTCCGCAGCTGATGGAACAGGACGCTTCGACTTCCCAATCGCTAAGCATGAACGAGAGTCAATCTCACACGGAAGTCACCCAGACAATCGCGACGATGACGCTGGACGGAGCCGATCAAAAGTCACTCACGGTTCAAGAAGCCGTTCTTGCGGCGAACCCTCAGTTGCTGTCGTTGGGCGGTCTTCATCGATTGATTTTGATCGTTGGTTCCACCTACGAAAAACAACAACTCGAACCGCAAGTCCGAGCAGCGTACGACGGCCCCCTTTCGGTCGCTGTCGTACAAGGATCAACACCGCATTTGATCCATGAGGCTCAGCAGATAGATCTTTCGAGGATCCTGACTCACTTGTCGACACTCCATGGTGGCAATAAGCAAGTCACGTCACGACTATCGAGCCGATCCGACGTGCAGTGGGAAGAATAACGCGCGAGACAATCGGATTCACTCGCTCGATTAGCAAGCCAATCGTGCGGCAGCTACGGCGCCCGGTTGGCCCAGAAGTCCCGCGCTGATCGGATGTACGGGATATGGGGAGTTAATTCTTCCGGCGGCAACCGCTTTAGCTTTTCCTCGTATTCGCCAAGCCATCGCTGAAAGAACTCCACACCTTCTTTCGTGATACGACGCTTGGAATCAAAGTCGATGTACCAAGGCGCTGTCATGGCTGCACGGAAGTGGTCTTCGTGAAGCGTAACAACACGAATGGTCACCCAGCTACTCTCCTTGATCTCGAGAGGCGGAATTTTTCCTCCAGCGCGAGCAAAGTCATCGAGGCGCGCACTGTAGTGAACCTGCCCATTCCAGATGACTTCCAGATAGTCGACGGGATCACGTACGGACAAGGCGATCTCTGGTTGCAACTGAAGTGCTTCTCCTGTGCTCGCTCGAAATACATGACCGGGCATTTCACCCCCAAGTTTCGGCCTTAACAAGGGTCCATTTGTCGCAACGCTATGCCCCTTCCAAGCAGCTTGCCACCATTGGTCGCCGGTCAGCACGGGTTGAACGGCCAACGGATCACTTGAATCGAATGAACGACTCGCATGTCCTGGTAGTGCGACGTACAAGCGGTTGTATCCCACGGGGCTTTTTCCCGCATCGTTTCCGCTTCCCGCCATTGGCGGAATGCGAAAGCCAGCTTCTAACAGGTTCCAGTAAATCTTTTCGGCCCAGCGTCCCAGTGCAGTGCCACCCCCAAGGTTGAGACCTTCGATTCCGCGTGAATCAGGCAGTCGTGATACAGCACGATCCAATCGAAGCCAATCGCCAAGGACGAATATCCCATCGACCTGTCCGCTGGCTAGCCAAACCGGGACAGGCCAAGCGAAAGGATTCTCAATGGCAACGCGCAGTTCGTCATTTCGTGCTGCAAGAACAAGCGCGTCGACCGGCAGTTTCATCTGATCCCAAGCATCATCATCTATCGCACCGTACGAGATCAATCCGTCGCGTTGACGTGCATCTTCACGAATCCAAAACGGATCTCCCGGCAGTGGATCATCGGGCTTGCGACCAGCGACAGGTTTTGGGTCAACGTGTCCCAAGACAGCGGCAACGTGCAAATCTTCCGATGCCATTCGGATTGGGAGGTTGTACGGAGAAGATGGCACACAACAGTCGCCGGAGGTCCAGCCTTTTTCAAGCATGTTGATCATTCGCGGAAGGGCAACGTTGTGCTTATCCAGGCTGGTTTTTTCCAAAGTGAATGTACCCGTGATGATGCGATACTCTGGGCCTCGAATCATTCGAAATTGATAAGCTGATTCGGGCAACGAAACATCAACTCGACGATCCAAAACGACACCAAGACCCGCGGGCACGGTCTTGCGAATAGGCATGGGTCGATCGGGAGCGGTTGCTCGAAATAACTCCATGCGAGTGACGGTCTCTTCATCGTTTGATTCTTCGGTAACCGATACCGAGAGCGTCCCATTCCCCGCAATCGCGCAGACGTTGGACAGAACAAACGCGAGACCAAAGACGATCAAACGGAAATGAACGGTCTGAAGAACCAACGTAAACCTCTGGGCCTTTGAGATCGAAAGGGATGATTCGCTTTTCTTGGATCCATTCAGTGCGAAACCGTATCGACTCACTCAATCCTAATTGGATTCGGAGTACGATTTGACAGGCTCCCTGAATCAGGCGTTCGGATCGAACACAGTCGTCGGAAAAACCGGAACAAACGCACTTCCCGTCGATAGCTGGTATCCTAGTGGCCGTCCCCATATTCCCTGAGGTCTCCCTTTCATGACGATTCGAATCCTTCGTTGCTTGGCACTTTTGTGTTGTTTCTCGTGTGCGGCAGTGGCTGCGGAAAAGCCCAACATCATTTACATCATGTCTGATGACATGGGTTATTCGGACATCGGTTGTTACGGTAGCGAAATCGACACACCGAATCTGAATGGACTGGCCGCTGGCGGCGTTCGTTTTACGCAGTTCTACAACACGGCTCGTTGCTGCCCGACACGCGCGAGTCTTTTGACGGGGCTCTATCCGCACCAGTCCGGCATCGGTCACATGATGAACGATCGGGGGTATGACGGTTACCGTGGCGACTTGAATCGTCAGTGTGTCACGATTGCCGAAGCGCTGAAACCAGCGGGCTATCGAACTTACATTTCGGGCAAGTGGCACGTGACCAAAGTGACTCGACCGAAGAGTGAAGCCGATAAACACAATTGGCCGCTGCAAAGAGGATTTGATCGTTTCTACGGCACGATCCATGGCGCCGGAAGCTTCTTCGACCCCAACACTTTGACACGTGATAACTCGTTCATCTCACCCTATGGTGACCCTGAATACACAAGCAAGCAGATGGCCAATGGTGAGTATTACTACACCGACGCCATTGCGGACCACGCCGTTCGATTCATCACGGACCATCACGATGCATCCGACGACCAACCATTCTTTCTTTACGTGAGCTTCACGGCTGCTCATTGGCCGATGCACGCCCTGCCAAAAGACATCGCCAAATACGAAGGAAAGTATGACGGTGGCTATGACGCCATCGGAAAGGCTCGTTACGAAAAAATGCTAGAGCTGGGTCTGATCAATCAAGACAACACCGTTAACTGGGCGATCCCCGATGAATGGAAGGAAACGGAGCATTGGGAATGGGACAAACGAAACATGGAAGTCTACGCTGCAATGATCGACAGTATGGATCAAGGGATCGGACGAATTGTTGATGCGTTGAAGAGCACGGGACAGTTTGAAAACACGTTGGTCTGTTTTTTCCAAGACAATGGTGGCTGCGCAGAGAATTACGGACGTGGTGGCGTTGGACGCAATCGCGCCGATAAACCCGAGATGTCTCCGCTTGCAGACGACTATCTACAGCCTGACATGACGCCAAAGCAATCGCGGGCTGGATTCAAGATGCGAACAGGAAAAGGATCGATGGCCGGCCCTGCCGATACCGCGATTGGATATGGAAGAGGATGGGCGACAGTTTCTAACACGCCGTTTCGTGAATACAAACACTGGGTCCATGAAGGTGGTATCTCCACACCCTTGATTGCGCATTGGCCGGACAAGATCACGCGTAAGGGTGAACTTGAAACAACGCCTGGACATCTTGTCGACTTGATGGCGACGGCCGTTGATATCTCCGGAGCAACGTACCCAAAGTCCTTCCACGATGGCCAATCGATCAAACCGATGGAAGGCAAGAGTTTGGTTCCTGCCTTTCTCGGTGAAAAGCTCGAACGTGATGCGTTGTATTGGGAGCATGAAGGAAACCGCGCGATTCGGAAAGGAAACTACAAGCTGGTTGCGAAAGGTGCGAACGGAAGCTGGGAACTCTATGACATTTCCAAGGATCGAAGCGAGCAAAATGACTTGAGCGACGAGATGCCAAAGCTTGCCGCTGACCTGGCAGACCAATGGATGGCTTACGCGGAACGTGCAGATGTTCTGCCGCTGAACCCTAATTCGAAGTCCAAAAACACGCAGCGATTCAACAAGAAGCAACGACGCTTTGTGTTGAAAGAGGGTGATGATTTGTCTCGGGAAGACGCACCATTCGTCCAAAAGCGCGGATTTGATTTACTGGCTGATGTCACGATCGAGGGCGATGGTGTGATTGCGGCACAGGGCGGAGTGACTCACGGCTGGGCTGTCTACGTCCAAGACGGCAAGCTCTGTTTTGCAGCCACCGAAAATGGTCGCCGAAGCGTTCTGCAAAGCAATGCGGAGCCCGCAGGCGAAACCTCCGTTTCCGTTGGGTTCAGCAAGGACGGCGACGTTCGGCTCTGCGTCGACGGTCAGGAGGTAGCGCAAGAAACGCTGGACTCGGTATTGTCGACGCAACCACTTGACGGGCTTCAGATTGGACAAGATACGAATGGCAGCGTCGGCAAATACGCTGCGCCTTTTCCGTTAAAAGGCAAAGTCAATAAAGTCATCTTCGAAATCCGCTAGATAACACGTCCGTCAGGCTTGCTTGTTTCCGTCAACGGTCCGCCAAAATGCGAATCGCACTATTCCTAATGCTTGCCGCTGCAAATGTGATTTGCTCGGCACAAACGGCTCCTCAAAAACAAGATCGTTTCGTTGCTCAGGGCACGCGAGCGCACGCCATCTTGGAAGCGACGGCTCGTTGGAAGAGCTTGTTTAACGGCACCGACTTGGAAGGATGGAAAGGTGACGTGAAGGGCTACGTCGTCGAGGATGGCGTACTCGTTTGTAAGAAAGGAGGCAAGAACCTCATCACCGAAGAAACCTTTGCTGATTTCGCTTTCCAATTTGAATTCAAGCTTCAAGAAAGTGGAAACAACGGCATTGGCATTCGCGTCCCTGAAGGTGGCCACCCATCGTCCGCTGGAATGGAAATCCAGATCCTGGATCATAATGGTAGTCGGTACAGTGGCGTGGCCGATATGGGCCAGGGTCGGACACGAAAGATGAGTTGGTTGAAGCCTTGGCAATACCATGGTTCCATCTATGGAATCATGCCGGCACGAACGGGCTACTTGAAACCGCCCGGTGAATGGAATCAACAGACCATCATCGCAATCGAGGACCACATCATGGTGATCCTCAATGGTGCCGTGATCGTGGACACGTTTTTGGATGGCGCTATACCAGCCGATGGGAAAAACCATCCTGGCATGAAGCAACGTGACGGTCACTTAGTGCTGGCAGGCCACAACGATCGTGTTGAGTTTCAAAACTTGCGTATCAGCGACTACGCTCGTTCTCCAACGACGGCCGGCACGGCGGACAATACTCCCCCTGATGGCTTCGTTGCGCTGATGAATGGCCGCGACCTTGTGGGATGGAAAGGTCTCGCGCACAGAAACGCGAACCAGCGACGTTCGCTCTCGGGTGAAACGCTCAAGCAAGCGCAAATAACAGCGGATCAAGTGATGCGGGAACACTGGTCCGTCATTGACGGCGTGTTGACGTATGACGGTAAAGGCCAAAGTCTTTGCACGGAAAAGAACTACGGAGACTTCGAGTTGTACGTCGATTGGAAGATTCCACCCGGGGCTGACTCAGGAATCTATCTCCGGGGAACCCCTCAAGTTCAAATCTGGGACCCTTGGGATGTTCGGTCAAAGGACAGTTCGTTGCCATCGACAAGCGAGGGCTGGGTCAACGCTTATAAGAACGGCCGCAACTTAGGATCCGGAGGGTTGTGGAACAATCGACGCTGGAGAAACAGCCCGCTTGTGCGTGCTGATCGCACTCCCGGCCAGTGGAACACATTTCTGATTCGGATGGTCGGAGAGAAAGTGTCGATCTGGCTCAACGACAAGCTGATCGTGGATCGTGTCGCCCTTGAGAATTATTGGGACAAGACAGGACAAACACCGCTTCCGCGCGCCGACCAAATCGAACTCCAACATCATGGAAGCGAGCTGTTTTTCAAGAACATCTATTTGCGTGAATTGCCCTATTAACGCGATTTCATTGATTTTCGAACCAGCTGCTTTTTGTTGGTCCGCGTTACATTGGCCCGCGCAATTTCTTTCCGAGCGTTCGGCACACGTTCCATTCGTGGCTAGGAGGTGCGTTTTGAACCGTCTAGACTAGCGGGGGGATGGCTTAACTCAATGAGCGGAAAAGATGTCTTCGGACGCCGAAACCAGGATTCACTGGACGACGCAGCTCTCCGTCATCCGCCAACGTTTTGAAGAAGCGTTGCGGGCGGGGGAGACGATCGAAAGTCTTGACGCTTGGCTGCAGTGCGTTCCCGAGCATTTGCGTCCCAAACTGAGCGAGCAGTTAAAGCAATGCGTTGATGATGTGGGGCATGATTCGATTGAAACCCGAATTCTTGCATCGGATGCAGCAATCGATTCTTCACCCAATGAAAGCCCTTTCCTTGACGTCCTTTCAACGGAGAGCGAAAGTGCGGTCGATCGTTGCCCGACCTTTCGAGGCCTCAGTGAAGCGGCGGTTGAAGACCTGGAAGAGCGGTTAGTTCCCTCTTCATTTGCGTCGGGCAGCGAATTGCTGAAGCAGGGTGAACCGGCGAGAGGCCTTTATCTAATCCTCAGTGGCTCTGTTGATATCGTCGACGTTGCAACCGGTGAACGCATCGATTGCGACGGAGCCGGATCGGTCTTGGGTGAAATGTCACTACTGACCGGTGCGCCTTGTTCGGCCGAGGTCATCGCGGTTAAAGACGTCGAAGCGTTGGTGTTATCGACAAAAGACTACGAGTTGCTTGTCGATCGGCACCCAGAGCTGGAGATTGCCCTCAGTCAACTCGTTAGCGATCGACTCGGAGGACGCAAACATGACGCGTTGTGCGGAAAACGCCTGGGGAATTACAAACCCATTCATTGCATCAGTCGCGGTGGAATGGGTGTCGTTTACGAAGCTGAGTCGCTTATTGATCATCAACGCGTTGCACTGAAGATGTTGCGTCACCGTTTTATCTACGACGACGCGATGCAGCACCGGTTCGACCAAGAAGCCAAGCTGTTGGAAAACCTTGTGCATCCCAACGTTGTCCGATTCCAAGAACATTTCTTGGCGTATCGAACACGTTTCTTGGTGCTCGACCTCTGCAACGGTTCGGATCTGTTTCGTCTGCTACGGGTGAAGGGTCCGATGCCTGAAGAAACCGTGCGCGCCATCTTGGGTCAGATTGCAAAAGGTCTTTTGAACGCACACCAAAGCGGTGTCGTGCATCGCGATTTAAAGCCTGGCAACGTCTTGGTTGATCGAGAGGGAAACGTACGGTTGACCGACTTTGGATTAAGCAAGCTGTTGGAATCCGAAATACCCGAGGGGAAAGCCGTTGGCACTCCCGCTTACATGCCGCCGGAGCAATTCCGTAACGAACCGGCCGGTTCCGAAAGCGATTGGTATTCGCTCGGTTGCTTGATCTATGAAATGCTGACGGCACGGATGCTATTCACCGGTGACGACTGGACGGCGATGTACAACCAGAAACGCGATAGAGCGCCAGGAGAAGACTGGCCGGAATTTGATTCGAGCCAAGGGATCGATTGCAGCGATGAGCTGTTTGATGTGATGCAGGGAGCTTTACAGCCACAACGAAACAGACGAAAACTCGACTTGGAGCATCTGTCCACCTGGGCCGCGCAGGTGGATGGATTGTTTAATTGACCATCCTAATAGTGATGAACGCGTGCACGCTTGAACCGTGAATTCCATATTTCGGTCACGGCCAAAGCGGTTATCGCTATTCGTATAACGTCTTAGTTGCATCACCCATGCTCATCGACCCATCCTTCCTGTTTCGATTTGAAGTCAGTCTGAACCGACGGGCTTCTAACTGGACAGGCCAGGGATTGAAGCTACCGACTTCATTTCGCTTACCGTCGTTTGGCGCCCTGGGTGAGCGTCCAGTTTTCGGTGACGTGCGTGTTGCATGGAGCGAGAAAGGGCTAGCGATCCATGTCCTCGTCAGCGGGAAGCGACAGTTACCCTGGTGCCGTGAATCCCGGTTAGATGACAGTGACGGTTTCCATTTATGGATTGATACTCGATGCAGTCCGGGGATTCACCGAGCGACTCAATATTGCCATCACTTTCTGTGGATGCCGGCCGGAGCGGGGCCACGCCGTGAACAGCCGCTCGCCTCACTTGTTCCAATTGGCCGCGCCCGCAGTCACCCAAAACCAGTTGCTGAGGGATTGTTGAAAGTTGCGGCCAAGCCGCGACACGATGGCTACGAATTGTCGGGTTTTGTTCCTGCCGCCGCCCTGACGGGGTTCGAACCTAAATCACAGCCACGTGTCGGACTCTACTACGCCTTGATCGATCGCGAATTGGGATGGCAAACGCTGTCGCTGGGTCCGGAATTTCCTGTCATGGATGACCCCAGCATGTGGGGTGAAGCCGTGCTGGCTTCGTGACCCAAATCACGATCGTTTGCGAGATGGCAACGACTACCAGACGCCAAACTTACCCAAATCAGCCCAAATTCGCGATTTCACGCGACCAAGGCAGTTACCCAAAAGGGATCGATTTATAGAATTCAGTAAGATCCGCCGAGGATACGATCGATAAAACCCCTAAAGTCCCGATCTCCCACAAATCCGTCTCCCACATACCCGGCCTGGCCAAGCTAGAGCTGTTTATCATGGCCTCTGCACCAATCACGAAAGACGTTCAAGCTGTTTCCGGAATCACCGTCCGCCTCGCTGGAGACTCCGGCGATGGGATGCAGCTGCTAGGGACGCAGCTAACCAACACCAGTGCGCTCGCCGGGAATGATGTCGCGACATTTCCGGACTTCCCTGCGGAAATCCGTGCTCCCCGAGGCACGCGGGCAGGCGTTTCGGGGTTCCAGGTGCAATTCGCAAGCCAGGAGATCTTTACGCCTGGTGATACGTTGGACGCGTTGGTCGTGATGAATCCGGCCGCCATGGTGACCAACATTGACGATCTGCGTCGCGGCGGCATCTTGATCGCCAACGAAGACGGTTTTAACGACAAGGAATTCAAACTCGCGAAAGTGGAAACCAACCCACTGGATGCGACCGTCATTCAAGATTCGTATCGGGTCATCGAAGTCCCGATGACGAAGCTCACGCGTGACGCCGTGGCTGAATTTGGGCTCGGCGCTAAGATCGCTGATCGATGCAAGAACTTCTTTGCCATGGGTTTGGTTTACTGGCTGTTTGGCCGATCGCTCGATCCGACCCTGCGGTTCATTCAAGATAAGTTTGGCAAAAAACCGGAAGTGGCGGCCGCCAACGAAGCCGCCCTGCGAGCTGGCTGGGCCTACGGTGAGACGACCGAAGCTTTTGGTGAGAGCTTTCAAGTTGAAGCTGCTGAGCTGGAGCCGGGTACGTATCGCAACATCATGGGCAACCAAGCACTCGCTTGGGGTTTGATCGCCGCATCAAAATTGAGTGAAAAGGACTTGTTCTACGGGACGTACCCAATCACTCCCGCCAGCGACATTTTGCATGAGCTGACAAAGTTCAAGCATTTTGGTGTTCGAACATTTCAGGCGGAGGACGAAATCGCTGCGATTTGCGCGACCATCGGTTCTGCGTTTGGCGGAACAATGAGCGTGACGGCGAGTAGCGGACCCGGCATCGCACTGAAAGCAGAAGCGATGGGACTCGGCATGATGCTCGAGCTACCAATGATCATCATTAATGTTCAGCGCGGTGGACCGAGCACGGGATTACCAACAAAGACAGAACAGAGTGACCTGCTGCAGGCAATGTATTGCCGAAACGGCGAAGCTCCATTGCCGATTTTAGCCCCACGATCACCCGCGGATTGTTTCGACATCGCCATTGAAGCATGGCGGATCGCGACCGAGTGCATGCTTCCGGTGATCATTCTGTCGGACGGTTACATCGCCAACGGCAGTGAGCCATGGCGAATTCCTTCGATGGATTCACTGCCAAAAATCAAGATCCAGCATCCCGAGGGAGCTGACAGCAGCGAACCCTTCATGCCGTATGCACGCGACGAACACCTGGCGCGCCCGTGGGCCATCCCCGGGACGGAAGGGTTAATGCATCGGGTAGGCGGACTCGAAAAAGAAGACGGTTCCGGCAACGTCAGTTACGATCCAGACAATCACCAGCACATGACCGACACGCGTGCTGCCAAAGTCCAAATGATTGCGGATCGGATTCCGGAGCAAGATGTGCTCGGTGACACGACGGGTGATGTTTTGGTGGTTTCCTGGGGCGGCACATTTGGTGCGTGCCACACCGCGGTTCGCCGTTGCCGAGCCAACGGGCATCGCGTGAGTCATGCCCATATTCGTTATATGAATCCATTGCCATCCAACTTGGGTCCGTTGCTCAGAGGCTTTAAGCGGGTCATTGTTCCCGAGCTGAATATGGGACAACTGCGAATGCTTTTGCGTTCGAACTACCTCGTCGACTGCGTCGGCATCAACAAGGTGAAAGGCAAGCCGTTTACCGTGACCGAATTAGTCGATGGCATCCAAGCTCACGTTCCTTCGAAGAGTACCCACACAACGCCCATCACGGAAAGCAAAGCTGGTTAGTCCTGTCAAATTTCACAGACTGAACACCATCGAATCCGATCGCTGACACCCTATCGATAACGCAACAGCCATGTCCCTTCCTGTCCTCAAATCAGCCGACTTCGCTTCCGACCAGGATGTTCGTTGGTGCCCTGGCTGCGGCGACTATTCCATCCTGGCGCAGATGAAAAAGGTACTGCCGGATCTCGGAGTGCCACGGGAAAAGATCGTATTCATCAGTGGTATTGGATGCAGTAGTCGATTTCCGTACTACATGAACACGTACGGAATGCACAGCATTCACGGACGGGCGCCGACCTTCGCGACCGGATTGAAATCAACGCGTCCTGACTTGATGGTTTGGGTGATCACTGGTGATGGTGACGCTCTGTCCATCGGCGGAAACCACTTCATGCACGTGTTGCGTCGTAATCTCGACATCAACATCGTGTTGTTTAACAATCGCATTTATGGACTGACCAAGGGGCAATACAGCCCCACCAGTGTCGAAGGACAAGTCACCAAGAGTACTCCGATGGGTGCGATCGACCATCCGGTCAGCCCACTCTCTGTGGCATTAGCAGCTGAAGCGACATTCGTTGCGCGAAGCTTGGACGCACACGTCAAACACTTGGGACAAACGCTTAAACGAGCAGCCGAGCACAAAGGCACATCGCTCGTCGAGGTTTATCAAAACTGCAACGTGTTTAATGACGGTGCGATGGCCTACGCACAAGAGCGAAAACAACGTGCCGAGAATGTCATCGAACTCGAGCACGGCAAGCCGCTGGTATACGCCAACGGCAAGAAGGGCATTCGATTGGTTGGAACTCATTTGGAATCGGTTAGCACCGATGACGTCGCCGTTGACGATCTTTTGATCCATGATGAGCAAGATCCGAACCCCTCGATCCACATGATGCTCGCTCGGATGAGTTACCCGCACATGCCCGAGCCAATTGGCGTTTTACGTTCCGTTGACGGGGTTGCCACCTACAACGATCAGATCAATGATCAAGTGACTGAGGCGAAAGCTGCGAAAGGGGACGGCGACTTAGATGCGTTGTTCACTTCAGGCGACACCTGGGAAGTGGCCTAAGCGAGTCACTCTCTCCGAGTCGCGACGCCCCATTGCAATCTGACTTTCTTTCTACCAGATGAAGGATTCGACATGCCGCGTGGAAGAACCTACTCAGACGCTTCGAAGGCCATCGGCGATACGCCGATGATTCAGATTAACCGCTTGGGACCCGACGGCGGCGGAACCATCTTTGCAAAGTGTGAGTTCTTTCAGCCGCTCAATAGCGTCAAGGACCGAATCGGCGTCGCGATGATCGAAGCCGGAGAGCGAGACGGCAAAATCACCCAAGATACGCATGTCATCGAACCGACGAGCGGAAACACCGGAATTGCCTTGGCGTTTGTTTGCGCTGCAAAGGGCTACAAGTTAACGCTCACGATGCCCGAGTCGATGTCCGTCGAACGCCGAGCGTTGTTACGCGCGATGGGCGCAAACCTAGTCTTGACGCCAGCCGCCGAAGGAATGAAGGGCGCGATCAACAAAGCCGCGGAACTGGTCAACGCGTCGGAAAATGCCTTCATGCCTCAGCAGTTTGAAAACCCTGCCAACCCTGCCATCCATGAAGCAACGACCGGACCTGAGATCTGGGCTGACACCGATCAGAACATCGATGCCATTGTTGCCGGTGTGGGAACTGGTGGAACGATCACGGGTGTTTCGCGGTTCTTGAAAAAGCAAAACCCGAATTTCAAAGCGATCGCCGTCGAGCCGAAACACTCACCCGTTATCAGCGGTGGGGATCCTGGAAAGCATCGCATTCAAGGAATCGGTGCGGGCTTTGTTCCAAAGAACTTGGACACCTCGATCATCGACGACGTTGTCCAGGTGGACGACGAAGATGCGTTCGAATGGGGACGCAACCTTGCGAAAGAAGAAGGAATCGTCGGCGGCATTAGCAGTGGAGCCAACATGTGGGCGGCAGCTCAAGTTGCAGCACGCCCAGAAATGAAAGGCAAACGCATCATCACCATCATGTGCAGCCTTGGCGAACGCTACCTCAGCACACCGCTCTTTGGTGACCTTGGCCTCTAGGATCAAGATCCTATGAGCCTTTAAGGAATCCTGTGACTCGGTGGTTTGCGCCGAGTCACCGAGACCTGAAACCCTACGGCCTGAATCCCTACGGCCTGAATCCATAGGGCCTGAATCCATAGGGCCTGAGCAGGCGTTAAGCGCTCATGCGTGTCTCTGTCCCACAAAGACTCTGTAAGAATCGATTGCGTCGGATCAGCTCCTCGTGCGTACCCACGTCGGCGACTCTTCCAGCTTCGATCACGACGATGCGATCGGCCAACATAAGAGTGCTCGGTCGATGCGTGATCATCACTCCGGTGCGGTTAACCAAGAACTTGCCAAGTGCTTCGTGAATGAGTTGTTCACTCTCGAGATCGATCTGACTGGTTGCTTCGTCGAGAATCAAGATATCAGGATCTCGCAGAAACGCTCGTGCGAGAGCGAGACGCTGCATCTGACCGCCAGACAAACGCATGCCGGCGGAACCCAAAAGGGTCTGATAACCGTCCGGTGTTTTCTGGCGAATAAAGTCATCTGCAAAAGCTAGTTTTGCCGCTTGGAACACATCTTCCGCATTCGCTCCCGGTGAACCGTAGCGGATGTTGTTTTCAATCGTGTCATCGAACAAAACGGTACGCTGTGTCACGAGGGCGATACGTCGCCGCAAGTCACGAGTTTTCATCTCGTTGATGGGCACATCATCCAGCACGATCGATCCGGCTCGTGGATCATCGAAACGGCACAGCAAACTGACCAGCGTGCTCTTGCCGCTTCCGTTTGGCCCCACAACTGCAATCGTCTCCCCATGTCGCATCTTGAAATCAACGCCCCGCAAAACCAACGGACCTGCTGGGTACTGGTATTCAACGCCTTCGAAACGAATTTCACTATGTGGCCGTGCCGCCGTGACCGGATGCTTCGGTTCTTGAACGCGGACAGGTTGATCAATGACTTCGTAGACTCGATTGGCGGCTGCGATCCCACGTTGAAGTTGGCTCCAGACGTCCGTCAGCTTTCTTGCCGGGTCCGATGCGCCGATAAGGAATGCAAAGAACAACAGAATCTGCCCGACGTTCAGAGGCTCGTTGCTCATTCGAATTCCGAACAACGACGTTTTATCGTTTACAACGAGGTAACCACCGGCCAGGATCGCCAATCCCACCGTCGTCATCCCGAGCATCTCGCTGCTGCTACGGGCCAGCGTGTTGTAAAACGCCATCTTCAGTGACTTGCGATAAAACGCCATGATGCCTTGATTGAACTTTGCTCGTTCGTAAGCCTGCGTGTTGAACGCTTTGACCACTCGGATTCCGGCAAATGAATTCGTCAGCATTCCGTACAGCTGACTCATCTCCTCCATCGCCCGACGGCTTGCCCTTCGAATAGCGCGACTCAGGTGATTCATCACCAACGCCAGCACGGGTGTCACGACGAGGACCAGAAATAACAGTCGCGGACAGACGATCATCGCACCGCCGAGACAGACCAGCATCTTCAACGGCTCGCGAATGAGCCGACCAAGCAAAACAGTCAATCCCGTTGAGACGTGCGAAATGTCATTGGTCAATCGCGCAGTGAGATCGGCCGATCCGTTCTCGCCGAATGAATCGAGATCGAGGTGGAGTGCCTTCCGGAAAAAGATGGCACGTAAGTCGACTGCTGTTCTTTCGGATACGAATTGGACGAGCAGCAAGTTGGTCATCAAGGCGCCCAACTTGATCCCGGTACCTACAATCAACAACACCACTATTAGAATCAGCGTTTGATACGGATCATCGGGAGCATAACGATTGACCCAAGGCTGCGCAGTCGCCAACCACTCGGCTCGCTTGGTCGCCGCTTCAATCCGCGTGTAAGCGAAATCAATCTTCTTTTGAATCGAGTCGGCTTGTTTACCGCTACTAAAGAAGTGATCGGCCGTCAGCTGGCACAGCTCATCTTCCAACTCAGAAAGGTGTGTTTCGGATTCGACGAGTTGAGCCTGAACGTATTCCGGCAGGCTGTCATCCTTAAAAACCACTTCCACCAACGGGTAGAGCGTCCCAATATTGGTGCCCCACAAGATGGCGATAACGATCGACGAGCACAGAATGCCCAACAACGCCCCACGCCGGCGAAAGGCCAACTTCAAAATCCGTTTGAAGTTTTTCATAGGGTCAGTCGTTGATTAGGTGCTCGATGGGCGTCAGTCGTTGATGAAATCTTCTTGTAGCGAACCGGCCGAAGCGGAGCCAGTCGAATTGCCGGGCTTGCCACTCGGCCTCACCCAGCTCTCTAGACAACGGATTTGCCCGGTCCGTCGGGACCAACGATCCCGGCCTCACCCATCTGACACTCAAAAACGCATCAAACAAACCAACATTTGCCAGCAAAGCGATAGAACGAGACGCGAGCCGATGATCAACTTCAATCACGCAAAGACTGTGACGCGACCAGGAATCCAAACAGCCTATGAGTCGGCTCGGCCCCGCCAGGCGACCTGACGACCAAGCAGATGATTCAATAGTGCGACCCACTGAAGAATCACGAAGGAAAGCACGGAAACACTGTGAAAGACGACACCCGACCAGGGTTGCCGATAATGCTTAGCAGCGATCGCCCGTGGCAGGTGTCCTACAACGACAGCTATGCCAGCAATAACAACGGCGATCCAATTGGGCTCCATCCATGCCCAGATCAACGCGATGATCGGCAGGACGGCGTTTCCGACGAGCAATACTGAAAACGGAATGATCAACTTGGGATTTGCGATCCCTTCGACAGCATTCTTTAGAACTCCACGCACAACTTGAGCGGCGTTGTGATACATCCGGCACTCAGCCAATGAGGTTCCATCGATCACGTCCGTCATCAAACCCGCGTTCCGATAGGCGCGAGGTAGCTTGACCCCGTCATGACGAGACTCTGCAATGGCTTCGTGGGTGCCAGCCTGCTGATACTGATCTTTGCGGGTTAAGAAAAGCTGGCCGCAACCTGCAGAGAACGCCGGGTCCGGTGCATTCCGCATCCGGTGCAATGGCAAGTAACCCAGCAGGATGAAGTGCATCAAGGGAATGATCCACTTCTCTAACCACGTCCCGGTCTCTTGGTGCGGAAAAGCGCTCAGCAAAGCAACGGCGGTACGATTCTTGCGATCCATCAGTCGAGCAAGAGCGTCTTGGCTCAGTCGAACATCGGCATCTAAAAAGACAACGTGTTCATAGCGTGCGTGATCGGCCAATTGCCGGCAAGCAAACTGTTTTCCATTCCATCCTTCTGGCAACGCTTGGCTGGTCAGCAACCTCACACGCGAATCGCTCTGGCCAATTCCGTTGACAATATCCGCGGTGCGATCGGTTGAATGATCGTCGAGCACGATCACTTCCAGCTCAACATCTTGACTCGCCAAAGCCGCCCTCACGCTCGCTTCGATCGACGCTTCTTCGTCGCGAGCGGGGATCAAGACGGAGACACTGCCAAACGTCTCGCCTTCATCTGTTCGGTCAAGCGAATTCAACGCAAACAGCGGCACATTGTTCAGGAACATCAGCAATGGCAAAAACGCCAACAGCAGGCTGAAAATCGAAAGGGCCAATATCATTCAAACTGATTCCCGTGGTGCGGACGGAATCGCTTTAATCTGGACCAAGACTTCAACCTTCTGAAAAAATCATAGAATCCACCGGCGCCGGTTCTGCCTCGGATCAAGTTATCAAAGTTGTCGGAGGATCGCTGCATCGCTGACTGCGACAATTCGTTTTGCGTCTGGCGAAGCCGTGTCGTAACCAAGCGATTCCATTCCGGTTTATCGAGAGCTTGGTTCTCAGCGATCGAAATGGGCTCCCCTAGTTTTGCCAAACAAACGGGAAGTCGCTCATTCCAAAACACGTATTCGAGAGCGAGAGGAATCGCGCGACCTGATCGCATTCGACTGCACAAGTGAGACAGTCCGGGCATCAAATCGGTCGAATGATCGCGAACGTCAGAAAATCTTCCTTCCGGCGTCAACCAAATCGCGGTGCCAGGAGTGCCGAGGATCGCCATGCTCTGCTTCAGAAATGAGGCCGCGCCGCTGGTGTTGTTCAGCCGAACACCGTAGAAGCCAAGCTTACCGAAGACCCGATACTGCTCTAGAGCTTCCGCATCGATCGGAGCATAGAACTGTCGTTTTGAAAACAGTTTCCGATTCAGAAAATGAGCAATGAGCGGATCCCACCAAGACGGATGATTGCCAAAGATCAGGACCGGCTCTTCATCCGGAATGTCGACATGCGGAATTGAGTCTTGATGGATTCCAACCGCATGAAAATGCCGCTTGAGAAACGGTTTCAGAAAGCCGTGAAAGCCATCTTGAAACCATCCGGGGATATGCGGAACATCGTTGTGTTTTGGCATAGATTCTGGTCGGATCGAGATCAACATCTCCAAACCGAGCCTTCCCAAATTGGGCGTTTAACGACCAACGCTTTGGACGGGAAAGCTGAGTCGTTTACAGCTCGTCACGCTCGATAAATCCGAGCATTTGGGTGACGATCTCAGGATGTTCTGATGCCAAATCGTGTTCTTCACCAAGGTCATTCGTCAAGTCGTATAAACGCCAATCAGGCTGTGCGTCCGGTTGCGTTTCCTTACGGCGTCGATTTGCACGATACTGGACTAACTTCCATTGATTCATGCGGACCCCCACCGAAGTCTCTCCTGCCTGACTTGCCCAGTACAGGTATTCATGACGTTGTTGGCCTGGCTTCCCTCGGAGGGTCGGAACCAAAGACACACCATCGGTCCCTGTTGGTTGTTCCGACGTGTATGCCGCCGGAATATCCACACCAGCCAACTCACAAGCCGTGGGTAAGAAATCCCAAAATGCCGAAGGGAGATCCGTCGTCGCTCCGGGCTTAATCACTCCGGGCCAACGCACGATCATCGGGACGCGAATCCCACCTTCGTGCATTGAGCGTTTAAATCCCTTCAGTGGACCGTTGGAGTCGAAGAACTTGTGATCGTGACCGCCTTCATTGTGTGGACCGTTATCAGAGGTAAAGAAGACAATGGTGTTTTCATCGATCTTCAGATCTTTGAGCAACTTGAATAGTCGCCCGACATCAGCGTCCATCCTTGAAACCATGGCTGCGAATCCCTTTTCCGTATTCGGCCAATCCTCTTTCTCGTATTGGCCGTACGACGGAACTTCCATGCCATCTCCCAAGACGCGTCCACCTTCATTGTTGGCATGGGGAATCGTCCAGTGAATATGCAGCAGGAAAGGTTCCTGATAATGATCACGAACGAACTGTAACGCTCGGTCGGTCATCACATCGTGAGAATAGGTCACACGTTGCGATGCAACCCGACCGCGTCCGTTGGGGTAATCGCCGATCACGTTTCCGGGCAACATCAACTGTTTTTTGTTTTCCCAAAGATACGTGGGATAAAAATTATGGGCATTGCTTTGGTTGAGGTAGCCACACCAGTAGTCGAAACCATTGTTGTTCGGATGTCCCGCGTTATTGACTTCCTCGGGTTGATCAACATTGCCCAGCGCCCACTTGCCGACTCCCCCTGTCACGTAACCGGATCGCTTCAAGAGCTTTGCCACCGTCGCCTCATCGCCTGTCAGGCTGCGAGACTGATTGTCGATTAAGCCTGTGTGTCCAACATGCTGCCCAGTCCAAAGCACAAGGCGTGACGGACGGCAAACCGTGTGTCCCGCATAATGATCGGTAAAACGCATGCCCTCGCGAGCCATTTGATCCAAGTTCGGCGTCTGCACGGTTTCTTGTCCATAGCACCCCAAGTCGCCATAGCCGAGGTCATCCGTCATGATGTAGACGATATTGGGTCGATCCGCGGCGTCAGAGGTGATACCCATCGCCCAAACGACTAACATCATCGCCAAGACGTATCGATTCAAAAGCAACATGCGATCACCTATCTCGAGAGAGGCATTTATTTCGAGTCACAGTCTCCTCGCTGGCCAGACGTGAGTCAATTCGCCGAACGCTTTTCACCGCATCCTTTCCCCTAACGTCTCAGATAACTTATGGCTTCCGTTCTGTTGATCATCTACCTGCTGGTTGCGATCGGCTTCTCTTTTTTGTGCTCGATCGCCGAGGCTGTTTTACTTTCGATCACGCCGAGCTATCTGGCCGAGCGTCGAAAAGAAGATAGTGCGACTGCGAAGCGGATTTTGCGGCTTCGGGAGAATATCGATCGGCCACTTGCCGCCATCCTCAGCCTGAACACCATCGCGCACACGGTAGGGGCCGCAGGCGTCGGAGCTCAAGCTGCCAAGGTATACGGTGACGCTTACGTTGGAGTGACCAGCGCCGTGCTGACACTCTTGATCCTCGTCTTCAGCGAGATCATTCCGAAAACGATTGGTGCGTTGTATTGGCGCAGCCTCGCAGGACCGATGGCGGTCGCGGTCGATTGGCTGATCCTCCTTTTATTTCCCCTGGTTTGGCTTTCCGAATTCCTGACGAAGCTTCTCTCCAAGGGGCACCAGCCAAAACTAGTCACGCGTGAAGAGATTGCCGCCATCGCCGACTTGGGTACTGAAGAAGGCATTTTGAAGTCTCGCGAATCCAAGATTCTGGAAAACCTGTTTCGACTCGATAGTGTGCAGGTCCAGCATGTCATGACTCCGAGAACCGTGGTCATCACGTTTGAGCAGTCGCGAACCGTTGAATCGATCGCGGAAGAGATTAAGGAGATTCCGGTCTCCCGACTGCCGATCTACGAAGAACGACGCGACCATGTGACCGGATTCGTGTTAAAAGGAGATCTCTTGATGGCTCTCGCTTCAGGTGAAACGGATAAAACACTCGAAGACTTTCGGAGACCGATTCACGCCGTCAAAGAGAGTGATCCGATTACCCAGGTCTTTGACCAATTGTTGACGCATCGGGCTCACATCGCTTTGGTGGTAGATGAGTTTGGCGGAATGGATGGAATCGTCACCCTGGAAGATGTTGTCGAGACCTTGCTGGGACTCGAAATCGTTGACGAGCACGATGAAACGGCCGACATGCAAATGATCGCCCGCGAGCAATGGAGAAGTCGGCTGAAGAGCAAGGGAATCGAAGTGTTGGACCAAGAGGAAGAATGATCGGATCCCTGGCGCGACGCGTTGTACCGTTCCCAACGCAGAATGTCGAACTGCTAAACTCCTAACATGATTCGATTCGCGCTTCTCTTGTTGTTCTGTTGGTCGTTGTCAACGACAGCACAGGCTCAACGTAATATTCGCGTCGGAATTGTCGCTTACGAGGATTTCGAATCGGAGCTGACGCATTATCAGCAGTTCTTTTCCGATTTAACGAAGCGCGATCCCAGCGTTACGTTCGATTTGGCGGTTGGTTCCTATAGCGAAGTGCTTCATTGGACGGAACGCCAACTCGTAGATCTTGCGATCCTGACACCCGGTGTTTTCGCGAGCATCATGCCGGACGATTCCGCTCCGTCCATTTGCCGATACGTTGCTTCGGTTGAGCTTCCACCTGCGCAATCACCACTCTCACCTGAGATTCGACAATCCGGAAAACAGTTTTTCGGGAGTTACCGTTCCGTCTGTGTCGTCGCAAAGGGAAGCTCCATACGCGATGCCGATGATCTGCGTCGTGCGGCTGCAAGCGATGCGATTGAGTTTCTGTTCGTCCATCCGAACTCACTTTCCGGATACATCGGACCACTCCACGCGCTGCGCCAGTTAGACATTGAGCCACAAGAATCTCAACTTCAGTTCACGTACTCTCACACTCAGTCATTGCGAAGGCTCGAGCAAGAAACATCCAGTGAAAAAACGCATGTTGCGTTTGTCTGGGACGATGTCGAGGCAGACGCGGATTTGATTAACGGGCTGCGTCGGATCGAGTTTCCCGAACTCGATGCTTTGGAACTTCCACGAAACGTCATTGTCGCTTCAAGTGGTTTCGACTTCGATGAACGGCTTCGTCAGTTGATCGTCGGTTCGGAAAGCGATCGATACCGATTCTCAGCTCTATCCGATTGGCGTGAGAAATTTCGAAACGTACGAAGCTGGTTAGAAGAAGCAGATGCTCTCGCGCTCGGTCCGGAGAAACTGTCTTTGGACGAGGTCGCACAATCTCTTCTGCAGTACGCTCGTTCGCAGCCACAACCACCCAGGTTAGCGTTGGTATTATCGGGCGGTGGTGCGAAATGCTCTTATCAAGTGGGAGCCGTCGCTGCACTCGAAGAACGCCTTGAAGAACTGCGGAGAGAATCGGGTGACGAGAGCCTGGATATCCAATTGGTTGTCGGCACTTCCGGTGGAGCCATTAATTCCGTCCCCGTCGCGATGGGCATTTCGAAAACGCAAGCAGGCCGTGACGGATTCGCGACAACCTGGCGAAGCCTTGACCAACGCGATATCGTGCGACTTCCACGACTTATGCGAATCAACATGGGTGTCTGGTTCGCAGCGCTGCAGACGGCGATCGTCATTTGGTTGGTGCGCCGCTACGTTCCAGACTTGAAACGTCGCGGTGAAGCCTTTGCAGCAACCTACACTTTGCTTGCCGCAGTCGAAGTTTGCCTGGGTTATTTTCCGATCAACCCGTGGTCGATGCTCGGTCAGAATCATGTGTTGCATCACCTCTGGCTTTGGCTCAGTTTTGGCGTTCGAGCTTCCGCTTGGGCGTTGCTAGGCATCGGAATTGCCTCGATGATCTGGGAGCGAATTCGTGCACGCCATGGAGACCACTTGGAGATTCCGAAATGGTTAACCAACGCGTTGCTTGCGGGCGCCGTATTTGGATTGCCTGCCTTGCAGCTGATCACTCTGCTGTTTTTGCAAGCGACGATTTCGACCGGGGCAGGGATGCAGAGTTCATTAGCGCAGAAATTTCCAACACTGATCAATCAGCACCTCAAAGAGCTCAACGAAACGCCACTCGCCAACGACCCGGGAGCTTCTGAAGCGGAGACGCTAAAACAGGTAAGCGGCGAGGTAATCAAACGGGAACTGCTTCAGCGCGATCTTGTTTTGACAGGAAGTTGTTTAAGTCAAACAAGTGATCAATTGCCGAGCGATCTTTACTTCTATGCGCCGATTGATCGGGCGTCTGAGCCTCCACCCTTTGGACCTCGAGGAATTTCGTTGGTGGATCATCCTGAAATCCTGCTGGACGTCGTCATGGGATCAGGTTCGATCTTCCCTGTCTTTCCCGGTCGTGTTATCGACGGGATTCCGCAAGCCGACGAACTGATTGAGCTTGTCGACGGCGGGTTCGCTCACAATAGTCCTGTTGAGGCGGCCGTTCTGTGGGGAGCAACGCACATCATTCTGATCGAAGCGAAGCCAAGGCAGCGTAACGAGCGAGGTAACTTTGTTCTCAATGCAACATCGGCATTTCGTCACCTGCATTCCCAAGCTCAACTGCTCGACACGCGTTCCCGTGGCCGAGTGACCATTTACACGGTCGCTCCGAATCCACCGCACATGTGCGTGCTCGATTTCGCAGAAAACCTTATCGACGACAGCATCCAGCGTGGCTTACGCGAAGTGGGCGATGGCAGACGCTCGTTTTACCGCGAGTTAGGAGAACCGGTCTTTGTTTCCGTTCAAGAGACAGACGCCGAGATTCCCTAGACCGCTGTGACCGATTTTGAATCCAGGCCATTCTTCCGTCGCTCAATTCAACATGAAGATAAATGTGAAGATGCCCAGCATCATGAGCACTATGAACAAGATGAGCACAAGAAGCATCCAATACTGAACAGCAAAGAGTCGTTTGAGTGCTTGGACCGCTGTCATAAATGGGGCCACATCGTTCCCATCATTGCGGGTAACTTGCGCTAGTGCAGCCGAAGCAGAGAGCGCTAGCAATGCGATGACCAAACACAGAATGTCCGAAATGAAAACCGATCCAAAACTGAGTGCAAACGCGCGCGTCGACACGCCAAGCATGCTTATCACTTGAAACAAGTTCAACACTGTCGACAGACCAGCGCTGACAATCAACACATACGCGAAGATCCGCATCCTACGTGCGAGTTGTTCAAACACCTGGTGATCGGCCGGATTGAATGGGTATTCACGCGTTGTCATGCTTGTCTCTTTCAGTCGTTGCCTTTTCGTGTTCGTACCCGAGATTCGCGTTTAAAGAATGAATCCGAAAACGCTAGATATTGCCGTTGTGAACAAACCCACCGTGACCAATCCGATTTTCCAAGCAAATAGCGTCTTCAAATCCACCATGGACTGAAGGATTCCTGCCATCTGATCGTCGCCATCACCCAAGGCAGGCTGGTTCAGTGACCTTGCTGCACGGCGCATGGTCACACCTATCACGAAGAGACAGACGATCGTCACCGACTGTTGAAAGAGTTGCAGAACAAGGGATGCGACGAGCGAATCCATTCCAGCGCCGATGGATACCATGGTTCGAGTGCTACTGACGAACGTAAACACAAACAGCAATCCATAAACAACGGAACCGAAGATCAGCAAACCACCCACATCTCGCAAGTACTTGGCAAGCTTGGCGACGGATCGCATCTCGTCTGCCGTCAATTGAAAGGAACCTGGATCTCTCGGGATCGCCGAGTAGTCGGTGATCTCAAGTTCCTGTGGTGGCCGATAGGGTGAATCCAAAACGATACTCCGGTGAATTGCAACGCTGCATGATAGCAGGCGGCCGCAGGATCGCAGACATCAGTAAGTCGAGCACTTTAACACAAGGCGAACCAAAGCATCATGGAACGCGATGCTGAAACGACTCTCCGCCCGCGTTAACCGTCAGCACTCCGCTGCCCCACTTCGACGAAATAACGTCACTATCATAAAGCTGCAGTTTCGTGAGATCGCGTCGTTTGCCGTTTCTCCAGACGCCCAAATTCAGCGGGTCATCTTGCCAATGAATGCCCAACCACTTGCCATCAACCGATCGATAACGAGCGATGCCATCATCCAGCTGACTGATATCCACTTCCGCGTTCAGAACGTCCGCCACAAACTGCCGAAACGTCCCGTGTGATTCTTGCTCACCGACTTCAATGGCTAAACCGCAATAGTTCTCGGCTGAACCCTGACAACTAAGCACTTGATGACCCGGGAAACGGTTCTTCTTGTTGTCGCTCAGCTGCTTTGTCAGTGAAGCGTCGCGCGCGAGTTGAGTGCCACCCAAAGAACGAATCGCAACCCAAGTACGTTCACATTTTAAGAAAGTGACATCGGATTTCTGTACGATCTCGACATCTTCCGGAACAACCCACAACCATGGCGAATCGCCATCTTCGACCAACCATAAGGCAAGATTCTCTTGCTGAGCGACTCGATTGGGCGCGGCAACGACTCCCGACTTATACATCGGCGAACCCGGGTAGGCTGGATTGCGAGACGGGCAAGCATGCAACGCAACCGCACCTTTCTGTTCGTCATAAGCAAGAATCTTAAAGCCGTTTACGTCACCCCCATCAACAGATGTTCCAGCGGTGAGCGAACCCATCAAATAACTATTTGCGATGAACTGTGTTTCCGCATACTCCGGCTGGCTTTCGGAACGATGCCCGGTCGTGGCGTCGTATGCGGGTTTTCCAGCGAATATCTCAACTGGACGTTTGAATTTTTTTTGGGCTAAGTTGACCACCGCCATCGGTGGCCGATAGGCACTTGTGATTTGATGGACCTCATCGGATTCCCAACGATCGACTTTGCCTGCGGGATGATCTCCGAACCATACCCACAGCGAATTGGGAGCACTTCCGCCGAACGGTTGCGCGTGGTTGTAATCACGTTTCGTCGGACCGTTGAATCCTCCACGAAAGTACTTCACCGCTCCAGCCGCGGCGAAGAAATCGAGACACGCCTTGGCCGCCGACTTGACTTCCGGATCTTCTGCGAAGTCATAGACGTTCAGCAAAGGCGCGATTGAGTGCCCGTGATAGTTCTCCGAATCCCATTCTCCAATTCCGATTCGATAGAGCGTTCGCGTATAGTCGAGTAAGTGTTGCTTGTACTTCTGTGCAGTCGCCTGATTGCCCGTCGCTTCGGCCATCAAGTAAACACTCGTCGTGCGCATCAAGTACAGATTCTCTGTACTTCGAACATCAACCCAGCTGTTGCGAACGTTGGGTCCCCAACCCTGTGGCGGTCCGTCTTGCGATTGGTATGCGTAGTGGGGTCGCCGCAGTGGATCGTGTTCAGTCCATCGCCTGGCTCCTTCGTACATCTGGCGTCTGTAATCGGCGTCCAAGAGATCGCCGAAGTAAAAGTACTTACGCATCTGGTGCTTTAAGGTGAAACAGGCGTAGTAATCAATGCCGGCCGTTTCGCGGTGCCATTCCTGATGCTGATGATCACGGGCTTGCAGGAACTTTAAAGCGTTTTTGTCATTTCCGCCAAGCACATGAGCCATCAAGAAACCGTACGTACGCTTCTCGTTCTCGAAGTAAGTATTGACACCAGCTTTTGTGTCACGAGTTTGAAGCTGGATGATTGCGTGTGAGCGGCGCTGAAATGCGTCTTCCAGTTCCTGGGGCCACTCGTTCTTCAGTTGGCGCGGAATGGGCTTCGCGTGATAGGTCGTCAGATTGCCATCTTTCGAAACCATATCCGACAGCGTCCAATCCGCCATGGTCGGTGAGACCGACACGGAAGACGCGAGCGAGAGTACGACGCCGAGGACCAGCAACCGTAGCCGCCCCAAGTGGTTCTTCGCAAATCTCACCATCAAGTTGCGTTTCCATTTCTTGGACGTGACGTGCCAGTGCGAATTCGATGCTTGATCGACCACCGCCACTCGAAGCCGATCCACGAAGCGCATCGAACTCGTATCGTTTCATCACCAATAGCGGTCAAAAGGCGACCGATGGTTTGAAGGCTTTGTGCCCCGGTAAGATACCAGCATGCGACAGCTGAGTTTGAAAGGAATGCTTGAATTCACGGCGGGCTGCGGATTTTTGTTCGCGATGGGTCCGGACCGACCGCTTGCGCTTTACGGATTTGCTTTCGGCGTCCTTTCCATCTGGTCCCTGCGCGTCAAACACTGGGCCCTTCGGATGGCCCTATGCCAGTGGCTCGCATCTATCTGCGCGTTCCTTCTTGGCGTCGCCAGTCTTGAACGGGCGTTTACGGCGCAGCCTGGTGTGTTTTCGCTGAATCTGTGGATGTGGCTCGGTTTTTCGTTGGTCGTTGCCGCTCCTTTGGCGATGGTGAATGGATGCTTGTTTGCGGTCACCTCGTGGGCATCCGCACCCCACCGCAAACGCACATCGTGAGTGCGGATTAGCGCAGTTTTTTGTTTTCTCGTGCGCTTTGTGTGAGCTTCTGCCGCGTCTTAATGCGTGGCACAAAACGTGCCCGCTTTTCACCGGATGCTTGGCGCCATTAAGAGGGGTGGCGAACCAAGGCAACAGAATTTCAAGCGTGCTGCGCAGAGGCTGGGTTGCGCGCAGGGACGCTGGGACACGAAGGGTCCTGGCGACTTTGCGCGCGACCCCCCTGCAATCTCACCAACAAGCGGAACGCCCCAATACGGAGGCTCGGCTGCTAGCTGCTGGTTAGGTTTCCGGTGACCGCGGCCCAGTTGTAGTAGCCCTGAATGCCCGCCGCAGCCGCGATTGTGTTGTCCCGTTCGAGGATTTCGCGGAAGTGCTGGCGCGTCTCGCGGTCCCATCGGTACTGAAGTAGGCTTTTTTGAGGCCAAGGATCGCTAAAGTAGCGGTCGTAAAGCGGTGTACCGCGGTGGTCTTCAAAGCACATGGAAACCGCAACCGCGGGATTTCCATTCGCATAAGGACACTGCGAAAGATCGCCGATCTGCTTGAAACCCATCACGCGTTGATACAGTCGCGCGTGTTTCGGGTGCATGACGGCGACCAGACCATCAATTCCACGCACTCTACAGATCTGTGCGAGAAGCCGTCCCAGCTGAATAAATGTATCCATGAATCGGACGGGCGAACTTCGACGGTCAGCAAGACAGCCGATTTCTGCGAGTCGCAGACCGCGGTCTCGTAACTCCTGAATCTGCTCGGCGTACATCGACTCCATGGGCAGACCCAAGTAGCCATCACCAAACATCGACAGCGTGGACGTAACTACTCCGTCTAGTTTCGCGACCAACACTTCGGACGTTGGCATGAGATGATGCGGCGTCAGTCGAATGCCGCTGGGCTTTTCCGTGACCAAGCCGGCATCGTAGTACGACTCAAAAACCAGGCGAAATGCCTGGGTGAGGTCGTCGCGTGAACGTGCCAGTCCGTATTGGAGTCGTTGCATCGCATCTTTTGCCGACTCGCGCTGATTGGCGACCGTGCTTTGCATGGGGGAATAGGACTCGAAGAGAGCTGACAAGGGATCTACGCGAACACACATTCGCGAACATCGTCAGCGGGCTCGTCCCCCCGGATTGCCTCGCCCGCTACAGGGAACCTAGGTCAGAAACGCCCGGATCGCCTAAACCGCAGGATGATTCATGCGGGAATCTGCGCGAGTTATGCTGGTTGTTCGGGTTGTGCTTGGTAGATGCCTGCAAACACAATCTCCCTTGACGCGATGAGAGCATCCAGCGGCGGAGACGAGGATCATCATGGGGCTTATGACGCTTGGACGAATGTAATGGGACGCAAAGGCATACTGCTGGCCGGAGGTGCTGGAACACGCCTCCATCCAATGACGCTTGGCGTCAGCAAGCAGCTGATCCCGATCTACGACAAACCGATGATCTATTATCCGCTGTCGACCCTGATGTTGTCGGGAATCCAAGACATCTTGTTGATCTCGACGCCGGAACACCTGCCTGCCTTTGAAAAACTGCTCGGCGATGGATCCCAGTGGGGCCTCCAATTCTCTTACGCTGAACAACCCCGCCCCGAGGGTTTAGCACAGGCGTTTTTAATCGGACGCGACTTCATCGGTGACAACACCGTCACGCTTGTCCTTGGCGACAACATCTTCTACGGACGTGGGTTTCGCGAAGTATTGAAGACGGCCTCGGAACAGACGACAGGTGCGACGATCTTTGGCTCCCATGTAACCGATCCCCATCGATACGGGATTGTCGAAGTGGATGAATCAGGTAATGCGTTATCTCTGGAAGAAAAGCCGCAGGAACCCAAGTCATCGTATGCCGTCCCAGGCCTTTACTTCTATGACAATCGAGTCGTCGAAATTGCTGCGGATTTAAAACCTTCCGAACGTGGCGAGCTCGAAATCACCGACGTGAACAACGTGTATTTGGCCGCCCAGCAATTGCGAGTCGAATTGTTTTCACGCGGATTCGCGTGGCTGGATACGGGGACACGCGATTCGTTGCTCGACGCCTGCAATTTTGTTTCGGCCGTTGAAAAGAGACAGGGACTAAAGATTGCTTGTCCTGAGGAAATCGCCTACATGATGGGATTTATTTCAGCCACGCAGCTCGCGACTCTGGCGGCCGAAATGAAAAACGAATACGGCGAATACTTGAAGACAATTGTTGGCTCCTAACGCCTTCGTCCAACGCACATTCTTTTTTGTTGATGCTTATGACACGCTGAAAGTGAAATGGTGTAAAACCGCGACTCGCTTGTCTCGTAAGTACTCCGTAGATCGTCTGGGATTGACCCGATGAACGCACGCTATCTCGCCAATTGGCTTGTCGCGCTGATCATGGTGACCGCATTTTCTGGCGGCATCGCTGCTAGCGAAAATTCAGATCGACCGAATATCGTTTGGATCGTCGCAGAGAACTTTGATCTCGATTTCGGTTGCTACGGAGCGAAACAAGTCCGCACGCCGCATGTCGATCAACTCGCTGCCCAGGGTGTTCGATTCACGAATGCCTACTCGACGTCTCCGGTTTGCGCTCCAAGTCGCAGTGCGTTCATGACAGGGCTTTACGCGACAACGACTGACATGCATCACATGCGTTCCCATCGCGACGATAATTTTCGCCTTCCGACGGGAGTCCGCCCGCTAACCCAGCGACTCGCTGAAGTCGGTTACCAGACCGCCAATGTGACCCACATCGGTGAACGGGTTGTCGGCACAGGAAAACTCGACCTGAACTTTGTCAACGAAGGCCCTCTCTATGATGTGAAACGATGGTCGGAAATCGACAAGACGAAGCCGTTCTTCGCCCAATTCAACATGCCCGAAGCTGAATACGACATCTACGACCGCAAATCAGCTGAAAAGACGCGAGTGCCTTGGGTGGGTGAAGAATGGCATCCGCAAGCGGCCACGCCTGAGAACGTGACGCCGCCACCCTACTATCCCGATCACCCCACGGTTCGCGAAGAATGGGCAAGGTACCTGAACTCGGCCAGTGGAATGGATGTTCGGATCGGCTGGATCTTAGATCAACTGAAAAAGGATGGTGTTGCTGAGAACACAGTCGTCATCTTTTTCGCGGATAACGGGCGACTGGAAGCGCGAGGGATACACTGGTGCTTTGACAGCGGCCTGCATGTTCCACTGATCATTCGCTGGGCAAGCAAACACGAGGCACCGAAACACTTCCAAGTCGGGTCGGTCGATGATCGGGTGGTGAGTCTGATCGACCTAACGGCAACGACGCTTGCGATCGCTGGCATCGAAGTTCCGTCAACGATGCAGGGTCGACGTCTGTTCGGTGATAACATCGGACAAGAGCGTCGATACGCTTTTTCGGCGCGAGATCGGATCGACGAAACGCAAGTCCGTCAACGATCCGTTCGCGGCAAACGCTATCACTACATTCGCAACTTCACACTTGGAGCCGGTTTCCCGACACTCAACCGCTACAAAGAAAAGTGCTTCCTGGTCAAACCTCTGATGCGTGAACTTTCTCGTGAAGGAAAGCTGACCGGCCCTCCAGCCGATCTCATGAAGCCGTTTCCAACCGAGATGTTGTTCGACACGCAAGCCGATCCGTTTGAAATCACCAATCTTGCCGAATCACCAAAGCACAATCAGGTGATGGCGGAAATGCGGGCGGCACTCGACACTTGGATGGCGGAAACCGGTGACCGTGGCCATATCCCGGAACCACCCGAAATCGTCGCACCTTTTTTGCCGGAAATGGATGCTTGGTTTGGAACCCCCGACTGGGCTCAGACACCCTAACTGACTGGGCTCAGACACCCTTACGACCTGGGCTCAGACACCCTTACGGCCTGGGCCCTGGAACATCGACGGCCTGGGCCGCGGAACCCAGCCGGGGCGCCCCCGGACTCCGTTTAAAGCGGCCTTCGGTCTATAATGGGCATTGGTTGTCCAGCACTGATTTGATCAACCCTTTTCGATTGCGTCCATCAAGGAGAACTGCATGAGCGGATACGGCGCCTTCAGCGACGACTTTTATCTCAACATGAACCTGTGCACCGAGATGGAATTGCCGCAAAGCCGTGAGTCCGTGTTGCACTATTTTGAACAAGTGCGGCGGCGATACCCAAACATGCAGAATTTTTACTCACGTGAGAAATCCGAGTACGTTCTCGAAGAAGAGAAGGATGCGGGTGGTTATCGCTGGGTTTCGATTGAATCCAAACGGGTCAATAGTGGCGCGGTGAATCCGGAGAGTTTTGAGGCAGCCGTCGCCCAGCATCAATCGATCCTGGAATTGATCCCCTACGAATTGTCCATCAGTCCATTGGATTGCGAATCACTCAGCGTGATGGTGGGATTCGATTTTGCGTACCGGGGCAATCACAACGAAGTGCTGGCCGAAGCCATGGGCATCGCTCCCGCGCTCGATCGTTTTCTCACGGTTCCCTACGGCAAACTGTTGTCCTATGAACCGATGATTCAGTTTGCGTTGGACGAAGACTGCAAGACACAGTGTCGCGTAAGCTTCGAATCCCGCTCAACGGCCTACCAGGTTAGAACCGGCGAGTTTGGCGACGACCAGATCAGCGTTTACCTTCGCGTAACCCGCTACGATTCTCTGGGACCCGAGGAGTCATACGCGGAAGAGTTCGAGCGTCTATCCGAGTTGTGCCACGATCTTGTCGACGGCTATCTGGTGACGCAAATTCTGCGACCGCTACAACAAGCGATTTCGCTCCGATAGAGCGTTCACTCGTGACTTCTTTTCATGATCGACGGCCGCAACGATCGACTCCCGCGCTCGATCGTGGAGCGATCGACCTACGTTTCCTTGAACGCCTGTTCGGCGGTTTGACGAATAGCGTCCGTGGTGGTTTGATTGGATTGGGCGAGCGATCTGGCATCGTCGTCTTCTACACTGAATCGTTCACCGCCACTGGGCAGTCGCACGACTTTTCCTCGGACGGGTCCGAAGCTTGTTTCCACGGTCACACTTTGCCGAATCAACTTATGACGATCAGCGGAATAGCGACGAATACCGATTGAGTGGGAATGCTCGAAAACAACCGTCTCAAGAAGCCGCACTTTTTCGGCCGGTGCGATGATTTGCAACGCGACGCCCGCCCGACCTTTCTTCATGAAGCACGGCACCTGAAAAACATCAAGTGCACCGGCCGCACGCAACCGCTCGACACAGTCAGCCATTTGCTCCGCCGTTGAATCATCAACGTTGGTTTCCAAAACGACGACGCGGTCGGATTCCACGTTCTCGCCGAGCGTCGCTGGGGGCTCTGTCATCTCCCCGAGAAGCACTCTCAGCAGGTTCGCCTGACCATCTAGATCTTTGCTGCCCGCACCGTAACCGACTCGGTGAATCGTCATGGCCGGCAACACACCAAAAGACCGGGCACATGCCTTCAAGATGGCCGCACCGGTCGGTGTCGTCAGTTCGGCCTCGATATCACTTTCCGCAATAGGGATACCGCAAAGGATTTCAGCCGTTGCAGGAGCGGGAACGCTCACTCGCCCATGGGCGATCGTGATTTCGCCAGAGCCCGTGGGAACCGGAGATGCGATCAGCGATTCGATGCCCAATTGATGCATCGCTACCGAGACACCGACAATGTCTGCGATTGAATCGATGGCACCCACTTCGTGAAAATGCACTTTTTCGATCGTGGTCCCGTGAACCTTTGCCTCGGCAACAGCGACTTCCTGGAAGATCCGGTGAGCCGTTTGCTTGGCAGCGTCGTCGATCTCGGTCGCTCCATCGATCATGTCCGTGATGTGGTGGAGATGCCGATGAGCGTGTTCCGGTGGATGATGGATTCGAATGGATTTGGCGCGAAACCCGCACTTTTTGACTTCTTCGGACCGAATTTCCAGCTCTGGGAGTCCCATCGATCGGACGGCACTCTCAATCGCCGAAAGATCGGCACCGAGATCGGTCAGAGCACCCAGCGTCATATCGCCGCTGATGCCGCTTCGGCAATCGAAATACGCAAGTTGGCCCATCTGAGCTTGGTTCTCCCCCGTTTGACGGTTGGAATGCCATTGGACATCCCGTGACCGGTTTGTTTGGCGTTGAAGGATTCTTGGAACCCGCTATACTCCGCCCCTCGCCAAAGATGCTTGTAAAACACCATATACCATAGATAGATTCCGAGCGATCCGATGAAAGTCGTCAGCAGTATCGGTGCCTTGAAGTACCGTCACCCCGATTGCCAAGTCGTCAAACGGCGTGGACGCATCTACGTCATTTGCAAGACAAACCCAAAGTTCAAAGTCCGACAGGGCGGGGCGAAAGTCAAGAAAACGCGTCGGTAGATACTCCGAGAGGGAGTCTCGGCCAGGATCCATTACTCTTTGCCTCTGAAAGCCGTGCGATCCTATTTGCGATTCAACAGCCAGGCCTTGCCCTGGCTTCCTTTTTGTCTGCTTGGAGTATTTGTCGTCGGCTGCGGCCGAATCGAGCAGGCAACGCTGGACGAAAGCATCTCCCGGCCAGCGGAAACGCAGGCCGTCGCTGATGAGCCGGTATCTGGACCGGTCATGGTCGAAATCCTCGGTGGTACCGACCAGCGATCGTTCGAAGTGCCTGATGTGGTCGCCGGTACAACCGTGGAAGAGATCATGCGACGTCAGACGGAGATCGATGTCCTGATCGAAGGGTCTGGCTCCACCGCGTTTGTCGATCGGATTGGCAATGTCAACACAAGCGCGACCGAAGGCTGGTTGTTCAGCGTGAATGGCGAATTCGCGACCCAGGGCGTAGGCAGCACACCGATCGAGCCGCCCGCTACGATCTCCTGGTCCTTTGGTGGAATGGATTGATCACCGGCGGCTTTGCATCCGCTGCGTTAGTAGCACGACCGACGATCGAGGTTGCACCAAGTACGTCTGAGTCTCGTTGCCCACTGGCGATTCGGACCCGATGTCTTCAGGACTCGGTCGATCCGTATCAATGACTCGCAACCAGCTATGAAACTTGCTTGGCAACTTTGGCAATTCAAATTCAATTGGCTCCCAATAAGCGTTGAAGATGAGATGACTCCATCGTTCAAACGTTTCAACCGTGAACGCGACTGAATGAGAATTCCCGCCCCAGTCTGGCGTCTCTAGCTTCGTCCCGTGCCAGCGGACGCGACTTCGTGAAATGACTTCGCTGAGGCTCATCCGCGGATCACCTCGCTCGGGAAGGGCCATGCGATACCCGATCAACCGTTTGACAAATCGTTTGATTTCATCGTGCTTTTCCACGAGGTCCCAGTCGAACCAACTGACCTCGTTGTCTTGGCAATAGGCATTGTTGTTTCCTTGCTGGGTTCGACGCACCTCATCGCCCATCAATAACATGGGCACGCCCAGGGACAACACGTTAATCGTAAAGAAGTTTTTGATCTGTTTGATTCTCAATCGTTCAATCTGTGGATCATCCGTCGGACCTTCAACGCCGCAATTCCAACTGACGTTGTGATTGTGACCATCGCGATTTCCTTCCCCATTTTCAAGGTTGTGCTTTTCGTTGTACGACACGAGATCATTCAACGTGAAACCGTCGTGCGATGTGACGAAATTGATGCTCTGCTCGGGTTCACGGTTGCGATGCCCGTAAATGTCGGGGCTCGCGAGAAAGCGGGCTCCCAGCGTTCCCGCGTGCCCTTCGTCGCCTTTGACAAATGCCCGCACGTCATCTCGAAAGCGGCCGTTCCACTCTTTCCAGTGGTCGCCAAAGAAATTACCGACTTGATAGAGTCCTGCGGCGTCCCATGCTTCGGCGATTAACTTGGTACCACTAAGAACAGGATCGGTTTCGATATCCCACAAGATCGGAGGATTGGCTTGAGGTTTACCCTCGGTGTCACGTGAAAGGACGGATGCCAAGTCGAAACGAAAACCATCGACATGCATCTCCTCAACCCAATAACGCAAACTACTCAAGATCATCCGCCGCACGATCGCGTGGTTTCCGTTCAGTGTGTTGCCGCATCCGCTGAAGTTCGCGTAGCCGCTACGGTCATAGTCCGATGTCGATGGAGCGGATTCCAAAATGTAGTACGCTGCGTTCTCGAGCCCTTTAAAGCAAAAGGTTGGACCATCGTCATCACCTTCCGCGGTGTGGTTGTACACGACATCCAACAGGACCTCGATTCCAGCTCGATGCAACGCTTTGACCATATCGCGAAACTCGTCTAGCACAGCCAAAGGGTCGTTACTTGACGCGTAACCGCAGTGCGGAGCGAAGAAGGAAACGGGATTGTAGCCCCAGTAATTGGTTAGACCTGGCATGGCCTCTTGAGGATCAAACTGAAAGATCGGCAACAGCTCAACAGCCGTCACTCCCAGTTCTTTCAGGTAGGGAATCTTTTCCACGAGGCCAGCATACGTGCCGCGTTTGTCAGAGCTGACACCCGAGTTGGGATGACGTGTAAAACCACGCACGTGCATTTCGTAGATGATCGTTTTATTGAACGGGTTGCGAAGTTGTCTGTCGCCTTCCCAGTCATATTGACTTAAATCCGCCACAACACTTTTCATCGCGGTTCCGGCGTTGTCACCGGGTTGTGCTCCCGCCTCTCTTTCAAATGCCTCCGGAACGGCGACGGCCCGACCATAGGGATCGAGTAACAGCTTGCTCGGATCGAATCGCAATCCATGCTCAGGAAGCATCGGCCCGTTGGCTCGATACGCGTAGATCTGTCCGGCCTTTAGCCCTTCGACCAAGATGTGCCAGTAGTGAAACGTCCGATGCTCAATCGGATCCAGACGAATCGTTCGAGCCGGGCGATGATCATTCACGTCATCGAACAACAGCAGCTCCATCGACGTGCAATTCTTCGAGTAGATGCTGAAATTGACGCCCTCGGGTACGAGCGATGCGCCGAGCGGGTACGTGAAGCCGGACGAAGTTCCTGTCATTTGATTCCCACATCCAATGGAGCGCCGAAGCATGCCACGACGATTGCTTTATTGAGCGTTGCGTGATGGAGCGAAATCTCCCGTCTCACATGCTACACCGCCGTCCACATGCTACACCGCACCGTGGTACCATGCGGCGATGTTATTGATTGCGACGGACGAAGCGGGCTATGGCCCCAAATTAGGCCCTTTGGTGATCGTTGCAACGGCGTGGCACGTGCCGGATGATCATACCGCCGGCGCGCTCGATGACGACTTCGCGCCGCTTCGCGATCCGATTGCTTTCCAGGGCATCACCGTCAAGGTCGACGACTCAAAAGCGGTTTTTCAACCAGGGAAAGGACTCGATACGTTGCACGCGGTCACCAGCGCATCGATGGCTTGGTGCAGAACAGACACAGTCACGGACAACTTTTCGAATCTGATCAACAAGGTTTGCCCGGAAGATCAACGCGACATCGATCGGACGCCCTGGCTTCAACCCGACGCGACCCTCAAATTGATGACCGCTGACGAAGTCGACCCAATCGTGAATCATTGGAACACTGCTCGCTGTCAGTTGCTGGGCGTGCAAGCTCGCGTGATTACGGCGGAACAATTCAATCGAGCGTGCGCGAACGGATCCAATAAAGCAGATCTACTCTCTCGCACAACGCTGAATCTTGCTCGAACGACCTGGGAAAAACACGCGGGATCGGCCAGCAGCGAACCGTCTAACCAAACGATGATTTACTGTGACCGGCATGGTGGCCGTCGATATTATGCTGCGGTGCTTCAACACACTTTCCCGTCCGCATGGATTCGCATCGAAGCAGAATCTCCGAAACAGAGTGTTTATCAATTCGATATCGAAGGCCAGCAGATCACCGCTCATTTCACGGTGAAGGGAGATTCCTTCACACCCGTGGCTCTTGCCTCGATGCACGCAAAATACATGCGTGAGCGGATGATGGATTCCTTCAATAGGTACTTCGACAATTTGTCTGGGGGAGCCGTTAAACCAACAGCAGGTTATCCGGTCGACGCCGACCGGTTTCTCAAAGAAATCGACACGTTCTTAAAACAGAACAATGTCGATCGAGAATCGCTTGTGCGTTGTCGATGAAAGTCGCATCGACGCATCATCAGATCGTCGGTGACTTGGGATAGCGGAGAGAATTTGCGACGGCGTATGACAACATCGCATACGCAAGCGTTGCCAAACCCAACGCAATCATGTACCCGAACAAAAGCACTGCGGCCAGGTTCACCGATCGTGAACTGACAAAGGCCATCGGAAAAAAGCCAAAGACGACGACCGACCAGAACATCGAAACCTGGCGAATCCGAATGACCAGATCAGCACGACGGATGCAATTCGCAAGCCGATACAAAAAGAAAAGAAACAGCGAGCCAGCCACCATCACGATCAACATCGCGCCCATCATGATGATCATGCCGCCGAGCAATAGCGACGCAATAAAACCGAGGAAGCCCAAACCCTGGGCAGCGACGGTGGCAATCGCAAAGGGGCGCAAACCGTAACCGGCCGGCACCGTGAGACACATAACGGGACCGGCGTTCAACATCAGAATACCGATCATCGCCAATAGTCCAATCAGCGACATCGGAACTCCGATGCCTCCCGCGTAAGACCGGGCAAAGATACCCACAATCCAAGCGGTCGCTGTCAGAAGCATCCCCACGCAGACCAATCGCAAGCCGATTTCAGTCGACTTTAGACGACCACCCAATAGGTCAGAAGGCAGAGGCGCGGACTCCGTTTCGATCGACGGAGCGTAAGGATTGAGCTCTTGGTCCATGCCTTCAATGTTAACACGTTCCAAAGCTCACCCTCAGGGTGAAAGTGTTTTCGGTGTCGTCATGCGAAAGATGACCCACACACGCGGCCGATCGCTAGGCGATTTGATCTTCCGCATAGGGATTCTTTCCGTCGGGGTTCATTCCGTCGGGGTTCATGCCCTGCTCGATCATCGCGATCCGCTCTTGGTGGGAAAAGTACATCCCCGCCACCGCTTTGATGCCCGCGACCAAAATGCACGCGATAGGGATTAGAATCCAGACGACCGCCGGATTCATAAAGAAATAGCTCCAGTGCATATCTACCAACTTTCCAGCAGGAGGACTCGTCTCACTTCACGCCAGGATTCGTCTCGCGGCGCCGCCTCTTGGCACTAGTTTAGCAGAAATGCTCAATTTATTTGATTGAATCCGGTTCAAACAAACGCTTTGAATCTGTCTAAGCTCTTCCGTTCGCATCAACGACTTCCCGGGCACAATGCTCACGGATCCGAATCCCTATTTCCGGATCCACCATGATCGAAGTGGCCAGCTGACAGGATTCAGCACCCGCTTCCAGAAAGTTCTGCACGGCAGCATAACTATCGATGCCACCGACGCCGATCCACCTTAACTGATGATCACCTTCGCCCTGGATCTGGTTGAAACGTCGAACCTGTTGAACGGATGATTCGTGAATGGCCGTTCCGCAGATGCCACGTTTTTCTCCTTCAAACAAAAGCCGTTCGGAATTCATCCCAACCTGCGCCGCAATGCTGTTGGTCATGGCGAGCGCCGTGGTCGAATCGGCCACCGCATTGATTAAGTTGCGGGTCGCGTCGTCATCGGTTTCATGGCCAATCTTGATGACCAACGGCAACTGCCCAATGGCTTGACGTACGGTCTGTGCTACCAGACGTGATCCGACAGGGTCTTGATACAACTGCCCATCGCATGTGCTGACGTTCGGGCAAGAAAAATTCACCTCGACGACGTCCGCACCGCTTTCGAGTGCCCATTTTGCGCATAGAGCGTAGTCTTCGGCCAATTGCTGCATCGACCAGCCTGGCTCCGTCGTTCCGACAACAGAAACGCACAACAGCTTTTCAGCAGGCAGTCGATCCCGCGTCCATTCAACGTCACGACGCCAAACATCCGGGGCGGCCGACGGCATGCCAAACGAAACAGCCCACGTTCCGTCCATGGATTCCGAAGGCGTAACCGGCGACTCGCAGTTCGTCATATTGTCAACGCGAACAGGCACGAGGTTCGGTGGCGCGTAACAACCTCGAGCCCCACTCCGCACCGTTTTGTAGGTGACGATGTCAAAACCGAGGGAAGCGTAGTAGAGGCACCACTTCCCGTTGAGCAACGGCCCGGCAGGAATGCCCAAAGGGGAATCGACCTTCAATCCACAGAACGTCCAATCACCCGGCCATTCAGGCACGTCGCGTTCAATCGGATCCGGTGCATGCTCATAATTCCAGCGGTAACTGCGGCTTGTGTCGTATCGAAACACAATCAATGTCGAAATGCGAGGTTGGGAATGGAAACTACTTTTAGTTTATCAATTCGTAACCGAGTTGAATCCAAAAAAGTAAATTCCCAACCGCCCAATCACGACAACAAGCTCGCCTAATGGTCGGCTACTTCTTTCGTTTCTTGTGCTGGTTCGCAACGAGTTCCGTTCCCGCACCCCGATCACCCTGCGATTCCATCCATTTCTCAAGGCGGCTGCGCATCGCAGAAATCGTCTGGGCGTGCCCGGGTGAATTGGCGAGGTTGTTCATTTCCAACGGATCTGCAACCACATCGTAAAACTCAATCTCGGGACGATTCTGATAACGCTCGACGACCGTTTTGGCGTCTTGATTACCCGCATCCGCAGCAGCAACGATCGATTGAAACTCTTTGCTCTTTGTACAAGCGTTGGTGAACGGCTGATTGTGGTTCAGGTTTAAAATCAACTTGTACTGCCGGCTGCGTATGGAACGAATCGGGTACGAATCATTGCCATTGATGATTCCGCGAGTCGTCATGACTCCGTAAACGTATTCCTTGTGTTCTTTTGCTTTTCCGGTGAATACGTCCATCAAGCTCTTTCCATCCAACTCTTCCGACAGTTCTCCTCCAGCAACATCAACGAACGTCGGCGTGACATCGACGTACTCAACCATCGCATCACAAACGGAACCGGCTTTCACTCGCCCCGGCCAACGGACGATCATCGCCGACTGCAATCCATTGTCATAGCAAGTCCATTTTGCAAAGGGAAACGAATTTCCTTGTTCCGAAACCACGATGACGAGTGTATCGTCCGTGAGTTCATATTGATTCAATCGATCCAAGATCTTTCCGACTTGACCGTCGTAGTAAGTGATCTCCGCCAAGTAACGACTGAACGCGTCGCGAACCTCAGGGGTGTCAGCCAAGTACGGTGGGAGCTCCACTTGGTCTGAAGGGTAACGCGTAGCGTCGCCTTTATTCCAGGGTGAATGCGGTTCATTGCTGCACGCGAACAAACAGAATGGCGTTTCCGATTTAGCACAATCGGAAAACAGTTCGTCAATCGCCTGCATATCTGGGTTGTTATTCTTTCCCGTGTACTCAAACACGAACCGGTTTTTAGGACCTATATGTCGTTTGCCAGACAATGCGACACGATAGCCGAGCGGTATTAAATAGTCTGTGATGTTCTGAACGTGTTGATACGTCTGAGTGTGATTTGGATACGCACCGGTTTTAACGGGGTATTGCCCCGTATAAATGTTGTGACGTGTCGGGGAACACATCGGAGCCGTTTGAAAGCAGTGCGTCATCCGCATACCTTCCGTCGCCAATCGATCCATGTTTGGTGTGTGAGCTTGGCCTCCGTAACAGCCGATATCTCGAAACGTGCAATCATCGGCAATAACGAACAACAAATTCGGTCGATCCGCAGCATTCGCAAGGTTCGTCAAACAGAGTGCAACGATCGCAATCAAGGAGAGGTTTTTCATCATCTCAGCATGCATCAGAAGAAAGAGTGGTTGAGGATGTGCGATTATACGTAGCGCATCGGGAGAGCGCACGGCTCACACCCAAAAAACTGAATCCGATTCCCATCGCATCGTGAGATACCGATGATTGCCAAATCGCCTGACGTACTCGATGCCATATCGAGAGACGCTTGATCAGGTCAGCACGGCCCGCGGGTAAGAACCGAGAATCGCCATGCGTTGTGCCGACGCAGTTAACTCATCGATTGCCGTTGACACCTTTCGATCCGTGCGATGGCCGGCTAATTCTACGAAGAAAAGGTACTCATTCTTGACTTCTGGTGCTGGGAAAGACTCAATCCACGTCAGGTTTAATTCGTGCTTCTTGAAGACCGTCATCGCGTCGGCTAAAGCGCCGGGTCGATGATTCACTTGAAATAGTAGCGCTGTTTTATCGTCGCCCGTCGCACCGGGCTGCTGTTTTCCAAGCACAGCGAATCGAGTGACATTGTTCGGATTGTCTTCGATGTTAATGTCGATCACATCCAGATCATGCTCACGGCCAGCTTCCAGACTTGCGACGGCTGCAACACCATGTTTCTCTGAGGCGAGTTTCGCGGCCGCTGCCGTGCTACTGTTTTCAACCAATCGGGCATGCGGCAACTGACTGGCCAACCATCCTCGACACTGCGACAGCGCTTGCGGCTTGCTGTGAACTTCGACGATCTCAGAGCGTGAGGTTTTGGACAAAAGGTTGTGGTGAATCGGCAACAAGACCTCTCCACAGATTTGCATATCTTGCCGAACAAACATTCCCAACGTATCGACAACGCGGCCGTCGGTGCTGTTCTCGATGGGAACAATCCCTAACAGCATGTCGCCGCGGGCGACCGCTTCAAAGACAGCAGGGATCGAGCCAACCGGTGTCAACGTCGCGGCATCTCCGAAGTACTTTAGTGCCGCCAGGTGGCTGTAGCTGTATTTCGGTCCGAGAAACGCCGCTTGCCAGTGATGCACCGATTGCAGGCACAATGATGAAACATGCTTCAACAGTTGTGTTTGCGATTCAAATCCGAACGGCTGTTCGATATTCCGCGACTTGACCAACTCTTCCATGCGAACGGCTTCTTCGACGACGTGACCGACCAAGCCTTGGTCACCGCCAGCAAAAGCTGCCTCAACGAGGCCGCGTCGTTTCTCGACTAGATCAAGAATCTGTCGATCAAGCTCGTCGATGGAACGCTGTGGTTCGTTGTCCGTCATCGTTTGGTCTGAACAGCAAAAGAGGAAAAGAATCGGCAGTCGGCGAAAAGTCTGTCAAATTGACAAACGGCATCAAAGTCGATTTTGGGTCGCGATTTCGCTCCTGCCATTTTTGTCGCA
This sequence comes from Planctomycetota bacterium, assembly GCA_039179795.1. Lineage (GTDB taxonomy): Bacteria > Planctomycetota > Planctomycetia > Pirellulales > Pirellulaceae > Rubripirellula. Next base: position 60,822 of record JBCDEM010000011.1, on the reverse strand, counting down.
ATCACGCGTTGCCACTGCGATTTGATCGCAAAAAGCGATGTTTTGCGAGATGGAAGGATGAATTCGAACGATTCCTCAAATTATGGCGAACGACTGGCACGGGCTTTGCCTAACTGTCTACCCGCTTGAGTGGGTGACCAAAACGACACCCAACAAAGACGCAACCCTACATATTTAGAAGCCAAAACTTCCGACCCCCGCACCGCGCGATCCACCAGCAAGTCGCAAGCAATCCCGGTGGTCCCGAAAAACCAAGCGATAGCGAACATTAGCGAAGGAGAGATACCCTATGGCACAAGGCGAAAAGATTATCGGTATCGACCTCGGTACCACCAACAGTGTTGTGGCGGTGATGGAGGGCAGCGAGCCGAAAGTGATCCCCAACTCCGAAGGCAATCGACTGACGCCCAGCGTCGTGGCATTCACCGACAAAGACGATGTGATCGTCGGTGAGCCCGCACGTCGACAAGCGGTCACCAACCCCAACCGAACCGTTTATTCGGCCAAGCGTTTCATGGGTCGACGACACCATGAAGTGGAGTCCGAAGAAAAGATGGTTCCGTACGGCGTGGTTGGTGCTGCGGACGAGTACGTCAAAATCCAGATTGGTGACAAGCAGTACACGCCACAGGAGATCTCGGCAAAGGTCCTTCGCAAGCTGAAGGAAGCTGCTGAATCGTACCTTGGCCACAAGGTGAATAAGGCTGTCATCACCGTTCCGGCGTATTTCAATGACGCGCAGCGACAGGCGACGAAGGACGCAGGCCAGATCGCTGGCTTGGATGTCGCTCGAATCATCAATGAGCCGACGGCTGCTGCACTCGCGTATGGCTTGGACAAAAAGAAAGACGAAAAAATCATCGTGTTCGACCTCGGTGGTGGAACGTTTGACGTTTCGGTTCTCGAAGTAGCTGACAGCGGTGACGAAGAGCAAGAGAGTCGCGTCTTCCAAGTGATCAGCACAATGGGTGATACTCACCTGGGTGGTGACGACTTCGATGAGGCTTTGATCAACTACGTTGCCGACGAATTCAAGAAGGAAAACGCGATCGACCTACGGGAAGATCCGATGGCGTTGCAACGTTTGCAGGAAGCATGTGAAAAGGCAAAGAAGGAACTCAGCTCTTTGCCGGAAACTGACATCAACTTGCCGTTCATCACCGTCTCGGACAACGTACCGAAACACCTCACGATGAAAATCACTCGAAACACTTTCGAGACGTTGATCGATGACCTGGTTGAGCGATGCCGTGGACCTGTTTTGAAAGCGCTCGAAGACGCTGGCTTAAGCCCAAGCGAAATTGACGAAGTGGTGTTGGTCGGCGGTAGCACGCGTGTTCCCAAGGTGCGCGAAGTGGTCAAGCAGATCTTCGGAAAAGATCCGCACCAAGGCGTGAACCCGGATGAAGTCGTCGCTGTTGGTGCCGCCATTCAAGGCAGCGTTCTAGCTGGTGACCGTACCGACGTTCTGTTGCTGGACGTGTCGCCGCTTACTCTCGGTATCGAGACCGAGGGCGGAGTGATGACAGCTCTGGTCGAACGAAACACGACGATTCCCGTCGAAAAAAAGAATGTGTTCAGTACCGCGGCAGATAATCAGTCGGCCGTAACGGTTCGTGTATTCCAGGGTGAGCGAAAGATGGCATCCAACAACCGATTGTTGGGTGAATTCAATCTCGAAGGCATCCCGCCGCAACCACGTGGTGTTCCACAAATCGAAGTGAAGTTTGACATTGACCAGAACGGCATCGTGTCGGTTTCAGCAAAAGAACTGAAGACTGGCAAAGAGGCTTCGGTCACGATCAAAGAAGCCGGTGCGCTCAAGGAAGACGACATCGAGCAGATGCGTAAAGACGCTGAGGCTCACGCGGACGAAGATCGCAAGCAGTTCGAATTGGTCGAAGCCAGAAACAAAGCCAACCAACAGGTTTACCAGTTGGAGAAGCAAATGAGCGAGCATGCCGACAAGCTTTCTGACACTGACAAGGAGCCGATGAACAAAGCGATCGAAAAAGTCAAGCAAGCAGCGGAAGGTGAGGATACAGCCGCCATCAAGCAGGCTTCCGACGAACTGGATGCAGCCGCACAAGCGTTCAGCAAGGTTCTGTATGAAAAGACAGAAGCTGCTGGCGGTGCCGCCGGCCCCGAGGCAAGTGCTGCAGCGGCGACCCCAGACGCTGATGATGACGCCATCGATGCTGATTTCGAAGTGAAAGACTGATGCCGTAGACTTGCGACACGCAATGCAAAGGCGGGTGAGTTTCACCCGCCTTTTTTTATGCCCATTTTGTTGCGTGGTCCAAAAGTTGCATTAAAAAGATCAACTGAAGGAGACCCTGCCATGACGTTTCGATTTGACCGACTGACCACCAAAGCTCAAGCCCTCGTTGCCGAAGCGCAAGCACGCGCTGCGTCGGCTGGCAATCCAGAGATCAGTCCTTTGCATCTGCTATCTGCAATGCTGGACGAATCCGACGGGATCACCTTGCCGTTGCTGGACAAAATGAGTGTTGATGCCAAGCAACTGGGCGAACTAACCGGTAGTGAATTAACGCGGTTGCCTTCCGTTTCGGGTGGCCGTCAGCCAGGGATTGCTCCTGACCTCCAACAGACATTCGATGCAGCCGCTGCCGCCGCAGAGTCCCTCAAAGACGAATACGTTAGCACGGAACATCTTCTGCTCGGACTAACACGCGCCGACAGCAAAGCGAAGAGTCTCTTGCAAATGTTGGGCGTGACCGAAGACGACGTACTCAAGGCCATGAGCCAGGTGAGAGGTTCGGCCCGCGTAACCGACCAGAACGCTGAAGACACTTACCAAGCATTAGAGAAGTTTGGAATCGACCTGACGCAACTGGCTGAAGATGGCAAGTTGGATCCCGTCATTGGTCGCGACAATGAAATCCGCCGCGTCGTTCAAGTGCTTTCGCGCCGCACGAAAAACAACCCGGTACTGATTGGTCAACCGGGTGTCGGTAAAACCGCGATCGCAGAGGGTCTCGCTCTGCGCATATTCGAAGGTGACATTCCGCAGAGCCTTCAGAATAAACGAGTGATTGCATTGGACATGGGAGCGCTCGTTGCCGGTGCAAAATTTCGTGGCGACTTTGAAGAGCGTCTCAAAGCCGTTTTAAGAGAAGTCAAAGATAGCAGCGGAAACGTGATCTTGTTCATTGATGAACTTCATCTGGTCGTCGGAGCCGGAAAAGCAGAAGGATCCGCCGACGCTGCCAACTTGCTAAAGCCCGAGCTCGCGCGAGGAAGCCTGCGATGTATCGGAGCGACGACGCTTGATGAATATCGTCAACACATCGAAAAAGACGCCGCACTTGAACGCAGGTTCCAACCGGTCTACGTCGGTGAACCCACCGTTGAAGACACCATCGCGATTCTTCGAGGACTTAAATCCCGTTATGAATCGCATCACGGTGTGCGTATCACCGACAGTGCTTTAGTCGCCGCAGCGAATCTTTCCAATCGTTACATTGCCGACAGGTTTCTGCCAGACAAAGCGATCGACTTAGTGGATGAGGCGGCCAGCCGATTGGCCATGGAAAAAGAAAGCGTGCCGGAACCGATCGATCGAGTCCAACGGCAGCTACGACAACTCGAACTTGCGCATCGACAGCTTGTCGACGAGCAAGAGGAATCTGCCGTTGCCCGGCGCGAAGAAGTTGAACATGAAATGGAATTGCTCAACCGCGAACTGGCGAGCCTGCGCGAGCAGTGGGAAACGGAGAAAATCGGCCTGGACGATGTGCAATCGATTCGCCAAGAGGCGGACCAGTTGGCGCACCGATTCGCAACCCTCGATTCCGAAGCCAAACAAACGCAATTGCGCGGAGAGAATCCAGAGAAGCTCTATCAAGAGATGCTTGATGTTCGCGCTCGCCAATCGGAGTTGGAAAAACGTTTGGAAGAACTCGAAGCCCGCGAACAAAAAGCCAAAGAAAACCAAGAAGCATCCGATGATAAACGACGGTTGCTCCGACGCGATGTAACCGAAGACGAAATCGCTGAAGTCGTCAGTACTTGGACGGGCGTGCCCGTTACCCGCATGCTCGAGACCGAACGTGCCAAGCTGTTGGTGATGGAAGAACGCCTTCACGGGCGAGTCGTTGGTCAAGACGAAGCTGTTACGGTTGTCTCAGATGCTGTACGTCGAAGCCGAAGTGGTTTGCAGGATCCAAATCGACCGATTGGTTCTTTCTTGTTTCTCGGTCCAACGGGTGTCGGAAAAACCGAATTGTGCAAAGCGCTTGCTCAGGTGATGTTCGATGATGAATCCGCAATGGTTCGTATCGACATGAGTGAGTTCATGGAGCGGCACAGTGTCTCGCGATTGATAGGAGCCCCTCCGGGATACGTTGGCTACGAGGAGGGTGGCAAGTTGACCGAGGCAGTACGTCGACGACCCTATTCCGTTTTGTTACTTGATGAAATGGAGAAAGCGCACCCGGATGTTTTCAACATCTTATTACAAGTGCTGGACGATGGACGGCTGACCGACGGTCATGGTCGAACAGTGGACTTCACCAACACGGTGATCGTGATGACCAGCAACGCTGGTAGCCAAGTGATTCAACAAGTGACCGAAGAAGGAGGCTCGGAAGATGAAATGCGGGAAGCGGTGCATGAAGCACTTAAGGCGAGATTCCTTCCCGAGTTTCTCAACCGAGTGGATGACATCGTTATTTTTCATCCGCTGCGTCAGGATGAGATCCGCAAGATCGTCGGTCTGCAGATCAATCAACTTGCTCACCGACTACAAGACGCGGGTTTGGGTTTACGAGTCAGTGACGCGGCGATCGATGAAATCGCTGCGGTTGGATACGACCCAACCTACGGCGCGCGTCCGCTGAAACGTGTTATTCAAAAAGAGGTTCAAAATCCACTTGCAACCTCCATTTTGAAAAACGCCTATCCGGATGGTGCTACCGTTTACGTCGATTTTGATGCCGGCGAGTTTCGATTCTCCGATCAACCGTTCTCGGAAGTTGTCCGGTCCTAGCAGTCCATGCAACGCGGTGCGCGTCATCTTGCCCTGACTCGGCATTTGACGCGCACCGATTCTCTTTTGTGTCAGGATCGGCATAACTGGCCAACACCGGATGGAGATTCCCAAGCCTTTGTGGCGTCCAAGCCCCTCTATGGGCATCCACGTTCTACGGTTCATCTAGCCGTGCCCGCGCGTGGGGTGCAGGTCGATTGATCCGCGTATTGGCTTGCTTTTCATGTCTAGGATTCGTTCTCGTCGCAGATCACGAACGCGTCGCAAAGCTGTCAACCAGCTTGCCCAAAGTCGCTTTGACAAACGGCATGGCGTCGCAGTGATCGAGCTAGCACTCTGCTTACCCGTTCTCGTTTTGATTCTTCTCGCAACGGTGGAAACGTGCGTGATGATTCAGTTGCGCCAGAACCTTGCGATCACCGCTTACGAAGGCGCGCGGGTTGGCATTCTGCCGGGGACTGAAGCGTCGACCGTTGATTCGCAATGCCAAATGTTGCTCGATGATCGAAACATTCAGGGCTACAGCGTCACGATGGATCCGAGCGATCCCACCACGATGGACGAAGGCGATTCGTTTCGAGTCACCATAGATGTTGATTGTGCGGCCAATTCGGTTTTCGGGGGCATGATGTTTCAAGGCAAAACGCTTAGCGAATCGGTGGTCATGAAGGCTGAATGATCCGCTTTTCCTCCAAGTTACACCGGCACATGAGCAACAACACCACGTTGATTAACACTGGTTTGATTCGTCGTCGTTCCCGCCAGCAGGGTGCCACGATGATTACCGTCCTGATCCTTCTGCCGGTGCTGTTCATCTTGGCGGCAATGGCGATCAATCTTTCTTACATTCAGCTCATCAACACCCGTGTACAAATCGTCGCCGATGCGTCCGCTCGCGCCGCGGGTGCGACTTATGTTCAGACGGAAAGCGAATTCGACGCGCTGACCTCCGCTCAAGACGTTGCGGCTCTGAATCCTGTCGATGGTATTGTCGTTCCAATCGAAGCATCGGATCTCGAATTTGGACTGAGTGATCGTGCCTCGTCGAGTTCTGGATACTCCTTTACGCCCAGTAGCAGCGGAAACTCGGTTCGTCTTTCAACGGCTGCATTCCACGCAGGGTCTGGCTCAGCACTTCAACCCTATTTTCCGATGTTTTCACCCTCGCTGAGCCTGCGTCCACTTTGCACAGCGACGCACGCACAAACAACGTTAGATGTTGTGCTGGTCGTCGATCGCAGCGGATCCATGCGTTACGCGGCGAACGAAGCTTCTTCCGGGTCACCAGCATCCGCACCGGGCTGGAGTCACGGTGATCCCATTCCACCAAATAGTCGGTGGTTGGATTTAGTGAATGCCGTCGATGGCTTCTGTGCAGAATTACAAGCGACTGCGAAGCTCGAGAAGATAGCGTTGGTCAGTTATGCGGGCGACACAAGAATCGACGTTCCTCTGACAGATGACTACACCGATATCCGCGATGCAAACGACTATATTTCGTCGGCTTTCCATGGCGGGTATACAAATATCGGCGGTGGCATCATCGAAGCATTAAATGCCTTGAACGACACTTCGTATTGCCGACCCTGGGCCAACAAGGTCATCGTCGTGATGAGTGATGGTATGCAAACGACCGGAACGAGCCCGCTCGATGGCGCCGCGGCCGCCTTTGCCCAAGACGTTCCTGTCTTTACTGTCAGTTTTAGCGACGAAGCTGACCGAGTTGTCATGCAACAAGTTGCGGACGCGACCGGCGGAACACACTATTACGCAATGGATGCTGCTCAACTAAACGAAGCATTTCGAAACATCGCGCGACGCATGCCGTCGATGCTTGTTCAGTAACCAAGGCCAACAGATCGATGATGCACAGGCGCTCAATGAAAGACCGATCCAGTCGAACCGGTGCGACCGCCGTCGAGTTTGCGATTGCAGTGACGATCCTCTTGACGATTGTCTTTGCTTCCATCGAGTTTGCTCGCCTGACCATGTTAAAACATGCTGTTGAGCACGCGTCTTACGTCGGTGCTCGACGCGGGATCATCATCGGAGCCACTGGCACCGAAGTCCGTGATGCGGCTCAGGCACACCTCGACAAATTTCAATTGAATGGGGCCACGGTTACCGTGATTCCCAACAACATTACGGATGAAACGGAATTGATTGAAGTTCAAACGGTCGTTCCAGTTTCGGGAAACTCCTGGATTTCACCGGTGTACTTTGGCGGAGATTTAACCGGTCGTACACGGATGTTGGCAGAAAGAGCGGCAGCTACCGTCAGCGGATCTCTGGCGCCCCCGCCGCCGCCGCCTCCACCCCCGCCGAAAAAAGACGACGACGACGATTGAGAAAGTTGCTCATTCAGGCTCTTTTCTTCTCTTGATATCTGTCGCTGCGTTTATTGATTCAGCGCATTTGGGATATAATCCAAGGATCCATTTTCGATCCTATCCCGCGGCGAACGGCAGATCTTCTTTAGATGCGCATTCTGGACCTGATTTCGCCAAAGGACCTCTCTCGGGTCGCAAAACTGCAGTTGCTGGCACGTCAGGTCGTTGAAGGGTTTTGTTCTGGCCGCCATCGATCACCGCACAAGGGATTTAGTGTCGAATTCAAAGAACATCGTCCGTATGTTCGCGGTGATGAGTTGCGAAACATCGACTGGAAGGTTTTTGCGAAAAGTGACCGGTTGTTCATCCGTGAATTCGAGGAAGAGACCAACCTTCGTTGCACGCTGGTAGTCGATCGCAGTGGCTCCATGCGATACGGCGGCGAACGCGCCGAAGGGGTGACCAAATACGATTACGCGCAACAGCTTGCTGCCTCGATGGCTTACTTGATGTTGGGTCAGCAGGATGCCGTTGGGATGGTCACGTTCGACGATCGGCCGCGGGAACAGGTGCCGCCTCGAAGTCGTCCCTCACACCTGCGGGCATTGCTTTCCGCATTAGCAGCGGACGGTTCAAAACGCGAAACGGATCTCGGCGGCGTCTTCCACTCGATTGCGCCGAAGATTGGACGACGCGGATTGGCCATCATCCTTTCCGACGCGATGGGCGACGTGAGCTCGATGGCCCGCGCCTTAACGCAACTTCGTGCGGCCCGACACGAGATTCTGTTTTTCCAGATCATGGATCCAGACGAATTGGATTTTCCGTTTTCGGGCCGGATTCAATTTCGAGATTTAGAAAACACAAGTCGCGAACAGACCGTCGATGCACGTTCATTGCGCGACGCGTACTTACAACGTTTGAAACAACACGAAGTGGAACTCCGCGATGCATGCCGTCGCAACCGAGTGGATTTGATTCCTATCACGACGGATCGTCCTTTCGCCGATGCTTTGCATGAGTATCTCGCATTGCGGAGGAGAATCTCTTGACGCTCCTCAACGGCATTCTGGCTTTGGGCGCGCTAGCGTTCACCGTACCTCTGGCCATCCACTTATTGTTTCGCAGTCGCTTTCGAACAATCGAATGGGGCGCGATGCATCTCCTCGATGCCGTCGTTCGTATTAATCGACGCCGTATTCAGCTATTGCATTTACTTCTGCTTTTGCTGCGCTGTCTTTTGCCCGTTCTCCTTGCGTTCTGCCTGGCCAGGCCACTGTTGACGGGTTTTCAATCGCTGCCCGGGGACGCCCCACAATCACTCGTGATCGTGCTCGACGATAGCCGCAGCATGTCCGCTCGCGATGAATCTGGCATGAGTCGGCTCGATCGCGCTCAACAAGATCTCACTGAGTTGTTAAAAGACCTATCGCGTAAAGATGAGGTCATGCTGATCCGCTCGAGTCGCATCGATCTGCCACCCTCAACCACCGGGGCGCAAGACGCGGCTGCTCAATTGCGGCAGACGCGAGCAGATTTTGGCCCGGTTGACCTCGGCCGCATGATGCAAGCTGCCGTGGAAGCAGCCGAACAATCGGCCCATGCGCAACGACGCATTATCATCGCATCAGATTTTCAGAACGAGCTGGTTGGAAACTCAGCCATTGAATCTCTCAATCGCATGACGAGTCGGTTGGATGAAAAGTCGATTCGACCGGTCGTCAGTTTTTGGAATCTCGGGTCAGGAAGCGATCAACTAGAGAATGTATCTGTCGATTCGATCGATGTGGATTCACCAGCGGTGGTAGCCGGCCGAACGGCAAGGTTCTCCGCAGAGATTCATAACGCCAGCGATCGTCCGATGCGAGATGTTCGGCTCGTCTGGTCTATCGACGGTCAACCGTTTAATCCCGTGACCATCAGTCTGCCACCTCGTTCAAACGTGACGAGTCGATTCAGTCGCAGCATCGATGAGACCGGCGTTCACGAGGTGACAGTTGCGATCGAGCATGGAGACGCTCTGCTGGCCGACAACCAACGATCAATTGGTGTTGAAGTGATTCGTGAAGTCCGGGTCGTGTTGGTTGATGGCCAACCGAGCGACTTACCACTGCAAGGCGAGACGGACTTCCTGGCCATTGCTCTCAGTCCGTTTGCATTTGGTGGCGAGGATCAACCTGATGCTGTTCGCACGACCGTTGTGTCCGTCAATCGTATGGCAAGACTATTGGACAAGGATAAGCCGGATGTCCTGGTCCTTGCCAATGTCGACAAACTGCGTTCATCGGTTCGGTCTTCCATCACAGAGTTTGTTTTGGATTGCGGTGGACTCATCGTGTTCGACGGAAACCAATTGCAGATCGACTCTTACAACGAACCTTGGGAGAGTGACTCAGGGAATTGGTCATTGCCGGCTCGTTTGGACCAGGTAATCGGTAGCGCTCGACGTTCGGTGGACATCGATGAAGATCCGGCGAGCTTTCCAATCGGTAATCGCAACACGCAATATTCGCCTTGGAATTTACTGGGAAAATCCGAACAGCAGCCGTTCATTGATGTCGAGGTCAACGCTTATCGAAAACTAATCGTCGAAGAATCTTCGACGGAGGACTCGCCCGCAGTTGAACTATTGAGGTTTGCGAACGGGGATCCTCTGGTCGTTTCGGCCAAGCGTGGCAACGGAACGATCGTCCAATTTGCCGTTCCTTGCGATATCGACTGGACCAATCTTCCAACTCGCTTGGTTTACTTGCCAATGCTCCAGCAGTTGATCTTAGATCTAGCCGGATCAAGCACGCAGACGACTGTCGACGTCGGCAAAGACTTCTATGTCTCGATGGATGAGCTGACGCCTTCGGCCGCAAACGACGCATCGATCGATTCCGATCAACAAGCAAGTTTGAGTGTTGAACTACCCGACGGAAAGGAGATGCCACTCGAGCTGCCGGGAGATGAATTGCCGCGAAGAGTAACGGTCTCAACTCAATCCGGACCGGGTATCTATCAACTGAGTCACTCTGTGCCGCTAGAGAACGAAAAAGTCGCAGTGGCTCGCGTGCGTCGCGTGGTTGAAGTTTCATCGATTGAATCCCAACTCGTAGACGTGGATGCATCACGACTTGCGTCAGCAGCCAATGCCGTGGGCGGCCAGGTCTATGATGACTTGCAAGATCTGCAAGAGGATGATCGCACGCGGCGGTATGGTCGCGAGGTTTGGCGTTGGTTGTTGTTTGGATTGCTGATCGTCATGATTGCTGAGTTACTCGTTCAGCAGTTTGCCCTTCGAGCGCCGACAGGGGTGGCATGAACGGATCACTTCGATTTGCGGGCGACCTCTCTCCCTGGCTGGTTATCGCCGTGGCTTTGTCGGCAGCCATCGCGGTAACTTGGTATTACTTGCGTGAAAGTAATCGAGTCGCCTCACCTTATAGTTATCTGTTGCCTGGCCTGAGAGCCTCTGCGGTCACGTTGACCATTCTTATCTTGGCCGGTCCCGTTTGGCATCGGACGCAGGTTGTCGGAACGCTCGGCCGTGTCGTTTTTGCTGTTGATACTTCCGAAAGTATGTCCATCAACGACAGTGCGGAATCCGAAACAAGCCCCGATCGATTGCAACGTGCGTTAAGGCTTCTCGTGGGTGAAGGCGACCAAGTGGGTTGGTTAGAGGACCTTGATGAGTCCCACCACGTCGACGTGTATTCGTTTTCCAATGGAGAGCCCGCGCTCGTTTGGACCAATCGTGATGGCGATGAAGTTCCAGCAGCGATCGAATTAACACCCGATGGTGAAGCGTCCGATTTAGCAGCCGCGATGCAGGCCGGTTACGCCGTGAACGTCGATCAGGATTCTCGACAGAACGAAACTGCTTCCGTTCAACGATCAGCCATGGTGTTGCTCAGCGACGGACGCGACAATCGCGGCAGATCGCCTGTCGATTCAGCCCGGCAACTGCTTGATCGCGGCACCAGTGTTTACACGATCGGCATGGGGTCTGAGGACGAACCGGCCGACATTGGCATTGTTGATGTGATTCGTCCAGATTCTGTCGCGTCCGACGGAGAACTGGCCGGTGATATCTTGCTCAGCCAATTTGGAATGGACAACGAATCCGTTGGCGTTCGGATTGAGTCTGCAGGAGAAGTCGTTTGGCAACAAACGGTTTCGGTGGGGTCGGCGAATCAACAAAAGATTCCATTCCGTATCACTGTTGAGCCAATCGTCGAACGGATCGCTGCTCGATCACCGCGCGGTGTCACGCGAAGTTCTGTCGTGATGGATTTGCGTGCTGTGATTGAAAGTCGCGCTGGCGATTCGGCAGACACAAACAACACCATGCCATTCCGTGTGGCGGCATCCACGCGCGATCGTCGCTTGTTGATTTTAGATGGATCCAGTCGTTGGGAAACGCGGTACATTCGCAATCTCTTTGAACGAGATCCAGCTTGGGCGGTCGACACCGTTCTGTTCGGCCCAGGAACGGACATGGAAGAACTGAAGCGTGGTGAGGAATCCGGCGAGTTTCCAGATTCACGCATCTCGATCGGTCGCTACGACGCGATTGTTCTTGGGCAAGTGCCAACCGATCAAATGACAACGACCGATTGGGACTTGGTTCGTGAGTTTGTTTCGCGTGGCGGCGGTCTGATCATGCTGGACGGTCGCTTCGGTCGCCTACGTGAATTGGCTGACGGCGAACTAAAGGACTTGATTCCCGTCGTGTTTACGAATGAACCGAGCGTTCAAGTACGTGCGCTACTTCCCACGCGTATGGGCATGGAACATCCGGTGATGAATCTCTGGGGCGAACCGGATCAATTGGCGGAGTTCTGGGAGAGCCTGAAGTCGCCCGCTTCGGCACCGAAACTCGATCCACAACCGGATGCAGAAGTTTGGGCCGAAGCGATTGGAATCGACGAGCGCCGTTCCCCATGGATGGTCGCTCGGTTATACGGTGCCGGCCGCATCTTTTATTTGTCAACCGATCAAACTTGGCGATGGCGTTACAAAGTTGCAGATCGATTTCACGCGCGTTTTTGGAATCAATTGCTCAGCGCCGTGATGCAGCCACCCTATTCAGCCAATGATGAATTCGTTGCTTTGGGAACGGACAAGATCGAATACGACGATGGTGAATCGTCAACCATTCGAGTTCGTTTACAGGACACCGATGGAGAACCCGTGGGTGACGCGACAGTCGATGCGCTGTTGATCGCCGACAACCAAGTTGTTGCAACGGTTCCACTCATGGTCGACGATCCGGCCCGCGGCACCTACCAAGGCCAAACACCGGCGCTCGCTACGGGTGCTTATGACGTTCGCGTTAGAGCCAGTGGATTTGACGCCACCGCACTTCAAGCAAGCACACCGATATGGGTGGGCACCCGCGATTCAATGGAATTGAGTCGCGTTAGCTTGGATGCTAATGCGATGCGACAGGTCGCGGAGTCGGGTGGTGGAAATTACTTGCATGAATCGTCGGCGGATGAGCTGCTCAAATGGATTGAGCCTTTGTCGGCGGGACGAATCATCGAATCGGACACGTTAGTTTGGCAGTCGTTCTACTGGTTCTGGGCAATCATGTTGTTGCTGACGGTCGAGTGGTTGCTACGTAAAAAAGCAGGATTGGTGTAGTCATGTCATCGATCGGAACAAACCTGACATTCGGATTAGATCTTGATCCCAAGACCGCGGTGTTGCTGACTCGGTTTTCACGTCGGCGGAGGCGTTTGATTCAAATCCGTGCAATTGCTGCTGGTTTACTGTTCCTGGCGGCATCGATGATCGTGGTGGCAATGTGCGATTATCAATGGGTGCTGTCAGAACCGTTGCGATGGATGCTCAGCATTTTTGCGTATGGAACTACCGTAGCCGCCATGTGGTGGTTCGGTTTCCGACACCTCGATCGTGGTGACCCCCGACAAATTGCGAGGCAGTTGGAATCGGTCGACGAGAACATGCGAGAGGATCTGTTGTCCGCGGTTGAACTTGCGGATCCAGTCGAAGCAAATGGTTCGCCTGGATTTCGTCACCGTCTTCAACGCAGTGTCGCGCGTCGTGCCATTGGCACAGAAATCGGTCGCTTACTTCCCGTTGATTTGATCATTCGATGGCTGATCAGCGGTCTGGTGATGCTGATGGTTTGCTCGGCGCTGATGTTCGTTCCCAAGATGCAGTTTGGTCGTCGCATCGCGCGAGCCCTACTGCCGGGGATTGCCATCGAACGCGCCTCACTGACGAGCATCGAAATCGTGAAGCCATCCCCTCCCTCCGGATACGTGGCGGAAGGGGATGCAGTCGGAGTCACGGTCAAAGTCGACGGCTCCGACCCTAATGATGTATGGCTTCAATGGAAAACAGAAGAAGCCGAAGGCGAATCACTGATGACGCCTCGCATCGAGCAAGCTTCTGCGACAAGCGATGGAACAATGCGTGACGAAGGTGTCTTTGCAGCAAATGTTTCGGTTGGCTCCATTCCTTTGCAGTACCGGGTCATGGCAGGCGATGCGATCACGCTTTGGCATGACTTGACTCCCTTACCGCGCCCCCGTGTTGCGTCCTTTTCGAAACGGTATGTGTTCCCTGAGTATGCCGCGTTGCCCGACCGTGTTGAAGAGTCCGAACACGGAGATGTGAAGGCACTCGTCGGAACGATGGCCGAGATGACGATTCGGTTCGATCAACCCGTCAACAATGCCAAACTGAAATATGGAAATCAGGGGGCGACGGTTGACCTAGATCCCATCGAAGGAACCGATCGCGAGTTCCGCGCTTCGATCCCTATTCGGACGCCTGCCACTTATCAGGTGGATGCAACCAGCGCTGAGTCCGGACTGAATAACCCTTTCAGTCCCCAGTACACCGTCACTCCGATCGTCGACACGCCTCCAACTGCTCAATGGGCGGATGAACCGCAAGAGAGCATGATCGTTTCGCCGCTACAAGTTGTATCTCTGGGTGCAATCGCCATCGATGACCTTCCGATGGAACGGCTGATACACGAGTACCAAGTAAACGACGGAGAAGTGCAACGACAGCCCATTTCCATCGATCAGCCACAACGAGAATTGCTTCAACGTTGGGACTGGGATCTGCTTCAAAGAGGCCCAGCGGACAAACCATCAAAGCGACTTCGAAGTGGGGACATCGTACGGATGCGGATGGTTGCGATCGATCGCAAAGGACAACGGGGTGAATCGACCTTCATCGAATTATTGGTGGCCGAAGAGGGTTTCGATTCCGATCGTCATTTCCGATTGCAACAGGTTCGACGCTGGGCCGAGTCTGTCACGGACTGGCTTGATCGGTCCCGTCAGTTGATGACGCTCATGAAAACGTCCGGCGAGAAAGCGGATTGGCTAACGATCGAGAACAGCGGTGATACAGCGATCACCTTGATTGAGGATTTCGAGCAAATCTATTTGATGACGATCGATACGCTGGGCGGGGCCCCGTTCGAACCCGAGGCCGCGATGTTGGAGCTGATTGGTCGTTCGCTGCTAGATCATCGCTTAAAATTGCTCACCTGGTTTGATGAGGCCGAACTGGAGAAGAATACGGAACAACCCGAAGCCCTGATTCAGATGGCGCGACAACTTTCCAATGAAAGTTCGCGGATCGAACAACTCACTCGGGCTTCGGTCGCTGAGTATCTGACAGCTTCAGTTGTTATGGACGCTCGCGCTCTGGATCGAAGTTTGGATCCATTGCTGGACAAAGAGGACCCTCTGCCTGTTGAACGATTTCCGCGTTATCTGGCGGTGACGACCGGACGGATGCAAGAAATTGACGAACTAATTTCTCAGTTTGAACGCGTGCTGCCCGATTCGACGATTCGACACCTCGAGGTTTGGGAGCGGATGAGCCGACAATGGCAACTGCGGTTCGATCAAAGCATCGAACGAAACCCGTCTTCAACGCCGCAAGTCGTATCGGACTTTCGAAACCAGCTCCGAAGCATCGCCGATCGATCGATGGTTGACGGTCGATTGAGTCCCACAGTCGTGAACCTTACGCGTGATTTGCGATTTCAGATTGGCGGAACCGGAGATCAGATTTTCTCGCTCGATCGCGCCGGACGAGAAGTTAAGAAATTACGCAAAGCGATTGAAGAGTCGAACGATTCAGCAGAAGTCGCTGCATTGAATCGACGATTGCAAAAAGAACTCGGTCGATTCGCTCGCGGCCGAGAACAACTCTTAATGCGATTGGAAGACGAAGAGCAATTGCACCGACGAAGGCCAAAGGTTGATCTTCAATACGCAGCCGATCTCGATTTGATTCGACGTGCGATGGAAAACGTGACCGAGAATGGTTACGAGGCGTACCGAGAAGAATCACCGGAGCTCATTCACCAAAAACTGGCTCGCGCCTTTCAAGTCATCGAAGCCGAGCATGAAGCCAACGGCTGGCTTAACGAGATTCGAGCTTTGTTGTTGTCAGAGCGTCAATTGGAAGACAACGCGACAACCAAGATCTTGCACGCGACCTGGATAGAACGCGTCTCCGGTGGGTTGGATTGGCCGGCTCGCACGATTCACAATTTCGGTGATTCCGAAGTTGCTCAGCAAATCGACCGTGCGCGGTATGGCGATGCGTTCAATGAATCGCGAAGTCGGATCACCCAACGACGGTGGAGCGGTGATCCGATGCTCTCAGCAGAGGGGTTTCTCGACGAACTTCAGAAACAACTTGCCGAGGCAATCCAGCCGCTCGATATTCCCGTCTTGGATGCTCGCGAAACGATCCGGCAATACGTTCTCGATTTGGCAGAACAAGCGCGAGAAGCAGCTGCCGAGGCACGTGAATCGGAATCAGCCAATCGTTCTCGCGAAGACTCCAAGGAAGAAACGCTGACGGAATTGCAGGAGGAACATCAGGAAGCCGTTGCTGCCGCGGAGGAAACCGTTGAAGCTCTAATCGATTACGCGAACACGATTGATGTAACCGACGCCGAACAACGTGAACTCGCTCGAGACGCGGACGCCGCTGCTGCCAAAATTCAATCCAACTTGCAGCAGGCCGATAGGGCGATGAAAGATGCGGAAGAAGCGAATTCTGAATCCGCTCGAGAAGAAGCCCTCGACCAAGCGGCAGCGGCAACGCAAGAGCTTGCCGAGGCGCTGGATCAAACCGCCGCTCATTTCGAAAAAGCAACAGCGCGGGAAGATCTCTCCGAATCTCGGCAAGCATTGCGTGACGCGGAAGAAGCTCTGCAAATGCAACAGCAGATGCAAGATCCCTACGAACGGACGGCCGATTTAGCTGAGGATTCGCAGTCAACACCGCAGGAGTTGCTGGAACGGCTCGAACAGGAACTGCAGACCAATCAACCGATGCAGGAAGAACTGTCAGATATCGCCGAGCAGGCTGCGGAGAATGCGGCGCGAACACTGGAGAATTCGGCCCGGCAAGAGCGTCAGTTGAACCAATCCTTGCAACGATCCGATAGCGCGTTTCAAGAACAGAAACGACAAGTCGCCGAAATGCTGGACAGTCTCGCGAAGCGGACAGAAACGGTCGACAACGCGCTGATTCAAGCGACTCGTGACGCTGCTGGAATCGGGAACGCGCCCGAATGGCGTCCGAAGATTGACCAGGCGCGCGATGCCCTGCGTGAGGCAGGACAACGTGCCAATCAACTTGGTGGGGAAAACGCCCTGCTTTCCGAGATGCAAGAGACGGCTTCCCAATTGGGCAAGGCCGCAAAAAAAGCCAGCGAGATTTTGGACGAGGTCAACAATCTCGCCAACGCCGCGACGGACGATGATATGCACAAAGATGCAACATCGCGGAAACGTGCCGTCGATCAATTACAGCGTGAGATGCGAGATGCCCGAAGCATTCAGTTGCGAGCAGCGAATCGCGATATACAGCAATGGTCCGGTGCCAAACGAGAAGCCTCACGACGTGTGCAACAAGCCCAACGGCAAAAACGTGATGCCGAAAATCGTCGGCAACAGATCGAAGATCGACTGGAACGAGAATCCGATAACCAATCACTCAAGTCGCAACTCGAGGATGCGCAAAGACGTGTCGAAGAAACCAAACGGCAAGAAAAAGCAGCCAGGGAAACCGTCGACTTTGCCGACCAGCAATACAATCAATCCAAAAAACGCTCCGATCAGTTAAAGAAACAGCAAATCCCAAAACTGGAGGAAAACAACCCGGCGGCAGAAACAGCTACCGCAATGACGGAACAAGCATCGGCCGAGCTGGAGACGATTCAGCAAGACCTTAATACGCTCGCGGAACGTGCAGATTTTGAAGACGAATTGCGATTGCCCGTCGATCAGTCACAGGGCTTGATGAATCAACAGGAACGAATCGCACAAGAAGTGGGCCAGGCCGTCGAACAGCTTCGCCGAGCCGCACGACACGAAGAAAGACTCGGGCGTGAATCTTTGGCCGAAAAAATCGACTCCGTTGCCGAGGCGGTTGAAAAACAGGCGAGCCAAGCGACGACCCAAGCTGCGGAAGCACTTGAACAGGCAACCGATGACAACTTAACCACTCCGCAAGCCGATGCGAAAATGGCAGAAGCCGCTGAGATGTTGCAGCAAGCCGCCGACCAAGTTGGCCAGTTGATGGCGGAAGAGATCCAAGAATCTCAAAGCGCAGCGGACGGAGATGCCGATGCGCAACCGCAAGCGATGACCGACCAAGAACAGCAGGGTCAGCAGTTGGCCCGTACACTCGATGAATTGGATCGTGCACTCAACGCTTCATCCCAGCCCGGCCAGCAAGGTGACCCTCAAAACGGTGATCCCCAGGACTCCCAAGCCCAGTCTTCCGAAAGCCAGCAACAATCGGGCAGCCAGTCAGATCAACAGCAACCGGGTCAGCAACCGTCCGAGCAACAAGGACAAGGTCAACCTCAAACCGCCGGTGAAGCCAGCCAGACACTGTCGGATGCCCTGGCCCAGGAAGCGCAGGATGCGGCGCGACAACGTGGTGAACAGCTGCAGCAAAGTGACTCACAGTCCGGCCAAGCGCCGTCACAAGACTCATCGTCCAACAGCAACGGAAGTAATCCGGGATCGGAGCCAGGCTCTGGCGAGATGCCAAGCGGAGGCGATCTGGAATCGCAAGGCGTTCAACGCCTCGGTAGCGATTGGGGACAACTACGAGAACGTCGCACGGAGGATGCGAGCGAGAGCCGAGGCGCCACGATCGCTCCGCAATACCGCCGCGAAATCGAAGCTTATTTCCGAGCCGTCGCAAGACAGGCCGCCGAAGCACGCGAAACTGGAGAAAAGGAATGATGCCCCATCGACGTGATTGCCTTCGATCCTTGGCCGGTTTAACGACATCACTCGCTACGACCCATTGGTTGGCGGCACGTGCTTCAGCACAGGAAAACCCGGCTGCCCTGTTTCTGCCGGATGAAATCGACCGCGCCGTCAGCAAGGGAGTTGATTTTCTTGCCGCAACCCAGCGTGAAGATGGTGCGGTCAATGATCGCCAGCACGACGTCGCCATGACGGCGCTTGCGATCATGGCGATGGCATCGATCGGGACCGAACCCGTTGCCGATACGGACCGTGGCCGCGCGATGCACAAAGCACTTAAGTTCGTTGTCAGTGAACGCAACCAAGACTCAACGGGCTACTTTGGTGGACGTGATGGGTCGCGCATGTACGGGCACGGCATCATCACACTGATGTTGACAGAAGTGCTGGGAATGTGTGCCAATCCTACCGAAAACAAAGTGCTTCACGATCGACTCGTCAAAGCGATCAAGTTGATCTTGGCGTCACAAGAAGTTCCCAAGCCGGACAAGCTAGTCGGTGGTTGGCGTTACACACCCGCCAGTCGTGACTCCGACTTGTCCGTTTCAATCTGGCAGCTGATGGCGTTGCGTTCGGCGAAGAATGATGGCCTGGAAGTCCCCGGCGAGTCGATCGAAATGGCACTCGACTACCTCCGCAATTCATACGCGTCTCCGATTCGCCCAGACGGAACCCCACGAGATCAAGTCAGTGGGTTCAGCTACACGCCCGGGACGCATCATCCGTCCTTCGCGATGACGGCAGCAGGTCTGCTCGCTATGCAGGTGTGCGGACAATATGAATCACCTTTGGTAAAAGGTGCGGCCGAATGGTTGCTGCAACACCCACCTCGGATGCACGAGCGATTCTTCTTTTACGGCATATACTACTACGCTCAGGGAATGCATCAAGCCGGCGGCAAATACGCCGAGAAAGCTGACAAGCTCGTTCCCGAAATGCTACTTGAAGCACAGCGGAGCGATGGGGCTTGGCTGGCCCGGGGCGGAGAAGAAAGAAACTACGGCGCGGTTTATGCTACCGCACTCGCCATTTTGAGCTTGAGTGTGCGGTACCACTATTTGCCGATCTATCAGCGATGAGATCGGCAAATCTCAATGCTCGATAATCGTAAAGCTGAGTTTTGCAGCTCGTTGCTTTACCGTTTCTGTCGAGCTTGCATCCAGAGTGCGTACTCGTTAACCGTAATTTTCCCATCACGGTCAGCATCCGCAGCAGCCGGGCTCATGATCATGACTTTCCATTCTGAAGGCGTCAAAACGCCGTCTTTGTTCTTGTCATTTCGTTCGATGATCCGGGTTACCACGTCGACATACTTCTTGTCCGCTTTCGTGCCAGCTGGCAACGAAGCGGGAGTCGATGACGCTGTGGAACTGGATGGTGATGAACGAGTGGATGACGACGAACCAGTGGATGACGAAGAGGAAGCGGTCGAGGCTGACATGGATTGGTTCGCCCCTCCTTCTTCAACACTACGGATCGCTTCTTCCGCTGTGATAACACCATCGCGATTGAAGTCGTAGTTGAAGAACTCCTTAATCAAGTCGTCCGTCCATTCACTGGCATATTCCGCCATGGTGACCTGTCCGTCGCCGTCGCCATCACTGTCACTAAAGAATCCAGGCACGCCTTCAGGCAACCGCCTCGAAGACGTCACGCGATACGATCGGCGCCCGTTGTAAACATCCGGCAGTTCTTTTGAACCTTCGCGATCACGCGTCCGGCCACCGTCACGACCTGCTTGGCCTTCAGCTTCTTCACGACCCTCGCGGCGCCGAGCATACCGAACGGCCAACTCTGTTTCGGATAGTTTTCCGTCGCGGTTTCGATCGAAATCCATCGGGTTTCCGGAGAATCGCTCCATCTCTTGAGCAGAAAGAAATCCGTCGCGATTTCGGTCGTAGCGCCGAATCCGGTCAGCCGCTTCGCGAATATCGGCTTCCGTCACTGTGACGGACATCATTTCCGCGGACGCCCCAAACCCAAGCAACGGCTCGGGTTCAGCGTCGATTCCAAAACCAGGAACCAACAACTCGGGAATCAATGCCGCGTCCTCGGCGGAACGAGAACCGGTTGACCCTCTGCCCGAGGTATTTCCGGAGTCGCGTTGCTCACGCCACTTGTTGACGCTATCGGTGATTTTGCTCATCGGGATGGGCTGCCCGACTTTAATGCTCGGGTCGGCCTGAGCCATCCGGCTGATCATGAATTGAGCCGGGCCCTGCTGTTCGTCTGGATCCAGAACGCCGTTTCCATTCCGGTCCAAACGGCTGATGAACGAGCTGGGATC
The DNA here is from genome assembly GCA_039179795.1 of Planctomycetota bacterium. Classification (GTDB taxonomy): domain Bacteria; phylum Planctomycetota; class Planctomycetia; order Pirellulales; family Pirellulaceae; genus Rubripirellula. The sequence goes on along the minus strand of JBCDEM010000011.1, from coordinate 39,906 downwards.
AAAAGACCCGCCACCTCGGCCACCGAATCCGCCTCCTTGATCTCCACCGCCTCGACCACCGAATCCACCCCCTTGGGTGCCTCGACCACCGAATCCGCCTCCGGGACCCCCACGACCGCCGCCGCCACCAGGACCGCCGCCGCCGCCGCCGCGACCGCCGAATCCAGGGCCTCCACGGCCTCTGCCGCCGTCGTCACCGCCACCACCCCTACCGGGGGGCTGAGCATTTAACGCAGCCGATGTGAGCAGGGCCAAACCAAAAACGCAGATAATTCGTGTGATGTTCATGCAGTTTCAAACCCACGGTTTGGCCGAGAGTTTCGCAGGAGAAAAGGACCTAGGACCGAGTTTAGTGCATTTTTGCAATCGGCAAAGTGAAAATTGCCTAGGTGCCCCCTGCCCACGAAAAAAGACGCAGGGAAAAACCTGCGTCTTCGCGAACGTTACGTTTCGAAATTCAAGCAAAGAGACCGTCACACGGATCGTGAAAGACGGGATTTTTACTCTTCACGCATCTCTTTCAACTCTTGCTCGATCTTGTCGAGTCGTTTGAGGATCACATCGAGTTTCTTGCTCAATGCATCCTGCGTAGCGACAGCCTTGGAGTAGGTTGGCTTATCACCATCAACGGATTTGCGGATTCGGTACTGGAGCGTACCAGGCAGACCCTTGAGTACTTCGAAGTCAACGTCCTCGCCGGCGACGCCATCAAACGTAAACTCGTTCCTGGCTCCGTCTGGGCTAATAACGATCGCACGTCCGTTGGATGCTTTCATCGACAGATTGCCGACACCCTTCAGAGCTTCTTCGACCTTCGCGCGTGCTTCTTCCGGCAGATCTTTTAGGACTTCGTCGAACTTCGAATTGTCGCCCAATCGAATGATTTTCTTGTCACCGTCAGGGCTGATCATGATCGCTTGACCGAGCATCGAGTCCTTACCAAGACCCTTCATTGCTTTCTCAACGCGGATTCGTACTTCCTCGGGAAGGTCCTTCAGCGTGTCAGTTGCATTTGAGTTGCCGAATTTAAATTCCTTCTTCTCGCCATCGGGTCCGACGATCATGCCTTGACCGATGAACAGGGCCTCAATTTTTTTGTCCAGGTCAGCCTTATCAATCAAGTCATCGATTTTGACGGCTATTGCTTTTGGCTGGCTTCCGCTGATCAGATCATCAATCTTGATGGCGATCGATTCTGCACTGTCTTGATCGCCGATCTTGAACTCTTTTTTCTCTCCGTTGATATCGATGACGATCGTTCCGGACTTCGTTTTCTTTTCGTCGCCGTCACCATCTTCATCAACAACTTCGATCGTTGACACGACAACAGGTTTGGAAGATTTTCGCTTTTTCCTTTTCTTACCTTCATCGTCATCGGCCCACGCGGGAGCGATGCAGAAAGAAAGAGCAAGCGTCAAGCTCATCATGGAAAGACGTTTCATAGAAACTCTCCTCGTAAACAAGTAGTGGAAGCACGTATGTGCGAAATGAAATCGAGTGGATCGCTTTACCGACACGAACAGGTCATTCGCGGTGAGCAACGAATGAAACGTTGCGTCGCGGAAGCAGATACTGCTCGCCCTCCGGGCCTTGGACAACGTAGATGACAGGCTCTTCGTTCACGGTGTAACCGTAATCCTGGATGACACTGAGTGATTCTGGATCAAACAATGGCGTGAACATGCTTTCGACTTCGTCGTTCAGTGGCATATCCGCCAATTGGACGTCGGTCAGACCATTTCCCGATGCCAACGTGGTCTCCGCATCGAATGGGTTTTCACTTTGAGGTCCAGGTGTTTGCTGAGCGTCTGAGGCCGGACCGGGTACGGCCTGCGGAGTCAGCACGATCGTGTAGTCTGCCGGCACATCACTTCCCATCGGTGCATCGGTCGGAGCAGCCGATTCGCGGCCCAACCAAACGGCTCCACCGAGCATGAAGCAAAGAACCGCCGCTTGGCATATCAGGACCATCCAACGCGATCGCTCATGCTCGTGTGAATCTCGCGCATCGTCTGCTAGATAGGTCGCTTGCGGTTCGGCAACCCATTCTGTCGTTTCCGCGAACGAAGTGAGTTCTTGGCGCAGCACTTGTTCCTCCACAAACGCGAGTGCTATCCGCCGCCAATTATCGGGATGCTCTTCCGCGTGATCGAGCAACAAGACACGATCCTCGTTGGAGATCGATCCATCGAGCAGTCGTTGCAATTCTTGATCATCAATCAGATCATTCATGGTCAGCACCGTTGAGTTTCTGTAACTCTTTTCGCAGTTTTTGCTTGGCTTGCACAAGCCGATATTCGACCGCTCGCTCAGACAAACCGCACCGTTCACCAAGCTGCTGGTAACTCCAATTCCCTGTGTATTTCAGCATGATGATGTCGCGTTCCAGGTCGGATAATTGACCGAGCGCGACTTTCAGTAAATGGCGTTGTTCTTTGGCAAGCATCCATTCCCAGCCTCCATCCTGGAGACTGCCTTCATCCGTTGGGGTGAGCTCGCCGACCGAATCAGGTTGGCGGTATCGAATCCTCAAATGATCCGCGACTCGGCGGATGACCACCTGATAAAGCCAACTGCGAACTTTCGTTGAATCATCCAGTTGAGGATTCTGTCGAACGACGCTCAGCAACACCTCTTGCACGACATCTTCGGAAGCGTGCGAATCCCCCAGGCGGCGACGCGCAAGGGCCAACATCCACTCCCGATGAAGTGGTAATTCGGCCTCCCAGTCGATCGTCTGGTCTGTAGTTGCCATAGTGTTCGAGGAAGTAGTCGCTCGGCCGAGATCGATCCCCGGAGAATTCTCGCAAAATAGTCTGAGATTACGTCCGGATCTCGATTCGACCCATTTCAAACTCGTTGAATTCCTCGGATCCTCTTGCCGTTGAACACATTTCTTGCCAACGCGTGCTTTTTCGATTGTGTGCGTTTGGCCTGCTGGGTCGGACCTTTTTCGAATCCTACCGAACTGCGGTCAACACTGAACTACAATCGTTTGTTTGCCTTTTCGACGCTTCGACTTGCATCTTGAGATCGACTATGCCCAGGCTGGGCCTTGCACTATCCGGCGGTGGATTCCGTGCCACGCTATTCCATTTGGGCGTGATTCGTTTCTTAAAGGAAGCGGACCAGCTGAAAAATGTGACCGATATCGCGTCGGTTTCTGGGGGCAGCATTCTGGCGGCACACCTCGCCTTGAATTGGGATCGTTACACCGACTCGGACAAGAGTTTCGACGAAGCGGCGGCCGAGATTGTCAAATTTGTGAAATTCGACGTCCGTAATCACGTCGTTCGCCGCCTGCCATTCCAATACCCCATTCGCGGGCTCGCCAAACTGACGCGTCGCGAAGCGAGGGGAGTTACGCCGGACGCCGTGCTTGAGTCGTGTTATCGCAAACGATTGCTCGGTGACCGATGTTTATTTGAGTTGCCCGAGGAACCCCTGCTGCACATTCTGGCGACCAACGTCAGCAACGGCGGATTGTCGGTCTTCAATGCCCGTGGGCTGTACATCCAACAACGAACGAAATCGGAGACGGCTGAGTTTCAACATGTGCAAACTCGCATGGCGAGTATTCCAAGAGTCGTAGCTGCCTCTTCGGCGTTTCCTGGGCTCTTTCCACCCGTCGAGATTACCGCGGCCGACTTAGGGGTTCGCGAGGGAGAGTTTCCGACGGAGTATTTCACCGACGGCGGTGTGTACGACAACTTGGGAATCCGTGCTTTCTCTTGGCTCAAACATCAAGGAAATGAGTTTGATCAAGTGATCGTCAGTGATGCGGGGAAGCCTTTCCAAATACTAAGCGAGCAATCACTTGGATTTATCGGACAATCCGTTCGCGCCTCCGACATTCTCTGGGATCGCGTCTGGCAATTGGAACGAGAGAACTTTGGAAAACAAAAGGGTTTCATTTTTGTTCCAATCACGGCGACCGTCGACGCCGAGGAACAAGCTGTGTTGCACCCGGTCATTCAATCGGAAGTTCAATCGATACGAACAGACCTTGATAGTTTCTCGGATGCGGAGATTAACGCGCTTGCCCAACACGGCTACGAAGTGGCAAGGAAGGTCTATCACACACACGTTCCGCCCGACCAAGACTCATTCGTTGAGTCAACCAACAAGAAGCCATGGGCACCAATCCCCGAAAAGCGATTGCCCGGTTGCGAACGAGGCAATTCATCACGATCGGAAATTGCACCGGCCGTGCTTGCGTCGCGGCAATTGCGAAGATCATCCGTGCGGCGTGTCTGGTCCACGATGCTGAACCTTCGCGATTGGACATCCTACGTTTACATCGCGATCGCGTTGATGCTGTTTGTCTACTTGCCGTGGACGATGCATCAGCTGTACGAGCGTTCCGTTCTGCTGTCGATGGTCAACGATGCGATCGCCGAAGGGAACCCTGACATCAGCCGCGTCCTAAATATGGTCGGTAATGATCCCGTCGTGGACTGGACTCCAGAAAACGTCAGTGAAGTTCCTGAACGAACGATGATCGACTACACGGGCGTCGAAGTCATGACGCACAGCCGGATCATCGATTTGCGAAACTGGGATCCAGAAGAGAGAGACTCAGATGATCGGGGGCGCGTTTACGTTTCGGACCGACTCGAATTGAAGTTAACCAAGGATTACGTCGGTGACCGAAAAGTCGTCATTGTTTTTCCTTCAGCCTTGGACAATCTTGAATTCCGGCAACCAACCACCACGCTACCGGCCGAAATTCGACGCGTCGCCGGCCGAGTGGAAGAGTATGGAATGGAGCGGACATTCTATGAATTCGTTTTCGACTTCGACGGAATCTCGATTGGTGAAACCGTCACGATTGAAATGGAAATGATCGCTGACATTCCCATTGTCGCATCCCGCGCCCACTTCGAAACAAGGATGAAAACTGACCTAGTTTCCATGTGGTTACTTTTCCCAGAGGATCGTCCGTACCAGACGTATAACCTTGTTCAGTATCCGAGTGATCGAGGTGAGGCACCCGAAGTGCTCGAATCACGGTACAAAATCCACCACCCCTACGGCTCTCTGATTGGATGGTCAGTCGTCAATCCAGAAGTCGGCAATGTCTACGAATGTCGGTGGACGTACGAGTAGAGGCGGCGGGAGTCTAGTCGCAGCGTTCGCGACGTCGCAGAGGGATACGCCAGGATTCGGCGGTCAACCGTCGCATCTGTCAAAACCCCAGCTGATTGAAAAATCGGCTACTCTTGCCAGGTGACGTGTAATCCAATTCACGTTTGGCTCCATTCATTTAATGAAGTCGCGTACTTGAGTGCTGCGCGAAGATACATGCTGTATGGAAACGACTTACAACAAAAAGAGTCTCAGAACAATGATCCGCCGCAAGGAATTCCAACGATGAAACACCTGCTTGAACCAATATTGATCCTAGGGATCCTCATGAACGCCGTGTCTGCTGATGATCCCCCAGCAGCGAGCGATGCCACGCTCAGCACGGACGAAGCCGAAGTGCGGCAAGTCGGTGAAGCGTACATCGCCGCATTCAATGGGAAGGACGCAAAAGCCCTCGCTGCTTTTTGGTCTCCTGAAGCCGTCTACATCAATCGAATGACCGGCGAGCAAGTGCAAGGACGTGAGGCTATCGCGGAGCAGTTCACTGCCATCTTTGAAACGGAATCGGACCTCAAAATGCAAGTCGATGTTGAATCCATCGACTTTGTGTCACCCAACGTCGCTGTTGAGAAAGGCACCGCGCGGATCCTCTCCTCGGATGCTGACGCGGATGTCGCCGACTACTCTGCTGTTTACATTCGACGCGATGGAAAATGGTTGCTCGATCGAGTGACGGATGATCCACAACCGATTGTGAAGTCAAATTACGAGCAGTTGAAAGAACTCGAATGGATGGTTGGCCGCTGGGTTGACGAGGGCGACGGAGGCAAGGTCGTGACCCGGTGCGACTGGTCCAAGAATAAGAACTTCCTTGCGAGATCGTTTACGGTCAGCTTGGGTGATCGAGTCGAATTGTCCGGCATCCAGTTCGTGGGATGGGACCCCGCCGAGAAACAGATCCGCTCTTGGACGTTCGACTCCGACGGTGGCTTTTCACAAGGTCGTTGGTTAAAGGATGACAACCGTTGGTATATCCGGAAGAAAGGCACGACTTCCGATGGTGATCGAGCAACAGCTGTCAATATCGTGACGCTGATCGATGACAGCACGTTTTCTCTGCAGTCCACACAGCGGACGCTTGCTGGAGAGTTACTCCCCAACGTCGACGAAGTGGTCGTCGTTCGAAACTAGAACCAGCTCAAACCAAACGATCGAGTTTCAACACAACCATTCGATCGCTTGCTCCCTCTCAACAACAAAATATTATCGATCAAAATCATGAAACGCATCAGCATTTGGATAGTTGTCGTCGCGATGAGCGCGTTCGTTCTCAGTGATGCCATCGCTCGCGGCCCAGGTGGCCGCGGCGGTGGATCGCGAGGTGGCGCCTCACGTGGTGGAGCATCACGTTCCGCACCAAGCCGCTCACCCTCGATGAGTCGATCATCGTCTCGGCCCAGTTCGAGCATGAGTCGACCCTCCACCAGTCGACCCTCCACCAGTCGACCCTCCACCAGTCGACCCAGCACACCAAGTCGCCCCAGTTCTCCGTCACGTCCCTCAACCGGAACGCCAACTCGACCCAGCACCGGAACGCCAAGTCGACCCAGCACCGGCACACCAAGTCGACCCAGCACCGGCACACCAACTCGACCCAGCACCGGCACACCAACTCGACCCAGCACCGGCACGCCAAGTCGACCCAGTTCTCCGTCACGTCCCTCAACCGGAACGCCAACTCGACCTGGTACCGGCTCGCCGAGCGGACGACCTTCTCAGGGTCAACTGCAAAACTTTCTTGAGATTCCATCTTCACCTTCGCGGCCTTCCGGTCCCTCCGGAGGCGCGACGCAGCTTCCTTCCGGCGGCGGAGCGGCGGCCGACTTTCTGCAGAACCGACAACCTGGAACGAGTCGACCCGGCGAGCGGCCAACGACTGGGCAACTGCCGGCTGACCGTCCCGGTGTGGGCCAAGGACCTGGCAGCGAGAATCGCGGCGACCGAATCGACAATCGACAAGACAATCGTGGCGATCGACAAGACAACATTTCTGATAATCGCGGCGACCGACAGGACAACATTTCCAATAACCGGAGTGATCGTCAAGACAATCTCGGCGATCGAAATGACACGCGACAGGATCGACGTGACAACCTGAACGATCATCGCGCTGGCAGAATCGATAATGTTGACGAGCGACGAGACGATCGTCTGCAGCGTCGCGACCAAGTCCGCGACCAGATGCGAGACAACTATCCCCGTGCTTCCTTTTGGAGCGACAATCCGTACTGGGCGCGATGGCGATGGTCGACACCCTACCGATGGACGACGTGGGCTGCACTGTCCACATGGGGTGCTTGGGGGAATGCGGCCAACTACAGCTACGGTGAAACGGTTTACTATCAGGAAGGCAACGTCTACTACGGCGACACCGTCGTGGCTTCCGAAGAGGAATACGCTGAACAGGCACAAACGCTCGCCGCTTCGGCGCCCGATGCAGAAGCCGCAGCAGCCACGACTTCCGAAGAAGATTGGTTGCCGTTGGGAGTTTTTGCGGTCACGGCCGACGGCGAGGCGTCCGGTCCACCGCCAAGCATGTATCTCCAATTGGCAATCAGTAAACAAGGAATCATCGCCGGCACTTTCTACGACGACACATCGCAGAAGAGTGAAGTCATCGAGGGTGCAGTTGATCTAAAAACCCAACGCACGGCTTGGGGCTTGGCAGGTCAAGACTGGCCCATCATGGAAACCGGCCTCTCCAGCCTCACGGAGGATACGGGTCCGGCACTCGTTCACTTCGCGGACGGGCAGACGCAACAGTGGCTGTTGGTTCGCGTCGATGATCCGCAGGCCGGAGCAGCCCAGTAACGCTGCTTTGAGCTGCACAAAGATTGGGTTCTCCTCGAGAACCCAACGATCAACCCGATTCAAGCCTCACCGTGCGACGACCATCGCACGAGTGATGTCAAACCTACGTCGGAATGACCGTTCATAAGAGCTTAAAGACCGACACCCTTCTACCTTTTCTTTTGCCAATACTTTGAGGAATAGAACCATGTTACGTTTCGTGGTCGCAGGTTTGATCGCACTTGCTTTGTCCTTCCCCGATTCAACATCTGCTCAATCGAACGGTGCGAAAATCGTTCACGATGCGGAGTATTACGTTCTGGAAGCGCAGAACGGTGCTCGTTGGAAAGCTGAAGACACCGCGCTCAATACACGACTCGCAGAGCTTCGCAAAAAACACGGTACGCCGCCAAATATCATCCACATCATGTGGGACGACACTGCTTACGGAGACGTCGGAATTCCCGCCATTCAAAAAGTACGCGGGTTCGAAACTCCCCACCTTAACAAGATGGCGAGCGAGGGCATCCTCTTTACTCGCTTCTACACCGAAGTCGGATGCACTCCGAGCCGAGCGGCATGCATGACCGGTCGGCATCCGGTTCGCAACAGCATGTACAACATCGGGATGCTGCGAGAATCGCATGGTCTTCGTGGAACAGAAGTGACGATTGCCGAAGTGCTTTCTGAAGCAGGTTACGCAACCGCGTTTCACGGCAAATGGCATCTGGGTGATATCGAAGAGAGCTACGCCCATAACCAAGGTTTCGACGAGGCCTTTTTCACCGGCTACAACCAAGTTCTTTCACTTTGGACTCGAAAAGCGGAAGCCGCTAACGCAACCATCGGACTCTACGAGGACATGCTTCCGAAGGATCCGTACAAACTCGACGACACCTTTATCACCAAAGGCTGGGTGTTGGCGTTGGAGGGGAAAAAAGGAGAGCTCGCAAAGCAGTGGGGCGACAACAGTCATGACACCTATTCGAAGATGGATGCAGAAGCTCAGAAACGCACGCTTGATTTCATTGAACGCAACGCCAAATCCGGCAAGCCGTTCTTCGTCGCGAACTGGCCCAATATGACCTCCTTTCTGCCAAGCCCTGAGAAGATCAGCCAAGGAAGAAGCTTGTTGCAAGACGGTCTTCAGGGCAACATCGACCCGTTCGTCGGCAAGGTCATCGCCAAGTTGAAGGAATTGGGCATCGCCGAAAACACGCTGCTGATTTGCAACGCGGATAATGGCCCGATGGCGCACAACCCTCCGCCAGGATGCGGCTTTACCGAAACGATTTTCCGCGGGGGCAAAGGCGACTTTCTGGAAGGCGGAGTTCGCGTTCCATCTCAGGCGTGGTGGCCGGGAACGATTGAACCAGGACAAGTCGTTGGCGACATCATCCACGAAGCCGACTTGTTCACGACGTTTGCAAGACTCGCGGGCGCAACGAACTCAGTGCCCACCGACCGCGTGATCGACGGAATCGACCAAACGGCACTACTGATCAAGGGTGATACGCACAGTCGACGTGATTACGTATTTATCTACGCGGGCCCGAATCTCGGTGCGACCGTCAAAGGCAATTACAAGCGACACTGGATTTCGGCCGATGCTGTGGGTGAGGCGAGCGGCATTCCGGCAGGCTTTTATTTCCTGCCTTCTGATACCCGGGAGAAATCACCCATGCTCGTGAACTTGATCCACTTAAAGAGTCCGTTCAACCGCATGCGATTGCGTCACGACCTTTGGAAGAAGAAATATCCGGACCTTCCAGAACGGCATGGAATCCCATGGCAGGGCATTGAGAATCCATCGCCGGAACTCCAGGAATTGGCCAAACCGGTGATCGATCTTGAGAGCCTCCCATTCGATCCTTTGGAGTACATCGAGCATCTGGACGAGCTGCCATTCGATCCACATGCGGACATAGGCCTCGGTGAAAGGCCGTAGCCCGGCAGAGCTGAACGAAACGGATTGGGCGAATGGGAGTTCAGCCAAAAAAGCGGCGGTATGAGGGAAGCATCAAAATGGGAGAAGGGAGACGAATCGCGGCGGCGCGTTTAAGATCTCTTTTCTCCCGGCGATCAATTTGACAGATTCGATCGCTTCGTTCATCCCCCACCGAAACCATCACGATGATTCTCGGCTCACATGTTTCTTGCCAAGGCGGATTCGCGAAAGCGGTCGGTCGCGCAACAGAGATTGATTGCGATTGCATTCAGATCTTCGTCTCGAATCCGCCACGCCAGTGGCCTGTCTTCGCACCTAAAAACAGCGAGCAGGAAAAGGCCGCCATCTTGGTAACGACGGACTCCGACCGAATCAATTCTTGGTACGCCAAACCGTTGGACACAAAGAAAGTGTCCGATTGGCATGAAGCGATCGACTCTTCCAAACTTAGCCATCCGATCGCGCACGCTTCGTACCTCATTAATCTGGCGTCACCCAAACAAGATCTTTTCGAAAAATCCGTTGACGCTCTAGTCGTTGAATGGAATCGCTGCAACGAATTGGGATTGCAAGGCTTAGTGATGCACCCCGGTTCATTCACCGAAAGCAGCGAAGAAGAAGGACTCGATCGAATCATCGATGGCGTTTCGGAAGTACTTGGACGCGTGGACAAAGGTACCTGCCGCTTGTTGCTGGAAAACACAGCGGGGCAAGGCAGTTGTCTCGGTTACACGTTTGAACAGTTGGCATTTCTCATCGATGGAATCGATGACTTTAAACGTATTGGAGTCTGCCTCGATACATGCCATGCGTTCGCCGCCGGCTATGACCTGCGAGATTCGGACGGCTTTAGTGACTTTCGCCAGCAGATTGATGATCTACTGCCGCCAGACACCATTGCCGCACTCCACTTAAACGACAGTAAAAAACCGCTCGGAAGTCGTGTGGATCGCCACGAACATATCGGCGAAGGAGAGATCGGACTCGATGCGTTTCGATTTGTGCTCGAAGACGACTTGCTCGGTAAACTGCCGGGATATTTGGAAACAGAAAAGGGAACAGACGAGGAATCAGGTGAAGACTGGGACGTCATCAATCTGAACGTGTTACGCGGTTTATTGCGATGATCAAACGATTGGCTGTCCTACTGGCATGGCTTTGTCTTGGAGATTTAAGCGTTTGCGCACAGCCTGCAGAAACGCCAAACATCGTCACCAACAAGTCCAACGAATTGAAATCCGCTGTCGCCCAGCCCATTGATTCCAAAGTCTATTGGGTTTGGAGCGACAACGATCAGCAGACAACGCATCTCTTCAAAAAACAATTCGAGTTGCCATCTGCTGCGGTCGCGGTTCGATTGAAAATGGCGACGCACTCGTGTGGAACATTGGTACGAATCAACCGTGAAGTCGTTGCGGAATCCGAACCCTTCGATCCAATGATCGACGAATCACTCGCTGTAAGTTTGCCATCCGGACCACATCATTTGGAAATCGAAGCTACATCGATTGATGGCCCATCAGCCTTCTTTGCGACGATTTCCTTCGATCTCGCCGACGACCAGCGGCGAGTCGTCTCGACGGACGCAAGTTGGAGTTCGGAGCATGGCAGTGTTTTAGAACGCAGCGGCGTCGCAACCAAATTGCTTGTTGCGAAAAATCGTAAGGTTCGCATCGGTGCAGCAGATAATTACGAACAATGGAAGCAAGCACTTGGCAGCGGCCGAGGTCCTGATCCCGCATCGTTCGCACTCGCGCCCGGTTTCGAAATCCGTTTAGTGCGAGCGGCAGAGGAGAATGAGGATTCATGGGTCAGCATGGCATTCGATTCGCAAGGTCGCGTCATCATCGCGAAAGAAAAAACTGGCTTACTACGAATGGAATTGTCCGAGGACGGAAACTCAGTCTCAAGTGTTCAATCTTTTGCTGATTCGCTGCAGGAGTGTCGCGGCTTGCAATTTGTCGAAGGTAACTTGTACGCCAATGCGAATAATTCAAAAGCGCTCTACCGAATTCCATTCAACGACAACCGGTACGGTGAGCCGCAACAGATTTTCACCACGTCTGGTGGCGTTGGGCACGGTCGTAATGACCTGACGGAAGGGCCGGATGGGATGCTGTATTCCATTCACGGTGACGCAGTGGATATTCCCAACGAACAACGTGTGCTGGACTACACATCACCCTTTCGCGAACACCGTAACGGTCATTCGACCCGCGAAGGTCACTTGCTCAGAATTGATCCGAAATCAGCTGATGTTACGGTTGTTGCCGGTGGATTAAGAAACCCTTTCGGCATCGACTTCAACCGAGACGGTGAGGCCTTCACTTATGATGCCGACGCTGAATTTGATATGGGAGCACCTTGGTATCGCCCGACGCGAGTTGTCCATCTAGTTGCAGGCGCTGACTACGGGTGGCGTGGAGTTACTGGCAATTGGCCACCCTACTATCCAGATCGTGCTGATAATGCGGATCCTGGACTCGACGTTGGAAAAGGCTCGCCAACGGCCGTCAAGTTTGGCAATCAAAGCGATTTCCCCGGCCGGTTTGGAGAGGCGTTGTTCGTTCTCGACTGGGCCTACGGACGAGTCGTCGCGATCCACATGATCCCACGTGGGGCGAGCTACATGATGGTCGCGGAGACGTTTCTCAAGGGACGTCCGCTGAATGTCACCGATCTTGCATTCGCACCCGATGGAAGCATGTATCTGGTCACGGGTGGACGACAAACTCAATCGTCACTCTTCCGGGTCCAATGGACCGGTAAAAATGCGCTGACAAAGCCCAACAACGCATTCACTCGTTCGCGTCGTCAACACGCAAAAGAATCACGACAGACTCGAAAGCGTCTCGAATCTGCGATGCTTCAACCCGCGTCCGGCGATTCTTTGCGTCTTGCTTGGGAACAGCTAGGCAGCCCAGATCCATCGATTGCATTTGCCGCGCGGACACTCCTTGAACACCAGCCCGTAGAGACTTGGCTGGACAAATCGCTTTCCCTTCCTGCGTCTCGAGAATCAGTCCAGTCACTGTTGGCACTCGCTCGTTCCGGAATGGAAGAGCATTTCCCGCGCATTGTGCGTCGGCTAAATGAGATTTTGCCAAGCGTGGTCGACCGTAATGATCGAACGGCCGCGTTCGAAACGTATCGGATTTGTTGTCGACAACTTTCTTGGATGGATTCATCGCTCCGTCAACAAACTTCGTCTGTTCTTAACGATCAATTTCCCAGCCACACGCCTCTTGGTCCCGTTCAATCTCATAACTGGCTTCTCAGTGAACTACTGATCGCACTCGAGCACCCAGCTGCGATTACAAAGTCCATTGATCTTTTACAGCGGGCGGAGGAACAACGCGATCAGATGCACTATCTCTATGTACTTCGTAACGCGAAAAGCCCATGGCGAATGAATGAACGCCGTGTCTTTTTCTCGTCTCTGAATCAGGCGCAGCAATATCTGGTCGGCGCAGGAATGGCCGGATTCTTGAAGCGCATTCGAGAAGAAGCCGTCGCGACGTTAACTCCTACGGAACGTTCATCGCTAAAACTCATCCTTGAGCCGTCAGTGGCGAGCCAACCCGTTGCGACCGAAGAAAATCGTCCATTCGTGAAGGCTTGGGCGATGGATGATTTCCAAACGATGGAATCAGCCGGTGATGATCAGAAGGGAGATGCAGACAACGGCGCACGCATCTTCGCGTCCGCAAAGTGCTCTGCTTGTCACCGGTATGGATCACAAGGAGCTTTGGTCGGCCCCGACCTGACGTCAGCGGCGAGACGATTTAATCGGCGTGATATGTTGACGTCCATCCTGGAGCCTTCCAAAGTGATAGCGGAGAATTATCAAGCGGTTCAAATCGTGACGGTCGATGGAAAAACGCATTCTGGACTTGCGACGATGATGGGTGATTATCGTTCACCGTTGCTTCGACTCGCGACGAATCCTGCGACACCGATGCAGACGATCGAGATCCCCAAGAATGATATTGAGTTGCAGAGGCCATCCGCCGTTTCGTGGATGCCCAAGGGGTTGCTGGATACTTTTACCCGTGAAGAGATCCGGGATTTATTGACCTATTTGCAATCGACTCCCGAGTAAACCGCTTGCGATTTCATCGGCTACGACTCGATGCACAAAAAATCAAAACAGACGACCGGACTCAATGAGGGTAATCACGATGAGTGACTGGGTGCCATGTCCCACGTGCGGCGCTGACATTCGCGCTGACGCGTCGTTTTGCCGTCACTGTGGTGCCAGCGATTCCGACGACTGGAATGAGGACGGTGATTGGGAAGAGGATCACGACGAATTCGATTACGACGAATTCGTTCAAAATGAATTCGGGCAAGGTGAACCAGGCCAAAGTGTGACCAATACGAATACCGCACCAATCTGGAGGTTGGTCGCCGTAATCTTGTTAATCATGATCGCCCTCGGCTATCTCATGGCGTTTGGTAACCCATGATCGATGACGACGTTGACCCGATCGGGCGGCAAGCCGTTGAGCAGCTCATCCGTGATGGCGTTTGCTCTTCGGTCATCTATCCACGTGAAGCCGGTTCAACAAGCAGTTTGGCGTTGGAGTTTCTCCGTCGCGGAAACTGGTCGCATGAAGATGAGCGCATCCTCTTTCTGACAGACCGGCAAACGGCCGGACGCGGAAGGCACGGGCGAAGCTGGCAAAGCAACGATCAGAACCTGGCATTTTCCATCGTGCTGGCAGGTCACGATCGTGATTCGCCGCTGAACCAATTGACAGGTTTGGCGGTGGGCGTTGCTGTTGCCCAGTCAATCGAATTTGAGTTGTCTCCGCTAAAGACAAGATTGAAATGGCCAAACGATATCTATGTCGACGGCGGCAAAGCGGCCGGGATCCTTTTGGAAACCGTTGCCAACGTCGCGGGTGCCATCGTGGTGGGAGTGGGGATCAATGTTGGATTCAGTCCAGACCTGAAAGACGATCCTCGATCCGGTATCGTTCGCGATTTGTCGACGAGTGCCGGTCGCTCGGTTCATCGGTATGAACTGCTGCCAACACTGGTCCAGCAGATCACCGATGCGATTGGCCAACTTCCAGATAACCTGACGGAGATTCGTCGTGAGTTCGATCAACGATGCTTGCTCAAGGGACACCAAGTCAGTTTTCGGCACAATACCGACTCAAGTGAATCGACGCGTCACGGCCAGTGTCATGGGATCGCCGAATTCGGTGAACTCAAGATCGAGAGCGAGAACGGGATGGAACTTCTGACCAGCGGTGAGGCACAATTGCTGCGTATCGTCGCGTAAGATGTTGGCCTCATGCTAACTCCATTTGATCAATGAGGAATTTTTCATGTCACTGCCAAACCGCCCGGTCGCCTTGGTCACTGGTTCAGCAACGGGCGTTGGCCGAGCGTGTGCGTTAGAATTTGCCAAACGCGGTTACGACGTTGTCATCAACTACTCACGCAGCGAATCCGAAGCCGAAGCAACCGAATCAGACGTCGCTGCATTTGACGTTGGCACGTTGCTGTGCCGTTGCGATGTCTCGAACGATCGTTCGGTCTGCGACATGATCAAGCAAATCGAATCTGAGTTTGCTCGACTGGACGTCGTCGTAAACAATGCTGCGACGACCAACTTTGTTTCGCACGATGATCTGGATGCTTTAACCGAACCGATGTGGGACCGAATGCTGGGCGTCAATCTGAAGGGTCCGTTTTTTGTTTCCCGTGCCGCCGCCCCTCTGTTACAAGCGGGTGATGGCGGATCGATCGTCAACGTTAGTTCGGTAGCGGGCTTAACTGGAAACGGATCGTCGATCGCTTACGCTGCGAGCAAGGGAGCGTTGAACACGATGACGCTATCACTTGCTCGTTCATTGGCACCGAAGATTCGCGTTAACGCAGTTTGTCCCGGCCCAATCGATAGTCGATGGATCCGCGAAGGAAACCCCGACTGGGACCTGGATGAAATGGTTGCAGACTTGCCTATCCCCAAAGCCTCCTCCCCGGAAGACATCGCTGACGCCGTCCTGTTCTTGGCGATCGGCACGAATCTGACAACCGGGCAACTGCTGCCCGTCGATGGCGGCATGCTGTTGAGATGATGCAGTCTTGCGTCCACGTCTCTTTGCGAGAGACGCCTAATTCATTGATGGGTATCCCAAGAGTAAAAGCTCATTTCAATTGAAACGTCGCAATCACCGGATAGTGATCACTGAGGTCACGTTCCCGACGCGACATTTCCCAATAACCGTCGTAGTGCTTGTCAGGATCATCCGGCTGACCTCGCACGGCAAGATCCTTACGAAGCTCGACCGTTTCAAACACGAAATCAACGCGTGAAGGATCGTCTTCGATCATCGATTGACTGCAGAAGATCCGATCGTAGATACGCCCCATCAAGTGAGTCGGTTGCTTTTTTCTTACCAGCTCTGATGTCACATCGACCAGATCATCCTTCCGATCGGGTGTGTCCAAACCGAGCATCACTCCAACATCACTGTCAGCTGTCGGTTTGGCGGACTTGTCCTCAGTGTT
The DNA here is from genome assembly GCA_039179795.1 of Planctomycetota bacterium. Classification (GTDB taxonomy): domain Bacteria; phylum Planctomycetota; class Planctomycetia; order Pirellulales; family Pirellulaceae; genus Rubripirellula. The sequence continues at coordinate 23,492 of JBCDEM010000011.1, read as the reverse complement.
AAAGTCACCAAGCACAACGACATTGCGTCCAGCAGCGACCGCGTCACGAATCCAATACCGCAAGAGTCTAATCTGTCGGATGCGCAGGGGCTCCGCGTCTGCTCGCGCACGCAAATGCAAATTGACGACGATCACGCTCTCGGTACGATCACCCGCTGGGTATTCAAACTCCGCGATCAGGTGTTTCGTGACATCGTAGTATTCCTCCGTATCGCGCAAACGATTCGGGTAACCACCTTGAGAGATCTTTACCAAATCAACGGGTGATCGGTATAGCATCCCGACATCTTGTTCCGTGAAGTGGTCGCGAGACTCAAAGGCCAATTCACGGTATTGAAGCTCATGCTTTTTCTTCAGTGCACCGGTGAGATACCAGAGCACGCGCCGATTTTCGACTTCTTGCAGCGCAACCACAGAGGGCTTGGCTTGAGCTAAGCTGTTCGCGATGGCATCGCGACGCCAATCCCATTCACTGCGACTCGGTGCGGATTGTTCCTTGGCCAACCGACTGAAATTGTCACCTTGGTTCTCGTCGTAGAACCATTCCAGGTTCCAAGACATCACCGTGAATGTCGACTCCGATCCGCTTCCATCGGTTCCTTGGCGGGCACGAGGTGACTGCCCGCAGGCCGATACCGTGACCAGAAGCAAGGCAAAGGGCAAGATTCTCAACTTTCACTCCAACAGGTATTAAGATAGCCGGGACACACTGATGATCTTCCTGCTGGAAGTCTAATAGAACGATCTTTTTCCGGCGAGTGAGCGCACGACACTTTGATGCGAAGACCCAAACATCGCAGCTTGAATCCGCAAGATCCCGACTATGCCGTCGAGGTCATCAATGCCCTGTTGCCGCGCGCCATCCAATTGGGTGCTTCGGATATTCATTTGCAACCGTCGACGAACGGTTGGGATGTTTGGTTTCGCATCGATGGTGTCTTGTCCATTCACGAGCGAATCGAAGGCGGTGGGTCGACGGATCCGGTCACCCGATTAATGGTGTTGGCCGGATTGCCAACGTATCGAAGCGGCCAACCCATGGAAGGTCGAATTCAGTGGGAGCATTCGCCTGACAGTGGTTCGACCAGCAGCGGTTCGAACAAGCCTGAATCAACCCAACGTGACTCAACAATGAGTGAGTCCACGACTCAGGAAACCTCCATGCGTTTGGGAATCTTCCCGTCTCTGCACGGACCACGAGCTGTCGTTCGACTGTTGACGACCGATCGGGAACACCAAACCATTGATGACCTCGGGTTGTCGCCTGAGGTTGCCGAACAAGCCAAGTCGCTTTGTCGTTGCACGGATGGAGCTGTTCTACTGTGTGGGCCGACCGGCAGCGGAAAAACGACGACGCTTTATGCAATGCTGAGAACCATCGCCCAGCAGTCGCCGCGTCGAAGTGTGCTGACGATTGAAGATCCAGTCGAAACGGTGATCGATTCGATCAGCCAAAGTCAATTGGACACATCATCAGGCATGTCATTGGCAAGCGCTCTTCGCAGTGCGGTGCGGCAAGACAGTGAGGTCATGCTGGTGAGTGAAATCCGCGACCCGGAAACCGCTGAGGCCGCGATGCAGGCATCGCTGACCGGTCACCTTGTCTTTTCTTCACTACACGCCACCGATGTCGCTTCATCGCTGCGTCGACTGACTCAAATGGGCATTCCTCCATTCGCCATTCGTGGCGGGCTGCGAGCGATCATCGCAATGCGTTTGCTTCGAAAACGTTGCGAACCATGCACGAGCCCTACGTCCGATTGCGAACGTTGCATGGGAACGAGTTATCGAGGTCGGCTTGCTGTCGCTCAGTGCGTACGTTTTGACGGCAGCGATCCGATCGGTGACGCAATGGCCAACGCTCTGGAATCGGGTGCTTCAGTCGCCGCGATTCAACAGGCGGCGATCCAGCAGGGTTCCGTTGACTTGCGCGGTCGGGCAAGGGAATGCGTCAATGCCGGTCTTACGGACGAAGCGGAGCTCTATCGAGTCTTGGGCAAGCGATAGTACCCAGATACTTTAAGAAGAACCAACAATCATTCATTAAGAAATAACGATTGTAGGACCAAGCAACGACCGAGCGGCCTGATTGACACGGATGGCCGATAAGTAACCCATGCATCCAGGCCAGGGAAGGTCATCCGTGGTGCCGCGTTCAAACTTTAGAGGGAAGGACCCCGATGACGATTCGGCTGCCGGTGTGGGCCGGTATCTGCCTGCTGATTCTCCGCCTCTCTTCAGAACTCAGTGCGGCGACGACCGATTTCCCTTTCATCGAGTGGCCTCTGACCGCGCGGTCGGGGCCCGCTGGCTACACAGGTTCGGGACTCCATCGCTCGGAAGACTCAACACGTTCCCACGGTTTGGGAACCGCTGGAAACCTCGAGCCAATTCAAGAGCTGCAGCCATCGAAGAGTCTTGCGTCCCGCGGTCTTTTCTCGCTCGAAGCCCCACCGATTATTCGACCGGTCGCGTTTCGTGTGAACAACGGCGCACTGCTGCCAGCCGACATGCCTGATAGCAAGCAGAGCACTCGAATTGTTGAATCCATTCCGACTCCGTCCCCAGGGAATTGGTCCCGCGCTCACGACGAACATAAGAACACCGGCTTCATCGACTTCAACACCTACTGGGACACGCGAGAATTTGCCGTTACGACGATCAACCTGCTAGCCAACTTGCCCGGCGGCTTTCAGTTTTTTCAGTTCGCCAACTACGACTCACAGCTCGGCCGCGGCAGCCATGACTGGTCAGAATTCTTCAGTGAAACAAACATTCGACACACCCTTTGGAAATCCAATCGCTGGCTATCCCACTTAGATTGGGCTCTCCAGTACGCCGATGGCTCGATCGCAAAAGGTGTGCTACGTGGTGGCGTCCGCTGGCGCATCCAGGACACGCCTGGAAAACTGGGCGATTGGATGAGCGAGCGTTTGAAGTTGCGATACTTCGTGACGCTCTATTTCTTTGAAACCGATAGCAGCGGTTGGCAGTTCGAGCATGTTTATCGCCGAGACTTCTTTGATGGAAGGATGTATGTCGGTGGATTCTGTGACCACAACATCAACAACGGATCGCAAAACTCAACGTGGATCCACGAGCATCAGATCGGATTCAAGCTCGCTGATTCTCTCTACGCTGTCGCCGAATATCGTTACAAGAATTTCTTCCCGTCAAACCGTCGTAGTGGTCTCGGGATCGGTATGGAGTATGTCATCCGCTTTAAGTAGTCCTCAATCGTGCTCAGCGCAGTGGTGGTCGTGATTCCCGCTACGATCGACATGCGGAGCATGACCTACGATCGCTCAGTCGTGCTCAGCGCAGCGGTGCTCGTGATTCCCGCTACGATCGACATGCGGAGCATGTCCTACGATCGGCGACTATCCTGACCTACGCTTACTTGTTCAGCTTCCATCGTGACATCCGCCCTTTCACTCCGCACAATCCGCACTAGCGGTCTCCATGCCACGCGACTCCTCCGACGACCGATTCCTTTGCACGTCCATGCCGGGGCGATTCGTCGGGGTTCCCACGTTAATTGGGATGATTACCGCTTTGGCAGTAGCGCTATTTGTCTATCAATTGGATCGCAGTGCAACCACGAATCACCGCCAACAAGTTCACGGTGTCGTCGTTCGTGACCTTGCAGCCGTTCGGGGATCCGTAGAAGTCGCGTTGAATCGGTACCTGCACCGCCTGTTCGCTCTCCGCTCTCATGTCTCGATCAATCCCGAGATGACCGCCGAACAGTTTGAAAAGCTCTCTCAATTGATCATGGAAGACAACCGTGGCATCCGCAGCGTCACGTCCATTCGGGATAACGTGATCAACGACGTCTATCCACGTGAAGGAAATCAAGGTGCGATCGGCTTGGAACTTCTGGCACATGCAAAACAACGAGACGCCGCGCTGCACGCGATCCAAACAGGGAAGTCCTGGTTGGCCGGACCGATCAAACTTGTCCAAGGAGGTGAGGCATTCATCTATCGATCGCCCGTCTACCGACACATCGATCCCGATGTTCCTCGTCAACCGCAAGACTACTGGGGAATGGTCTCGTTATTGATTGATAAAGAGACGTTGGTCCAAGAAATCTTGACGAACGTTCCTGAAGAACTGGAAGTTACGATTCTTGGTGCAGCTGTTGCGGGAAATGATGGACCAACGATTGCCGGCGACTCGGACTTGGCCGTCTCCAGTTCGGTCAGAACATCGGTCACGTTGCCAACGGGAACCTGGACACTGTTGGGGCAACCGGCCGGCGGTTGGCCCGAAACAGCACCCAACGCTTTCGAACGCCGAGTCGTTGGGGGTTCCATTGCCGTGGTATTGGGCGTGTTGATGTTCTGGGTCACCGGCGGAGCAGCTCGCGATCGTCGTTCGGCTCAGCAACTCGCGCTTGCAAACGATGTAGCAGAGGCGGCCCGGCAGGCCGCGGAATTCGCCAATCTCAAAATCGCTGAAGAAGCGGACGAGATCGCACAATACGCAGACCAATTGGAAAAAGCGCAGGTTCGCTCCGCGAGAATCATGCAAGAACTCCAACACGCTCAAATTGAACTGAGCGAATCCAATACGGCATTGAAGCGCAGCAACGAGGAACTCGAACAGTTCGCGTTCGTTGCCTCGCATGATTTGCAAGAGCCACTCCGAAAAGTGGCGGCGTTTTGCCAATTGCTTGAGCTTGAGTACAGCGACAAATTCAGCGAGGAAGGAAAGCGATACCTGAACTATGTCATCGACGGTGCTCATCGAATGCGTCACCTCATCCGAGATTTGCTGACGTTCTCAAAGATTCAGTCGATGGGTGAAGTGCTTAAGCCGGTCGATGCTGATCAAGCGGTTCAAGACGCGATCCGGAGCCTCGAAGGAAGCATCGACGAAAGCAGTGCGATCATTTGCACAAAACCACTTCCCACAGTGCTTGGCGATCAACGGTTGTTGACGCAGCTTTTGCAAAACCTCATCAGCAATGGGATCAAGTACAACCAATCAGATCAACCGACCATTGAAGTCGCAGCTCATCGGATCACGGACGAAGACATCGACTGGAGTTCGTTTGATCCGTCACGGCTCCTGACTACTCAAGACGTAGACGACGAATCCGATTACCGCTTCGATTCAGATCGTTCCCCTGCCAAATGGATGTTTACCGTTACCGACAACGGGATCGGGATCGAAACGGAAGATCACGAGCGTGTCTTTGGAATCTTCAAGCGACTCCATTCACAATCCGATTACAACGGAACGGGGATCGGGCTGGCGATCTGCAAACGAATCGCCGAACGTCTCGGGGGAGTGATCGGCGTAGCCCATCGCCATGACGGTGAGTCGGGGACAACGTTCTATTTCGTTCTTGAAGCAGCCGAAGAACTCGTCTCCGAATGTTGATGACGGTGAGCCACGGAGCGCACCGAGACAACGGAGAGCACCGAGACAACGGAGACCCTTCGGAGAGGTCCGATGTTTGAAGGGGTGCGTCGGGCTAGCCAACATCGGCCAGCCTGGTGGACTCGTTCCAAGCTGGCAACGCAGGCTGGCGACTCCGGGACTCGGTGCCTCATCTTTTACGAATCTCGACTCTCCAATTGCACGAGCATGTTGGCATTTTGGGGAAGTACGTCGATTCTTGCATCGGATGCCAGCAGGTTGTCGACTTCCATCACCTCCAAGACCTTATCCAGAATCTCACGATCATCTTTGGAAATGGCATTCAATTCCTTGCCAACGACGTCGGGCCGGGTCGCTGCGGCTTCGGCCATCTTCTGTGAGACGTTGAATGCCGTTTCACTGCGAATCAAACCGACACGATTTTCACCGTCTTGCTTCATCGCACTGGTCACTTGAACCAGTCGTTTGACGACTTTCTCCGTGATGTTCTCGACCATCAATCGGTCGGTAAACTCCACCTTTCGAATGTAAACCGATCCCAAGCTATACCCCCACTGTTCCGACAAGGGCGAAACGGTTTGCCGTACGGTACGACTGAGGCTGTGGCGGTTCTCGAGCATCGTTTCCATCTCGAGGTTACTCAGTGTCGAGATCGTCGAACTGGTCACATTCGCTTGCAGCGATCCATCGGGATTTGCGTTGGTGAACAAGTACGCAACCGGGTCTTTGACACGCATTTCGTACCAGATACCAACGCCCATCGGCGTTCCTTCTTCGGAGTTGACCATCTGGCTTCGCAAGTAGTGTTGTCGCAAAGCGGTGCTGACGACGTATCGTTTTCCAAAGAATGGAACGAGCATCGCGCGGGGACCAAAGATTGAAACGGGAAAATGCAGTCCCGCTTCGTCGACGGTCCCGATGACTTTCCCAAAGAGTGTGTAAACATGCGACTGACACTCGCCAACACACGTATAGATCCCGAACATGCGGGCGATGAGCAACCCGACAGGGATCAACATAAATCCAATAACAAAAGTGACGATAGGCATTAGAGGGCGCCTCCACGAACCATGGATTGGTTGTCGGTATGAACGATGCGATCCGCGCGTCGGAAGAGCGGCACCTTCAGGTTTCGCAAGTAAGCTTCCAAGCACTCCGAGCCGCCTTCTTGTTTGATTTTTGCCAACGTGTTTGCCAACTCACGTAGCGGTGCGACTTCCGCCTGTGCGTTGTTCGTTGCGATTTCCACGGCACGAGCACTCATCGTGATCTGCTGTTCCGCGTCCGCTCTTGCCGTGCTGATATCTGCGGCAACCTGGTTGCGAGTACTGTTGATCGCCGAGAGAGCACGATCGACTTCCGAAGGTGGGTCGATCTCCGTGATTAACGCAGCATCCAATTCGATTCCGTACCGGCCCGTTGTCGCCCGGCATTGCTCTTCCATGTATTGGTTCAGCAAAGGCAGGTTCTTACGAAGATCGTTGATCGAGACCCCTTCGGACAATTCCACAGAACTTGCCGTTCCTTCGTCGCCTTCCGCAAATTCCTGATCCGCTAGCAGGCTCTGACCTTTCGGATCAACAAAATTTGCGATCCTCTCCCGCAAGACGGAAACGAAATAACCCATAACGTGTTCGAGCGGACTTTCGACGCCAAACAAATACGGGTAGAGGTTGCTCTCACTGATCCGGTAGCGGATCTGACCGTTCACGCCCGTCGTTAAATTGTCTTTGGTGACGGCTTCAATCGTGTGTTGTTGCTTGGTTGGATCCCACGTTAGGTCAACAGCTTGCGTGGCAACGCTTACTTTATGAACTTGTTGCCAAGGCAATTTAAAGTACGGTCCACCGGGACCGATGACTTCAACTTGGGGATACTCGTAGCGTTCTTGCTCATCGCTGGACAGTGTCGCATCGGGCTCATTGGATGGTAATCGTTGAACCGCTCCAAAACTGGTCACGACAGCGCGTTGGTCGGGCCTCACCGTGTACAAGCAACCTGCCAGTACGCGAAGGACCATGTACACCAAAACGCCGCCGACAAACGTCAACAGGCTTGTCATGTTGCTTTTCTCCTAAGAAGTTCCGCCTATCCTAGCACGGCAGAAATCGAGCACCGAAGGGGCGCGCGAATATTGCTCGACAATCTCGATTTTCGTGCCGGGAGCCAATCGCTCGGGTATTACATCAGCAAGTTTTTATCGCTGATAAACCGCTCAGCCGTTTCGCGGCTGATGCGACCCTCTCGCAAAAGATTCTTGATGGAATCGTCCAATGAGAACATTCCGTCTTTGCGTCCTGTCAGAATCGCGTTGTCCAGGCTGTCGATGCGCCCCATGCGGATGGCCGCCGCGACAGGATTCGTATTCAACATCACTTCCAACGCGAGTTCGCGTTTTTCACCCGGCATCACGTTCGACAGAAGGTGCTGACACACGACCATCCTTAATCCGATCGCCAGCATCGAGCAGGTTTCGCTGTGGTTGTGCGTCGGGAAAAGATCGACCAGCCGCGTGATCGCACCCTTCGCATCACGAGTGTGGAGAGTTGTTAGCACCAGGTGCCCCGTTTCGGCGGCACTGAGCGCCATTCGGGCCGTCTCTTGATCACGGATTTCTCCCACCAAAATGATGTCTGGGTCCTGACGCATCGCGTACTTTAATCCTTCAGCGAACGCGCCCACATCGCGTCCCAATTCACGCTGCGTGATGACGGATCCTCCACTCGTTGGAAATCGATATTCAATGGGATCTTCGATCGTCACGATGCGCCGACCATGTTCGCTTGCGAGCCGATGAATGATCATCGCCATGGATGTGGTCTTGCCCGACCCGGTGACGCCGGAAAAGACCACGAGGCCGTTCCGCATTTCGGTGATTCGATCGGCGATGGAAACGGGAAAGCCAGACCACTCCAAATCAGGAATGACTGCAGGAATGACACGAATGCAAGCGCCCGGACTCTCGCCACTGTAGAAGAGATTGACGCGAAACCGCTGTGCCGGCATTCCTTCAGCTTCACCGGGAAGCTCAAGGGCAAAATCGAGATTCCGTTGCTTTTGAAATCGTTCGAAGGACTCCTCCGGACAGATCTTTTGAAGCGATTGATGAACCTGAGATGCGGAAAGATTCGTTCCCGTGATTCGAACGAGCTCGCCGTGCTCTCGCCGGATCGGCGGATAATCTGCCACCAAATGCAGATCCGAAGCACCCAACGATGCCGCTTCCATCAACCAGTCCGTGATCGGTGGAATTGTCGAAGAATCATTCAAATCACAGACCCTTGTTCATTGTTATTAGTCGTTCGAAGTCACGGATTGTTCGCTTCCGCGTGTGCTTCTTCGATGTCCGGGAACAACAAAGACCGCACGCTCGCGCTGAATCATTTTCGCAAGCTTTCACGTTCGCGAGCATTCACGGAGCGCTGTTAAGCGTCCGTAACTGTTCGCGGGCCCGCTCGACCGCTGGGTTTGCCCACGTCACGTCACCGTACATGTTGATGAGCCCGCGAAGTTTTTCCGTGATTACTTTTTTATCATCCAACTCTGAAATCTCATCGACCCGCGCAAGTAACTCTTCGGCTCGGGGATCGACTGCTTCATTCGCGGATCGCCGTTCAATCTGAATCTGCTCATGCTTAGCCAATTCGATCAGCTCGACGATCTCCGAATCCTTCGAACCGTCGTAGATGGTCAACCACTGTTGCAGTTTTTCTGTGGCCTCGGACGGTTTTTCGAGGCGCAAGTTCATCGCGACGACGAACCCTTCTTCTGCCGCGGACAACTCCGAAATCCCAATCGATGCTTGCGTGGAAAGCCGTTTCAACGTCGACGCTAATCGCGCATCGCGTTGCAATGACTGAATCTCGGCAAACCGGGCATCTTCGGGGAATCTTCGCAGGAAGGTGGACATTGACCCGATATCGCCAGCAATCGCAGCGCCATATAACTCATCAGCGGAAGGCGGTTGCATGGCATACCAAAACAGTCCGGCTCCCGAAGCGAGGACGGCCAACATCAACGTAACGGCTATCCAGTGTTGCCAGCCTTGCGTTTGCTTTGATGACGAGCGATGAGAATGCCCGACGCTTGCTGAATCTGTCAGATGAAAATCCGTGACTGCTTCGTATCGTCCCGATTCGTCTTCCGCTTGGGATCCGTCGGGTAATAACGTTCGCTCGGCACCACGCGAGATGACCGTCGCTGCCGTCGGTCGCCCGAGACTCAACTCTTGCGACGCAACTGTTCCTTGTCGCTGGTTCTCAGCATTGATTTCGTCGGTTGCACTTACCGGATCCGATCGAAGCCCCGTCGAGCTTGTATCGGCAGCCGGATCGCTTTCGGGAACGTGCGTCAGAATCTCGTCAGGATTGGCCGGTTCAAAGCGTTGCAAGCCAGCCTGCATCGACTGCAGTCGTTTCATCACGACCAAGGCGGTCGGAGGACGGTTTGACGGATCCTTTTCCAATAGCTGGTGGACCAACTCGACCAACTCATCGGGTAACTGCGGTTCGATCAGGTCGATCGGTGTCACACGATCGCGTTTCAACGCATCGATCACTTCCGTCGCGTTCTTCCCCGTAAAGGGAGGACGACCGGCCAGCATTGCGTACATCACATTTCCGAGTGCGTACAAATCCGTACGTGGCGTGATGTTGTTGGTGCCCGCCTGCTCGGGCGCCATATAGTCAGCCGTTCCCAAAACAGATCCAGCGTGAGTCTGCTGTGTGTCACCGAACAGCTTCGCAATACCAAAATCGATCAACTTGATCTTTTTGGATTCGGTCAAAATCAGATTGGCGGGTTTAAGGTCGCGATGAATAACACCCGCGTCATGAGCGTGCTTCAGAGCGGAGCAAACCTGAATGGCAAATTCGATCGTGAGGCTCCAGCCGATCTTCTTCTCGCGACGCAGTAACGCTTGCAGGGTCTCGCCTTCCACGATCTCCATCGAATAAAAGATCTGCCCCTCTTCATCGATGTGTGAGTGTAGGAACTTCACAATGCCGGGATGCTCAAGCCGAGCTAGCGAAATGATCTCCGCCTTAAACCGATCCCGGAATCGAGGATCATCTGCGACACCTTGAGCGATCAGTTTGACGGCAACTTTGTCCCCAGATGAGCTATCGATCGCGGAGTAGACCGTGCCCATGCCGCCACGCCCAATGGTCTTCAGAATCTTGTAGGGGCCGAGCGACTTCGGAGCGGGCATAGGTAGCCGAATGGAAAAGCGTAGAGGGGCGGCGTTGGTATCAGTTTATCTGAAGTTGCTGGTGTGGGCATGAACGTTCGATTGCAGCAAAACCAAGAACGCCATGCGTGTGGCTCTGGGAAACAGCGCAGAGCAAATAGGTTCCTCCCAGACGGATATTTGGCGACAAAAACTCGACTTCGTTGGATCGGCGATAGTGTCTATCATGCCGCGCATGAATGCCGAATCCGATCAATCTGCCGGAAAACCAACCGATACGAAACATGTGGCAATCCTATGTGGCCTTTCGGTGGCCGCTTTGTGGTTGGCGCAGCCGCCGCTTGGCTTTTGGCCGGCCGTCACGGTTGCCTTGTTGCCATGGCTACATCTTGCGCGTGATACGAAACTCTGGACGCGTCGTACGATCCTGACCATCTGGGTGTTTTCGGCACTTTATTTTCTTGTGTCGTTGCAGGGTCTCCGGCATGCGCATCCGTTGATGATCTTTCCAACGCTCGCACTCGCCGGTTACTTGGCCGTCTACCACGTTTTGTTCCTGGTTCTTCTACGTCGTGTGCTGAGGCGATCCGAGTCGATGCTCGTGCTCGCGCCCGTGTTGTGGGTCGGCATGGAATGTATCCGCAACTACCTGCTGACGGGCATCTCCGCATTGATGCTCGCGCACACCATGACGGAAGTTCCAATCACGATTCAGATCGCTGACCTGTTCGGAAGTTACGGAGTCAGCTTTGTGCTGGTTGCTCTCAACGTCGCCGTTGACGCGGTCATTCGATGCTTTCGAGAGTCTGAAAGTCGACGCGCACGAATTCCGGTCATCGCAATCGGCGTTGGCCTGGTTGTTGGAACGTTGGGCTATGGAAACTATCGACTGCAACAACCGCTCGCGGGGCCGACGAGCACGTTCGCTTTGATTCAACGGAGTGAGCCAATTGAGTACGTGCAATCGGATTCACGAGCCATCGAAATATTTCAGGCGTATTTACAGCAAACGCAACAAGCCGTCGCCGCATCTGACTCAGACATCCAGGCAATCGTCTGGCCCGAGTCCATGTTCACCGCCGGATTGCCATGGATGACGCTCGCAGCGGACGCACGCGTGCCAGAAGACATCAATGCGACTATTCAGGAGTTTGAAACGGTTGTGAACTCACGTCAACGCGACTTCATCGATCGTGTCCTTTACGCCCAGTCAGCAATTCGTCAACCAAGCGGTGACACGATGCCTGATCTACTCGTGGGATGTGGTGTCGTACGGTACAGCACGCAACCGGAAGTCTACAGCGGCTTGATGCAGATTGACGGAGCCGGTGACGTCGCCGATTGGTACGGCAAAACACACTTAGTCATGTTTGGTGAATACATCCCCATTGCGCCCTGGATCCCTTGGGTTCGCGACTTGATCCCGCCTGGCATGGGCTTAACGATTGGCCCGGGTCCCAAATTGATGAACGTCAACGACACGAACGTGCTGCCGTTAATTTGTATTGAAACGGCTGTTGAGCGTGTTGCCGTCAAACAGCTTTCAAAGCTAAGCGAATCGGATCAGACAGCGGACGTCATCGTCACTGTTACGAATGATGGCTGGTTCGATGATTCAAGTGTTGTGGAACACCATCTTCGTTGTGGCCAACTGGTTGCCGTGGCGACGCGATGTCCAGTATTGTCGGCGGCGAACAATGGCCCGACTGCTTGGATCGACAGCAATGGGCGTATCGTGGAAAGGCTTGCCGTTGGTGATCAAGGACACTTAGTCGCGTCACCGAACCGCGACGAACGCGAGAGCTATTACGTGCGTCTCGGTGCACTGCCTGCGTGGCTTTGCGTGATGATAAGTCTGCTCGTTCCATTTATGGGACGCCGAAAAACTGATCCGAATCCACAGAAATCTGACTAATCCAGTTATTGGTACTGGTTCCCGTCAGCCTTATACAGAGGCATGTGCCGGTAGTAGACTTCCAGGCAGTAGATCGAAAGACAGGTCGTATAGAGTCGGCCATGGTTGCGTCCCCAGCGGTCCCGTTGTGGCGCCCAACTGCCGTCTTCACGCCCTCCGACCACCTGTGCTTTGGGAAGCTCGACTCGCATCACGTCATTCCATTTTCGCCAATCCGATCCGCCGAAATGATGCATCACCTGCGTGGCGTAGTACCAGTAGTAGACATCGTGGTCAGCTAGATCGAATGGAGCGTCGAGTAACAGCGCTTGAATCCCGCGCCGGAGTGGCGGGTGATCACGTTTCCAACTGATGTACTGCCGGCACAACAAACCCTCTGCGGTCATTGCAGGGCTGGCGCCGGAATTGGCTTGGTATCCATAGGCGGCACCATCATAAGACTGAGCCGAGTCGAGGTAGTCGTTGACTTTAACCAGAACAGAAATGTCGACTTCCAAACCAGCCGACCGCCCTGACTCCAAAGCCATCACATACCAACCGGTGATCGACGTATCGGAATCAATTCTCGGTTCGTAACGCCATCCTCCCTGAGGCGATTGCGCTTTCATCGCGAAGTCGAGCGCCAACTGAGCTGGCTCCCGCAACCAGGAGTCCTTGGTCATTCCGTAGAGTTCACAAAGCGCAATGGTCGCCTGCGCTTGGGCGTACATTTTCTCGTGCGAGCGAGCCTGCCGCGCCATGAAACCGGTTCGGTCCTGCAGTTTTAAAAGATGCTTGACACCCTTTTCGACTTCCTGCCGGTATTCGCCTTTATTGTGGGTGTTGCCATCACCGAGGAAGGCGAGCAAAGCCATTGCGGTTGCCGCGCATTCGTTTTCACTGATGCCACCGTTGCTGTAGGGACCACGCATACTCCAACCGCCGTTGCTGCGTTGGTTCCGCTTCAACCATGCGAGGCCTCGGGCGACAGCATCTTGTGTTTCGGCAGTACCGCCATAGATCGCAAGCAGCGCTTTTTTCATCGCGCCGGAACGACCATCGAACATCGGTCGCACGGCGGCCAATTCGGGGCCAGCACCAAACTCCATCGGTGCCAATTCTTCGGCGTTATCAAGCTCCACCGAATCGAAGATCGACTCCATATCGGTTTGCACTTCCGACTCTTCCATCAAATCGCTGTCGTTGATGATGTCGTCGGTTGAGATGGAAAACTCCGCAAGCTCAGCGGGGGCTTGGCGTTCGCTTTGACCGATGCTCAGCATTATTTGGCCGAAACCGGAACCGACGGGCCGGCTGATTAAGGCAAGCACTAAGAGAATGACCAGATGGATCACCATGCTGACCAGCCATGGCGGTGCTTCACGCGTAACGCGATCCGACCCCCATTCTTCCTCTTCCTCTTCTTCGGACAACGCATCGGGCGATTCCGAAGCCGTTTGCACCGCTGCCGTTTCACCTCGCCAACGAAGCCCTTTTGCAGAACCAACACCCGTACTGACCCGTTGTTCGGGAGGTCGACGGACCGGTGCGGGCGCAGGTCGTGTGGGTGGGGGTGGAGGAACAGGCGGCAACGGAGCGGCCCCCGCATTCGCCGGGGGCGGTGGTGGAACCGCTGCATCCGGCTGAGTTGGAGCCGGCTGCGCGGTTGCAGGTGTTGGCGACATCGGCTCCCCGGTTGGGCCAACCGAAGAGTCGCGTTGGAGATTAGCTTGTGACATCAGGCAAAGAGCCATCGACTAGAAACAACGCGTCCAACAACAAACTGATCGAAATGAATAGATAAGGCATGGGCACGGCCTGGTGAAGACCGTCGATCAATTGGCTGTAATCCTGACTACAGAATAAGGGAGTTGCCGCTGGAAAGCGAACGGAATTCTATTCACCTCCGTGAATGCAACGCGGAAAAGCCGGAAAAAGCAGCCCAAAACGTGCAGATAGTCCACACAAGAGTCGGTTTTTCAACTCTCGGTAGTGGCCGGTTGACATCCCAATCCCAATTGTCGATAGTTCTCTCGCGGGATGGAGCAGCCCGGTAGCTCGCGAGGCTCATAACCTCGAGGTCGTCAGTTCGAATCTGGCTCCCGCAACTTCTTTTCTTTAGACACTGGCTGGAACGCTGCTTAGCGTTACGGCGCGGTGCCACTTCAAAGAGCGATACCTGGCGATCGCTATCGCACGGCAAACAGCCGTCGCTTTCTGCGGTAAGCCGCTTGAGTTCGGGCCGTGCGATCCTCCGCACTCATACGCCCGCTATCACGCTTTGGTTGCCGAATACGCAGGCGGGAATTCGCCTCCGTTGGGTGATGAAAAAGATGAACCGCGAAAAACCGCCGCCCAGTTCAACGCTGAGTATCGGGCCGTTCGTAAGAATTTCTTTCCAGGACATTAGTTATGGAACGCGCTCATTGAAAACCCAATAGCACCACGATCGCCGGGACAAACACGATCAAGAGAAAGGCACCCAACGTGGCAAGCATGCTTTTCAATGGGTCACCATCCGTGTCATCGCGATCGGTGTCTTCTGGCTCAGGTGTCGGCGGCGTGTACGGGTTGTTCTTCATGAATTGAGTGTTTGGCAGGTTGCCAGGACAGGCAAGCAGTAAAAAAGCTAGCTCAAAATGCACATGTCTCTCAGCAACCGAAAACGTCCGCCGTTATCACTTCGAATGCATCGCGACAAGAACGTCGCAAACGATGGCGTGTGTACTTCAATGGCATCGCCACCTCGTCATTCGGACGACCCGTCATTGTTCGAATAAGAGCACGACACGGCCGGTTCGTTCGACCGTCCACTTACACGGTAGCCCAGGCAGAGGATGTAGAAACCGTCCACCTCATAAGCGATGGCAACTAACTCGGTGACGCCGAGACTTTGCTTGAGCCCAAGACTTCGATGGCAAAGATGCCTCCGTAACCGTCTTTGATCGGCAACAGGTTGCAAATGCGGGAGAGACTGCGATTCGTTTGGCGACGAGGGTACGCAGCGAAACGTGGCGTCCCTCCGTTGAGTCGACGCCAACGCTCGATCAGTCTGGCGGGCAAAACAAATCCGTGCTCATTCCTCCAGATCTGATTGCCGCATCCGTAAGCACAGGCCCTGTGTCAATCGCGGCTAGCCAAAACTCGTCATTCACCCGTTCGAGCAACAGCTCATTCCTAGGGAACCATCATCCGATCGAGCATACCACAACACCATCGCCGCAAGGTGGATTCCTGCTCAAACGAACTCTGAAGAAATTCTGTTGGTCACGTGAAGATTGGTCGACCGGTGCAATCAGCCGTTGACGGGAAGGTGTGGGCTCTTAGGTTGTCCACTCAGTCTTCGGCCGTTGGGTGTCATCTGCCTCAAGCGTAGCTATAGCTACGCTCGCCATAGTGTGGAAAGACTGTGATGGAGACCACCTCGCTGAATGAGTTTTCCTTCATGATTCGTTTTCGATGCCCTAATTGCAGCCGGATCCTGACAGCCAAGCATTCGATGGCGGATCAAAAGCTGACATGTCCTTGTGGGCAAGACCTGCGGGTCCCCAAGCCGCAAGCGGCAACGAGCCGCAAAGTGGTATCGGACTCCCGCGATGAAGGTGTTACTCACGCGTTGTGTTCCGCCTGCAATCGCACGCTCAAGGTGGCAAAGAAGAACCGCGGAAAGTTGTTGAAATGTCCTTGTGGTGCGAAAATTCGAGTCGACGAGGAACAGCAAGAGTCTCCTAAGCGTTCCCAGTCGTCAGTAGTCGATTCCGTGCGATCAGCAGGTGCCGACCATCTGCAAACGACCGGAGCGGACACGTTGGCACCGGAAGGGTTTGAGGGTCTTTCGCAAACCGGCTTTGATGACTTGCCGACGAATGGGCTTGACGATTTAACGTCGAACGGAGCTGGCGAAGCAGCCGCCGACACTCTGGATTGGTCAGCGGCGGAAATCGGTTTTCCCGATGTGGATCTTCCGCAACCGGTGAATCCCGCCTACCTTCAATCGGTACCTCAGCCGATGAGCGCACCGAAAACTGGCTTGTCGCCATCGCCGAACCCACTGCTGAAGAAAGCGATGGAGGAAGAGTCTGCAGACGAGGAGGAGGAGGAAGAGGATAGTTGGTACGTTCAAATCGGTTCCGGGCTGTTCTGCATCGTGTGCTCCATTGGACTCTTCATGCTCTTGAACAATATGGAGCAGTCGGGTGGTCGGATGCGTGTTCCGTGGTACGTCGCGGTCACTTACTACATTGGCGGCAAGTGGGTTGTCAGCGGTGTCCTGTTCGGCATCGGCGTGCTCGCCGCGGGGCTCGGAATCGCAGCCGCTTTTAGGACTCGAAACGAGTTGAACGACGATTCCGTATGACGTAAATCGCGACCTTCGATTCCGATGGAATAATCCAGCCTCAGTCAGTTCATCGCGCAGCCTTACACAACGTCGGGCATTCGCGTATCGGAAACATTGAGCACTCTGACCAGTCGAAGCAATTTGGTTTCGACGTGAAGTCAATGCAACGTCTATTCACCGAGGTAGGTAGCATTCTTCAACAGACGATCTGAGGCGGACTGCCGGCAGAACACGGCACCCACTTTGTTAATGTGCCATGTTCTGGAGGCAATTCATCCAGCGAGCCTCGAGGCGGATGGCGCCGAAAGTCTTAACGATTTTCACTACCGTGTTCGTTAGCGCCTCCGGGTGCTGAATGTGATCAGGAACTCGTTTGCGACAAACGAGCCACTATGGTCCGGAGACAATCCACCCGGCGATTGACTTGAGCTTCTTCAGCCTCTCGGCGATTCCCTGCTGTCGGACACCGAGTCGTCCCTGCCAATAGGCAATCGTGGGCGATTCCGGATAGTTCCGCCTCGCCTCCGCAAGAATCTCGTCCGCGTTCGATTCATCAAAGCCCGCGACACCCTGAGCCCAAAGAGCTTCAGCAATGAATTGATCTTCCGATTTGACCGCTTGTGAAAACGCGGCCGTCGGTGCGACGAACGCGATGGCGATCATCAGAAAAGAAGCCCGATACCGATTTAGATGACTGGACAAACTGATAACGACTTTTAATTCGTGTTAGTGTTTCCATCTCCGTGGTCCCCCGATTTTGCCAGAGATAGCGGGCGTATTCCACTCGCTCGGCCAGATTTTGCGCAGTCAGCGAGAGAGTAGGATGAAGGCCGAAGCGGGTGCTACGACGTTTCGCACAGAACAGATTGAGCTCCGTCGCGCAGTAAGATGCAAAACCAAGCGCGCAGTTAGGTTCAACCGAAGCGTGCAGAACCATGCAGCCAAAGCCCGCAGGGGAAACGAGTTTTGAGAGCCATCCTGGTTAGCTCGAGGCTTGTGTCGTTGTCACGGAACACGTGAGCTTCGACAATTGAGGATGGCGGAGAACACGCTATCAGTGTTTGGAGTTTTCACGCTGAAGATAAGGGATGGGCGAGCATGTACCTATCATCGGGAATGACGACCTACGATACGATGACGATGAGCGAGCCGCATGGTTTCGCCGTTGACCTGCTGACGCTGAAACTGGGTATCTACAGCCGGGTCGTCAAACACATCGATATCGAATTCCACTGGACGAATAAAAAACCAGTGAAAGGATTTTCAAGGGGACAGGCAAAGGACTTTCACCAGTCGCTTATGCAGCTTCCGCGTGTAAGGTTCGACAAACGAAATCGACGCATCCATGTTGACGTTGTTAGTTCCAACTTCTTTGCGGAACAGCAGGATAAACGACCGTCAAAGAGCGACCTGAAATACGGGAATGCGGAATATCTGGATGCACTCCGGTTGGTGAAGGAGCAGGTAAAATTCGATCACCGCTCATTTGATATTGATCAGTTTATCCGTGAAGCAACTCGTATCCTGAATGCGGACATCCCAAACGCCGCTGAACGAAACACCATCGCCGAACGGTCCCGCGAGTGGAGCAATGTCGCGCTGGCCAACCACTGGCCGTTTCAGGATTTAGTTGACAACCCTGACTATTGGAATCTCTTTCATCCGAACGCCAGATCGTTGCTTGTCACGCCGATCTTTTGGACCAAGGAGCTTGGCGGCCCCCACGGCACGGAAGTAGGAGCCGACGTTCTAAGGGAATTCGCTCGCTGGCACATTTCTCGTCGCCGCACATCACCCCTGAAGTTTCTAGCGGCATTATTGAAAGGCTGGAGTGTTGAACCCATTGGAGGCAAAGTACCGGAGCACGGTCTTCCTGTAACGACTGCTGCGAAGACGGTCCTGCGATGGCATCAATCAGATCCGAACCTGCTGAAAGCAACTGATCAGATTGCTATCGGATTGGCGTTTGCCGTTTACAAACTGCGCGGTCGTTGCCCTGAAGAGATGATTAAGTTGGCTTTGGCAGCGACGAAACGAAGAAGGCTGCTTGTCGAAAAAGAACTCATCCAAACGTCGATGCCGTTTTGGGATTCCAACCTCAAAATGCTTGATATTGCATTGAAGAAAATGGACAGCGTCGACGAAATTCCCAACACGGCAAACCGATTGTTGGCGATGCAAAATAAGCTGGCTCCGCCAACCTTGAGCCCGATTGATCAGTTGAGGCGGATCAAGTTTGCAACTGAGTTGGAATACTGCTACGACGACCTAAAGCCATTGCTAGAAAGGGAATTGGACAAGCTTCGAATTGCTTTCCTGAAGTTGCCGGCAAACGCGAGTAAGTCGAAAAAGCTTCAATGCGTCAAGAAATGCGTCATTTCCCTTAATGCGCTGGAAGACGATGAATCGGTTGAAAATGGAATTGATACTGACGAAAGGGAAATCCTCTGCGATCTGATTTACCGCATGGGTGATCTGGTGGGTCTTGATCCGGAAAACGACTATGTCGACCAGTGGCGCGAATGGTGAGTCGATTCGGAAGGGATTAAGAATGGACGTCACTCATGGCGGCCCTACCCGTTTGGTTTGTCTACGCTCGGAACATGGGCTCGACGGTTGCGTGGGGGATTGTCGTCTTTACGCTTGTGATAGGCACTGCACAAGCGATTTATGAGTATCTTGCTTGGCAAAAAGAGAAGGGACAGTCCGAGCATTACTGACACGCATCGAACGACCCGCGAGAGCGTTTTTCGTGATCAGGTCGCTATGAAGGTGGGGAAATTCGACTCGTTTCCAACGCTCGGATTAGGCAGCCGACTCCACTGAACAAAGCGATAGCGGCAAACAACTCCGGCGAAACCAGGCCACTATGCGTCGCTGATTTAATCAACGGAGGCCAAACGAGAATCAGAACAAACCCGGCAAAGAGCCAAATCATCCAATTTCCACGTTTGGGTGATGCCAGATTTTGGCTCGGCTCGCTGACTTCAATAGGGGCAGAGTAGGGATTCATGTTGATGAATAGGTCGCACTAGATCGCTGTCAAAAAACAGTCCGCTTTTTCCGCCAACCGATCTCGAAGATTCTTGGAGTTGGTGGATTGTGATGATTGGTAGCGACAGCCCCACGAGAGGATGGCAAGTTAACTCAACGAGACGTAGCAAACCTGATGGCGTCGATTGATTGACCAGTCAATTCAGATCACAGTGATGAATTAAGCGGCGACGATCCCGACGCCAGCGGCTAGAAATGCGATTGTGAAAGGTCTAACGAGCCGTTTGCGAAAATCACTTTCCTTGCTGATTCCAATCAGATCGAGAAGTGACCCGGCGTTCTCTTCTCCGAAGCCAATCAGTTAGTCGAAGTCAGACCTTAACGCACCAAGAAGAAACCAAGTTGATTGAGTCGTTCTAGCCTTGCATCCTCCAGAACGCATCACTTCTTGGGGTGGCGCGCCAAACGACGGATTGCGTAAACAATCGGTCTGCCCGTACGCTACCGTTCGTCAATTTCAACAGCTGGGCTTGGCAAACAGGCGTTTCGACGCCAGAGAGCTCTTCTTTGATAACGTGACGGACTCTTGGATCACGTCCTTCGCATTCAATGAACGTTTATTTGGAAATGGGATGACATCATTAGATTTTGCCGATTCAATCGAAATCCAGGCCTTGCCCGGAGATCTCGACGATGACGGTTTCGTTAGCATTTGGAACATCGCCTCAGCTTCGTGTGAAGGCGATTTGCTAAAGACTCGTGCCTTGGCGGCCAAATTGCTCGCGTTCCTTTGTAAGAAGAATTGCGACTTTGTGGTTGTCAGTACTACGGACGCTGACTATCTCGACGCGTGGTTCGAACGAGACAACAAACTACTCTACGATTGGAACATCGACAGCGAGACGGTGGATGTTGTGACTCAGCATGCCGAGGTTCCGTTTAAGTCTCTCGTCTTGTTCTTGGCGAATCAGAAGTTCAATCCAAGTAGCAAGCACAGCCCGAAAAGAGCTGACCGCGTCGAGTGGTTCAAGAACCACTGGAACGTCGGTTAAGTATTTGATGACAACGCGTATCTCAGCGCGACATCGGCGTCCCTAGAATCTTGGCACGAACCATCGTCCTATGCAGAGTCCAATTCTCGCTCGGTCTCCGCAGGTATGACGGTATTGAGAAAGAAATCTCTCTCGTTTCGAGGAGGTTAGGCAATTCGATTGCCATAGGGATATTGACGAACAGCTTCCTTTTCCTAGGCTACGAGAGCAACGATGGCCGCTAAAATCACCGGCAGTCGACGTCGGCGTCCTGTGAAATCGCGATCGAATCATCGACAGCATCTACGATAGCCAACGGGGTGAAGTTCTCTTATTCGACCACAGCGGATGTTTGTCATCAGTAAGCCTGACATCAGATGCACCGCGGTTGATACATGACTTTGAGCAGCCGGTTTGGGCGCACGCATTTCAGCTGCAACTCGAACTAGCGGTACTCTTGCAGGACGACTCGCTTCATTTGGAACAATTCTAAAAGCCCAGCGCCTATGAATTACGACGATCTCTACTCGCGGGTGGAACAACGGGTCACATCCCCGAACTTGATCGCTTCCGTGCTCAATCGCGAAATCTGCTATGTGGAGGGGTTTCTTGAGCGAGGAGACTTTAGCCGAGTCGAGTGCTTGAAGCTAATTTCTTCGCTGTCTGCTGTTGGAGAATGGAGAATCTCCGAGGGTATCGTAGACCTGCGTCATGGCCGTGGGTCAGATCGTTTGTATGAAGGCTATCGATGGTGCGCGCTTTACGTGGAAACGGCTCGAGGCTGTCGCCCGGAACTCGGTTTTGCGATCGAGCCGCACTATACGCTGCAACAGGCGCCTTGCTGGGAGCCGCCGACTCGTACCAAGCCAACTTTTCTCGGTTGATGGCCGAAGGCAGCTTGGCCCGAGCATACGTAGAAGAACTAGCATGGCTTGTGGCTTGGCTATTGCAATCGAGTCAACATCCCGGAACCTCGATAGACGAAGTCGTTCCCCGTCTCGGCCAGTACGGAGTTGTGGCTGAGCTTTGGGATTCGCCTGACCTGAAACAGGCGATTAGCGACCTTTGCGACTGGCGTTGCGAGTTATCTCAATCCTCTTCAGGCGTTTACTACAACGAGCCATTCTGTGCTTTTCCAGCAGAGATACTTCTTGTCGTCAAGGTAAGAGCCCTTCAGGGACAACCTCTGCTCCTACCTCCGAATGATTTGCTCCCGGATTTTCTTCAGAACATTCCAGCGACCTCCGAGCAGAAAGATGTTCGGCTAACGCAATTGCTCGAGATTCTTCCCAAAGTGAATTGACCTAATTCCGCCAAAGGCCGCAGAACGAATGGACAAAATGAATGCCTGAAGACGATCACGCATCGCTTTACAAACAGCTTGCAATAGAGTGCAGCTTCGATCCTTGCGTCCAAAGTTTGGTGACAGGAGACATGGTGCTCAGTGATGCGAA
Organism: Planctomycetota bacterium; assembly: GCA_039179795.1. Lineage (GTDB taxonomy): Bacteria > Planctomycetota > Planctomycetia > Pirellulales > Pirellulaceae > Rubripirellula. The sequence goes on along the minus strand of JBCDEM010000011.1, from coordinate 1,201 downwards.
TCCCTGGATCGAAACCGCCTTCCCTCCCGCATTCATACCAATGTATTCCAAGGCTGCGGGAAACATGATCGGCTACTGGAAACACTGGAATTGCTCTCGTTCGCCTACGATTGTCAATTTCAGTGGCATCACGAATTTGGGTGAACCTCAAATCGCGTATGAACTTGCGACCTCTTTTAACCAACTCAAGTACGTCTACTTCATGAATCTACTCTTTGCCACAGGACTCAAGATCGACGAAGAGATTCAAGCGGATGCAGAAGAACTCGCGTTTGATGACTTTGATGCACTCCTCGCCGTTTGTCGGAAACATGGTCAGCGAAAAAGTGGTTTGCTTGACTTGGAAGTCTTTCGAGAGAATCCACCCCACGCTTGTTTCAAAGCGTCTCCTATGAGCTACCCAGGCTCTTTTCCGAACCCTTACTCGAAAAAGAAGCAACTCACCGAAGCATGCTCTTACGAAATTCACTCTTGGTTTCAGGAAGACGAATATGAGTTCCGCAAGCGCATCGCCAACGAATGGTTGGTCCCGAAATGGCTGCGAGTTGAGGAACAAAGGCCGGTATTCGACCAAATGCTCAACAGCGGCAATATCACAGGTGCTTGGATGTCACTGAACTCCATCGGCTGGAATCTTGAGGACGCTCATCAGGCAATTCGCGAATTGGAGCCTCATATCGACGATCCTCGATTCAGCATCCTGACAAGAGCATGGCGTGCTATTCCGCGGGAAGGTCAAGACTACTATTAGGCGTTCGCAGAACGATGATTAAGAAATTCCGAAAACTGAAGCTAGGAGACACGATTGCAGGAATTGCGTTAGCTTTAAAATCCAATCTGCCCAAACGCAACTACAAGAGAAACACATTCTCTGGAGTACAGTTCAACTCTCCGACTGTTGGGGCTTGGTGGGTCAGAACTACGAAGCTTATCGACTCGGAGTTTTAAAGATGTGAACTCTCCGGAATCAACGCCCGAAAAACCTTGTTCTCGTTATATCGTTTTCAAGATACTTTCTTCGCTGGAAAGTTTCGCAAGGAAAACGAATGAAAAGGAAAACGAATGGTGCCACCCAACGCTGATAATGATTTCTAGCTGAAGCATTGGATCGCATTCTTACGTAACTCGTTACTAATCGGCTCAACGGTTGGTTCTCCTGTCTGTCTCTTGCGTTTCTTTCTTGGGTAGTCCTTATGGTTTT
>JBCDEM010000037.1:0-64629 GCA_039179795.1 Planctomycetota bacterium | reverse complement strand
GGGGATGTCCCATTTGTTGTTGAAACTGGTGATGGTCTCACTTGTCAGAATGGTATCTTCTTTCGCCCTTGCGGCAAGCGAGCCCGAAGGACTAGCTCGCGTTAAGCCGCTGACGTGCTTACGCGTTCTCCACTTCGAAAGATCTCTCCCCTGTTAGTCCCGTAGGGAGTTTTTTGGCCGGCGAACTTTTTGATTTTTGCAACGCTGAGATCAATGACCGCAGGTCCACATGACCCCGGATTCGACGAAAGCCTTTCTCCGCTTCCAGCAACGCGTAAGACAGCCAACGCGATGCTTGATCGGTTTCGGGGCGAAACCGTGTCACGCGACCAATCTTGCGACGCGTGTTCAAAAACGAGTTCTCAATCGCGTTGGTACTCAACAGCGAGCGATGGAGCGTGTTGGGAACGTTCAGTCGATGCAGCGCCAGCAGATCTTCTCCAGCCTCATGCAGACTTCGGTAGGCTTCCGCATTGATCGGCTCGAGAAATGACTTCAGTTCCCCAAGGACTTCCCCCGCCGCGGCGATGCCTTGAACGCTACGCAGACGCGTGAACAGTCGCGAGACCTCGCCCCAATGACGCTTGGACAACTTCCCTTTTATGTTCCGCTCTTTGTGAACCAAGCAGCGCTGAATCACGCTGTCGCTAAAGAACTCCTTCACAGCGGCTCGTAGCGCGTCACTGCCGTCGAGAACAACATAGAGGCGATGCTCACACTGGAATCCTCGCTTGACGATTCGTCCCATTAATTCCCGTGCGATCTCGAGACTTTCGCTGCTGCCCAGGACAAAATCCAACACATGCTTGTTGCCCTTGACATCGATCCCCAGCGCGACGACAGCCGTCTGGTCTTTACTCAAACGAATCCCATCGAGCATCAGTGAGCACCAAGTTATCGCGCCAAGATCCTTACTGCGCAGTTGCTCAACGAACTTCTTACCAGCCTCTTGCCAAAGCCGTGAAACGCTTGAACGTTTGACGCCAGGTGACTTCGGGTGATTCTCCTCGATGGCTCGTGAACTGACGCCCGAAACGATCGCTTGGACGATCTGAGCCTGCAACTGCTGCGGATCTTTGGCTGCGGCGTAGCTCGCCAGCTCGACTTCTCGGCTGATACCGTCGGACGCTTTCCGACGCACTCGTGGACGGACAACCCGCTCCTGGTCGCCATCAACCAAGACACATCCTGGGGACGTTCCAGCACGATAATGATCGGGGGATGAGCGATGGTGCTTGGGACCGCACAGCTCGGTAACCTCCGCGGCCATGACTTCGCAGATCATTCCTCGCACTTGACCTCTCAAGAAGTCGCGAAGGACCTGTCCGGTTTGAGAAGAAGAAACTTGCCCGAGTGATTCCAAAAGACTAACTTCGTTCATGGATGGTCTCCCCGTCGGTGCCAGCCGACGAAAATTGAGAAATTGCGAAAGGCAGAATTCTGCCTTCCGGGAGACCATCCTTCAACTTTCAACAATCAATGGGACACTTCCAGTCTTTCTCGTAAACCCTTTATTCCCAGCACTTTAGGGAATTCACTTTCAAAGTTGAAGTTGCGTTAGTTGTGTCCTCAACTAATTCCTATTCAACTTTCGCTCACACCCGCTGACTAACGAAGTCGAGCCAAGTCAAGCAACACGCCACGGTCGCCGCAAGCAAGCAAGCGAGTGAGTGTTGACAGTCATGTCAATTCTCGCATCGTGGCGGCACGGTTTGTCACCCAGGCCGTGCGCAGTGAAATCTCTCAAAAAACGCTTTTTGAAAGATCATGGACTGATCGGTTCGGCCATCTCGCCCGCATTCTCGTACTGGACAACAGAAACCTTGCTCTCGCCAGCAAGCACAGATCGGGCCTGCACCGCCCAATGAATCCAATGCCTTGGAAATGGTTGAAGCCGGTGCTGTCCGGTGCCTGAGGCGGGAACCTGGAGCCACTCTTTAACATCCATGCGCTCGTAACACGCGTTGATCACTTCCGGACGATTGGGGGTTACGGGTAGTCGTTCTCGTAACGATGTAGCGAACAGTAAAACGATCTCGCCTTTGGCTTCAGCGTGACGGGATTGGTAATATTTACGGGAAAACCAGCCAGCAATGGATAGCTCAAGGTCTGCCAATTCAACTGCTGTTTCTTCCTTCACCTCTCGAATCGCTGACATCGAGGGTGATTCACCTGCCTTCACACCACCGCCGGGAAGCGTCCATGGGTTGCCATCATAAAATCGCCTCGCGTAGTCACCCAACTGCACAAGAAGCACATAATCTAAGTCCGGAGTGAAGACCGCCGTGAATGACGCCAAGCCAATTTGAAAGTCATCCCTAATTTCACAAGCAAGCTGATCTATCGATCTCGTGTCTACTGCTTCCAGGTCATTCAGCCATGGCCGATCATTCATTGAAAGTCCTTCGTTACGAAAGAATGAGCCATGGCTCGTCGTACGGATGAGCGGCCGTCGCTACGATATCGCGAACGGCACGTGCAACGGAAACTCCCTTCGCATTCAAAGTTGCCATTTGCTCGGCGAAGCGACAGGCCTGTTGAACGGTCACGGCAATGCGCGGGACGACTAGGACAGAATCATGAGTGAGAGCATTGCAAATCGAGAAAGAAACGTTCTGCGAGATAGGCCCTCGCCTTGCCTGACTCTTTGTCGCGCTGCACATCAGCAGCATAAATACACGGGTGCTGGACAGATCAAGTTTGGCGAGGGATTCCCAAAAGTCTTTTTCGGAATGTCCAATAAGCACCAATGACTGCGCGTCAACGCTATTGGAAGGTAGGCTCAGATCGTATCGCTCAAAAGGTAGCGAGGTGCTCACCTGAACAGCGTCGAAAACGGTGTTGCCGTCACTAATCTGCTGCGTCGTGGCTATGTACTTCGTGTCTTCCTGTCGAAGCGTCTGTTCCACGTCGATTCGGCGCGTTGAGTTCGCGTAAATGACGGCCTGGTCGGTAAGGTCAATCAATCGCTTGTGTTCCTTTGTCTTTCCAATGCGAATCGGAAGGCACTCAAATGGAACGACCCATTCTTCATCCGATAGAGGAGCCAAGATCGTCACCCGTGAAAACTTCTCTCCAACGACATCCTGATCGAGCGGCTTGACGACGGAAACTCGAGATTGCAACGCTTGCCACACGGCGGGTGCAAGGCCGAGCAGTCGCGAAGTATCGAGGTCGCGCCTCGGAGATATCCACTCGGAAAGCGTCGGTCGAATTTCCGTTGAATAGTTCGTAAGGGAGAAGTATCCGTGACTCTTGACGACTTCACCCTCACGCGAATACACGAACACGACCAAATCGCTTTTCAGCGGTATCCCAAGACACAGCAACGATGATTCGTCAAGAATGTTGTTGACATCAATCTGCTCCCTGGCGTGGCTATTGTCAACAATGTTTAGGTTCTCGAAATAGACCGAAAGTAGATTCTGCAATTCCGGAATCGACTTGTCGAAATTTGCGTTGTAATATTCGTCGCCCAACAGGATCGAAACGAGCTGCTGAGACCGGGTTGCCTGCTCGTTGATCAATTGTGAGTCACTAGTCGCGTCTGACTCGGTGTGCAGGGTGTTGGTGAGAAAGGCGAGGCGGCGGTTCGCCATCGCCATCGTCGCCGGATCTCCCACGGCGGACAATCTTTCGATTGAATCGCGACAACACTGAATCGCTTCCTCACGCAAAGCTGCGATACGACGTTGGCGCGAAGGATCGTCTTCGGCAGATGCACTCAACATCTCATCGTGCATTTCGTCGACTAGCACATCCGCTTTAAGGTAACTGAGCATCCCCGGCGTGTGCCCTCCACATCCGGAGTGAATGCCGATATTGTATTGACGTATCGCTTCTTCGCGTGCCGCCGTCGTTTTTTGATTACGAAGGGCTATCCCGTAGCTTGCACGAATGCTGTTGAGCAGTCCTTGCTGGGATTTTTGATCTCCGTACCGATCCAAGAGATCTCGCATCAGATCAAGTGATTCATCGCTACGCTTCAGCAGACGGAGACGCACGATTTTCGCATGGGCACACAGTAGTTTGACATCAGTGCGCGTAACAAGGTTTGCAATCGTCGTCGCAGTGTCTAACAGATCATCCGCATCCTCGTCGACCAAGTCAGGCCGGTGTCCGGCGATACGCGCCAAATAGACCCTGCACTGCACTTTGCGTGCAAGATCTGTATCGGTCGTGGCTTGCAAGGCCTCGCTCAGGTGCTGCACTGCTTTCGACAGCTCTGAATCATCGAGACCGTCCTTTCGATACCACCGGTTTCTAGCAGCAAGGTACTTCGCATCACTTTTCTTATCGGAGCTTTCGTCGGCCGCCAGCTGGACGCAATGATCTACCAGATCAGCGGCAGTCCCATGATCTTGCAATAAGCACGTTAGTGCGACGACCTTCAAGTAAACCCTCTCAAACTCTGACTCACGATCGCTATACGTACTATCAATCCAACCCCGAAACTCATCCGGCGGCTTACTGCGCCACGCTTCGATCATCTGATCTGAAATCGCAGGATCAAGTTCGTCGAGAAAATCCCCCAGCTCCAAGCGTGCGTCGTCGACGTCGTCCGACGCCGCCAGCTGATGATCTTTGCGAACTTCAGATTCGCCAAGGACAGCGGCAAACTCGCCCTTGCTTTGAGGCAGCAACTCATCAAATCCGATTTCCAATATTCTGGACAGTTGAACCGCGTCAATCGCGTCAAGCTTTTCTCGGAACAGTTCTACCTTTTGTAGAAAGGCGACTGAAAATCGATCCGATATTGCAATCGCTCTTTCTGAAAGTTGCTCAATAGTCCACGACTTAGCATGTCGTGCCAAGGAAAGCGGATGGGTCTCGCTGGGAGATTCCGCAAAGATGTATTTTGTGCGCGCGGGGCCAAATAGATCGTTTGCTGTTTTTTCACCAAGCAAGACGCGGGAATCTGCCATCGCGCTGGTGACGACCTGGTTCAGTTCGTCCATAAACTGATCGGCTGAAATCGTGTTCGCTTCCCACCTCTCGGTGAGCTGCTGTCTCGAATCATCCAACTGTCGCTTGATCGCCCGGAACTCAGCTAGCTTGTTGGTTGGGATATCGCCAGCAAACTGTTCCAAGACGTCTTCTTCTTTGAATTCCATCTGAACACCACATCGATTCTGACGCTGCTCCCATAGGTCCTTCCTGTGCGCTAGGCTTGCTCCATAGACCCCGTAAACAAAAACGCTCACTGCGTAATCCGGAAAATCGTCCTGTGGAATCGTTGTTCCTGTCGCGGCCAAGACTCGATTGGCGATCTGGTGACAGACGCCATCAATTCCGTATCGGACTCCCGTGTCCTCTTCTCCGATCGCAAACCGCCTTGGTTTGTTTGGTTCCGAAAGGCACTTGGCAACATCGAGATCTCCATGGGCGCGGTGGATTAAGGCTACGTTGGTTGGCAGGGGATCTGTGATGTAAGATCCTCCCATGCAATACCAATAAGCACCATCGGCTGGGTCTGGTGGAGAAACGCGAACACTCCGATAAGTCGTTACCCACGTGTGAAACGCGATTCGGTGATTCGCATTGAATACATCGACAGGCCGCTTCCAAACAAAGAACTCAGCTGTAGTACTCACGCGTAAGCCCCTTCAAGAATTTAGTTCTTAAATTCGATACATCAATTTCTCGACGATGGCAATCAACAACCGCCTCAAGAATACCGATGGATAGGTCGAGTCTCAAGCGACCACTTTGGCTAGATAAGCGAAGCCGCTGACTGTTTGCAGAGGAGGGACGCCGGCTGGCCACGCTGGCCGGCGGCGTTCCTGAGCTGCTAAAGCATCTTCTGCATGTCAGCAATCGCCCGCCGTCATGTTTCTCGCGTACCTACCTGCCAAACCTGTCGCGTTTGACGGATTCGTCTTCTCGTTCGGCCAGCTTCTCGAGCTGCTCAGCGACCGCCTCGAATGCGCGAGCCAATTTGATACTATTAGGGTGAATTCGTTCGGCAACTTCCCGAAAATTCCGTGCGCGTGTTCTTTCGCGTTCACCGCCTTCATGGGCGCCACGGAACTCCATTTTCGGATGGTAGAGCACCGCCTGGAATCCGGACAGGAAATCGTCGGTTGCAAAGGCCTCGACGCATCTTCCAATCTCCCAATCAAACCAGGTGTCGTTGGAAGCCAAAATCGAACGCCCAAAAATCTCGCCAAGAGTGCAATCGCAACTTGGCAGTAAGCCAAGTTCTTGGGCCTGCGATCTGGCGTCGCGAATCCAAGTCAAGAGCTCTTCAGTGTCGACGTCGCCATTGTCGCTTTGCCGGGGAAGGCAACTGATTTGCTTCAGAAGCATTTCTCCCGCCAACTTTCTCTCAACGGCACCGCTGTTTTGGTGATCTGCTTGCTCGTCGTTAAATGAAATCTTAGTCGACACTTGCAGGACTCGAATAAATAAATCCGGTGGAGCGAGCATCATCATTTCTTCGAGGGTTGCTGGCGTCGCGGCTGATCCATGGCCAGGCCGCAAAGAGAGATAACACCACTCAAGCTGCGCTAAACGCAGTCGACGATCTTTCCTTTCCTCCTGAGGCAGATCATCAGTGGCTTGTTGCAGCCAACCAATGATCCCCCAGACGTCCTGCTTGATCCCGGTCAGCTCCTCGGGAAAATCTTTGCTGTCTGCGGCTAGCGTCTGTTCCATGTACTCGAGAGCAGCTTCCGAGCTAATCTCAACCTTGCCTGTGACAGCCTGATTCAGAACCCGAATCGCTGCCAGAGGGCGTGAAGCTGCGATCAAATGTTCAATCGCATATTTGGTTTCTTTCAACCCTCCGTTCGCAAAGATCCCTCGAATGATTTGCCAATAGTGGTCGGAGGCAGTCGGATCCTGCTCATTGAGCCATTGCCAAACATCCAACTCACGTGGTAACGATGTGGCAAATCTTGCCAGCATCTCCGCACTCCAATGATTCAAGTCGCTGATCTGGTCGACGAACACCCAACGGCGGGCAGCGAACCCTCCTTGGATGAAACCATAGAGTAATTGTGCTCGCTTCTCATCGCCCTCGGGCACCGGTCCGACGATGCTTGAGGTATCCAGGTCGTCCCATCCAATAAGCGCCTCGACACCGAGCAAGAATCCAGTACTTGCAGCGTCTTCCGCTAATTCGCACAACAGGTAGATGCCGTCGCTTCCGGCGTACTCCAGGATCTCGTTCAACGCTGTAACCCGAAGCCGCCTCAAATCTCGTTGCCAGGATTCGTAGTCTTGCCCGCCTTGATACCCAGCCCCATAGTCGAATAGTTGCGCATGATGAAAGGCAGGATGCCTCGGCTTGAGCTTTCGTGAAAGTCGCCGAAAGCCTTCAAAATGCGTTTTCGGTATGAGTACAGAGAACCCTTGAAACTCGTCTTTCTCGTCTGCCAGCTTATCAACAGTCACCCATAGGTTGTATCGTTCCAAGTCAGCCAAGTCTGACTCGCACAGTTGCGTGACACGAGCCATGGCGACCCTGGCGAGGCTTGCATCAGTACTGAGCAAGCCGTGTAACCCTTCAGCCCATCTCTCGGCGTCCAGGTCCATCTGCTCGACGGCAACCTTGGCGATGCCAATTTCGTATTTCCTTCGTTCTTCCCGAGTGTTGCTGCCTTCGTTCCAGCCATCAGCCCAGCGTCGATAACGCGGCAGATAAGTCCCAGCAGAAATTTCCTCGCCAGAATCGACGAACAGTCGTTTCGTGAGTGTCCATCCCACCGACACATCAGTCTCGCAGCAAGCTCGAAGCGATTCGATTCTCTCTTCCACCGGCGCCATTGTGTGCCAGATACATGCCAGCAAGATTTCGCACAGGCTGTTTTCTGGTCGATTCGCGTAGGTTCCGCCTGGATCAAACGAAGCTAGCTTTGTCAACACAACGGTGACACGACGAAGATAGTTCGGAGACCAAGCCAGACACTCTAGAGCCCACAGCAAAGGGGAATGTATCGCGCCGACAAAGAGCGAATGGTCACGATCTTGAAACAGCTTTGGTAGTTCCGGTGACTCTGATGATAAATCGGATTCCACACGAGCAAGAAACATCTCTGGCGCGGCCTCAACGAGCAGCACCAAATTATCGCCAATCGAAGCCCATCGCTGCCAATCTGCACCCGGGGGAAGAATCTGGTCGATGATTTTGTCGACCACCGCTGCTTTTTGTGAAAGCTTCTGATTGCTTTGGCCCGCTGTTGCGCAGCAAGTCATGAGCGCTAAAGTCTCGACAATCGAGGTCCTGAGTTCATTGGAGATGCCCCGCACCTTGCCTAACAAAGGCGCCAGCCATCGATCTTTGGCTGGCACGAATAGCGCGGGGTCGACCTCATCCAGTAATAAAGTCGCTAAGTCACCGAACCGCTGAAGAATACTGTCCGGAATGAATTCTGCCAGAAAATACCAAGCATCCTCGCGTGAAGAGATAAAAACGCTAGGCCCAAATCTGACGAACAGAGGGTCTTCGCAGCGCGACCATTTTAGAACAGCGCGTTCTAGTTCGAGAGCATCCCAGTCCAACAGTGAGCAAACGACGTCCACATCCAGTGAATTGGATTCACGAAATCGAGTCTTTGCATCGTCGTCTAGCTCCCATCGTTGTTCGTGAGTCCAGCCACCCAAAAGCGCCAGCGGTGCTAGTCGAATCGCCTCTTGCTCGTCACTCCATTTTGGAAAGTCACGCGAGGGATTGATTGAGAGCAATCGTTTCAGAATGGTAGTGCTGCCCCCGCTTTGCAATGCTTGATTTCGCGACTGAGGATCGGAATACCCCGAAGCTCGCAGCCATCTTGCGATGTCAGCGCAACTGGGTGGCTTTAACTCAATGCTGTCTGGATGTCCGACGGATCGAATTCCTGATAGCAGACAATGGTGACCATGCTCGACTGCTTGGCTGACATCAGAAAGCGTCAACCTGACTTGAGGTTCCGGGATCAAACAGAATGAGTCTCGAGAAACCGCCAGATCGCGCCAAGCATCCAAAGTACCCACAATCAGCGGCTCGCACTGTGAGCTATCTGAGCGAAGATGGTTCCACGCGGCAACAAAATCGATGCCAACGAAACTGTCGCTTGCTTTAAGAAAAATCGCCGATGGTGAGCTCGCGATCCACTCGTCCAGGCGCTCTGTGGCTTGTTCTCGATCACAAACAAAAACGTTTGGATCAAGCGGATGCTCTCCGATCATCCGCAACGCCTGCCAATACTCGTCAAGGCTACGAATACCTGGAATGCGTTTTTCAATGGATCTGGCGAACCATATCGAAACGTGAGGACAAATCTCTAGCCAATGTTCCAGGTCATTGGCATCGAACACGAGGACGTCTCGCCAGCTAAAGTTCTTGCGAGCGTTTATCGCCCACTCCTTTCCTCCAGGCCAGCTTCGAGGTGTGACAAACACAAAGGTCTGATCAGCCATATCGTGTACAGACATCTGGCTAGAACGCTTCTCGAAATCGCGTTTTGCTTTCGCGTTTGGATTCTTGTCCGTCCCCATTTCCCAGCGGCTGCTGCCGAGCGGCACGTATTGGGTCTGGTGATCCGACTCCAATACGCCATCGAATCCAGAACGGGCAACTAACTCCCAAGCCGGAAAGTCCAGCCGAGAAGGTTCCGGCAGGCTGCGCCGAATCAGCTTTCGGACCAGCGCAGGCAATTCACCCTGGGCCTTTCTTTGATCGGCCCAGCGTTGCAAGTCTGTTGCGGTTACCCAAGTCATGATGTCTCACGCGATGCTATTTCACCCCTGGATTCCAGACACTTAGGCACCGGTCGACGTTCGCGCTTCGGAATCCTCGCGAAATTGATCGGCCGATATCTCGTATGTCCTCATGACGTCGTAGAACGTGTTCCGTCGAATTCCCGACACCTCCGCTGCTTCCTTGACATTTCCACGAGTGATTCCCAGGACACGGCAGATGTAGAGCGCCTTGGGGATGTCCTCGACTTCCTTCCATTTAACAATCTGCTGGCCATCACCCTCTTGCCGCTTGAACAGAGAAGCCTCAAACAGCGGCACGGTGATTGAGTCCCAATCAGGATGGCATGCCTCGTCGACTTGGCGCAGTTCTGGGAACAGTTGATCCCAAGAACTCCAGTTCCCTTTATCGACGATTGCTTCGATCCCCGGCAAAAGATCCACCCCCGGACAACGTGCCCGGCTGTACTCTTGCATGACCCTTCCAGGCCCGCCTTCAATTTCTGACAGACAAGGAACGCTCAGCATTCGCTTGCCAAGCAACCGCTTCATGTTGGTCGCCAAATTCAGCTTCGTTTTACGTCTTGAACCGACGGGCGGCGCGAACGTCACTGCCAGCCTGACATCGACCCGAATGCCGCGTTTGGAGTTCGCACGCCGTACAGACCCCGTTGCCACCGATTCCGCGACGGACTCTTGCACCACTCTGGGCAGTGCATCGGCGTTTCGCAAAATCAACAACGATGCCCCGCCCTGATCCAAGACGCCCGGGTATAATCTTGGGCGCCGGCCGGGCTCAAGCATCGCCTCACCGAATAGGCGGTTGGTGATATCACGCCCAGAATCCTTGGTCGCGTCCAGTTCTACGATCGTGCGTTCAGAGTCTTGGTAGGCCTTGCTGGCCACATGCCGGGCAATCATGGCACTCAGACTCTCAGAGTCACAAGCAACGCCAAAGTGCCCGTCCGCCGCGATCGGTACGTTAAGCAATTTCAACACAGCGGTTGCAAGAGCGGAATCCGAACGACATGGGTCGGGTGGAAAACGTCGTTCGCGCCGCTCTTGCGCCAAACGCATCGCCCGTTCCACTGCGTTACGAATTGGTGTCACGTCCGGACCTTTCTCGACAAACTCATCCGCCAGGGGCGTGCATTCGCTATCCGTCGATCGATGGGCCGATGACACCACAATCCCCACATCGGCAGACATTTCCCGACAAAACGCCATCACCTCGCGGCCATCACCGTCGGGCAAGATCCAATCCAGTACCAACACATCAAACTGATCGAGCACCAGTTCTTCACAGGCGGCCTTCACACTTCCAGCGACACGCACGGTGTACAGGTAGACTTCAAGGAGTTCCTTGAGCCCCGCCGCAACACGAGCATCATCTTCGACAATTAGGACACGACCACGATTGGGCATCTCGGCAATTCAACCTCTTACGAAACGTTGATAAATGTGCAGGCAACATCCTCGGTCAGCTTTCGAATGCTGACCAATCCGGGACGTTGCTCTCCCTTGCATTTCTTGAACAGCTCAAGTGAGTCGGTACTCAAAAATTCATCAATGACTCCGACTTCCCCAGCGAGCGCGGTGCCGGCGACTTGATCAGCCATGTCGCCTAACCGCCCAACCACAGCGGGAAGCCCCGGAGTCCGGTTTCCGAACATGCCGGAGACGATCACTCCTTCGACAATGGCCGCGCTGAACGGATAACGTCGCAAGACCGTCCGTTCAACTTCCCCCAGTGCTCGCTTGGTTTCTCGCACACTGGCGATCGCACGCGAAAAGGGTGATGGATCTTCATCCAGCTCGCCAGGAAAGACAGCGGTTATCGACTGGTGGTTCAGAGTGCAAACCTGCCCTCGCCATTTTTGGACGTGTGTTTGCAGTTCTCGAACGAGTACCTGGAGGCTGGAAAAATCCCAAAAGAGACACCTGGGCTGGACGGCAATCTTGGGGGACAGCAGGGACAGATGAAGATTGACCTGCAGGATCACACCCGGTTCACGGGAAAGGCATACATTGCGGCGATCCGTCCCCGCTAGTGCGGCCTGGCGTTCTGTTTCCGCACTGGCCAGTGCAACATGCAATTCTGGCAATAACTGCTTTGGTAAGTCCGGCCCTTTTTCCAAGTAGACAATGGGTCCAAAACGATCGCGATACTCGGCGAATTCTTCTTCCTTGTGCCCCGAGATCACAATCGTCGGAATGAACCCGGAATGCTCCTCAACCAGTTCCAGGCCGACAGGCTTGCCATCTTTCATGACGTCAGCGATTAGCACCAGGACGCGTTCTGTATTTTCCTGGTGTATCTCATCCGCCTCTTCTGGACTCTTCGCCCACAAGCACGTGTCTTCGCCAAACTCAAGTTCAATGAGCTGTTTCAACTTCTTGCCTGCCGACTGGTCATCCTCAAAAAGTAGAAAAGTCATGATTGTTTTGCCCCCAATGGGATGGTTGACTGAATGTGTTCCGCTGAACTCCAAGCCGGCAAGCACGCCTCGACCCAGGCGCCTCGATCTGTGTTGTTGCCATACCGAAGCCTTCCTCCGGACCTTTCGATGACCTCTTTGACAAAGGCAAGACCAACGCCATAGTTTGCTTTACCCTTTGTTGTCTCAAAGGGCAGATCAGCCCTATCCAAAACAGCACGATCGAATCCGGATCCAGTGTCAGAGAAACGCACTAACACCTGGTCTTCTTGTTCAATTACCTTGACGGATATCTCACCGTTTTTGGCGCCTACTGCTTCGCTTGAGTTGTCAAGAATGTTCTCAAAGGACTTGACAAGTAGGTCATGCGAGGACTGAACGGTAATTTGACTGCTAGCTAACTGCAGAGAAACATGAAGTCTGGTCAGGCCCTGCAATTCACGACGTCTGGCGATCGTAGCAACTGCTAGTTCGAGAACCTGCCCGAGTGCAACTTGCTCGATCTCGAGTCGCTGAACGTCCGCAAGCCGACGAAGCTCATCAACAGATTCATTGAGTTTGCGAAGTGCAGCCTGCACCTCCTTGACTCGACTACTTACTTCCTGTGGAGGATCCAAAGCCAGAGCGAGGCTAACGGCGTATCCGCAATCAGCCAAACGGTTCTTGAAGTCGTGCGCGATCCCGTTCGACAAATTGAGGGTAGACTTAATACGGGCACGTTGCTCGCGCTCGTATGCAGCAAGTTTTGCTAGTTTGTCTCGCTCGCGCTTCCGTTCAAGCGAGATTGAAACCAAGTCCAAGAGGTTCCCAAAATCATCGTTCCTTTTTTCGATAAAGTTCCAAGCTCCGAGGTGCATCGCCTCAACCGTCGCCGGCACGCTTCCATAACCAGTGAAGACGATCAAGCAAGTGTCGGGAGATCGCTCCAAGATTGGTTCGATTGCTTCAAGTCCATCACATTCCCTTGGCACCCTCAGGTCGAGCAGTACGACATCGGGTTGAAGCTCTTTTGCCTCCAGGAATGCTGACTCCACGTCGTTTGCTGACCCTGTTGTCCAGCCAGCCTTGCGAAACAGTTTGCACAAGTTCGTTGTGATCATCACGTTGTCATCGACGACCAATATCGAATCCATCTCGTTCATTGCTCCCATGCCTCATCTGGTAGCATTGCGCCCTCTTTCGAAAGCAACCAAACTCCAATTGTCGTTCCCTTCCCCGGTTCACTCTTGCAACAAATCCTTCCTCCAACCGCGTTGACCGCCTTGCGGGCCAGGTAGAGCCCAAGGCCACTGCCTCCGGGTGGTAGTGGCCTAAGCGGGTCAAACTCAAATAACCGTTCGACCTCTTCTTCAGACATCCCGATACCGGTGTCGCGAACACTCAAACAAGCGGAATCCTCAATGTGCCGAATCGTGACATCGACTCGTCCACCCTGGGGCATCGCCTTCTTGGCATTCCAGAGAAGATCAGGAAGTGCCGTTCTGAGAGAGATTGGGGACGCAAAGACGGTGGCTGGCTTCGTATCTTTGAAGAACCTTAGGTCGATATGATTCTGATCGAAGTCAGGTCGAACGATGTCCATTAAGCTCTCGACGAGATCATCAAGCGAAAGAAGCTTTCGCTCCACATCTTGTGGTCGGCCCCAGTCGATCAACCGCTCAACCATTTCCTGCGCTTGACGCAGCTCTTGCCTCATCTTGCTGACATCGTCGCTCAAGTTCTGCAGCAACTTGCCCGGCAGCCGCGAGGAACCAAGTTCGCCGAGCAATGCCTGGAGGCCAAAGCTCACGCCGCTTAGCGGGTTGCGAATGCCGTGAGCAAAGCCGGTCGACAACAGTGCCAAGTCTGAGAGTTTGGCCTCTTGCATCGCTGCGGCCTCGATACGGCGGTTTTCTTCAAGTTGCGATAGCGTAATTGCGACGCGTCTGGCCATGTCGTCAACATAACCTGCATCTAGTTCGGAAATCGATGTCGTTTCGTTAAACTGCACGAAGATCACACCGATGACTTTTGAGCCAATGAACACGGGCTCGACGATCAAGCATTGCGTATCATCCAAGAACTCCTTCCATGGAGTTCCGCTGGGGACACGGCGATAGCATTCCAGAAAATCAGCATCCCGATGAGCATCATGCAAGATGACCTGCTCTTTCCCATCAATGCACGTGCCGACAACTCCATGCGTGCCATCGTGCCGTACCGCTTCTAAGTTCGGCCGAACACTGCCCGACTGAGCGACGACACCCAAATCATCTGATGCATCGTTGCGAGTCATCACAACCGCGCCAGCCGCGTTTAGTTGCTGCTGCATTTCCTCAACGATGATCGCAAGTACCCCCAACACGCTGGTTTCCGCTGCAATCGCCTCGTCGACTCGGGCAAAGCACTCGTACCAAGAAATGCGTCTCTCACGATTCGCTTGGTTCAGAGCACATTGAACGGCATCACCCACAGCCGCTCCCACCAGCGTAAGAAGCCCCTCATCTTCGGGCCCTAGTTCTTGCTGTGCCCCCTTATCATCAATCGTGATCACGCAAATCTGCGATTGCGCTGAAGACGCTGGAACTTGTAATTGGTAGCTGACATCGGCCTTTCCGAACTCCTTGAAGAAACGGTCGTTTCTCAAGTCATCTCGTCCAATCAAAATCGGCTTCTGCTCGTGGAAAGCGCGAACAGCATGCGGATCATCATGAGCCAATTCATACTTTTGGATCTCAAACCCGTCCGGCATTCCTGCACATGCGACACCGTGCAGATGTCCGTTTCGCTTCAAATAGAGTCTCACTCTTGCGTAGCCCAGTGATTGACGCAATCGCCGTGCGACCAATTCACAGATCCGTTCTGGACTGTGGCGATCACCCCATTTCACCAAGTCTCGAACGAGGTCAACCGCTCGACCATACCTCGTTACATCGGTTCCAGTTTGAACGTAGTATTTAACGTGGCCGGTCGAATCCAGAACCGGTACTGTACGTACAAAGAGCTGGCGATGCCCGCGCTGGACCGCTTGCATTCGTTGATCGAAGGTCGCCTGCGGTTGCACGTGATTTAGGGCGTGCAGCTCATCCGACCTGCTGAACAAGTCCAAGAAGCCGCCTTCATCCGCGTTGCCTTCTTCCGCCTTTCCATCGCGGCGGACCCTTTGATTTACGGTGATGACACGACCGTCTGGATCGAGCAGTACCACCTCCACGTCCATCGCATCCAAACACTCTTGCAGATGGTCTCGTTCCCGACGGGTTACCGCTAATGAGTTCATCCGAGCGAGAGTACGCACCATGTGCAACAAGCTCTGCGGCTGGAACGGCTTTTTCACATACAAATCCGCGCCTGCGTCGATCGCGTCGACAATATGGTCTTCGTCTTGTCCGGAATACGCCAGCACCGTCAGTTCGGAAAACTCATCTCGAATGCGCCGAATCAATCCTGGACCAGAGATCACACTATCCGGTAACACAAAGTCGATCAGGCACGCACTCACCGTGGCGTGGTTGTCCGCTAGCCATTCGTAGGCCGAATCCGCCGTGGCAAAGCACTTGCATCCCAATTCGTTGTTTTCGAGTAGGCCAGCGATGCCTTCGCGCAGACCTTGGTTGTCATCTACGACGACAATGACACCGGAAAGATTGGCTGGAGTCGCGTTCATGCGATTGGTACCTCCAGACAAAAAGTGGTGCCGAAAAATTTGAAACTCGATTCGACTTCCAAGTGTCCATCGAGACTGTCAGCAATCAGCCTCGAGATATACAGCCCCAGCCCGCTACCGTGCTTTCGCGTTGTTACAAACATGTCAAACAGCTTTTCACGATGGTTCCAATCCAAACCAAAACCGTTGTCGGACACTTGGATGACGCATCTGTTTTCATTACGCTCCGTGTTGACCGATACGTTGATTTCAACGCGTCCGTCTTGCTTGCGATAGACGCGTATGTGCTGGATCGCATTGAGCACCAGATTCAGCAAAATTTGGCTAACAGAATTTGGGACCTGATGCGTCCCCGAGGGTAAATCATGCAAGTTGTGGACAAGAAGGACATTGGATTGATCCGCGGTGTGAATACACTGCTCCACAATCCCGTGAACGACTTTTTCGACCGAGTTCAAGTGCGTCGTCGTCTTGCGAGACAAGCTCAACAAAGACTCGAAACTGTCTTCTAGTAGCTTGGACTGACGTTCAAAACTTTCGATCGGACTTTCGAGGTCATCGATGGTCTTCTTTCCTTCGCGAATTGCCGTAACGGTGCTCTGCAGAAACTCGGCTTGGGTCTTGATTGCTGAAACGGCGTTTCGAAGCTCATGGGTCATTCCCAGCATCAGGCCACCCACCGACAGCGATCGCTGCTGCCGCAAGAGCTGAGCATCGAGTGCAGAACGATCTAGCTCGAGGGCCAAAGAACGAGTCAAGTGATGTATTTCGCGGTACTCATCTTGTGTCAGGCGTGATCTTGAATCGCGGAAGAAGACGAAGATTGCGATCGCATCACTTTGGGTGTTGATCTCCAGCGGAATGCCAACGAAACGTCGGGAACCGATCGCACGAATGACTTCTTTGTTGGTTTGAAATCCGTGATCTTCGTCCTCGTCCGGCCATTCCAGTACCTCGCAAAGTTCGCCGCCTCCCATGCTGCCATCAAGCACGTCGCCGATTGGACTGTGGCGAAGCGTCTTGACTGCACCTTCAAAAATTTTCGCGTCCAGTCCGCGGGTGCGCAGACAGCACACCTGGTTGGTTGCTGCAGAATGGGAGAGCATTGCGACGCAACAGGGAGAAGCGATCCGACGAACGCTTTCGAGATACTCTTCGATCACATGCCAAGACTGGCTAGAAATTACTTGGACTTGGTTGGCGCCGGATTGAGCGATGTTTTCAAGCCCCTCATCGATTGGCAGCACCTGCGGCACATACGACTCTCGATCCTCGATGGTAGCCAGCATCTCCTGCGCCCCATAAGGCTTCGGAAGTTTCGTGACATGTTCTGGATTGGCGACGGAGTCCAGACTTTCGTAGTTGGCGCTGGTGGCAACCACCCGGCACGATGGATTTTGCTCGATTGCCAACTGAATCAAATCGGCGGCTGACTCACCCGCCAGATGAAGATCGACGACGATGATATCGAAGTGTCTTGATCGCAGGTGGTTTCTCGCACCTTCATGGGAAGCGGCTTCCTGCACCAGATGTCGGCGATCAAGCAACAGGCCGACAATCGCGTCGCGGATATCCGGTTCGTCTTCGACAAACAGTACCGATAGCTGCTTGGTCCGCGGAGGCACGTCCCATTTTTTGCTATCCGATGGCGACGCAGTCCAGTCACTCGACGCGGCTGTTGATTGCTGGCGACGCAGAGCCTGGCCATTCGCGCGATCGGTGGCGGTAAGTTGGTTGACTGCTGCGACGATACTGAGCCTGACCTTTCTCTCGCTTACGTTCACCGACCGAATGGCGGCCTTGACTTGGTCACCGACCACCAACTGCCAAGGTTCACTGACGTTCTCTTCGGGCGGCGTCTTGATCTTTGGGACATCGTTCCAAGGAATCTCCCCTTCCAGCCCGGCAGGCAAACGCACGACTACAACGCGCGGAGCCAACCGCCTGACTTCGCAATCAACAACGTCGCCAACCTTGTGAGTCTGCGCAAAACTTACAATCGGTGAAGGTTCGGCAGCCTTCTTGCTCAAACGTAGTTCGCGCCATTGCTCATCGACGCCGATCACAATTGCTTCAAACGAGCTGCCAATCGGTAGGTCGCCCAGGTTTTGCTCATCTGGATCCCAAGACAATTCGTGTTTTCGGACGGTCGCCCGGACTCGGCGGCGGCCCTCACCGACGGAACAAATGGCTCCAAAACCTTCGTGCGCCTCAACCCGTGCCTGGACGACCCTGCCTTCCTGGAGTGTCCGCTTAACGCGATGCCAGTCGGATAGTCGTTCTGGGCGATGCTTGCGTCGACGGACCATTGCCGATCACCAAATGAGACACGGAAACCATTATGTGCACCAAAAACGATACACGAAGCGATTGCTAGTGTCAAATTCGGTATTTCGGGTTTTCCGTTTCTTAGCTGAGACTGTTCATACCCGGAGTCAAGGCCCTGCTCAGCCACTGACGGAATTATCTCCCCTCCATCGGTGCGGTATGGCCCACACCCGACACCTGAGTCGTCAGGTTGCTTTGGCAAGTTCCATTTGCCGGCGTTTCCCCTCACTTGAGGCGAAAAGTTGAGCGATTCGGACCTGAAACTCCGGCGAAAATCAACGGACCAAATTCGGCTAGCAGCCTGAAAAGCAGTGACCCAGCCGGGCTTCCGAACCCGCGTAAGACTACCAGTGTCTGAGCCGCAGAAGATGTTGACTTGCGTTTGATCTGAAGTTTCTACAGACATCATTGTCTTCTGTCTGGCTGTCACGGTCGCTTAGAAACTTCCGTGACTTGGTCGAGCGGCTTTCCTTCCGCGTCGATGACAAGGCTTCACAAGATCTAGTCGAGTTAGGAATGCATAAGCCGTTCGATGCGTCGTTGGTGCGCGAAGTGATGATCCGGCACAGGCGGGGGAGCGATGCCCCACGGGCCGGTACTTGTGACCGGTTTTTCAACCGTGTCGCACGGCTCTTGCGTTAGATGACTGCTTGCTTCACAGACAAGCGGTCACCCGAAAGATCTTTTCAAGATCAAGGACAAACGCAAATCCTGTATCGGCAGGCGCCGCAAGTGCCGCTCTTCGCTCATGGATTGGGGCGCTCCCGAAGACCGGGGTGTCCCTTACGAGCAACTCAAGGCGTCACCTGGCAGGGGCATTCCTCGCGACATCTCGATCGCTAAACCAGCGGGTCTCAATGTGGGACGCTCTACGAAACGCGGTAAACAACGCTCTTCCCAGTGCGACCGAGTTGATGACGTGGAGGTGTCGTCATGAAACGCATCGTCCCGAACAAAGCACCGGTCGGCAATGACGACTGCTTAACGCCGGTCATCGTGAAAGTGCCATTGATCATCGTTGACTACGATGGTGCCGACTGCCTCTAGTATCCAGAGGTGATGGATCGGTCGTCAGCGGATCCGATGGCTTTGGGCATGATGCGCAGTTTGCACGCCGAAGCGTTCCAAGTCGAAGCGAAGGTCATCTTGCCGCCGCCAGCGACGTTCGAGTCACCACGGCTGACCTCGACCGCGTGACCAGCACGCCCGTTCGCTTGGAGCTCATCGCGGAGTAATCGGCCAACGACAATGAGATCCGTTGCGATCGGAAGTTTCGCTTCCGATCGCAAGGATGGCGTGATGACGAACTCACCGCGCGAAGACACTGGGATTGGTAGAAGTTTCTTGTCAAGAGTGTGCCTTCGACATTTAAGTATTTGTGAAATTCCTTGTATTGGTATCTTTCAGCCCCGGAATTTCACCGTCTCATACCGCCGCGAGGCGGCTGGAAACGCTCGAATCAGCCAATAAGAAGTTGGAAGACATCCAGTGATATAGTTCTTCGCATTAAGGTGAATGTGCACTCGTTTGACGGAATGTGAGATTCCATTCTCACATCACAGCAGACTCTATCATCCCCGGGGCCGAAACGATGCCAATCTCTGTCGTTCTCTACGAGAGTGGTTCAAACAGAGTCTCGCTAACCGGAGAATCCGATGGCGCCGAGTTCACGGTGGATCGGTTGCACATCGCGACAACTTCCGGTGGGACTGATTACACCCTTAGCGTGAGTTCCCCGAACTCATTATCGGGAGACATGAACTGGCTTGAGTCGACCGGCGCGGCGGACGAGTTTCGTTTTCGCGTCGACCCGCCGTCGGAAGTCACTCTGTCAGGATCGATCGTTCTGACCGCAGGAGTGCCCATCTTCGGCCGGACATTTGACGTGGCCGGTGAGCTGTCGGCTTCGCTCACGGTAACCATACCGGTCGGCGGTCCAGTTGGCGATGCATTAACGATTTCAATTTGTGGACAGATCGGTGTGACGGGAACACAGTTCTCCACATCGAAACTATGTTACTCGGTAAAACCAGACCTGAGCGATCTTGGCAAGTTGCCGCGACTCGATTTCGCTGTGCCGGAGTTTGGTCTGCGACTACCATCGGTTTCGTTGCCATGGTCGTTTGGGGAACTGCCACTGCCGCCCTATCGATTGCCGGCGATGTCGTTCGACCTTGTTCCGCTACCTGTGAGCGTATCGTTTGAATCGTTGGTCGTGGATGTCGACTTGGGCAACGGGAAGGTTGCTATCGTCATCACCGGGCTGACGATTACCGGAAGACTGGTAACGATTGAAGCGAACGTCACCCTGACGCTCGATTCAAGCGGTGTTCCCATTCGCGACGAATCGGAAATCGAAATCCTCCGGCCGAAGTCGATCGATCTGTCCGACGGAAATCTGCCGGAATGGAAGTTTCAATCGGACGACACTCACGCTTGCCTGATGCTGCATGGTAGAGGTAGCGAGCTCAACTCGCTGTTTCGCGTGCTGACACCGGTCATCGATACAGCCGTCTTCCCTAACGACATCGACTGGACGATCCGCTTTCGGCATGATCTGACGAAGTTGGAGGAAGTTCGACTGGATGTGAAATCGGATGTCGGGCAAACGATCGATTTGCCAGGATTCGATTTTACCTTTGACGATGGTGATGAGTCGTTCCTGAGCCTGATCTTCCAGGGCGCCGACACGCTCCTCTGCAACACGCTGACGACGTCAGCGGAAGCAAAGGCGGAACTGGAATTTCCGTGGTTGCGGGGTGGGGACCGAGAACTGATCAAATCGGATGCTGCGGCGGCCGCAGAGACGCCGACAGTCACAATCACGGCTTCGCCGGCTGCCAGCACGTTGTCGTTGTTGGTCATGAAATTTGGTGATGGAGGGCCAAAATTCTTTCGCAAGCTCGCGACACCGCTCGCGAAGCTGGATATCACGACTCCGGACACCAGTTGTGCCCTAACGGACATCGGTTCCGAGGCCCCCGCGGCCGGTGATTTCGACTTTGGATTTCAAGCCAGCGGTTTCGACGACTTCAAGCTGCCGTTTCTTCAAAACAACGACTCGGTCTTCGGCCAGTTCATTTCCGTCGAGCCGGACGGTGGTCCAACTGACGACCTTCCGGCGACCGTCAAGCAACGATTTCTGATCACCGTCACCGTCGGCAGCTTTGAGTTCAAAGGCGCGATCGAGTTGGAATTCGAACTGGAGGACTTTTCGTTCAACGTCAATCATGACGAAGGTATCGACATTCGATTGACCGAGAACGAAAGCGGCAGCATTTTCGGCCTGAACTACGAACTCACGCATGTCGATCCAGATCCCGAGGCTCCCGACTTTAAGCTCATCACAAAGAACTCCGATTATGCCCTTCGGCAACTGCCCGCTTCGCGTCTGGTTCTAAGCTTTGACAGGGCTACGACTGACGACACGACCATTGACTTCACGGTTTCTGATTTTTCGATTACGTCGAAGGGCATCAGCTTGATCGCTGGTTTTGATGAACAGGCGGCGAAGCTGAATTCCATTGAGCAGGTGTTTCGGTTTACGAAGGGGCGATTGGAAGTCACCGATAATCGAGTCAGCGGATTCGAAATCAAAGGTGGTGGAGCTCTCCCGCCTGATCTCGTGGGGCCATCGACGGTCAACATCGGACTGAGGTTCGAGCAGAACGACGGCGGCCGGATCGAATTGAAGGAAGGATCCGCGAAACTGGAAACGAAGGGTTTGCGCTGTGAACGTACTCGGTTTCAATTCGCGCTGACCGCAATCGGTCTGCAGTTTGTCGAAGAAGACGGCCGGTATCACCTGTACTTCACGCTGTCTGGGACGGCACAATACGTTCCGGTTGCGACTGATGATGCGAATGGCCCGCTGGCGTGGATGCCCGCCGTGCGGCTGGACCTCGTGGACTGCCCGCTGACAACCGACATCAGCGTGCTGGCACGCCACATCAAATTTCACATCCCCCTGCCGAAGAAGCAGACGTTTTCCTTTTTGGGTTGCTTTGACTTCGAACTACGCGCCATTGGCTTTTTCCCAAAGGCGACTGTATTCGGCGGCGACCCGGTGCCGGCGATGCGGGTTTCCGGGCAGGTGCTGTTTGATCAGGACGGTGGTGATGCGATCGACGCTCGGGTGGATTTCCACGATCTTTGGATTGGGCATCCAAAGCCCGGCAGCTTCATTCCGCGGCTGCACTTGAAGGGACTCGGCGTCAAAATCACGGCTGGCTCTGCATTTGAACTGGAAGGCGAGGTCAATTTTCTGGGCGAAGGCACGGATCTTGGCGGTGGTATCCGAGGCGATGGTTTTACAGGACGAGGGGCGCTGCAGGTCAAAGGGCTGCCAAAGTTCACTGCTGGGTTTGCATTTCTGCGCGTCAGACGCGAAGGATCGGACGCGCCGTTCGTTCGGGCGTGGTTCCTGTATTTCCAGGCGGAGCGTTTCAGCCTGAAGGTTCCAGTCATCGAGATCTTTTGGCGAGAAGGCGGTCTTGGTTTTGGCCACAGGTTCACGCTCGCGATGATCAAATCGGTTGATGAGTTGGATGATCCACGCAAGTTGTTGGCACGACTGAAAGAACAGTCCAAGACGCAAGGCGAACTGTCTCGATTCGAACAGTGGCGCGTCGATCTGGAAGAGCCGGGTGAATCTCCACGGTGGACCATTGCGCTGCGAGCCATGTTCTCGCAGACATCCGCGGCCAAGAGTTTCACCGACTGGAATCCGGAAGCTGAAAGGAAGCTCCCGTGTTTGTTCCTCGTCGACGCGGTGGCCGCGGTGCGAAGTGACCTGACGTTTTTAATGGTTGGTCGCGCGTGGTTGTGGACAAACTACCACGACTTCACGATGAATCAGCCGAACGATTTGCGAGAGCATCCGCTGCTGACCGGTTTCCTGCTACTCTCGCCGCGCAAGAAGCGATTTCTGGCGAATCTCTCCTCACATCAGGACGCGAAATTCGGTGCAAACTCGACGGTCATTCAAGTGATTGAGGATGCGGTCAAGTCATCGAAGTTTTCGGCGACGCTGCTGATTGAGCCGGGCCTGATTCATTATGAATTGGGTTGGCCCAATCAACTGCAATGGGACGGCGACCTGGGGCCGCTGCAAGTGCAGTTTCGCGGGGGCATGATCGTGCGGGCGTCGCGAACCGAGTTCGTGGTCGGGCAGAGCTTTCTGGCACGGGGCAGTTTGGAATTCAGAGCGGGCGTCGATTTCGGATTCGTTGGTGCGCGATTGGTGGCGACCGCCGACGTGGCGTACGGCGCGCGATACATCGGCGTTATTGCATTTGATGACGTCAGGGGACGCAGCGCTCTGTACGGCGGCGCGGGCATCGAAATCAACGTCAACGTGATGGTGGAATTTTGGATCGAAATTGACTTGCTGTTTGGGTCCATCACGAAAAGTTGGGACTTCAATTTCAATGTGAACTTTACCGCTTCAGTCGAGGTTGGCATTACGATCGATAAAGCGCTCGGACTGCGGGGACACGCGACGCTCGGCATCGGCATCATGGGGCACGACATTCAATTCGGAATCGCGATCGTGTTCAATGACGATGCGGTCGTCGACGCGTTGGATCGAACTCGGGAATTCCTGAACATTGGCTTGGAAGCCGAGGAGGTCGAACAGATTCCCGGGACCAAGCAGGCACAGGCGATCGAAAGTCGACGGTTGGTCGAAGAGCGTGTGGCGCAGCGGCTGGATGATGCAGGGGTGCCGCCATCCGTCTCAGCAAGATCCGAGGAGGCACGGGACATCGTGGCCGCCGCGGTCGATTCCAATGCGGTGCGCGTCGCGACCGGGCGCCGTGCGGACGGCAGGCCCGATGTTCGCGCGTTCCCATCCGTGGCGGAACTGGCGGATGCGGAGTTTGAAAACATCGGCTTTTCAGCACCGAGTTACAGCGTGATGGCTGAACGGGTGTCAACAAAGACGTGGTTTTTGCTATTCCCCGCCGCCGTCAGCCCAGTCGATGACGACCACTCCATAGAACGCGGGCTGCTTCACTTGGCACGGGAGGTCGGCTTTCTTCCCGTCCCGCTGAACGGGGCCGCGATGCCGCCGTTGGACTTTCGTGCAACTTGGAACGGAGTCGACACCGCTGACGTTCTTGAGCAGCTTTGGATCGAAGATGCGGATTCGATCGATCCCGTCTTCCGGGATGCCGGATCCACATCGGGAACTCATGAATGGGCCGCGCAGTGGGCTCACATCTTTCTTAATAATGGTTTCGAGAAAGACGGAGCAATTCCGGAGGACTACCGGCTGCGGCATTGGATGCGCAGTGCGTTCGAATGCAAAACCGAGGTTGATGATCCAGGTCTCGACGATGTATTGCCGACGAGCGACCCGATGCCGCTGCCGGCCATCGAGCGGCCCTTGTCCGATCAGCGAGTTCATGATCCGGCCGAGTCGTCGTTTGAATCGGCAGTTCGTGGCGCGGTCGAGCAGTTTGAATCAGCGCCATACTTCAAACAGTCACCGGAAGAATATGACGTAACTCTGCAACGGGCATTTGATTCGCGAGCAACGTTGTACACTCTGGGCGGTCGAACAGAATCTCGCCAGCAGCGTGAGCGTCCCACGAGAGAAAACAGGGGAGCAACGCCCCCCGACCTCAGGACCGAGCAGGCGCATCACATGCGCGGCTTGATCATTCGTCGATTGATCAATGACTTTCAACTGATTCTCGAAGCAGCCAAGGATTCTGCGACGGAAGAAGAGCTGGCCGCGAAACTTCGTGTGCTATCCGAGCAATCGTTGCCAATCCGGATGGGTCTGGTTTTCCGCTGCGAAGGCGATGCGGATTGGTTGCTGGACGACGATTCGAGCAGTCCCAGCACGCTGGAACAGCGAGATGACCCCGAAGACGCAGACAGCATGGCGGGCGCAAAAGACATTGTGCCGCTACGACGTCCGGCCGATTCGTTCGCCACTGCACCGCCGGAATTCTCACGGGTTGTGCAGTACGCTCATGAAGGCAGCGCGGCGATTGACTGGGAACTGACTTGGTCGGCTCGACCGACGACGCGGATTGGGCGGATCACTGGTCGAGATCGGCCGGAACATCATCTGCACCACTATCACGTACGTCGCCGCCGAGTCGACAGTGACGCGCGCGATCGCGAGTTCCTCGTCCGCGCTTCGGATGTCCTGCATCGGGAGCTGGAGCCGTCCGGCAACGGCGCGTCAGACGAACGGCTGGTGCGCATTCGGCCCCGCTTTCAGTTCGTTGATCACTTCGCGGATGAGCCAAATGAAGACGCGAAGCTGCTGCCAGCCCAAGGGCGCCGCTACGTTTACACGATCACGCCCGTCGATGTCGCGGGGAACGCCAGCCCGCGGCCTTTGACGGTGGTTGTAGTTCGCAAGCCATCTAGCCCGCCGCAAACGGTCACGAATCCGGAACTGATCGTGGACTATGAGCTACCGAAAGACATCAGTCACGTCGGCGATGGCGACACGGAGACGCCAGCAGATCGCCGGGCAACGCTGGTTGATCTCAAACACATCAAGCTGGCGTGGACGCCCCCAGTTGATAATCCGCGCGGGCCGAACGTCGCGATCGACGGGTATCGTGTGCTATTCCGGCGACATCAAGTCCTGCCCGTCGGCCAATACGCTCAGGATGGAGAAATCGGCGGCGATCGAGCAAACGGTGCGGTTGTCAGCCACGCTCGGCCGATGCGAAAGGATCTGCGTCTGGAATTCGACGCGGAAGAAGCCAACCCTACTCCACCGGAAGACGGTCGCCTGGTGCGGAACACGATCGATCTGCAGGAACTCATCAAGAATCAGATCGAGACCACGGGTGAACCACTATTGCCGTCAACCGATCGCCAATGGCAGCCGGAAGGCTGGGACGTGTACGTGCAGACTCGGTCGGTCAACGGCGTCTATTCTGCGCTGACGCCGGTATCGGTCCGATTGAGATTCTGCGCTAAGTCCGGGAGCGGAACAGGGGAGGTTCATGTATCGGGAGCCGAAGAGCGTCGTCCGGGGCTACTCGAATGGATTCCCAAACCCGTTTCGCTCGGACTATTGCCTCCACGTGACATCGCTGCGAACGTGGGTTTCTCACTGATCCCAATGCCACCGGTGGACGCAGTTCAGGCACCCACAATTCCGCCACGCGATCCAACGGATGCAGACAGGTCTTGGACGACGGTGGTTGACTTTCAGCCGCCGCCTGATCGCCGTCGGGCGATTGAGTTTCAGTGGAATCAGGGACCGTCGCGCCTGCGCGGCGAAGCGGATGTTGCAGAGTATCCCATTGAGCTACACGCGGGGTATGAGCTTTACGAATTCGACACCGACGCACATCTGGCCGAGGAATTGAACAGAGACGGCGGCGTCACAAAGGACTTTTCTGAATGGGCATCCGCGGCGAAATTGCGACTAGCTCAGCAGTTCGAACTGGCGACGCCCGACACGCTGTTAACGTCTCCGTCGGACACATCCGACACCCAGCGATGGGAGGCGTGGTATCCGTCGGCTCGGCGGCGTCTGGAGCTGCACCGGGAACGGGTTGCAAGCAACGAAGTGAGCGCGGCAACGGAAATACGTCAGAGTCCTTGGTATTCGTGGCGCGATTCGTGGTTGCAGTGGCCCCGGGCCGGAGGCCTCGACCTAAGTGGCCCAACAGCACTCCCTCGCGAGCTGTTCGTCGGTCTGTCGGCAGAAGAGGAAACTGATCTGCGACGGGGTTTCGCGAACGAAGAGGATCGAGGCCGGGAACGTCTGCGAGAACGACACGCGTTTCTGGACTGGTTGGTGCTGAAGACAGCTATCGACTTTTCACTGTACGACACCGAAGAGGCCGGACCGCGATACCGAATCGAATTCGGCACCGTGCCGTGGCGCGATTCTGATCCGTCGAACCAGCGCAGCTTGGAACGCCTGCTTGAAGACACCTCTCCGGAAGCCGATCCGTACGGTTGGCGGCTTCTGCAACAAACGGGCCTCGCCACCTGCGTTACATTTCGTGATCCGCGTACGAGTGACGTCGTTCCGGGCGACCGCGTGATTGATGTCATGGCTAAAGTGCTAGAACAGTTTCGCATTGCGGTCGCCGACGATCAGTTCGCGAGTCAGCGTGAGTGGCTGGAACATCTGCATCTTGATCTGCTGTTTCGACCAACGAAGGCAGTACGGCTGCGCGAATCCGAACCAGTTGGCGAAGTTCCCAGCGAACATCCGTTCAAAGACAATCAGCAACTGCTGGGGCTGGTACAGGTCAGTCTGCGACCGACGATCAAACGCTACGCGCGGTACTGGATGTCTGACCCGGTGGCGATTCCGCCGAACGTGCCAACTACGGATCAGGCCAACAAGTTACTCGGGCGCATCCCTGCAGAAGTCGTCGTCCGCTACGGCGAGGTAAGTGGCGACGAAGTCCCGTTCACCCCGCTGCTGTTCGTTGTTCAGGATGATGCCGAAGCTGGTGTCCAGCGCGTCGAGAAAGACGGAGATCTACGAGAATACAGGATGCCGGTGACGCTTTCAGCGGAAGGCACGAGCCGTATCGCGATCCGTTCGCTATCGAACAATGACGTCACTTCGGATCATACTGCTGCACCAGCTGGATTCAGAATTGAAGTTCACCTGGAATGGCCAACTGCAGATGGGGGACCTTCCAAAACCAACCTTCTACTGAGTCCGTTTTCCGGCTCCGACGAACGTACGCGATACTTTGCCTGGCGGTCTCAGGACGTTAGCGGCACAACGCTGGATCCGGATGCAGACTCGGCCGTTTCACCGCGTGATAGCTGGCAGCTTCTCAAACGATACGTTGACGGTATCACGGCTGGTTCGGCATCCGGGGATGCCGTGAAGTTTCCGTCGGCCGCCGATGTTCATGAGGTGGACAAACCGGATTATGAAGGTCCAGATCCCACTGTGCCGCCAGTCGACATTCTCCGTTGGCTGACACGGTTCTTCCACCACGGTGCGGTGCCGGATGAAACTTCGGGCAGCGTGTCTGAGGGTTACTGGTTAGCGACCAGCTGGTATCGCGGTGCCGGACCGATCGCCGTCCATCCCGATCCGGAAACAGGCGTGCTACGACACTTCGCGCCGATCACCGACCAGTACGCACATGCGTGGCGTTACCTGATTCGCCCATTGAGTCGCTATGAACGGTTGTGGCGAAGTTTGGCGGGATCTCCTGATCTGATCACGAAAGAACCGAGCAGCAACAGTGCGGGGATTGTCGGCACCGAAGGAACGGAACCTGATCACGACCAGGTAATCAGAAATCTGAAGTGGCTGCGAAGCTTTACAACGCCGGATCCCGGTGGGTTGGATGTCGTTGTCGATCGGATCCGAACGATCGAACCGCCGAAGATACTGTTTTCTGGCCGCATCGATCTCCCGGAAACGGATCGGGACAGTCCTTCCAAAGAGCCTCCCGGTCGAACGTGGCAGTTGGCGATCGCAAAACACCCAGAACAGTCCCTTTCGGAATGCAATCGTACGGTTGCGAGACGGCTGCAGTATTGGCAAGTGTCGACAACGCTCGTGCGCCGCTTTGCAGCGGAAGTCGGGCAGTTGAAGAAAACGTCGCCAATGGAAGCGAGCGTTGCGTTGACGGACTGGTATGCGTCTGCATCGACTGGCGTGTTGGACGAAGGGGCGGCGTTCAACCCAGACGGAGATACCATTCGCCTAACCGCGACTGACGCCGACGGGACCGAACTGATCTCAGCTGATGTCGATCTGGCAGGCCGCAACACCCCGAATGGCGCCAGAGATAGTCTAGAAGTACTTACGGACGTGAACGGCAACGATGTGTCCGCGGAACTTCGCACTCTTGGTGATGGCCTAGTACTAGCAGTTCGTGTGGTGGGCGCGACGCAGTTGTCAATTCTGCTGGTGAACGACGGTCACGGTGATCCTGTTGACGCTATCATCGATCAGCCGCTTACAGGGGCCTCTCGTCCGCTAGTGAGCCCACTTCTGCCAGACACCCCTACGATGCCAGATGCCCCGACGCCACTGACGACGGGCGACATCGATCCGGCGGGAAATCGCGACAAACAACTGATGCGTCAGGAGTTGCTGTTCGGAAGCCGGTTGGGGGAATTTGGCACGCCTGCCACGGTCTATGAATGGCGATCATTGCCGTTTTACTATCAACATCAGTTGCGGGCAGTGGCGCAAAGCACGAATGTGAAATCGCTCGTGACGACGGTCACTCAAAAAGACTTCGAATACGTGGCGCCACCGGCCGTGGCATTCATGCAGGCTGGAGCGGATTCGTCGGGGGAACGTTTTCGCGACATCAGAATTCGACTCGGCAGTTTCCATGAAGCGCTGCCCGATACGGCCAAAGCTGCCTGGCCCGATGAAGATCCCCGAATGGCGTGGAGCGACCCCGCCAATCCTGATCGCGCTGAAGGTCTTCCGGTGTCGGCGCTACCGGATCCTGACGTGATCTATCAGTTCATCGTTCGCCTACCAGGCAACGTGATTCAGGCGCTGGCTCAGTTTGTGTTTAGTCCGGGCGAAGTCAGTGGCTACTCCGTGCTGAACTTTCCGGCGCGGATCGGTGACCAGGAATTCAAGACCACGGTGGAAGGGCGTTCCGATTGGGGCACGACAGCGGAACGCCCGTGGCAGGACAATCCGTGGGATGTATTCCTCCAAACTCGGTTGCGAACGCGGGGTGTTGCCGACGCTACGACCGTTGATCGGCAACTGACAAGCATTCATGACATTGATGATTTTTCCCATCTGAGCCTCGCCAAGGTTAGCGCGGCTCGGCCCCCCGCTCTGGTGCTGATGGGTGTGGTGTCAGCAGAAGAACTCGATGACATCGAGGCTTTGCTGTTACGAACCGCCGAAAGCGATCCACGGGATGCGGCGCTGCGAGTAGCGGCCCGGACCTTTGTGTCACGCATTCGGGATACCGGAGTGGACGTGGTTCAGGATGTACGAATTCCCGTTTCCGTCGGACTGGATCAATTGGGCGAACTGGTCGACGATGCGACTTCGGTGACCGTGGACATTGAAAATCGCCTAGTCACCTGGGTGGGCGAAATCACCGCGGAACAGCGGACGACCATCAGCGCATGGCAGGAGACTTCGCCTAGTCACGCGACGTTTGCGGCTTTGTTGGCTGAAGAAGTCACACACGAATTTACGCATGCGACAGGGGATCCGGCGACGCCGACCAGCGGACCACTATTCGGACGACTGACCATCGAACCAGAGACGGCACCGATGCGAATCGTCTGGACCGGGCTCGACATCGACGATGACCAGCGTACGGAGCTACAGACGTTTATTGACAGCGCGTCTCTCGGACAGTCCTTCCGCGACGCGATCACCGCTCTGCTGACAGACCTGGACAACGAAACAGTGCGAGTACGCATTCGAGAGGGCGACTGGCAAGGCCGCCCAAGTGTCCAGGATTTTGCAAACATCGGAGTCGCAGATCGCATCGGTTACTGCCGAGCCCGGACTGAGTTTCAAGGCCTCATGCTGCCTACCGAGCGCGACGAGCTTACGACGGCGCTAAACGTTGGAGATGCAAGGCCGATCAATGAGCGGCTGATCGAAGCTCTGTACGGGGACACGCTGCAAGGCGGTTTCGGAGGAGCATCACTCGAACTTCAAACCGTTCGCGGCTCCGCCGAACCGGACCGCGCGGCGATTCGCACCAATCATCGAGGGCCTCAACCATGACCCACTATCCTCATTTGATTGTCCACGGACCTGTTCGCGGCGCGGAGCTCCCCGCTTCATCACCGCTAGGCGAAACGCTGTGGCTTGCCAATCTTCAGTTGCGTCAGATTCATGACGATCGTGCGCGAGCTCGTAACTTCTTTGTACGGCGACAGGATCGTCAAAGAGTTCTACTGCCGGGAACCGTGATTCTGGAGGCTCAACCGGGATATACGGAGGTGCGGATTCTGGGACGACGGTTCACATTCAGCAAGTTCGAGTCGTCCCGCGTGACGCTGGGTGTGCAGTATCCTCATGAAAAGTGGAGAGGCTTGGGTGGAGATCAACTTCACCAGGTCCCACTAGGCTCGTGCGTCATGGGGGAACTTGTTGTCAAGGACACCGACTCCGGTAGGGGTGGAAACTGGCGTGACCAGTTTCCACATGTTCGCGATGCAAACGGGCTAACGCTTCACGCGGGCGGGATTTCATTTCTAGGTCGGCCTGAATTGTCGTGGATGCCAGTTGGCCAGCTGGACCATGCGACATGGAAGGCTCCATTGATCGCCACCGTTCCGCGACCGGTGACGGATGCCAATCAACTACTGCTGAGTCTCGATCGCGATCTGTTACAAAGTCCGCGATTCACAGACGCTCGCGAATACTACACGCATGCTTTTGAAGAACTTCGCCGAATCTTCAATGCTCGGACGGCATTCGATGATCCAGCTTCTGATCCGCTGACGCATTGGTGTCATTTGAATCTGACCGACGATGTGCGGATTCCAAACTTCTGGTGGGATCTGACTCGCTCGGGCTCACCGGACGATTCGCCACCCATCCAAATCGGTTCCGGGGCTGCGCTGCTGACACTTGCGGATCGTCGGGCTGATCCCGCGGCAAACTTCGAGGAATCTCCGCGATCAACGCTGACGCTTGATCCGCCGCTGAGAGTTGATTTTGATGAGCTCGCTAACGAATTGACGGTGGAATTCAACATGCACCGCCATGTCACTCAGCTTATCGAAAGCAATGGCGAGCCGGTGCCGACTCTGGAGGATCTTCCGGCGGGACTCGCCGGCCACCTGCGGATTCGTGACGGTTCGTTGGTATGGTCGAATGGGCGACGTGTCGGAGATGTAGAATTTGCCATGTTGGAAGCCTATTTGTTGGCTGCCGAACGTCCACAGGCCCTCCAAGACGCAGGCGGTAAACTGCTGTCACGACTACAACAGATTCGGCAGCACCCGGACGCTGAACAGCCGACAATGGAATGGTCGTTCGCTACCAACGATGACGACGGTGAAGCAACGGAATCGCTGAGTTGGCATCGGCTGACGATGGTGTACGACCCGGTCGAAGCAGCCGATTTTCTTCGGACGGCGCAGGATATTGACCGACCAGACCCAGATGAAATCCCGGCTGACGGGTTTCGCGCTTCGCGAGTCAATCCAGCCGTGTTGTGGGGAATGACTCCGCTCAACGATGGCTGGGCGACGCTGCCGTTCTTGAACCTGACAGAGGAGATCGCTGCGCGTATCCTGCCGACCATCGAGGTTGCCCCGCGCACTCCGCTTGCATCGGGAGCCGCCATCATCGGAAACGATGACGATCGCCTGTGGACCGTGGCGCAAGAAGAACACCGCTGGAACGTGACACTGTTCGACGCGGAAAAGATTAACGGCCGTTGGGTGTTTCAACGACCCGCCGCTGGGCCAAGCGGCTCGACCACAACCAAGTTCGCATTGCAATCAGCACGTTTGACACTCGTGCGTCCCGAGACAGCAGTCAATGGTCTGCTATGGTTGTCGACGGATCGCCCGAAACTGCGCGACGCGCTGCCGGAACTAGACGCGTGGCCCTCAGCGCTGCGGCGGTTGCCGTTGCGGTCAGTTTCGGATGATTTCCCGGTACCCTCGCCGTGGCGGGTTGATCTGGATGACGGTCAAGCGTTACGCGTCATTGAAGACACGGGTCCGATGCGTGTTCGCGCGCGGTTGAATGCGTGGACGTTGCACTATCGACGCAATCACCAGGTTTTGGAACGGACCATTCAGCGTGGTGGTGGCGGTCGATTTTCCGAATCGTTTGACATCGGATCCGGACAGGGTGGTGTCCCAGTCATCACTCGTTCGCATCCCATGTTTGGGAGATTGGACTTTGAGCGAAAGACTGCTTCACAGATCGTGCTTCGCTGGCATGGAATAACCTTGCAGGAAACTGACAGGGATTGGATCGCGTTCTGGATCAATGACACGGACATTCACCCTGCTGCTAAGGGGCCTTTACGACGATTAGAGACGCACTTCAAAGATGCCCCGATCGCGAGTGTTTTTGAAATGTATCTGGGCGACGATTATTACAACGAGAATGAACAGTTACGATTGCCGCTGCTTGTCTGGAAGCGTCACCATTCGTTGCCATCGGTGCAGTCGCTGCCATTGACCCAGGCACTGCGACCGCCTTCCTGGCCGGCATCAGGGAGGCAGTTCGCACCGCTGCAGTGGCCCGCAATCATTACAGATGTGCCAACCCACTCTGCGGTGTCCATACCCGAACCCATTTGGACCCTGACTGCAGCCGGCGACAATGCGGCCGAAACATGGCCTCGCGCCATTGATATCACGGGGCCGGCTGATGCATGGATCGGCCCGGCGGATCATGCCGACCAGGCGCAGTCTCTGCCGATGGCCGTACTGTCGGTTCCGGGGATCAGTCTTCATCCGGCCTCCGCGGAGTTCAGTGTTTCACCACTGTCAGACGATTTCAGTGGAGACCCGGATTCTCTGCAACGCAGTCGACTCGACGTGCAGTACGCGTTCGGCCTTCCGGTTTTGCATGAGGTTCATGCGCTGGCTTCCACCGCCGAACTTCCAAACGACCAACCACCGACGACCGTCGTGCAAACGCCATCCACGGACGCAGATTCGGTCGCCGCCGATGCGGCGGTTGTGTTGACTCCAGAAACTTTCGCGGATCACTGGCTGAGACTCGCCGAGCAAGGGTTTCTCGCGTTGTCCGATCGTGAGTATTCGCTCGCCGAGACAGCGATTTCCGACAATGGCGATCCGACGCCTCCCAACGCCGATGTTGTCGCATTGGTTGAACCGTATCGCTGGGATGTCATCGGCGAAACGTTTTTGGGTAGGTACCCCGGATCACTGGTGCTGACCGATGGGGCTGATTCGACGAAATTCCTGCGTCTCGGGCGCGAAGAAGAAGATTCACCATTGCGCGGGTTTGATGGATGGTTCGACATTGACAACTTCGATCGGTTGCGACTGACGGATGACGCGGGCCGGTTCCGTGTGATCGCAGGTGCCATGAACGCTGTCGCGGAACCGTTGACCGCAGATGAGGACTCTGAAGTCGGGCTGCGTGACCAACGAGGGTTGGTGCGCGGTCCAACCGTCGCGACGGATTCACAACTACTGCGGACGCCGCTTGTATTGAGCGAACTCTTGACGGACGCAGATCGAGCGGTCGAGTTGATCACGCTGACGTCTCCGCTAACGCTGACTGCCGGCGACCACGAGTGGGATTTTTGGTTTTCGTCGCTGCCAGCGTTTGATCATGACGGCACGGAGCGGTTTCTGCGCGTGATGCCAAATGATGCGACTCCCGCAGCCCACCCTATGACGATCGAAGACGTCAACGATCCGCTGGCCGACACACGAGAGCACGCACACTTGACTGGCTACGAATGGCGACTTTTTTCGCAGAGGGACGCGGATGCTCCAGTGGAATTCTCACTGGGGCTGTTGAGTTTCTATCCGTTGACGCTGGAACGAGTGGTGCTGGATGGAAACGCAGTTTCGGAGGTCGTCTTCCACGGTCGTTTGCAGTTGCCGCTCGAAGGCGGCGGCGAAGACAAGCAGTCGGCCAACACGGTGCGGGCGATTTTTCGGCCACGGGAGGTCGCCGACGATTCCGCCCCCGAATTGGAATTGCAGTCGGTGGAACTTATCGACGGATTGCCCATCCATTGGCCGTTAATCGATCACCCTGGGGCCGCCCGACTAGTCGCTCGGGAACTTTCCTGGGACACGGTCGCGAAAGCGGTGAAGGTCTCAAGCGCGCATCTGCATCTAACGCCCTGGAATTTGGATTGGTCTCCAGAGATCGAAACCAGTGGTGCTGAGCCCCACTCGGGGCCTCTCGTCTTTTCCTCCGCAGCAATTGCAACGCTACAGCGCACTGTGGAGGGGCCGGCTCCGTCAGCCGATAGCGGGCAAGATGTAGTTCGTGTTGCGTCGACCGAACTGCGATTGTTTCAGAGTGCCCCATCTGCTGACGCCGAGGACGCCGCTGATTCTGCAACACCAGCGATACACCATGTGTGGCTGAGACTGACTGCGCGGTGGGGCGAATTAGACGCGGCTCGCTTGATGGCCGGGAAATCGCTGTCGATTGTCGGTGAGCTTCCGAGCGCCGAAACGTTTGCCAGGCTGGAGGATCCGACTGGCGGACCGGATGAAGATAACCGGCGATCGTTGTTGGTAGATGATCGTTCGACACCTCCAGATGATCTGAGCCGTGCCAGTCTACAGATCGCGTTCGAGGGGTTTGAATCCTCGGATTCGTCCACGTTCCTGCTGCCAGCGATGAAACTCAGCGACGAGACCAGTCGGGATGGCAAGAAGATTCAAGGGTTCGCCGCAATGTCGTTCACTCCATTTCTGGACGAACACAAGCAATTGCGCTTTCATCGGTGCGGTGGTGTGGCCGAAATGGTTGTTCACTGCGACTGGGGCCGATCGCTACAATCGACTTCCATCGAACTCGCTGCATTCGCCGACGAAGAGCGAACCGACGCTGAAATACGCGAGGCGGTTTTTGGATCGTCCTCCGGAAACATCAGTGCTGGGCTGGTCATTCGCGTTAACGTTTCACGCCGGGGCAACTCACGTCGTTGGGACAGTAATGCGAAGGCCTCACTGCTGCTGAACGGACTGATCGAGGTTTGCAATCTGATTTCGTGGCCTACTCAGCCGGATGATCTGGACGACGGTCGATTCCGTTTCCCCGCGGTTGACGGAGCGACTGAGTTCCACCACTTGCGACACACGGCGCGGATACTGCTGAACCAAATTCGCGTGGACGACGAGATGCTGCAGTCCGGACGCGGCAACGTGCTGTTCACGCTGGGCACGAATCCCGATGACACACACGGGGAAGCGAATGATGGGGAAGAAAAATCCCAGGCATTTCAGTTTCCCGCCGTTGTGGAGCATCAGATTGTCGTCGTCGATATCAATACTGGCATGGAGTCACCTAGTATTGGGCCGCAGTGGCGATGGACGATCAGTCAGGAAGTTCGCTTCGCTCGCCCGGATCGATACCGCGAATTTCTGAACGAATTCCATGATCCTCGCCATGTGCGAACCACGGAGCTAGAGCTGCATCATGGCAATCATGCACACTTTAGCGAACTAGAAGACGTTGCGATGGGAGTCGTCCGGAAATCGTCGCGCGACGCGCTGGCTGGCCACGACAACGATGAAGGCGAACTTAGCCGTTTTGAACATGACAGGGATGGTAACCTTGTCGACCGACTGATTGTCGATGTTTCCGCAGCCACCTGCGTGTTGGCGGATGGCAACCGGCTGCCGTTTGAAGATACGAACCGGGGCGAAGTGCCGCTTCAGTTTCTTCCGGGCAGTACGACGCGAGCGCGGCTCGCATTGCGCGACGATTATGAATCGCGCGAACCGTCGATCGAACGCTGGATTCAGATCACGCTACCGTTTCTCGGGCGGCTGCAGGACGCAAACGACGATGGGCTCGAAATCGGCGATGCGATGGAGTTGCCGGAGACCCTGTTGCAAATGGATCCAATCGATCGGCTTGCTCGGTTTTCGGAAAAACCGGACCTGTTGCTGAACCTGACGTCCCGTCTGGAGAGAGCCATAGAGGAAGAAAGGATCGAAGCCTTCGATACCGTTACACGCCGCGATCCAGACGAACCGGAAAAATGGTCGCCAGGCCGGTCGTGGTCGCGGCTCGATCCAACCACGCTCGAACAGTCGTGGTTCCGTCTGCTGGAACTTCCGGATGAAGCGGGCGCGACAGCATCGGCACGCCAAGGTTCGGTCGCACCCGTAGCCAGTGTGTTGGCCGCGCTACCACAGGACAGCCCTGCGCGTCAAAGCCGTCGTGCAGCGCTCACGTCGCTATTGGATCCTCGCCGAGCGACCTGGCCGCCAGATTCGACTGGTCGAGCTGAAGTAGACATCGGCCACCGTCTCCAATGGCGGTACGGTGCGCTGCTGACATTTCGCGGTCGGTTTATCAGCAACGGTTCGACCGGGACACGAAGGCTCGCCTTCTGGCCAACGGGTCACCGCTTGTCAGGCCTAATTCGCAACCTCGGAACCTTCGAAACATCGCGTCGACTGATCGCCGTCAACCTACTTCCGCCGGAACTCAGCGGAAACACGACCCCGCCGCTTGTCCATCCAGTCAGCTATGCCGTGTCGCCGTATCAGTCGGTCTCGCAAACCGAATCCGTCCCGATGCTGGCACTCCAGGCACCAGCAAGCGATCCGCCGACGAAAGATGAACTCTACGATCGTGCGGTGGCAATGTTCGCCGATGTTGTTGCCCTAGACGAACGTGGGGCAGAGGTCACGGTTGTCATGTCGCGACTTTGGCAGCGATCGGTGCTACCATCGGCGGTAGATTCGGAAGACACTGCCGTGCAGCCGACCACGGCGATGCCCAATCGCGATGACGTCTCCGCTTGGGCGCAACTGACATTGCAATCGTTGGCGGAAGACTCACGTTTGGGCGTTGTGCGAGTTCGTCTGGTTCTGCCTGGCCAGAGTTCTCGTGCTGACGCGGAAGGAAACGCAAACGCGCTCGCTGGCGGGAGGGAGTCAGCTGACCCGCGCGACGTCTGGACGACGTTCGATTTCCTGACGCTGAGCGATGCGTTGCCCGAGTTGCAGACTGCGCAACGCTCGTCCCCTCTGCGCGCTGACGTGGTACAACTGAGATTCGCGGACGGCCATCGTCGTCTAACTCGCCCTCCCGCGGCGGCGGAACCGCACACGGCTCCCGACGGAACAACGACTGTTTCGTCGCTATCTTTCGCTCCCATCCAAGTCGCGAACGTTCAGCCCGTTTACGTGCCGGACCTGTTGAACGACTTGGACCCTGATCCGGTCCCGTACACGGATTACTCCGGCACTCGATTTGATCTGCGTTCGACTGCCGGAGCTGGGTTGTCGGAGCAGCTTCTGACTTCGACCAGCCCTTCCGACGAAGATGATCAAACGACAACCATGCGACCCGCGTCGTTGTGGTGGCATGGCGCCCGACACGCAATTCGCTTCGCACAACCGAATGACGAGAGCACTTCGTCATTGTTGCCTGCGCAATTTCGCGCGCCGGTGATTCGATCTTTTCTGACCAGCGTCCCCGACCTGGTCTGGCCTGATACGGTTGGCGAGCCAACAACGTCTGATGGCTGGCAGGCGATTTTGCCGGCGGCATGGTCATGGACAGTGGTCGGGAGCCGCCCTGGCGCCTTCTTTGGCTACCAGCACGCACTGACACGCCAAAGCGTGAGCTCGCCATCGGGCGCTGGAACTGCGGCGTTGGCCGATGTTCAATCGACCATTGTCCCCGTACAGCACCGCGCAGTCCGGCCAGTTCCGCTGCCACCAAATCAACCGTTGGGACAGAACACTGCCGTGGCACCGTGGGGCCGTTATTTTCAATTGAATCCTCCTGCACATGGAGTGGCGACTCACGATCATTCTGTCGATGCGCGCGATACACCACACGACAACATTCTGCTGATGACCGACGACGGCGCGACAGGACTCGTTGCGACGCTGGAACGGTTTGTCAATGATCCGGATGCTGATCCCGGTATGCCGGACACATGGATTCAGCGTCGCCCGGACCAGCGAACCGTGGTCGTGAAGCTCCGTGCGGAAGCGGACTCCGGTGCGACACCTTGGGATTTCACAGCGTTTCTGGATGACGGGAACAGCGCCACGCCTCCGCCGCCCGTGCCGGAATTGAGTTTATCAATCGGTGAAGCCTTGCTTCCATTTGAACCACTTCCTTTGACTGCTGTCGACGTGTCAAGCGATGAAGCCACACTGACGTACCTTCCCGCGAACGACGCCGCCGTTGTCGAGGCGCTCGCGGCTGCACCGCACGGAGCGTCGCTGGTATTCGGTCTGAGCATTCCCACTCCGAACGATCTGTTCAAACACAACGGTAAATCGATCAAATCGGTACGCTACGCACTGACGCTACCAACCCGTTTCGTTCGGACGCATTCAATTCCGCTACCCCTGCGTCCGCAATGGTGCGCGTTCGAGGATCCGCAGTATAACCGGCAACTTGCGACAACTGCTGTTCGCGCGGAGGGCGGTGGCAAGGTTGCCGACAAGGATGTTGCCGACCAGACCGTACCGATGCAGGTGCTGTTGGCGGCGGATCGGCAAGATTACAACATCGAAACACCGTTGTTCGTGATGTTTACAACAGACCTTGGCCACGAACTGTTCAGCCCTGATTACGCGGACGACAAACTCAAAGCAAATGTCGTCGTAAAAATCCACCGCGATGATTCCGTCGATGACACACTGCCACCGGTTCCATTGCTCCCACGAGAACTATTGCTGCTGCAAACGAAATTGCCGGAATTCGGGCAGCGAGTGCAGCCAGGTGATGAAGTTGTGATTTCTCTCACGTTCGATCAGTGCCCAAGTCCATCACCGATGTCCCCGGGTCCGTCCTGCGTGATCGATCAGCCCAGTCCGGAAATCACGATCCGCATCGTTCAGGAAGATGTGACGCCAACGCCCGATTCCGCGTACGGTCTGCTCCGCAGCGACTCTGAGGCTCGTGATGTTGTTGAGTGCCGTCGCTTCGCATGGTCGCCGGAACCGAACCGCATTGAACTGGTGAACCCCGCTGACCTGTTAACGGGCACGGTCCGACGCCGTGCCGCGTTTCGCTGGGAAGATGTATCGCGACCTGGCCCTAGCCAGGCTGCTTTCACCGTACAGAAAACGTTGGCAAACGGCAGCACGCTGGTGCCTGATTTCCCGGACTCGTAACACACTCTAGGAATCACTTTTGAACTTGATCCATTCTCGTGAACTGAGGAAATCGACATGATGAAGCATGAAACAACAGCACTTGATGACTGCAATGACATATCGCCTCAAGATTCCCTCCCGTCGTTTTCTGGGTGTGTATTGCGAGTGGGTTTCGAGGTCGTCAAGGGCGAAGAAGGATCAAAGCGACTATGCACCGCTGTCATCGATGACGGGACGGGTGCGGATCTTGAACTCATGACCAACGACTCCGGAATTGAGGCAGCGCTCCTGGCAGCCTATCGATCCACCGCCGACCTAGATCAAAAGCCCAGCAACGTTGACGTGGAATATGAGAAGTCCGGCGACAACCTGATGCTGACTCGCATAGAGCTCATCGACGCTGCAACGCGAACACGTCGCGTTCGCCTGAAAAGAACCTACGACCGCGCCGCAGCACTTGCCTACGCCCGTGATCGTTGGTCTCGTGTTTCCAGTGACAATTACATTGGCGTCGGCAGCTCGCCCGGGTACCAAGCCGTTCCCGCTTCGACAACGTTCGTTCGTACGACACCAACCGACCCGCAAACCGAAGTGGCACGTGCCAGTGGAATGGCCGATATCCCACTCGCAGAACTCGAGGACTGCGCCCATTTCGTTTCTTGCTGCATCGGCCAACCTCCTGGTCAGGCTGGCGGAGGACTGCCGATTGGTCGCGATTTCCCATCCGCAATCTACGGACGGATCTCTGCACGCCGCCTGTTTCAAGACGTGAAAGATAACGGGCTGGTGACCATTGTCGGCCCCGAACGTATGTCGCCGTCGGCCGCAGGCACTCGACTAGCCGCGGGTGAA
Organism: Planctomycetota bacterium; assembly: GCA_039179795.1. Lineage (GTDB taxonomy): Bacteria > Planctomycetota > Planctomycetia > Pirellulales > Pirellulaceae > Rubripirellula. The sequence goes on along the minus strand of JBCDEM010000037.1, from coordinate 23,943 downwards.
ATTGGGGCGGCCGATTTGATCTTCTACTACTTCAACAACAGCCAACCTGGTCACGTTGGACTGTATCTCGCCGACTCTCAGAAACGGATTGCTTGTCACACATACTGTCGCTGTGATCAGTCGTCTGACTACGATCAGGCATGGGACAGTGTAAACGCCTTCACCCATATCACTCTAGCGAAAGTCAACTGAATCCACATTCGTTCCCCCATGAAGTTCCGCCGTGCCAGCGATCCTGGGGAGTCCTCTCCGGCCGCTACGAACGAGGTCTCGCAAGGATGGCGTTTCTCCGACCTCGCATGGTAAATATTTGTAACTGGGCGGAAAAGGAATCACTGGTGGCAATCATCAAATCTGAGGGCCGACATGGCATTGGAGCCAGGCGGATACGCGGACAAGCTGGGCAATCGGTATGAAGGACGTTGGGTCGTCCGCCAGCTTCTACTTCTACTGAACGAGAGGATTCGGTCGCTTACTTTGGAAGCCGTGGGCGATGACGAACAGGGAGTGGACGTATGGGTCGAGCGGAACAACGGCGCAAGAGAGGCCCAGCAGTGTAAAGCGGAAAATGGCAGCAGGTCACACTGGTCCTTGAAGGACCTGAACCGGCGTGGCGTGCTTGAACATCTCAGAACCCAACTCGACCGCGACCAACGACATCGCTTCACTTTTGTTTCCAGTAGTCCCGCTCCGGGGCTACGTGATTTGTCGCGGAGCGCCCGAGATTCAGCCGGATCGGCCAAGTCCTTCTACGAAGATCAGATTCGCGCTGGCAGCCAAGATCGCCAAGCGAACTTCACCGATTGGTGCCTTCTGTTGGGGGTTTCGGAAACAACTGATCAAGGTCGCGCCGATGCCTTTGATTTGCTGCGACGAAGTGCCTTCCACTTGTTTTCTGACACCCACGAAGAACGTGAGTCATTGCGATGGATGGCTGCCCAAGCGATCGTCGGCGACGCCGATGCCGCGATTGCAGTAATGGCCGATTTTGCCGTGGATAATCTCCGCAAAACGATTGTCGCGTCAGAAGTATGGCGTCATCTCGAACAAGCGGGATTTCAAGTAAGAAACCTCTTTGCCGACCAGCGGATTGCACCAAGGGTTCAGCAATTGCAAGCGGACTTTGAAGGCTCGATCAAGCCCCACCTTGCCGGTGGAGCGTTGATCCATCGCAGTGAAGCTAATCAAGTGATCGAGAAGCTGTGCAGCTCTGACCCACCGGACGTGGTCGTTCTGCACGGCGCTGCCGGCCACGGCAAGAGTGGCGTGTTGTATCAGCTATCAAGAAAGCTTGCGGAAGCTGGCACTCCATTTTTACCGGTCAGACTTGACCGCAAAACGCCTACCGGCAGCTCCCGCAAGTTTGGCGAAGACATCGGTCTGCAGGAGTCTCCCGTTCATTGTCTTCGTGCGATTGCGAGTGACCTTCACTCGGTTCTGATCCTGGACCAGCTTGACGCGCTTCGCTGGACAGCATCACACGCAACCGAAGGACTAGACGTTTGCAAAGAAATGGTCCGGGAGGCTTTGGCGATGCGATCATTGGGGCAGCGGATGTCCATCGTGATCTGTTGCCGGACGTTCGATTTGGAACATGATCCCCAGATTCGCGCTTGGCTGAAGTCTTCCAAGGACGTGAAGCTCGAAAAGGTCATCGTTAAGGAGCTTGCTGAAACAACGGTTCGCTCCTTCGTTGAGTCGCAAGACGTAAACTACGACAGGATGGTTCCGAAGCGTCAGGAGTTGCTGCGGTCCGTCCAAAACCTGGCCATCTGGGCTGAAGTGGTTCGCGCCGAGGATTCGTCACCCGAGTTTGATTCAGGGACGGATTTGATGCGGCAATTTTGGGCGAATCGGCGACGTGAGATCGAAAAGGCAGGATTTGCTAACGCGGAACGTGACCAGTTGCTGGACGGCCTGGTTCAGTACATGGAGTCGAATGCAAGCTTGTGCGCGCCGGTCAGGCTAATCGAACGAAACGAAGGTCTCGTCACACAGTTACAAACGCAAAACATCATCCAGGTAGATCGCCGGACAGTTACGTTCTGCCATCAAAGCTATCTTGACTATCTGATCGCAGACCGAATCGTCGACCAACTCCAAGCCGGCGTCGACTCAGTTGCTCGCTGGCTTGGAGAAAAGAGCAAGCAGTCGCTGTTCCGTCGCGAACAGCTTCGGCAAGTCCTCTTCTTGCTGGCTGACGAGAGACCTGACGATTGCCTCTCCGCGATCAATCATCTGTTGAATTGTGCGGACGTTCGATTTCACATCAAGCAACTTGTACTCGAAGCCGTCGGGCAATTGCAGCCTTCTCCCGCTTTCGTCAGACGCATGATTCAGTTGGCCGAAAACGAAGCATGGCGTGTTCACGTCATTGCGGAAGTCTTTCACGGCAACGCGGCGTGGATCGAGCAGTTCCACTCGCAAGGCAGGCTGCTTGAGTGGTTGATGGGCGACAATGAACCTCGCCGAGGGCACGCGTTATGGCTAATCATCTCAGTCGCAAAGGAATTGCCTTTTTTAATGTCAGATGCTTTGAAGGCTTCGGCAGGCATGGACCAGCTACGAAGGTCGCTGCACGGGTTACTACTCTATTTCGACGCTCACGAAGAGCCAGATGATGTCTTTGAGTTTCGCTTGGCGACGCTTGATTGGGATGGCGAGGGGCCATTTTTTGATTGGCAGAAGATCGCCAAAGCGAGACCCAAGCGGGCGATTCAAGCTGTCACCGCCATCTATCAGTGCGGCCTTAAAAAGAACTCTCGACCGCGGCGCAGACTCGAGTTGAATGACGGCAAGGATCTGCAGGCTCTGATCGAGGTTGCACGGCGTCACCCGAAAGGCACGCTTCGCTTGCTCGTGCCCCTACTTGAATCCATCGCGGCACAGAAGCGAGAGGAGCAAGTTGCGTGGCGAAACCGGGAAACGTCAATAGCGCCGGTTCAGTATCCCCGGACGAAGTTCCCACGAGTGGCGCTACAGCTCTCTCGCAGTGCAATCGTTTCTCTTGCCCAAACCGCGCCTGCCAGCTTCTGCGGTCTTTGTTGCCGACTAGACAATAGACCTTCACGAGCGATCCAAGCGTTGCTGGTTCGTGGTTGGGCAGCTATGCCTAACTGCTATGCTGACCGGGCGGTCAAGTGGCTATTGGCCAAGCCGTCACGCCTTCGTTGTGGTTCGCGAAGGCGTGGTCCGCGCTGGCGCGAGGCCGCACGCTTGATTCGAGCAATATCACCCCACTGCTCGGATCAGGTCTTTGAACGCCTCGAAACGGTGTTGCTATCCTATCGAGACCCCGATGAGAAAAAGCGGGCCGCTACGTGGTTGAGGTGGGCGAAGGAGGACGGTGACTATCGGAACGGCTTTCTTGTCGCTCAGCATTTCTTGCTGCCTGCCCTGGACTCGTCGCGGCGTCGGCTGGAAACGACGGGTCGTATTGGCGTCTTGGATCGAAAGTTTGCCAACTACCCGAAGGATTGGTTTCGACCCCGGCGCGGCGGCGGGGGCGTTGTCAGGTCACCACTCGCGAGGGAAATCAGTCGAGTCAGCGACAAGCAGTGGCTCAGGTTGCTTGGCAACCAAGAGATTCCCTTACGGGATGGCAATTGGCAAACTCGCCGATGTCTACCGGGTGAAGTTATCGAATCGTCGGTAGAGATGTTCGCCCAAGATCTTCGAAGGGCCGCACACACCGAACCGGAACGATTTGGAAAGCTGGCATTAAAGTTTCCAAAAGATGGATCGCCGGACTATCTCGCGGCCGTCACAAGCGCGTTGGCCTTAAGTAAACCCTCCAACGACGTACCCAAAGAATGCCATGAGACGTGGCAACCTGCCTCGAGAGACTGTGTTGAGTTATTCCTGGAATCGATCGTGTTTCCCGATGATACCCACTTTATAAGGCAATTCTGCTGGTTAGTGAGAGATCGTAGTGACCTACGGCCATCAGACAAGACTATCAAGCAATTGATTCGACTCACCGCCCACTCGGATCCCGAAGCAGAAAAGCTCGTTATCAACTGCAACAAGTCGGCCTCCGAGGCAACGTTGCATGACCTGGAGACAGACACGCTGAACACAGTCCGGTGCATCGCGGCTTCGGCACTGGCATCATTATTGTTTGATAATCGAGAGGTGCTACCTCAGGTGAGGCCATCTCTGGAAGACTTGCTGGATGACCCTCATCCATCCGTCCGTATGGCAATGATGACCGTGTGCTTGCCTGTTTGGAACATCGATCGCAACCTAGCGGTCGATTGGTTTCTCAGAATCTCTGAAGACGACTTAAGACCCGCCGCCGGACGACATGCACAACGCTTTTTCAACTGCGCATTCCCTGAATTCACCGATCAACTCTCTCCCGTGGTACGTGCCATGTGTGACTCGTCCAAGGATGAGGTTGCGCAAGAAGGCGCGAAGGAAGCGACAGCACGTTGGCTTTTCTTTGATCTGTTTTCCGATCTCGTCGAAGCATGTACCGCTGGAACTGAGGCCCAGCGAGTTGGAGTTGCCAAAGTAGTTTCGACGTTCGTCAAGAAACCTGAGTACGCCGAAAAGTGTTGGCCGCTGCTGATCGACCTATGCGATGACGAGTCGAATAAAGTTCGAGATGAGGCTAGTTCAGCACTGTCCAGTTATCGAACTCTCGTAATTCCTGCCAGCCTAGAGCCTGTGAAAGCATGCTTGAAAACCCAGGCGTTTGATGATGATCCAACCGACATGCTTCGGGCTTTCCACGACATGCCGGAGTCACTGCTTCCCTACTCGGATCTGGTCATTGACACCGTGTCACAGGCGATCAAGGCGATTTTGAAGCCAAATGCCGAGTCAGATCGTAGGCTCGGTCCCTATGACCTGTTCCTCAATCCGGTGCTATTCCGACTGTACGAACAGGCCGAAGGAGGTGCGAATCAGGCGACACGCAATCGATGTCTCGACATGATCGACCAGTTGCTTGAAAACCGAATGACGCAAGCAAAGCGACTGATCGAACAGACACGTGAATGAATGGTATGGCGAAGAAGATCTATAACTGGAAGCGATACTGGTGCCGACTCGGAAGCACTGTCAATCTCGGTTTTGGCGGCTACTTGAGTGATCCGGAAGGGGAGCATGGAAACATACTCAACCCGGAAGTCAATACGCTGGCGAGTTATCAGGAGAAGTCGTTTCTGGCTCTGCTTGGCGAACCTGGGATCGGCAAGTCGCATGAGTTTCAGCTGGCCTTTCGTAACGCGAAAGCCGGCGCGGAATCGAGGGGGCACCTCGTCGTGGACTATGACCTACGTGAGTGTCATTCAGCTCAAGACCTGATCGCCCAAGTGTTCGACAACGCCGACGTCGATGCGTGGCGTCAAGGTGATCATGAGTACCATGTTTATCTTGATAGTCTTGACGAAGGCTTGCTGGAAGTCCGCACCCTGAATGCTGTGATGGCGGGCCAGCTGAAACGACTCGGTGAGTGCGCTAGTCGACTACGGTTACGGATTGCTTGCCGAACTACCGATTGGGGGTCGCAGATTCAGGCAGTTGCCGAAGAAATTTGGGGCTCCGATTCAGTCGAGGTTCTCGAGTTAGCTCCACTACGACTTGCCGATGTGCAGCTGGCGGCAACCGACGAAGGAGTCGACCCAGCGAAGTTCACTACCGAGGTAAGCAGGCTCCAGGTGGAAGCCTTCGCGATGAATCCGGTCACCTTAAAGTTGCTGCTTGATGAGTTCAGAGCGTCTGGGGCGATGCCGAGCTCCAAAAAGGAGTTGTACCATCGAGGATGCCGCCACCTGGCATCGGAAACCAGTCCGTCGCGTCAGGAAGCGGGGCAATGTGGTCGTTTGGAGCCAGATCAACGCGTGCTTCTCGCGGCGCGAATCGCATTCCATCTGTTGTTCTGCGGGAAGAGTTCCGTCTACACCGGCGTCGAGAACGACAAGCTGGATTCTGCGCTAACACTCGCAGATTTGGCTGGCGGAAAGGAAGAATTCCGAGGCAATGACCTCATTGTTTCTGAAGACATGATTCGCGAGACGGTATCCACTGGCTTATTCTCCGCTCGCGGCTCAGACTTATTTGGGTTTGCTCACCAAACATATGCGGAATTCTTGGCAGCCCTATACCTAACGCAGTCATCGCTTTCCCGCGAGCAACGCAAGAGCCTGCTTTTTCATCCGGGCGACCCGCGAAAAGTCGTTCCGCAACTCGGCGAAGTTGCCGCATGGCACAGTTTGGAGTCGGCTGAAATCCAAAGCTCGATTTTGCAGGGCGATCCGCAAGTCCTGTTGCGAGGTGATTTTGCGCTTGCAGATGACTCCGTCAAAGCGAGCTTGGTAGAACGGTTGCTGGAGGGATATCGCTCTGAAGAACTAGACGATTCGGATTGGCTCTATCGTGGCTTTTACCAAAAACTGGATCATTCCGGTCTGCACCGGCAGCTCGAACCCGTATTGCTCGATCGTTCGCTCAACAGAACCACTCGCCGGTTTGCGTGCGACGTTGCCGAGCAGTGTCGATTGCAATCACTGCAACAAACACTTCTCCGTGTAACGCTGGACGAATCCGACCTCCACGAGACTCGGCATCACGCGGCCCATGCCTTTGTTGCCACCAATCCTCCAGCAACAGAACTTCGTCGACTACTCCCGCTTGCGAGTGGAACTGCGGGCGAAGATCCCGACGGTGATTTACGCGGCACTGCCTTGGCGGCCCTATGGTCAGCCTCGCTGATTGACGCGAAATCGATGTTCACTGAATTCATTACGGAGCCCAAGCGAGATAATTATGGTGGTGACTACTCGCACTTTCTTCACACAAAGCTCTCGGAAGGACTTGCCCAAGAAGACATCCCCATCGCCCTACAGTGGGCACAGCAACACGTCCACTATTGTGACAAGATCCATGTATACCACTACGTCATCGACGCGATTATAGAGGTAGCGTTAGAACATCTCGATCTCCATCCAGTCCGCGTGGCATTGGCTGGCTTCATTCATGCTGGACTACGTCCCGAACGCCGCGTTCCCCTGCAGCCGTCTCATTTTGACGAAGTGGACGCCGACTGGCGAAGAGAAATCGGCACGCTCGTTGTCAATCAAATCGCTGATGTTCAGGAGAATTGGTACGACGTGCATCAGACCTGCGCGTTGCTGTTTCGGCAAGTCGATATACCGTGGCTAATCAGCAGGATCTCTGCACTAAGCGAAGAATCGCAAAAGAGCGATTGGGCGCAGGTTTTGTTTCAGGTCTATCGGCAGAGCGACGCAACGCATCGGGATGCCATCATCGAATGCTCCACCCGTGAGATAGCGGTGAGCGAAGCGTTTCAAGGATATTTCGGCGCGGTCGAAATTAACTCCCCCGAAGCTGAGCGGATGCGCGAGGGCTATCAAAGAGAACAAGAGCTCAAGCGGCGAGAAAGAGCGTTGGCCGATCGAAGGCAGCAAGGCGAGGCAAATCTGTCCGCAGGAGAAGTCTTGGAAGGTTTCCTGCGCAGATCGGAAGAGGGCGACTTGAATGCCTGGTGGCAACTCACGCGTTTGTTTTCGGGGACGGAACAGGAGAAAAATCGAGATTCGCTTGATAATCTAACGACCTATCTCTGCTGGGAGGCCGCTGAAACGGCAACGCGAGATCGGATCGTTCGTGCGGCGGAGCGTTATGTAAACAGCTGGGTTGCACAACCCGATCGTTGGCTCTCCGGCGAAGTTGACTTCTACCCCGATCTCGCAGGCTACCAAGCGCTGGTGCTACTCGATGAACTCAATCGAGGCGCGGTAGACCGCTTGCCGCAGGAACGATGGGCCAACCTGTCGTCCGTCGTTTTCTGCCACCGGACGATCTCGCATGAGGGAAATGCATCGTTCCAAAGACAGCTTCGGTTGGTTGCAGAGGTTTACGACCGAGCGCCAGAGTCCGTCATCCAAATCATTCTGAAATTGATCGACTCCAGGAATCAGATCAATCGGGGCTGGGACGTTCCTTTTCTGGATCGCTTGCGAGAATGCTGGGATGCCAAACTGATGCGCGCCATTTTGACGCGAGCAAAGCGGGGTTATCAATCACGGACGTTTCTGGCTACGTCTCCGCATCAAAACCGCCATCGTTTGGGAAAACTGTCTTCAGGGTCGCGGGCTGCTGCGGTCGCTCCACCAATGCGGCGATCTGGCCAAGGAATCATCATTCCGCGCTACATGCGAGACAAAACGGCTGCCTCCGATACGCTGCTACGTCCGAAATTGATGGAGAGCGTCCTCTCGGTACTCATCGGCCGTGGCTATTCGCCCGCGTTGGCGTTCGCGAGACAACTGGTCGCTGATCGTTCGTGGCATGGAGAACTGGCTCGTAGCGCCGCCAGCGCGCTTTGGTTTCAGGCTCCTGATCGAGCGGCTAAGAAGTTGATCAGTGTGTTCCACAAAGACCGAAACTTCCTGCGATCGGTGATGGCCAAGCTAGTCGATGGACATCGTTTCAGTCGTATCCAACCTGAAGGTCTGCAGCCTTCCGACATCGCTGATCTCTACAGACTCATGGTGAAAGAGTTTCCCTACCATGAGGATCCACAACACGATGGAGCGCACAACGTATCAACCCGTGAACAAGTCGGTCGTTTTCGCGATGGGTTTCTTGAGCAGCTCCGGAATACGGGAACGGCCGAAGCGTGCTACGAACTTGCGGAGTTGGTCAATGATTTTCCTGAGCTGACTTTTCTCCGATGGAACCTGCGGTCGGCTCGGCGAGTTCATTTACAGTCATCCTGGTCGCCGCAAACGTGCGACGGATTGAGGGAACTCCTAAGACGCAGCCAAAACCGGCTCGTTCGAACAGATCGAGAGTTACAACATGTCGTCCTGGAATCGCTCGAGCGGTTGCAAGAACGGCTATCAGGCAAAACACCAGCGATTCGTGATGTTTGGGATTACCAGCGAAAAACCAAAACCTGGATGCCAATCGACGAGAACGATTTCACCGACTACATCGCGCGACATCTCAAACAAGACCTCGAATCGTCGGGAATCATCGCACTTCGTGAAGTCGAGATACGTCGCGCTCACAAAAGCAAGGGCGAACGAACTGACCTCTACATCGTTGCTGTGGTCGGTGATCGAGACAGAGAGTCGGTGGTCCTTCAAGTTGTGGTCGAAGTCAAGGGCTGTTGGCACGAAGACGTGTTCACTGCGATGCAAGATCAGCTTCATGATCGCTACATGTGCAATGCACGATTCGCTCGCGGGATCTATATCGTCGGTTGGTTTCTGTGCAAGGAATGGTGTGACTCCGACTCGCGGAAGGGGAAGACAAGAAAGTGGGCGGTTGCGGAGGTCCGTCAGCTCTTTCAGCAGCAAGCCGAAGCGCTATCGACAGATGATGAATCCGTGAGTTCGTTTGTGTTTGACCTGCCAGTGGATGGAATCCTTGTTGCGCCAGGCGCACCAAGACTTCCAGATCCAGATCCGCCTCGAAGTTAATGAGATGAAGGGTCGTATCGAAGAAGGCATCCGGAAACGCGGAGGGCTGCTACTGAAAAAACAAGTCAGGGATGCCAACCTGAAAGAACTCTTGGACAAGGTCCACGAAATCGCCCGCGCCACGGTCGAGCTATGTCTGGCACAGAAAGAATTCACCGGCGAAGCGATGGTCGAGCGAATCGAAGTCGGAATCATCAAGAACACGCAAATCAACGGGTATGTCCATTGCTCGCGAGACCGGAAGCGATATTTTATCGGCATTTATCTCGGCGCAACACTGCGCCCATTTAACATCATCCTTGAGTCTTTGGCGGCCGACATAGGGTTTCTGGGATACTGGACGGAAGGCGAATTTAATCACATCGATTCAAGTCGACGAGGGATCGTCGACGGAAGCATCAAAGCGCCTGAGTCAGTAGTTTCGATGATCGAGACATTTCGCGATTACCATTGCGATACGATGGCTGTTAGCTCAATGGAAATCGTGGAGGAATTGGTCCTCCACATTGTCGAGTTCCTGGTTGCTCATGAACTTGCGCACGTACTCAGAAGGCATCTGGACTACCTCCACCAAACTAGCAGTCTTAAATCCCTGTCCGTGTTCGATGAAATCGAGTCAATGGCCGCTTTCGAGGCAACGTCGCACGCGAAACCTGGAATATCAGACCACAGGCTACTTCGTAAGAAACTGAGAGGTGTCGAAGCAGATGCAGATATGCAAGCAGTTTTCTTGGGGTACCGTATTCTTGAAGTCGCCGTCCGTGGCAGCGACGAAATCAAATCAAGAATGGTGGCCGACTTGTTTCTGCGATGTTTTTCGATCGGTGTATTTCTGATGCTAGTCGACAACGAACGCGAGCTTACTAAACAGTACACTGATCATCCGCCGAGCTACGTGCGCTACCTGTACATTCAGGATTACATTCGGCGTTATCACGAGTTTGAAACGGAACTAGACTCCCAAGAACATGACCAGGAGTACTTGGTTTCGTTGATGGAAATTGAGAATCTGGCGATTCTTCTGGGCTATCGAGAAGGGCGTTGGGTACGCAAGTCCGATCGAGACGCGGGAGGTAATTATCTTGACATCAGCCGTGAGATCGATGAGCCGTACTTCGTCACCGAGGATGAGAATATCACTAGAGTCAGCAACGAAATCGATGGAATGACGGATGTTTGTTTCATTGACGGCGCAGCCGAGTACCTAGACGATGGGGGAAACGCGGAAGAATAATTTGGGTGCTTTGCAGACGCCTCGGCCTTCGATCAGATATTCAGGTATCTGAACAGTTGGGCAAAGTATGGCTCTGCTTCACGATGAATCCTACCAAGGTACTGGTTTGCCTCCCGTTCAGGCTGGACGTCGAGCAGTCAAGCCCAATTTAATCCGGAAGGAAGTCAACATGCCCGCAGAGGACGTGCGTCCTGCCATTTCGTGGGCCGACACGTGAGTCTTGTCTGTCATGCGATAATTGGCGTTGGACGCATCCGGGCTAAGTCGCGCTGCCATGGACTACTACGTCAGGGGTGTTGCGACATTGCCTTATGTCGCGATGGCGGCTTGCAGTGCGCCAAGCCCGGTCACGGATGAACCTGCCGAATCGAATATGAATCGCCATTTCGAAAGACTCGGATGATTTGCTCATCGTCTCCAGTTCGCGCTATCACGTTGCAGGGACGCCCTGTATTTTTTTCAAGCTCGATGAAACCGTCGACTTCAACGATTTCGTAAGTTGGTACTCCGATCCGCAACATCTCGGTATCGATGACTTCTCGCAGTCGCTGACCGTCCCAGGTGTTACTCTCCTTCCGTGCTTTGAATTCGTCACTTAGCCTAAAACAAAGCATGATCACACCAACGACGAGCGCTGCGATTGGCTCCACTTACGTCAAATCCCAAGCCTTTCGGAGGCGGTGTTTTGACTTGAATCCGATCGCCAAATCTCGCCTCCGCTTCGTCCGCAATCACCGCGAGATCATCGTCCGAAAACTGATCGTCAAAAGTAAAAACGAGTGTCTCTTCCATTCGATCCTGCCTCGTCGGGCGCCGAAGTCTGATTCTGATATATTCAAAGAGGGCGACTGGTTTCAGCGCAGGTCGCTCACTTTCGCCAATGCCCAATGTAACAGAATATCCAATCCCCTTGCCCGATAGACACCCTAACGCCACATGCCCAGGTTTTCTTCATTTGATGACTTTGCAGAACAGTACGGAGGCCAGTGTTCGATCGATGAAGCTACTCAAGGGACATCTGGGCTAGGGTGGCTGGAGGAGATTTGGAACGGCTTGATCTCCATCAACCAGAGCTACTTTGGTGACAAGAATTCACGTGGAGACTCTTATCGGGCTCAGGCGGGAATCTTCAATTCGTTTGAAATCAATGGAGCGGCGGATCAAGGTAAGTATGAACTGTATTTCGGGGTAACAATTGGCACGATTCTTCGACTCGCGTACGCGCAGAAGATTCTTCAAGTTGACCGCGCCGACAAACTCGGCGGTCCTTGCATGAAGCATTTGTTGTCAGGCCACGCTGATGAGACTCCACCAGATGAGCTTCCTGATTCCATCTTGGAGACTGTAACGAGTTCTTCGTTGGCGAAGGTTAAAGATCAAGCGTTCTTTTCAATTGGATTTGTTTTTCAGCACGAGGCGTTTCATACGCTCGTCGGTCACGCAGGCTACGTTCGTGACCAGCTAAATCTCGGAATGGACGAGGTCGCGTTTCATCGCGACGCAACAAAGAGAGACGAGCTCATTCAAGCAATGGAGCTCGAGGCAGACGGTGCAGCATTCACAAATTTCTGGTTGACTCTCAATCAGTCGCCACGATTTGGATACTGTGAAGATCCAGACCCCGATCCAACGAGTCGCATTGCTGAGGCGACCATGGGATGCATGATTCCGATTTTGGCGATCGAGGCACGAAGGGGACGATTGAGCAAGCGTACTGAAAGACGCCATCCGTTTCCGAGCCGCCGTGTTTCGTTGATCCTGCGGCTCTTGCAGACCTATGAACGGAAAGGCAAGCTTCCATCAGGAACGGCGGCGAAGCTTCGTGAGCTGGCGGCAATTGCGCGTCCGAAGTTGGTTGGGATCGGGGTTGATGGGCTCTTGGACCTGTTGGCCGGTGACAACTCCATTGACACTGACGATAAAGCCAAACTCAACCATTTGATCAAAACCTACAATGATCATCTTTCGGTTTTTGAGGAACTCTCTTTTGCCCCACGCATCAGGATCACTTAGCGCTTGAACACATTTTGAAGACCAGCATTGGGGGCCTTTCAGAGGTTTCCCTACTGGGGATACTCGTCGATCCATCGGCTGAACCTGGCCGCCTCACGCACTGCTTCTTCGTACATTTCCTTCGCCATTCCCTCTGTGGACTCACTGTGCCAACGATCTTTGGGGAATCCCAATCCGGCTGCAACAAGCGAGGCCTCACGCCACGCTTCGTCGTGGACGCTCATCGACACCTCAGAAGTCAAGTGAAATTCGTGTCTGAATTTCTGCTTACAATACATCGCTGATCTCATGGCTCGATGCACTGACGCCGGATACCCGCCATTGATCGGGATCTGAATTTCTCGATGCCAAAGGTCCAGTATGTTCGGGAAATGCAGTTTTGCACTTGGAATTGTGTGGTGGGTAGACTCCGTTTTGCGAATTGAGTGATCTACTTGAAAGCCGCAATTACGACCCGACTGGACTCATTTTGAGTTGGTCATGGCGGCAAACTGGGCAGTCGTAAATTCGATGGCTTCTGTAAGGACGTGATGTGTTAGCGTGGGTTCCAGCAAGTCGTTAGGAAAGTGCAATCGCCGGTCGCCCCGACTATCTTTCAAATCAAGCCCTTTGGCCAACAGGTCAAAGGGCTTTCTCGTTTGCCCAGCGAAGCTGGCAAACCCCGTCGGTGCTTGTCACCGACCAAGCCCTGTTCATGGAGAATTGAATCCGATTCGCAAGGGCGTCAGTGGCCAACGCTGGGGTCTGAAGGAAGCGATAGGAGGACGATGGGACGTAGCGAAAGTGAACCCGATTCGGCTGGTTGCTTGGACGAGCCTGCGAAAAGAGTGCGATGTCCGATACATGAACAACAGCAACAAGTGTTTGGGGACGTACTCATCGTCAGGGAGCCAGTGCAGTAACTGGGGAAGCCTGGCATCATCTGGGCCGCGTTAGCTCTCCCAAAGGCGAAGCGTGAGAAGCTGGTAAGACGACTTCAAGAGGAAACTCAAGAAACCGTCGATGTGATGTGAGGTGGCAGATGAACCCGTAGTAGTGAGCAAGTCACGGCCTGTGAATGCTGGTAACAGTCTGGAGGATAAAACCGTGACGACATCGAGCAAAGCGTCGGCGGTAACCGCAGCGAGTTTCGATGACCGGCAGTGATCCAAAAGATCATCGCCGGATGCGAAGGGGGGAAGTTTTACTTGTGGATTGGGAGAATCACCGAAGCGAACAACTGACAGCTGACACAATCTGAAGAGATCGTAGGCTTCAGGGAACGACCCACGATGGTAACGCGAGGAATCGCCAAACTGTCCGGCCCGTCCGTCAGCGTGCAAGTAACTCAGGAACGACTCGCCGCGATTGTCCTTTACTGGAATAGCACACGGCGATCGGCCCGAGCCAAACCCGGCACACTGTCAACCGAATCGACGAAAGTGAGACCCCAACGAAAGACCGCCAAACTGCGAACCATGCGAACCTACTACAGCCTCTACGATCGACTACTCGACCGCCGGGCCCTGGCCCGTGCGTTTGAGAAAGTCCGGCGTGCCAAGGGAGCACCTGGCATCGACGGCCAAACGATCGACGACTTTGAGGCTGACTTGTTGGGGGAGCTGACGCATCGCTGCTGAGAAAGTCGCGGCCTTCAAGGCGAAGGTCAAAACGATCACTCGCAAAACCAGTCCCGTGAACCTGGAGAAGGTCATTGCCGATCTGAATCCGATCCTGCGTGGCTGGGCGAACTACTTCCGGATGGCCAACTGCACGACGCTGTATCGCGAACTGGCAGGATGGATTCGACGTCGTCTCCGGGCCAAACAACTCGCATTATGGAAGAAACCTCGCCGTCTGATCCGCCGCCTACGGCAGGTCGGCGTGCAGGGCGACCTTCCGAAAATGCGAATGACTGCGTGGCGCACGTCCCGCAGTTCCTACGCCAGCATAGCCATCAGCAATGGCTACCTGGCGGAACTTGGCCTGTTTGACTTGGCATCGCTCCCCACCGGAGTCCTTCCCGAGGTGACTTAGCACAGTAAAACAGGAGCCGTATACGGACCCGTACGTACGGTTCTGTGAGAGGGCTGAGTCAGCGGTCGCCCCGCTGGCTCACCCTACTCGCTATTGCAAGTACAAGAGTTGCGCCTTCGAGCGTCCAGTTCAAACAGAGGATTTCGATGATTCGACGTTTTGCTGCATAGTCTGCCGTAAGCCATTTGTCTCGAAGGTTTTGGGCTAGTTCAAACGCCTTCACCGCAATCTCGATGATTTCGTTCCGATCACGGTCGCAAGCCTCGATTTCCAACTGCAACTCGGCTGTTTGGTCACGCAATTCTCGGTTCTTCGAGGCAAACGTGTCAGCGTCGATCTCTTCGAGCATTCGCAGGTTCAGCAACCGGTTCTGTTGGTCACGAATCTGGACCAGATCCTCCTGAAGTGCCTTGGCTCTCTGCGCCGATGTCCGCTCATCCCAATTCGTACACTTCCGACTCGATCGCCTCGGTTCGCCGCAAGAACACTCGGTGCAAATCGGACCCGATCATCCGGATTCGTTGATTTGTCACGTACCCGTCCTTGCTCGACTTCAATGGGGCCTGCACCGGTAAGAACCTCTCGGGCTGGCAAGCTTCCGTTCTTCACGACGAGCCGTCGCCCTCGGTCATCCGTGCGATCTCGGTGTTGATCAATGAATGCTTCGACTTCCGCGTTGATCGTTGCCTGCAGCATCCTCCGAGCACCCTCCTGGATAATCTGGTCCAAGGGGCTTCGCTCATCGAACTGCTTTCGAAAGGCAATCACTTCCGGGTCGACTGTGTCCACTGGCGTCGAGCGTCGGTCTGTTTTAGTCTTGGTCATGGCGTGTCCGAATGCCCACGTTGGGCGGCTGAAGTAGTGATGTACATCAGCAGGATGCGCCACCTTTTTCATTCACTCAAGAACACAACAATCGACAGTACCTCATCGAATCGGTGCTCGGTATTTTCTCCGAATACGAAGCATTTCAGGTCGAGGCGGTCATCCAATGCCAGAATGAGGACTGCCAGGCTTGGACGACCATCCAGTACTACGAGAGGGCAATCCACGAGGATGGCGAATGTAGGTGCAGTGCCTGCAATCACAGTATTGAACGCAGTGATGAGAAACTTGTGTACCGATTCGAGTTCAGCAAGCTAGAACGAATGAACGTCGACTCGCGGCCAAAACAAACGAATAATGACGAACGACGACAGGACAGCCCAAATGCAATTTGGACACGACGAAACGAAAGCTCTTGACGACTTGCTCAAACCCTGTCTTCCAAGCATTCAAAATATCGAAGACTTTTTGGATACTTCAAAGACTGGACTTGACATCAGAGGAAATATTTCGGTTGACGGAAAGAGCTCAAGGAGAGCACGGATAAACCTGCGAGATGAGGCGATTCGCCAGAAGATTGTGGGAGACGTGCTCCTGGATCTCGTCGACGAATTACCAGTGCGAAAACACGAACTATTAAATGCCGCGACGTATTTCCAGCGCATATTGGACAAGGAAACGGAACACTACCTGTCGCGAATTCGTGAGCTCGCCGATCAGACCGAGTTCGAACCGCATAGTTTTTCAAAAGAACAGACAAGCCTCGAAGGAATTGTCAGTCGCGACCCCTTTCTTCGGATGAGTGAGTTGAAAACCTGGTGTGATCGAGCGGAGCGTCGTGTCTGCCGTGTCAGAATCGGAAATACGGAGGACGACGACAACGGTACTGGATTCTTGATTGACAACGACTTGGTACTGACCTGTTTTCACGTGGTTGAGAAAGCCATCAATGAGCCTGAGAAGATATTTGTTCATTTCGATGGCACGAAAGAACTGATGGGATTGGCTGACGGGTGGACCATTCCTCATTCCCAATACAGTGATGCCGATGAGATTGGCGGAATGGGAGAACCATCGCAAGATGAACTGGATTTCGCTGTTCTGAAACTTGCGGAGTCGGTTGGAACTGCTAGAAGTTTTTTTCGAGTTAATGAATATCGCGAACCGCGTGAAGGGGAGCCAATCGTCATTTCCGGTCATCCCGGTCCCGGTGCTCCTCTTCAAGAATTAATGTTCTCGATGGCAGCGCCGGGCTTTGAGCAG
Organism: Planctomycetota bacterium; assembly: GCA_039179795.1. Taxonomy (GTDB): domain Bacteria; phylum Planctomycetota; class Planctomycetia; order Pirellulales; family Pirellulaceae; genus Rubripirellula. Next base: position 7,134 of record JBCDEM010000037.1, on the reverse strand, counting down.
CTCAACGCTAACGGCACGAGAATGATCTACAAAACGAGCACAGAGAACGGCTCGTCAGGTTCGCCTGTGTTCGATCGAAGATTCCGACTTATTGGGCTACACCAAAACGGTGGAGAGAAAGGAACAGGGGGACGATTTAAGAACAACCGCGGAATACCACTCAATAAGATTCTAAGCGCTTTGTTTGATGCGGACGCTGACTGGGCAACCAACGAAGACATTGTTGCGCTAAAAAAAAACTGACGAAAGCAAGTCAATCTGCCAAGCCTGATGCGCCCGAGATGCCAGACACGCGGTCGAGGCCCGACGTGAATTTGTTACGTCTGCCCATCACTGGCGAGCTGCTGATTGGTCGCGACAAAGAAATTCATCAACTGGATGAGTTTTGGAACAATTCCAAATTCAACGTTATCACACTACAGGGATGGGGTGGATGTGGAAAATCCAGTCTCGTCAATCATTGGCTTGCAACGCTTGCTGAAGATGGTTGGCAAGGCGTTGAAAAAGTCTTTGGCTGGTCGTTTTCTAAACAGGGATTCGAAGATTCGACCGTCGCCGCTGCGGATGAGTTTTTCAGCAGGGCCTTTCAGTTCTTCGCGATTCAAAGCAAGTCATCGGAATTGGGGGGGGACCGCGGCGAGCAATTGGCATCGACGCTACAAGATAGTCGCGTTCTGCTGATTTTGGACGGTCTCGAACCGTTGCAGCATAGGAAGGGTCCGCAGAAGGGCCAAATAATCGATCCAGAACTAGCAACTCTGATTCGTTCCCTGGCCGCAGTTAATTCTGGACTTTGCGTGATCATGTCACGTGAGACGGTCGCGGGAATCGCTAGTTTTTCAAAAAAGACCGCGCAGGTGGTTGAACTGAATGCCCTGGATGATTCAGCGGGTGAAGAACTGCTTCGGGAATTGGGAATCCGCGGCAGTTCGACTGACATTCGGAATGTCTCACGGACCGTAAAGGGGCACGCGCTCACTCTGAATCTCGTGGGAAATTATCTACGCGATTTCTTTGGCGGCCACGTCATGGACTTTGATCGAGCACTTAGGATTGCCCCAGATGATTCCGAACAAACTATCCTTGCCAATGTCATGTCGTCCTATGACCGACAGCTTGGGGACGGACCCGAGTTGGAAGTCCTTCGAATGCTGAGCGTTTTTGATCGCCCAGCTAAGCACGCCGAAATCAAGGTCCTGTTAATGGATCCACCCATTCCGGGTGTTTCGACGAACTTGGTTGCCCTCACGGAGCATCACTTTCGCCAAGTGATCGTGCGACTTCATCGGACGAATTTAATGGAAAAACGATATGCAGATACTTCGGAGATAATTGATTTGCATCCGCTTGTCAGAGCGCATTATTCGAGCAGACTACGCAAGGCATACCCGGATGGTTGGAAACAGGCAAACAATCGGCTCTACGACTATTTGACACAGCAGTCGCCAGAGTTCCCTGAGAATATTGATCAGTTCGTGACTTTGTGTAAAGCAGTATCTCATGGTTGTCGCGCGGGCAAGCAGCGTGAAGCGTTTGAGGAGCTATATCGAAAGAGAATCTGCCCGCAAACGGAAGAATCGCAGGACTATTTTAGCCGCAATGCTCTTGGTGGAGTCGCCGCCGATCTCGCTGCACTTACCGATTTTTTTGACGTGCCGTGGTCCGACATTTCACCAGGCTTTGACCAGCAGAGCGAGGCGTGGATTCTTAACGCCGCGGGAATTGATTTGTGGAACTTGGGCCGCTTGAAAGAGGCGCTACCTCTGGTAAGCCGTCCAGTTGGTATTGCAACCGATCTTGAAGATGCAAGACTTATCGCTCGTTATGCAGGTGACCTAAGTGAGCTTTACCAATTCTTGGGCAGATTCGAGCATTCGCGTTCGAACGCCGAAATTTCCGTTCAGCATGCTGACGAGTGCAAGGTGAATTTTCTGCGTTGCTATGCAAGAGTTCGCTTGGGTGATGTCCGCAACCAAACAGGAGATTTTCGTGGTGCGGAATCGTCATTTCGTGAAGCCGAACAGATTCAGGCGTGCATGAATCCGAATGCGAAGCGTTTGCACTCGGTCTACGGATACTGGTTCTGTGAGCTTCTCTTGCAGCAGGTGATTGAAGAAGTTTTGGCGAACGCAGGATCCATCCCGATCGAGAAGTTGGAAGAAATCGAAGATCGGGCGCAAATGTCGATGGAATGGGCTGACACAAAGGGTCGAGTGCTCGACTTTGGCCACGGACACCTATTGCTCGCCAGAACCAGCCGAATTAGGAGTCAGATCAACCAAGATAACGACCTATCGAAAGCTCAGCGGCATGCGAAAAAGGCCCTAGCGAACCTGCGGCGAGCTGGTCAACAAGACGAGATACCGCGCGGGCTTATCGCACGCGCTGAGATTCGACGATTGTCAGGCAATCTGCACGGTGCTGGTACGGACCTTAGAGAAGCGTTGGCGATCGCTTCACGCGGTTCGATGAAGACGCACCGTGCCGACATCTACTTGGGAAGAGCGTTGCTTCAGATAACCTATGCAGCGAATGCAATCGCCGCGGGAAAACGCGAGGAAGGCGAGCGATCGCTTACGCGATCTCGAAAGGAATATGATAAAGCCAGGAAACTGATCGAAAACATGAGATACCATCGCCGTGATTCAGAGTTAGCCTTTGTTCGTCAAAGGATTGAGGCCGTTGGTACAGAGGCGGAAAAAGGGCTAAACGTTTAATTCTCACCTTTCCGTTCAGCGGCGAGTTTTACCAAGATTTCGATCATTTCGTCAAAGCCAATCCCTGCCTTCTTCGCCGCTGCAGGAAATTGACTTGTCGCAGTCATTCCGGGAACCGTGTTGATTTCAAGCAACTGAAGTCCAAGTTGCGAGTCAAGAACGAAATCAACACGTGCATAATCTCGCGCACCAATCGCCTCAAACGCTTGCATTGCAAGGTCTTGTGCGTTGCGGACATAAGGCGCTCGGGATTCCGGATCAAAAACGAAATTGGTGTCCGACCGTTGGTACTTTGCTTCATAATTCAGGAATTCGGCATTTGACTCGATTCTCAATACGGGAAGTGTCTCGCCGGAAAGAATTGCAACGCTAATGTCGGGACCGGAAAGGCGATGCTCGACGAGTCGCTCGCCTTTCTCTGCAAGCATCGAGTTGAGTTCGGTCAATGTCCCGGCACACTCAACATCAATGCTGCTCCCGCCTGCGTTCGGTTTCATGACAAAGGGAGGTTCAATCAACTTGAGATTCATCAGATCGCTTTCTGAATCGACAAGCTGCCAGGGCGAGGTAGGTAGTCCGACCAGCTTCCATCGGGTTTTCGACAGATTCTTGTCCATGCCCATGCGCGATGCCGCAGAACCAGACCCAACAAACGAGATGCCGCTCTGTTCCAGAATCGTCTGCAACTCACCGTCTTCACCGAATTCACCATGCAACATGGGGAAGATGATATCGGCGGGAACAGCTAGCGATTGAAGATCTGATGGGCTGATATCAGCTTCAAAAACCTCGTGACCGTTCCGCCTACATGCATCGGCTACGGCGCGGCCGCTCCGCAAACTCACATCACGTTCATTGGACGGGCCACCTCTCAATACGGTTATGCGCCTACTGATCGTTTGACCCAAACTTGAATTCAGTCCGATCGGCAACCTTTTGCCAGCGCGAGCGCATCTTATCAATCTTCATGTAACCAATCTTCCAGTTAGGGAAGGTTCCTTCCAAAGCTGCTGGTCCCTCGTACAGAGGTGTAACTTTTGTGAGCATTCGATTGTAGAGTCTTTCTAGATCAGCGCGATCTGCGTTGTACCCCAAAAGCATGTACGTTTTCCCTGACATCAAAATCTGGTTCGCGAGTTTAAGCCAAAAAACTCTTGGTGGCTGGGCTTGCTTTCGACTGTCAAACCAAAGCCCGTTGATTTCCAGCAGCTCTGATTCTGCCGCGGACTTAAGAAAATCCAGCTGTTTCCGATAACGCTCCGGGATCACTGAAAACAAGCGAAACGGAGAGTTGGTTATCACAGCGAATCCGCCGACGAGGGTCTCGCCATTAAAAAAACCGGAAACCGTCCCCTGCCGCAAGTAGCTCAATGGTAAGTCGGCGACAAAATCCGCAAATCGTGTTACGAACTCCTCGAGTTCCGTATCTGTGGTTAGCGTTCGCGATTCCAATCCTTCGCTGCTTGATCCGGACTGGTGAATTCCTTTCTTTCCAACCACCAAATCGTTGATTCCTCGGTAGTACTGCGCAGATTTGCTTATTATTTCTATGCCGGTTTGCTCAAACAACCCCTCAAACTCATGCAATTCATGTGTCCAATATTCCCCCGATTTCTGTTTGGCGGCTATCTGATGGTTAATCCTTCTAGCGAGCGAGTTGCGACGAAGAAGCTTGACAGTCTTCAACAAACCGTTTGCCTTCACCGACTCGCGAAATAGATATAGCACCCAATCCAGCATATTGATGACTCGGCCGATATCGGTTGCCAAAACATAACCACCAGGCGCTAAAGCTCGGGCGATATTATCAATCGCTCGCTTTGGATCTCGCAACGTGTAAAGAGCATTAACGGTCAAAACTCCATTCAGCGCAGGAAGTTCCCACACCGCATTATTCAGATCAAGTTCGACGATCTCCCAGTTGTCGAGCGACAATCTCCTGGCTTTCTCCAGAGCCCGCTGATTCATGCCAGGATCGAGTTCAACGTGAAGCACGCTGAGGTCGGGCCTCGCTTGCGCCCACGCAGTGGAGAAATTGCCCGTTCCAGCGCCTAAATCCGCGACAACAGATTCCTGTTCTGAGCCGGCGGGCCATGAACAGATAACATCAAGACAATGTGCGAGCAGTTGTTGGTACGGTGGATGATTTGAGACGATTTCGTCGTATTGGAGTGCATATTTGGACCAATTGACCTCTGTCATACGCAATTGATCCTCTTAGGATGGTCAAAGCAAGAACTCACGGTGAATTGTCCCGAGTGAACACAAACACGGAATTCGCAGGCAATGAAAGTCGAGCCGATGCGGATAATTTATCGAAAGATTCATTTGATGGGAACACTTCACCACCGTTCCCGATGACGCTCGAGTTCACCCAATTGTCGTAGACATCACTGTTGAACGCTTCGGTCCAACGACCGGTAAAAGGAAAACCGATCTGGGGGGACGCGGACTGATGCGCCGTCCAATAAAAGAGCTAGAACGATCCGGCACCAAGCAACGATAAGTCGTGCAACCGATCATTCATTCGCTCCGTGCGAGTATCATCGGCATCGCCATTCTCTCTCGTTGGTGAGTGGTCAAGATACTGTGATTAGTGGATGGCACCATTCGGTTATTCCGGTGACCACCCTGGAATCGACCAAGTATACGAGCGGTGAGTTCAATTACCGTGCACCCACTCCTGATCCAGGTTACGGTGTCGGTAGTGAGAGTAGCCTTACCGGGGGCGATGATAGTGTGATTACTTTGAGTCACAGTGTCTTCAGTGATACAGGTCAAGTGACCGAGTCTCACAGCCTGGAAGCCCACCACGACGATACGAACGGAATCGATCTGTCGGCCGACGATGATTACGTGCGTTCCAGTCAATACTTCTGGTACGACGATGCCGATCGATTGGAAGTTTCAGCCATTCACGGTAGTGGGAATGGCAGCGGTTCAGGGGACGGGACCTGGACTTATGTCGCGCTCCCGGCGAGCATCACCAAGCCAACGACCAGCAGCGATGCCGAGTTGGTCACGCTTTACGGCTACAACGCCGATCGCGGTGTTCAGGATGAAGTCACTAACCCCTCCGGCACGAAGTCAAAGACGTTCTTCGATGATTTGGGTCGTCAAACCTACAGGTCTGCCAATTACGTTAACTTCGATCCCGCCAACGTGGGATCAACGATCGGTGGGGGAACCAATGACGATGAAGATCAAGTGGTCGGCTACGAGTTCGACGGCCGGGGGAAAACGACCAAACTCACAGCCTACAATGCTTCCTCGAGTACGGCGAACCAAGTGACCGAGTACAAGCGGGAAGACAATTACAATCCCTCTTTGGTCACGATGGAGATCTATCCTGACGGGGATGCGTCGAGCGACAACGTGCAGATGAGCTACCATCTCGACGGCTCACTCAACACCAAAACCGACCAGCGTGGTGTTGTCTTCACGTACACCTATGATGACGCCAGACGCACCACGCTCCAAGCGGCGACCACGATTCCCGCAGGTGTGGACGATACGGTGCAGGCAATCGGCAGGGCCTATGACACCAATGGCCGTGTTGAGACGGTGACTTCCTACGCTGGTACGACAACCGGCAGCACAGTCCGTAATCAAATCAAATACACCTATGGCACACATGGGCAGATCACCAAGAGTGAACAGGATCACAGCGGTGCGGTGGGAGGAACCGAACCGAGCGTTCAATACGCCTACGATGAAACGGCATCATCGAACGTGTATGAGGATGGGTTGCGGCGTGAGAGTGTGACGTATCCAGACGGTAGCGTCTTCTTCTACGGTTACGACAGTTCAACACAGGGCTCGATCCGCGACCGTAGGAGCCAAGTGGCCGAGATCCGCGAAACGAACGCTAGCGGTCAACAACTGGTGGCCTACGAGTACACCGGAGGAGGGCGAGTCGCTGTCTCGATCTACGCCCAGCCTGACATCCACCAACACGCTGACCGTGACGGCGATGGCGATTACGAAATCTGGGATCGTTTTGGAAGAGTGATGCAGTCTTACTGGCGTCCCACCACCGGAAGCGGGGCAAACTATCTTGATCGCGTCGATTACGGGAATGACCGCGCTGGCAATCGCACGTACCGTAACATCCGTGTCGATCAGATCTCTGGCGCGACGACCGATCAGCGTGACCAAGCGTATTCGCATGACGGGCTCGATCGACTGATCGATACCGACGAAGGAACGGCCAACGATACGACCGGAGCGATTACCACTAAGACATTCGAGCACTGAGGATGCAGAACGCGTTGAGGAATGGTGCCACCCAACGCTGATAATGATTTCTAGCTGAAGCATTGGATCGCATTCTTACGTAACTCGTTACTAATCGGCTCAACGGTTGGTTCTCCTGTCTGTCTCTTGCGTTTCTTTCTTGGGTAGTCCTTATGGTTTT
>JBCDEM010000092.1:0-2129 GCA_039179795.1 Planctomycetota bacterium | reverse complement strand
TCATGTGAACAGCACCCGATGCATGCCGCATGAAATAGACATTGTGATCTTCAAGGACATAGTGCTTAACATCCGTGTACGCGTCAGTGACGTCAGCACGATCTTCAGGCGGGAGTTTCGAGTACTCGATGTGTGAGAGAGGCTCGCCGTATATACCTTCGAGTTCGTCCCAAGAACATGTGGCCCACTGATCTGCCAGCTTGGCCTGGAGTTCCAATGCTGCGGCAGGAATCGACATTGAGCGTGCGTGATGGAGGGAAACTCAGTGGCCGAACGACCGGCATCACCGGGTCGGGAGGGTCGGGAGAGTTGAGTTGCCATTTCGTCAAACCGCGCAAGCCGACTTCGGTGGATGCGATGGTTATCTGGTTTTCGGGTGGATTAGGATAAGCTTGCTGCGAAAACGAAATGCGCGGGAAGCGTAAATAGTCTTAGCAGGAGTATCGTCAGGGTAGCGAGGACTGCCCGCGAATTCGCCAGTTTCATATGCGAGCACTTTGAACTCGCGTTCTACGAAACGAGCTTCGAGCTCAGACCGCGTGGGTTCTTGGCTCGGATCGACGGCTTCAGCGAAGGCGTCGTAATTTGGCCGGAACGGGATCGCATCACGACTAAAAAAGTCGACATCAAAGTCCATTTTGATCGGCGTGGAGATTACCTGATTGTCAACTCGAGTGACGAGGACACGGTAGTAGTCATCGGAATCAGTCATCTTGTTGTTTGGGTTAGTGACGAGTTTGCACGTGATCGGCACGACTTCCCCAAGAGGCTTGCCGAGCTTTCCCGTGACGCTCTCGCCGACGAGAGATCGTACGTCAATCTTGTTCTGTTCAGATGTCTGTGCAATTGAGAGCCTCGGAATAAGCAAACCCAGCAGTAAGCCAATAAACGTTTTGAGAATCGTGTCCTGCATTGGGTTTCTCAGATAACGTCACGCGTCACCGGGTACGCGCGAAAGATTCTCGATTGGAAAACCGGTCACTCGCGTACTCCGGTGCACGCGATTGTTATGCCACAATTTTTGCGTAGACCTAGTTTATCTAATCAGTGGCGTCCCAGTCACGAACCTCAACCTTAACCAATCTTTGTGGACTGCCATCGGCAATACACTGAATTGACCATAAGCCTGCTCCAAAATGGGAGCCAGGTGGAAACGTGTATCCATCCGGCTCTCTCAATTCCGGAGCGTGAACAACTCGTGTCATTCCGGTAGCCAAGACTCGATCGTCGTTCTCAATTTTGAAGCTGCCGTCTTCGCGCCCATCGCACCACGCCGTTAGCAGCACGCGGACCACGGTTGACGCAGCGTTAACGGAGAAAAGTCCGTCCCATTCATGGCAGTCTGCGATCGGGATCGGTTGTTGCGTGTCAGGGTACGAATCCGGATCGGCGTCTTTGTCGCAAAGCCAGAGTGATCCAAAGTCGCGCATTGAAATCCGTTGACGTAGATGAGGGATTCAAGTGATGAGCGGCATAACGGTGGTCGTCAGCGGGCACGGCCAATGTGGTTTCCGTTTGTAAGCGCCCTATGCCGTGCTCCGTTGCACGACTTGGTTATCCGTGGGTTTGCGACTCGTGGGAGTATGCCGATTTCATCGCATCCAGCTTGTTCTTGGTTGCGTAGCCAATCCAACCTTTAAGGCGAACAACACCGAATGCGTTCAGCCAAAATGATGATATCACGACAAATCCTAGCAGGTATGCGAGCGCAAAATCGGGGGAGCAGTTTGTCGCTTTGTATACGACAGCCAAACAGAACGCCGTAAGGGTGGAAAATAGACGTGTCAACGAAGTCCCACCAACAATCAGGCGGCTATTGCACCGACTGCAGCGAAAGGTCGGTCGGACAAGGACTGAGCGACGAACATAAACGTTGCACACGGGGCAACAGGAACTGCGTGCCGTGCGTCGGGAAAACCCAGCCAAGTCAGCTTCGGTGTTGGGAGCCTGGTACGGGTTCATGATTCGCACAGGTGCTTCAATCGGATAACGGTACGGTTCACTGAGTCGCGGGAGTTGAGTGTGCGATTCATAGGACCGCACCACCGCGACTTCAGTGCAACCGATGGTTCTGGTTCTACTGCAAGTTGGCTCGGACTTTCCAGATCTTTACGACTCCATCGACGTCG
>JBCDEM010000028.1:0-100396 GCA_039179795.1 Planctomycetota bacterium | reverse complement strand
GCTGCAGGAACCATTCCACGGGCCTTGGCTTTCGGCGTAAAACATCACGCCATGCTCGTTGGGGCCGATTCCGCAGGGACTTCGGATGCCGCTGCACACCGGAATCGTTTTTCCCTCCGGTGTGACTTTCAAACACCAACCTCGAAAGGGTTCATCGGAGTGGTAAGACTTTGAAAGGCAAAGCGCGACCCAGATGTTTCCATCGGGATCAAGCTTCGATCCAAACGCGAACTCGTGATAATTACGAAATCCCCAAGCATCGCTGAGGGTTTGAAAGTCATCTGCACGGCCATCGTGATCGACATCGGTGATTTTGGTGACTTCAGTTTGTTGCGTGACAAAGAACGCACCATCTCGATACGACATCCCAAAGATCTCATCCATTCCGCTGGCGTAACGGTGGAACGTCGTCCTTGGATTTTCGTCGAATGCACCATCGACCAGAAAGACATCTCCACGACGTGTGCCGATCGCCAAGCGGTTATCCGGCAGCACTTCAAAACTGCCGGCCTCGATCGCAGTATCCTCGGGCAACGGAATCTCAACGATCTTGTAGTACCTATCCTCTTCCTCGGCTGTGTTCCAGTATTCACCGAGCGTCTGCGCCGTCGCCGGACGACAGAGGGTCACGGACGAATGCCAGAGAACGAGCGGCAGGACCGCGAGGTACCATCGAATGTTTTGCCGCTCGACTTGAAGGCTCATCATTTTTACCACTGATAACTCACTTCCAAAACGGTATCACCTGCGGGCAGATTCAATGGGATGACCAGTTGCGAACGCCCATCGGCCTCCGTCATCTCCGCAGGAGTCTGCGATAACACTTGAACACGCAACCCGTTGCTCAACCGAAACGTCGAATCATCCACCTGTTCGATTGCCTTGTCACTGGCCGCGATACGGAATCTCAAACCGTCGCGAGGTTCAGCAGTCGTCAATCGAATGCTTCGCCTTAAAGACACCGTGCTCGACGGGATCTCCCCGCGATCCACCAGATAGTCTTCAACGTCCACTTCGTCGAATCGATACCGAAAGGCCGGCCGACGTTGAGAATCCAGGCGATAGCCCTTGAATTGATGGCGTGGAGGTCGGCCTTCATCGACAATCCATGGGTTGGCAACGCTATCTAAATCCGGCCCGGACGGGAATCGAGTGACGTCTCGACTGAGTGGACGAACGGATCCCGAACCTTGACCTCGCCAAGCTGCTCCCGGGTCCACGAACTCACCTCGCCAAAGCGATGCGAGACGCAGTTGTTCCGCGTCAAAGGTGAGATTCACTTTGCTCGAATAACCGACACCGATACCGCGTCTGCCGATCCCCTGATAATTTCGCCGCAGCATGACGGCTTCTTTACCTGCCAACAATTCCATGGGCTCAATGACCACACCACGCGGTTGCCGCGCTTGTCGGCCATCCTGCAAATATGTCCAGAGCGTTGCGATTTGTTGGTCGGTATCACCGTCCAGTATTTCGCTTCTTATCGCTTTACCGCCTGGCCAGAACGATGGCATCACCGTGCCCGGACTGAGCGTCTGAGGGTTACGCATGTAGATCTCGAACCAATCTCGCTGTAGACGCTCGGCCATCTCCGTCAGATCCACCGCCTGCATCGTTTGAGCGGGCTTTTGCTGAAACGTGTGACAGGCAACACAGTTCAATCCATTGCTTCCAACGAGATCACTCCCAATCTTCTTCGCTTCTTTGACATCTTTGATCTCTGCCCAAGCATGAGCTGACAATTCGTCGGACTCCTGAAACAGATCGATCAACGGTTCGATATTCGGCAACCCATATTGCGGCATCCGTGTCTTGACGTACGGGCGAATGGCGCGACCGCTCACCAGGACTTGGCGCATCCATTTCGGTTTTAGCTTGGAACCAACGTTCGTAAGGGTCGGTGGGATTCGTCCTTGAGGACCAAGATTTGGATCGTCCGACTGAAAATACGGATCGCGTTCAATCGAGACTCCTCCGACGCCGTCTCGCTGATGACATTGGTAGCAACGCATCGCAACCATCGCTGTCGTTAGCTGTTGCTTCATCGTCAGCTGCTTGGACTGGTTGGCCAAAGCGTTAACAATCGATTCCTTTTGAGATTCCGATAGCTCATAACGGACGCGGCGGTTCGCGTCGGAGGAGAGACAACCAGAATTCAACTGTTGCGGCAGATCTGAAAGCGAGGCAAAAGGCCGATCCACTGGTCTTCCGATTTCTGATTCATGACAAAACGCACACCCCAAAGCCACATACGATTGAGCACCACGCTTCACGAGTTTGGGATCGAGTGTCGATGTGGAATCGTGCTCCGTAGCTGAATTCTGTTTCAATTCGCGGGACGGATTGCTGATCAAGTAGCTCGCCAAGTCGACCGCTTCCCAATGAGTCAGCTTAAGGTTGGGCATGCGTCCGGAAGGTCGAATCGCGTGTGGATCTTCCAGGAACTGCGTTAACGACGCCAAGCTGTATTTGGAAGCCACGTCACCAAGGGCAGCCGAATCGGTTTCGAGCGTCTCTTTTCCAGACGCATCTCTAGGAGAGTGGCATGCAACACAACCCACTTCGTGAAAGGTTTGTTCCCCGCGTTTCGCGGCGGCGTCATCGACCGCGTCGCGATGAAACGTTCCTTCCGAGCGACTTTGCAAGTAAGCGACGATGGCCTCGACATTTTCTCGGCGTGTCGATTCATCCAAATGCCCCATGACATTGGGCATGGACGTCCCTGGTTTGAGTCGATGTGGATCTTGGATGTACTGTTTCAGATACTCGGGGTCGATCCTGGCTGAAGCGTTGGAAAGATCGGGAGCGGCTGCGAAAGGAACTGGCTGTTGCAGCTCTCCGTCGTGGCAACCAACGCAGCGCAACCGATCAATCAACGCAATCCCGTGCAGTCTATCGGGGATGGCTGTGTCAATGTCTCGGAGCTCTATCGATCGTCCAGATGGATCAGAGGACGCAGCGAGATCCATCAGATATTTGCTGAGATCAAGAAACTGTTGTCGATTGCTCAGTTGATTGGCCAAGTCAGCCGGCATCGCAGACAACTCACTTGGTTCTAGCCGTTCCAACGTTTCTTTGGCGAGTGTGATTTGTCGGCCAGACTCCGAGTTATCTCTCAACACGATCGTTTGATCATCCTGCCGCAGCACGCGACCGGTCATTGCAATGCCGTCTTCGGTCAGGATCTTTACTGCCCCATAGCCCTCCTTGATGACTTTGGATGGCATCAATAGCGATTCAACGATATAGACATCGGTTGTTTCGCGGCTCAGTTGTGTCAGGTCGGGCCCAAGCAGATCCTGGGCACCGGTTTGATGACATTTAACGCAGTTCATCTTTTGTTGAGAAAAGATGATGGCTCCGCGGACAGCGTCACCTTTCTCCCGCGCTGCAGATGCAACACGAGTTACTCCCTCGGCGACCAACTGTTCGGTGAGTGTCTGGGCCGCTGCCGATGACGCCAGAATCGCCAGCGGGAAGCAGCTGTAAAAAAGTACGGTGATCGCTCTCAATGGGGGCTCCGAGTGGGTGGGCTTTCGGATCGGCGATTCTTTTGGCAGCGTTACTCTTCGAAACGCTCGGCATCGGACGGGGCGAAATGTCGGCGGGCTAGACCGACGGTTTGCGTCCATACTAATTGTTGTCGAAAATACTGCGTCGGATTCGCTGGCTGCCAGATCGTTAGCTCTTGGGAGCGATTCGCATCCGCTGGCCGGCGAGTCGCTAATTCTAAGCCCACTGCGCTTACAACACGATCTGTATCCATGCTTGCTTTTCGATGCGTAATTGTCGCAGCTTGGATGAGTTGCTTGACGTCTTGCCTGACCGCAGCAGCTCCTCCGCCACCAAACGTCGTCTTTATCGCCGTCGATGATTTGAACGACTGGGTTGGATACCTAGGTGGCTATGCGGGCACCGTCCACACGCCGAACTTGGATCGATTGGCACGTTCGGGAACGGCGTTCACGAATGCTCACACAGCCGCACCGGTCTGTTGTCCGAGTCGAGCTGCCGTGATGAGTGGTTTGCTGCCGAGCTCCAGTGGCATCTACAACAATCAACAGTGGTGGAAACCTCATCGCCCCGATTTGGTCACCCTTCCGATTCACTTTCGTCGAAACGGATACAGGTGCGTCGGAGCAGGAAAAATCTTCCATCACACCGCTGGCAACAATCCACCCTCGCAATGGGACGCGTACCATCGCTTGGTGTTTAACGACAACGCATGGATCCGTCATGGTTCCCCTCTGTACCCCTACACTTTGCCAAAGCCTCGGCCAAAGTCCTTTCCGTTTTCCGGAATGAAGAATTACTCGGAGGAAGTTGACTGGGGAGTTCCGCCAGGCTTAACCGAAGCCGCATTCGACGATGCCGTCACGGTTGATTACGCGTTGCGATTTCTTGAATCACCGTCAACCCAAAGACGTCCCTTTTTCTTGGCCTGCGGGATCTTCCATCCGCACTTGCCGTGGTATGTGCCACAAAGATTCCTGAATCTGTACCCAGTCGATGACGTGCGAGTTCCCAGGATCGACCTGGGGGACTTGGATGATGTCCCTGAGCCGGGTAAGAAACTCGCGCTGCGAAAAGCCGACAACTTGAAGAAAATTCGTGACGCCGGCCAATTGAAAGTCGCCATTCAGCACTACCTTGCCAGTATCAGCTTCGCCGATCAGCAAGTCGGTCGTTTAATCTCGGCACTTGATGCGAGCCCGTACTCGGAAAACACGGTCGTTGTGTTATGGTCGGACCATGGTTGGCATCTCGGCGAGAAGGGTCATTGGCACAAGCGTACGCTCTGGGAAGAAGCCACTCGCGTTCCACTGATCATCAGGACTCCTTCGCACGATTCAGCCGGACAGAACTGCGATCGCGCTGTCAGCCTCGTTGATCTCTTTCCCACACTGATCGAATTGTGCGGGTTACCGGAATCCCCGGAACTCGACGGCACCAGTTTGGTCCCATGGATCAAAGCCCCGTCGCTTCCACGCGAACAGCCTGCAATTACGGTCGAAGAGAGCGGGCACATGGCGGTAAGAAGCGATCGCTACCGCTACATTCGATACACCGATGGGAGCGAAGAGCTGTACGACCACGCCTCGGATCCAGGGGAACATCGCAACCTGGCAAATGACGATGCGATGGAAACCCTGAAGCAAACACTCGCAAACCATCTGCCAAAAAAAATGGCATCTCCCGCAGCGACCAAGAAAGCTTACACGTTCGACCCAGTGCATTACCGCTGGCGTGAAAAGAAGTCCGGGCAAACGATTGAAGGCGAATCTCCGTGATCCCCGCCGGCGTACGAATCTCGATCATCATGCGGAGCATGATTTACAAGTACTCGTCGTCATGCGGAGCATGACCTACAAGTACTACCGCGAAAAACGCACCTCTACTCGGCTATCGTTGACTGTTTTGCCGTGAGCAACCTCAACGATGCCAAACCCGCAACCGCAAACGTTGCGATGTAGCCAATTCGCCAAGCAATCTGTCCCGCCAGGGGTTCGAACGTCGCAAGGATTCCAAAAACACTAAAGCAGGCGATCAGGGCAAACACGCCAGCTGCGGCAAGCCGGACGGGCATCGCGATTCGGTGGACGTTGAAGACTATCGCGATCGCCACTGCAACGAAGCCGAAACCAATTGCCGAAGGAATCAAATACTCAAATGGCATCTCTTGCGAACCCTTGTGCTTAAAACTGAATCTCGCTGGGAATTTCTCTGCTACCGTTTGCAGTCGTCATTGGACGTCTACTCTTTTTCATCACGCGAAGCGTGAACTATTTACGTTCGCGACCGAGAGCGTATTGAACGAAATCCAGCAGTCCAGCGAATCGGAAACTCGGATCAACATACTTTTCGATCACGTAGAACGCGAAATAGTAACACCGGCAGAATGCCCAGATCGCGACCAACAAAAGCAGTGCGGTTGTGACTTGCGGATGTCGGATCAGGATCAGGCATGCAGAAAAGGAGCCCAAGAAAAAGAAAAGGATTCCCTTAAACCAGATGATTTTTGGATTTTCCAAATCACCCATCGCCTCGACTCCTTTCGCTGCGGGATAGACGCCGAACAGGGAACATTACACCAAAACAACACGCACCGACCATCAGCAGGAATCCGATGATCATTCGCGGATAGCTATCGTTACTGCCAATCGCAATCACTCCCCAACTGACCAGAATCCAAACGATGGTCAGCAAAGCGTGTACGACTTCGAAAATGAATCGGCGGATAGGACTTCGATCAGTATTTGTCATTTTCATGACGGAACCCGGCGGAGCGTAAGGGTTGTTGTCAATCTTCATGGCGTTGCTTGATGAACGGATGGTTGAAAGCCGCGATGCAAACATCAGTGCTGATCCCATTATTTTCGAAAGCAACAAACAACGCGAAACACCGCGACTCACCTGCTTTGTCCATCACTGGTTTCGGACGTGTGCAGAGGCTTGTTTCTGACCCGCCCAGCGGAGGGTGTACTTGTGAACATTCTGCGAAATTCGAAAATCATTGCGGGGCGAGGCTTGTGAGACCGCGTTACTGATCAGACGCTCAGCGATCGACTCGGGCGGGTTGCCGTAAACGAATAATGACGCGGCGGCAGAGGTAATTCCACTTACTCAAAGAGAGTTGTTTCCATGACGTCTGCGACTACGACGAAAACGGACAGTGTGTCTGAAACGATTTCCGTCGAAGATCGCGTCCAACCGGAAGAGCGCCCCACTCTCGACTCGGTGGTGCGTGCAATCTGTGCCGACGCAAAATACGATTCACTTAAGTTTGTGCTCCGCAGTGATACCGGTCACGACGGCGAGTGAGTCATTAAGGGATTTTTTATTTCCGCCGGATGGCGGTGATTTTATTGACGCGAGCGGCGTTTGCCGCTCGCGTTTTTTATGCGCCCGTGTGCACAAGAACTCATCTCATCACGATCGTTTGCCGCTCATTGAATCTGCGAACGATTCCACGCGACCAAGTCGCCGTACCGCACGCCAGATCCGCCAAAGAGATCCAGAGCGCTGCCCACGGTCACATCTACCTTTCCATCGCTCGATCGCTCGATTCGCTTCACATCTTCCAACTCGGCAACGCCACCGGCGTACGTCATCGGCAGCTTTCCCCACCTACCCATCTCGTGGACCAAATCCATGTCGATACCCTGGCAGAGGCCTTCGACATCCGCGGCGTGAATCAACAGCTCGTCGGCTGAGTCAGCGAAGCGATCGAGTGTCTCGAACGTGATCGGTAAGTCGGTCAGAGTTTGCCAGCGGTTCATTGCGACTCGCCAGGCCGGGCCGTTCGCGTCTTCGATTCGGCGACAGCTCAGATCGATCACCAATCGTTCAACTCCGATCTGCTTTACAATTGTCCGTAAATTGTCGGGTTGGAAACGCCCTTGTGCATCGAACAGCCATGAGGTCACGATCACATGGCTCGCCCCTCGGTCGATCCACTCGCTGGCGTTCTGTGCATGGATGCCACCGCCGAGCTGCAGCCCGCCGGGATAGGCTTCGAGTGCTTGTCGAGCCGCCTCATCATTTCCCGGCCCCAATTTGATGACGTGCCCCCCGGTCAATCCATCTGCCTGGTATTTCTTGGCAAACCAAGCCGACTGCTTATCCGACACGTGATTTTCGCGGGTTCCCGAGCCCGAATCGGTAAGTGTTCCCCCGACAATTTGCTTGACGCAGCCTTCGTGCAGGTCGATACAGGGGCGAAATAAGGTCATTTGTTCGGGAGTTAACGGAAAAGAAGGTAACGTCGAGCCTGATGAGCCTGACGCCAAAGCGGCGAGGGGTGTACAGAATCGAGCCCAAGTCGCCTTCAGATCGTACAAAACATCGACCGTCTGGTATAACAGAGTGCGGTATTTACGACATTTGGCCCAAGTGAGAGCTGCCGGTGGCTTCCAATCCGCTCGATCCACATTTGAGCTCCCTGTTGCAATCGTTGCGGGTTCGTGTCCGGCGATACGTGGTCTGGGACTCCTTGCTGGCGATCGCGGCGGTGGTTCTTGTCGCCTTTTGGGTCGGACTGGCTCTCGATTATTTACCGGTACAGCTCGGCGGCACCGAAATGCCGCGTTTGGCTCGCACCATGCTGTTACTGCTTGTGGCTGTCGCTGTGGTCGTCATCGCGATCACGATGCTTTTCGGGCGACTGGTTCGTCCGCTCCCGGATGACAGCCTCGCGTTGTTGGTTGAGCGTCACCACCCAAGCCTAGGCGGGCGCCTGGTAACGGCCGTTCAATTGAATGAACCGGGCCGAAAAAATGACTCGCACTCTCCGTCGCTTTTACAAGTTGTCCATCAGCAAGCGGCATCCGCGATTGATGAAGTCGATCCCAATCGAGTTTTCCGTTGGCAGCCGCTAATGCGAAAAGCGATGGTGGTGCTTCCGTTAGGCATCGCCTTCCTCGGCCTTTTGCTCGTCAGCCCGGAAGCGTTTGGAAGGGCCACCGGTCGACTCACTTTGCTTTCCGATGACCCATGGCCAAGACGCGCCCAGCTGGAAATGGTGGGTATCGAGTTGCCGGTTGTTTCGGCTTCGGACGATGAAACCGTCCCGCCAAAACTGATCCCGTTTGACGAGGGCGGTTCGATCCGTCTTCCGAAAGGCAGCAGCGGAACGCTGCGGATACGAGCCTTAGCTGATGGAGCCGAGCTGCCAGTCCTTTGCACCGTCTATTACACGACAGAGTCGGGAACCCGAGGCCAGTCGAACATGCGACGAGTCGGACGTGTCGTTGACGGTTATCAATCGTTCATCTTGGATGGTCCACCGCTGGCTGGATTAAGCGAATCGTTGAGCATCGATATCCGCGGACTCGACGATCGGCTGGATGATTTTCGCATCGAAGCCGTCGATCCCCCGGCATTGACCGAGATGACCATGGTCGTCACCTACCCCGATTATCTGCGTGCCGAGGGAATGACGGGCGCGGATTTGGAAACCGCCTACCAGTCAGGGCTTCGCGTTCGAGAAGGAAGCGAAGTGAAGTTGGTTGCCAGCAGTAGTGTCCCGTTGGGCGACATTGATGCGGTCTTAAAAACCGATGCAGGTGAACAGTCCGACTTGGCGTTAGATTTTTCCGACGATGGGATGACCGCCAGCCTGACGCTGAAAGACTTTGCGACGGCGACGACCGTTTCGCTTGTACCGAGTGATTCCAATGGGATCTCCGCCCAAGCGCCGTACCGCTACTTCTTGGGGGTCGTCCTCGACGAGCCACCCGAACTGGAGTTGAAACTCAAAGGAATCGGAACGGCCGTCACGCCGATCGCTCGGGTGCCCGTCGAGGTCAAAGTGATTGACGATTACGGAGTGGACCATCTGACGATTTCGGCCAGTCCATCCGCCGAGGATGCGACGGTCGCGTCGTTGTCTCCGTCGGTAGATAGAGATGGTGAAGCTTCTGCCGTTTTGGATCTTCGAGACCTGATCACCGACGGCAAGCTTTCTGAATTGGTTCCCGGAGGCGCCGTCAGCATTTTTGGCGAAGCCGACGATCGCTACGATTTGGGCGACAAACATCTCACGCGGAGCGAGGTTTTTCGACTGGAGGTCGTCACGCCGGATCAACTCTTGGCGTTGCTAGAAAGACGAGAACTCGCCCTGCGAGCCCGTTTGGAGCAAACGCTCGACGAAACCCGAAATCTGCGGGACACGCTCGATTTGCTGCTTCGCCGTGGGCTGGCCGAAGACCTATCCTCAGCAACCGAAGAAGAGGTGCTCCGGCAGGTGTCGATACGGCGGCTTCGAGTGCAACAATCCGGGCTCCAGGCCACCAAGACGTCGGAGGAATTGTCCGGAATCGCAACCTCGCTGGACGACATTTTGCAGGAAATGGTCAACAACCGAGTCGATTCGGTTGATCGCCGAGAACGGATTGGAACAGGGGTCCGAGATCCGCTTCGCCGAATCGTTGACGGATCGCTTGCACGGCTTCAAATGGAAATCAATACACTAGAGGAAGTGATTGCGGATGTCGAAACGGCCAAGCAGGCGGCGGAATCCGCCGTTCAGACTTCTGAAGAAGTGCTGTTGGAGCTGACGGCGATTCTGGAAAAAATGCTTGATCTCGAAAGCTACAACGAAATCCTGGATTTGGTCCGCGAGTTAATCGAGGACCAAGACAAACTGCTCGACGACACCAAAGAAGAACGAAAGCGTCAGGTGCTGGAGTTGTTCAAATAGCGGGCAGTCCGGTCGTGGCGGATGAACTCTCTCTGTCGCGATCCTAACAACGGAGATAATTCGATGCGGAAAAACGGCTTGATAATCGCAGCGTTCATCGTCTGTCTCGCGCCGGCATCCGGTGTGACTGCGGACGACAAGCTCGGTGATCGCCAGCTGGGTGTCGCGCAGCGTTATCAGCGTCTGGAAGAGTTGCTCCTACGTCTCGCAGAGATGGAAGGTGCCGAAAATCCAGAGCGTTCCGCGCTTCTACGACGCGCCGCAAAACAGTCACGCGATCAATTCATCCTGGATCGCATGCGCACCGCAGCCGAATCGCTGCGCACACAAGAGTTTCAAAAAGCCGTAGATTCCCAAGAGCAAGCCGGTAAGGAACTTTCTTCGCTGCTGAAGCTACTGCTAAGTGAGGATCGATCGAAACGCATCCGAGATGAAAAAGAACGCTTCACCAAGCTCGCCAAGGAATTGAAGCGAACACTCGACATTCAACGCAGCACGCGGGCCCGTACCGAGAACCAAGCTGACCTCGATGAAGTTCGTGAAGAACAAAGTGACGTTACCGAGAGAAGTGAGGAACTAAAGAGTCGGTTATCGGATCAGAATGATTCAGAGTCGGATCAGAATTCACCGAGTAGCCAGAGTGATTCGTCGTCCGAGAACCAACAGCAATCCTCGGACTCGAATCAACAAAACTCTGACTCCGAACAGAATGAATCGAACGCGTCAGATGCGAATGATTCGAATCCAAAAGACTCCGACCAAGAAAAAGACTCCGACCCGAAAGACGGCGACAACCAAGACCCGAAAGACGGCGACGATCCCCAAGATGACAATCCCAAGGATGACAATCCCAAGGATGACGATCCCAAGGATGACGATCCCCAAGATGACAATCCCAAGGATGGCGATTCAGATAATGAATCCGAGCCGAAGGATTCAGACTCCGATTCGCAAGAGTCATCCGAATCAAGTCAGTCGAAGCCGAGCGATTCGCAGTCACAGCAAAGTGACTCGCAATCGCAACAAAGTCAGTCCCAACAAAGCGAATCCCAACAAAGCCAGTCCCAGCAGAGTCAACAAAGTCAATCACAACAAAGTCAGTCCCAGCAGAGTCAGTCCCAGCAGAGTCAGTCCCAGCAGAGTCAGTCCCAGCAGAGTCAGTCCCAGCAGAGCCAATCGCAACAGAGTGACTCTGAGCAATCGCAGCAGCCACAGACTCCCGAACAGGAAGTCGAGCAGCAGTTAAAGGAAGCGATTGAGAAAATGAAGCAGGCTGAGGAAGAGCTTGAGCAGGCAAAACGCGACGAGGCGATCGAGCGTCAGAAAGAGGCTGAGGATAAACTTCGCGCGGCAATCGACCGACTTGAACGCATCCTCCGACAGCTACGCGAAGAAGAGCTGCAGCGGGAACTTGCAAAACTGGAAGCACGACTTCGCAAGATGGCGACCATGCAGACCCAAGTCCTCGATGACACGATGAGCCTTGCTGCGACACCGAAGAGTCAGCGCAATCGCCAGACGGATTTGAAAGCCGGTGACTTAGCGTTCGAAGAAAAGAAAATCACGCTGGAAGCCGACCGGGCCATGCTTTTGCTCCGCGAAGAAGGCTCAAGTGTCGCATTCCCGGAAGTCGTTTCTCAGATTCGAACCGATACGACCCGCGTGACCGAGATGCTAGGTCAAACAAAAATTGACGCCGTTTGTCAGGGCGTACAACAGGACATTTTGGCGGCCTTGGAAGAAATGATTGACGCCGTTCAGAAAGCTCAGCGAGATCTAGAGCAACAACGTCAACAGCAACAACAGGGACAGCCGCAGCAGGGCGGCCAGGGAGAACAGCCTCTGGTGGAAGCTCTCGCTGAGCTAAAATTAATCCGCACGATGGAAGTGCGAATCAAATCGACCACTGACCGCTACGCCGGGCTGCTGGATACCGGGGATTCCTCCGTCGAGGAGATCCGTCCCCTGCTCCAGGACTTGTCGGAGCGGCAAAATCGACTGTACCGGATCACGCGTGATCTGGTGTCCAAACGTAACCAATGACGACGAGGTGATCGTGAATCGATCGACAGCGCCACGGCACGGCAATCAGGTCTCGTTTCGGCGAGTTTCCCCCAGCTGGCTCTCCATCGGGGTCGCTGTCCTGCTAACCTCTCATTCCTTTGCGGCCGACGCTCTGGACCGCCGCGCGAGCTGGCAGCGTTATGACGCAGAGCAAATGGTTGAACTCCTCCGCTCATCCCTCGATGAAATGGGTGTTGTGCCGAGCGACATGGATGCGGCGACCGAACGATTTCTTTCTGCCGTTGAGCAAGAAGACGCCGACCCACTCGACGCCCTCGTTGAATCAACTCGCCAACTTGCTCCGATCATCGATCAGCTGATCAAGCAGTCGGAACAGAGCCTCTCGGCCGCGAGTGCACAAGTTGATCCGAATGCCCCAACCTATGGCGACCTGGAATCGCTTCCCAAGAATTTGCGAATGAGCGTTCGCACCTGGTTGGGACGGAAATTGGTTCGGGGGCGTTTGTTTGATGAAGCGTTGCCAACCTTCGCAGAAGTCGATGCAACGGCCTCCATCGATCCAGCTTCAACACTGTTCTATCGCGGTGCCTGCTATCACGCGTTGTTGATGAAAGAAGAAGCGCTGACGGACCTGCGTCGCCTCCTCGAAAACGAAGACGATTCGCCCGTTCGGTTTGCGCGGACCGCCAAGCTGATGGTCGCCGACATTAAACCGCTCAAAGAAGACTCATTGGATGAGATCTCTCGTCTGATGACGGACGTTACTCGACGGCTCGACTTGGGTCGAGCAGACGAAGACGTTCAAGGGCAAGAGCAGAAGGTCATCGACAAACTTTCCAAGTTGATCGAGAAGATCGAACAGCAACAGCAGCAACAGCAGCAGCAACAACAACAGTCATCTGGCGGACAAAGCAACGGCCAGGGGCAAGGCTCTCCCATGGACGATAGCCGAATCGCCGGAGCCAACGGAAATGGCGATGTCGATCGCAGAAACCTGGAACAGAGAGACGGTTGGGGCAACTTGCCACCGGCCGAACGCCAGCAGGCGATCCAGCAGATCAGCCGCGACCTCCCGACGCACTACCGGGAAGCCATCGAAGCCTACTTCCGAAAATTGGCAACCGACAAGTAGCTCAACCTCACAGATCGCAGCGCAAAACAACAAAGTGCGCCATAGTCGCCGATCGTAGCGCAAAACCATATGCGCCACCATAGTCGCCGATCGCTCCGCCGATCGTAGCGCAAAACAAATGGCGCCATCATCGTCGATCGCAGCTAAAAACGAGCAGGGCACAAAACAGGGCGATCGGCGACACGGAGACCTCCCCACCGGGGGGTCCCATTCTCTAAATATTCATGAATTGCTAGCCCATTACTGGGTCGTCAATACAAAGTCGCAATGCTACTCTACCGCTCAAAAGTTGGGTCGGTCACCGACCGACCTTCTCATGTTTGAGCCAATGCCTTTCCTCTCTGAAATCAGTGAAAGAACCCCATGATGGCATTACGATTTGCCGTGCTCCCAGCCCTTTTATTGGCTGGATACAGCGTCGCTCCAGCGCAGAACAAACAGCTTCGTGGAGAAATTGAAATCGATGGCAGCAGCACGGTCTATCCGATCAGCGAAGCGGCCGCCGCCACGTTCAACAAGGATTTTCCCAACGTCACGATCAATGTCGGTGTCTCGGGCACCGGTGGCGGATTCAAACGCTTCACCGTGGGTGGAACAGACATCTCGGATGCATCGCGTCCTATCAAGGATTCTGAGTTTAAGGCTGCCAAGGAAAAGGGCATCCAGTTTTACGAGGTCCCGGTTGCCTACGATGGATTGACTTTAGTCGTCCACAAGGAAAACGATTGGGTCGATCAGCTGACGGTCGACGAGATCAAAAAAATCTTCACGACCGCCGGTAATGCAAAAACTTGGTCACAAGTTCGCGAAGGCTGGCCGAATCGCGAAATCAAGATTTTCGCTCCAGGAACCGATTCGGGCACATTCGACTACTTCAAAGAGGTCGTTGCCGGCAAAACAGGAGCACTTCGCGACGATATGAGCACGAGCGAAAACGACAACGTCCTGGTAACAGGCGTATCTGGATCGCCCGCCGCCATTGGCTTTTTCGGCGTGGCGTATTACGAAGCGAATAAAGACAAACTGAAAGCCGTTCCCGTCGTCAATCCGGCTTTGTCGGAACCGGTCTCGCCCACACCAACGACCATCGAAAACGGCACGTACGCACCCTTTAGCCGTCCTTTGTTCATCTACGTGAACGCGAAATCGTTCACACGCCCGGAAGTACGAAAATTCGTTGCCTTTTACCTTCAGAACGCACCAGACCTGGCTGCCCGGACCGGCTACGTAGCACTTCCCAAGAAAGTCTATGAAGAGGTGATTAACCGATTCCGTGGGCGTCAGACGGGAACCCACTACTTGACCGATGAGATGGAAAAACGATCTGGTGCGGTTGAGGAAGTTTATCAGGCAAAGAATCTGGTGAACTGACCCATCTAAACGTCGGTCGAAGAAACACGTCGGCCGGGTACCATCCGTGCCTGGCTCGTCGGGATACTTTTTGAAAAGCAGTTACACATGAGTTCGGTGGCTGCCGGCGATCCAGAGATGGAATCGCTGGAAAAAAGCGTTGAGCAATTCCTGCAGAAGCCACGAAAAAACCTTGCGCTCGTTCGGTTGCGCGAAGCGATTGTTTTTTTTCTTCTGATCTGTTGCGGACTCTTTTCGCTGCTAGTGACGGTTTCGATTGTCTTCGTCCTGATTTCGGAGAC
Source organism: Planctomycetota bacterium (assembly GCA_039179795.1). Lineage (GTDB taxonomy): Bacteria > Planctomycetota > Planctomycetia > Pirellulales > Pirellulaceae > Rubripirellula. The sequence goes on along the minus strand of JBCDEM010000028.1, from coordinate 85,386 downwards.
GATCACCTTCTTCGACTTCGACGCGGTCACACTCGGAAGCTTTGTCGGATCGGCAAAATGGAGTCCTCAAGAAGGCCTCGGAGATACACAGAATTTCGGGGTTTGGGGGCTTATCAGCGGCACGTTATTGGTAACGACAATCGCAATGTGCTTCGCATTGCCGCTTGGGTTAATCACGGCGATCTACTTGAGCGAATATGCACCGCGTAAGGTGCGAAATGCACTCAAGCCGATTCTCGAGATCTTGGCTGGCATCCCTACGGTCGTCTACGGATTCTTCGCGCTAACGACGATTACGCCATTGTTGCAATGGATGCATGGGGGATTCGAAATCTACAACGCCACGAGCGCCGGGATTGCTGTTGGGATCCTTTGCTTTCCGACCGTTTGCTCCCTTGCCGAGGACGCTCTGCAAGCAGTCCCCAATTCGCTTCGCGACGGCGCTTTTGGTTTGGGTGGAACCAAGTTTGACGCGACGGTGAAGATCATTGTTCCGGCTGCACTGAGTGGGATTGTCAGTGCATTCCTTCTTGCCATCGCGCGAGCCATCGGCGAAACGATGATTGTTGCGTTGGCCGCCGGGAGCACGCCCCAAGCAACGCTCGATCCTCGAGAGTCCATTCAAACAATGACCGGTTTTATGGCTCAAACGGTGGGAGGTGACATCTCCAATTTCGATATCGAATATTACTCGTTGTACGCCGTTGCATTCTCACTGTTCTTGATGACTTTGACACTGACGATGATTGGCAATCTGGTACGACGAAAATTCCGTGAGGCGTACGAGTGAGTTCGGCAGAGCAATCCGGAAAAGCCACCGCTGACGGGTCGCCATCGGAACGAGCCACCTTGATCGGTAGCTCGCGAAGGATGAGAGTTGATCGCTGGTTTCAGCGGTGGTGCATCTTCATCGCTGTTGTGTCGGTAGTAATCCTGGGATGCTTGCTGGTCACGATCCTGGTTCAGGGCAGTTCCTCGATCAATTCCACCTTGATTTTTGGGACGCCAGAACCCGATGCTCGGGAAGCAGGGATGTGGCCGGCTATCACGGGCACGATCTGGATTTGCGCGATCTGTGCATTCATTTCATTGCCGCTTGGAATTGGTACCGCCGTCCTCTTGGAAGAGTTCAAACCACGCAGCAGGTTTGCCCTGTACGTCTATCAACTGATCCAGTTGAACATCAGTAACTTGGCAGGTGTTCCGAGTGTGGTTTACGGAATCCTGGGTCTGACCGCTTTCGTGTCGATGTTTTCATTGTTTCAAAACGCCGATGATCCAGGTGCGCCCGCATTCGAAGTGGGTGCGGTCTATTACGACCAGTTCGCCAATCTGGCGAGTGATCCGTTTCTGAGCACGGGCGGTGATGACGTAATTGAGCGCTATTTCGTGGTGCCGGTGGCCAATCGAACGGAACCACCTACCGTGCCCACACCAGGGATGAAAGCCTTTGAATACACGGACGAGGGAATGGTCCCCGCCGAGGTAACCGTTGTTGATCCTTTCGACGCCCCCACCGACCCGGAAGCGCTTAGCTACGCGATCGACATAAATGCCGTTCCGGGTCGCATCAGTGATAAGAGTTGGTACTACTTTCAACTGCCTTTTGGGCGTGGCGTTCTCGCCGGCGCCCTAACGCTGATGCTAGTGATTCTGCCAGTCGTCATCATCAGTTCCCAGGAATCGCTTCGTGCCGTTCCTGGGTCGCTTCGCGATGGTGCGCTCGGTTTGGGAGCTACGCCTTGGCAAGTCGTTTGGAATGTGACCCTTCCAGCGTCAATCCCGGGCATCATGACCGGGTCGATCCTGGCAATGAGTCGAGCGATTGGCGAAACGGCGCCGATTTTGATCATTTGTGGAATCGTCTACATCCGGAATTCGCCACAACATCTCATGGATAGCTACACGGTGATGCCCCTCCAGATTTACAATTGGTCGAGCCTTCCACAGTCAGAAGTTCCCGAGTCGGATTTCCATTCCATTGCGGCCGGTGGGATTATCCTGTTGTTGGCGATCCTTTTAACCTTCAATGCGTTTGCTGTGCTTATCCGCCAACGGATGCATAACAAGCTGTCGTAGAGTCACCCATGTCGATCGTATCCCCCAGCAGCAATGACCCGTCCATGAGTGACACCAGTACGCAATCCGAAGGGGTCAGCAAGCCAAATCCCGCAGACGATTCGAAGAAGCATCTCGAGGTTGCCATTCGGCTTGATGATTTTTGTTCGTGGTATGGCGACTTTCAGGCACTGCATAACATTTCACTTGAGATTCCACGAAACCGAGTGACCGCGTTCATCGGTCCGAGCGGGTGCGGAAAGAGCACGCTGCTTCGCTGGTTTAACCGGATGAACGACACGATTCTTTCGGCCCATGCGAGCGGAACGCTGACAATGGGTAACGCGGATTTACTGAGCAGTCGTACGGACGTCGTTGACCTGCGTCGCCGGGTCGGGATCGTTTTCCAAAAGCCCAACCCGTTCCCGAAGTCAATCTTTGAGAATGTCGCGTTCGGACCGCGTCTCCACATGAAGCTCAACCGAAGCGAATTGAATGAGCTCGTTGAATGGTCCTTGAGAAAAGCGGCCGTCTGGGATGAAGTCAAAGACCGACTCCATGCTCCCGCCTTGGGACTTTCCGGTGGGCAACAACAAAGGCTTTGTATCGCTCGTGCAATTGCGGTCGGCCCCGAAGTGCTTCTAATGGATGAACCCTGCAGCGCTCTCGACCCGGCAAGCACCCTGGCGATCGAAGATCTAATGGATGAATTGCGAAACCAATACACCATCGTGATTGTTACACACAACATGCAGCAGGCCTCCCGCTGCAGCGACCGCACGGCATTCTTCTTCGAAGGTCGGATCATTGAATCGGATGACACCGAGATCATCTTTACCAATCCAGTGAACAAACAGACTGAAGATTACGTTCGGGGAAAATTTGGTTGATCCGCGTTTCGCTGTTCCTGTCCTCTTTTTTTGAAAGCGAAACTGGCCATGTCCAAGCACTTGGATCGTGAACTAAACCTCTTGCGACGTGATCTGGTTGAACAGATGGGCGTCGTCGAGCAGATGATTCAAATGTCGGTACGCTCGCTCATGGAGCGTCGCGTGGACTTGGCGGAGCGAGTCCTCGAAAACGATGCGGTCGTCGATGCGAATGACATTCGTATCGAAGAAGAATGTCTAAAGCTGATCGCGTTGCATCAACCGGTCGCAACGGACATGCGATGGCTGATCACGGTTGTCAAAGCCAACAGCGGACTGGAACGGATGGCCGATCTCGCTTGCAACATCGCTGAAAGGGCGAAGGCGATTTCTTTTTATCCGCTATTTCCTGTCCCAAGCGAATTCAACGAGATGGTCGCCGCTTCCTCGGAAATGGTCCGGTTTGCGCTCGATTCGTTTGTTGAACGCGACGCGAATAAGGCAAGAGAAGTCATTGGCAAAGACGATACCGTCGACGCTCTCAACGGGATCATGATTGATCGGCTACAACAGATGATGAAAGATGATCCCGAGCAGATCGAACCGGCGGTCCATTGTTTCAGCGCATCGCGACACTTAGAACGCATCGCGGATTTGGCAGAGAACGTTGCGGAAGATGTTATCTATCTTGTTGAGGGCGACATCGTTCGTCACAAGCACGATCTACTGACGAAGGAGAGCGACCAAGCGTAAGGACGCGGTCGCCCGAGCGAAGCAACCGATTCCCTTCCAATGAAAGTCCACGTCGTTGATGGCCACCACCGAGAGTGCAATCGATTTCGGCCTATTCGATTTCGGCCTATTCGATTTCGGCTGAATCGATATGGATCGACCAATCTGAATCAACGTCGCGCGATGCAACCGTGAGAGGTGTTTATGAAGTCAGTGTTTGTAGCATTCGCCGCGATCGTGTTGGTCTGCAGCTCTTACGTCTGCCAAGCCGAGCAGCCCATTAAGAATGTGTTGATGATCGTTTCTGACGATCTTCGTGCAAATTCCTTGGCCTGCTACGGTGATCCGTTTTGCAAAACACCGAACATCGATTCACTCGCTTCACGAGGCATGGTCTTCGAGAATGCGTACTGCCAAGGAACATCGTGTGCGCCATCTCGACGTTCGTTTATGTTCAGTCGATACCAGGGTGTCGGGCCGATCAATCTCGGCCAACACCTTCAAGAGCACGGCTTTTATTCGGCACGGGTCGGAAAGATCTATCACATGCGTGTGCCGGGTGACATCATCGCCGGAACCAACGGGCAAGACGTTGCGTCCACTTGGACCGAGCGATTCAACGCTCCCGGTTTGGAGGCGCATACACCGGGAGACTACGCCTGCTTGAATCTCAACATCTTTACGGACGGATTGGACGGTCGGCAATCAACAAAAATGCCCCATCGGATGTTCGTTACGGTCGAATATGACGGAGACGGATCTGATCAGGCGGATCATAAAGCGGCCACGAAAGCAATTGAACTACTGCGGCAGCCAAGGGACCAACCCTTCTTTCTAGCCGTCGGCTTCGTTCGGCCGCATTATCCCATGGTGGCGCCACGCGGATACTTCAAACCCTATCCGTGGCAAAACATGGAACTGCCACCGCAAGTCCCGGGAGATCTGGAGGACATCCCGAAACTGGGATTGGCAGGGACGATTTCATCAAAGAACTCTATCGGAAAATATCCCGATAACCAAAAGCGCATGTGGTCCGGTTACTATGCCGCCGTCACGTTCATGGACGAACAAGTCGGTCGCTTATTGAAAGCACTTGACGACCAAGGCCTATCCGAGTCAACGGCTGTCATATTCACCAGTGATCACGGATATCACTTGGGTGATCACCAGTTTTGGCAGAAATCGAATCTGCACGAGCAGGTCCTTCGCGTGCCTTTGATTATTTCGGCGCCCGGTTATTCGCCAGGACGCAGCAACTCCATCACGGAATTGGTCGACCTGTTTCCAACGATTTCCGAGTTGACGGAATTACCGGTTCCCGAGAGTGTCCAAGGTCGAAGCCTGGTTCCGATCCTGCGTGATCCTTCCGCAAGCGTTCGCGACTCGGCATTGTCTTTCAACAAAGGACACTCGCTTCGAACATCACGATGGCATTACATGAGATACCAAGATGGAACGACCGAACTTTACGATATGGAAAGAGACCCAGATCAGATCACAAACGTTTCGGCGAATCCACAGTTCAAAGACGTCTTAGCGACACTTAATGAACAACTGGACCGTCGCTTGACGAATGTCAAAGACCTGGGAAAGCAACGAAACTGAGCGCAGCCTCGTGAGTGGACCGGTGTGACGTTTACCGAACAGGTTCGTCCGCATCTTCCAGCGATTTGATCAAATCGTCTCGATACTGGGCCGCGAGTGAGCCTTCTTCAGCTTTGGCCAACTCTTTGACACGCCGCTGCACTTTCTGCACGTGCTGATTCCAATGCTGCCGTGCTTCCCGAAAACCGGGGCGCAGTTCGCGCTGGGAAACACGTTTCTCTTGCACGAGGTTGAGCAACTCGTCGTCCAAGACCTTTGCCGTCTCGCGAACCTGTTCAGCGTCCATGCCCTGGAAGCTGATACTCGTTCCATTCACTCCCTTTCGGTCCGACGGACGTATGCCATTGTTACGGAATGGCAGCGTAAAAGACCAGACCAACAACGCTGTCGAGAGTAAGAACGAAAGCCCGATCCAGATCTTCGTTGTTCGAGAACTCGCGGCGCGATTGTCCTCTTTGGTGCGTGGCTGATTCATTGTTCAAATTTCCCCCGAGGAGCACCGAGCAGATTTCGGTGCTGACTCCGTCTATTTAGTGAGAATGGTAGGTAGGTTGTTGGCAATCTCTTCGAAGATAGAGACCAACTCGTCTCCGGTCGCCGCGTGATAGTGTTTTCCACCACCGATACCAGCGACCTCTTGCATCAATTCTTGATCCGCTCCTTCACCGAAGGTCACCGTATGAATGGTCAGGTTGTAAGAGCCAATCAAGGATTCAGCGACAGTTGTTGGTGAGATCCCTGTGTTGTGAATACCATCCGTCATCACAACCATGGTTTTGGCAGCGTACGGACGTGCCGCTGAGTCAAGCAGTGACTCGATCCCCTCTTGCATACCACGACCAATCGCCGTGCTGCCACCGGTGTTAAGATCATCAACGGTCGAACGGATGACGTCAAAGTCTTTCTCAAGCCAGGTATCAAGCGTTCCCGAGCTAGAGTAACTGGCGACAGAAACTTGTTCTTCTTGGCTCGTTCCATCGAGCACGTTCAGGAAAGCGTTGACGGCTTCTACGAGATCTTGCCAAGGCATCGTTGGCGCAATGCCCAGTTCATAGTGTTCCTGGTAGACCCACTGCTGATAGGTCACGCTGTCCACGCCGGAACGATAGTAGTAGTAGTCGTGATACGAGTTGTAGCCCAACATCCCTGCATCCACTCCGGCGTCCATGGTGGAGTAATACCAGGGCGAGTGTCCCGATGGCCAATCAAAGTCAATGTCGTCCATGGATCCGGATCGATCCAAAACGAGTGAGATGTCACGATCAACCTGCATGGCAACCGAGTTGTGAATCGTTGAAAAATCGTCCTGATTTAGTAGTCCCGGGATCACCAAAGGAACTCTTCCATTGAGCGACGATGCATCTCGTTTCCCGTAAACACGCACGGCACTGGCAATCAAATCACCGGATTCAACTTGTGACGTCGCCATCTTTTCAAAGTAGTAACGGCCGGACACACCATCAGGTTGATCGGTCACACCAAATTCGATGTCCCCACCCTCTCCAGACTGCAACTGCAATGGTTGACCGTTCACGGTGTTGAGCGCGGCCGTTGCAATCGCGGCCGAGTTTGCCGCCGAAACCGTCTGCAACTCACTAAAGGCTCGACCACCCGCTCTCGCTGCACAGTCCGTGGCGACGATCAATTCGGTTCGGTTCAATTGCATTTGTGCCGCGTTGACACAGAATGCTGCGAGGATCGCCAAGACGGGCAGCACGACGGCCATCAAACCCATGACACTACCGCGTCGTCTGCGAATGATTCGACGTCGATTGGAAACTAGCGAAGGAGACGCTTGGAAGTTGCCGTTCATGATAAGACTGCTTTGACGAGGGGGTGGGGCAACAAAGGAAACAAATGATCACAAAGTCTGGACGGTGTTACTGCTCGTAAAAACCGTCGTAGCGTTCCGTCCGCATATGGGCTTCCGTGGTGATGTCGGTATCTGGCAAAAAGTAGGGCGCAAACAGAGCGACTTGGGTCAAATCGACCGAGACCGTGACTCGAATGTCAGCTGTGTCTTCATCGAGCGATGTAACATCGACCGTGTAACCGTTGGTCACCATCGCACTCATGATTCGGTCGGCCTCGGCAACCGCTTCGTCTTCTGTCGCACCAGGCACCATGGCATGTCGAGCTGCAAAGTAGGCGGCGTCTTGTGCTAGGTTTCTAACCATGTTCATTCGCGCGAATTCCATGCACGTCAGAATCATGAGGATCAAGATGTTTGCCACGACGGCGAACTCAACGACGGATGCCCCCATACGGTTGTCAGCACGATGGAACCGCTGTCGAGTACGAAGACGTTTTAGTTGAGTGCGGCGAGGGTGACGGATGCGTTTCATATCGCTTTAGTCAATCTTGGTGATTCGTAAATGGTTCACCCCGTGCATGGTAAAACCTGTGGATGATTCAATTCCGGTCTTTGTCTATTCCAAGTTCTGATACTCTTTCCGCATCGTGACACTCGCCGAAATATCCAGTTGGCCGAACAGTGTCGATGGGATCAGCAAGTTGCCGTCCGTCGGAAGCGTCACGGTGACCGTGACATTCTCGAGCGTATCGGCGCCACCGAATCCCGGTGAAGAAATCGTGATTGCGTCCCCAGCGTTGTACGCGATGTTTCGTTCATCCAGGAACTCCTCGACACGATCAACGACATCGCTGTTATCACGCCCGCGGCCGACGCCACGCCGTGCACCTTCGTACGCTGCAAGCACAGCAGATTCCTTCAGGAACATGACTGAGCAGAGATCCATTGTGCCGAGCGTCAGGGCCAACAAGGCAGGCAAGACAACGGCAAACTCGATCGTTGCGACCCCACTGCGACGATTTTCAGGACGGCGACGGGATCGGCGGCGAATACGTGAGTGCGACATAGACAAGAACACGAACAGAGAAAAGACAACGACTCTGCAAGAAACCTAGGTCAGAATCCTCCGTTGGGCCACTCAGAACTCAAAAAACCGCGTTCGAGTTTGTGGGTCCCTAAATGAAGGGAGCCTCGCCTGACAAGACGCCGCAGAAACGCTCAGACTCATTGACAGCAGCCAGGAACCGATTTGCTCGGCTGAAACTCGCTGGCCAATCCGTTTATCTGATACGACCCGAAGTTTCTCCGCGCCGGCGAGAGGCTTGGATTAAGATGTGAGCGGTTCCCAGCCCGTCTCGTCTCCGGTTTCTCGCATGCTGTTTCGAACACTAACTGTTGCTCTGTGTTTGCTTTCGATCCAATCCGTTCTCCATGCGCAGGCCGATCCCTTTGGTGGTCCCGATCCGCTTGGTCCGAATCCTTTTGGTGCAGCGAATCCGGCTGGCGCCGCTGCCAGCGAACCGACAGAATCGGATCAGTCGCTGCTGGCTCGCCAACTACGCGATTACGCCGGCCGCGGACCCGTTGAGCGTGCGACCGCAATCGCGTCCTCCGTTCGAACCGGTCGTTGGGAACTGGCGGATCAATTGCTCGGCACGGTCCCAGGTCTCAATGCGGACACGTCGACGCTTTCTGCGATGTACCGCGAAATCGGTCCAGCGTTGTTTTTGAGAATGCAGCAAAGCGACAAGTTGTCAGACGCTGCCCAAGCAGCACTCGATGAATTGGCTGCGGCCGAAACGGCAGCCTCTCAATCAGCCGAACTCATTCGCCAAGCCATCGACGGCTTGGACGATCCATCGAGGGACACACGCTTGGCTTCGACGCGAATCGTGATCGGTGGTGGAAACGTTGCGATAGCGGAGCTTGCGGCTGCAGCCGTTTCCGAAGCGCCGACAGCTCCACGTCAGATTCTTCTCCGAGCGCTGATCGAATTTGAATCGGTCGGCATCGATTCCATTGAGCAACTTGCACTCTATGGAGATGCAACGGTTCGGCATCGCGCGCTCCAGGCCCTCGCGGCTTTGGATCGCAATGCCTATGCCTCGGAGTTTCTCTCCGCCGTCCACGCCCCGGATGCAACCGATTACGAAAAGCAAATCGCGCAGCGAAACCTCGAACGTTTGTACGAGCAAGTTCCAACACGCCCACAATCCATTGAACTGCTAACGGCTGACTTCCGCCGCCGACAAGCTGAGGCGAACAACAAAGATAACGATGATCAATTGACCTACGTCTGGACGGTGAACGAGGATGGCCGGACCGTTACCTCTCAACCGACCTCCGCGATGCTTGCCGCCTACCGAGATGTTGCCGATTCAGGCGTGCGTTTGAGACGAATGGGCGGGCTATCCGACGCGTTGATTGGGGAAGTCCTTTCAGCAGATATGGCTTATCGCGTGATGGTCGATCCAGATTGGGGCGATCCGGATCAGATCACACAGATTCGTGAATCGTACGGTGATGCAAGCAGTGCCGAAGCGCTACTGACGGCGATTAATCGAGCGACGAAGATTCGGGACAAGGCTGCAACGGTCGGTCTGCTGCGCTTGGTCGATGCTGCTGAAGCATCCGACGAAGATCGCAAGATCCTGTTGACATCAGGCGGCTCAAAACCGACCGCTCTGGTTGCCGCTGCCGTCAACTCGGATCCTCAAATTCGCTATGAAGCGGCGGTCGCAGTAACACGCTTGGCGGGCACTTCGGCCTACGCCGGAAGCTCATTGGTACGCAAGACACTCGCCGAGATGTCGCGGCTTGGTGACGAGCCGACAGCGATCCTTGTCGAAACTCGACCCGAAGTGGTGATTCGAATCGAGACCATTCTCAGCCGACTGGGCTACGATACGGTGGTTGTTCGAAGCGTGGCTCAAGTTCAGCGAGCCGTGGAGCGTGGCGGTGACATTCGTCTGATCATCTCCAAAGTGGAATTGACCGATTTGTCGCCCATCGAAATGGTCGACTTGGTACGCCGGTCCCCTCGTGGTCGTGATCTTCCGATTTTGTTCTACGGTCCAGAGGATCCTGCGTTAGCGTGGAGACGTTGGGACGCCCCCACGCTGCTGATCAATCGGCCATCCTCGGCAGCCGCTTTTGACGATGTCATGGATCGAGTACGGCGAAAGCGTCGACTACCGGCTTTGTCCGTGATTGACCGCCAGCGTTATCGTGCTGAGGCGGAACCTAAGCCGGCTTCGTAGGGGCGGACGAGCCGCTTTCACAGACTAGGTCCTACCGCCGAAAGGTGATTCGCGGTATGGTCTCGGGGAATGGAAAGCAGGACGATTGATCGTTCCCCCCACCGTCTTTCATGTCGATTCTAGGCATATCACCGAGCGGCCCAAACGGCCCCCCGATTCCCGGCATCATCGGCAATTCGCCGGCCATGCACGAGGTTTACCGCGTCACTCGACGTGTTGCCGGTAGCAACGCTTCCGTTCTGATTCTCGGTGAGACAGGAGTCGGAAAAGAGCTTATCGCCAGCGCGGTCCACCAACTGAGCCACCGCGGCAAAGGACCGTTTGTGCGGGTCAATTGTGGAGCCCTGAGCGAGAGCCTGCTGGAGAGCGAATTGTTCGGCCATGTCCGTGGTGCTTTTACCGGTGCCGTTGCAAACCGAGCTGGGCGATTCGAAGCTGCCGACGGTGGAACGATCTTCCTGGATGAGATCAACAGCACCTCGTTGACTCTACAAGTCAAATTGCTGCGCGTCCTTCAGGAGAAAGAATTCGAGCGCGTCGGCGATACCAGCACGCTAAGCACGGATGCTCGAATCGTCGCAGCCAGCAACCGGGATCTGATGAAAGAAGTTCGCGGTGGCTCCTTCCGTGAAGACTTGTACTGGCGATTGAATGTCATCCCGATTGAGATCCCACCTTTACGTCGCAGACGTGAAGACATTCCCTCACTCGTCTCGTTTTTCTTGGAACACTACAACGAGGTGAATGATCGCTACGTTGTCCATTGGGGGCCAGGCGTGATGGAGGCGCTGCAGCAATACCATTGGCCAGGAAACGTTCGTGAGCTTCAAAACTATGTCGAGCGCGCCGTCGTGATGGCAGAAACCGATGAGTTGACGTTCGATCTGTTACCCAAGTGTGTCACCAGCAATGATGTGCCACCGGGAACTCCAACACCTGCCGGAGACCTTGAGTCTCTAACTCGGGAACTGGTTTTAAAAGGACTCAGCGAATCGAGTGGTGTCACCGGAGAGATTCACAACAACATCGTCGAACGGGTTGAAAAGGAACTGATCGCGCAGGCGCTCGCCAGTTGCGGTGGCGTGCAGACGAAAGCTGCAACGAAGCTGGGCATCAACCGAAATACGCTTCACAAGAAGATCAAGGACTTCGGACTGGAGAAATCCGAGGACCCTTAGAAATCGAATCGCTTACTCATCTGCTCTGCTGTCGAGTTTGTCCAAGCCGAAGGCCGCTATTGCCGCAGCTGATCCGGTGGAGGCGACGCAAGCCGCTCGAAAACGGCTGCCTCGATTTTCATCGTCTTTGGTCGCACGGACATCGTTCGCACGGCTCCCTCCAAGCCGGGACTTCCATCCGGCAATATCTGGCGAAAAATAGCCGCTCGATTCGGTGCGCCGTCGATGGTGAAAAGATCTTTGATCGACGCGTAGGATGCGCGATTCGCCGTCCCTTCTAACAAACCGCGTTCGTTCCGCGTGCGAAAAACAACACCCTGAAGCGCCTCCATTTCCCACGGCGTCTTGCCTCCCGAGTAAGTGCGATTGGAGTACGACGGATCGATGGCGAAACGCAGTCGATCGCAATCGAGCGTCGACTCACCCATCGAAATCGCATCCATTTGCCGGGCGTCGAACGTTTGATCCCAATCACTCACCGCTTTTACTCCGACGCGAACCCCACGCAGAAACTCGAGGCTACGGAGGGTGAGATCTGCCTCCATTCGGTCGTTAAACGTAAGGTGGATTCCGGTCAATTCATCGGACTGGCTGCTACCACTTGCTGGCGATTTATCTCCATCCTGCAGAAATGAGTTGTCTGCTATCCCACGCTGCCAGCTGCGATACCAACCGGGCCCCACGCCGGACAGCGTCATTCCTCCCGTCGGCGTCATCACCAAGCGTTCGGCGTGTAACAAATGTTTTGCTTCGAGCAATCCATCGCCTGCATGACGGAACGCTTGCACGTAAACCGGGCGCTCGGAACCGCCTAGGAGTGCGACTTGTTGAATCTGTGCCGACTTCATTGTCTGCACATCACGAACTTGCACATTCGCCATCAGATCAACCTGCAGTCGGTCACCGGTCATCTGCAAATCCCACTGCTCTCGATCTTGAATCAACTGAGCTGTCAGCTCAACGCCATCCGTCAATATGGCGGTCCGGCCATCAAAGATCATTTCGCCCAACCAACGACAGTGAGGCGGCTTGACCCATTGCAACTTGTTGTCGCCCTGCATCTCACTCGGAAGCACAGACGTTGGAATTTGAAACTCCCCAGCCGCGTTGATCCAAATGATATTGTCGTTGGGTCGGATTTGGATCTGAGGCCCGACAAAGAATCCGTCACCAATTTCAAATCGCGCGGGGGAATTGGTTCCGCTTCCCAATTGCAAAACGTCTTCACCGCCTCCGTCGATCAGCTGCAAGTTGTCACCGTTGAGTTTTGCCGGCAACGATTGATCGCCCATCTTGATTTGATGCGTGACCTCGACGTTACCCGTGACCGTCAATTGCTTGGCGCTTAAGCCGGATTGATTACGACGAAGTTTTGCGCTGACGAGATCTCCTCGTATGCTTGGTCGAGGACGCGCAACCGGGTCAGTGAATTGCCCATCCGCTGATGGCTGGGCAACCCATTGCCGCAGCGACGACGTGCTCGACTCACCGCCGACGGATCGCCCCGCCGGATCCGGTTCGGCAACAAAATAAAGCAGCAGGCGCTGTGTCTCGGCGGCGATCGCCGTCGTATCGACACGAACGTTTCCGGCAATTTCAAATCGATCCGGTACCATCGTGTTTTCTTCATCCGGACCGGAACCCGGCTCCGGTTTTAGATAACCGAGGATGCGATCAGCTCTAAAACTACCGCCATCCGTCAACTGTGCCTGGACATCACCCTCAACGTCGAGCCGCACTTCCGTGTTCAACGATCGCGTGATCGCACTGTCTTGAGGCGAAACACGAAAGCCGTTTTGCCAATGCGCTTTGCGTACGGGAATCTCTGGATCATTGATTTCCACGAGCCCCGCTCCCGGCGCATCGATCCCGAGAACCGATTCCGGGTTCTCCGGATCAAACTGATAGATCAACCGCGCTAATCGCGCCTTAATGCCTCCTCGCCGAACCAAAATCCCTTGTCGGCCGGAAGCGCGAATGACTCCATTAACCGCGTTAAAGTCGATTTGTTCGGCGGCCAATTCGGAATCGAAACTAGGGAGCTTCGCAACCGCTGGTGATCCTGATGCAACAATTCCAACCAGCCAATCAAGTGGATCGGCACGATCGATCTGCGCGTTGGTTGGATCGTTCAAGGTCAGCTGCAACCAATCGCAATCGAATCGGTCGGCCAACAACCCCTGCACTTGATGAATCAACGAAACCGAATCACTTAGCATCAGCTGATCCAGAGCAAAGTCATACTCCACTCGGCCTCCACATTGCAGCGAAACCATCGCAGCTCGCTGTTTCGGATCGGTCGCTCGTTGGTTGCCAGGCGTTTGTCCGTCTGGTTGCCATAAACCTCCATCACCAAGCGGCATGGTAAAAGCATCCAGATAGATCAATTCCAGCCGATCTAGAATGTCCGCGCCGCGACGGCCCGGAGAGGATGTGGGTGCCGCCAAATGCAACGTTAAGTCGCGGCCCACCCAACGAGCTCGACCGACACGCATTTCAATCGATTCGGTCGTCCAAATCTTTTTGTTGTCGATGCCGACATTGGCCGTGCGCAAGTCGAATCGGCGAGCTGGATTACCAGCATCATTTCGAAAAATGTGCACATCGCCAAGAATGCGTCCGCGAGATATTGGCGGTGCTCCGCCGCTCATCACATCAAGCGATTGCGTGAACTGAATCTCCGCTCCACTATCGGCTTCAATAATGACCGGGGATGAATTCTCACTCGCGGACATCCCTCGACCAATGATCACCGTCACCGGCCAGAGCTTCCACTGGTCGTCGCTGATCTGTTCCCACTTTTGAAAAAGCAGCGTCCCGGTGGACGTTTGCAGTTGTTTGCAAACTCCGTGTTGCCATGCGCCTTCCGGAAAGAGATCTTGAAAGTTATTCGTTGCCTTCGATTCACTCTCCGGAGGAATGCCAATCGCATTCATCATCGGCGGCTGCATCCACGGCACTATCAAGTTCTGATAGATGACCGAAAAAGCAACCAGAAACGTCAGCGAAGCGCAATAATGAAAGAGGCGTTGGACCATCGTTTCAATCCGGCAGTGCATCCTTGACCAAAAGATCACGTTAAAGAATCACACCGGTACGTTTTCCTCCCATCGATGTTTCGCTCGCAATAGACGCTCAACCAATTCGCGAACCGCGGCATGACCGCCTTTGCTTTGCAGAATCCAATGGGCGGCATTACGCACGTCTTGGGCACCGTCGGCTGGAGTTACAGCCAATGCAACCCGCTTCATAACTGGGAGATCTGGCAAGTCATCACCGATGTAGCAAACTTGATCCGATGTCACACCCATCTGTTCGAGCATGCTTATCGCGGCAGGAAGTTTCTGCTCGAAGCCCTGACCGATGTGCGTCACACCAAGTTCATCCGCACGCCGTTGGACAATCGGACTGTTGCGAGCAGTGAGAATGCCGAAATGAAAGCCGCCATTCATCCATGCTTTGATCGCCAGACCATCCTTCACGTTAAATTGCTTCGTCTCAAACCCCGCTGCGTCATAGATGATTCGCCCGTCCGTCATCACGCCGTCGACATCACTCAAAATACAAGTGATCGATGCGGCAATTTCTGTATCGGGCTTCAATAGCGTGGTCATGGAGTCTTCTGGGACGTCGCCGAAGCGTCAAGCTCGCGTGCTCGTGGCCAGCTTCAGGCTCATCGTGCACTTAAAAATGGAAGGGTGGCGTTTTCATCACCTTGATCTGTCAACGCAACCAAATCCGTGATATCCAGCAATCCAACGGGATGTCGATGTTCATCAATCACTGGCAGTTCACTGATTCGATGATGTGACAGGACCGCAAGTGCTTCTTGAAGCGTCGCCTCGGGTGTGGCCGTGATAGGATCTTGGGTCATCCGTGAAGAGATGGCTTCATCTAATGAATG
The DNA here is from genome assembly GCA_039179795.1 of Planctomycetota bacterium. GTDB lineage: Bacteria > Planctomycetota > Planctomycetia > Pirellulales > Pirellulaceae > Rubripirellula. The sequence continues at coordinate 69,967 of JBCDEM010000028.1, read as the reverse complement.
CTCATCGCGTTGTTCCAAAATACGGGCGAGATCACTATCGGTGAACAAACCCGCCAACTGACCGTCCGCATCAACGAGCATGATCGCACCCGTTCTTCGGCCGGCTTTGGATGCCGTGACCATAGCGTCACGAACGGAAGTATTTGTTTGCGCAACACGGCACTGATCGAGCGGCCGCATGATCTGGTTCACCGTGGTCAGTTTTCGCCCCAAGGCACCTCCGGGATGAAACTGAGCAAAGTTTTGTGAGGTGAAGCCACGCAACTGACTGGCCAACATGGCGATCCCGTCACCTACGGCCATCATGACCGCCGTACTGCTTGTCGGAGCGAGGCCGTTGGGACAAGCTTCTTCATGCTTTCCAATCGGCACAACAATGTCGGCAGATGCTGCCAACGGATTGCGATCGTCCGCGGTGATTGCGATCAAACCGCTGGAATGCTCTCGGAGCTGCGGGGCGATCCGAACAACCTCTTCACTGCGCCCGGAATTACTCAGAGCCCAGACAACATCACCGCGCCGAACACGGCCAAGGTCACCGTGAACCGCTTCGGATGGGTGCAAAAAATGGGCGGGATTACCGGTACTCGACAGGGTTGCGACCAGTTTCTGGCCAACCAAACCAGCTTTTCCGACGCCGGTGACAACAATGCACCCCTCACAAGCAGCCGACATTTCTGCAGCTTCAACGGCAGAAGAGGAAAGCTGGGAAACGCAGTGAAGAATCGCGTCTGCTTCTGCCTTGACGTATTGCCGTACGGCTCGGAGACGCCCAAGGGGAGTCTCGGGCGGCAACGACAACGCCATCTTTTTTGCGGCCGACACGGCAACCTTCCCTGGTGAGTGCGGCAAAAACGATACCTAGATTCGGTCCATCCTGGACCTCGTCGAATCGTACTCGTTCTCAGAATGGAAAGACAAGAGGAAATGGGTAGATGAGTTGGTTTGCAGGATCGCTGTAAAAAAATGGCTACCGGTGCTCATCCAGCATGGTTTGGACAGCCTGTTCCACTTGGCTGGTCAGCGTCGTTGTCTGACCTTTGACTTTCTTATCACCGATCACTTCGATGGCCTCACCGAATCGAACCGTCGCGTGACGTTTGGCTTTGACTGTGGCTGTTACGTGGCGAAGCACATCCTCTTCAAACTTGTCTAACGTTTCAGCCATCCGTTCGATTGACGGCTTGTCGTTGACGTAATCGCCCGGATAACTGAATGACTGGACGACCAAAAACAGATCATCCAAATCATCGTTCAAAAGACGCTTCTCATCGGCCGACAAACCTTCCTTATCGAGCTTCTCGATGATGGTTCGCCGTGCAGCTTTGACGCGTTCAGGAATACTCTTACCGGCTTCCTCCAATCCTTGACGCTCCTCGACCTGATCAAGAATAAAATCACCTAATGCCCGGATGCGATCAGGTAGGCGACCCTTTCTTGCCTCCCCGTAGTACTCCAGTTCTTTCACCGCCAACAACGCTTCGGCGAAGTCGTAGATCCGACGTTCAAGCGGGCGATCGATTCTTCTCCGCCAAAAAATGGCCTCTTCCAGTTCGCCCATCGTTTCCAACAGAGCGTCGGTGGGATCCTCTTCGTAGTGATACCGGATTGCGCAAGGCACACAGAAAATGGGACGCGAGGCTTTTCGCGCCGCTGCTACAGCTATTGCAGAAGCTCCTTCGCGAAACGGTGTCACACGATCATTGCAGTGATAGATTTCTCCTTCGGGAAAAATCACCAAAGGTTGCTTTCGTTCTTGAAGCAAACCCGAGGCCAATCGAAAGGCACCAATGTCGTTGGCCTCACGGTCAACGCTAAAGCAACCATGTTTACGCAGCACCCACTGGATGACACGGTTCTTCTTGGTGAACACGTGCCAAGTGGCCATGACGTGCAATGTTGTTCCGATCGCATCAGCAGCCGCGTAAATGGCGAACGGGTCTGCATGACTGGGATGGTTGGGCATGATCATCACGCCGCAGCCCTCATCCAGCTTTTCCCGAACGTGTTGTTGACCAAGCACTTCAACGTGCTCCAGGTTGACGTCGCGCTGTTGCTGGCGAAGGCGAAACGGACGTAGCCAATTCACCAACGTCGGACTAAGTGACGGCGTCCAGACTTCCGGAGCAAACCGCATGCGGTAGCGATTCATGTCGATTCCCGTTTCCAATTCACGCGATTTAATTCAGCCAAAGCTAACAACAGCGCTTGAGTTCCATCTTTCGCGTGCCCCTGCGCCGCAACCGCTTTGTACAACTGATGAGCGAGCGCCAATCCAGGAAGCGATAAATCCATCGCAGCGGCTTCATCGAGTGCGATCTTCATATCTTTGATGAAATGCTCAACAAAGAATCCCGGATCAAAGTCACCATCGATCATTCGCGGTGCCAGATTCGATAGGGACCAGCTTCCCGCCGCTCCAGAAGAAACGCTCTGCAGCACCGTCGGCAGATCCAGACCAACCTTGGTCGCGTACAGCAATCCTTCACAGACCGCGATCATCCCTGAAGCGATGAGCGTTTGATTGACCATCTTTGTGTGTTGACCAGAACCCGGCGGTCCCTGATGGACAATGGTCTTACCCATCAATCGAAACAGTGGATCCATCCGAGCGACCGCGTCGGCATCACCGCCGATCATGATCGAAAGCGCCGCGTTGCGAGCTCCCGTATCACCACCACTGACCGGTGCGTCGATGGATGCAACACCCTTTGCCGCTGCTGCCGAAGCGATCTTTTCCGCCAGCGACGGTTGACTGGTGGTCATATCGATGAGCGTCATTCCTTCACGAGCTCCCGACAGGACACCGTTGTCGCCGAGAATCACTTGTTCTACATCGTGAGGAAAGCCAACGATCGTGAAGACAACATCACTCTGTTCCGCAACCTCACGCGGAGTGGCAACGGGCGTCGCGCCTTGTTCTTCCAGTTCCTTCAACTTGGAAGGTGTACGATTGAAGACGGTCGCTCGGTAGCCCGCCGCGATCAAATGGCCACACATACTGCGGCCCATCACGCCAGTTCCAATCCAACCGATCCGAGTCGTTTCGGGAGAGATTTCGCTCAAAGCCACCTTCGTCCTACCTGCATGTTTGTTGACCAAAGAAAGACGGTGATTGTAGGGAATCGCAATGACTGCGTGGTGTGTTCCCCGCGTCTCATTCCCCGCGTCTCATCCACAGCGTCTCATTCACCGCGTATCATTTCGCCGGCTCTCACGATCCCAGTAGGAGGAGCCTCGCCAAGCAAAAGTCTCGCGCGAAAAGCCGTGAGGATTCTGGCCGGGTCCGCAAAAAGACGCGGGACGAAGAAGCGTTAGGCACCCAATTCGATCGCCGTTGTCCACGGTGGCAACGGCATCGACTCATCTGACCAACCCACGACGAGATCACGGGCGAGACTCGCGGGACGGCTCACGGTCGCCGTAATCTGCATCATTCCAACACTTTGTGCTGGTCCACCAACGGATGCGATGTCGCGATTCGTTCTTGAAACGCTCCAACGCGCAACACTATCCGTCAACAGGCTCGTCACTGTGGGCACCGGGCGATACCAATCAATGCGCACCGGCCGATCCGTGATCGCGGAGAGCGACCGAACCAATTCGACGAAGAAGCGTTTTCGCAACGTCAAATACGTTGGAGTCACCAAGACGGGTGTTGTCGCCCGTTGCTCGCTCAATTGCAAAAGACGCGAGGCAAGCAGATCCATGGAGTCAGACTCACTGGTCGATTCGATCAACTTGGCAACGGCAATCATTGATTGGCACTACGCATGCGTGCCAACATCGCTTGGAAATCGACTGAAATGGTCTTGTTGTGTGAATCACGCTTGGATGCGGGATCGACGCGTCGAAGTTCAAGCTCATCCTCGATCACCAGCATGTCACTGTCATCGCGGCTCAGCTGAATATCGGTCTCAACATCCGTGACTTCGTTTTCCGGTGTGCCCTCTTCAATCACTTCAGCTTGATCGTCAGCAATCCACAGAGCTGGACTTTTGCCCTCTTCGCTTACTTCAATCGGTTCATCGTCTGCATTGGCCAGAATGTCGCTTCCGTCACCGATTGGTTCACTCGATTCGTTGACCTCTTTCCACTGTGACCACTGCGGCACTTCCGTAGCCTGTGTGTTTGATTCGCTGGTCACATCCGACATCAATTGCCCGGCCATTTGGCTAATGCCAACGATTTCCTGATGCAGGATTTCCTCAATTTCAGTTGCACTTTCCACAACCGGATCATTGTTTTGATAGGAAGTGTCAGCGGCCTTTGAAGAAGCTTCGGAAACAACCTTTGGTGCTTCAGCGGGCGCCTCGATTGGGTCGGGCACTCCCGCTTCGCTTGCCTTGTAGGTTTCGCCTGCGTCGTAAGTTTCACCGGCTGCTGAAGCAGATGCATCACCATATCGTTTGCCGACGGCGATCTCTTCTTCTTCTTCGAAATCTCCAAAGAGATCTTGAGCCGAGATGGCTGGCGATTCCGGCCGTGATGGCTCAACTTCAACCATGTCGCTTTCGGATTGAAGCACCAGATCCTGATAGGGCACGGCCTCACCCGCGATCGATGTCGGATAAAAGTCGTCCATCGTTTGGATGGCAACGATCTCATCACCGCGATCGTCCGCGGTCCCGTCCACGTATGTCTCGGACTTCGGCACCATCGTCGTTTCAATCTCGACGTAGTTCACTTCAGTGATGACTTGGCCAGACACAACGTTTTGCTCGGATGTGACGTCGCCATTTGTGGGCTCAGCTGTCGCGGGCTCGGTAGAAGGAGCCGTCTCGGCGTAGGGCGCCTCGGGCGACTGCGTGACGTCTGTTATGGATTCTGTTGCCGAGTCGGCGTCTGAGGATTCGTAAACGGCAGCTTCGTTATCGGCTGAATCGTAATCAACTGCATCGTCCAACTCGCCGAATTCAATCGGAGCTGATTTCGACGCGACCTTAGGCGCGTCCACGATCGGACTTGGAAGCTGCTGTAACTGAGCCCAAGCTTGATCGATGATCTGCTCGCTGATGACATCTTGATCTTCTTCAGCCGCACACTCGATCGCCTGAGTCATCATCTGGTTGATCAAGCGAGGAATGCCACTGCAGGCGTGGTGCACAGCTGCGATGGCTTCTGAAGTAATCGTTTCAGCCGGCTCGGAACCACAGGCCTGAATGGTTTCACAAATGTACTGACGCGTTTCGTCGGCAGTCATTGGATGTAAATAGCAGCGTGTCGCAATCCGCTGGGTGAACGCATCCAAAGCCGTGTCGACCAACGTCTCATCAAGTTTCACACCGCCGAACATCGCAGTGAAAACGCACGGCTCGCCGCGTCGCATGATGTTGGTGACCATGCGAATCGCTTCAATCACTTCTACGGACAGCGATTGTGCCTCGTCTACCAGAATGAGCAGGCCACCCGGGGCGGCTTGCTTGCTGTTGAGAAAATCAACGAGCGCCAATTGCGGATCGGCACCGGTCTGATAATCCAAATTCAGCTGGTGCACTAAGCGGGTCAGCAGGTCGTAACGTGATTCAATCGGAGTTTCACCGAGCGTAACGACATCGCAATCCTCCGAATAGCGTTCCGCCAGCATGCGGTAGACCAACGATTTCCCGGTGCCGGGAGGGCCGATGATCAGCGAAATGGTCTCACGAGCTTCGATGCTTCCGCAAACGCGCGAGTAAGCCTCATCAACGCTGCCCAACGCGACGTAACGCGATGTGCAGGGAAAGGCAGGAAACGGCGGTGCGGTGTAAGACGATTGATTCGATTGCATCGCTAGATACCACTATCGGGGAGGTGAAATCGATACAATCAGGATGATCGGCATATCTTCACGTGAACGTGAAGGAAGATAGAAGAAGATGGAAGGTTTGACGGGCGAAGTGTGACGGGCAGCGGCACGCGGATTCCGGCCATCGCTGTTTCACACTCCCAGCGGGAAACTTCCCAATGCGATCTTCGCAGATCGCGCCGAACAAAAACGCCCGGGTTTAAAGACCTGCCAACACACCCCTCGTTCTAAACGCCCTCGTTCTAAAACCCTCCGGGGCTGCTGAATTCGGCGTAGTCGTCGAACTCGCTGTGTCTCTCCGGGGCTCGATCACTGAATCGTGTGAAGTCGGCCTCCCAGGTCAATTCAACATCACCGATTGGACCATTACGTTGCTTAGCGATGATGATCTCTGCTTGCCCCGCATACTGAGCGCGATCATCTCCTCGATGGTAATACTCTTCTCGGTGCACGAACATGACCACGTCGGCATCCTGCTCGATCGCTCCGGACTCACGTAGATGACTGAGCCGAGGCCGGTGGTCTTTGCTGTCTTCGGCCTGACGATTGAGCTGTGACAAACAGAGCAGGGGAACATCCAATTCCCTGGCCAGTCCTTTCAAACGGCGAGCAATCTTCGCGACTTGTTCCTGCCGCGGGTCTTTGGAATTGTCCGGTTCGATCAACTGCAAATAGTCGATGACGATCATCCCCAACGCATCTTCTCGCCGACGAATCCGTCGCGCAGCGGCCGCGATCTCGCTAACCGTTCGGCTCGGTGAATCGTCGACGAACAAAGGTGCCTGACTGATATCGTTCGCCTTACGCATCAAGCGATCGCGATCGTCGGCAGAGATCGTCCCATTCCGCAGCCGATGACCATTGACGCGGGCGAGCGAACAGAGCATCCGGTCCGCCAACTCGATGCCCGACATTTCCAAGGAAACAAACAGCACTGGCAATTTCTGCTCAATCGACACGTTTTCGCCGATGTTCATTGCCAAAGCTGTTTTGCCCATCGAAGGTCGAGCAGCCAAAATGATTAACTCGCCGTTATGCAGTCCACCGGTCATATCGTCGAAGTTCTGAAAACCGGTTTCGGCGCCGCCATCGACGTCGTCATCTCGCAAGCGTGCTTCCATGCGATCCATCGCTTGATGAAGCACATCGCTCATCGTCAAAACCGATTGACTGCTCCGACCATCCATGATCGCGAACACTTTTTGTTCGGCTTGTGCACAAAGCTCTTTTGCTGGAGAGGACTGCGAATATGCTTCGCGCAGTACTTCCGTGCTCGATCGAATCAGTTTTCGATAGATCGCTTTCTCAGCGACGATGTCAGCGTAGTAAACCGCGTGTGCTGCATTGGCGACTGAGTTGGAAAGCTCTGCAAGGTACGCAGCCCCGCCGACTTTTTCATACTCGCCTGCCGTTCGCAGTCGCGAAACCAACAGCGTGATATCGATCTTCTCACCACTGTCGTGCATCTGCCGAAGGATCTCGTAGATCTTTCGGTTGCGATCATCCGAGAAATCATCCGGTAACAGAGACGCTATTTCATCACACGTTTCCGGAAACAACAGGATGCTTCCGATGACACCCATCTCGGCATCGAGATCGAAGGGTTGAGGCTGCGCTAAAACCTCTGTCAGACTCCGTTCCCGCTTTTTCTTCCGTCCAAATTTTGGCTCGTCCGACATCGAAACTCCGATCCGTGGATGCTTGGCTTGAAAAGTAGACGCGGCGATTCGCCGGATACGCGTAAGGGGTTAAAACGAACTTGCAAGGACGTGAGGCGTCATGGCAGATCGAATTCGATACGAGCGACGCTGGCTTCTACGCGTCACCTTCCGTTCCATTCGAACAAGGCTTGAGGCGAATCGCAATGGCTAGCATCCAGCTTTGTCGGAAGTCATTTTTGCCTTGAGAACGGACCTGGCAAAAACGACGGCAAACGGGCGTGATCAGCCGCTTCGCAAAAGGCCTTCGACGCGGTCGATCGCTTCTTGAACCGACATCGCAGCTGGACCGCGGCCGATCGCTTTGCCCGACGCCAGCCATGACTTGATGTTGTTCTCTGCCGAGATGGCCGTGCTGTGGGACTTGCCGCCGAAGTGTTTGGCAATCTGGGAATAAGCTGCAGAAGTCAATTGCCGAGACAGGTACATCGCCAACATGCGCGGCTCAGTGATGGCACGTGTCTGGGACCCGCCACGCAGTGTTTCCGGCTCAAGCTGGAACGCTTCGCAAACGGCTGATTCGATCACCGTCAGATTGGTCACCGGCGTTGCCGATCGCAAAAGTTGTCCGGCATAGCGTCGCAATTCATCCATCGTCGGATTTCGACCCGACATTCTCTGCAATGTATTGATCACGTTGACGACACCGCTGATCACGCGCCCGTCGCCGGTCAACGTCGCATTGATATGCTCGATCATCTCATCGGAAATCAACTCAACGCAACGTTCTTCCAACATGCGTCGCAATAACACTTCGCGCGTTGCGCTATCGAGTGGCTGCATACCGCAAACGAGACCGGCCGCCATTCGCCCCGACAATTCGCTGGACAAGCCGCGTATTTCCGTCGGTGCCGTCAAACCAGAAAAGACCAGAGGTCGTCCAGCGCTCGCGAGCGTCTCCACGGTATACAGCATTTCGCGCAAAGTTGCTTTCTTCGCACCGAGGAACTGCACGTCGTCGATCAACAACGCATCGACTTCTCGATAACGTCTGCGGAATGCAGTGATCCCACTATTACCGACGGACGTCACGAAATCATTCGTGAATTGTTCCGCGGACAATTGCATCACGCGTCGCATCCGATGCCGACGTCGAAACTGCTCGGCAATCGCCGATAACAAATGCGTTTTTCCGGTACCAGTCGGACCGCACAAAAATAAAGGGCTCGCCGTGCGAGGATCTTGGCAAACCATCGCCATCGCCGTGTAAGCCAACTTGTTGCTCGGTCCGGCAATGAAACGATCAACCGAATGACCCGCCGTAGCACCTTTGACCTCGCTCGAACTTACTCGCTCGATGGGCGGCTCTGGTTGCTCGGACGTGACTGCTTGTTGAGATGGCTCACATTCAGGTAGCGAAAGTTGTTTTGCAGACGCTGCGTGGTGATTCGCTGAAGTACTAGCGCCCGCGGAGCCTTCCACCAAACTGGCAAGTGGTTGCGGGCCGCGTCGCCTCTTTCCACGGCTGCGCTGCTGCTTCGATACGTTGGCATTTCGTCGACGAGGCGTAGCGTGCTTGTTCTCCCCAGCACCTATCTTGTTCTCCCCACCCGAGGCTTCGCTTCCATCACCATCGTGTGAATCGAGAGGCAACTCAGACTGCGCCGCCGGTGGTTGAAACAACGTCAGTTCAACGGTTACCGGTTGTCCGCACGTCTGCATGACGGCGCCTCGCAACGGCTGCAAGAAGTGTTGGCGAATGCGATCCAATGCGAATTGACCACGAATGATCACACGCATGCGAGCGATCTCCAAAGTCCCGCCAGAAACTTCCTCGGTTTCGAACTCCAATCCAACGCCCTGGGAAAACCACATACGATACCGGTCTTCACCGATACGGCTTTTCAGAGCTTCCATGACGGATCGTTCCAATTCAACGACAGCCCTGTCGTCGATGCAGCCTTGCGATGCAGACATACTGGTAGCGCAATCCTCCATCATGGATGTTTCGCGGTGCAGTAATTCCGCTGACACGATTCGAATCGCCCGCACGATTCGAGCCAACGTTGAGTGTCGAGAGATCGACCAAAGCGTCGGTACTGAGTCACAACCAACCTAGCTCCGCCGGGCAGCATTACCGCCTCCCTGCACTCAGTGTCTCGCCGTTGGATCAGGGGAAGATCACAAGCGAGAGGCAAGATTCTATGGTTGCTAGCAAACAAGTCAAATCCTTGATGACGGTGTTTGAACGAATGATCAGAAAAGCGGTTTTGACGATGTCGTAATCCACACGATTCGGACGGCGACAAGGAGGAAAGATCCGAATTCAAAACAAAAAGATCGCACGAAAACGAAGCGTCGACTTCGGTGGATAATCTGTCGACAACGATAACTTAACAAATTCTTTGCGAGCGGCAGCACAGGAGTGTCCATCAATTCGCTATCGGGATCGAGTTCTTCCGCGATGCGCATGTCTTGTTCGTTGTGGGCGGCGCAACGCGAACAATCGATGTTTGAGTTGCCGGTGGTGAAATCCTATGCAATCCGATCGCGACCGTTGGGTTCCCGTCGTGCCAAAATCCTCCTGTATCGAACCTAGCTCAGCGACCTTACCCAAACCGTTTCGCTTAACATCTCGCTCATCCCGGCGCGCGAATAAATGTTGCGTGCCGGGACATTGTTCTGATCGACGGCCAAGATGATTTGTTTGGCTGTCTTTTGCTGCGCGATCATCATCGCGTGGGCGATGACTTCGTTACCGAGACCTCTCCCTCGCGCCGTCGGAACGATCCCCATGTAAACGACTTCTAACACGGGCGAGGTGTTTGCTGCATTGGGCTCGCTGACCGCTTTACGTTGGGGCTGGTGAAGACCCAAGATCAAACAACCCACTGGAGCTATTTGGCCGGATGCTTCGCGCTCAACCACTCGAAACCACCCAGACGGATCATACGCCGTTGACGCACGATAGCCTCTCAACGTCTCTGCGGAGGTTCGATAGCTTGCTAGAGCGGGACAATCCAGTGTTTGCTCATAGGTGCTTTCCACTTGCTCGACGAACGCGTCGTATTGACTGGGGGAATTCGCATCGACGGCTTGATATTCAAGTGATGCGTTGACGTCAGTCGCAAATTTTCCTGGATCCACATCTCCCTTGAGATAATCAAGCGTGCCGATCGGTTGGAACCCAAGCCCTCGACACCAACTCGCGACACTCTGCTGCTCGTCGCCGGGATCGGTCGCCCACTGCGCAAATCGAACGCCTCGATGTTCGAGTTGATCTTCGAATACTCCGTGAAGCGCTTTCATCCACTCGTGTTGCATGCTGTCGTCCGCCTCTAGAATTGCCCCCGCGTGAACGACCGTCGCCATCTCTCGATCGATTCCAGGTTGCTGGATCGCGACGGCAGCCGCAAAGATCGTGTCCGGTTGGCCATCTTCGGTTGCGGTCACGAGCAACACGCGATCGCGACCACCCGATTGGATAGCGCCGCGAAGTTGATCAATCGCTATCTGAGCTCTCGACAACGAAACGTTCTGGAGCAATCGCGGCAGAATCAACTCAAGCTTCTCGATCGATGCGGTATTGACGTTGAGTCGATTCACGAGATGCGTCTCTGGCCCCTTCTCCAAGGCACACGTTTCCAAGGCAACACAAAGCTCGTGCCCCATGTGAACCGAGCATGCCCGGTGTGTGATTGGCGGGTTGTGGGTGTGCAGTTTAGAGCGAGTACTTGGGTCGCGAAAAAGGCACTTTGGCGAAAACAGGCCACTTGGCGGGCCACGGCAAAACAAATCGTTCCATTTCACGCATTCGCTTCGACGGGCCTTCGCCGTAATATAGGCGTATCCGGCTGGGAACGCCCAGCCGCAACCGCCGCGCTTTTCCTGGCAAGGAAGAAACGATGATGAGCCACAGATCGAACCGTTTGGTCGCGTGTTTGGGCGTGATACTGGGAATGGTCCTGATCGAATCCGATTCGGCTCAAGCGCAGCGGTTGTTGCAGCGAATCCGAGAGCGTGTGGGTTCTCGATTGGACGAAAACCAGCCTGCCGAGCAGAACGGCACTCAGACGGAAGGGGAAGTGACGGAAAGCTCGACGCCCGTCATCGACGCGTTGACCGACCCCGATTCCTTGGCGATGCAGGCCTTGCGATCATTGCTGGAGGAACCCAATGACCAAGAATCCAATCGACGACCGGAATTACCGGCGAGACCGGGTGACACCAACTCGTCTGCTGGCAACCCATTTGGAAACCTGCAACCGCTTCAACCCGATCGCTACGAGGGTCGCGGTGCCGGTGCGTCTGCATCGCTTGGCATCAACGTTCTGCCAACGGAACCGACCGAAACGTCAGTTCCAGGCTTGGTTGTCACTTCCATCGATAGTCATTCGCTGGCGGATGAAGCCGGACTTCGAGCGGGCGACACAATCGTTGCTCTAAATGGCACACCTGCCTATTCCACCGCAGTCGTCGCCGAACAACTCCGGAAGTTTCGTGTCGGCGAACGGGTGCGTGTGCGATTCCTCCGCGACCAAAAAGTGCGAGAGATTCAGATCCCGCTCGTCAATTCGATTGCATCGACGCCTGCGACAGCCGTTGAGTCGCTCGCTCTGCCACCACCCTCCTTGAAGCCCGCTCCATCGGGCCAGCAGATCGTTAACCCATTCGGCAGCCCAACAACAGGCTCCGCTTGGACGGCTGAAAGAGTTGGGCTCGTGCTCGCCGATGCGGGCAATCGACGAGGCTTGGTCGTTTCAGATGTTCAGTCCGATTCGATATCCCAATCGGCGGGTATCCGCGCTGGAGATCGAATCGTGGCTGTCGACGGGCGTATGGTCTCCAGCCGCGACATGCTGACCGAAGGATTGTCTCAGATGGATGCGGATAACGCGGTGTCGCTCAAGCTCGTTCGTGGACAGTCACTGGTGGTTGCAGAACTTTCCCCGACACTGAAACCATCCAAAGAACAAGCAACGGAGGCACCGTCTTCCGCGCTAGGTGGATTCGGTTCGATGTTGAATGGCTTTTTCGGCGGCGCGTCGGGCGAAGGTGACGCCAAACCATCCGATGTCGAGCAAGCGGACGAAAAAGCCGTTACCCCGTCGGACGGAAAAACGGTCGAGCAAACAGGTTTTAGTAATGAATCCAATCGATTGCCTCTGCCTTCACTCGCCAACGACCCGCCTTCGTTGCTGCCACTGGTAGAACCAGACCGAAAACAACAGCTCGAAGATCTGAAACGGCGCAAACAAGAAATCCAGCTTGAATTGCAGCGACTTCAACGCCAGATCAAAGAACTGGAATCAGACGCCAAGGAGGACTGATTCCGCACCCAGCCTGCCCGCAATCGTGAACTGCCCCCAACCGTGAACGGCGCCGACGTTGCTGATGTCGTCGCACCCAAGTATGTCCGAATCGACTCCGCTCGGATTTGACCACGCAGCGACCAAAGTCAAAACCTTCCCACAATCTGCTGGCGTCTATTTGATGAAGGACGTGGCAGGTCGCGTCATCTATGTGGGCAAAGCAAAGAACCTGCGCAGCCGCGCCGGCAGCTATTTCTTAAAAGCGGCCAGTGAAGATCAACGCACATCGAGTTGGGTCGGTGAAATCGCGGATATCGACTTCCTTGAGTGTGAAAGTGAAGTCGATGCATTGCTGATGGAGTCCCGGCTGATCAAAGACATTCAGCCCAAATTCAATAAGGAACTGAAAGACGACAAGACGTTTCCATACCTCATGATCACAACGCGTGAGGAGTTTCCTCGCGTCGAGGTAACCCGCGAACCGCGATCCAAAGGAGTCAAACTATACGGTCCATTCGCGAGTGCCGGCGCGCTTCGTGGAGCCATTCAAGTGCTGCAACGCATTTTCAAATTTCGCACCTGCTCACTCGATATCAGTGAATCAGAAGATCAATGGAAATGGTTTCGGCCATGCTTGTTGGCGAGCATTCATCAATGCAGTGCGCCATGTAACTTTCGCATCGACAAAGAGTCGTACCGTCGTGACATCAAACGATTGCAGACTTTCTTAGAGGGCGGAAAAACACGACTGCTAAAAGAGATGCGTGACGAGATGCAAGCGGCAAGCAAGCAGCTTGACTTCGAACGCGCGGCGGTCCTGCGTGATGAAATCAACATGTTGGAACGACTGGAAGAGCGTGGCGAGTTGGACACTCACGCGCAGCCGGAGGTCTTTTATATCGACCCCAAGAAAGGCTTGTCCGGTTTGCGCAAAGTGTTGGAGTTGCCAGAAACACCCCGTGTCATTGAAGGCGTCGACATCGCGCATCTCGGTGGGGGCGAAACGGTCGCAAGTCTTGTGCAATTCATCGACGGGCTACCCTTCAAACCGGGATATCGTCGCTTTCGAATTCAAGACGTGGATGGTATCGATGACTTCCGAAGCATCTACGAAGTGGTCTCGCGCCGTTTTCGCAAACTATCCGACGACAATGAAGCGTTTCCTGACATCCTCTTGATAGACGGCGGCAAAGGCCAACTCAATGCAGCCATGGCCGCACTGCGTGACCAACAGATCGATCCGCCCACGGTCATCTCGTTGGCGAAAAAAGACGAGGAGATCTATCGTCCCGGCGAATCCGATCCAATCACGCTCAGCCGCCGTTCTTTCGCACTGCGTCTTTTGCAATACGTGCGAGATGAATCACACCGATTCGCACAGCACTACCATCACATCCTGCGAGACAAATCAACGTTTCGGTAAGGACTCGTTGCCTCTTCCAATCCGTTTTACATCTGGTCGACGGCTGTGGGTACTTGCGCAACGCGCAGCAGGATGATGGTCTGTTGCGGTTGCTGATCAGGCCCCGGGCTCGACAACATCTGCTTGGCCAAACCTTTGAGCGGCATCGTCGGGGCGAAGACGATGGTATCGCCTTCTTGCAATGTCAGATTCATTTCGAGTTGTTCGATCGCCCAAGATTCACGACGTGTATCGATGCGAAGTGCGGTATCACTGCTGACGAATTTTTGCCGCGAATCTCCATACTGAACTTCTGGTTGCAGATTCAGCTCAATCTGTTGCGCGTTGGATGACGGCCGAGCCGTCATTGCGAACAGATATTGTGCATTGGGCAACGTGCGGCCAACCGTTTCGCCATCCAATTGCAACAACATCACGTGTTGCCCCTCGGTCGGATTGCGAACAGGAAGCTCATAGCGTCGACCATATCGCATGGGATACTGCTTCTTACCGCTGGCAACTTCCGTCGCGATCGATGCTTGCCTTAAAAAGGTATCAACGACATCACCACCAACTGACTCATTGGTCAACAGTCCGCGAAACCGGTCGTAGTCGGTAACTCTCCCGACACGAATCCCGTTGGCGAACATGCGTTGCCGAATCTTGGGTTCAATCGATGTTTCATCGACCCATTGCCAGCTTTCCACGAGCGGATCGTTGGCCTCGACAAATAACGGTAGATGCACAAAGTCAACTTCGACGACGAATCGCTTTTGACTGGTCACGTGACTCTGCTGCGGGTCCGAACCAATCGTGCGAAGCGAGTCCTTCAGATCGGGTGTCGCTTTCCAATTTGCGCAGCCTACCAGACACACCATGCAAGACACGGCGAACAGGCGAAGGGCAGTGACGGCGATGGAAGACCGGTCCATGCGGCGGACGCTACGAAGTGTTGACCGTCAGCGTCAAGACCGAACGAGGAATTGGCACGTGAACTGCACCACCGTGAAGCGTCTCGTTCATCAACGGAGGTAACCGCCATGAAACTAATCATCGCAATCATCCAGCCCAGCAAATTGGATCCTGTTCGGGAAATGCTATCCGACGCAGGCGTCCATGGCATGACCGTCACCGAAGTCCAAGGATTTGGACGTCAAAAAGGTCACACGGAAATCTACCGTGGTGCGGAATACACCATTGATTTCCAACCCAAAGTCAAACTCGAAGTCGTTGTCGAAGATGGAGAGTTCGACCGGGTCGTGGAAATCATTGGAGACAAGGCACGTACGGGCCAGGTCGGTGATGGGAAGATCTTTGTCTCTGACATCGAGAAAGCCGTCCGGATTCGGACACAGGAAATGGACGTCGCCGCTTTGTAGCGCTTCCCATCCCCCGGAACCATCTTGCACGCTTCAACTTTCGCGCCTGGAGGGGGGACGGGCGCGAACGCGTCGCAAGGCTCGATTGTTCTCATTCTCTTGCCCCTTATTTATTGCGTGATCTGCATCTTCCTTGCACCTTCTCCACGCCTTTGCAAATCTCTGTTTCCCGAGCCGGCCACCGCTGGCATTCAGCCTCGCATGAGGGGTAGGTGGCACAAATCCGCACATGTAACCGCACAGCCGGAATAACCAGACGTGCCCGAACGCTGGTCTAGTGGCGAAAAAAACGAATTTATTTGACGAAATAGGGGGTTTTCATAGATACTGGGGGGACCTCGTCCGTTTCGTTGGCAGATCTCTTCAGCCAACCATCGCTCGATCGGAAGAATTATGAGCATTCACCCACAGTCTTCACGGAATCTGTACGTGCACTCACACAGAATGGAAAACTTAGCTCCCAAAGCCCTGGCATCTTCGATGTCGGAGTGCTCTCGGCCGTGGTATGCATGGGTCGTCGGATTTGCCGCGTTGGTCGTTGCAACGTTGATGGCGTCCCAGGCGTCCGGGCAGGCGAAGTTCGCATTCGATTCGATTGAAATGCATCCTGCACTGACGGACGAAACCCGCGTTAAGCAGGTCCACGCGGTCACCAAACAGTTTGCCAACTCGGGCCAAGGCAACACGGCGTCGGTGAATGGCTATTACGCCTTTTATGTTCCCGCGAAAATGACCGCTCCAGATGGCATCAAGCACATCTCGGAACTGATGGAAGAGGCGACGACTCTATTGGGACGAGCGGAGTTGTCCAATCGAACCAACGTGGTGCGAACGCTCTCGGAGTACCTGAAAGTTGGAATGGAGAAGGTCGCCAAAGGCAACCATCACCCTGCCGCTCGAATCAATGCGATCCTAATGCTTTCGCGACTGAACAGTCGTCCGGCCAACTTGGTAACCAAAGCACCACCGGTTCCACGGGCCGATGTCTTGCCAATCCTGATGGCGATCTATCAAGACGAGAATAACTCGGATGGAATTCGCGCCGCGGCACTCACCGGCATCCATCGCCAGACCGTCTATGGCTTCCCGCAGATTCCCCAGGGTGATCGCGACACCATTCGGAATCTCTCGACCGAATTACTGGACGGTGCTGCACCGTCAGGTCGCTCGGAAAAAGCTCACGCGTATCTGCAACGTTACGCCGTGGACATGCTGGATGTTTTGCGTCCCGCTGACGATAAGCAGTTGGCGACAAAACTCATCAGCATCAGCACAACTCCGGAAAAACCAGATTTGATTGCTCTCTATGCAGCGGAGCGACTCGCTTCCATGTCCAAGGATCTGGAAGGTCAAATTGAAAAGCCGGAAGACCTGCTTAACAGTTGGACAAAGCGGGTCTTGGCAGCTTATGAAGCCGAAGTGGCTCGAGTCGAAGGGCTCGACCGTCCAATCTCCACCGTCTCGCAACCACCGAAGCCTGAGACCTTTTTATCAACCGATGCATCTCAACGATCACCGATGGGTGGGTCAACATCTGGCCGAGGTGAAGAGGATGAGATGGCCGGCGGAATGGCGGACATGATGGAACTAGGTTCCGGTCCAGATCTTGGCGAACGCGACGAATCCGATGAAATGGAAATGGGCTTGATGGGAGGTTTTGGATCCTCAATGGGAGGTCCTGTCATTCAAGCCGAACCACAACCTCCTGAAGTCCGTGTCTCGCGGAGCAAAATCAACGGTGTGCTGCAACAGGTTCATCTCGCCGTGACCGGTAAAGCCGCCATTGGAAAGCCGAGAGTTCCCGCTGGACTGCTGGCCGCTGTGTCCGATGCGGAGAAAAAGAAAGAGATCGAAGCTTGGATCGAAGAGATGAAACCCGTTGTCGAGGAGCTGAACGATCCGATGCTCGACACCCGCGATAAATGGCTCGACAAACTGAAAGAGCAAGTCGACGTACTCAAAGAGATGGTCGGCGAAGAAAAGGAAGGGGTTGAAAAAGCCGTTGAAGACGATGAACTTGATGGTGATATTCTGCCGGAAGAGCCAGTTGATCCGGCTGAAGACCTGGGCTTGGTCGACGAAATCGGCGGCTAGCCTCTGGCCGTGATCAAAATCCAAAGCAATGCTTACTGACGAACAAGCCGCTGGGTTGCCAATCGCAATTCAGCGGCTTTTCGTTTCCGTCGTCATGCGGCTTCGAAATCACCGGCGATCGCCATCGTCAGTCGGTCTGGATCGATGTACTTACCAATCGCATCATGCACGCTGCGTGTTGTTGCCGACTCGATTTGGGCTTCATGCTCGGCGTGATGACTCATCGTCCGTCCGTTAAAAATCGTTCCCAGCAATTCACTCGTCAACGACGTATCGTTTGTTCGCCTTACGCGTGAAGCCTGAAGGAACGCCGTTTTTGCTTCCGCGAGTTCTTCGTCGGTCACACCATCTTTGGTCAACTTGAGCAACTCGTCTCGGATCACCTCCATCAGACGATCTTTGTTTTCAGCATTCGTAATTGCATAAACAGTAAAGTCGACTCGATTATCTTTCGCTCGTGCGGTCAGACTACTCCGCACACCGTAAGAAAGACCTTCCTGCTGACGAACGCGATTGCCCAGCCGACTACTGAGCGAACCACCGCCGAGAATCAAATTGCCAAGTACAAGCGACGCGTATGCTGGATCCGTATCCGACAACGCGTATTGCTGACTGCAATAAAAGAATGCGTTCGCTTTGTCGGGTGTTTGCAGAACTTCCAAGCCACCACGGATTTCTGGATGTGGATCGCGACCAACTCGCACATACGGCTGCTTGCTATTCCAACCATCGAGTTCCGCTTTAATCAGCTGTTTCATCTCGTCGGGATCAAAATCGCCAACCATGGAAAATTCACCTGTCGAAACACCGATGAATTCTGCATGAAGTGCTTTGATCTCATCCATCGTGACTTGCCCGAACATCTCGATTTCTTCTTCCACCGTCGGAACGTACAAAACGTGATCCGTCGAGTAGGGCGAGAGTCGCTTTCGGACACTACGCGGGGCGATCGCTTGTGGCTCGGTCGTGCCCCGGCTCAGGTTCGTAACGATCTGACGTCGAATAACTTCCAATTCATCAGCATCCAATCTTGGACGACGCAGAAGTTCGCCGACCAGTGAGATAATCTCAGGCAGGTTTTCGCGCTTAGCACGCATACTCGTTTGCAACAGTCCAACCGTTGAGCTTATCGAGACATCAGCACGCAACCGTGTCAGTTCATCTTGGAGTTGTTGATAGTTCAGCTTGTCGGTGCCCCGAGACATGAGTAGGCCGAGCAACTCCGCCGCGGCGACTTTTCCTTTCAAGGTTTCGCCGGTTCCGAATCGCAGCGTCAGCGCCAGTGAACACGTTTCCCCGCGTGTCTTTTTGGGAAGCAAGGCATATGTCATCCCTTCCATTAGTTCACCGCGGTGCGTCCTTGCTTCGATGGCCATTGGCTCCGGATCGATCTGCTCGCCCGCTTCCATCGCCTCGCGCCCCTGATAGTCTTCGAAGACCTCCGAGAGATTCGGCGCCGATGGAATGTTGACGCGATCCGATTCGGCACTTGGAATGAACATACCGGCCGTTCGGTTATTGCGCACCAAATACGTCTTTGCGACGCGTTGCACATCTTCCAGCGTGACATTCTCCAAACGATCACGATGCAGAAAATACAGACGCCAATCGCCTTGAGCGGCCCAGTCGCTCAGCGAGATCGCGATCTTGTCGGTCTCCGCCGCCGCAAGTTCCCGCGATTTTAAAATCTGTTGAACACTTCGATCAACTTCTTGCTGAGTGATGGGATCTTCGAGGAAAGACCGTTCAAGTGTGTCGATCAATTGGCTCGTCGCGCGTTCAATTGGGTTGTCGACGGGGACTTCTGCCATCGCCATTAGCAAGCCTGGCTCGGCAAACGCAAAACTGAATCCGAAGACCTGTGATGCGACTTCCGTTTCGACAAGCTGGCGATACAACCTCCCACTCGGCTCATCTCCGAGGATGTAAGAGAGCACTTGAATCGCTGGATAATCAGGATGGCTGGATGAGGGAATGTGGTAGGCAGCGCCGGCCAACTGAATCTCGCTCACGCGACGCACAATGACCGAACGCTCGCCATCTTTCGGCGGCTCGATCGTGTAGGTTTCATCGATTGCTTCCTCGGGAATCGAGAGAGCACCGAAGTGTTTTTCGATGTGATTCAGGGCCGATTCGGATTCAAACTTCCCTGCGACAACAACCATCACGTTGTCGGGACGATAATACTTTCGATAGAAGTCTCGAAGTTTCTCAACTGGCACGCGTTCGATATCGCTTCGATTGCCAATCGTTGCTCGGCCATAGTTGTGCCAATCGTAAGCGGCCGCTTGAATTCGCTGCATGAGAACTCGGGTCGGCTCATTCTCACCACTTTCAAACTCATTCCGCACGACGGTCATTTCTGACGCTAAATCCTCGGCGAGTATCGAGCTATTGACGAGTCGATCGGCTTCTAAGCGCACTGCGAATTCAAGGTTATCACCGGTCGCCGGGAGCGTCTCGTAATAGTTCGTACGATCCGTCCACGTGGTGCCGTTCATTGATTGTCCGGCGCCGCGATCTTTCAATGCCTTGGGGATATTTGGATGGGTCGGCGTCCCTTTGAAAAGCATGTGCTCCAAAAGATGAGCCATCCCCGCTTCGCCATATCCCTCATGACGCGAGCCAACAAATACGGTCATGTTGACTGTTACAACCTGCTTGCCGGGATCGGGAAACAGCAACACGCGCAATCCATTTTCAAGCCGGTGCTCCGAGATGCCTTCGATTTCCGTAATCTTCATGAAGCTATCACTGCTTGGCCGCTGAGCGTTCGACTGTCCATACGAGTCCTTGAATCCAAGGCCCATTTTGGCAGGCAAGCGCGTTCTGCACAGAGGGGAGGGTCTTTGGGGGGTCCCGTAGGTCATGCTCCGCATAACGAAAGACCGCTCTCCCAAATTCCTCCGGATCGCATGCTAGGATCGTTGAACGCGACGATCGAGGTCCCGTAGGTCATGCTCCGCATGACGAAGACCGCTCTCCCAAATTCCTCCGGATCGCAGGCTTAGGATCGTTGAACGCGACGATCGGCGGAGCGATCGGCGACGATCGAGTCCCGTAGGTCAGGCTCCGCATGACGAAGACTACTCTCCCAAACTCCTTCGGATCGCATGCTTAGGATCGTTGAACGCGACGATCGGCGGAGCGATCGGCGACGATCGACGGACGCGAAGATCGTCATGCGGAGCATGACCTACGCCTAATCCAAAAGAACTTGGATGCGACCATCTTGTTCACGCACTTCGAACGTCCGCTGAAGTGGTTGACGATTGATCGTTTGAATTCCGGTTTCCAATTCGTATTGCCAACCATGCCACGGACAGGTGACACAACCGTTCGCAACCGCCCCTTCCGCGAGCGGACCACCTTGATGAGCGCACATGCCATCGAGGGCGAACAGTCGACCTTGATCTCGAAAGATAGCCAGGATGTACTCACCGACAATCACCTCCTTGGGTGATTCCTGCGTGACTTCCTCACTTTGGGCAACGGTCGTCCAGTTTGCTTCCGCTGGTTCCGGGTCGCTACACACTTGACCGTTCGACCATCGCTCTGTTGTTACCTTGCTTCATCTTCAGACGAAGTGACCTCAATCGATTGGGAATCCGCGCTTTCGCAGCAGCGCCTCGGTATCGACGTCACGGCCTCGGAAATTGCGGAAACCGTCAGCAGGGTCAATCGTATCACCGATACTCATGACATTCTTGTAAAGACTCTTGGCGACTTCAGGATCATAAAACCCGCCCGCTTCTTCAAACCGCTCCGCCGCATCGGCCGTTAGAGCGTCCGACCATAAGTAACTGTAGTAGCCGGCTGAGTAAGCATCGCTGCTAAAGATGTGCATGAAATGCGGCGTGCGATGTCGCATGGGGAGTTCATCGGGCATTCCCAATTGCGCTAACGTTTCACGTTCAAACTTGTCCGGATCGATATCAACATCTCCAGCCAAGTGCAATTTCATGTCGATCAATGCGCTGGCCAGGTACTCCGTCGTGGCAAAGCCTTGGTTGAATTTCGACGCCTTGCGAATCTTATCGAGCAGTTCCTGCGGCATGGTCTCGCCCGTCTCGTAATGCACGGCGAAACGATTCAGAATCTCCGGAGTATCGAGCCAGTGTTCGTTGACTTGAGAAGGAAACTCGACGTAATCACGAGCGACGGAGGTTCCGGATTGAGACGGATATTTGACGTTGCTGAGCAACCCGTGAAGTGCATGTCCAAATTCATGAAACAACGTCACTGCATCATCCCAAGAAATCAATACTGGCTCACCTTCGGCACCTTCGATGAAATTTGAGTTGTTTGAAACGATCGGAGTGATCGTTGTTGCCATGTTTTCCTGTGCGCGATAATCCGTCATCCAGGCTCCGCTGCGTTTTCCTTCCCTCGCGTATGGGTCCAAGTACCACAGCCCAACGTGATTGCCCTCCGCATCGGTCACTTCCCACACGGTGACATCGGGATGAAAGACCGGAATACCACTCAATTGTTTGTAATGAAGTCCATAGAGCTGGGTCGAAGCCCACATCATGCCCTCAATTAACTTCTCCATTTGCAGGTAGGGCTTTACCTCGTTGAAATCGAGATCGTATTTGTCTTTGCGCACCTTTTCGGCGTAGTAGCGATAGTCCCAAGGTTCGATTTTGATTTGAGCGCCTTCGGCGTCAGCGATCTTCTGCATGTCCGCCACTTCTTCTTCGACGCGTGCCAAAGCCTTTGGCCATACCTTCAACATCAAGTCCATTGCGGCCTGCGGATCTTTCGCCATCGTCGGTTCCATCCGCCAGTGGGCGTGAGTCTTGTATCCGAGAAGTTTAGCGCGTGCGGCGCGGAGTCTCAGGATCTCGGCAATGATGCGGTTGTTATCGTATTGATCACCGTTATCACCGCGGCTGTAGTAGTTTCGCCAAACCTTTTCGCGTAGCTTGCGGTTATCGGCGTAGGTAAGAACAGGATCCATGGACGAACGCGTATTCGTGACGGCCCAATCACCGGATTTGTTTCCACGCGCTTCTGCAGCGGCGGACATGGCCGCCACGACACTCTCTGGAAGACCAGCGAGTTCAGACTTGTCATCAATCCAAGTGACATAGCCTTTCTCATCTTCCAAAACGTTTTGACTAAAGTCAGTGAACAGCCGAGCCAGACGAGTGTTGATCTGAGACAGTTTGGCTTTTTCGGACGAATCCAGGTTCGCACCGCGTCTTAGAAACGTTTTGTAAAGATCGTCGACAAGACGTCGCTGAGCGAGGTCGAACTCGTTGCTCTTCATCGCATTGCTGTTGTAAACCGAAGCGATTCGAGCGAACAGTTTTTCATTCTGATAAACGCTGTCTTCGAATTCCGACAGCATCGGGACAATCACTTTTTCAAGGTCGGGAATGGGTCCGACATTCAGATTGGATGTGTAGACGAAAAAGATTGATTGCAATCGGTTGAGCGTTCGACCTGAGTTTTCATATGCGACCATCGTGTTTTCGAAAGTCGCTGGCTCATCGTTGTTCGCGATGGCTGCAATTTCGTCTTGGGTGATACGGATTGCTTCTTCAAACGCAGGGACGAACTCTTCTTGTCGCACCAAATTCCACGGCGGCACACCGCCATGCGGTCCTGTCCACGGCTTTAGCAACGGAGAATTGGACACATCGACTCCTTTCTTGGGTTGTGCATAAAGTGGACTGCCACACATCGCCAAAACGGCGAGCGAACATGCGATCGACATACGAAGCTTCACGACCAGAATCCCGGATGAGAGGACAAAGCAATAGTGCCGTGATTCTAAAGAAAAATCGCATCTTCTGTACCGACCACGCGACATTCGGTCGCGCCGCGTGAGGCTGCCCCGCTCCGACGCGACAACGTCGGCCAAAAAACGTGAGCCTCCTACAAGGCCTTGCCCCACTCGCTGCCCGATGTGGTTTTCTCGAAGCGAAGCGACGCCAGTTGGTTCATCAACTCAGTTGCACCTTGATCCACCACGGTCTCAACCGTCATCACGCGACGCCGCTCCATTCCTGAGACCACCGAACCCACCAGGTAAAGTTCGGAAGCGGAAAGACCATCACGTTGTTGCGTGTCATTAAGATCGATGATCGCGTTTCCCGGCTCCATCACTTCAGCTTCCGGATCGCTGTACCAAAAACGAATCGATGCCAGCGTCTGACCCGTCTGATTGAGTAAACGGACGACTTCGACATCAAAATGAGACATCGCGGCCGCTTCTCGTTCATTTGAAAAGTTGAACGCAGCTGATTCGGTGTGAGTGGTCCGACGAAACTGCATCGCTTCACGACTGACCGGCACGCGGTATTCCGTCGCTGAAGCTGTTAGCTGCACGACATCACGGTCGGGGGTGTAGCCCATCTGCTGCAACACATCGATCGTCGTTCGATCTGCCGACGAGACACCGAATCCATGCCCAACCGGATCGAGTCCTGCGAATCCGTACAGATGGTCACGGAGTGCGCCAACTTTCAAACTGGTGTTGCCACCTTCACGGCAAAGCGATTCGGCCGCTTGCATCAGAGCAACGCCGACTTCCGTTGATTCTGGACAAAAGCACAACGCACTGACACGCGTCGTACTTGGTTCCACAACACTCGGTGCCGTCCAAACCCAACCGACGATGTTGTCATCAGCTTCCGCAACCAACAACTGTTCGGCGCGGAAGAACCGTCGCGCCACAACCGCCTGCTCAAACTTCGCCATGTTCAAGAATGGCGGAGGCCCGAACGTTGCCCAATGCTGAATCCATCGATCCAGCAACTTTGGTACGTCGGCGTTGCAAAACGGGCGGATGTCCATGCACGCATCATGCCAGAATCAAGCCGGATCGAGAAGACAACCAAAAGGATGATCGGCATAATCGTTACGGTCGTTACTTATTGTCCCTTCGACCGTACTTTCACAAACAATCGTCAGTTACGGGCCTAGCAAACGCGTGGATTGGTCGATGCATGGGGTACCGGCCGAGGGCTGTCCGAGTGGCCAGCCCAACGCTGACCGAGCGGGTCGATTTCGGGTGGAACGTGGTGTGGGATTGCGTTCAACGCGTTAGCGACTTTCTCTCGCGGATTTTTGAATAGAACGGTGGGGCAACGCTTGGGCGTGTTGCCCCACCGTTTTTTTTTGCGGCCAGAGTGTGCCACGATGCGCTGAAGATCTGAAGCACGGCGTATCGCTGCCTCAGTTTGACCTCCTTTTCGGCGAGGCAAGGCGTTTGAATGGCCAGGTGGGGCAGATTCAATGACCAGCGCGAGCGCCGTTGCGCAGAGTTTCGTCGCGCCGCGTTCCGTTGCGGCGAGTTTCGGCGAGCACGCTTGAGAGTCTTCAAGAATCACTTCTGTGGATGAGCTCTTTCGCTCGACGCACTACTTCCGGGCGTGCGTAATCGATCCGTACAATGTTGCCCGCACGACCCGGTTTCCCCTACGCCCCGGTTTCCCGCACGACCCGCTACGGATTACACGAGCAACTTCTTCATGCCCGACGCACTTTCACCTCGACTCCAGTCAGCTATGGCATTGCTGGATGAGATTCAGGCCGACGCTCTTTTGGTTACCAACGAAACCAATGTGCGTTACCTCACTGGCTTCACTGGAGACTCGACGTACTTGGTCGTCTCGAAGGATGGCGTCTTACTGCTGAGCGATGGGCGATATGAAACACAACTCACCCAGCAGTGCCCATCGATACCGTCGGCCATTCGTTCTCCCAGCGAAATGCTGCCTTCATTGACCCAATCGGTTCTCACCGACGGTGGCTATCGACGCGTTGGCATCGAAGCGGATGATCTGTCACTTGCTTCGTTTCGTCGTTTCTCTCGTCTTTGCCCCGATGTGGAATGGGTGGAATCAACAGGCAGCATCCAGCGTCTGAGAATGATCAAAGATGATGGAGAGATTGCCATCACGCGAGAAGCCGTCCGGATCGCGCAGGAATCGTGGCTGCAAATTCGCGAGCAACTCAAACCGGATTGGACGGAACAGCGAGTTGCCTACGCCCTCGAATCAGCCATGCGATCGATGGGAGCCGAGGGATGCAGTTTTGATCCGATCGTGGCCGCAGGACCGGCGGGAGCGTTGCCCCACTATGAACCATCGCCGGCACGGATCGGTGACGGTTCGACGCTGCTCGTGGACTGGGGTGCCAAATACGAGGGGTACGCAAGCGACCTAACCCGTACATATTATCGAGACGGGCCGACCGAGCGGTTTCGGAAAGCCTATGAGGTCGTCTTGGAAGCCCAATTGGCGGCTATCAACACGATTCGCAACGGCGTTTCTGCTGCGGATGTCGATGCGGCTGCCCGCAATGTGATCGGCAACGCCGGAATGGGCGAGGCGTTCAAGCACGGACTTGGACATGGCGTCGGTCTCTACATCCACGAGTCTCCGAGAATGTCCGCCTCATCCGCCGACACGCTTGAGACCGGAATGATCGTGACCGTCGAGCCGGGCGTCTATTTTGAGGGTGATTTTGGGATTCGAATCGAGGATGACGTGTTGGTTAAGGAGGGTGGTTTCGAGGTGCTGAGCAGTCTGCCTAAGGGACTCGATGATTCTCGATTGATTCTGTAAAACATTGGCCAGACCGGAGTTATCCCCTCCATGTCGGTCACGTCGGTCGTTCGGAACGGTCGATAGACGAGGCTTGATCGGTGATTGTCCCGTGACACCCTGCGATCCGCCCATACGAATTGGCGACCGCGACCGCAAACTCCAACTTCCCTTGATGGCGATGCAACGATGACCAACGGTGGAAAAGCGCAAGACGTTTTCAATTTGGAGCGAATGCGTGAGATCATTGAATTAATGGAAGAGCACGACCTGTCGGAGGTCGATCTGCAACAAGGTGACGACAAAATTAAACTCTGCCGAGGAACGGCACCCGTCGCTGCGATTCCAGCCATGGCAGCACCCCCGGCTGCCGCACCCGCGCCCGCCGCTGCAGCACCTGCACCTGCACCTGCAGCCGATACGGCCGGAACCGTCACCATCAATGCTCCGATGGTTGGCACGTTTTACGGGCGGGCCAATCCCGATTCTGAACCCTTTGTCAAAGTCGGGGATCGCGTCTCCGAGGATACGATCGTCTGCATCGTCGAAGCGATGAAAGTCTTTAACGAGATTCCGGCCGAATGCAGTGGGACGATCACCGAAGTGCTCGTCAACGATCAATCGCCAGTCGACTTCGGCAAGCCCATGTTTCGTGTGAAGACCAGCTAGTTGCGGGTCTCGATTCCAGTGAACGGGTTGTTCTCGCCCGTTGCGTTTCTTCGCGGCGACCGATGCCGTCGCTCCATCCCGTCGTAACTTCCACCCGGAAAACGATTGCCGTGTTTGACAAGATTTTGATCGCCAACCGAGGCGAAATCGCACTCCGTATCATTCGCGCCTGTCGTGAGATGGGCATTAAGTCGGTTGCGGTGTTCAGCGAAGCAGATCGCGACTCCATGCATGTGCAGATGGCGGACGAAGCCTATTGCGTCGGACCAGCTCGCAGCGTCGATAGCTACTTGAAGATTGACCAGATCATCGCGGCGGCAGAAGTGGGCGATGTCGATGCGATTCATCCAGGTTATGGCTTTCTCGCCGAGAACGCACACTTCAATGAGGTCTGTCGTTCGAGTGGATTCGAGTTTATAGGGCCCAGTCCTCAGGCGATGGAACGACTGGGCGACAAGAACACGGCTCGCTCGATGGCTTTGGCAAACAAGGTCCCCGTTGTGCCCGGCAGTGATGGCCTAATCGAATCCGACGATGCCGCGATCGCGACCGCGAAGGAGATAGGCTACCCCGTGCTGATCAAAGCGACCGCTGGTGGTGGCGGCAAAGGCATGCGGGTTGCCGAGGACGAAACTGCGCTGACGACCGCACTTCAACAAGCTCGCAACGAAGCGCAAGCTGCTTTTGGAAACGCTGGCGTCTACTTGGAACGTTACGTCGGCAATCCGCGACACATCGAAGTGCAAGTGATCGCCGACAGCCATGGCAACGTCGTTCATCTGCATGAGCGCGATTGCAGTGTCCAGCGTCGACATCAAAAACTCATCGAAGAGGCTCCCAGTCCAAACTTCCCGGACGAACAGCGACAAGCGATCTGCGAAGCAGCCGTCCGAATGATCCGCGGTGCCGATTACACGAATGCCGCAACCGTGGAATTCATCGTCGATCAGAACAACGAGTTTTACTTCATCGAAGTGAATGCTCGAATTCAGGTGGAGCATCCTGTTTCAGAGATGATCACGGGAGTCGACTTGATCAAAGCCCAGCTTATGGTGGCTTCTGGAGAAGAGCTACCATTCAAGCAGGACGACATACAGTGTGTCGGGCACGCGATTGAATGCCGTATCAATGCGGAGGACCCGGCCCACAATTTCCGTCCGAATCCCGGTCAGATCACGCATTTGTTTATTCCCGGCGGTTTGGGTGTGCGGTTCGATTCTCACGTTTATGGCGGCTACACCGTGCCGCCCTACTACGATTCGATGATCGGCAAACTGATTGTGCATCGGCCGAC
The DNA here is from genome assembly GCA_039179795.1 of Planctomycetota bacterium. Classification (GTDB taxonomy): domain Bacteria; phylum Planctomycetota; class Planctomycetia; order Pirellulales; family Pirellulaceae; genus Rubripirellula. The sequence goes on along the minus strand of JBCDEM010000028.1, from coordinate 41,810 downwards.
GCGTGACCAGGCGATCGCGACGATGCGACGGGCACTCGCAGAAATGCAGGTCGAGGGCATCGCAATCACGGCTTCATTCCACGATCAAGTTCTGCAGCATCCCGAGTTTGTCGGCGGCACGCATGACACGAAGTTTGTGGAGAGAGAGTTCATGGGTTAGCCTGTCAGCAGGAAGCCTCCGTCTCCATCCGCCGATTTGGCCGCGGGAGTAGCCCGTCGGACCGTTTCAATGGCACCACTCATCATCTGAATGTTTTCCTTTTTCGATTCGATTGAACCGTTCACGCTTTTGTTGGCGTTAATGCCGCTGATCGGCTACCTGGCGATCATCTGTGGCATTCGTCTCTCTGGGCGTGCCTTAGTGACGACGGGCGGCCGAGACATCGCAGCGTTGTCCTTGGCGATCGCTGGCCTGTTGGCGGTCGGCCCGGCCGAGCTCTTTTTCCCGACGGCAGCCGCAACCCTGTTTGGCCCAATCGTATGGTTCGCACTCGCTGCGTTTTACGGATTGAGTGTCACGCTGATCGCACTTTCATCACGTCCCAAGCTTGTCGTCATCGGGCGAACGCCGGAAGAGATGTTCGCACCTCTTCTTGCTGCTTCCAAATCGGTTGATTCCGAAGCTTCCGGTGAACCACAATTGCTGCAGATTGTCTTACCCAACCTGGGTATCCGATTGCGATTGGATGGCCACCGTGCGATCGACCACACACAGGTACTCGCGTTCGAACCCAATATTTCTCTTCGCTTTTGGAACGCATTGCTAAGGCATTTGCGTTACGAAGTTCGACAAGAATCCGCGCCGCTACCGCGTCGAGGCTTCGGCATGCTGGTCACCACCCTCTTCTTTGCATCCGTCTTGATGTGGCAGAGTTTCTCGAAGCATGATTTGGTGGTGGAAGGATTCCGCCAGTGGTTATGGCGTTGAGCAAGCGAGCTCAAACTGCTTTGCGTGGCCGATTCTCCGGTAGAACATTGATCCGAGCGTGGAACTCCAGGTCCTCAATGGTCCCTGTGCTTAAGAGTCAGGCTCCACCTTGTCTACGGTGGACTTGATCTGGCCTTCTTTCATTCGCGTAGTGATGATGTCGCCTGGCTGAACTTGATTTGAATCACTGATAGCGTTTCCGTGTTCGTCCAACGTCACGCTGTATCCACGGGTGAGAACATCAAGCGGCGAGAGCGCTGACAGTGACGCCGAAGCGGTAGCGAGTTTTGCTTGACTGAGTTGTAACTTCGCCCGAACAGCTCGCTGCGCCCGAGCATCCAATTCGTCCAAGAATCGAGAACGAGAATGGACCAGCTCGTGCGGTTTTCGCAGTGCCGTCCGATTTGCGAGAGACTCCATGGCTGCTCGACGTGTCCGCAAGGCGAACCGCATGCTCCGATCAAAACGCATCGTCAAATCAATGACGCTACGACGCAATGCATCGGCATCTGGCAATACTCGCGTCGCGGCATCGGTTGGCGTTAAGGCACGCACATCGGCAGCCAAATCGCAGAGTGTGATGTCGACCTCATGACCGACCGCAGAGACGGTCGGGATGCTTGACTCAGCGACCTCACGCACCACGATTTCTTCATTGAACGACCAAAGATCTTCCAGGCTGCCTCCCCCGCGGGAAAGAACCAATACGTCGAGTCGTGGCTCCAGACGATGGGCCGCTCGAATGCCCCTTACAATCGACCGAGCCGCCTCCGGCCCCTGAACAAGAGCTGGAATGACGGTGATATCGACGCCCCGGTACCGATTGCCTGCCGCCTTTAAGAAATCGCGAATCGCCGCTCCGTCAGGACTCGTCACGATGCCGATTCGTTGCGGGAATCGCGGCAGTTCCCGCTTTCGTTCCGCCGTAAATAGCCCTTCTGCTTGCAGCTTGGCTTGCAGTTGTTGGAAGGCGCGCTGCAGCGCACCGAGACCTTGCGGTTGCACTTGCCGCACAATCAATTGATAGGCGCCTCGCGCCGCGTAGACTTCCACATCACCGAAGCACAGGACGGACTCGCCCTCTTCGATTTTGTGAGACAGGCGCATAGCCGTGCTACGCCAGATCACGCCACGAATCTGCGCGTGATCATCCTTCAACGTGAAATAGAGATGTCCGCTTCGAGGACGCGACAGATCCGAGATCTCTCCGGCAACGCAAATATTCGGAAACGTTCCTTCAAGGATTGCCTTGATATGCCCGGTTAGCTCTCCGACCGAGATCGCTTTCGGTTCTCCCTTCACCGCTTGGACTCTCTCAAACGCTCCACTCACCCTGAAAGACCTCTTCGGCTGGACCGGTCATCATCACGCTACCGGTCGCTTCGCTCCAATTGAGCGTCAAGTCGCCACCGAGCAAATGGTTAAGGATTCGACGTTCAGTCAAACCCGCTAGTGATCCCGCAACGCAAACGGCCGAGGCACCGGTGCCGCACGCCCATGTTTCACCGGAGCCTCGCTCCCACGTGCGTTGGCGAACTTCCGTTCGCGAGAGAACCTCGACAAACTCCACATTGACTCTTTGTGGAAACCGAGGATCCGATTCAATGATCGGCCCTACGCCCAACACCAAGTCGTCCGTGGCTTGATCAACAAAGACAACGCAATGAGGATTGCCCATCGATACGCAAGTGACCCGGAATCCATGATCCGCGAATTGCACTTCGTGATCGATGACGTGCCCCTGATCCACCAGCGTCGTGGGAATCTGCGATGCCTCCAGCTTCGGGGGCCCCATATCGACCGTCACCAATCGAACGCGGTCATCGATGCCAAGTTCTAACTCAACCGGTAAGACTCCAGCACCCGTTTCCAGTTTGAGTTGCTGTTTTTGAGCGATCCCATGGTCGTAGACGTACTTTGCGACACACCTGAGTCCGTTACCGCACATCTCGGCTTCGGAACCATCCGCGTTGAACATCTGCATCCGTGCATCGCCCACTTCACTTGGACGGATCAAAATCAAGCCGTCACCGCCAACTCCAAACCGTCGATCGGCGATCTGGCGGGCGAGTGAGGGGACGTCAGCGGGAACAGTCTCTTTGAAACAGTCTACGTAGACGTAGTCATTCCCGGCGCCGTGCATTTTCGTGAATTTCATGGTCGTATCGTACCAGAGTTCGTTTGATTCGTAAGAACGGGCGAACCGTGGCTGGCCTTTCCTGGCTTCCACGTTTGCTCTACTCTTTTCGAGGGTTTCCATCGCCGACCGAGACGACGACATGCTTGATCTGACGAAGTTCATTCGAGACATTCCGAACTACCCGAAAGAAGGAATCTTGTTTCGGGACATCACTCCGTTACTCGCTTCACCGGAAGCCTTGGCCGCAGCGGTGAAAGCTCTAGCGGAACCCTATCGCGACCAACAGGTAGACGTCATCGCTGCCGCGGAGGCTCGCGGTTTTATCTTTGCCGCACCGCTGGCCATCGAATTGGGAGCTGGCTTCGTCCCCATCCGTAAACCCGGCAAGCTGCCCTTTGATCTGCACTCGTTTGCATACGAACTCGAGTACGGCACCGACGAGCTGCAAATGCACGTGGATGGAGTTGTCCCTGGCGAAAAGGTTCTGCTGGTCGATGATCTGTTGGCGACCGGTGGAACGATGGGAGCCTGCTGCAGGTTACTCGAGAAGTGCGAAGCGGAAATCGTCGGTTGTAGTTTCTTAGTACACCTCCTTGCACTCGGCGGAGCAGAAAAGCTGACGCCGTATCCGATCCATTCCGTTCTCGATTACGAGTAGTCGTGCGTCCATCGATCGATGTCATCAGCTCTTGAGGGGATGCACGAGTAGGTCATGCTTTGCATGACGACAGAATGGTGCGCTACGATCGGCGACTAGGAGCATGCTTTGCATGACGACAGCGCGTAGGTCATGCTCTGCATGACGACCGAACGAAGCGCTACGATCGGCGGAGCGATCGGCGACTGTGGACATGCGGAGCATGACCTACGAGTACTACTCGAGCCGTTCCCCGCAACGGTAGCAGTACATGGCGTCTTCACGCTGATCGCCCGCGTTGCAAATCTTACAGACGTGCTTTGTTCGCTTGGACGTCTGACTGACGATCTCGGCGCTGACGAATGTCGACGGGACGATGATCAGACTGTACCCCAACAGAATCAGGATCGCTGAAATCACTTTCCCCGGTGCCGTTTTGGGAACAACATCACCATAACCGACGGTGGTCATCGTCACGATTGCCCAGTACATCGCTTCAGGGATCGACGTAAACAAGCTCTCTTCGTCAACGCCATCTTTCGTGAGTGCCTCGATGTGATACATCAGCGTTCCGCTGATGGTCACCGCTACCAAAACCACGACCAAAAAGACGATGATTTTGTTCCTAGCTCTCCAGATCGCGCTCGACAATTCGTCGGCTTCATCCATCATCCGCCAAAGCTTGAGAACGCGAAACACTCGCAGCAGACGGACCGATCGTAGAATCACGAATGAACGTGACCCTGAACCGACGAAATGAGTGATGTAAGTCGGCAGAATGCTGAGCAGGTCGATCAAGCCCCAGAAACTAAATGCGTACCTCAGCGGATTGCGCACGCAGCAGAGACGCATGCCGTATTCGATCGTGAACAGGATCGTCAAAAACCATTCGATCCCCTCGAACACGCTGAGCACTGTCGGATTCGCTCGGTACCTTGGGACTGTCTCCAGTGAGACGATCGTGATACTGGCGATGATTGCCAACAACAGTGCAATATCGAACCATTTACCAGCGCGATCCTCAGCTTCAAAGATCACGTCGTAGAGATGACGACGCCATCCTTCATTCTCGGGACGCTGACTCCAGCGAGTACGACGTGATGGGCTGTTGGTCTTGGACATCTGACTTCAGATTAATTGGAATACCATCACATGGCGTCGACCGATTTCGGTCATTTGCGAAATCAACGGCTCAAAACTTCCAGCGGTATTCGACGCGTGTTCCGTAAACGTCGGGCAAACCTCTTCTCCAGCCGTACATTGCATCGAATCGCCACAGAGTCCAGTTCGTAACGGGGAATTGGTAACGCGTTCCCACGGCAAATTGATCATCGGGAACAGCGGCATTGGCATTGCCATGTGGCGTCAGGTACGTCGCTTCCAACAGTAATTGACGATCCAATCGGCTGCCGATCAAGTCGATGCCGATACTGCCGCCAGCGGTATCGCTGCCGGTTGGATCGAGTGTTGCGAAGCCATTCAGTCCATCCGTATCAAAATTGATCCCCGTGTTTCGCAAAATGCCGCCCGAAACACCCGCCCGAGCGACGGATTGTGGGCGATCCCAACCGACGAAGAAGTTTGCGTACGGAACAACCGTTAAGGGTGCTGCTGTCACCCAACTGTTTTCAACCAACAGCAAAACACCGTCCGCTGTTCGATCGGCTTTTGGTCGATCCTGCCCCGTGTTGACGATCACGCGGACACTGTTGCTGATGCGGTCGAAATATCGGCGAGTAAAGCTGGTCGTGATGTTGTGGTAGCTGCGTCCGGCATCGTGACGATCTCTCACATAGGCGTAACCCGATTCGATGTAACCGCCGTAGGCTTCGATGAACCAAGCCGTCCCGAACGCTTGAGCCGCATGCTCATCCCTTCCAAATGCAAGACTATTCAACTGGTCAACAACGGCAAAGAATGTCGCGTCGTAATTGGACCAGTTCAACAATCGGCTGTGTCGTGCCGGAAACGAGATCGCCGCACCCGTCACAGCGTCTTCCATCCAAATTCCGTTTTGAAAGAGCAATGGCACCAGCCCGATCGCGAGTGGTAACTCGAACGGGGATGTTTGGTTTTGCAACGTCCCCAACAAGACGCCAAGATCACCTTCGAAGTATCCCGTGACCGGTGTCGTGTCGAACTCGGGATGAAAACGGACTTCTCCGTCTTCTAATTGCCATCGCGTAAACTCACCGCCGCTATCGAGCGGTCCGACGAATGCGTGGAAGCGTTCCGTGTCGGTTAGTTGAAAATCAAGATCGAGATTCAAACGTTGAGCAAAGTTGTCGGTGCGTCCTGCCACGTTGCGGCCGGAAGCGAGTCCCACGCGGTAATCACCGTAAACATAGAATTTCGGACGAACGAGATTCTTTTCTCCGAACCAGTTGCGTCCTCTCGGCGTGATCCCATCGCCGTAGAAAATCCGACCCCATTCAACCCAAGGATGTTGGGTTGGAACGTCGTACTTTCCATCGTAAACCCACTGTTCGGAATTCGTGTCATGGAACATCGAATCCTGGGGCATCGGAGTCGGCGAGAAGTCCGAATAAAAATCAACCGCCGCATTGGGCATTGCCATCGGTGGCCCGTTCAATGACAGCGGTGGCCCGTTCAATGACAGCGGTGGATTGGTCGAGACTGCACTATCCGGAATTGAAATCGGATCCGGTAGCGGCGGCGGACTCAGACGTTCAAACACCGAGGGTGTCGAAACCGTTCGCTCGACCGACCGACGAAACAAGTCTTCCGAAAGATCTGTTTCGAAAATGGGGTCTCTTGAAAGCGTTTCACCGACTTTTCGGAAATCGATCGCTGGAGACTCGGTGATCTCGAACGCTGGTGCTGCAAAATTGCTCGCGTCATTTGGCATAACCAAATGCACAAGGGGAAGCCGTGTTGGGCGAGCCTTAGGAATCGACTCCGTAGACGGTTCGGTTTCAACGATCAGATCTTCGACATTAAAAGCAGGCAGACGCATTTCGAACGGTTCATCCGCAGCGACGTTTGCCGGGTGTAGGAAAACCGTCGCCAGGCAAACGGTGGCGAAACACGCAGCAACCCTGCCGCGCGCGACGCGGCTGAAGAGGAGGACGTTTCGATAATGACAACTATTCAAGGTTTCACTTCACCAGAAACGTGTGGCTACTGATGCAAGTGTCGATCATGTTCTCATTCATCCGTCGAATCATCTCAGGCGTGCAGTTGATCAAACGCATAAAGTAGGGCGGCTCCATCCGGCTTCGCATTCGCACACTCAATCGGTAGGCACCAGGCTTGCTGAGGGCAGCAGCTGGGATTTGATATTTGGGTGTTCGGTGATCGAGTGGAGCGATGGAGTGGGCTTCCATGCGAATAAATGGCGGATGATTGAGCACGCTCACGGGAACGGCACCCGGTCGCAAGAACACCAATTGATCCAAACTAAAGTTGAGTGGTAAGGAAGCTTCCCGGTCCGTCCCACGAATGTTGTTGATCAGGAATTTCGTTTGCAAGTTAAACAAGCCACGATCGCGAGCGATGCGACCCTTGGCGACTTCGACCGAATGCAAATCAGCCAAATCTCCATTGCGGTCCAAGTAACCGGTTTCCCAAACCCGTTGCCCATCGGGGTTGATCAGCACGGCGTTGAGCCACAGCTGTGGTTGAGCGCCAAGGGATCCAGTTGGCAAGTTGTGACCGTCACTCGTATTCGTGACTCGGTAAGAAATCTTCAGTGGCATGCCAACGCGCGGCGTATTCAGGAGCATCGGGCCTCGAACGTCTAACCCGGCTTGCAGTGTTATGACGGCAGACCCACGTTTCTCCTGGATCTTTGCCAAGTTGGCATCAATGACTTTGCGACCATCGCGTCGATCATCCGCGGTATCCCAAGGCGGCGGGAACACGCAACCCGGCGGAACGTTGGCTTCAAACGCTTCGGTGCCCCATCCCGCCCGGTAATCGAACGCGAGCCACTCACGTGGCGTGTATTGCTTGGCATCTGGGTTGTGCGGAAAGATACCCGGGTGGGCGATTGAATAGCCAGGACCCCAGAACATATGGTTGGATCGTTTACGCGGTGTGCCAAACGGCTTGCCATTGATTTCGGCGATGTGACCCAACGCATAACCTTCGGCTTTGCCCGGCACGCTTCCCATGTGACACTGCTGACATGTGACGCCTCGCTTCGCGGCGGGTCCGCTTCGGTACTGTGCATGAACAACTTCTAACCAAATGCCCGGATGCACAGCGACTTGGTGACACGAGACGCAAACGTCACTGTTGGTCAGCGGTTCGAAGAAGTAACTTGATTTGTGAATCGCTTGACCAGGTCCGGAAGGAGAAGAACCACCTGAAGCGTGCCCACCCCCGTGAGAACCATTGTGTGAACCATTGTGTGAACCATTGTGTGAACCTCCGTGATACGACCCTCCTTGTTCTGAATTGGAGTGGTATCGCAGTTTCAACTCATCCGCGCGTCGAATGGCTTCGGCCAGGCCAGCACCGTTCCCACTCGATCCGACAGGCTGGTGAATGTCACCAGGTTCGATGCGTCGGTCACCATTGCTGCGCCAGTAATGTTCTCGAACGCGGTGGCAAGCGATACACGTGACGCCTTCGCGAACCACAGGAGGAGCCTCCAAGAGGCTCGAAGCCCTTGGAATCTCGAGCTGAGTTCCGACGGGTGAGTGGCAACGCACGCAGAAGGAACCAACCGTGCCACGTGTTAAGTCCGTCATCGCCTGTTCGAATCGATGGAACATCGGCGAAACCGCGGCGTAGGCGTGTCCGCTGGCTCGCCATTCTTCATATTGATTTGGATGACAGGAACGGCATGACTCAGCGGACGGATAGCTGTTTTCAGTCCAGAGTTTCAGGTGCGGATCTTCCGCTGGCGTCTTTTCGATCGGACCATCGTCGGCGCCCAAACCGCGCAGTGGGTCATCACCGGAACGTGGAGCCGGCAGCAGTGAATCTCCTCCAAGAAGGTCATCGCCCTCACCCAGCAGGTCATCACCCAGCAAATCACCACCCAGCAGGTCGTCGTCATCGCCCAGCAGGTCGTCGCCGCCAATCCTTTTGGTCGCGGGACCCTCGAGCAGTTCTGCTCCGGTCACTTCGTCACTTCGATCTTTCAGGAGTCTGTCGAGCTGACGTGCGAGCCGGATGTCGTCAGGTGTTAACAACCTGGCATCCTGGGCGGCGGAGTCGGAGACTGCCCAGCAAACCAGCAGTCCGATAATCAGGCTCAGTCGTCGCATGTCAGTTCGATCAACAAACAGAACGAAGGCTACTAGCGCGCACATTACGCGCAATTCGCTCTGCCATTCATCGGACCGTGACAATGCCTACGATGCGTTTGATCTGGGCGACCGACAAAGGGTTCGTGACCCGCAAAGTTTGCACGTCTGGGTGGTGATCCAATCGATCTAACCGGTCCAGATTGACAAATCCGGCGGAGACACGCCGACAGAAACGTCAGAAAGGCTAAAGATCTTGGTCAACGTGAGAATCGTCCGATAGGTTTCCAGAAGCGAGTTCCGAAAATCCAGGGGTAGCGGACCGGGACTCGAAACGGCGAAAGGACATCGCAACCTTGTCACTCCGTCAAAACTTGGGTTCTCATTCCGATGAACGCCTCCTCCACCCCTGTCGATGGACAAGACACTAACTTCCGAAGATTTCGTGTCTCGGCAGACAACTCGATTTGTGTGATCCGAGTTGGTCGGCGAAAAGTCAGAGCGACCATGCAAGAGACATCCATCGACGGTTTCACCGTGTTGATGTCGCCTCGCGTTTCGTCCAAGCTGAAAGTCGGGCGACCGTGGTTGCTGATGTACGATGGCGCGAAAATCGAAGTCCACCCTCAATGGTTCTTTAATGCACCGGACGGCCAAGTCCAAATTGGCTTGAGACGATTGCGTGACCTGACACCACCCGCACCGATTCGCGTTTCTCTCCTGGCTCGACTGGGCGGCCGACAGTGTGCGGATCCGAGCGTCTCAGCGGTCGCGTTTGGTGGCTTCGTCCTCGTTCTATTCTGTTTAATGGCACTACCCGGACTCGGCGACCGCCTGGGAACATCCGATCGAATTCAAGACGGACTCAATTGGATCATGGGCGCGCTAGGCGGACGTATTTAAAGTCGCCGATAGTCGCCGATCGCAGCGTCCCGATCTGTCGTCATGCGGAGCATGACCTACGAGTGCATCCACCGATCGATCGATCTTCATTGGGCGCTTCGCGGTAGTACAAGACTCATCAAGCGCCTCGATCGTACTCGTACTCAGCGCAGCGGTACTCGTACTCGTCATCGCCAGAGACGTACACCTACATAGTCGCCGATCGCTCCGCCGATCGTAGCGTTCCGTTCCGTCGTCATGCGGAGCATGACCTACGTCATCGCCAGGGAAAGACGCAAACCAATCGATCACATTTACTGTTAGACGTACTACGCTCCGCCGATCGTAGCCCCCACCAGAACTCACAACGTGGTTTCGGCTTTTGCCCTGACGCATTCGTGATTGCGTAGGTGCTCCTCGCAATATGCGAGTTCTCCATCGCACTTTGAGCAATAGCGGAAATCCATTCTCGGATGCGTGTTGCTGTTGATTCCGCACGTTGCGCAAACGTGCCGAGGCTTGTTGCCAGGTTTATATTGCTTCGATTCCCATTGAACCTTTCGCTGAACATTGCGAATGCGTTGGAACAATGCCGGGGCAAAAAAGATCAAGTAATTCCCAATGGAAGCGATCACCATCACACGATCGCCATTGGAACCATTCACGAGTTGCAGTAGATAGTACGCGACTTGGAAATACGCCAAGTACTTGACCTTAATGGGCAAGACAAACATCAGGCGAATCTCAAACTCGGGGTTGTACGTGGCGAACGCCAGGAACACCGTGAGATACAGAAAGTGACCGGTCACGGGCTGATCGCGCACCAAGGCGGCTGCTGCGATCGTAAACAGGATGCCTAACCACAGAAATGCGTTGTAGCGCACATATCCCCAAATCGCCTGCAACGAATTGCCGAACAGGTAAAAGATGTAACAGGCAAAGAACAGCCATAGTGGGTTAGCGCGAAACGGGACGATCAAGAACGTCAGCAATCGCCAAAACTCGCCTTTTAAAACTTCATTCCAAACGAGCGGCGCGCCGGCTAGCAGTCCTGGCTGCGCAAAACTGGCGATCAATAACACGACCTGACCCGCGATCAGAACCTGGGTCAGGTTTGGGATGGCGAAAGGCCGAAAGATGCGTTCGAGTCGGTCAAGAAATTTCATCGTGATATAACCTGTTTCATGTAGCGACCCGTCGCTGATTCTTCGGACGCAATCTGCTCGGGCGTTCCGGTCGCCAAAATCGATCCGCCTCCAACACCACCTTGCGGACCCAGGTCAACGATCCAATCACAGGCCGCCAATAGATCAAAGTTATGTTCGATCACCAACACGGTATTTCCGGCGTCAACAAGTCGCCCCAAGACACCCACCAACCGTTCAACATCCGCAAAATGCAAACCGGTTGTTGGTTCATCCAGAAAGTACATCGTCTCGCCGCCACCACCGCGAACCAACTCGGTCCCCAGTTTGATCCGCTGGGCTTCTCCACCACTCAGCGTCGTGCTTGATTGTCCCAGGTGCAAGTATCCCAGTCCTACGGCCCGCAACGATTCCAAGCGTCGATGAATACGGTCGACGTTTTCAAAGAACTCGCTCGCTTGGTCGACAGACATCTCCAGCACATCGGCAACGCTTGCTCCCTTAAAACGCACTTGCAAGGTCTGCCGATTGAATCGCTTTCCTCCGCAACGACTGCAAGTCACGAACAGATCGCTCAAAAAGTTCATTTCGACACGTTCAACACCGTGGCCTTTGCAGAGTTCACATCGACCGGCCGCCGAATTAAAACTGAAACGGCTCGGAGAAAAACCACGTGTCTTTGCTTCCCGTGTTGCGGCGAAGACCTTTCGGATATCGTCGAGGACTCCGCAATACGTTGCCGGACAACTCCGTGGACTGCGGCCAATCGGTGTCTGATCAATCGGCACCAGTTTTTCAATGGTAGTTGCACCTTGGAGCGATCGAAACGGACCGGGCGTGGCCGCTTTCAATCCCAACTGATGCGCCAAGGCCGGATACAGCGTATCGTTAATGAGAGAGCTCTTACCGCTTCCAGAAACCCCGGCAACTCCAATCAGACGTCCGATGGGGAATCGAGCATCGACACGCTTTAAGTTGTGTGTCGTCACTCCGTTTAGTTCAATCCAATCGGCTGTATCCGCAGGCCTTCGCTCGACCGGAATCGGAACAGATCGCTTACCACTTAAGAACTGACCGGTCAGACTTTTCTTGTCGCGTGCGACTTGCTTGGGCGTTCCGCTCGCGATGATGTGACCTCCTTCGCGGCCGGCTGCCGGTCCGATATCGACCAACTGATCCGCAGCCAGCATGGTCGCTTCGTCATGTTCCACCACGACGACGGTGTTGCCCTGTTGTTGGAGTTCCCGCAGGCACTCAATCAGGCGGTCGTGATCAGCTGGATGCAAACCGATCGACGGTTCATCAAGCACGTAGCAAACGCCGACCAGGCCACTGCCAATGCTCGTCGCCAAACGCACGCGTTGCAATTCACCGCCGCTCAAAGTTTCGCTGGATCGATCCAGCGTCAAATAGCTCACTCCGACCCGCTGCAAAAACGCGAGTCGCCGTTTCACTTCACGCTCAATCGGTTGAGCAACTCTTGAGGCCAATGGTGGCAGTCGATCTGAAAGTCCTGTGATCCAATTCTCGGTTTCGTCCAGCGGCATCGCGGTGAGTTCGTGAATCGCTTTGCCTTCGATCGTCACGCGTCGAGCTTCGGATCGCAAACGGGCTCCATCACACTCGGCGCAGATTTCTCTATCTTCACCAACAACCCCTAGTCCATCGCAGTCAGGACAGGCGCCATATGGACTGTTGAAGCTAAACGTCCGCGGTTCGATTTCGGGAAAGCTTGCGCCGCACTCGATGCAGGCCATCGCTGTGCTGTAGAGCGATTCCTGCCAGTCACCGGATTCATCTTGCGACAGTGTTGACAACACCCCTGAACCCAATCGAAGTGCCAATTCAACCGATTCATGCAACCTCGATTCGACCCCTTCACGAATTGACAGTCGATCGACGACCGCTTCGATCGTGTGCAACTTTCTCGGTGCCAGTTCCGGAAGGTCCTCCAAAAGATAAATCTCACCGTCGACTCTGGCGCGAATCAGCCCGGCGGTTCGAATCGACTCCAACACTTCGCGATGGGCGCCACGTCGGCCACGGATCAGTGGCGCCATCAAGACGAGTTTCGTTTTCTCTGGTAACGCCAATAGCGATTCACGAATGGCGTCGGGTGACTGCTGCGAAATCGATGAGCCGCATTCGGTGCAATGCGGAGTGCCAACTCTTGCGAACAGTAAACGCAAGTAATCGTAGATTTCCGTGACGGTCGCGACGGTACTGCGAGTTCCTGAGGTACCCGGCTTTTGATCGATAGCGAGTGTTGGCGCGAGCCCATCGATGGAGTCGACATCCGGTCGTGGGATTTGATCGAGAAACTGCCTTGCGTAGGCCGACAAACTGTCGATGTATTGCCGTTGACCTTCGGCAAACAAAGTGTCAAAAGCGAGCGAGCTTTTCCCGCTTCCCGAGACACCGGTTATCACCGTCATGGCATCGCGCCGGATATCAATATCGACGTTTTGCAGGTTATGAACTCTCGCGCCACGGATTTGGATGGCGGTATCGCTGGCGGACCGCGAGGCCGTTTTGGTAGTCCGTTTGGAGCGTGGCGATCGTCCGGCGGCGGTTACGGGCAAGGAAAGTCTCGTGTGGGAGGATCGTTGGTTTGCGGCTAAAATTGAAGGGTAAGGAGGATAGATGGAGCAATTGAACACCGAGCCGATGATCGATCTGGGACGGTATGTTGACCGCGAGCACTTGTTGCTCGCGTCGTTCGCGATGCACAGCTCCGACAGCCAGGGACGCGTGCACCCGGAAGACGGGCATCCCTATCGTGGCCCTTACGCTCGTGACCGGGATCGAATTTTGCACAGCAGTGCGTTTCGACGCCTCAGTGGCAAGATGCAGGTCTTCACCGGCGAGATGGGAGTTTATCACCGAACGCGTTTGACGCACACCTTCGAAGTCGCGTCGGTCGCCCGCACGATCGCGCGGACACTACGGCTCAATGAAGATCTGACCGAAGCCCTCGCATTGATGCACGATATCGGACATCCGCCCTACGGTCATTGTGGCGAGGATGTTTTGAGCGAGTGCTTGTCTTCCAGTGGCGGTTTTTCGCACAACGCGTTCGCACTCGTGATCGTGCAGGAGCTTGAGCAACGCTACTCGGCTTTCCGCGGACTAAATCTTTGCCGCGAAGTTCTTGCTGGGCAGGATGTGCGAGCCCACAAAGCCGAAGCGGCCGTTGGGCGATCACCCATGCTGGAAGTCCAACTCGTTGACGCCGCTGATTCGATTGCCTATGACGCACACGACGTTGACGACGCGTTGCAAATGGGACTCCTTTCCATGGAGGAACTTGGCGAGCTGACCATTGTGCGGCGTGCATTAGATCGTTCACGCGCCCGCCGAGGAGCCTTACCGAACCAACAAGTGCGACAACTCCTCGTGCATGAACTCATCGATCTGCAAGTCAGCGATCTGATCAGTGTCGCAACCGATTCACTTCGTGCCGTCGACGGAAGATCGACAGAAGAAGTCAGTGACGCGGGAATCCGTTTGAATCACAGCGATGGGCTCGCCACCGAACGGGCGGAGCTGGAGTCATTTCTCTTTGAGACGGTCTATCGTCATCCTCGATTGATTCCCGTTCGCGAGGCCGCGGCGCGTCGACTGTACACGCTGTTCGAAACGCTCAAGAGTCAACCGGATCGTCTACCACTGCGATTCCGAAGACGAGCTGAGCAAAGCACAGTCACAAGCGCCGTCGGTGAATACTTGGCAGGGATGACGGACTCGTTCTGTGATGCGCAATTTGCTCAGGCATCGAAAAACGACCACGGACCATTGGCCGACTGGTAGCCGCGATGACCAGATCGCGGGACGACGAGATCGGTTGTGTGTTGGGTGGTTAGCGACGTTCGTCGTGACACGCGTCGCACTTTTGGCGGATCAAACTTGGACCCGCGATGACGGCATCCCAATCTTTGCGTTCGATTGCCGCCATCATCGTCTTAGAAGCTTCACGCATGTCGCGACCGAGTTTGATGTAATCTTCATCGTCCGCCTCGTCCATGCCTTCTTGGACGAAGATCTCAGCAACCATCGCCAGAAGCTCAGCGTTGCGTTTGATGAGGTCCACCTCTTTCTGAGCATTGCCTTGGTTGTTGGTAACGTCTTCGAGTGCTTCCACCAACTGTTCGGCATACTCCATCATCGGACTGCGATCAGCGATCATCGTCCAATCGTTTTTTGGCTCACTCGATTCCCGGCTGGTGATACCGCCACCAGAAACAAGATCTTGCAGATCGGCTTTTCGTAACTTGGCTTCGTTGTATACCTGCGTCGACCCTGCCTTGCAATTGAATGCCGTTCGAGCGATCAGATCTCTGGCGACTGCAGCCTTGTTCTTCCAACGCACGTCGCCGCCGTATTCATTGATCACCGCAAACAAGCTTGCCATCGCCGTCAAGGTGAGTCGAGCATCCTGGTAGCCACCGCTGTTGAATGCTCCGGGAGTCGTCACAATGGAATCGTAAACGAGCCGGAGCCGCTTGACCTCATCTTCGATCGAAGTCGAACTGACCAAAGGCGACCAAACGTCCTTTCCGGGTGCCGTTTCGACTCCGCCCGAAGATCCACCTGTTGCCGATGCAACAGGCATCGCCTGGGCAGACTTTCGGATCGACGACAACGAAGGTCGATCGCCACGAAAAGCATCTTCAAGCTTGTCGAAGAAAATGCCGCGCAGTTGATCGTCGGTGAACTTCGGACGTGGGGCACGTTTCTCATCCGCCACGACGGTGGTCAAAACGAGTGCCGCGAGAGAGAAGGAGATAAGTCTTTTCATGCTGTTATTCTACTCGCATTGCCTGTCTTTTTTCCACCCAAACCTCCCCGAACCGCTGCCACCCCGTCGATAAGGAACGCCTTTCCATGCGACCGTCATGACGATTAACATCCACACGCCCCCGGACCCGCTTTTTTGACTTGGCGATTCCGATCCAGGCGTGATAAATGGACGTATCGAAAGAGGTTTCGCAGTAAATCGCCCTCTCCAGACTGACTCTCGCTCCCGCCATCCACGCCTGAGTGCTCCCTCGAATGTTCTCGCTGCGTCTTACTTATGCTGCCTGTTTGCTGTTGACGGCATGGCCGATCGCCCGGGCGGAAGATCCGGTTCGTTCGGACGTGATGACCTACAACCAAAGTGTCGAGCAGTTTGAACAGAAAGACTTTGAAGCGGCCGCTGCCGGATTCCGGGCCGTGGCAAACTCGTCGAACACAGCACTTGCGGCACGGTCGCGTTTCAACCTCGGCAACACGCTGTATGCCCAGGCATTGCAGACGATTGAAACTTCAGATGCTCCGCCTGAAGCGGAAAACGCCTCTCCTTCCGACAAGCAAATAGAGCAGGCCGTCGGTCGATTGCGCCAGGCAATCACCCAATTCCGTAGTGCTTTGCGTCTGAATCCGAATGACGATGATGCCCGCGCAAATATTGAATTGGCGGGACAGTTGATTCGAAAACTGCAGCCGCTAAGCCGGCAAGACCAACAACCGGATCAGAATCAACAGGATCAGAATCAACCAGAACAGTCCCAGAATTCAGAAGACCAGCCGTCCGGAGACTCTCAATCTGACGCCCAAGACTCATCGGGGGAGTCTCCCCAAAACGACGAATCAAAACCCTCAAACCAGGATCCATCCGAGCAGGAACCCGAATCGCAACAAGACCAATCAGCTACCGAATCGGATCCGGAAAACGCATCCGAAGAAGACTCCTCGCAATCCAGTGATCAACAAACAGATGAGGATCCATCGGGAGAGCCACAACCTGACCAACCGCAGACCAACAACGAACCAGAAGCTTCATCGGACAATCCACAGGAAGACCAATCCTCCGATGAAAATAACTCTCAGCAAAATAATGGAGCGTCGGACGGCTCCGAACCAGACGAATCCAATCAGCCTTCCAAGCAAGCGAACTCTGAAGGTGCCCCAGATCAGAACGATCAAACGGGTTCGAAACGCAGCCCCAATGATCAAGATCCTGAAGTTTCCGACGTCAACGAGGAAGCTGAACCCTCCGACGCGGAGCCTGCGCCCAGTGGTGATTTGAGTGCTCTAAATCAAGACACTAACGAAGACGCGACGGCACAAGGATCCGAATCCGTTTCGCACCCGACTGAGGGAATCGGTGAGGAAGAAGCGAAAAAAATTCTCCAATCGATTCGTGACCGAGACATGCTGCGTCGTTTACAACGGCAGGCACGAATGCGTTCTCGTCGTGTCCCGGTTGAAAGAGATTGGTAGTCTCGGAGCCGGTTTGGTCATCCCATACGGAATCAATCTTGGATGTTGATCACTTGCGTCGTCTTGCTAGGTCTCTTGCCGACTCAGATCGGTCGTGCGACCGATGTCGATACGGACGTCTCTGTTCGCGAGACACTCGTTGGACTCCCGGTCGTCTTGACGATTCGCATCACCAATTCTGTTGAGCATGATCCGCCCGAATTCCCACGGGTCAGCGGATTGGAAATCGAGCAAGTCGGGGTGCCTCAACGAAGCAGGCGAGTTTCGATCCTCAATGGCCGGCGTACCGAAACAAACGACATCATCTATACGTTCCGTGTCACGCCTCATCGAGAAGGTCGTTTCACGATTCCGCCCATACGCGTTACCGCTGACGGTGCGAGGCGTCTGACAAAAGCCGTGCGGATCATCGCCACGAAAGGCGAGACGGATGATCTGATATTTGTTGAGATTGCGGGCAACGAGCGCGAGATTTACGTCGGTGAACCGCTTGAGCTTCAACTGAAAATCTGGATCCGGCCGTTTCGCGATCCAAAACTGCAAAGGCGTTTGAGCGAAGGGGAAATGTGGAATCAACTTCTCGTTAATCGCTCGAGCTGGGGCAATTTCCAACAGGCGATGGACGAGATGGAATCCAACGGCCAACGACCCGCTGGAAACCCTCGATTGCGAAAGGACTCGGAAGGTAACGAATTTGAGTACTACCTGTACGTCATCGAAAGCAAAGTCTATCCAGACCGTCCGGGACAGCTAGAAGGCAGCGACGTGCGCATTGTCATGCAGTACCCGCAGGAGCTCGCTCGTGCCAGAAGTCCGCTTTCAATGCTCGATGACGATGACTTCTTCGGAGGCAATAGTCCCTTTCGAAATAGTCCATTTGGAGACGCGTTCGATGATGCCATGTTTGGAGGCGGACTCAAGATTTCCAAATGGAAACCGCTCGTTGCCGAAGCCGAAGTTCAACCGATCACGCTCAAACCCGTTCCAACGGCTGGACGTCCGGATGATTATCGAGGGGCCGTCGGGCAGTTCTCGATTTTGACCGAAGCAACTCCGAGAGAGGTGGCCGTCGGTGACCCGATTACGTTGCACATCGGCATCGATGGAAAAGGGCAATTGGACGTGGTTCGGGCTCCTCCCATTGAGTCTCAACAGGACCTCATCAGTAACTTCAAAGTGCCGGACGAACCGCTTGCCGGATTCGTGAATCGGCAACAAAAAGTTTTCTCCACCACCATCCGCCCAACCAAGGAAGGCGTGACAGAAATCCCTGGGATCCGATTCAGTTATTTCGATCCCGAACTGGAACAATTCGTCACAACGACGAGCAATCCCATCTCGATCACGGTAAATAAAGCTGAGGTGCTTTCACTCGATTCGATTGTCGGTTCAGCTGCGGAAAAGCGACGTGCGAACTCGTCGGATCCGTCCGCTAATGCTTCGAATGAGCAGAGTAAAGAAGCTGAAGTTGATACACTTCTTGGATCCGGTCGCTTTGGAAACGGCGACGAGCTATTAACGCCCGTTCAACGAGCCAGCTTTCCTTCGACGTCGATGATCGTCGCCATCGGTGTCGGTCCGCTGGCAGCTTTAATCGTATTGCTCACTCGATCACGAACTTCCATCGGACGATTGGTTCCTGCCCGCAGTCGCTTTCGTCGCGAACTTGGCGTCGCTCAAACGCCGTTAGAAGTTGCCGGTTCACTGGAGCGGTTCTTGACCGCCCATTATCGCTTGCCCGACAGTCGATTGCGGCGCGATCAGGCAATTGGTGCTATGCGAGCCTCGGGTGAAACGGAAATAGCCATTCGAGCTGAACGATTCTATTCGTCTTGTAGCCAAACACCGGGGCGCGATGATGCTGCCTGGTTGAATTCGCTACGAGAACAAGCAGAAGCTTTGGCGGACGATGTCGTGTCATCAAAGATCCATCGCTCACCTTCATCGCTAATGGCAGGTCGCATCGCCGTCGCCATGTTATGCAGTATGCCACTTGGGTCTAATTCTGCCTCAGCGAGCGAGCTTGAATTGACCATCGAACAGCAGCGAACGATTCTGCAAGAAGCACTGCCGATCGATTCCAGTCTTTCTGGCGTCGCACTCGAACAAACACTGACTGCGTCACAGGAAAAGCTTCAAACACTCATCGATGCGGGTATTGAGAACGACAAGCTGTTTTTTGCCTTGGGTCGGATCGCACATCGATCAGGTGATCTCGGAGCGGCCATCGCAAATTATCGTCGAGCCTTGCGGTTGAAACCGGAAAACGAAAGCTACCGTCAGCAGCTTTTTCGCGCGGAAGCAGACGCCGATTTGGTTGGTGTTGCTTCAAACAACGTGTTGATCACGATTTCTAACTCTTCTTGGTTCCGGTTCATTCCGATTCGTTGGCTGCGCATGACTTTCTTGATTGGCTGGTTCGGCTTGTGGATCGTCGTGCTCGCGCGATTACTCGGTAACGTGTTTCCATGGAAGACTCTCGTCGCACTCTGCTTTGTGATTGCATCGCTTTCGGGCGGAGGTTACTTGATCGGGATCCAAGAGTTCGTTCGCGACGGAAACGCTGTGCTGGTTGCTGAAGACGTGACCGTCCGTAGCGGTGACGGTGATGAATTTGACAGCCTCATGGAACTTGCCAACGCCTCGGGAAGCCTGGTGCGTTGCGTCGCCGATCGCGAAAACTGGCTACAGATCGAATTGCCCAACGGAACGCGTGGATGGATTCGACGCGACATGGCGATCACTATCTGAGTTACGATGTCGGGTCACCCTGGCTTCGCGTATCGAAGGACGCAGTGATGATTCGATTTGTTTTATCGGTATTCGGTTTATTGGCCGGGTGTCACACGGTGTTAAGTCAGACGATCGATGACGTGCCCATGGCCGAACCGGGATCGGGGATCTGTGTCAGTGCGAAGTTGATCTACGATCTCGACGATCGACCAACTCCACAGTGTCACGCATCAACGATTGCGGAAACCAACGACGGATTCGTTGCAGCTTGGTTCGCCGGCACCCACGAAAAGAATCCGGATGTAGCAATTCGCGTCGCACGTTATGACGGGAGTCACTGGACCGAGTCGATGGAAGTAGCCAACGGTCTCCAAACCCATGGTACGCGACTGCCCTGCTGGAATCCGGTCCTCTTTCAACCTGCCGACGGGCCACTGATGCTCTTCTACAAAGTGGGAAAGAGCCCATCGCAGTGGTGGGGCATGCTGACGACATCGAACGATGCGGGAAAGACGTGGGCGACACCGCGAAAACTTGGGACCGATTCAAAACTTGGGACCAATCCACATCTGGCCGGGCCGATCAAAAACAAGCCGGTCCAGCTTGCCGATGGTTCGATCCTTTGTCCCAGCAGCTCCGAGCATCTGGGCTGGCGCGTCCACTTCGAACGAACTCGCGATCTTGGCAAGACCTGGGAGGTCATTGGCCCCATCAATGACGCCAGCCGTTTCGATGCGATTCAACCAAGCATCCTGACGTACGCGGACGGACGCATGCAGATTCTTTGTCGTTCCCGTCAAAAAGTCTTGGCGACCAGTTGGTCGGATGACTTTGGAACAACGTGGTCTCCGCTGTCCGACGCAGGGTTGCCCAACCCGAACTCAGGAACGGATGCCGTCACGCTACGAGACGGCCGCCAATTATTGGTTTACAACCACACCACGCGAGGCGGTGGGTTTCCCGCCGGACGTGAAATGCTCAATGTGGCGATTTCAGACGACGGGGAAACCTGGATCCCTGTCATTACCCTGGAAAAACGCGATGCGAGCGAATTTTCATACCCTGCCGTGATTCAAGCCAAAGACGGGAAAGTTCACATCACCTACACCTACCTACGAAAAGGCGTGAAGCACGTTGTTTTGGATCCATAAAACAGCTCACCCCCCCAACGGAACTGTTCCATATCTCGTCTGCGAATTCCTTCTCGTCTTCGCTAACCCGGCATGAATCCGGGCGCGGCACTCTTCCGGCTGCCGCGAAACGCCGATAATTGGCAAAGAACGCAGTGATATTTGCGGCGCCACCGCGCGAATCCGCTTGGTTTCGCCTGGCCGGGTAACTATCATGACGCGTGAACGGAAGTCTGTTCGTCCCTGGGGACGCGGGGTTCGGCCTCGGTTGGCCATTACCTGCGAGAGGGCGTTCAGAACCGCCTCATCCGTTTTTGGGTTCCGACTCCTTTCACAGAGTTCGACACGATTTATTCACGCGAAAGCGTGGATACCCGTCGTTCTCAAGTGCACGGGGAGATGGAACATTGCAATCCGTGTTGGTCTTCAGCTAGTCCCAAGGCCAACGAGGCGAACCCTACCGAGAGGAACTTTTCCGTGAGCATGGTCTACAACCTTTCTCGACGAGCGATGGTTTGCATCGCAGCTCTGGCGGCAGCTTCAATGTCCGCCACTCCCATCTGCTTGGCCGCAGAAAAAGAAGATCAACCTGCTGCCCTCCAGGTTGAACTGTTTGATGCAATCGATGCCGGCCAGGTGGACGTCAAATTCATTCCGCGCGATTCGACCAAAGCGAATGTGCTGATCCAAAACCTGACTGATCAACCGCTCGAGCTTGAACTGCCTGACGCGTTTGCCGGTGTACCTGTCCTCGCTCAGATGGGCGGTATGGGCATGGGCGGCGGCGGCATGGGCGGCATGGGCGGCGGCGGTTTCATGAGAGTCGCTCCCGAACGCATGCGAAAATTGGCCGTTACCACGGTCTGCCTAGAGCACGGCAAGCCCGAGCCAAACCCGAAAATGGCTTACAAGATCGTTCCGCTGGAGCAATTCACCACCAACGCGGAAGTTCGCGTTGTTTGCGAAGCTCTCGGCCACGGCCAAGTCACTCAAAAGTCGGCTCAAGCAGCTGCATGGCACCTGATGGATGACATGAGCTGGAGCGAACTGGCAGCGAAGAATCGCGTGGAGAGCAAATACACTGGCAACGTCCGGTGGTTCTCGCCAATCGAGCTACGGACGGCGATGGCTGTCGTTCGCGAAGCAGCTCGAGTCGTTGAAATGCGTTCCGAAGAGGAAAGCAGCAGCGAAAGCGAGAGCGGCTACGACGAAGAGTACGACACCAGCTACGCCGGCGACAAAGGCTGAGCTGATCCTGCCAATCGCAGGGCAGGCGGAAGCTTGCCGGCTTATTAAACTTTCGACGAACGTCCTTGGAATTCCAGGGACGTTTTTTCGTAGGCGATAAACGTTGTCATTCGTCGCATTCTGCTCATTGTCAGGGTGATGGGAAAAAACAATAATCACGCAGCAAGTTACATGCCGCGAGCCTTTTGAATGCTTCTTGCGTTCCGAACGCCCGACGGCCGATCGAAGCCCATTTCACTTCGTTCGCCCACAGTCGTTGAACCGCCCCCACTCCTACGCATCCTGTCCTCGACGCCCAACGTGAAGCCCTCCGGACTCCCCATCGTTTCTGAGACACCCTCGCCGGCCCCGGCGATGCGTGTCGTTGATGCTGATGATTCAGCTCGCGGTCGCTACGCGGTCATTAGCCTGGGATGCCCCAAGAACTTGGTGGATACCGAGCAGATGCTTGGGCGACTAGATGAGGACGGCTACCGGATGGTCGACTCCGTGGATGGAGCGGACTTTGTCGTAGTCAACACATGCGGTTTCATTGATTCGGCGCGCGATGAATCACTCGGTGCGATCGACGAGATGTTGACCCTGAAAAAGCAGGGCAAGATTCGAGGTGTCGTCGTTACCGGTTGTCTCGCTGAACGCCAGCAAGGCAAACTCCTCGAATCGCGTCCAGAGATCGACGCAATGGTTGGCGTTTTCGGACGCAATGAAATCGTTGATGTCGCCGATCGATTGCAGGCCGGCGTCGAAGAACAGCAGAAAGTATTCCGACCGGCTGCGATTCGGCCGCTTTCCGATGCGGTCCGAACCGCGATTACTCCAAGACACTTTGCTTATTTGAAAATCAGCGAAGGCTGTGATCGGAAGTGCACGTTCTGCGCGATCCCAAAAATGCGCGGCAAACACTACAGCAAGCCGATTGAACAAGTCATTGATGAGGCGAAACGACTTGGTGATAGTGGCGTCCGAGAAGTGATCATCGTCGCTCAGGACACGACCTATTACGGTAAAGACTTGTACGGCGAACCGCGACTGAATGACTTGTTGATCGAGCTCGATAAAATTGAATCGATCGACTGGATACGTCTGATGTACTTTTATCCCATGTACATCGATGACGCGTTGATCGATACGCTCGCGGGCGCCGAGCGAATTCTCCCGTACATCGACATGCCGCTGCAACATGCAAGCGACCGCATGCTCAAACGAATGGCTCGTCGAACGAACCGTGCCAGTCAGGAAGAGATCCTCGGTCGACTCCGAGAACGCATTGACCAGTTGGTGATGCGGACGACGATGATTACCGGCTTCCCCGGAGAGACTGAAGAGGACTTTGCCGAGCTGGTCGACTTTGTGCAACAGCAGCGTTTCGAGCACCTGGGCGTCTTCACCTATTCCGTCGAAGAAGACACGCCGGCAGCGCGGCTACGGAACCGTGTGCCGGAAAAAGTGATGAAGCGTCGTCAGGGCCGCATCATGGCGGAACAACAAGCGATCGCGTTTGAATGGACCGCCAGCCGCGTCGGGTCGGTCGAGAAGGTGTTGATCGACGCACCGCTGCCAGATCAACCAGGCGTTTGGATCGGTCGCAGTCGCTGGGAAGCTCCAGACATTGACGGTGTGATTTATGTCTCCGGCTTCGAGAATGACCCCGAGGTCGGCGAGATGCTCGACTGCGAAGTCGTGGCTGCAGACGGATACGATTTGGTTGCAGCTCCTCTGTAGACGGTGTCCGTTCCATTGTCCCTTTTCGACGTTCCGAATCCAAAAAAGCCAAGTGGATCGCGGATTTAGGAACAGATCCCGGCTTGGCGGGCTCTTGTCAATGGGCGACAACTAGGGCGCTGTCGTCCGGTTGACCGTTTTCGATGTCCCGTAAACCACGCTGAGCGTGACACTTGCATTGAAGAAAGCATGCGAAGCAACAAAGCCGTCGGTATGCTCTGCGTGAGATGCGCTCCACACATCGCATGACACCCCACCGATCGCATGACAAGTAGCACAACGGCAGAAAGCATCGCCCACCCAGCGACACGGATTTCATTGGATTCATGAGCAAGTCGATCTACAACGTTCCCAACGCGTTGACCCTGGCGAGATTCGCGTTGGCGATTGCCGTGATGATCCTGATTCCACTCCAGCAGTTTTGGTGGGCACTCGTTCTGTTTGCGATCGCCGCGTCGACCGATTGGATGGATGGCTATTGGGCGAGGAAGTACGGACAAGTCACCAAGCTTGGTCGAATCTTTGACCCATTTGTCGACAAGATCATCATTTGCGGGACATTCATCGCGTTGGTCGAAGTTGCTGAATCCGGTGTTGCCTCCTGGATGGCGACAATTGTGGTAGGACGCGAGTTATTGGTGACCAGCCTGCGGGGAATGATCGAAGGCGCCGGTGGCGATTTCTCGGCGCGCCAACTGGGCAAATGGAAAATGGTCCTGCAGTGTGCTGCTGTCATCGCTGTGCTGCTGTTCCTTCTTTATCCCGAAACGACTTGGTTGAAATGGACGAGCCAAGGACTGTTGTGGGGAGCAATCTTGCTGACGGTGTATTCGGGATATGACTACACCGTGATCGCCGCGCGATCGATGCAAGACCAACCGGATGACCCTGACGGCGACTGATGATCGAACTGCTCATCGATGCATTCAGAACGTTGCTCGTGATCGCCGGGTTAGCCAGCCTCGTGTGCTGGGTGCGATTACTTAAACGGCGTACCGGTGGATCGATCCGAAACTCCATCGATTCATTACTGCCGGCTCGCGAGCAAGATCGTCCCTACCGAACCAATCTGGATGGTCTGATTCTGTTCAGTACGGGCCTGCTCATGATGATCAGCACGCAAGTCGTATTGATCTCGACGACACAGGCGATGAAGGATCGAGGATGGATCGAAATGCAGGAAGCCGCTTCCGTTGAAGACGAACCCAAGGCAGAGCAACAAGAGCCAATAGCAGCCGATGATGAAGAAGCAAACATCACGATCTCGTCGGATCTGGAAACCGATGAGTCACAAAATACGGAATCAACCCTTGAGCCAACCGCATCGAATGATGTAGCCGCGGCAGAGACTTCAAGCGGTGCGGACGACGCGTTATCAACCGATTCAGCGATAGAGACGAAAGCTGGAACGCGGTTGCGACACGCTTCGGCCGACAGTTACTTTTATTGGATCGTTGCAACGGTCACCGCAGGACTGGTCTCCATCGTGATCGTCGTTGGATGGCTCGGAATCTTTTTTCGAAAGCCGTTTCGTATCAGCGGACTGATCTTAAAGCCAAGCGATATCAAATTAGGTTTTTTTGCAGCGCTACTGATTCTTCCACCCGTACTCTTGATCAGTGCTTTAGTTGCGAACTTGATTAAGTACGAGCACACGGTGCTGAATTCCCTCGCAGAGTTTCCCGTTACCAAAGTCGTCTTGATGACGTTTCTTGCCACGGCTGTGCTGACACCCGTCGTCGAGGAGTTGTTGGTTCGAGGATTGATTCAAGGAGGACTGCAACGACTGGCCGACCCTCCAGCCGCTTCGCTTTCGGAATCGTCGAGTTGGCAGCCCACGGCCTATTGGCCATTGTTGATCACCAGTGGCCTCTTCGGACTCATGCACCTAGGCCAAGGCGCCGCACCGATTCCCCTATTTTTTCTGTCATTGGGGCTCGGCTATCTGTACCGTCAAACTGGAAGTCTAACGGCACCAATCATCGTGCACATGGTCCTGAACGCCATGACGTTGCTTAACGCTTTCCTGCTGACACAGGCCTAACAGCCGCTGGGGCACATGGGTAAAGCCGCGCTAACGAGTCGAAGATCAACCTCCGCGCATCACGAAAATCGACTAAAATATAGCGAACCTCCCACCCCCTCCCACTTCAGGGTTCCTCGATGCTCAATCTGACATCGCGTGGTTCCTCCCACACGTGTAATGGCACGACACGCCGCGATTTTTTGCAAGTTGGCACACTTGGAGCGATCGGTCTCGGCCTGCCGCAATATCTTGCCGCCGCAGAGCAACATGGCGTTGATCCATCGAAGGACAAACGTTCCTGCATCATGATCTTCAATCTTGGTGCCCCGAGTCAGTTGGACACGTTTGACATGAAGCCGGAAGCGCCGGCTGAAGTTCGCGGACCTTTCAAAGCCATTTCAACCAAGGGTGATTTTCAACTCTCCGAGATCCTTCCGCGACACGCAGAGATCGCTGACAAATTTTCCATCGTCCGATCGTGTTACCACACGGCCGCCGCCGTTCACGACGCCGGCTGGCAGATGCTGCAAACCGGTCGTCAATTCAATGGCGGCGTTAACTATCCTCATGCCGGTGCCGTCCTGCAGTACATGCGCGGACGACGAAGCGACCTACCCGCGCACGTGGTGTTGCCTGAAACGATGGGGCGTGGCGGCGGCAACCTGCCCAACGGACAGGCCGGCGGATTTCTTGGTAAAGCCTTCGACCCGTTTGCATTGATGGCCGACCCAAGCAAGGAGAACTTTAAAGTCCCCGACCTTTTGCCACCTCCAACGCTAGGTGATGTCCGAATCGATCGACGCCGTCGAATGCGTAGCGCGATCGAAGGTCGGTTGAAAGAACTAGAAGCGACCGAATCGGCCAAGATGTTGGATAAAAATTTTGAAGCCGCTTATCGATTGATGAGCAGCAACGAAGCTCGAGAGGCGTTTGACCTCACCAAGGAACCTGAAGCCGTTCGCGAACGTTACGGGATGAACCGCTTCGGTCAGTGCTGCCTGCTTGCTCGGCGATTGGTGGAAGCCGGTGTTCGCTTCATCACCATCAACACCTTTTTGACGGTGTTCAATGAAATCACCTGGGATATCCACGGCAGCAAACCGTTCACGACGATCGAGGGAATGAAAAACATCGTTGCGCCTATGTACGATCAAGCGTACGCGGCCCTGATCGCTGATTTGGATGAGCGTGGTTTGCTGGATGACACGATGGTCTGCGGACTGGCAGAGTTTGGAAGGACGCCAAAGGTTAATCCGGCGGGCGGTCGTGATCATTGGCCACAGTGTTTTTCATGCACGTTTGCTGGCGGTGGTGTCGTGGGGGGTCGCGCGATTGGTGCGAGCGATCCGATCGGTGCTGTTCCAGCAGATCGGCCATGCCAACCGGGCGAAATCGTCGCGTCGATCTTCAAGAGCCTTGGGTTGGATCTGCACACCGAATTACCCGGTCCTGCCGGTCGACCCTTTCCGCTGGTCGACTTTGGTGTTCGCGAAATCACCGAGCTGTTTTCTTGATCCCATTCTGAATTGAGGCGCGATG
This sequence comes from Planctomycetota bacterium, assembly GCA_039179795.1. Taxonomy (GTDB): domain Bacteria; phylum Planctomycetota; class Planctomycetia; order Pirellulales; family Pirellulaceae; genus Rubripirellula. The sequence continues at coordinate 14,197 of JBCDEM010000028.1, read as the reverse complement.
GATCGCCGCCGTAATCCATCTCCTCCCCACCCTTCTGAATTCCTACCAAACACGCCGCCGATGCGAAGTTTTTCCACCGCACTTTTGTTTGTCATGTTAGTGACGAGCGTTTGCTCGGCATCCGATGGCCTTCGAATCCTGCCAGAGGCATTCACACTGCATGGACCCAATGGCATGCAGAAACTTGCCGTCGTGACTCTGCGTGGTGAGCAGCTGTCAGCGACGTTACCGGCCGATCAGTTGAACTTTGAATCCGCCGATCCCTCGATCGTTCGGATACGTGCCGGTGTCGCGAGAGCTGTCGGTGACGGAACGACTGAGATCATCGTCACGACGGCTGATGGACGCCAAGCAACGGCGGACGTCACGGTCGAATCGGCGGAGGAACCGCACCGCTGGAGTTTTCGCAATGATGTGCAAAGCGTCTTGTCGAAAGTAGGTTGCAACGCGGGCGCTTGTCACGGTGCCTTGGCCGGGAAGGGTGGCTTTCGTCTCTCACTACGTGGCTACAATTCTGAGCACGATTTCCAAACGATCACACGCGAAGCGCGTGGTCGACGCGTCGAGCTTTCGGACCCAGGTCGAAGCTTGCTTCTTTCAAAGCCTACCGGCGCTTTACCGCACAAAGGCGGCTTGCTACTCGATACCGAAAGCCATCACTATCGAGTGATCGCGGAGTGGATCGCCAGTGGTGCACCCGGTCCGTCGGACGACGACGCGCAGCTGGAGAGTATCAGTGTGACGCCCGGCAACGCCATTCTCTCTCCGGGTGAGAACGCACAGGTGCTCGTCAACGCTCACTACGATGATGGGCGCGTCATCGATGTTACGCATTGGTCAAACTTTTCAACCACCGATGAAGCCGTCGCCAGCGTCGAACAGGACGGCCTAGCCACGATTCGTGGCAGTGGTGAAGGCGCCGTCTTGGTCTGGTTCGGGAGCAAAGTCGCTCTCGCACGATTCACGGTCCCGTTTCCTAATGAAGTGCCGAGACAAGTCTTTGCCGATGCGCCACGACGCAACTTCATCGATGAGTTGAATCTGACGCAGCTCGAAACGCTGCAGCTAAGGCCTTCCCCGCGTTGCGATGACGATGCGTTTTTGAGGCGAGCGACGCTGGACACGATCGGTCGTCTGCCCTCGACCGAAGACCGTGAAGCATTCCTGTCGCGGCCACCAGAAGAGCGTCGCGATTGGCTGATTGAACGTCTGTTGGCGAGTGAAGACTTTGTCGATTACTGGACGTACCGCTGGTGCGACATGCTGCTGATTAATGGCACCCGTCTACGTCCCGTCGCCGTCAAAACGTACTACCAATGGGTGCGAAACGCGGTCAGCGAGAATCTGCCATGGGACCAATTTGTCCGTCAGATCCTGACCGCAACCGGAAGCAGCGACAGCAACGGTGCGACCAACTTTTATGCGTTGCATCAATCTCCCGAGGACATGACGGAAAATGCCTCGCAAGCATTCCTTGGTCTGTCGATCGGATGTGCGAAGTGTCATAACCATCCACTCGAAAAGTGGACCAACGATCAGTACTACGCTATGGCGAACCTGTTCTCACGCGTCCGAGCCAAGGGGTGGGGCGGTGATGGTCGAAATGGCGACGGCATTCGGACGCTGTACGTGGCCACGAGTGGTGAGTTGATCCAACCGAGTCTTGGAAAACCACAGCCGCCGGCACCGTTGGATTCGGACGCGATGAACTTTGATGATCCACGCGATCGGCGTGAAGTACTCGCCGATTGGATGACGGATCCTGCCAATCCTTATTTCGCGCGAGCGATCACCAATCGAGTCTGGGCCAATTTCTTCGGTCGTGGCTTGGTCGAACAGGTCGACGATTTGCGGTTGAGCAACCCGGCCTCTTGTGAGCCGTTGTTGGCGGCAGGTGCGCAGTTAGTCACGGATTCGAAATTCGATCTGAAACAGCTGATGCGGACGATCCTGCAAAGTGAAACGTATCAACGAAGCAGTCTCCCGCTGCCGGACAATCGCGACGAAAAGAAATACCTCAGTCGATATTATCCCCGCAGGCTGATGGCCGAAGTCTTGCTCGATTCGATCGATCAAGTGCTTGGCACTGCCACCGTATTCAACAAAATCGCCTTCCCCGGCGCAGACACTCAGAACACAGACTTCTACGACAAGGGAACCCGTGCGATCGAGCTGTACGATTCCGCAGTAAAGTCATACTTCCTGAAAACTTTCGGACGAAACCCGAGGGAAATCACCTGCGAATGTGAACGAAGTGACGAGCCAAGCATGGTGCAAGTCCTGCACCTATCCAACGGCGAAACGCTGAATCCAAAACTGGCTGACAAAAACAACTTGATTTCTCGCTTACTCAAAGATGAACGTGATGACTCAGAAATCATCAAAGCAATGTTCGTCGCAGCTCTATCTCGCCCACCGAGCGATGAGGAGTTGAAGAATCTTCTATCGGTCGTTTCCGAATATGGCGACGATCGGTCCACGGCACTGCAGGACGTCGCTTGGAGCATTTTGACCAGCACCGAGTTTACGTTTAACCACTAAGCCAATTGAATCGGCGTTCCTTATACCCACCTCCTCAACACTGAATCATGCGAATCATCGCTTCGATCATTCTTTTACTCCTGACTCAGTCGATCGTCTGCCAATCGTGCAGGGCGGCCGAGACGGTCGACTATGTGAAAGATGTCCTGCCGGTTTTCCAAAAGTACTGCATTGGCTGTCACACGGAAGACGAGCAACAAGGCGGGTTGGTCATGGAGTCGCACCGCGCGCTGATGTTGGGCGGAGATTCTGGATTGTCCATTACGGCAGGCGAAGCGAGCAGTAGTCGTCTTGTGCTAATGATGCGTGGTACGCTCGAACCAGCCATGCCACCGGAAGGAGAAGCGCGACCGACCGAAAAGGAGATTCAGATTGTTGAATCATGGGTTGAGCAGGGAGCGCTCGGCCCCGATGGCGACGTGCCTTTAAAACTGGAGCTCAAAGTACCCTCGTTTGCCACTGCGAAAGGTGTGAAACGCCCCATCACCGCACTTGCGGTCTCGGGGGAAGGGCCTCGCGCCATCGCACGCTATGGCGAAATCGAAATTCAAGATCGAGACGGCAAGACGCTGAGCAAAATGACTGCTGACTTGAACAAAGTCAATTCGATCCAATTCAGTCGCGACGGCCAGCGACTGTTGGTCGCATCGGGAGTCCCCGGGGCGTACGGTTTTGCCGCCATCTTCGACGTCAGCAGCGGCGCACGCGAAATGGAATTGCTGGGACATCGAGACATTGTTTATGCCGCAGAATTCTCACCCGACGAATCACTCGTTGCGACTGCCGGTTACGACCGCCGCATCCTGCTTTGGGACGCGCAGTCGGGAGAGCTCATTCGCGAATTGACCGGGCACAATGGTGCCGTTTTCGATCTAGCGTTTTCACCCAACGGTCGTGTGCTCATGAGTGCGTGTGCCGACGAGACGGTCAAAGTTTGGCAAGTGAAAACAGGCGAACGTCTCGACACGCTTAGTCAACCGGAAGGAGAAGTTTTCGCGGTGGATGTAACGCCAGATGGCAAGTTCATTCTCGCGGGCAGTTCCGATAATCGACTTCGAGTTTGGAAACTGGTCAGTACCGTTCGACCGCGTATCAATCCGTTGATCGCAACACGGTTTGTCGACGAGTCTCCACTGGTCGGCATGACGCTCACGCCCGACGGCAACCGACTCGCCGTCTTGTCGATGGCGGGCAACCTAAAGCTGATACGGACCAAAGACTGGAACCTGTCTGACACTTTGGAACCGTTCAAAGAGACAGGCAGTGATCTTGCCGTTGCGCCGGATGGCCAACATCTATTTGTTTCGCTCATGAGCGGGGACGTCATTCAACGCGAGATCCCCGAGACACGATCCATCCAAGCGGTTGCCGAGACCGGTTTGATGCCGATCTACATGGATCTTGGACCCACCAAGGAATGGAAAGAATCAGATCTGGGAGGCAATCCCGAGTCCGGCGATCCGGTCGCTGTTGGGCGTAATGTCGAAATCCGTGGCAAGCTCGATCATCCAGCTCAGTCCGACCGCTTCCAATTCGAAGCTCGTCGCGGTGAAGTGTGGGCGATCGATGCCGATCCAGTGGACAAGAGCCCGCTGGATCCGATCGTGTCAATCTATGACGAACAAGGCCAACCGGTACTGCAAACTCGCCTGCAGGCGATCCGAGATTCGTACTTCACGTTCCGCGGAAAGGACAGTAATCAAATTGGCGACTTTCGAGTCTTCAACTGGCAAGAGATGCGACTGAACGATTACTTCTTCGCTGCCGGTGAAGTCACTCGTTTATACATGTACCCGCGTGGGCCCGATTCGGGCTACAACGTCTATCCAAATGAGGGCAAGCGTTGGACGTACTTCGGCACGTCTCACACAACCCATGCACTGGGTGAACCGGGATACATCGTTCGGCCTCTTGCGATGGATGAAACACCGCTCGCCAATGGCTTGCCGGTCTTCGACATCTTCTACGAGAACGACGATGATCCGATGCGTCTAGCGGGCAAGTCGAGCCGGCTGTTGTTTACGGCACCAGACAATGCGAAGTACACAGTGGTGATACGGGACACTCGCGGTGATGGTGGAGCTGGCTTCGACTACAAACTGGCAATCCGTCCAGCCAATCCGTCTTTCAAAGCTTCGATCGGAAAACCCAATGCAACGCTAAGACGAGGCGTCGGGCGAGAATTCACCGTCCGCATCGATCGAATGGATGGATTCGATGGCTCCGTCACTTTTGACATCCCGGATTTGCCACCCGAGATTCGTTCGAACCTTCCCATCACGATTGAACCGGGCCAACGATCGGCTCGAGGGAGTCTTTGGGTTGCAGAAGACGTGCAAGCTTGGGAAGGAAAGATCTCACTTGATGTTCACGCTCGAGGTGAAGTGCTCGGAAGAGTCGTGGAACGAAACCTCGGCTCCATCGGAGAGTTGACACTCGGAGATCGGCCGAATGCGATCCCGTCCATTCAGCCCATCGATCGGACCGTCGAGGAAGACGAGAACTGGACGCTGACGGTACGTCGGGGTGAAACCGTTTCGGCTCGAGTGGTCATTCGGCGAAAAGACGGTTTCGTCAATGAAGTCAGCTTTGGCAAGGAGAACGCTGGGCGTAACACGGCTCACGGCGTGTACGTGGACAATATCGGCCTGAGCGGTCTGCTCGTTCGTCGCGACGAAACCGAACGCGAGTTCTTTCTAACGGCAGATCCAATTACAAAGCCAGGTAAGCGAACGTTCTTCCTAACGGGAGCCGTCGACGGAAACGTCACGACTCACCCCATCACCGTCGAAGTGCTGCCTTAGATGTTTTAGCCAGCGAGTCCACAGCGTTCACGAAGGAACTCCACTTACCAATCCTCGGGGGCCTTCTGCCTCCGTGACCCCGATGATCTCTTTGGCAACAAACGCCCCGACTTTGATGCACGATGCGCGCATAAAAAAACGTGCCCGCTGGGGCACGTTTTGAGTTGCTGAGGCTGACTCTCTTATTCGGCGTCAGCGACCACGTTGACTCTTCGACCTTCGCGGTCAAACATCACTTTTCCGTCGATCAAGGCGAACAGGGTGTAGTCATTCCCTTGGCCGACCCCCTTGCCGGGGTGAAATTTTGTGCCTACCTGGCGAATCAGGATGTTTCCAGCTCGGACCGATTCACCGCCATACTTCTTTACGCCACGTCGTTGGGCGTTGGAATCGCGACCGTTGCGGCTCGATCCCTGACCTTTCTTATGTGCCATCGCTTCTTACCCAAAATGCGGATTTTTCTCAGCAACTGCGGATCTTCCTCCGCAAACCGGAAGTTTAGCCAGCGAATCGATTTTGAACAAGACGCACTGATCGACCGCTATTTGCTGTCCATGACCCAGACTGGATCGACCGTTTCCATCCGCTCCGTCAGGGCGTCGACGACGCGGCGCAGGAGCACCACGCTCGGGTTGTCATCGGGATGCTGATGGATGAGCGAGGCCAGCTGCCCGGCGGCACCTTTCAGGTCGCTCTGCTCGAACGCGGCCAGTGCGTGCTCATATCGCTGGCTCATCTGTCGCCAGTCATCGTCGGCATTGGCTTTCAGTTCATGAAGCAGCACCGGTTCCTGAATACCGAGCGGTCGAACCCATGCTAACCGTCGGTGATCAAACGCGCGATCAAGTGCCCGCGCGGTGGAATCCGTAATCAGCGCTGCGACGCCAAGCTTCTTGGTGATCCCCTGCACACGACTCGCCACATTCACGGAATTGCCGAGTGGTCCGTACTTGAACTTTACCTTTGAGCCTGTGTTGCCGACTCGAGCGACTCCCGTGTTGATGCCAATCCCCAACCCAAAACGGTCAGGAGTTATATCGTTCCAACGTTCGCGAAGCGGATCGATCAGACGCAACATCTCAACAGCACTGCGGCATGCAAGAATCGCATGGTCTTCTTGTTCAGCCGGGGCACCCCACATGGCCAACAGTTCATCGCCAATGTAATCAACCAAGACACCATTGTTGCGCTGCACGCATTCACTCAGTTCCGTCAGGACATCGTTGATCCACTCGATCGTTCGCTGCGCACCCACGCGTTCAGCAATCGTGCTGAATCCGCGTATGTCACAAAACAACACCGTCACTTCAGCGTCTTTCCCGGCCAACAAGTCCTCGTTGTCTTCCAATCGTTCGGCGATTTCATGGGAGAAGAACTGCGTCAGATTCGATCGGATCGCTTCCTGTCTTTGCCTCGCAATTCCGGATGAAACGGCTCCCGCCATCACTTCCAAGAGTGCGGCTTCCAAGTCTCCGATGGGAGTGTCGACGCCTCCGGAGCCAAACTTTCGATCGCCATAGATTGCCCCGATGACTTGTCGGTTCTCGTCGAAGATGGGTGCGGCGACTGCTCGATCAAGCACCATCATCGAAGATTCGGCGGACTGCACGAGATTTGCGGGATCATAAATCACCGTTTTTCCCGTGTGCATCACGCGTTGCAACAATCCGCGGCTGAACGTCACTTGATTGGTGATCGTGCCACTTTCGGTTATCCCGGTGCCCGTCATAAAGGAAGCTCGAACGTTCCAATCATCTCCATTTCGCAGAACGACTAATGCGCGATCCAACTCGATCATCGTTGCCACCGCGGAAACCGCTGACGCATAGAACTCGTTGGAGCCGGCAGCTTTTTGCACGACATTTAACGCGGAACGAACAAGGTCAACGGCGACGCGCCCTTGGACTTCCTTCGTTTCGCCACCAAACAGTTCGTTCAGGCGTGCGGGAACGACACTCTCCATCGTCGATTCAACCTGACGGACGAGCGTGCGAAAGTGTGTGCCCTCTTCCGAGCTCGCTGGTGAAACAACGCTATCTGGATCGCATCGTGTAACAATGACCGTTCGATCCTCAGACAACGAAACGACAATCTCATCCGACGCTTGGAATTCGTGACCCGGCGCCAACGGCTCGAGTTGTTTGCCAACGCAAAAGGACAGTCGCGGGTGAATGTTGGTCAGTTTCAAATCACCACTGTTGGATTCCACTTGCAATGCACGTCGGGGAATCGAGCGAGCGGAAACGGGAGCGACGACCAATCGCTGACTCGTGACCAAGTCCTGGAGTCCCAACGCGTTGGCATCACCTTCTTGTTGACGGCCGATCTCAAGCGGTGTCCTGGAAACTCCTTTCCAGATCTCTTGATCACCTTTGAATACACTGACTTCGACTTTCGCCACCGCTTATCCGATTCTCAAAACAAGTTGGTCAACGTCGGGACAGACACGAACCCGCGAATGTACAGCACGCGTCGACCTGATGCACGCGTCCTCCAAGCAACTCGGCAACTAGTTGCTCCCAACAACGCGTTGTTTGCGGTTACTTTTCGCATCCGCTACTTGAACTCGCCGGGCATCGATTCCGTTTAGGATAAGGGGTCCGATCTTGTCGGTAGTACCGATTGGCGACATCGACGGTTGAGGACTGCAGCCAAGACATCGAATCTCTCGAAGAAAGACGAAGAACGGCAATGGAGTGCGTCGCGTTTTAGGGAGTCAACACTTTGGACGGAATGAACCCTCTCGATTTTTTCGCATCGGACTATTTCGAATCGCGCAAGCGTTTTGTCGAATCGGCCGAAGCCAGCGGAGCGCGTACGCTGTCCTACCCGATCGACGTCGATTCCTCGTTGACGATCGACGTTGCGATCATCGATGGCCCCGTCGCAGCACCCGTCTTGGTTCTATCTTCGGGTGTTCACGGTGTTGAAGGACCGCTGGGTTCCGCCGCGCAATTGGCGATGATGCAGATGATTCAGCAAGGCGAGTTGTCTCGCGAAATCGGCTACGTGCTGATTCATGCCATTAACCCATACGGTTTCGTTCACCATCGCCGCTGGAACGAAGACAACGTCGACCTGAACCGTAATTTCCGTAGCAGCACCAATCGTTACATGGGATGCCCGGACGGTTATCGCTCATTTGAGGCCACGCTAAATCCAAAGTCGCCTCCTTCAAGGTTAGAACCGTTCTGGGCGAAAGCGTTTTGGAACATCGCCAAGCACGGCGTACAAGCGATCAAGGAAGCCGTTGCAACCGGCCAATACGAATACCCCCAAGGGTTGTTCTTTGGCGGAAAACAAGAGTGTTGTTCGTCACGCATCCTGAGAGAACAATTCGCGGACTGGGTTGGGGACGCCATCGAGGTCGTTCATCTGGATGTGCATACTGGCTTGGGTCGATTCGGAGACTATCAACTGCTCGTCGAGCGTCCTCCGGAATCATCCGTCGTCCGCTGGTATCGGAATCTCTTCGGTGAAGAGATGGTGGAGGATAGCGGACCGCATGAAACATCCTACGACGCGCGCGGGACGTTCGGTTTGTGGACGGCGGAGTTCTTTAGCGACCGTGACTATCGGTTCGCAACACTCGAGTTCGGAACTCATCCGATCGTCCGCGTTCTAGCTGCCTTGCGAGCAGAAAACCGCGTTCACCACTTCGCTCGCAACGATCCACAAATGGATTGGGCTCGCGAAGAACTACGAGAGTGTTTTTGCCCGGCGAGCCCAAAGTGGCGAACCAAAGTGATGAAGGACCAAATCGAGGTAATTCAGAAGTGCGCGTCAGCTCTCGTCTCTACACCCGTCGCGTGAGACCTCTACGTCCCGAACGGAGGTTGGAAGCTCAAGCAACCCCGCATTTCGTAGCGTTTTCTGCAAATTCGCATTCCATATTCTCCACCAAATCAGCCCCATTCGTGCATTGATTCGTGCACGAATGTTGGCTGCGGGACACATGGGTCAGGCGGCGACTCGCATGCCTTCGAGAACCGATGTACCCTTGGTTAGTAGGAGTCTCCAATGAGCGACCAATCGATTCATCTATCAGCCGATGCGGAAGCCCACGTTAGCGGAATGCTAGAGCAGGGAGGATACCGCAATGCGAGTGAGTACATTGAATCACTCATTCGCGAGGACCTGCTGACTCGACAGCGACTATCTGGTCTCGTGCAAAGCAGTCGGGATAAACTCGAGCAGATGGCTGGGGAGGGCTTGCAAAGCGGACCGCCCGTCACCGTGGATTCCGACTATTGGGAAAGTGAAAAGCAGCGTCTCAAAGAGTCCGTGGCCAAGAACCGGTGAAGCTTACCATTCGGGTTCAGCCGCTTGCCCAAGATGACCTTCGCAGGCAAGCTGAGTTCATCGCCAAAGAGAGCCTTGACGCGGCACTGCGACTGCTCGACGCAGCGGAAGTAACTTACGACTTTCTTGCCGAGACGCCGCTGGCAGGGGTCCGTCTGCCAATTCACGTCCGTTCAAACCATGGATTTGCGGATTTGGAGAATCAACGGTTTCCCCAACCACCTGATTCGCTATCGGGTTTCGGAAAATGAAATACTGATTGTTCGTGTCCTTCACGCTGCACGAGATCTTGATGTCCTTCTGAACGATGAAAACTAGGAATTAGTGACGCAGGAGGTGCGGCAATCGTCAATATCTGCCGCTCCCTCAACTCGCTTCGGTCTCCAGAACCTACTGCATTTCCGCGATTTTTTTCGTGCTAGCGGAGGGTCCAGGCTCCGCGACTTGCAAAGCGTTTTCTTACGATCACGAAGGGGCGATTCCTCGCCCGTAGAAGGTCGGGTCAACTTCACGTAATCGGGCAATCGTCGGCTTTGGGCTCGTGGCGCCGCACTGGGGCGTTCTCGACACTCGGTCCACAAGTTTCGCAGGTGAGCAGCGATTCGCATTAGAAACGCCAGCGTTCGACAATTCTTCACCAAACAGTGCGAAGTTCTTTGGCAACACACATCTTGAAGGCCGAGATCTCGTGTGTTTCGGTTAAGGAACGCTCGACGCGCCGCGCTCAATTTGGCTCACGCGAGGTTCTTGTGTGCCATTCCAACGAGAGGTGGCTAGGTAGGAGATCTGGACGCACGCGCTGGCATACAACTTGATCCGGACGATCATGGCTCAGGCGGCGAGCCAGCACGCAATGGAACCGCGGTCGATCAGTTTCAAAGGGGCGCTACCAACGCTCGAAGCATTTCAGCCAATGATCGCGATGCGAGGCCAATTCAATTCGGCAACTCGACAGAAGTTCTAAGAACTTCTTCTAGCTGCTGTCGCAGCTCATCGAGTAGCGGATCGACCGAACCGATTCGAGCCAAGGCGATACAAACGAAGGCACAAGCACTACGTCCCGTTGGCCGTTCCCCGGCAAGAAGCCAAACTCCAAATCCTGAAAGGACTTGCGAAAAACTAAGCGACATTCGATGCATCGACCGAATGCCCCACGTGTTGGCCGCAATCGGTAGACACCGATGCGGATTTGAAGACTCACACAGTTGCCGAGCCTGGACAAGCCGAGCACGCAAGTTCAATCTGCTCAGCCGCTTCCGTACTCCGCACCGCGTCTCGAATTAATCGCTACAGACATTGCCACCAGCATTACGTCTAGCGGGTCTGAAGGTGGTGGCAAAATGGTGGCAGCGTTGGCAACGTCGATGCAATCCAGGGTCAATGTCAACCGGCGTTTAGGTCCGCGATTCCACCGCGTTTGCAACACCAACACAAATTCTCCAATCAGGATGGTGCCTAAGAATGCACTGACAAATCGATCGGGATCTCTTATCGAACCGTGATGATTTCGGAAACGGCATTTAGGCTTGGGCCGGAGACGGTGATCGACATCTTGCCCTCCGTGCTGGGTGTGATCCGAAGCTTGGCACGCCCGGACTCATCGCAATTGGCGATGGCGTATACACCCTTTTCTTTCCACGCACAGATCGTGGCTCCAGGTGCATCGGTGCTCACCACCAATTCGTTTTCACCCGCGGAGATTTCGTCAAGCACGTCTAGCGTTGGCGTACGAGGTGTCGCCGCACGCATGTCGAGTGTCGGATCTCCCAGCAGGTTTAATTCGCAGATGCAAAGGTGATAGCCGGCCGTTTGAAGCGCGTCATCCGCCATATCGGCTTTGGCTCGCATTAGCGCCTCACCCGTCGTAAGCTTGTCTTCCATGCCGTGACACCAAAAGCGTGTCATGGTTTGAGTCGTGCCGTCGAGTTTTCCTTCACGGACCATCAAGCGAAAATCAGATGGTTTGTGAAAATGAGCTTTTCCCGTGCGGATCGGCGCAACAATCGCAACCGATCCACCACGCGGTTTTCGAATCATCAGCTCCACGATCGATGGATCATTTCGTGAGTCATATTCACCCGTGTTGCACGACACGGTGGTAATCAGTGGGTATGCACCATCATTTTTGAGAGCGTTGACGTGCTTTGCCGTAAAGTTTGAGTTCTCAAGTACCCAGGCTGGCAAATGGCCATGTCCGTGAATGTGCATCTTGCCGATCGTACCTCCATTGATCAGTTTGACGAGGTTGTCAGAACTCAGCGGATAACTTCCCGGTTTCCCTTCATCCCAAGGTGTGCGCTGCGAAAAAAAGCGCTGTGCCTCTCCTTCCGTCCACGCTTTGCTGACGAACGTGTCCCAACTCTTCTGCACTTTCGGGTAGGCGGGGCTGTCGGTGCATGTGTAGATCATCTGCTTGGCAAAATCAGTTTCAGGATACTTCGATTCGTAAGCAATGACTTTCTCGGTAAACGCCGCCACATCCTCCACCGTGCGAACAGGAATGCGGCCTAGTCCGACGCTGCCATCGGGATAGCGGATGGACTCACGATCGTCGTCCCACTCGCCAAAGATGCCGTCATCATCGGCGTCCCAATCCGTTTCACTCAGATAGACGATGTCCGTTGGTATCCCTTGACGCTCTTGCGCGTGAACGGTCGTATGACCACCCGGGACCAAACCATTACCGTTTGGCAAACAATCGCCACCGAGCACAACCCATTTCGTACCGTCGTTGTGAATGTGTTCGCGTACGCATTGCCGGATCTTCTCTTGGATGCTGTCAGCCTGATAGTCGCGATCGATTTGACCAACGGTGATGATTTTGGTCGCCTTGCCAAGTTGCGTTTTCCACGCTGCGAAGGGTTTCCACGCGAGTGCGATTTCATCCGCTGTGATCAACAACACGGGATACGCATCAGTGTTCGCAAGGGGCGGGACAATTACGAGCGAATCGTTGACCGGCGCACGATCGGCCTTACCGGCAGCCGGTGTTTGTGGTGCGTTCATGCGGCGCAATACCTCTAGCCGCTTCGAAAACTCACTGTCCGAAATCTTCCCATCACCGTTCGCATCGACCCTGTCAACGAACCTATCGAGATCTGCGCCATCGAGACCAGGCAGTCGATCGGCGGCATACGCTCGAAACTCATCGATCGTGCGGTCGGCACCAAAGCACGGCAAACCGAGGCTAAGAAAAATGACGATAACGGTCCAGTGGATGATTTGCATGGAGCTTCCTTCGTAGGGATGACAGCACTAAGCTTGACCTCCACGCGATGCCTCGTCAACTTTCTTCGGGCCGATGTGCATCGTCCGCTAACAGTTCGGCGTAAATGCCTCGCAGCCGTATTTCGAGGGTTCAGACCTGGTTGCGTCGCAACGACAACGAAGTGGTAAACTGTCGATGCTGTAGAGAGCCAAGCGATTTGGTGGACCGACTTCGGATGTTTGTTGGCCCATCAACCGGCCGTTCGAAGTGGAGCTCCTCGACGGCACACGCAAACGAGCGGTTCGATAATGTCACGTATTGCTAAGCGAATTGCCTCGGGAATTCTGGTGCTCGCGTTTGTTGCCGGGTCGGTCAAGTTTGGATCGCTAGCGGTTGAGCTTCCGAATCGAATGGTGCCACCCACTGATCACAGTATCTTGCACACTCACCAACGAGAGAGAATGGCGATGCCGATGATACTCACACGGACCGAATCGCATGGTGCCACCCACTGATCACATTATCTTGAACACTCACCAGCGAGAGAGAATGGCAATGCCGATGATACTCGCACGGAACGAATGAATGATCGGTTGCACGACTTATCGTTGCTTGGTGCCGGATCGTTCTAGCTCTTTTCTTGGACGGCGCATCAGTCGCGTCCTGAAACGTCATTTCACTCACGCAGATCAGCACGTAAAGCAAGCCTTCACGCTTGCTTGGCCGCGGTGATGGTGTTGGCCGGTGTCTTCGGCGTGCTGCTTGATTGAGTCGGGACGGCCGATACATACGCTCTTGCCGAAGTAACGCTGCCAATCCCAGACCAAGTCTCGCCACATCGTGGCTTCAATCCCTAATTCAGTCAGTCTTTTTGCGATTCGATTCGGAACGTTCACGGCGCCTCTGACGCTTTGCTTGGCCGTCCACTTTAAAAGTTCCCAGTAGTCTTCCCAGCTCACATGTAGAAAGCCCTTATCGCTGCTTCGGCAGCCATCGGCATGCGCTTCCGGATCGCTCGCGAGTGTGCGCGCGTCAAGTGTCAGCGGACTGAGCCAACCATCGCGTTTGATCTTTCGACCGGTTGGATTGCGTTTCTTCTTGGTTCGATCTTTGCGCAGTTGATCGACCGGTGTATCGCGAATCTTCTTGCCGGCTTCTTCCGTTGATACCGGCTTTAAATCAAACGCGGCCGATGGAATCTTGGCTCCGCGGCGAGCCTTCGAGCGATCATACGCGCTCGTGTGCTCAGCTTCCTCGGGGCTTTCGGCGATGGCCGCTCTAACCGGATTGAGGTCGACGTACATCGCACACGCCAGCAGTCCCGCCTCGTCAACGATCCTCT
>JBCDEM010000091.1:0-2539 GCA_039179795.1 Planctomycetota bacterium | reverse complement strand
GATACGACGCTAATCTTCGCAGGGTATTTGCGTTTCGCGTCAGCGGCGACGGTCGTCCCGCACTGGATCGCGCTGACAACAATCAGCACGAAGACATCGCGTAGACGATTCATGTGAGTCTCTTCATTGACAGAACGGTTGCAATCACCCGGTCGCGACGAGCAACTCTCCATTTCAAAGCGTCCGACTTCGCGACTCGGGTGCATTGCGTGGTTATTTGGCGGAATCAGTCGAGATGTCCAACACTGCTACACGTTCACCCTTGGTTGTGCAAATGATCTCGCCAGTTGTGAGAACAAGACGTGTGCCGCGGTTGACAAATCCAAAATCACGGGCCTCGGGAAGCCGCGTCTCAGCAATTACATTTCCGCTATTGCGAGCAATGGACACCAGGGTGAACGGGCCACCCTTCGCGTAGGGCCGTAATATCGCCGAAAACTGTTTCGACTCTTCGTTGTAGCCCACATCCAAGGCATGAACGCCCTCCGGGAAGCCTACTTCCCAAACCTCCTGTCCCGTTTTGACATGATAGCACGTCACAGGACCGCCACTCTCTGAAATGCACATAAACTCGGGCGCAAACGCGTAGTCAAGCACCCTAAATGTCTTCCGTTTGACAGTGGCAACTTGCTTGAGTCGTTGGTCCGTGATTCGCAGGTCTCGTTCAATCCTGTCAATCACCAGGTAGTCATCGTAGGGGCTTTCAAGGAGGTCGTATGCTCCCAAGAGGTCCTTCTTAAACCAATTGAAGCGGACTGTTTCACCTGTCTGAATGTCGAATTGCGAGACAATTCCACGATGGTGAGAACAGATTAGAACGGTGCCGTCAAGCGAAAACCTAACCTTTTGAACCTCGTCTACATCAGTTCTTTGCCAAATTAGCCTGCCCTGTATGTCGGCCAGTGTGACGCTCTTTCTGTCGTACGAAGCAATCGCGCAGTAAACGCTGTTCGGGGCTATAGCAAGTCGCGACCCGCCAAAATCAAGGTCGGTGTCGAATCTGGAAATCCGTGCGCAGGTCGTGAGGTCAAAGATGTGGACAACGCCCTTGGAGGCGCCGAACGCAACGGTAGTGCCATCGAATGATGTTGCTGCGAGTGGAAATGCTCTTCTCGTCTCAGTCACAGCTTTCCCAAATAACGGCGGCGATCAGCGGGCCGGGACAGTTGACTTTCCATTCGTGTGACCATGCAAGCCCGGCTCCGTTGCATCGCTTGGTTCTGCTCAAGTCTCAACTAAGGTGCCATGTGCAATTCCGCAACGCCACCAGGCGTATAGTGGGACACTTTGGATGACAAAACACAGCCAGCATTCGCTATTCGTTGGCCCTGTAACAACATGGACCAACGCTCCTAAGAATACCGCGATTGCGAAGAGCGTTGCAAACGTGCCCCATAGCGCCGTGAAACGATCAAACCGAATCGCTATCGCAAAAGATGTACACCGATTCACGCCAAACCACGCCGCAAAGATGATAGCCAAGAACAATAGCGGGCTGAAGAGCTTCGGAATAGCGACGTGATCTTCCAAATCCACTAATGAAAAAATACTGCTGACGATCATGCCAATTGCGATGGCCCAGCTAACGGGCTCGGAGGGTGGCGGCGGAGACGAGTGGAGTCGTTCCGTCGAGCGTGGCGGTGCAAATGGATTCAACACGGTAGCAGTGGATACATTGCAGAACGAATGGCATCACTGGGCGGCGGCCAGAGATGCTGATTTTAGGATACGCACGATCCGCCGCTCCAGTGCATGCCGCGGTTCTGCATTCTTATCCTGGTTTCGCGCCAGAGATAATCCAAGTCGTTCGTAGTTCGTAGATTGACTGGCAGCGTTGTTGATCACCGAAGTACAGCAAGCAACCACGGTCATCGTACATGTAAAACGCAATTTGGTTGGTGAGATCAATACAGTATACCGTTTGATTGATTCGCGGCGTCATCCCCTGTTCGCGGTTGGCAATCGAGCGAAGCATCAATTCATAGTCAATTGCGGTTGGAGGGCAGCGGATAAACCGACGTTCGTGTGCGAATTCGCCACGATCAATTGAGTGATTGGACGATTTGTGAACCAGGGAATCGTCTATCAGCGAGTACAGGAAATTGGGAGGATCGGAAGGCCAGAGCTCACGACCAGAGGTGTCCCAATCGTCAATCAGCAATGTCAATTCGCTTGACGACGTGAACACATCTTGCCATAGCTGTACTGCTCGATTGCTAGATTGAGTTATTCGCTCAACGGAACCGTTCGCTAGTTCGCCACCCAAATCGAATCTAGCGTAAAAGTTGCTAAAGCAAAGTGGGTTTTCGTCTAAGTCCAGCGACGGAAAAGCCCTCAATACGGCTTGGTCAATTGTTTCGGAATCCGGTTGAATTGAAGAGCGCCTTTAGTAGCAGATCGTCCAGGTTAACCGGGCGGAGAGTTGACGTGGTCGAGCGCAGCGAGCAAATCACCTTAAACCGCTCCGGTTCAACCGTTGGTTCGTCGCATTGTACCGAAGGTGATCGTGTTGTGCACCGAAGATCGTTCCAACAGTGCT
>JBCDEM010000008.1:0-282611 GCA_039179795.1 Planctomycetota bacterium | reverse complement strand
TCGGCGGAGCGATCGGCGACTATGGGTTGTGAAGAATAGGTGCGCTACGATCGGCGGAGCGATCGGCGACTATGGGTTGTGAAGAATAGGAGCGCTACGATCGGCGGAGCGATCGGCGACTATGGGTTGTGAAGAATAGGTGCGCTACGATCGGCGGAGCGATCGGCGACTATGGGTTGTGAAGAATAGGAGCGCTACGATCGGCGGAGCGATCGGCGACTATGGATTGTGAAGAATAAGAGCGCTACGATCGGCGGAGCGATCGGCGACTATGGGTTGTGAAGAATAGGAACGCTACGATCGGCGACTCTAGAACGAGTTTTCAAACACCAACTCGTCGAGTGATAATTGACCCGGTTTGGGCCACGGGTCCTTCGTGCCCTTGCCAATCGCGACTAATGGTCCCATCGCATGATCTTCGGGCAGCTTGATGAGCTCGGCGACTTTATCAATGTCGAATCCAATCATCGGACACGATTGATAACCCAGTTCTTGGGACGCCAGCATCAGTGTTTGCATGGCCATGCCGATGGATCGTTGAGCTTCATCACGTTGCAACCACTCGCGTCCCTCGTGGAACGGACCCATCCATCCGACCAACAGGTCTGAAACTTCTTGCGGTGCGTTCTGCCAATAGCGTTGCGGTTCTTTTTTCCATGCCATCACATCGGCGGTGAATAGAACAAGTAGCGAAGCATCGGTGATCTGTGATTGATCGTTACCGAACTCTTGACGGATCTTCGTTCGCAAAGCTGGGTCACGTAAAACGACGAACCGCCAGTGTTGAATATTGAAACTCGTCGGGGCCTGAATCATGGTCTCGAACAACTTGCGCTCTTCTTCCCCGGACATCTCGTGGTTCGGATCGAAGTGTTTCACCGCGCGTCGATTGTAAATGGCGTCGATAACATTCATGTCAAAAAGGTCCTTGAGGTTTTTCCATTCCGTTCTCGTCCCGCTTTGCGAGACGCTGACTAACCTAATGCTCTCCAAGTCGGAAAGGAAGACACTCGTGAATCGAAGTCACTCCGCACAGTTCTGCGGACTTCGGTCAGAATTGAAGCAATCAGCGCGGAGCTACTGACTCCGCCCAGGGAACATTTTCTGTAAAGCATCCGACGCCGCTGTGCTTGATCCTTGATCGGACAGAATCTTCAAGCGAACAGCTTGCAAACGTTTTTGCTTTTCCTGTTCCGTTTCTGGTTTCGCGGCTTCAGGTTGCGGACCATCGATTGAATCCGAAGCTCCATCTGAATCCAAAGTGACGTCATGTACTGTATTTAGATCACGCAGTGTTTCTTCCGTGCAGGTCGAATTGGCGTCCGGGATGCTGGGTGTTTTTGATGAGACCACCGCTCCGTTCGTTGCTTTTGGCAAACGGGGTACAGCGAGTGTCGGCGATGAGTCTTGTTGAGATCCGCGTCGATCCTGAAGCTGAACGAAAGGATATGGCAAGGAATCAAGATACTGAGGATCACAATAGGCAGGCTCACCCGTTGCTGAGTCCTGTATGGAGATCACCAATTCACAGACGCCCAAACGAATCCGATCACCGTGCTGTAAGACAGCTGTTTCGGCCAGACAGAGCGTGATTTCATTGACGAGTGTCCCGGTGCGACTCCCCAAATCCGTAATTAAAACTTGATTCCGGTGCTTGATTACGACGCAGTGCGTCTTGCTGAGTGTCAGGTCGTCGAGCTGTAGCTGGCACATGCTGTGTCGCCCGACTAAACACTT
The DNA here is from genome assembly GCA_039179795.1 of Planctomycetota bacterium. Lineage (GTDB taxonomy): Bacteria > Planctomycetota > Planctomycetia > Pirellulales > Pirellulaceae > Rubripirellula. Next base: position 280,874 of record JBCDEM010000008.1, on the reverse strand, counting down.
TTTGCCGCGGATGCGATGTCGCGCGATCTCGGTCTTTCCATCCTGTTGGACCAATTCAACTTCAAGCATGATTCACCCTGGAGACACGTGGGCCGCGTCACGAATATCGACGCGAGTCCGTCAGGATACGACTCTCATCCCACGTTGCGATACCGATTACGGCGTTGAAGCAAACCTTCATCAATCCTTCACGTTTCGATGGCTCGCACGACGGCTGTGTAATGCTGTCTATTCGCTTGTCGAAACCCACTTCGACCATTGCTCGCTGATCCAAGGTGGGTCCGGCATCGCATCGGTGACCAAAAAACGGTACTTCGCGGCATAGGGGTGCTCTCGATCGATCAGAAATGCCTCTTCGACGCAGGGTGCGAAACAGAAATAAGGCTTGCTCGGGTGTAGCCTCGCGGGCTGAGGGGCACGGAAGTTCTCGGGATGCGAAAGCACGGCGATGCTGACCGGCTTTCCGTCAACCTGGCCCCACATCGCAACCCATTTCGAGTGTTGATGATTCCCTTCGATTCGTTTCGAACCCAAGTCGTTGACGAAGCCACTGGGTGATCCTGTCCGATCGGCATGATCCTTCGCATACCGGTCTGAGGCAGTCAGCCAAGCAGTGGGGCCACGTATCGCGAATCCACCGTAGTGGTATCGATTGATCGTCAACGGTTTCTCAGTCAAAGCGGTCTGAACAAGATGAAGATCAAAGCAATGAAAGTCGTTCGAAGCATCGTGAACGGTGACCCGCCATTTCTCACGCAGCACATCAACGGGGGTTGGTTTCAATGATCGGTGGATTAACTCGACTTCAAATCCAGCGCGATCGTCCGACTGGAACAAGTGTACGACTCTGTCATGCAAAACCAAGCCGGAGCCTTTCGCTAGATTCCAAAAATCGACACTGCGCCCTTCAAACGTCGTCTTCACCCAAGCAGAGAAAATGCCTTGCTGATGCGGATGATCCAGCGGGTACGCTTCGGTGACCGCGACACCGCTCGGCGTACGGACCGGGTGAAGAAAGCCGCTGCGAGCATAAATGGGATCGACGTCCGCAGGTGGTTCGGGTGCCTGAATGTTGTACCGGAGGACTTCGGTACCCTTTGAAAAGACCGAGACCGCTCCTGGTGTCTGTTTGGCAACCGTCTCCTGTCCGATCGTCGACCGAGCAAGTAACATGCAAACGGCACAAACAAGCAATCGAAACATAGCGGAGTATCACAGAAGAAAGGGGGTTAAGAATCGCGTCACCGCAGACACTAATTTGCAACGCGTTGGAAACGAAACACAAGGTTCTGTTTTTTGCCGTCGTCTTCGGAGGCAACGGTGATGATCAACTCGTTCTTCGTCTTTTGTTCGAAGGTGAGACCAGAGAATACTGCGCGCCCCGGTTTCAACGCACTGAGTGGAAACTCTTCGACTTCGTCTTTTTCTTCCCAACCATGGAATTTTGGATCGAAGTGTTTTACACGCAATACGAGTGACTCATTTAAGGGCACGATCGACAACAGTTCATAAAACTGTGTCTTGTTGTTTTGGACGAGCTTAAACATTCCCGTCATACTGTCGCCAAGTGGTGGTGCCCAAACCTCTTCGACGTCGCCGCCAAGGCCTTTGCCGCGCCAGTGCCCAGCAATCCAAGTCATGTCTTTCAAAGTGGCTTCGGGAGGTTTTTCTGCTTCTTGGGCGAAAGTCCGAGTTGGAGTAAGAGCCAGGCACACGGTCGCAAGACAGAGGGTTCGAACGACGGTCCGTTTATTCATTTGATGATCACCTTGAATGACGCGAATTCGTGGTAGCGCTCGGCGCTTACGGGAGACGCGTCCGATTGTCTTTCGATGCTCATTGTCATGCAAACGGATTCGAGCTGATTCGGTCGGTTCCCACCGAGGATGAATCCGTCACGATTCTTTCGGTCGCTGAGCCTCCCAGGCGATCCAGCAAAAGAATCCCCCGCCAAGTGCAAGGCCAATGGCAATCCAAACGAATGCATTCTGCGGGTTGAAGTAGTCCAGGCCACTGCCCAACAAAAACCGTGAGGGCACGATACCAAAACCAACCAGACTCGCTGTCAGGGCCAGTGCAAGTACGCCCATATGCGGACGCGTACCTGCAGGCAGTCGACTGCTCTCGGCCATCGCTATCAAACAGCAGGCGGGACCGGCGATGGCGAGGCCCATACCAAGCCAGAAGAAAACGATGTTGACAGAAGTAAATAAAGCGAGTGCAAACATCGGCAGTCCAATCAGACTCATCACTCCGCCAAAGATGCAAAAGCCAATGTGCGGCGTTTTGTTTGTGCCGTCTCCGGACTCCGTTGACACATGGGCCGGTTCGGATTTGGATTCAGACATGCGTTCGACGTCTGACTTCACTTCACTTGCCTGTTGATACCGGCGTTGGGGCTCTTTCTCGAGTGTTCTCAAGACGACCTCGTCCCACTGTTGATCGACAGCAGCTCGCATGGATGGCGGATCGAATCGCCCAAACGGTAACTCACCCGTCAGCATTTCGTAAAACACAACCCCCAGCGAATAGATGTCCGCGCGATGGTCGACATTTGACGTGGATTCCATTTGCTCGGGCGCCATGTAGCGCGGCGTGCCCATGACTTGGTTGGTTCCTGTCAGTGAGTGGTCGGTGTCTTCATCGGAGGTCAGTTTGGCTAGTCCAAAATCGGCGATCTTCACTCGACCGCGCCGGTCAACCAAAATGTTTTCCGGCTTGATGTCGCGGTGGACGACACCCTCATCGTGCGCGTATTGCAAGGCGTCGCAAATTTGCGGCACGATGGTCAAAGCGCGATCCGATTGCAATTCACCGGCTTGCAGGATTTGGCGAAGGTTGGCACCGTCGATGTACTCCATCAAGAAGTAATACAGCGTTCTGGATTGACCACTGTTTTCACTCTTTAGAGCGACTTCACCAAAGTCGTACACAGAAACGATATTGGGATGGCTCAATCGCGCGAGCGTCCGGGCTTCGCGATTGAACCGCTCGGCGAACGACGGATTGTCAGCGGATTCCGGGCGGATGATCTTGAGTGCGACCTGTCGATCGAGTTTGATTTGACGCGCGGAATAGACGGCTCCCATGCCACCCTGGCCGATTAGTTCGTTGATCTCCAGGTCGGGAAATTCAGACGACAGCGTGGTGATGTTTGGCAGACTCTTCGAGTGCGTTTGATCCATCGTGGGAGCGACCGCATCCGGCGATGGAACCGCCTGGTCCTGGCTCTCTAACCCCACTTGCATCAAGCACTTTGGACACAGCCCGGCTGGTGCGTTGGGCGGTAAGATCGCACCGCACGTTGGGCATTGAGTGGTTTGAGACATTAATAGCACCTTGGTTCCCCGTCATCTTGCTACTCCTTCTGACGGAAACCAAGACAATCGTGACGGCTTTTTTTGAAATTTCAGCCTTCGAGCGTACGAAAAAGACTGCGAATCTCGTCCTCGATTTCATCCGTCCCGCTGACCGTTTGAGCAATCTCTTCTCTCAGCAATTGGCGGTAACGCGCTCGCATGCGTGACGCTGATTTTTTTACGGCAGCCGCGCTCATGTTGAGATCTTCGGCGATCTGAGCATACGTTGTTTCTCCGTGGTTACCGATGATAAAGCCTTTTAGTGCGGCGAATTGCTCACCGCGGCCTGCATGCTCTGACTCTCGCTGCAGTCGATCCAGAGTCTGCCCCAACAGTGCGATCACCCATTGTTGGTCGTAGGCTTGTTCGGCTGTCAGACCATCGGACGGATCGATCTGCCATGTTGAATCGGCAGATGGGAAATGCAGTGAAATGGGTTGACGGCCGCCACCACGTTTGAGTGCTTTTTCTTTCTGCCACTGCTTGGCCATAAAGTGCTTAAAAGCGGTCAACAGAAACGCGCGAAAGCGACCGCGTTCCGGGTCGGCGGAACCGACGAAGTTCTTTTCCAGTAGCTCAGTGAAAAAAGCCTGCGTCAGATCTTGCGCTTCATCAACGGTTGCCACACGGCGGACCGCGTAGGCGTACAGTGGGTACCAGTAGATCTCGCAAAGGGATGCGAGGGCCTGCCGCGCTTCAGAGGAGACGCCCTGCCCTGCTGTAAACACTGCACTCCAGTGCGTGCTTCGAAAATCATGTTCCATAACTGGACAGTCTAACGTAGGTCATGCTCTAAGTGATGATAGTCGCCGATCGCTCCGCCGATCGTAGCGCGAGCTGGTGATGACAAAAATGTCGATCCACTACGGGAGAAGAAATCAAATGCGACAACCCATGAATTCGACTACGGGCACCGATGCGCTGAGCACGAATGTCGCCGATCGCTCCGCCGATCGTAGCGCGAGCTGGTGATGAGAAACTCACAACCTCCCCGCGAGACGCCAGCTAGAATAACGTCGGTTACTCAGGCAATCGCAATACGTAGGGCAAACCTCATGCAATCGACAACCATCCGATCTCGAACCGGCGTGCGCCGAGTTGGTGTGCTCGCCGTGATGATCTGCGTATTCTGGCAGAGTCCTGGGGAAGCAAAACCGCTCCGGGTTTACATCTTGGCCGGCCAATCCAACATGCAAGGATCGGCGCACAAAAGCACGTTCGCTGCGATGAAGAATGATACGGACACGCTCGACTGGCTCGATCTCATTCTTGATCAGGATGGAGAGCCGCGTGTTAGTGACAACGCGTGGATCAAATACCGCACATCGAATCGTGACGGCGAGCGTGTCCTGCAAGGTAAGGTTCAGGTCGGGTACGGATTTGATGGAGATCGCATAGGCCCCGAATACGCATTCGGAATGTTCGTCGACCAAGCAACGGATGAACCGATTCTGCTGATCAAAACCGCATGGGGAGGTAAGTCTCTTGCTGTTGACTTTCGTCCGCCGAGTGCCGGCCCGTATCAACCAAGTGAGCAAGAGAGACTAAACGGGCGCGTCCCATCATCGGAAGATGTTGGTCATTACTATCGTGAAATGATCCAGTTCGTGCGGCAAGCGCTTGAGGACGAGGATTCGATTTCGGCACTCGTGCCGACGTACGATGCCGAACAAGGTTATCAGTTGGCGGGTTTCGTTTGGTTCCAAGGATGGAACGACTTGGTCAATCGCAAGCATACGCAGGAATACACCGACAACATGATCCACTTCATCACGGACGTGCGAAACGAATTCGACGTTCCCACCTTGCCCTTTATCGTCGGTGTATTGGGTGTGTACGGAACTGACCCAGATAGCCGCCGGTTTGATAAGTCTCTGCCGGTGAGTCGGTTTCGCGAGATGCAATTCGCCGCGGTCGAGACATACGATCAGAATGCACCAGCTGCGAATCGAGGCAACGTCGTGGCGGTCGATAGCGGGCCGTATTACGAGTTGGCACTAAGCGATATTTACTGGAAGCGACGATTGACCGGTAACTGGAAACGACAGGTTCAACAGGGGAAAATGTCCGCCGAAAAGTACAAACAAGAATGCCAAAAATACGGCTTCGGTGATGGAGAGCTGACCAGCGAAGAACAGCGGACTTGGGATCGATGTGCATCCAATGCCGAATACCACTACCTCGGTAGCGGAAAGACGTTCATTCGCTTCGGTAAGGCTCTTGCCGAAGCCATGTTGGAGATGAACTGAAGCACCGATGAGGACTTCTCGGACGATCCAAGTGGTGAGTTGCCATGCCGAAGGCGAAGTCGGTGATGTCATCGTAGGTGGTGTGTCACCTCCGCCGGGCGAAACGCTTTGGGATCAACGTTGCTTTATCGAACAAGATGATCGACTGCGCCGGTTTGTACTCAACGAGCCGCGGGGTGGTGTCTTTCGGCATGTCAACTTGTTAGTGCCGCCGAAAGATCCAAGGGCTCAAGTGGGCTGGATCATCATGGAACCCGAAGACACACCGCCCATGTCTGGATCGAATTCCATCTGCGTCGCGACCGTGGTGCTCGATACCGGACTCGTACCGATGAAAGAGCCGGTGACGGAACTGTGGATGGAAGCACCCGGTGGGCTGGTCAAAGCAATGGCAAACTGTCGAAACGGCAAAGCAGAACGAATCACCATCACCAACGTGCCTTCGTTTGTTGACAAACTATCGGCGCCGTTAGAAGTCGAAGGAATGGGGACACTGGCGGTCGACACGGCTTATGGCGGTGATAGTTTTGTGATTGTCGACGCACATGCGTTGGGGTTCGCGATCACGCCGGACGAGGCCGCCGATCTAGTCGCGACAGGAATGAAAATCACGTCGGCTGCAAACGCTCAACTCGGATTTCAGCATCCTGTCCTTGCGGATTGGCGGCACCTTTCTTTCTGTCAATTTGCGGGCAGCCTTGATGAGCGAAACGGCGAATTCGTCGGGGGCAACGCTGTCTGCATTCGTCCGGGAAAGATCGATCGATCACCGACGGGGACGGGATGCTCCGCCCGCATGGCTGTGCTGCACGCGAAAGGGATCATGGGAGTTGGCAGTCGTTATCGCGCCCGGTCCATCATCGGCTCAGAATTTGAATGCACGATTGATTCGCTGACTTCAGTGGGGGGGCGTGAGGCAATCATCCCAACGGTTTCGGGTCGAGCTTGGATCACCGGAACGCATCAGTTGATGCTCGACCCGGACGATCCCTGGCCCGAGGGTTACCGTGTTTCCGATACCTGGCCCAACTTGCAAAACGATCGGAAAACACCGGCAAAACGGACGAGTCACGAAGAGTGCTGAGACGGCGAATCAAGCGGTATCGTGCGAACCTTTGCATTGACGCGTCCGTACCCATGAATGAAAATCTGAGGGAGATGATCTCACTCTGTAATATGCCCGTTCTAAAAATGACTGTACGGCGTTGTTCGCACCACACTTTTCTAGACTAGCCAGCCTGCTTGCTCTTGCGTCCCTGTCGGCCGGGAACGTGGCAGCCTGGGTGCATGTCGGGCATCACTGTGGCTCTTATTCGCAAACAATCCGGGTGGAAGATTCCGAATCGCGTTGTTCATGCCACCATGGTTGTCATCGAACCACACACAAGCACGCGAGCGATTCGCAAACTGAGAGTAAAGAATCTTCGAGCCATAATAGCAGCGGATCCCCGATCCAGCATGACCATGACAGCGACAGATGCTCGATTTGTCAGAGTCTTTTTGCGTCACGGTGTGTGACGCCAACTCTGTTTGAACCTTCACAGTGGCAACCGTTGGACGTGGGTGATCGCTGTTTCGTTCTTTCAGATGTCGTTCCAGCAAAAGTCTTCTTGTCCGCACTTTCCCTTCGCGGACCACCGGACGCTGAATTGATTCGTAACTCACGCGTGTGAATTGCATTGAAGGAAAGTTCTCTTCTGATCGGACCTTGGCAATGGGTGCGCGTTTGATTCGTAAATTCTTGCTGAGGTGGTGAACGTGGCATTGGCCCCCGACGCCCATCAGGAGCGAAGTTGGCTCACGCGTGTGTTGACAACGGACTTCTGTCCATGGGCAAACAAATTTGTTTATTGGCTGAAAGAACCTATCGGATGGTTCACAATTGCGATTGCGGCGAGTGTGATCGTTGGCATTTATGCCAATGCCGTCGGCTGGACGATAGCAGGTGCACTTTCCTGTATCGTCGTTGTCGGCATGATTTGGCCGTTGATCGCGGTATGGGCATCAAGTTGTGAATTGCACCCTGAGATAGATGCAGTTCATGAAGAAATGTCATGCCGAATGATCTTTTCGGTTCGCAATCGAATACCGATTCCTCTGTGGGGATTGGCGGTCGAAGGATACTTGGATGGGCCAGGTGATGAGTCATTGCCGGTCGTCGCGCTATCGCATGTGCCACCGATCTGTGTCGCTGACTACGCGATCACGGTGAAGCCGTCGATGAGAGGCCACTATCCGATCAAGACGCCCAAAATTGCCTGCTCATTCCCATTTGGTATTTGGACAGCGCGCCGCGAACTGCGATCGGTCGATCCGCTGACCGTTTGGCCTCGCGTTTATCGAATAACCGACGTTTGCCCCTTAACAGGTACTGCAAGGACGGATATCGGTGACGGACAACGTGGAGGACGTAGCGGTGATTTCATCGGCGTAAGGGACTTCCGACGAGGCGATTCGCTTCGCCATATCCACTGGGCTCAATCCGCTCGCACCGATTCGCTAATCGTGACGGAACGCGGTGGACCGCAATCGGCCGAAGTGGATGTCTACATCGATCCGACAATCGGCAAACGCGATACACGGCAGACACTCGCTGTCCGCATGCGAGTCGCGGCGAGTCTCCTAAGCCATCTGCACTCGTCACAGGTTCCCGCTCATGTTTCGATCGGAGGAAAAGTCATTCGACATGGATTGGGGCAAATGGGGCGTCGGCAACTTCTCAATGCTCTCTCAGATGTTCCGATCGACGGTGCCGACTCCGTCGATCCCGCTCCCAAGAACTCCGATCGCATACGGATCGAGATTGTCGGTGTCGACAGTGACCCAACGGAGATAGTCGTTGTCAAAGTTACGGAGGCCAATGTGTTTAGCCGCACGGGGCATTCCGCACGACGGTTAGCGGTTCGCTCAGAGGATAGTCTTGAAGATCGACTGGTTCGTTTTTGGCAGGAGCTTGGCTATGCCGCATGTGCTGCCTGAGCCAACGGCCAGTGATGAGAGCGAGAACGGCGTTGAAGCGGATTCCGTGGCGACAAGTGCTACGCCTGTTTCATTGTCTGTTGAGCAAACCACAAGATCGAAGTTTCAACGTCGAAAGATTGAATCGATCCTGTTGGCCCTTATCGCAGTAGCGGGCGTTTGGTGGCTACGCATCACGATTGAATCAAAGATCTGGTGCGTTTCCGAACTATTGACGGTTCTCGGACTCGCCGCGTTGTTGTCGCTTCAACGCATTCACGCACGCTATCGGCTGTGCATGTTCATAGGCCTGCTCGGCACGCCGTTAGTGTTTGCCATTCTGACACGGAACTGGGGTGCACCCATTGCCTTTGAGATGACGGCGATATCGTCGTTGGGCGTTTTATCGCTCGCAATGCCGATGTACTTGCCAAACCATCGCAGTCTTGCATTATCAGTCGTCACGAGTGGTTTCTTGACGCTGTTTACGGCGTTGTTCGCCAGCGAATACAACACGCTGGTACCCGCGATCGCCTGGATGACACTTTGCTTGTGGCACATGGTTGCGAATCACTGGGAACGTGTTGAATCGTGTACGCCGCAAGACGTTCGGCGAACGACCAACGTGCGGCCACTGACCGTGATCGTTGGTTTGACCCTGTTCGTTTTGGGTGGCTGGTTCATTCACGGTCGAGCTTCTGAGCCAACACGACTTCCTTGGGGATTCATGCCGACGAGCGGTGGTTCGAGTTGGTCAGATCCAGCGGCCAGATCAGGCGTCGGAAGTGGTGATGCGGCGATTGCCGCAAAAGATCATGCAGAATCATTCGGTGCGGTCGAGTCGGACCTTTTCCTTGAGTCCACCCAGTCGACACTGTTCGACATGTTCAGTGACTCGATCGGTCAACCAAAACTGAAAGTGAAGTGGGAGCGTCGACAAGGAATGACACCCGAGAAGCTCATTCACGCGCATCAGCGAACGGCGCAGAGTGAGCGAAGCGGCGCGTCGTTCTCGACTGCCCGTGATAAACCTCCACCGCCACAGCCTCTCAACGATGCGCCTGAACGGGCCGCGTTCCAGTGGATCGGACCGACCGGGATTCGCTTGGCGCTGAATCGATACGATGCTTTCGACGGTGTGGATTGGACGCTGCAAGCGAACTGGAGAAACGACCAACTGTCTCGATATCAGGTTGGCGAAGAAGCTTGGTTTATGGATCCCCCGCAAGCCGGTGGATTAAAGCTGCATCCTGACCGATTGCAGCATGGTGGAGTCTTGAAGATCATCCGTCTCAATTCAACACATATCCCGGCACCCATGATGACGGCGGCCGTGCACGTCAAGGATGTCGATCGTCGTGACTTCTTTGGTATCGATCACGATGGCTCACTCTATATGCCAGGTCGCGAAAAGATCCCATCTTTGACGGTGATGCATCTGGCCAAGACAAGTGTGATGCAAGACGAATTGGTCGAACCGAATTCGTTTGCGGATCGCCAGAGTTATCTAGATATCCTGGCAAAGATGGCACCGATCCAAGCATTCGATCTTGCGGAAACGGGCGATGAGGATATCGATGAGGACGATGCGGCAGATGAAGCCGTCCCGATGGCTGGTGAATTGAAGGCCGAGAGTCTTGCCATTGATTTGACTTCAGGAATATCCGACGACTATCAGAAACTTCAGGCGATCGTTAGCCACTTACGCGAAAACTATGTCTTCGATCGCCAGTTTGTTTCCGAAGGAGAAGATCCTCTGAATGGGTTCTTTGTCGATCAAAGCGGTGGTGATCATCTCTTTGCGACTGCAGCTGCATTGATGGCACGAGCCGTTGGATTCAACACGCGGCTGGTATCCGGTTTTTATGTGCGGCCGTCCGCAGTGGACATTGGAATGGGGCAAGCGTCTGTGCTTCCTGAAGATGTTCACTTTTGGGTGGAAGTCCAATTGAACGATGGCCGTTGGATGGAGATCGAGCCGACACCCAGTTACCGACAGCCAATCTACGAACCATCGTCCTGGTTGCTCGCGAAACGGTTTGCAATCGCCTATTGGCCCCACGGATGTGTTTTATTGGCGATCAGTTTTTTCGTTTATCTAACGCGAGTCGCTTGGTTTGAGCTTGGGGCTCGCGTCGCATGGTGTTTCGTGGGTATGTTCCCAGTCCGTTTTCGAGTGCGGTTGTTGCTGTGGATCTTGCAGTGTCGCGCCCGATTGGCGGGTAAACCAAGGTGCACAGGAACACCGCAGCGAGACTGGTTGTTGTCGCTGACGTCCCGCGATGATCAACTCACCGACATGGCGGTTGAATGTTGTGATGTGGCCGACCGCATGGCCTTTGGTGTGCATGGTCCGACAACGCGGGCTGCGGGTGGCTGGTCCCATTCCGCGAATCTTCTTATACGACACGTGACGACCCGGTACATCTCCCGGAGCGAAATGATCAACCATCCTATTCAAAACAACTCGGTGCTGAGCGATTCGGTTTTGGGTGATTCGACACGGAACCATCCGGTGTTGAATCAGCCTGCTCTGAATCAGACAGTATTGAATGAATCTGTTCTAAATGAGTCCGTTAATGGGAGCCGCGCATGAATGCGATCACCAATCATGACGATGCTCCCGTTGCGAGTGCTGAGGTACTTGGCAATCACCTGAACACGTTACGTGAGCAGCTTGGGCAAGCGCTTCTTGGCAAAGCCGACCAAATCGATCTGGTCATCGCTTGCATGCTGGCGCGAGGGCACCTGTTGTTGGATGACTTACCGGGGACGGGTAAAACGACTCTCGCGAAAGCTCTGGCTGCTTGCTTGGGTGGCCGATTGGCACGAATCCAATGCACGCCCGACCTTTTGCCCACGGACGTCACGGGCTTCAACTTGTTCAATCAAAAGACGCGTGAGTTTGAATTCCACCCGGGGCCCGTGTTTGCTGATGTCTTGTTAGCTGATGAACTGAATCGTACGACGCCTCGTACTCAGAGTGCCCTGTTGGAAGCGATGGCTGAGCGACAGGTGACGATTGACGCAAAACCTCATCAGCTTTCCGAGTCGTTTTTTGTGATTGCCACGCAGAACCCGATCGACTCGCATGGCGCTTATCCTCTGCCCGAAGCCCAGCTGGATCGTTTTTCGATCAAACTGGAAATCGGCTATCCAGACCGAAGCGCACAGCTCGAGATTCTGGAGTCGGCGGCAGACGGTCGGCATGACAATTTGAAGCTCTCGCCTGTCTTACCGCTTGACGAACTGGAGAAGCTTCAGCAGCACAGTTCGCGGATTACCGTTCATCCTCGGGTGCGTGAGTATCTGGTCGATTTGGTCGAGGCGACTCGCAATGATTCGTCCATTCAATTAGGTGTCAGTCCACGTGGTATGTTGCACTGGCAACGCATGGCCCAAGCATGGGCGCTTGTTCAGAAACGTGACTTCGTGACGCCCAGCGACATTGCTCATGTTTCGCGCCCCGTGCTGTCGGTAAGACTGCTGACCACGCATGGTGACGTGGATGCAGCTATAACGAGAATTATGGAAACCGTCCCTGCACCGGAGTATCGATAATGAAAACTAATTGCGAACCCAAATCGTTGCGGTACGGATTAGTGCTTGCGTTGGGATGTGTCTTGACGATTGTTGGTTGCTCGAGTGAATCGGACAAAGCGTCGCTCTTCGATCATGACCACACGCTTCCGTCGCACTGGCCACTTAATCTCAGCGATACGGCAGCGAAGATTCGTCAACGTCTTGATCAGTTGGATGGAGACAGTGGCTTGGCGGCTCCAGAATTGGTTGACTTGGTTTCTTGGACGCCAGAGTTTGCTGCCGACACAAGCATGCCGGAAGCCGAGTGGCAATCGATCTATGAAATGAGCGAGTCATTGCGGCTGCAACTGGAAAATTCCAAGGGCGACTGGGACAGAGAAAGTCGCGAAAGAGCTTTGGAACTTTGCAAGTTGATCGACAAAGCTTGGGATCAATTGCCCAACGAGGAACGACAGGCCGAACGATACCAAGGTCACCGTCACGGACATGGTCACGGACATGGTCACGACCATGGTCACGGTGATCACGGACACTCCCATGATCATGGCGATGGACATTCGCATAATGATCACGATCATGGGGATGGTCGCTCACATGACCACGATCACGGCGCACATGATCACGGACATGGGCATGATGAGGACGGGCACTCACATGATCACGATCACGGCGCACACGATCACGACCATGGGCATGATGGTCACGGACACAGTCATGATGGGGGCGATGAGCACACTCACGACCATGAAGAAGGACACGATCATGGTGATACAGGCTCCTCGACTGAATCCACCTCGGAGCGAGGTGGATCGTGATCGATTGGGTCTTGGAGGCTTGTGTTGGTGGATTTATCCGATTCATTGAAGGCGGAATTTCTTGCGCGCCGACATTGCTCGTCGGTTTGTTGATTTCCGCCGTTTTTCGTTACTACTTGGGAAGTGACGGCACGCGACGACTCTTTGGTGGCGACTCGTTGCGAAGTCTGCCACAGTCTTGGGCCGTCGGGATGTTGTTGCCGGTCTGCTCAATTGGTGTGCTGCCAATCTTGTTTGAGATGAGGCGGGCGAAAATCAAGCCTGGGGCGATGAGCGCCTTCGCGTTATCAGCGCCGCTATTCAATCCACTGTCACTCTTGTACGGCCTGACACTCGCTCGGCCCTACGTCATCCTGTTTTTCGCTTTTGGTTCGTTGTTGGTCGTCACTCTGGTTGGTCTGTTCTGGGATCGCCGTGTTGCGAAGAACCCAGAGGATTTTGCCGCGCCGGATCAGGAAAACGAGTGCAGGGTGATTGGCACAACTCGTCTGTTTGCCGTGTTCGTGCACATCACGCGAGAGCTGACGGGGCGCGCTGGTGGCTGGGCTCTTGTAGGATTGACGGGATTGGTTTTATTGGCTGTTGTCTTGCCTTGGGGGGCTTTCCAAGGGGAAGTCAATCGCGATGACTGGATGGCCCCGTTGAAAATGTCCGGCGTCGCACTCCCCGCATACGCGACGCCTATGTTGGCTATGAGCCAGTTGGGCATGATGTTCCAGCATGCAAACTCACCCGGCGCCGCCTTTGTGCTGTTGGTGCTGGGAACGGGAGTCAACGTGGCAACGGTCGTTTGGTTTGGCCGAACGTTCAGTTTGCGCGCGTCTGCGTACTGGATTGGCTCACTGTTTCTAATCGTTGTGGGAATCGCGTACGTCATTAACAAGCCGCTGTTCCCTCCGGGTGTCGAACCGTTCGGACACACACACGCATTTGATATCTACACGAGTCCTGTTCACAACTTGGACACTCTGTCGTTGTCCTACGTTCAAAAGAAGATTGAGAAGGACATTGATATCGGTGAGGTATTCGCATTAATCGCAGGAGGCGTTTTGCTCCTGGCGGGCTTTGTTGTTCGAGGTTTCAATATTGATGAATCCATGCTCGAGCGTTGGAGCGGATCGGCAGGTTCACAACAACTCGAAGTCGGGTCGTTTGATCGAATCGTAGGCCCGCAGATTGTCGGCGCGACGATGATCGTCGGATTGATCGCGCTTAGCGTTGTGATGTGCTATGCGTTCTATCCTTCGACCGAAGAATCGCTCGAGGAAATCCGTATCGCCCGGGCTGAAACGCTGTCGGCGGCAAACAGTGGCGATGTCGAGCACGCGATGTTCTGGATACCCATCTGGGACGAATGGAGCCGGCGTTTGGAAGTTGGTACGTTGATTCGACGAGGTGAGTTGCGTCCGTACCAACGGATGCAGGGTTATCTCGTCCGCAAAAAACTCGAAGCGCTTGAGCACGAACTTGCTCACGAACCGCTGGACCTTGAAGCGACGCAGGAACTCGTGGCGGATCTCTTAATCACCGATCAAAGGTGGGTTCGATCCTATCGAGAGTAAGTCACGCGTCCCGTGGCGCATCTCTTCCTATTCCTCTTCCATCCTCGCGGATCGCTCCGCCGATCGTCGCGGAAATCCGTGACATCTATGAGTACGATTGAGAGTCGTCATGGATCTGACGCTACCGCAATGCGGTTCAACAACGAAACTCGGGCTGAAACCTGCGACGCTACTTCCAAACCCACTCGATGGCATGCGGTAGGAATTGCGCTTTCGCGTTGCGAATTCCATGCTTGGCGCCTCGGCAAAACAAGTATTGATAATCGTAGCCTTTGGCTTTTAACACCTTCGCCATCCTATGGTTTGCTTCGACCCAATCATGCATGCCATCACGCATCACGTTGGGATTGAGCAGGTCGCGGTCACCTACGGAAAGAAAAATGCGAAGTGGTTTCTTGGGTTGCTCAGGGATAATTGATTCGTGGAATCCCCAGGCTCCATCAGGGATTTCTGGGTTGAATGGCCACTGTTGGTTCACAAACGTTCCCGATGTCGTGAGCACACGATGGTAGAGATCTGTTCGATACCAAGCCATAATGAGAGCTGCAGAACCACCTGAACTCGAACCCATTACGGCTCGCTCGTCCGGGTTCTTCGTCAGTCGAACGCCGCATTGCTTCTCAACACGCGGCAGTACTTCGGATTCGATGTATTCCGCAAACACTCCCGACATCGTGTCGTACTCCTTACCACGCTGATGTCCCTGCGCGTCGCCGCCACCATTGGCAATCATGATCGTGATCATTGCCGGGACGCGATCTTCGGCAATCAAGTTGTCCAGAATGTTGGGAATCCGCATATTCGGTTTTCCCTTTGGTCCATCATGGCAAACCATGAAGGGTGCCACCGATCCAGGCTTGTATTGTGCAGGGATGTAGACGGTGATCTTGCGTTCGTAGTCGATTGTGTGCGTGTCAACGATCAGCGTTTTCGCGTTGTTGGGATCGACCGTTCCAAAGACTTCACGAGCGATGCCAGGGTTCAGTAGTTTTGTGTCCGTCGACTGGATGACGAACTGCATGACCTTCCCTTTGGGGACTTCATCGATTCGTTGATTCTCCGCGGCGTCAACGTAGTCCGGCCCAATGACGAAATTACCATTTTCGAGTGGCGGCTTTTGACCTCTATCCAGGACCGTGAAATCAGGAGCACCGGCTGCATCAAACAAACGAACTGGAGGCTCGGCCGCCGCTGGATCAACTACCAACACAGAAAAGATGGCGAAGCTGATTACGGCACATGCAATGGAGAGTTTCATGATGGATTCTGGTACCGCAGGGGAGGAAATGGGGAATCGATGCCAGAGCAGTCAGTCGGATCGCAAATCAGCTCGTGTCGGCATCCAAGGATTGGACGAGCATTATATCTGGCCATCGCATACGGTGATTGGCTGCGATGTGTCTGATCAAAAATGACGCCCGGTGATGTATCTATCGATCACCCGGACTCCCTGCGAGTGATTCGGATCGGTGCTCGCCGCGGCGGAATCTGAGCACACGATCGAAAGAAAGATCGCTCTTGTCAGTTCATGCGAGCGGCGGAAAAGAGACCGAAGGGGCCGTTGAAGACTGATACCACGCGTAACAGCGTAAAGGGATCGAACAATTCACGATCCTTCTCAGGTTCCAGGTAGATTGGGTTGATACCGTCACCTTGGATTCGAGAGAAGTTGAATAGATCCTCAGGTGGATTGTTAAACACTTTTGCAAAGTTGATCCCCTGTCCTTCGGGATGGTCATTGTTGACCCACTTCACCCACGCGGAAGGGAACAGTCGTTCGCCTCTTAAGAGTCCACCCATCTGATCCATCATTCCGAGCCAAGCATCGATTTGTGCATCCGTGATCGGCATGCCCAATTGATCCGTCTGACCTGGATGCGGTAACCACTCATAGACGTCATCGGTTTCTTTGCGAATGTGCATCCAGGTCTCTTTGTTCAGTTCACAAACGGCGACCAGATGCAGCCGCATTCTGCGCAGTCGCGGTGCGTCGGCAACGGGAACAAATTCGTACCAATTCTCCTTGTCTTCCTGCTTGGTCGGTTCGATTTTTGGGAAGATATTCCCCACTCGATCTGCGAAACCGATTCTTTCATCGGCGGATCGATACGCTTCGACGAGACCGCTGAGCAAGTGGCAGTACGCACGTAACCAAGCCACATCACCGCGATCAAAGTGCACCAAGAAGTCAGGGTTCTTTTTGGTCACTGGGAGAGGGCGACGATTGAGATGGGCCAGGATCTCCATCAAGGAGGTTCGCTGATCTCGTCGCCCGGAAAAATCGAATCGGATGGAAGCCAATCGCATTGGCATCACCACGTCATCGTCCGTGATCTGTGCGAGCGTTGCTTCGGCCCGACCCAATTCGTAGGCAAAAAGATCCAGGACACGTCCTAGCGATTGGAAGCTAATCGTGGACGGTTCTAAATTTTTGGGAACGGGCAGTCGCAGAAACGGTTGTCGCGCGTTCTCGGAAATCGCGCCGTATTCGTACATTGCTCGCCCCAGGTTTTCCACAGCGCGGAACACCTGAACGACACCGAGTTGAAATCTCGCTCGATCATCGCGATCGTTTTCATCGAGTGCCAGCAGCAAGAGCTTTTCGCTGTCGACCAAACGACCTTCATGCATCGCCTGTTCGGCACGTTGGTAGTACGTCCGTTCACCCTCGCTCGCTTCGGATTTCCATTCGATAACGCATAAAACCAAGCATCCGGCGAGCAGCAAACGTGTCATGATGAAAGTCTCTTCCGAAGTCATCCGTGCGATTTGAAATTCTGTATTACGCCATGAATACCTCGCCGAATATCGAATAAGTGTCAACTTTTCGATAATTTTCCTCGTGGACGAGGGGATGAGTCCCGCGCGACGGCATTCGTGGCATCATCCATTACCATCTTGGTTGGTCGGTTGATTCCAAGACTGCTCGCCATAGATCATCCGTCACATCGACTCGCTTGGTTTGACTGACGACGGCCGGAATCGGAACGTGGATGTAATAACCGTGTTCTGATCCGACGATTAGACCGGTCTTCCCGGCCATCGCAGCGTGTACAGCGTGTCGACCCATCTGATCGCATAAGAAGCGATCGTAGACATCTGCTGGAACACTTCGGATGTGGTAGCTTGGATCGAGATACTTCAAAGCGATAGGAATCCCTTTATCGGAAAAGTGTTGTGAAATCTCGTGACGTAAGAACAATCCAATATCGTCATGCAGCAGATTGCCCGATCGATCACGTTTCTGTTGAGAGTCATGGATTAAATGTTGCCCGGCACCTTCGGCGACGACGATCACCGCATGTCCACGTTGTTTCATTCTGCGTTCGAGTGCATCTAACAATCCATTGTCGCCGGTTAACGGGAACGGTATTTCAGGCACTAACGTGAAGTCAACTTCTTGGCTGACAACCGACGTTCCGGCAGCAATGAAACCTGCATGACGTCCCATCAGCTTGACCAAGCCGATTCCATTGGGCGCTCCTTTCGCCTCAACATGCGCACTACGCACGACTTCGGAAGCTTTCTCTAGCGCGGTTGTGAAACCGAAAGAGAGTCGGACGAAGGGAACATCGTTATCGATCGTCTTGGGAATCCCAACGATTGAAATCCTCGAATCGCGTGAGCGCAGTTCCTGCGACAGGTCATACGCTCCACGTTGAGTTCCGTCACCACCAAGACAGAACAAGATGTCGATCTCGTTGGATTGCAAGAAATCCGCCATCACGCGTGGGTCTTGCGGGCCGCGGGAACTCCCCAGACACGTTCCACCTAGCTTGTCGATTGGCTCAACGAACTCTTTTGACAAGGTGATCGGTTCCAACCCCGATTCAGGGTTGAGTCCGAGGTAGCCATTGCGAATGCCCAACACACGGCGGACTCCGTAGCTTTCCGAAAGTCCGTAGAACACGGAACGGATCACGTTGTTGAGTCCCGGTGAAAGACCACCGCAAGTCACGATCGCGGCGGTCGTTTCGTTAGGATTAAAGAAAATCCGCTCTCTCGGGCCGGCTTCCTCGAAAGTCGCAGGAGCGTTGTTATCGCAGTCTTCGGGAACGCGCACGTTCAAACGAATGCGGTGCGAATCAGTGAGGAAATGACTCGCACTCGGATGGCTCGGTGAATCGAATCGCAATGGTGACGGGAATTGACACTCGCCGAGGGACGTCACACGAAGGTCTTCCGGTTGGATCATCTTGAGGACACTCATGCGTATTGGAGATCGTAAGTCGTCATGTTTCGTCGGTTACCTATCCCATCAATGTGATGCCAGTCGCGCCGACGAACGGGATGTCGAGAACGCGATCAACTTTGAAAGTGAATGCGGGCAATCGATGGCGTAATGTTTCGAAGAACAGGCATTGAGCTAAAGAACCAGAACAACGGACGTGTTAGACCGCGAGGAAAGTTTGGGTAGCCAACATCCGTTACTGTCGTGCGGTCGTTCGTCCACTCACGAATGGTGCTGGAAAGCTCGTTGCGATTGATCCCCCAAGGCATGGGAGGTGTCGTGTAACGGGGAGATTTTTTCCAGCCGTCCGAAGACATCGTTTTTCGAGACAACCAGCGTGGCAACGTATCGAACATAAGGCAGGATTCAGGGAAGCGTCTCGCGAGCTCACCAATGAGTCTCTTTACATCGGATGGTTGAAAATACATGAACAGTCCTTGTGCTGTGATGCAGCTTGGTTGGTTTTTCGGCACAAAATCCATCCAATCCGGATCGAGCGCTGAGCCAGCAACATGTCTGTGTCGATCATCGGGCTCGATAAAGCGTTCCCGAACAGCGATGGCATCCTCCACGTCAACGCTGATCCAGTTCGCATCCAAATCCGCACAACGGAACCGTTGTGTTTCCAGTCCCTCACCTAAGTTGATGATGGTGGCACTTGGATTCTGTTGGATGAATTCCCGAACCGCTCGATCAAAGGCGAGTGATCGCAAAGCGTGTGACGGTTCTGCTTTTCCAAAGTGACCTTCGTAATCAAATTTGATTGATTGATAGATCTCTATCGATTTTGGATCATCAAGGATTCGGTCCTTCCGCATCGCTTCGGTCGCGCGATTGTGTAACGTCCACAGCATCGTTTCCGGAACTCCGGAGAGTTCGACTCCGTTATCGGTGATTTTTGACATCCGTGACCCTTTCCTAACAGTTGTTCTCTGATTCTCGGGGGCGACCGCTATTTTACCGACAGGAATGAAAACGATGTGCAGTCGTCCGTCACTTGCGCGAACCTCTTGCCCGGGATGGTGTCCCTGCATTGACGCCTTGGAAGTCGCTTGACAGCTGGCTTTTAAATGTCCGCTTGCAGTCTGCTCTTTTGGGAGGGTTGTCCCGTGCCGCACATGACTTTCGATTTTGCATCCGGCGAACACGCGGTTCGTCCGGAACGTGACCTGCAAGACTAACGAAGGTCTTGCCCAGACTTTCCAGGATGAATCGCGGTTCGCTTACCACCGCTGTTTGTTCACGGCACCGCATGCGCGGTGCTCTTCACCTTTGCCACAAATGTGGCCTTCATATTTGGTAAGTCTTCCGATGAAACGCAAGTTTTCTTTGTCGCGTCGCATGCGCGAATCGTTATCAGCCCATTGCGATCAACTCAACTCAGACGATGCTGTTGACCCGAACGAGTTTTTCAAGCCGCGTTATTCCAACGCAAAGACCAACAAAAAAGCGATCCAACTTTGCCAACAGGTGAGCTGCTGTCTTGGCTTGATGCTGGGCGATTGTGACGATCCGATCGTGCAGTCGTTAATGGTCATCGATGTCGTTCCTGCACCAGACAGTTCGCGACTGTTGGTTTTTCTGGCAATGGATGAATCCCTTGATGAGATGGATCTTGAGGAGGTTTTATCCCGAGCGAACCTGCAGCTACCTCGTCTGAGAAGCGAAGTCGCCCGCGGAATCCATCGCAAGCGGACTCCCATGCTCACATTGCAAATCGTCCCCCAACACCATCGCGAGGAGGGCGGCCGTCATGAATGATGCAACGAGAGTGGCGACCGTTCGAAAGTGGGTGTCTGATCGACTGTCCGCGGAAGTTCAGTGTTCCTTGTATCGTTGGGCTCGGGCAAAGGACGTTCAGCATATTGCCGTGATGCCTGACGTGCACCTTGCCGGTGATGTCTGCATTGGAACCGTGATGGCAACAAGGCATCTCATTTATCCGGCGGCCGTTGGCAGTGATATCGGGTGTGGAATCTTGGCCATCAAACTGAATGAGTCCGCCGATCGTCTCTCTGGATCTCGTGAAGCGGCAAAGTTATTGTCCGCACTTTACGAATCGGTGCCACAGAACCGGCACCGCCACGCTCTTGATGACTCGAGATTCGATGACTTGTCGGACGGCCGGGGTGGCGATTCGCTGTCGCATGAGTCACTGGAGAAGCGAGTCCTTCGCGAGGGACGTTTCCAGTTGGGAACGCTTGGTCGAGGGAATCACTTCCTGGAGTTTCAATCTGATAAACAGGACCAACTTTGGCTGATGATCCACAGCGGATCGCGTGCGATGGGGCAAGCGATCACAAAGCATCATCTGTCGCGCGCATCCTCCGGTTCGCGGGCCGCACTCGACCTTCGTATGCAAGTTGGAAGGAACTACTGGAATGACATGGAATGGGCACGACGTTACGCCCAGGCCAATCGTCTGGCAATGATGCAGTTAACACTCGATATGCTGATGTCACGTTTTGGGATCATGGCTGATCACAGCTCGATCATTCATACCGATCACAATCACGTCCGGCGCGAATCGCACTTTGGTGAAATGCTTTGCGTTCACCGGAAGGGCGCGCAGCAGCTCGAAGAGGATGAGTTGGGATTGGTTCCCGGTTCCATGGGAACGCCCAGCTATGTCGTCGCCGGTCGGGCAGATATCACAGCGATGTCGTCGTGCTCACACGGCGCCGGTCGACAGTTGAGTCGAAGTGAGGCAAAGAGAAAAATCAGCACTGATTCCTTGGCTGATTCTATGTCTTGCGTCTGGTTTGATCACCGCAAGCGGAATGCGTTGAGAGAAGAGGCTCCGGACGCTTACAAGGACATTCGTCGAGTCATGCGCGACCAGCGAGCACTGGTGCGAGTGGTCGCAATCCATCAGCCACTACTCAGTTTCAAAGGGATGAAATGATTCCGAGCGAATTAGCGTTTTGATTCGTGCTCGGTTTTCTTGAGGACGAGATTCGCTCCTTTTAACTCGAGACCGGTCACCGTGCCGTTCTCGAGTATGAACTCAATCGTCCCGCCGTTCAAAGTGTCGAAGAAAACTTGCTCGCTCTCCGGCAAGAATTCAGTGGCGACGCCAGCTCCCGCTCGTGATAATTGAATACCGTTTTCAGAGAGAGCGATGTTGAGCGTTAAGTCTTCAATGGAATAAGTTCCCACGAAGCGACTTCGTTTCTTTTTCGAGAGAGTGATAGGCTTCTTGATGCTCGGTTCATGCCCCGGGAGCCCGTACTCGGCAGCGGCCGATTGAACGATCTCATCAAGGATGGTGCCGTTGTCCGAGTTGACAAAAACAGTAATCGCGTAGTCGTGCTTTTTCCATGCGACGAGCATGGCTCGGAAGCCTTCATCTGCACCTCCATGTTCGAATGTGTGCTCTTTGCTAACGGGACCTAAACCATGTTCGTTGTCTCCGGGTTTCAACATTTCTAGAGCCGTTGAGACTTTGATAATGCCGTCTCGTCGGGTTTTCAGGACCCGTTGAATCTCAGTGGCGTAACGAAGCAGCTGTGACGGTGTCGTCCACAGGCCAGCTGCGGCCATTTCCGGGTAGATTGGTCGTTTTCCTTCGACTGGCTCGCCGTTGGCGCGGTAGCCGGTGGCTGCGATTGCGTGATACTTTTTCGGCAAGGGATTTTCGTAGGTGCTTTTCGACATCCCCAACGGATCCAACACGTTCGCTTGCATCAGTTCCGGATACGACCGACGTTCGAAGTCCGTTAACAATTGCTGCATGATGGTGTAACCACCGCCGGAATACTGCCATCCGGTACCGGGCTCTTGGAAGACCCTTACCGCGTCGGTGTTGCCCGCGCCATCAAGCACTTCTGGAACCGACGGAATACGATCTCCCAGGTCATATCCTGGGAATCCCCAAACAGTCAGTCCTGCGGTGTGGTTCAAGATTCGACGTAGCGTGACCTTCTGTTCTTTAGTGAATTCATTTTCTGGCAGCTTCCACGTTTTGAGGTAACGGTTGACATCCGCGTCCAAGTCGAGCTCGTTTTTATCAGCCAATTGCAATGGTCGAAGAGCGGCGACGGGCTTACTGATTGAACCGGCCAAAAAGAGCGTCCCGGGAGTCACTTGACGCGCTTCTTCAATGTCCGCCAGGCCGTAGCCTTTCGACCACAGAACGTTTCCTTGATAGGCGATTGCGATACTCAAACCGGGAATACCCAGTTGCTCCATTCGCTCGCTGATATCGGTGGTCTCGACCGGCTTACCTTCAATTTGGAACGCAGGTACAAGCCGACTTGTAATCCTCTCAATCTGCGCTTCGATCTCGGTTTCCGATGGACGCTCTTGAGCAATGGTCGGACGTACACCGATTGCGCAGAGCACAAGCACCAAGAAACCAAGTTGAGTCATCGGCCGTCGGTACAGCCGGTTCAGTGATCCAAGCGATTGAAAGTGGTTCATGGTGCGCGTAGTAAACGTCGATTTGCGGGTTTCCGTCAGTCCTATTAAACCATCCCTGCGTGTGACATCGTACCGCACAGAAAAATGGAGCGATGGTCGTTTTGCTTTAATCAATTTGATACGTCAATCTGAGCTGGGTACGATGACGGGCTCTCGTGACTTCCCCCTCTAAGTCAAACCTCTTTTCTGGTTCGTCAACATGAACGTTCACCGCCGCTACCGATTTTTCGCGTTCGCCTGGATTCCTGTTTTTGTCGCAATGGGTCCGTTGCGTCTTAATGCAGATGAAATTGACCGATCCGTCCTGCCCATTCAACCTCCCAGCAGTCCGCCCATTACGGAGATGGATGCGAGAAATGCGACGAAGCCCGTTCCATTCAGTGTTGAAGCGCCCGAAGACGCACCGAATGTTGTCATCGTGTTGATTGACGACATCGGTTTTGGTGCGACCGCTCCCTTTGGTGGCGCTATCGAAACACCGACGTTTAGCCGACTGGCCGATAATGGCTTGCGGTTCAACCGTTTTCACACGACGGCGTTATGTTCACCGACTCGCGCTTCGTTGTTGTCCGGAAGAAACCATCACAACGTGAATGTTGGATCGGTGATGGAAGTTGCGACCGGATTCCCGGGCAACTTGGGAATGCGCCCGGATGATGCGAAGTACTTTGCTGAAACGCTTCGACAGAATGGCTATAGCACGGCGGCATTCGGCAAATGGCACGAAACGCCAACGTGGGAAGTTTCGGTATCCGGTCCATACTTTCGTTGGCCGACAAACTCCGGGTTCGACAAGTTTTACGGTTTCATCGGTGGCGAAACAAATCAGTGGGAACCTGTCATCTTTGACGGTGTCACTCGCGTCCCCAAAAAGGACGTCGAGGACTATCACTTCACGACTGACATGACGACCGAAGCAATCGAATGGGTGAAATTTCAAAAGGCGATGACTCCGGAAAAGCCATTCTTTATCTACTACGCGACCGGTGCGACTCACGCTCCACACCATTCGCCAAAAGAGTGGATCGAAAAATACGACGGTAAGTTTGACGCTGGATGGCAGCAGCTCCGCGAACAAACGTTTGCAAAGCAAAAACAGATGGGTGTGATTCCGAAGGAAGCAAAACTCGCGCCGATGCCTTCGGATATTAAAGACTGGGAAGCTCTTAGTGAGGATGAAAAAGCACTCTTCGCGCTACAGATGGAAACCTTCGCTGGTTTCGCAAACCATACTGACGTTGAGGTCGGTCGACTCGTCACGGCCATCGATGAACTGGATCAGTTGGACAACACTTTGTTCATCTACATCATGGGTGATAACGGCAGTAGTGCCGAAGGTGGACTGGAAGGAACGTTCAATGAATTGGTTCACCTGAATGGAATTTTTGATGCCGAAACAGTGGAAGAGATGCTGGAGCGTGCGGATGACTGGGGCGGGCCCGATTCGTTCCCGCACATGAGCGCCGCGTGGGCTGTCGCAACGGACGCCCCGTTCAAATGGACCAAACAGATGGCCGCAGATTTTGGAGGGACGCGAAACGGAATGGTGATGCATTGGCCAGCAGGTTTCGAAGCCAAAGGAGAAATCCGAAATCAATGGCATCATGTGAATGATGTAGCGGCAACGGTGTTGGAAGCAACCAAACTTCCCGTCTCGAAGTCCATCAACGGTGTCAAGCAGAAACCGCTCGACGGCGTAAGCATGCTGTACGCTGCAAACGATGCCGATGCGCCGGAGCGCCATACCACGCAGTACTTCGAAATGTTTGGCAACCGCGCGATCTACCATGAGGGTTGGCTTGCTCGCGTCGTCCACCAAATACCCTGGCAAGGCAAGCCGCTTCGAACATTGCAGGAGGACATCTGGGAGCTCTACAACATCGAGGAAGACTTCAGTTTGACGAACGATCTGGCAAAGCAGCGCCCGGAAAAATTGAAAGAGCTTCAAAAGATCTTTGATAAGGAAGCACTCGCAAACAATGTCTTTCCCATCGATGACCGGTTGTACGAACGATTCAATGCAGCCCTTGCGGGGCGTCCAGACCTGATGGGAGATCGAAAGTCCCTTACGCTTGCCGATGGCATGGAAGGGATTTTGGAAAACACATTCTTGAATGTGAAGAACACATCCAAGACCATCGAAGCTGATGTTACTTTGGATGGCAAGGGTAACGGTATCATTCTCTGTCAGGGCGGGAAGTTTGGTGGTTGGGCGCTCTACATGAACGAGGGCAAACCGGGCTACACCTATAACTGGTTCGGTCTTGCGAGATACACCATCGAGTCGCCGACCGCGGTGACCGGTGATAAAGCCAATGTCAAACTGACGTTTGATTACGACGGAGGCGGGATCGGAAAAGGTGGCACGGCGACGTTGTTTGTCAATGGAAAGCAAGTAGCGAAAGGCCGAGTCGACAAAACGGAACCGGCCGTCTTCTCTGCTGACGAAACAGCGGATGTCGGAGTGGACGATGCAACGCAAGTCGTCGAACCGCTTTTCAAGGATCGTGAAGCGTCCGAATTCACCGGATTCGTCGACAAAGTAACGATTAGCATCCGCGGGGAGTAATCGTTGGATAGCGAGTTAGCTGTTAGCGAGTTGGTTGTTCGCAAGACTGCATGACCAGGTTGGAGGAATTTGTCGCTCAAGTTCCTGTCATCACCAATTCGCTAGCCAGCTAATCCATGGTCCGCTGGCGCAACTCTTGCGCACCTCCTGCAGCACGCGAAGATGTCAGAATATCAAATACTCACCGTGCTGGCTGTGTTTGCATTTCTGTACAGCATCGTCGCGTCTCGGTTGGAAAAGACACCCATCAGTGGCGCAGTTATCTACCTGTTTGCAGGAATGATCTGCGGTGCCCACGGTTTAAAGCTCATCGATATGAATGTCGATGCGGATGGCTTGAGCACTCTGGCCGAGTTGACACTATCACTCGTACTGTTTGCGGATTCGGCAACCGCAGACTTGGCCGTATTGAATAAAGCGAAATGGATACCCATCCGTTTGCTTCTTATCGGTCTCCCACTGACGATCGCGGCGGGTTTCATGCTCGGGTACGTGATGTTCGATCAGCTTGCGATTTTCGAGGTCGCATTGTTGGCGACGATGTTAGCGCCGACGGACGCGGCTTTGGGCCAAGCGGTTGTCACGAATGAGTCTGTACCTTCGAGGATTCGGCAGAGCTTGAATGTTGAGAGCGGATTGAATGACGGTATCTGCGTGCCCGTGTTGTTGGTATTTCTCGCGCTCGCATCCGGCCAAGTATCTGGTGAAGAAACAGCAAGTTTAATCGCTCGCTTGCCGCTCCAAGCGATTGGGTATGGTGCTGGTGTTGGACTGCTCACGGCGTTTTTCGGCAGCGTCGCCATCCGGTCTTGCTCGGGACTTGGCTGGATTTCGGGAGCGTGGACTCAGGTACCCGTCGTTGCTCTGGCGTTCGCATGTTTCGCAATCGCGCAGTGGATTGGTGGTAGTGGTTTCATCGCGTGTTTCGTAGGCGGAATGTTGTTCGGCGGCTTGACGAAAAGTCAAAAAGAAGAAGTGCTCAACGGCGCCGAAGGAACAGGCAACGTGCTTTCGCTGCTCACCTGGTTCACATTCGGCGCTTTCGCGGCTGGTCCGAGCATCGATCAACTGTCATGGCAAGTTGTTGTCTATGCCATACTCAGTCTCACGGTCGTACGAATGGCTCCCGTCATGCTGTGCCTGATCGGGATTCCAATGAGGTTTGACACGCAAGTCTTCTTAGGGTGGTTTGGTCCGCGCGGCTTGGCCAGCATCGTGTTTATCGTGATGGTGATGAACGCGAGGCTACCAGGCAACGACACCTTGGTTGCTGTTGTAGCTTGGACGGTGGCATTGAGCATTATTGCTCACGGGATTTCGGCCGTGCCATTCGCGAAGGTTTATGGCCGACGGGTCGCTGATCGAGATGGCGTCGAATAGTCGTCGCGATACCTCAGAGTGTTTCGTAAATCTGCGTACACATCGGGCAATCTCACCTTCGGCTTCTAATCAGCGGGGGTGATCGATCGGCACTTACGCGGTACTAGAATCCCTCCGTGGAGTACTTACGAAAACATGCTTCGGTGATGAAAGTGGATCATCATTTGCGTGGCATGAAACGAGTGTTTCGGGTCGTCGTTGCTTGGGCAAGGGAATTATGTCATTGGCAGTTCCTACAGTCTGCATGCACTGCTAGAAACATACACGATTGCGCATGAATTGGATGATCGTCTATTGGCCCCAATCTTTGTGTTGCAGCCAAACGGGTTGGGTAAAGGCACCGTTCGTGGCGATATCCCAGACTTCGAATCGCAACCAATTCTGACCGGACACATCCAGATCGACCTCCAGCGATTGTTGACCATAGGCATTTGTTTCCGTCAAATCGATCCGATGTCGCTTGATGTCTTGTCCGTCTCCCATCACCATCTCCGCGTACGCGAGCGGGAAAGTCCATTGCAGGTCGACGCTCACCGTTGCTGAATTTGATTCTGACAAGACAACCGTCGCTCCGGATTCCACTTCATCAACGGCGAATCTTGGGATCAAGACTTCTCCGGTCGTGACGAAGAACTGTCCGCGACTCAAAGCGTCCAGCAATGACTGCCAACCCTCTTCAAACCGAGGGACTCGGTCGAGACGTAGGTAGTTGACGTTCATGTGACCGTACAGTTCGTGGTCAGGTTCGATCTGAAATACGTCAACTTCACCCGGCGTGTACTTGCGATCGCCCCAGTTGGACATGTCATCGAGAAGGTTTAGGACACGCGAACCCAGAAGCGGTTCTGACAAATCAGCTGGCATGGACTTCCATGCACCGCCGAGGAATCGGTCAGACTGATAGAAGAGTCGGTCTCGATAACGATCGGGATAACCGGTGGAGCCCTTGATGCGCGGGTGGGCTGTCCAAGCAAGTCCACGCTCAGCACGTAACAATCGTAAGACGTCGGCTTCACTACCAACGTGATAGACCGGCCCCAGCTTTGGATGTTCAAAAACGAACGGTTTACTCTCTGGCCGATTGAGAACCCAGTAAACCGGTTTGGGAAAGAAACTGATCCAATGCCCTCCCAAGTGAACGTTCGGTTCCTCGCCCGGTAACAAAAGCAAGCGGTCATCGCTAAGTCGACGACATTCAGCATGCAGCAATTCCAAGTGATGCAACCGCTCCTTTTGCTTTTTTCGTGGCGTGTTGCCGTAGTGGAACTCTGCCAAATGGACGATGTCGATTCCAAGGTCGCGAAAGACACGAGCGAAACCTGGGTCCTCTAACGGCGGCGGTATCGCATACTCATCACCGGATGGAAGCAGCCCAATCCTGCTATCGCTCGAAGGTTTGTCTTGAGCCCGGAGCAACTCTCGTGTGTGTTCAACATGGTAGTGGCTGCTAAAAACGGCATGACCTGGAAGAGGTTCAAATCGATCTTGTCGGGTCAGCTTGGCAACTTGAGCAAGCGCTTCGTTAGCCGAATCACTTGAGAGAAGAAGAAAGAGCCCAAGTTCTTGCTGTGTCCCTGGTGGAGCGTTGAACCACGGTACATAACGATTGTCTCCACGAGATTCATGACGTACCCCAAAGCCGAAAGGCAATTCGGAATCTCGATAGTTCGGTCCGATCCAGATGTTCTTTAGATTGGTCGAGTAATCGAGCGGATAGAAATACCGATGCGGCGGCGGGAACAAAGCGATGGAACCGATGTCGGATTCCGCCGCGACAGATCGACCTTGGACGGCCACGTTTCGTGAGGTCGCAAACTGCTCTGAAGTCGCGGAAGTGATGTCTCCCGCCGCTTGCGTCCATGTCATTCGTTCGGGGATTGTGTCGCGAAAGACCATCCCCATGTCATACAAAAACGCTGTTCGCGGTCGCTCCGTGCTAACAACTGCTTCCTGCAACACAAAAGGATTACCGCGGTAGAAAGTCCAACGCAGTTCCCCCTTGAACGGTCCTGCACTCACTCCGTCAAGACTCAGCGTGACTCGCTGAGACTGACTGGAGGCCGTTGCTCGCGTGGGTGAAATCGTCGCGAAATGTGATTCGCTTGGCTTGGATTGCATTCGATCAAAGAAGACTGTCCATCCGGCTCGCTTTTCTAAATCACGGTCTCCGACGCGCACAAAGATCACAGGATCCAATCGTTCGGCAATGCTTTGGAACGAACCATCGATGGATGCCGTGGCGATCGACTGTATCAGCGGTTGATCTTCGGAAAGATCAAGCGTGAATCGACCTTGTTGCTCACCCATCGGCCAAGTGATTTCGATGGTCGATCCTGACTGTGCAACGTCGATTCCGCATGATGCATCATAGCCCGCTAAATCGAGCGTTATCGATGAATCGGCGGCGACGGCCGTCGAGGCTTGGCTATATCCGACGAATGTCAGGACGAGTGATACGACGACGCGGTTGATTGCATGCGAGCTCATCTTTTTCTCCTACCGTCAGTACGCTGCGATTCAACAACAGCCGACAGCGTCGCGACGGGCCATCATGCTATCGTCTTTGAACGTGGCGAAGGCGCAAGTTTGCCATTGTCCGCCGTTTTCGCCCAATGTTGCGGAAAGTCCTGCCAAGAATTCACCCTCACGGTCGAACGGTATGACTTGCTAATCGCACGACGACGGATCGCCCTCGATGACGGATCGCTCTCGACGTTGGGGACATTTGGTTGCGAGAGTGTTGGCGCAATGGCCGATACACAAGAGTCGGCGTAGCAGTTGATCCGCCGTGAAACACCAAAGAGGCTACATCGTGAGAAATTTCATCGTCTTCGTTGGTCTAACGCTCTTCTGTAGTGGATGTGGTGTATTGCATCCTGGGATTAAAGGATCGGGAAACGTCCAATCGGAGTTTCGACAGGTCGAGATGTTTCACGAGGTGGATCTTTCTGGATTCGGAAACGCAAGTGTTGTGGTTGGTGATCAACCGGCCGTTGAGGTTGTGACCGATGACAACTTGCTGCAAGAAGTGGAAACGCGAGTGACCAACGGTGTTTTGAAACTCCGTCAAAAGCGTTCGATTCGTCCAAAGGCGGGGCTGAACTATGTTGTCACTGTGCCACATTTGACAGCGACGCGCGTAAGCGGTGCCGGAGAAATGCACGTCCGCAATGTCTCCGGTGAATCGATCGAGATGACCGTCAGTGGAGCAGGAACCATCACCGCCGATGGTCATGTACAGAATCTACGGACGCGGATCAGCGGTGCGGGCGATGCGAATTTGAAAAACCTGGTTACGCATACCGCCGATGTTCGAATTTCAGGTGCCGGTGACGCAACGGTCTACGCCCTCGAAACGCTCAACGCTCGTGTCTCAGGCGCAGGTGATGTCACTTGTTACGGCAACCCATTTCAAGTTGATAAACATGTCAGTGGTGCCGGTGACATCAACATCGTTCCGAGCGCTTCGCCACAGATACGGATGAGCGATGAGGAGATGATTCTGGTGCCCCCAACCGAAAAATAGGCGAAACGAGAAAGAATAATTCAGAAGAAAAAATGGGAGATGGCGGGGAAGAATCGACGGGCGGACTCAGCGGGAAGAAACCAAGCGAGATGTTGATCAGTTGGTGATCGACTCTTCTGATGTCGATGCATCGATAGCGTCTTCGTTCGCGGCAAGCAAGCTCTTGCTCATCGCACCGGACGTGATATCAATCGCAATGTGTAGCAATATCGGCACCCAGATCGAGCCACTGAGCCAGTAGAGTCCCGCAAAGATTGCTCCGATCACTCCCGTTTTGAGAATGCCTCGCAAACCTTGGTACGCGTGGCCCAGTCCGAACACGACTGACGAAAGCAGAATGGAAAGGAAGGGCTCCGCAAAACTCATGATGTTGGATACATAAAACATCAAATAGCCGCGATAGATGATCTCTTCGCAGATCCCCGCAGAGATTCCCATCAGCGAAAACTCGAGAGACTCTTGGCGATCCCGCGGGAACATCGGCAGAATCGGTTCCAGCCCGGATCTCATCGCTTGCATCTTTTCTGGATTCTGGCGAAGCATCGTAACCTCGCCGGCCATTAAGCCGCAAAGCAACAGCATTAAGGCAAGGCTGATCCAGAACCCCGTTCCAACCGAAAAACCCATGCCGAGTTCTGACATTGGTCGGTTCATGTACCAACAAAAAGCGAGCAAACCGAAAACGGGAATCCAGGACCACGCAATCCAGGAACGGTAAAATGCACGCCGAGCTGACGGATCGTTCGCTGCCACACGTTCCGTGAGTTTACGAAAATCAACGACGCTATGCAGAGGAGCGGCGATCGCTAGATAGAGAACGAAAAGATGATCGACCAGCGAAAGTGGCATGTGTCAAAAAGCGTATGCGAGAGAGAGTCAATTGGAGTGCGTACGTCACCGTGCTAAGCAATAGCACTCACTGTTCAACGTAATCCTGAAGGGTATGCCGGCCATGCGATGGAATTTAGGCCCCACCATCTCGTCATTCTAGCCCGGTGTCGCCCAACGCATTGTGGACCGCCCTACTTTTTCCGTTGCGTGTTGATACGCGTCATCAAAACGCAAGGCGGCGCGTGTCCGAGGTATCACCGACCCGAAATAAGTATCCCGACGCGTCAGCACATTCCTGCATGCGGCGTGAGACCACCAGGCTTAACATCGAGGCGATCTTATCGCACAAAGACAATCACTCGTGACGTAGAGCGTCGATCGGATTCATCAGGGCAGCGCGCCGAGCGGGGTAAACGCCAAACAGAAGACCGACGCCAAGCGAAATAAACAGCGACAGTCCCACCGACCAAACCGCGATCCTCGGTTCGAGCGTGTTGGCGATCGGAGGCAGTAACTCCGGGTCGATTAAGTTGATCAGCTTTCGAACAGTCCTGAAAATGGGACCGCAGAGCAATCCGAACCCAACCCCCAACAGCCCACCGCCACCGGTCAGTACGAGCGTTTCAGTGAGGAACTGCTGAATGATGTCGGTGCGTTTGGCGCCAAGAGCACGGCGGATCCCAATTTCGCGAGTTCGCTCGGTCACCGTTGCCAACATGATGTTCATGATCCCGATGCCACCGACCAGAAGCGAGATTCCAGCGATCACGACCAACAACACGTTGAACATCGCGCGCGTCCGTTCCGCTTGCCGAAGCAGCTCTTTAGGGACAACGACGGCGTAGTCATCTTTGTCGTGGTAACGTTCCATCAACGATCGAATGATGTCTGCCGTCTGGTCGACTTGATCGAGGTCTTCCACCGACAAAGTGATCTGGGTCAACTCAACGATTTCACCCGTGAAATTGAAGCCGCGACCAGCACGTATCATGATCTGGTCGCCGACGCGATGCTGGAACGTCTTCAGCGGGATATAGGCGTCAAAGTTAAAATCCCGAGCTTCCAGACTTCCACCAATCGCTGCCGCTGCTTCGCGGGGTCGCGTTTGGCCAATGACGGTGTAAACGTCACTCTCGACGAGCACTTTCTTACCGATTGGGTTTTGGAGCGGAAACAAACGCTGGGCTGTCTTGTCGGCCAAGACGATGACATTCTCGCGACCATCTTGTTCGCTGATCCAACGGCCACGAGCGATTTCTAAACGATTGAGATCGAGATAATCGGTGGTGCTGCCAACCAGTTTGACGTCCGCGGTCCGTCCATTGACCAGGAATTCACGCTTGAGTTCACGGATGGGAACGGCACGTGTGATCGTAGGAACATTTGAGAGAATCCGTTTGTAATCGGACCGTTTGATTCCGTACGTTTTGACTCGCTCGAGTTTTTCATCCGACGATTGTGGTTGGACGCTGCGGACGATGATGTTCGTGGCGCCCAGTTCCATGATCTGCTGTTGGGCGTTGTAGCTAACGCCCTCGCCCATCGCGACGAGCCAGATGACGGTGGTGGTGCCGATGAAGATGCCCAGTGCAGCCAATGCGGAACGCATCTTTTGCAGTAAAAGGCTTTTGACACCTAGCCGGACCGTTTGGATGAAAGCGCCTCTCATTCTCCAGCAGCTTCCTGCAAAGCTTTCATGGCGGCATCAATTTCCTTGGCCGTCACTTTGCCGTCGCCATCCTGATCGACTTTCGGGAAGTTCGCTTTATCCTTCTCGGAAAATTCGTCGATCGTCAGGACACCGTCGCCATTCTTGTCTCCTCCGGCAATGACCTGTGCGCCAACGGATTTACTCGAACCACCTGATTTCTTTGATCCATCAGAAGCCTGTGACCCGCTTCCGGGTTGTTGCGATCGCGCCGCGTCTTCCTCCTGAGTGCCATCACCTTCGCTTCGGCTTGGAGTCCCCGGCCGCATCGCGGCTCGTTGAGCTTCGTCAAGAAATGCGGTCGGATTAAGAACGAGTTCTTCACCTTCTTTTAAACCTGCTGTGACGATGGTGAATTCGTCGTTCGTGTCACCGAGTTCGATCTTTCGCATCACGATTTCTTTTTCTTTTGACAGGGTCCAGCAAAAGAAACCTTCGTCCGTTCCAACGATGGCTGCGACAGGTACCTTGAGAACGCTTTCGTACTGAGCCAGCGTGATGTCCACGATCGCACTCATTCCCGGCTTGAGGCCAGGTTGAGGTTTCAAGCGGATGATCGTGTCGTATTTGACCATGTTGCCAGTCCACCACCCGGCAGGTCGAGTGACTTCGGCAATCTCTTCGACGGCACCTTCCAGCTCGACATCTTGCAATTCGACGCTGGCATCCATACCGGTGCGCAACCGCCCGACTTTTGATTCATGCACACCGACTTTGACCTGCATCTTGCTGAGGTCGGGAATCATCAACAGCGTCTGTTGCTCCCGTACGACGGCACCCTCTTCGATGTCGGGTGTCTCTTTCCATTCGGCGGCGGAAGGAAAGATCACCATACCAGCCGTTTTGGCGCGGATGACGCAGTTCTCCAACTGTTCTTTGTCCCGCTTAAGGCGATCCGCTTCCAGTTTTAACGCAGCGTCCTGGGCGGCCAAGTTGGCTTGGGCAGCGTCCAGAGCACTATTGAGCTGCTGGAGCATCTTTTTCTTTTTGTACTTTTCTAACGTCTCCAACTGTTTCTTTTTCAGTTCGAGATCCTTGCGCGCACTATCACGCGCGAATTCCTCACCTGCCAACTGCAGACTGCTAAACACGCCCTTCGACGCCATTCGCTCAGCGGATTCGAAAGCGAGTTGCTTTTTGTTGACCAATTCTTCGGCGTCAAAAATGTCCTTTTCGATCGTGTTGCGTTCTTCGAGATATGTGCCGTTGAGGTATTCCTCGATGTTGGTCTCCGCGACATCGACGTCTCCCCTGGCAACGATCTGCTGAGCGACCGCGCGTTCGTACGTGATCTGTTGCTGCGTGATGTTCTCGGTGATGACGGCGTCATCCAAGCGAACCAGTTCATCCCCCGGTTCTACGAACGTGCCCGTTTCGATCACCCACAAGACGGTCGTACCGCCTTTGACCATGCACTTGATTTCCTCGTTTCTGGAACTTTCAAGCATCCCGTTTTCGGTGACGGTTACTTTGAGTTCACCACGACGCACCGTGTGCGTCATTAACGATTCGGTGGCATCGGTTCCGATGTTGTCCGACAGCAGTGGGATCGCACCCGCGACGGCGGCGGTCAGCAATCCAGCAATCAATAGTGCTTTAATCCACATGACAATTCAATTTGCGAGGCGGGCATCCCACAGTTTAATCATCGTCCGTGAAGCGGCTTCGCATTTCCCACCACAAACTCTGCTGAGTTGACGAGAATCACGAAACTGTGCGGATTGCGGGATGTGTGCTAGGTGGCTGGAACGGTATCCATGAAACCGATCATCATCTCGTCAAAACTCTGATCACCCCATCTGACCACACGCGTCGGGTCAGGGTTACTGAGGTTTTGTTCAGAGTTGTCATAAACCGCTCGGCATTCGATGACCGTGCCACGCGGTAATAATCGCGGCTCTTTGAGAATGTATTTCAACTGCCAGTTGAAGTCGTAATTCGGGATATCCAGCAACACGTCAGTCGATCCGTCTGGGAATCGTGCCGTGTAACGAAACGCCTTTCCACGTAAGTGCATGTGGGGAGTCATGCTGAGCAGCAATTGATCCCGTCGGGACTGATACATGGCGAAGACCTCGTGGTCCGATTCACCCGGTTGAATTTTAAAGCGAGGGTTAATGGCGATTTGCCCTTTGATTAACCGCTCGACTTTTGACTCATCCATAAAGCAAACGCCCGTGTAGCTGAGGTCGGTTTGCTCGTAACCGTTGGGCGTGTAGTGCATCTCAAACAGCAACTTGCTACCGGCAGCGACTTTCAACGCAGTCCCATCTTTCAAGTGAATCGGCAATCCACCGGGTGCATAGCCGACGAGCACTTGTCTTAAGTCGATGTCCCGAGCTCCCGGTGGGATCACATAGACCAGGATGTGATGAACAACACTTCGGTTCTGGGGACGTGCTTCGGCGGCGTAGATGTACTTGTCTTCATCCCATTCGGGATCAACGACAAAACGCTTATAGTCGACGACGCCTTCGGCGGGCACGGTAAACGGCTTGCCGACCTTTTCACCATCCTTGACTTCTTGGTTCATGACGATGACTTGATCTGGCTTCGGGATTTTCCAGCCGGTGGCAAACTTAGGTGGTTCTGGTAAATCTTTTGGGTCACCTTCGGGCATCCCGTTCTCGACCCAAGTTGCGATAAGAACTTTTTCTTCTTCAGACAGTCGCGCGTCGTTGGAAAACTCGCCGTGAGCTGGATTCGCAAACCAGGGCGGCATTCGATTGTCGTCGATCACTTCCAAGATGGTGTCTTCCCAGCCGAGCACATCATCGTAACTGGTTAATGTGAAAGGCGCGAGTTCTTGATCGCGATGACAAGACACACATCGAGCGTTCAAGATGGGGGCAATGTGCTTGGTGTAGGTG
The DNA here is from genome assembly GCA_039179795.1 of Planctomycetota bacterium. Lineage (GTDB taxonomy): Bacteria > Planctomycetota > Planctomycetia > Pirellulales > Pirellulaceae > Rubripirellula. The sequence goes on along the minus strand of JBCDEM010000008.1, from coordinate 244,851 downwards.
ATGTTTCCTTTTTCCGCCGTCTTGCTAACACGACCGATGTAGCAACCGACAGCTTCCGTTTCAGGATTACTGACAGGCTTTCCTGCCAGCAGTTCCTCGACAGCGACGGCTAGGTCCGACTTCAGGTCACGCTCGCGCGAATAACCGACCCCGTATTGATCATCAATGCGCCCGTGGTAACGAACGATCCGTTGTTGATCCAGGACGAAGACTTCCGGCGTGCGTTCGGCACCGAGCGCATCGGCGACGCGGTTCCCAACGTCTTTGAGCATCGGAAAGTTGATGTCGTATCGCTGAACGAATGCGGACAGCTCCGTCATGCTGTCTTGCGTGTTTGAATTCACGCCCAGGATCACCGCGTCCTCGCCAAATCGAGTCTGTAGCTGACTCAGTCGTGGACCGTACAGTTTTGCGAGCGGGCATTCGGTCCCCAGGAAGGCGATCACAATGACTTCTTCGTCTTTGAAATCACTTAGCGAGACCGACTTGCCATACGAGTTGTCCAGGGTGAAGTCCTCGACGACCGATCCGATCGACGCGTAAGTGAACTCTTCAGCCTGCGACGCAACGGAGGCTGAAAAGAGACAGATGCAGAGTAAGAGACAACGATTCATAGGGTCCTTTCACACGATCGTGATCGCAGCGTTCAGGGCACTTCGATGAGTTTTCAGGAAGGACCGTCCAACTCGTCAGGGCATATCGATAGCGTCGACGCGACGCCGGGGGAGCATTCGAATGATGACAAACAGGATTGGTAATGTCAGCGCCTTTCCGTGTGTCAATTTGTAACTCGGGATACTGAGCCAGTAATCACCAAAGGAGGGGGTGTGACGAGCCGGAAACCGCCGAGATTCGGGGAAGCTGGAAAGCAGGGATCCGAGATGGGGGCTACGAGTCGAACGTAGAGGGATTCGTTGCCTCTTTCACCTACGGAAATAGCTGCGCTTGAGGTAGGTGACCACTCGTTTTCAGGCGAGCATTACGCCCTACTCGGTCGCCCTCGCGCGTCCAACACGTTGGAATGAGAGCCGGAAACGACCCAGAGGAGCCGTTACGTTGTTACCGCCGTGAACCAAACGAATCGTCATCTGGTTCCCATTCGACTCAGTGAGCGGTGTCGGCAAATAGAACTTCGCGCTCTGTGAATGGCCAAGTTTCCCCCAAACATGCCACTGCGTTCTGGGGTTCCCGTCGATCGCATTGTCAACGGGACGGTCCTGCCAGGAATAGCTGGCGATGGCCCGATCGAAGAGTCGCTGAACGCTACCACTCTGAGACGATTCGTCCCTAACCCAAAGCTCAATCTCGGCCAAATGAAAATTGCCAGTGGGATGTCGCCCAGGGCCATTCTCCGGTAAGCGTTCGTCGGAGATCACGTCCAAGCGTATGGCGTGAATTCCAGACAGATCGATTTCTTGTTCGAGTGTGTAGACGTCACGTTCTTCCGACGGGCCCTGAACGAAAAATGATCCGTCTTCCAGCCGTTGGAAGTCAACGCCCGCTTTCGACGAAATACTTTCTGGTTCGATGGTTGTCCACGAGTTTCTGTTGTACTGCGACCAATCGAATGATCGCAGTTGCTTTTCTTCTTCACTCACCACCGCCCACAGACGCCGCCACTTCGACTGTTCATCCGGAGAGAGTTCTGCGATCGCGTCTTCGTCAAGCACGCTGTTGTAGTTTCCAGCATCTCGCTTAATACGTATCTCGCGCAGGACGGGCAGGTTCGTCAAGCGTGCTGACCAGTTGGCCAACGCAAACTCCAACCAGTCGTGTGCTTTTAGGCGAAGTTCTTTGCACTGATCTTCCGTCAGATCTTCTGTTTCTTTTCCAAATCCCTGCGACGCCAGGATGGCAGCATCGGACATCGTGACATAAAGCATCGGATCGCCGAAGTATCGCGCAACGTATCGTTCGAACTCTTCGATCGATTGCAGGTAATGCCTATCAAGATAAACGAGGTTGATCAGCTCTCGATGCAGCCTTTCGGATTCATCCTTCCTGTTACTTAGATACTCGATCGCCTTGCCTCGTTGGTCGGACTGTTGCAGGAACGCAACGTAGTCAACGGCCATCTCGAATTCTTCCGATGAGAGCGACTTGGTTTTTTGATATGCCGCGTCGGCTTCATTCAGCATCCCTAACTTGAGAGAGGTGACCGCCAACCATTCCCAGCTGTCGCGCGATTGATCATTAAGATCCAGTGCCCGTTCTAGGTGATAGCGAGCATCATCCAGCCACCCGGTCTTCAAGAAGACACGTCCAATCTGGCGATGCAGACTACTGAGCGGCCTGACTCCCAGGGCGTACTGGTAGTATTGAACGGCAAGATGCGTTTGTCCTCGCTCTTTCGCATGATCTCCCAACGCACAGTTCAACCAGAAGTCTTCAACGTTTCGTCGATAGACATTTTGAAGCGTTCCCATGGTGCTGAGATGGGGCGCGCGCGTCTTAATTGAATCGCTGAGATTTAGCACGGAGCGCGGAGACTGCGCGAGCGTGGCGGGCGTTTCCAGCAACTCCCGAAGTCGTGGAAGGTCGTCTTGTAATACGGCTTGTCGCCAGTTCTTCCGCCAAGCATTCTCATCGATTGTGTGAACGGCTTCCGCCAACCAGTTGCGTTCCATCTTCGAATCGCAAACCACGAACCATTCATCGATGGCGCCGATCAAGGCTTCTCGGATCGATGGCTCTTTCGAACGAACAAATTGCTGGGCGGCTGAATGACTTGAAGAGCGAGGATCCAAGGCGGTTGCTTCAAAGACTCTCGCTAGCTGCTCGTACCGTCGCTCCCGACGAGATGGCTCAGGCTGGTTGGGCACGCTGATCTGTTCCAATGCCACTTCCCTGGCCCGCTCGATTCTCGACAAGAGCTTCCGGTCAGCCAAGCGATTGGTGATCTGGCCTGTCAATGCGTTGACGTCGTTCGCGACCCTTCTTGGGACGTTTCGGTCAAGCAACGACTGCGTCTGACGGATCGCCGCGGCGGCCGATTCCCATGCGATGAGATCGTCGAGTGCCGCGTCTTCGGCAGACTGCAAAAAACGTATCGCTTCGATTCTCGATTGATTGACCCTCTCGAGGGAAGCTGCCTGTCGGATGGCATCATCGCGTTCTCGGAGTGCCTGCTGGTTCGAGATCCAAGCCAAGGCTCCGAGCACCACAAGTAACAACACCACTGCGGTCGCCGAGAGCATCGCCTTCACACGGCGTCGTTTCCCAGCCTCCGTCGCCATGGCTTCGGCTCGAGCTTTCTCGATTTCGATGTTGCGTAGTCTTGACTGCACCGCCTGCGAATAGGCAGAGATCCGCTCGGCGACTGCAGATCCATCTGCCGGACGCTGGTTGGGGTCGGCGTGCATGCAGTCTCTTGCAAGCTGGATCAGCTCTTCATCGGCATCACAGTCATCCAGCCGCAAATTCGCATCATGGAGATCAGCGGAGGCAGATTTGCTTAGGACTTCTGCTTCGCTATCGCCGATGTACGGTGGGCTTCCGGTGAGGATCTCACAAAGCATGGCGCCGAGTGAAAACACGTCGGTTTGCTTACCGCGTGTTCCGGCGATCTGCTCTGGCGGCATGTAGGCTGGCGTTCCCATCACGCTTCCGAACCGCGTCCGCGAACCGGTTGGCCAACTCGCAGGTGAAACGCGCGCGATCGGTGAGTTCGCATTCGCACTGTTCTCCTGCCCTTGGTCATCGAGCCATTTCGCCAGTCCCCAGTCCATCACTTGGACCTCACCAAACGGGCCCGCCATGACGTTATCTGGCTTGAGGTCCCGGTGGATGATGTTGTGAGTGTGGGCGTACGCGATGACCTGGCAAAGATCTTCGAACGCGGCCAACAGACGAGGTTGTCCATCCACCACGCCGGTGCGACGCAACAGGAGAGAACTTAGCGTGTGACCTTCAATGAGCTTCATCGCCAAGAAAGGGCGATCATCAGGAAGAAGTCCCGAATCATAGATGGGGGCGATACCTGGATGTTGGAGTCCAGCAGCGATCTTTGCTTCACGTGAGAAGCGTTGCCGAGCTTCCGCGTCGTCGGTGCCGTGCATGACTTTTATTGCGACGACTCGATCCAAGCGGTTGTCCATCGCACGATAGACGGTTCCCATCCCGCCGCGACCGATCTCCTCGCCTAACTCATATCGACTCCCCGCGTTTTCCGCAAAGAACGAATCTTCTTCCTCCGTATCGTCTCGCTGCAGCTCAACAATCTCGACACCACGGATGTTGTCCAATAGCTCATTGACCTGCTGTCGAAGTGCATCGTCGCCCTCACACACTTGATCGACCGCGGCGCTCCGCGCTTCCACTTGCAGTTCGTAAACCTGCTCGAAGATCTGCATCGCACGTTCAGCGAGTTTTGCGTTCATGCGTCTTGGAGTCGATGGGTTGCCAGAACTCTCACGGATGATCACGGCCGAGTGCCGCTCAGGGAATTGTAATGAGTCCTCTTTCGTAAGACCCGCAAAATACTCTAAAGAGAAAACGCTTTCGCACTCTAGCGGATGGAACAAGTTCGCGACGCTCGCCGCGAATAGACTTCAGGCTGGCGAGTTCCCTACGAAAAACGCCCCCGGGGCTGAGGGGCGTTTGACAATCGATTCGAACGTTCGCGTACCGTTCGTTCGTGACGATTACTGAGCGATGTCTTTGCTCACGCCACGCTCGGTGTACCAAGAATCCGGCAGTTCGTCGGGTGAGCAGTTAATGACGTCATCGCGTCCGCCTCCGACATCTTCCAACACGTTGATCGTGGCGAAGGAGTCTTCAGCGAAGTGCATGGGCCATGTTGGTCCTTTTTCACGCAAGGCGAGCATTTCGTCGACGTGCTCATCTTCGTGGAGGACGGTCGCTTTCGGATTATCAACCACCCATTGCGGCATGAGGAAGAACCCGTGCAGCCAACGATCTTCTGGATTCACAACCAGAGCCACGACGTTTCCGACAGGCTCGACCCAGTTCACGCGAACCATGCCGGCACCGATCGCCTTCATGGATACTTCGCGGTTTGTCACCCAGCGTCCACCGACCAGGCCGCTGTGGACTCGGTAGTGAAGCAACGTCGGGCTGTGGAAGTAAAGTTCGTACAACCATCCGTTTTCGTACGTGTAGATGATCCGCTTCCCTATGAGGATACTGAGGTCTTGCTCGGGATACGCCATCTAATGGTCTCCAAAGAAAAGTGATGTAGATTGTCAATTCTGACAGAGGGAGAGCCTCCGCCCCGTGCGTGTGTTTGCACTTCAGTGCGCAAGTTTGCACTTCATTCCTAACCACGTGATCGGAGCGAATGGTGGGTCAGGTTTTTATTGATCGAGTGTTTTTTGAGGTCGCATTTAGAAGCTGGTAACCTCTCACAGCGGTCGATGAAGGTTTGAGGAAGTTATGTGTGCGCGATCGGATAGGATCGGCGTAAGTCGTTGCGCCGCAAATGGTAACCCGACGCGTTAGCGAGGGACCGATACCTCGCTAACGCTCTTTGAAGTTGCGCTTTGCGCTTTTCAGCGAACCTAGCGCAAGAGCTAGGAAAAAGAGGTACTGAGATCGCCTCGCTAACGCGTCGGGTTACCAAAAAGCCAATGCCTCACAAAAAAGCGCAACATCAAAACTCACACGTCGGGTTACCAAAAAACCAATGCCGCTCGCAAAAGCGCAACTTCAAAACTAACGCTTCGGGTTACCAACGATCTGATCCCTCGCTCACGCGTCGGGTTACCAAGAAAACCAACGCAGAACGTTGTCATGCTCTAGGTTACGCGTCACGGCGCAGCGAGCCTTCGATCTAGAAATCGATTTTGGCTCTTAGGGCGCAGATGATGGCGGTGTCCTGTGCGGCAATTTCCGGCCGGATCGCTTGGAGATCCGCCGTGATGTGCAGCCATGGATTGACCTCCATGTTGTAATAGACCTCACCGCCATGCACGTCGTCGACGGGCGTCGTCGCGCTAAACAACTCTCGGAAGTCAGCATTCAGCCGGTTGTAAAAGTAGCCGATGCCCGCCCGATCGCGTGGACGACATCGCAATGCACCAAAGGATTCCCAGGTGATGGCACTGCTCCACTCATACGGGCTCGTTTCCTGATCAGCAAATCCGACAAACCCGTACAGCTTTGTGTAACGTTTTTTGTCACATGGGTCCTGCCACAGTCTTTGTTCGCCGTAGTACCCAGCGAACCAACTGCCCGTTCTTTCTCCCGGTTCCGGAACACCGGGAGGGATAATGACAAAGTCATTCACGTCAAACGATGTGTACTCTCCGGTCGCGTAGGTCGCCAGGATCATGTGGGATCCAGCCAAACCCGCCAGTTTTGTGTTGCGACGAAGCACACCGACGAGCGTGACCCCGTTGGGAAAATCGAGTCCCACGGTTGTGCCACTATTCCCGCTCTCGACCACCAGAAAACCGAACTGCGGACCTCCCTCATCCGATTTCAGGACCCCGAATACGTTCGAAACCGGCGGCACCGTTGGGGCAATGGAGTTGACGGGGATCAGCGACGCAAGATTCATGAACCCATCGAGTCCCCGTCCATAGTCCGGATAGAACTGCTGCCAAAGGTCGATCAGGTTGTATCGCCCGAAGGTCGCCGCCCAACCGCCACCAAGAGACTGGATGAATTGCAGGTGGGTGATCGCGAAGGAGGGTTCGGGAGCCGGAAGCAAGAGGTTGGCGTTGACCGGCGCGAGCCCTACCGCATCGTTGATGCTGTTTTGGCCGAACTGCCATTCGGCTGCGTGAAAGATCAGTTTCCCTCCCTTCCATAGACCCATTCTTTCGCTGTCTGCATTGAGATATAGATTGAACTTGCTGCCGTACCGGAATCGTTGTTCGGCACCACCACTTGCAACACCTTGATAGAACTGAGTTAACTCGGCATCGAGATCAATCCCACTGTCATGCAAATGGGGGCGAAGTCCAAGCCAGTCGCCAAAGAGTTTCTCTCGGTCGCAGAGTCCTTGATGCATGGCATCACACGGCAGCTCATCACAAGCGTGGGACACGCTATCGCAGGCAAACTGAGCATGCGCAGCCTGGCCGCCGGCGAACGTCATGATCACGGCCAAACCGAGTGACCAAGCGAACGAATGCATCGTCGAAGGTTTCATGGCGTACATGTTCATTCGATCCTTCGTTTTCGCCGACGTTCGGCTGTGATCTCGGGTGAATGCCAAGCGTTCCAAGGGAACAGCTACGTTCGGGGTTCCGGTAGGACCGAGCGACTACAGAACGATTTGATATTCACACTGAATCGCCGTGCCGCTGAAGAACGCACGGTACGGTGTGATCCCGTTGTCCGCCGGGTTGTCCTCGTAGTGCAACACTTCAAACACCGCACGTTGCTTGCGGCTGCCTTTGATGAAGTAGTTGACGCCGCCACCGAACTCGTAGCCGGTTCCAAACTCACCATCGACGACGGACGTTCGCCCGTAGAGCTCTAGCAACCTCGGTCGAATGAAGTATCCGGCGTACAGATAACCACCGTGCTGAAGGATGTCGTCTCGGTCGGCGGCGCCGCCGGTTGTCTTGAAGTCGTTCAGCACTCTCCAGAAATACTCAAAACCGATCGATGCCCCTCGCATCTTGGCCGAGAAGTCGAAACCAAACAAATACGCATCGGTTGATTGCACCGTGACACCAGGCCCCAAAGCACCGGTGGTCGCAAGCGTCGTACCATCCGAGAGCCGAATCAAGGTGTTCTCTGGGTTACCCGAGACGGCATCGGCGACCGGAGAGTTGTTCCCTTGAATGAAGACACCGCCGATGCGCGTTACCAGGTTCTCGTGGTATTCCAGGTCGGAAAACCCTGAGCCGAAGTTGCCCAGCGGTTCCCAAACGGGACTGATTACGTAGGCCAGGTTTTCGCCGGGGCGATTGGAGTTGAATGCTGCTCCGTTGCCATCGTTGACGACGGCGGCTTTGTAGGAAAGTGTGTCGGTGAGATTACCCGCAGCAAACAAGCCGGGCGAAATCGCGGGACGGAAAAAGGTCGTCGCCATGCTTCGATCCACGCCAAAGTGCCAACGATAGGATTCGATCCACTCGCGACCGCCAGGAACTTTGTCGACTCCGAGACTGAGAGTGAGTGCGTCGGAAAACTTGTAACCCACGGCACCGTTCAGCGAGACGGCAGGGCTTTGTGTCGACGAACCAAAAATGTTGAACGAGTAGGTGATGTTCTGGTCACCCACGAAGCCGTAGAACTGAGACCACCAACGGGCGATTTGAAACAGGTTGAGGTTGCGAACTTCTTGGGGGTTACCGGCAGCGTCCAAAGCAGCATCTTCGGATGCCGCAAAACCAAAGTACCGTGCCTCGATGTTGCCTGTGTAATTGAGGCTAAACGGATGCGTCCGCGGATTGACGGGGTCGAGTAACTTGACGCCGATGTTCTTGTCATAGCTTGGAATACGGTAAGGCCAGCAGTTGCATGGCGCGGTTGCCGGATACCCGGTCAACTCGACAGCCGTTTCCGGATTCGCGAAGGACGATTCATTCGCGATCACAGGCGATGGCAATTCAACGGACTGCGAGCTGCTTTGGCTAGCGACATTCCTCAACGCACCGATCGGGGTGGAGGAAGTTCGGTCCAACTCAGCGAACGTGAAGCCGCTCGGAGAGTCAGGCAATTGGGCAACGGCAACACTTCCGGACACACTACTTATCAGGCATGCCATCCCGATCGAGATCGCTTTTTCGACTATCGACATTCGTTCGATCCATCGTTTTTTGAGAGACCCACGGCATCGTGCGGTGGATAGTTGTTCGAGTCCTTTCTGAACAGTGGGCTCTATCGATCGAAGTGTTGAAAACGCTGGAAGCAATCTGATACTAGTGATGGCTAGCGCGCATCGGTCCATCGCACTAGCCGGATAAGCGTCACAGATTCTCACAAAATGCTAACTCTTTGAAAAATCTGATTTGAGTTTTTCGTTTGCGGAACCGACGAGATCGAGAATTGGCATTCAACCACGTTATTTGTGCGGGATGTGGCTCGCGAATTTTGAGATTTCATCGGTCTTTTACGAAAGCTTTTGCGTGGTGGCGTGGTTCCGAGCAGATTGAGCGAATTGCTCAACAAGGTTGACCGCCATGCGTTGGCAGCCCTTTGTGTCGCGCCTTCAAAGAGCCCAGCCGGTCGGGTACGTCGTTCTTGGAGCACCGCTATACTCCACGAGACGCAGTTCAAGTTTCTGATACTCGACGAATACATGGCGTCCAAAACGGCAACCATTCTCACCACCATCATCCAAGGCGACCGATCGGCGATCGATCAGTTGATGGAGCTCACGTACGACGACTTTCGCAGGTTGGCGAAATCGTACTTGGGCAACGAAGCCGGTCAGACACTTCAGCCAACCGCGATCGTTCATGAAGTCTTCATCAAATTGGTGAAGAACGAGGATGTGGATTGGCGTGGCAGGTCGCACTTTTTTGCCGTCGGCGCAACGGCGATGCGTCAGATTCTTGTGGACCATGCCCGCAGCAAGATGACGGAAAAGCGGGGTGGCGGAAGAACACGCGTTGCTTTGGACGATGAACGGCTCGTCGTTTCCATCGAACGAGATGAAGACGTTTTGGCGCTCGATGAGTTGCTGGACCGACTCAGTCACATCAACGAGTCGCGGGCCAAGATTGTAGAGATGCGGTTCTTCGGCGGCATGACGCTAGAAGAAGTCGCGACCGTGTTGAATGTTTCGGTGAGCACGGTGAAGCGGCAATGGGCTGTTACCAGCAGCTGGCTGCGAGCGGAGCTATTGAAGTCGTCAAACCCGTGAGTCAAAAGCTGGCTGAACGCTCCATGCAGTTGCTCGAGGACGTCTACGACCTTAATGCGACGAGAGTTGGTGGTTTCCCGCAAACTTCACTTTTGCTGCAACGGCAATCCGTTCTGAGTGGATCGGGGCGTCCAGTCCGGGTATGTTCATGACTTCCCTACTGGTATCGCCAGATGGGAACGTCATTTAGCGATTCCAACTGACTACTTTTCTCGCTTTTCCATTCGGCCCTGCAGTCTTTTGCCGAAAGCCTCGGCTTCTTTGCGCGCCCATTGATCGCGTTAAGACGCCCATCGCGCAAAGGACGGTCGTGTGGTATGCCCTTGGAGAGATCGCAGCGAATGCCTGATCACTCACCGAGCCGAGATGCAGGATCGAACGCGCGCGTCTCAGAGCGATCGGCCTCCGGTGTTCGTCGCCGGGTCATCCTGCTCACTTCGCTCGCAACCGCCATCTTGATTGGCGTCCTGATTGGCGCGGGCGCGTTCACATTTGTTTACGGCAACGGAACGAGCTACTTGAGCAACGATCCGAAGACTTGCCTTAACTGTCACGTGATGCAAGAGTCTTTTGACTCATGGCAAAACAGCAGCCATCACCACGTGGCGTTGTGTAACGATTGCCATCTCCCGCACGATTTCGTCGGTAAGTGGGTATCGAAGGCGGACAACGGGCTCTTCCATTCCATCGCGTTCACCTTTCAGGACTACCAAGATCCGATCCAGATTAAGCCCCGCAACCGGACGATCACACAGAATGCCTGCATCGATTGTCACAAGGACTTCGTGCATTCGTTGCTGACATCGGAATCGCTCGATTGGGACACGAAGAGCAACCACACGTTGTGCGTTCATTGCCACAGTGAAGTGGGTCACGCGTTTCGTCCGTATTCCTCTGGTTCGCGACGCGAATAGCGACAGAGTAAATCACTCAAAGCAAAAGCAAATCGTCGATAGAGCACTGGGACTGAATCGAGATGGTTAAGAACGAAATACCGCATCAAACGCATTGGTTTTGGCGCGTAGGCCCATGGCGATGGACGTTTCGAATGTTGGTGGTCGCGGTGTGTACCTATGGGGTTATCGCGCTCCTGATCAACATCTTTGAACGCAAGCAGGAGGCACGGGCGCCGTTTGTCAAGGTTGTGGAGGTAACAGAAGTAAGTACCGATCCTGAGCCTTGGGGATTGAACTTTCCGCGGCAGTACGAGACGTACAAGCGAGCAACGGATTCCGAACGTTCCGAGTACGGCGGAAGCAACGCGCTGCCGCCGAGCAAGCTTGAGAAAGACCCGTGGTTGAAGCGATTGTTTGCGGGGTATGCCTTTAGCATTGACTATCGCGAGGCGCGAGGGCATGCCTTTATGCTGCATGACCAGGAAGTAACCAAACGAGTCACGGAGGTTCAACAAGCGGGCGCCTGCCTGCACTGCCACGCGTCGGTGACCGCGATGTATCGGCGGAAAGGACTGGAATTGCAGGGGATCGAACCAACCGTCGAACGGCTAGGAGAGTCTTTCGATCAGGAGGCCGTCATCGCTGGGTTTCGAGCGGTCAGTCAATTGAACTATGAGGAAGTCCACGCGGAACTGATGAAGACTCCCGATGGCATCTCCCATTCAAGCGATGGCGATCCGCATGTCGGCAAGGGGCATCCCGTTTCCTGCGTCGACTGCCATGATCCGACCACACTCAAGATTCGCGTGACGCGCCCGGGGTTCATCGAAGGCATCGCAAAACTTGCCGAAAGTGACGATCCTTTGCCTCATCTTCCAAGTATCGCCAAGTGGCGCAAGTCGGGGCGCAAACGCCCGTATGATCCGAACGTCGATGCGTCTCATCATGAAATGCGATCCTTCGTATGCGGGCAATGCCACGTCGAGTACTACTGCGCCAACAAGATGACGCTGACGTTCCCCTGGGGGAATGGTTTGGCCATGGAGGATCTTGAACGTGAATGGGATGAAACCACCTTCCCTGATGGCAGTGAATTCCACGATTACGTTCACAAGGAAACCGGCACGAAGGTGTTTAAAGCGCAGCATCCAGAGTTTGAGCTGTGGAGTCAGGGAATCCACGCTCGTGCCGGGGTCAGCTGTAGCGACTGTCACATGCCGTATGAGAAACAGGGAGCGACGAAGTTCACCAACCATTCGGTGCAAAGTCCCATGCTGAACGTTAGCCGTGCATGTCAAACCTGTCACAAAGTACCGGCGGACGAATTGGTCGCCCGAGTCGACTTGATTCAGAGTCGAACGCGTTCGCAAATGGACCGGGCTGCAGCAGCGATGACCGACATGCTTGATGCCATCATCGAAGCGCAAGAAGCCGGTGCATCGGAAGAGCAACTTCAACCGATTAGAGAAATGCAACGCAAAGCCATGTGGCGCCTGGACTACATCGTCAGCGAAAATTCCAAAGGCTTTCATGCCGACCAAGAAGCGGTCCGCATTCTTGGCGAGTCGATCGACTACGCACGGCAGGCCCAAGCCGCCGCCTACAGAGTGTTAAGTCCAAGATCCGTTGACGCGGAATGACTCAATCGAGATTGATGGAGTTCCAGTCCGTTCGGACCTCGCATGCCTCGGCGCCGAAAACGAACAGACTCGTATCTTTTGAACGATGCGATTTCTCTGTTTTGATCATTCGTCTATGGCTGGGCCGTCACCTCGGGCTCGGCGAGCATCAACTTATAGCACGCAGCTTCGAATCCATTGCGAACGAGCAGATGCGAACCGCTGATGACCGGATGGTTCCATGTCTTGCCATTCAACGCCTGGAACTGAGCGAGAACTTTGCCATCGTTCTCACTCGCCTCGATAAGGCTTACGGCCCCCTGCTCACTCAAAACAAGCAGTACTGACTGGGGTTGAAGAAGCAGGACCTGCCCATTGCCAAAGCCCCGTTTTCGCCAGCTTGGTTCTCCGCTGCTGGCATCAAGGCAAGTCAGGATACTGCCGTTGAAACCGTACACAAATCCATCGTGGTAAACGAGATCGTTGAAGTAGGGCCTTAACTTTCGGCTGGTCCAGATGGCTTCAGTCGTCCATCGACCATCTTTCTGTTCCACTTGTAGCCGACGCGTTCCTTTGCCGTACGCAGTGGCCAAGAGAAGTGCATCACCCGGCAGCACGCAGGGTTGCACAATACGTGGCGAGAATCCGATGTCCCATTCATGCTGCCACAATCTTGTCCCGCTTGCCGGGTCCAAAGAATCGATGCCTTGATTGCTGGCGACCAAAATTTGCGGTTGCCCCTGCATACTTACCCAATGCGCCGAACTGTAGCTATGCCCTCCGTTGCCACTGTTCCAACGTAGTGCTCCTGACACCCGATCAAACGCTGCCACGCTCTTCCCTTCGCCAGCCCCGGTAAAGACGATGACGTCGTCCTGTACAACCAGCGGTGAGCTGGCAAACCCCCACGGCGGGACATCAAGGCCAAACAGTTGCTTGAGGTCTGTTTGCCAAAGCGATGAACCCGTAAACGCATCCAGGCCGATCAGGATCCCCGTTGCCGTCAACGCGTAGAGTCGTCCGTCGGCATATCCCGGCGTGCTCCTCGGTCCAGGACCACTCGATGAATCCTCGAAGCGACCTGCGACGGCGTGGCTCCACAAAACCTCTCCCGTCGTGACACGTCGGCAGGATATCAGCTCGTCTGAGCCATGCTGTTCCTGGGTGAACGCGCAATCGCCCACGACGCAAAAAGAAGACCATCCTGAGCCGATGGGCGTCCGCCACAGCTCCTTTGGTGGAAACTCGCCCCAATCCAAAATCAGTCGGGGCCGCCGAACAACACTGTCACGATTGGGACCGCGAAATGCTGGCCAGTCATCATCATCGGGCCCTGCCGGTAAGCTGACTTCGCGAGCGTTATCATGACCTCGCCGATCAAGCCGTGGTGGCGGTTCCGTGGTGGGACGCCAACGCCAGACAAACTGTGGAATGAGCCCCCCAGTCATTCCCTGCATCCGAAGGGTGCATGAAAAGGCAACGACAACGGTCAGCACACCGACCACTGTTCCTAGCCGCACTTTCGACGTTTGATGCCGGACCGCGAACATCGTGACAACAAGAACGCTACTGATGATGGGCTGGAACACGAACACGCGTACCAAGTTCACCGAGGGATCCAATAGGATTGCTTGGCTAAGTACCAAGCTCCCGAAGATCGACAACACAGCCACTTGATAGGAGCGAGTCCGGGGTGTCCGAGACAGAAACCAACCGAGCAGAGTCAGCGTTCCAGCGATTGGAACAGCACCGTACACGAAAAACGGGTATTGAATGGTGCTGCCCGGGTTCAACAATGGGAATCCAACCATCCAGCAGAGTTGGACCACGACGACAACAAGCGGCACTTTGTAGGACGGCTGCCTGGCTTCGGTTGATGGTTGTAAAGTTCTTGGTTGCATCGATGACAAATGAGGGCGAGTCGGCATCACTCTTGAGTTAGGACTTGGTTTGCTAACTCCAAGTCGGATGGCTTGTCCACGTCGAGCGCGATTCGCGCGTGCTTCGAAATGCGAATGTGAACACGTGCAGCCAGTTCGCGACTCATCGTTTGTTCGATCATTGAAATATCCGCGTCTTCGCAGCCGATGTGCTGAAGCAGCGCCTGCGGGTTTTTTCGGTGCTTCCTCAATTCTGCCAGTCTGGGCATCGCCTTAAGGACCTTGCTAAACCGCTTGACGTAGTAGATCGTGCTCCCGGTGAAGTATTGCCCGCCGAGCGGAATGTAGGTGCGACTAGTCGGCAGGCCCGCTTCGGCGAAGGTGGATTTTTCGACGTAGTGCAGGACAATGTCGCTATCGATTTCTTCGATCGTTTTCAACGTGTCGTCGATGATCTCCGGTGTCAGAAACACTGCGTCGCAAAACGAAATCACGTACCCGTTGTGGTCAGGCATTCCAGCGTAAAGCCGATGCTTGACGTACGTCACCGCATGCAAGAGGTTTTGGACGACACTAAATCCGTTAAAGATCCGTTTTCGGACGTGAGTCATCGTCTCTAGCTTGTCGAGATTTGCCGAGCCGACAACAACGATCTTGTCGACTCGCTCACTGGCGTGAAATGCTTCAATCACGTGCGAAAGCATGGGCTTTTCATGGATCGGGATCAGCGCCTTCTCGATGTAGCCCGTCGTCTCAAAGAGTGGCCCTTTTTCGCCTCCCGCGAGCACAATTACGTGGAATTTCTTCATAGCCAGAAGGTTTCGCGTCGAATCGTTAAGGCGTCCAATCTCTCCCCATCCACGTCCAGGCTCAGTCCATGACCATGGTTGTCGAATTCGAGCCGGCCGCCCCGGCAAATAGCCGGTTCTCCATGAGCAAAGCGCTGTCCATGGAGCAGTCGGTGCGAGAATCCTTGTACGTAGAGATGATCTCGGTGGAGCGCTGCGAAATGGGCGCCTGCCGTCGCCAGAATAGGCGTTTCTCCAACCATCGCGCCAAATGCGAAGCGGAGCCTAGCTTCCCGTGCGAGCTCGACGATCGACGTACTCATCCACGGACCACCGCACTTGGATAGCCGGATGTTGAGAATGTCAAATGCCTCATAAGCAATGATCCGCTTTGCGGACTGCACGCAGATCAAGCTTTCATCGGCAATCAAAGGCAACGGAGATCGCTCTCGTAACCAGCGATAGTCTTCATAGTGTTCATCGGTCAACGAAGTGAAACGATCCAGTCCGCCCAGTGGTGTCTGCTCGGACTCGGTGGTTCGCAGCGGTTCCTCAATCGCCCAAACATCGTGTGCGTGCAATGACTCGATATGACGAATGGCTTCCTCTCGTTCCCAGTTTGCGTTTGCGTCCGCGAACAATTCAACGTCGCGTCCCAGAACGCGACGGATGAATCGGATTCGGTCGATATCCTCCGCGTCACCAACCTTGACTTTGCAGTGTTTCAATCCCAGGGCCCGATAGACAAGTAAGGTAGCCAACAACTTGGCCGGCTTGCTGATCCCGATCGATGCCGAATACACAAGCGGCTCAAACGACTGCGCATCCATCCAGGCGGCGCACGACTGACCATTCTGTCGAGCGATCAAGTCGTGAAGAGCAATATCAATCGCGCAACACGCACAGGACGGAAATCCACCCTTCCAAACATCGGCCAATTCGCGACGACGTAGCTGAAAGACACGCGGACACGCGTCTTTGATCGACGTCGCCTCCAGCAGACGAGGGATCATGCCCATGACCGTATCGCATGTCTCGCCGGTTACGTACGTTCGCGGAACCGCTTCGCCATACCCACATCGCCCTTCTTCGTCACGCGCGATGCAAACGACAGCTTCTAAGCCGACATGTTGTTTCCTCGCGTGGCCGTATCGAAAACGAAAAGGAATTCGAACGTGGCGGGCTTCCATTTCAATCAAGAGCGCGGCCTTCAAGCAAATGTCCGAAAAAGTAAAAACGTGGAAATACTGACAAGGTAAACGCCGAGCAACTGTTTGATCCGTCGCTTGGAGATCCGATGGGCGTACCAACTTGCAGCAAAGGCAGCGGGGATCGATGACGCCAAGATGGTCACTGCGTACGACACATCAATCGTTTCACTCTGCCAATGGGAAATTACACCGGGGATGGCCGCCAGTCCCATAATCAAGATCGACGTCCCGATCGCTGTCTTGGTTTCCATTTTGAAACCGATCATGAGCGCGACGCTAATAAACACCGCACCGCCTCCGCCCATGATCCCCATGACGAATCCCGCGACGCAACCGAGCAACACGAGGGCGCCGGAATGCGGTCGCCGGTCGGGTGTCGCGGCGTGTTGCCGTGCGTCTTCTGGAGAGGTGAGAAATTTGATGCCGACCAAGAACAAGCAAACAAGCATCAGGCCTGTCAGAGACGTTGGCTCCACCGTTCGTGAGAACAGATGACCGACGAGGACCGCCCCGATAGCGGGCATCGCCACAAGAATACCGGACCTCACATCCACGTGCCGATGCTTCCAGTAGGCGCCAACGGCGATCGCAGAATTCACGAGAGTGACCACGAACGTCAGGCCAATGATTTGTCGGATCTCGATTCCCGTCAGCAGTAACGCCGTGATGAGGATCGACATTCCGGATGCGCCCGTCAGACCGGTGAGCAAGCCAGTTGCCAAACCGATGAGTATCAGGATGCCCAATAACCCATCGAAGTCGAGTGCAGGCAACATCTTCCCGTCGCATAACGTCTTTGTTTATTTGCTCGCGGCACAGAGTGTTTCATTGAGGAGCCCATCGACTCGGCAGTTGTGCGCCGGGATTCGCTTGAACTTCACATTTCGTTTCTCCAGTCGTGCGTTCTTCGATTTCGCTTTATCGTCGATGTCGATTGTGTGAGGACGGAGTAACGTGACACCTGCCTCTTCCGTCAAATGGCTGGCCGTTGTTCGGCCATGTTGCAGACGACACCCACTCTAACAACGGCCCCGTAGGCGAGCGCTCACCGATTGTTGGCTAGAGAAGGAATCACGAATCACCGAAGTGGGGTCGAATTCGGACGCCGTGGAATCTCAGGCGGCTGCTGCCGCCGATCGTTTACGTACCAGAAGAAGCCGTTCCAGCTTCGGTGAAGAAAATCGGGCTGAGAGGATTCGAACCTCCGACCTTTTGACCCCCAGTCAAACGCGCTAACCAGACTGCGCTACAGCCCGCCAGGGACGAATCGGGTCGAGCCCGATTCGTCGCCAGCCCAGATGCTAACCCAGTCGGTTCCAATTCGCTAGGCGACTGGGCGATAGTGATGGGTTGGTGTAGGAATGGTGCCTCGGCGGAAAACGTCTGTTCCGCCTTCCCGCACTGCTCTCTTCATGCCGCCGAGGTCTGGACCATGTCGTTCGCCGATCGACTCGCTGCTGCCGTTCGTGAAAAACAGTCCGTGACTTGTGTGGGTTTGGATCCTCGCAAGACGCAGTTGCCAGCACCGATCCGTGACAGTGTGTCGGGCGACTCGCCAGATCAATGGGCTGCTGCCTACACACAGTTTTGCAACGAGATCATCGACGTGGTGGCCGACAAGGTTCCGTGCGTGAAACCGCAAGCCGCTTTCTTTGAACAGCTCGGGCCTGCCGGCATGATCGCACTTGGAGAGGTCATCTCTCACGCGCGGAAGGCCGGACTGCTCGTGATCACCGACGGAAAACGAAACGACATCGGCAGCACCGCGACGGCTTACGCAGACGCCTATTTGGGATTGGACAGTCCATGGGGATCAGACTCGCTGACCGTCAGTCCGTATTTGGGTCGTGACAGTTTGGAACCATTCGCCGACGTCTGTGACACGCGCGATGCAGGTGTGTTCGTCTTGGTGAAGACCTCCAACCCGGGTGGTGGATTGCTGCAAGATCGCGCGACCGATGGTCAAACGGTTTATCAGCGAGTCGCCGCACTGGTGACCGAGTTGAATGCAACTCGATTAGGAACATGCGGATACGGCCCGATCGGAGCCGTTGTGGGCGCGACGTATCCCGAACAACTCGAAGAACTTCGCCGCCTGATGCCGACAGCTTGGATTCTGATTCCCGGATTCGGTGCACAAGGTGGTGCGGCTGACGATGTGAAAGCGGGATTCGATGACCAAGGGTTGGGAGCGGTCGTGAACAGTTCTCGTCACATCATTTTTGCGCACGCCCGTGAACCTTATCGCGATTCGTTCGGCGACGATCGCTGGCAAGACGCCGTCGCCGCTGCCACCGATGAAATGAATGGAAGTTTGAAGTTTGAAGGGTGAAACCGGTAGGTCATGCTCCGCATGACGATCGTCGCCGATCGCTCCGCCGATCGTAGCGTGGCCCGAGCATGAGCCCGACAGTCGCCGATCGCTCCGCCGATCGTAGCGTGGCCCGAGCATGAGCCCGACAGTCGCCGATCGCTCCGCCGATCGTAGCGAGAGACGATGCCGATTGACGTTGGGAGAAGACGTGGAACGCGCAACGTGAAGTTCACGCTCAATCTTTGCACTTCCCACTTTCAACTTCCTCGCTTCTTGTGCTATAGCCGGGTTCCGGTCTGTCTGAACTCGGATATCAGGGAAACGATATCGATGCGTCTTTTCA
Organism: Planctomycetota bacterium; assembly: GCA_039179795.1. Classification (GTDB taxonomy): domain Bacteria; phylum Planctomycetota; class Planctomycetia; order Pirellulales; family Pirellulaceae; genus Rubripirellula. The sequence goes on along the minus strand of JBCDEM010000008.1, from coordinate 226,013 downwards.
TCCGTACTATTGGTTGTTTGTTGGTCACTTCGTGTTTCACGTTTGTGTCACCGCTGACACCCATCGCAAATGCTCAGTTCGATGTGCCCGTTGAAGGTGCGAACGGTCCTGTTGCCGGAGGTAGCTCCATTCCCAGTACCACGCCCGTGCCTGTTGGGGCTCCGGATACACCGCCGAGCATGAACAACCCGGCCGTGCAAAGAAATGCGATGGGGCCAACGGGTCGATTAACGGCCGGAGGTGAATTGCCGCGAAGTGCTGGTCAAGAACATCGCGTTTACGACTTGCGGCCATACACCGGATACCTGACTCAGTACGATCGGCCTGAACAAGCGATCATTGATTGGGTCTTGCGTGAAACAGGCACGGACGTTTGGTTCACGGAGCCTTTTGGCTTTATGAACGCTGATCGCAATCAACTTTCTGTGTACCACACTCACGAAATGCACCAGGTCGTTGCCGGAATCGTTGATCGATTTGTTGCCGGCGAGAAAGACCCGCAGGTCATGAACTTGCGAGTGATGACGGTCGGCAATCCGAACTGGCGAAGTCGCGCCCACATGTTGATGCAGCACGTGACCGTGGATTCTCCGGGAGTACAAGCTTGGTTGCTCAGCAAGGAGAACGCCGCTTTGGTGCTGAGCATGCTTCGCAGCCGCACCGACGCACGGCAAGTACAAGACGTGAACCTGGTCACCTACAACGGACAAACGGAGAAACTGGCGAGCACTCGTGGTCGCAACTACGTTCGCAATGTGCGACCGGCACCGGCGACTTGGCCTCCCTACGAACCCGAAACGGGCGAAATTCAGGAAGGCTATCGTTTGTCGATCAGTCCGCTGTTGAGCACCGACGGTCGCGCGATTGATTGTGTCATCAAAGCAGAGATTGACCAGGTCGACGATTTGAACAGCGTTGATTTGGAGTTGCCTCTTCCCAATAACCAGGTCCACCGAACGCGAGTCGATGTCCCGCAAGTGGTCAGTTGGAGGTTGCACGAACGTTTCCGCTGGCCCAGCGATATGGTGCTTTTGCTATCGTGTGGCGTCGTGGCCAGTCCCGACCGTAGCCCCTCAGCGGTACCGTTGTTCAACATGGATATGCTGACTGGACAAACCGCAGGCCGGGCTGATGCTTTGTTGTTTGTCGAGTTCCGCGGACGGGCGAGTGAAAACATCGCGACCGAAGCGGCCGCCGCTGCCCCACAGGTCGCCATCCAGCCGAATTCGCCGACGCGTGGTCGATATTGATATTGCCCGAGCCGGGTTAAACGCAGAGTTCGCAAAGACGCTGAGTTCGCAAAGACGCAGAGCTCGCAAAGACGCTGAAGAAAACCAAAATCCGCGTGTGATATACCGGCCTCGGAGAGTCCGCCGGTGGACGTTAGAATGCCCGCTTTGTGCAACAGGCCCAGCCTCTCACTCGCTAGCATTCGTTTCGATCCATGGATAGAGATTCGTCGCCTCGTGTCGTGATCACAGGCGTAGGCGTGATTAGCCCGCTCGGAAACGAAGTGCAGGGATTGCTCGAAGGGCTTCGTGCTGGGGCGAGCGGTATCCGACCGCTTTCGCGTTTGCCTCACGCTGTGATGAGCATCGATCACGGGGCCGAGGCGATTGACTTTACCGGCGACATCACGGACTACGGTCCGATGGAAAAAAAGCTGCAGCGGACGATTCGTAAGGGCAGCAAAGTGATGTGCCGCGAAATCGAAATGGGTGTCGCTGTTGCCCAACTGGCGATGCACTCGGCCGGACTAAGCGATCCGTCGAGTCGTGATCCCGATCGCACGGGAGTCGTTTACGGCTGCGACTACATCATGTCGATGCCGGAGGAGTTCGCCGGCGGAATCGCCAAATGCTTGGATGACGAAGGGGATTTCGTTTTCGAGGATTGGGGGCAACAGGGCAAACCTGAAGTCAACCCGCTGTGGTTGTTGAAGTACCTTCCCAACATGCCGGCCAGTCACATCGCGATCTACAACGATCTGCGAGGCCCGAACAATTCGATCACCGTTCGAGAAGCTTCTCCCGGAGCAGCCATCAGCGAAGCTTTTTCGACCATTCAACGTGGGCATGCTGATGTCTTGATTGTCGGTTCGACGGGATCACGCATTCACCCGCTGCGAACGTTGCACGCCTCGATGCAGGAAAAGTTGGCCAGGAATTGCGATGACCCGGCAACTATGTCGCGACCGTTTGATGAATCACGCGATGGCAGCGTCGTGGGCGAAGGTGCTGGTGCTTTGATCTTTGAAACAAAAGAACATGCAGAGCAGCGAGGCGCGACGATCCTGGGGGAAGTTTTCGGGGCCGCGACTTCCGCCGTGGGAACACGTCACCATCCGGACGAATTTCTGCATCGTGCACTTGCAAATGTCATGCGTGCTGCACTTGGTGACGCGGACAAACGATCGATCGGTCATATTCACGCACATGGTTTGAGCCACCCCGAGGCCGATCAACAAGAAGCCGATGCGATTGTCGAAGTCTTTGGTCGCGAAGACCAACCGCCCGTCACCACTGCGAAGGGCCATTTTGGAAATCTCGGCGCTGGCGGAGGCATGGTCGAAATCATCGCCAGCCTGGCATCGCTCGGAGGCGAATTGTTCCCGATCCGAAACCTGGATAAGCTCGATCCCGCTTGCGGTATCAATGCCTGCACGGAAGCGACCGAATCAGGCACGCAGTTCATCAGCGCGAACGTCACACCTCAAGGTCAAGCGTCCGCGGTAAGAATGGGAACGTGTGAAGTTTGAAGATCGCTGCGTTTCTTCACACTTCCTCTGCTTTCCCTTACGGGATCAACCAGAACATACCGGTCATGGTGGCCGCTTGGGCGATCGCCCCGCGAGCACTGATGGGCACAGGCGGCTTGATCCACGGTGCACAGCTTCCAGGTCGGTAGTAGCCCAGTGCGTATTGGCATTCGTTTGGCGGATGCACGCCCATCTTGTAAGGCAAGACGAGGATGCCGCCAAAGAAATGCGCTGATTGGACAAACGGCTCGAGCAATGGACCGTGCGTATGGCCGTAACGTTCTAGGTTGACGTCTTCGAAATACAGCGGCGTATGGCACAGATTTGAAGCCGTCCAGGTCATCGTCACGGGCGCCCACTGACGCGGCGTGTAAGCGATCTGTTCAACAAGACACTCTTTGGGCAGACCCCAGTTATCCGTAATGTAGGCAATGTCACCTTCGCTGATTCGGTTGATGGGCAACCGTTCGATCTGTCCCGATTCGGTTTCGATGACGGCTTTTTCATAGGCTAAGTCGATCAAGCGACCCACTGCCATCGGTTCACCTTGGCGATTTCGCCATTGACGAATGGACTGACGTTCCAGGAATGCCTCTCGCAGCCGTTCGTATCGACTTTGATCAAACTCATCTGGGCGAAACGGTGGGCTGACGTCCAGCGAGACCAAGTCGATGGTTTGAGCGGCGATTCGTTTGCGAAAGTCTTCGCAAGAAAAATCGGCGGCTCGGCCCACGGTGCCGATCGAACCGAACGAGCCGATGCCATCGTCGACGTATGATCCGTCGGAACTGCGTTGTTGCAGACGATCCCGATCGGCTTCGTCCGCTGCTCGATCTCGATCCGCTTCTTGCTGAGCCGGCGGCGTTGTATCGCTTTCGAATAGCGACTCCGGCTGATCGAGTGGTGTCGGCGGCGGTGTTGTTTCACGCGGAGGCTGTTCGCGTAGCATCTCACCGAATGACCTGGACTCCGTTGGAGGAGTTGCAGATTCTGTTTGCGGCCCAATGGGTGAGGTTTCGATCGGCGTCGTAGTTTCAGCGGGTAATGCAGGCATCTCGAACGGAGGTTGCGTCGACGGTGCTGAAGACTCGACCGGCGGCGGTAATTCACCACCGGTTTCTTGTGGAGCCGTAACCGGCGTTTGGAGCAACTCGTTACCGACGGGTTGAGTCTCACCTACCGCCTGTCCGACGGGAGGAACGATCATCTCGACCGAAGGCTCCGTGCGGGTTTGCTGAGGCGTTTGAATCAGGCGACTGCCGCGGGCTTCGCCGAACGGGTCTTGAAAGTAGTTTGCACCACGGGTGTTACTGACCGGTGCGTTACCCTGCGGCTGCGTGCCAGCGGGAGCCTGTGAAACTTGCGTGGGTCGTTGTGGCGAGACCCAAGTCGCTTGCATCACGCCGCTTGGGGATTGCGCAACGGGTGCGGGTATACCGGCAGATCGTTGTGCGCCGGTGGGAATTCGATGCGTCGGAGCGTGACGCAGCTCATTCGCAACTTCGGGTTTCAAGGTTGGAACCTTGTCACTACGACGCCATCGAAGATTCGCATTGGACGGGACACGCGGGACCGGAGTCCCTTGCGGCTGGACGGATTCCACGGGAACGGGAACCAGTTGGACATTGGATCCAATTGCCGTGGAATGCGTCGTTGCGGTCGTTTGTGCTGTCGCAACGTTTCCGGCCGCCGAAAGACACAGCAGCAGGCTGCTAAGGCGAGTCGCCCGATTGAACATCCGGGCTGTAGTTCGGCGCTTCTTGCGTGATTGCGATGTCATGCGGATGGTTCTCCCTAACCGTCGCTGCTGAGACGCGAATGAACTTAGCATTGCGTCGCAGCTCTTCTATCGTCCGTGTTCCGATGTATCCCATGCCCGCACGCAATCCGCCGACCAACTGGTAAACGTAATCGCTGAGCGGACCTTTGAATGGCACTCTTCCTTCGACACCTTCGGGGACCAATTTTCCGGCATCGGATCCCTTTTGTCGGTATCGATCACTACTTCCTTTGACCATCGCCGCCATCGATCCCATGCCTCGGTACGATTTGAATGTTCGACCTTGGTAGAGGATCAGTTTGCCCGGGCTCTCGGTCAGGCCTGCGAACAGACTACCGATCATCACCGTGCTAGCACCGGCGGCAATTGCCTTGGTGATGTCGCCGCTGAAGCGAATTCCGCCGTCAGCGATGACAGGTATGTTGTTTTTCTCCGCTACTTTGACTGCATGCAGGATGGCCGAAACTTGCGGGACTCCAACGCCGCTAATGACTCGAGTCGTGCAGATCGAACCGGGACCAATCCCGACTTTGATTGCATCAGCTCCCGCGTCGATTAACGCTTTCGCTCCCTCTTCCGTGGCGATGTTTCCCGCCACCACGTCAATCTGCCAACCTCGTTGTTGTTTGATTTCCTTGACTGTTTCGATCACGTTCTTGCTGTGACCATGGGCGCTGTCGACCACCAGCAAATCGACGCCTTGGCGGATCAACGCCTCGGCTCGTTCAAAATTCCCCACTCCGATTGCCGCTCCGACCCGTAGTCGTCCCTGAGAGTCTTTGCAGGCGCGGGGGAACCGTTTCATCATGTCGATGTCGCGGATGGTAATCAGGCCTGTCAGTTTTCTATTTTCGTCAACCAGCAAAAGTTTCTCGACCCTTTTTGCCGTTAAAATTCGCTCAGCTTCCTCAAGCGTTACATCTCCCACCGCCGTCACTAGATTCTCACGAGTCATGACTTCGGAAACTGGGAGGGCTGGGTCTTCTAGGAATCTCAGGTCGCGACGCGTCAGGATTCCCACAAGCGTTTGATCCGAGTTGACGATTGGGATCCCGGAAACGTTGGCTTGGTCCATCAGCTCGGCGGCACGGCCAACTTTTTCTTCGGGCTGCAACGTAACCGGATCGACGATGATGCCGTTGGCGGACCGTTTGACCTTCATGACCTGTTCGGTCTGATGTTCGGTGGTCAGGTTCTTGTGGATGATGCCCAGGCCACCCTCTTTGGCCAGCGCGATCGCCATCTCTGATTCCGTAACGGTGTCCATTGGTGAAGACAACAAGGGGATCTTCAGCCGGATGCTCTCCGTCAAACGCGTGGATACATCTACATCGCTGGGAACAAAGTCGCTGAACTGTGGCAGAAGGAGGACGTCGTCAAAGGTGACGCCAAGTTCGCCGATTTTTTGCTCCGACATACCGCTAACCGCCTACCGTCGAGGGACCCGCAAACCGGGAAAACCTCCTGTCGAAGGGCCCCACGGCAACGGATGATGAAAAGCCCGAAATTATGTCGGATCATTGCTCTTTCGGCCAGCAGTGGCGAAAGCCCAGGCGTCCACGAATTAGCCCTTCCTCCGCGGCCGTTCAATCGTCCGACGGGCCCGAGGAGCGGGTGAATTCAATCGACCGCTAACGGATGTCTCTTTCTCCGGGAGAGTCGGGCTCAAAGGCCCGGCTCGGACGCCAGAACCGCAACGCGTGAATCGATTCCATCTTCAGACTGCCAACGTCCGTTCTCCCTCGATGGCGTCGATCATCCGTCGGGCGTCGGGATGCGTCGGTAGCTGCCACGAAGCAGTCGCATCGGCGTGGGGTCGGAGAGACCGGGAGGAGGAAACTGTTGAACTTCATTTAGAGAGCGAATGGACATCCGACCATCGAACCGGAGGTCGCGCGCAATGATAGAGCCTGCCATCGACAGCGGTTCGTTGTTCGGGAGCTGTGTTAGTTGCAGATTGCTCGTCGAGTAGACGATCCCTCGCAGTTCGGTCGCGTAGACATCATCCGTCGTCGCATTCGCAACGTCTCGGAATGGCGCCGTGACAGGATTGAAGTTGACGCTCGAATCCGCCTCGTTCAGCTCCGTCGCAATTTCATCAAACAGCACGAACGTGTTGGTCGCAAGAACGACGTCGGGCGTGGTTGGATAATGCCAAACAACGCCTCCATTAATCTCCACCGTCGCACAGTTGGTTACTGCCAATGTTGCCTCAATTCGGCTATTGGCAATGACGAGTCGTTGGCCTCCTGCGTCGATCCAGTAAATCCCAGCAGAGTCCGTCGCACCAAACGGATTGACGTTTGCCGTCAGCAACGTGTTGTCGAAGACAAGGTTGCCATTGGATCGTGGGATGGAGTTGATCGGGATCTCTGTTCCCAAATCGATGTATCGCTGCACGACATCCCGCGTTGGCAGCTCAACCGAAGCGGAACGCAATTGGCCTCTCAGGAACATCTGAACCGAACCACTGCATTCCAATTGCGGAGTGGTCATCATGCCCCAGGAATTGGTTTGGCAATTGTCGGTGACTTGGACATTCCTTTCGGCAACCACAGCACCGCCGTCTTCAAATCGTATGTCATCGGATGCTGTGATGGCGTAGTCGAGTAATCTCAAAGGGATGGGATCGGGGACCAACTCGACGCTCACAGCAGCATGACTTGTGCCCACGCGTGCATGAACGGTCAACAAAACGGAATCAAAGTCATCATCGCTCAGATCTCCATCTGGATCACTAAACATGTGGCGGACAGACGCGTCCTCCGAAACACTGATGCCATCGAACGTCAACGGATGCCAATCAGCGAATACTTGATGAGTGTGTGAGTCACGCCATGCTGCATCGGAGCTCACCATCGCAAGTTGCCGTTGCACTTCGCTTTCAGCGATCCAGACGGCCACGCTCTGGCCCGATCGCACGTTTTCGGATCGAACGGTCATCGTCGAGATAGATAACGCCGTCGCGACGGCGACCATTACGACCAACGATGTGAATAACACAGCGACATATAAAAACCCCTCTGGATTTCGTTTCCCATGTCTCATTCGATTCGTTTCGATACGTCGAGCTAGCTCGTTCACGGTGTCTCCGGAATCGGTTGATTACGAAGCGGAGTGGTGAGGTCGATCTGTCGATCACCAAAATCCAGCGTGACGCGACGCCAGACCTCGTAGCTCGTGGACGCATCGACGTCCAGCGAACGTGCACTGATCAACATCGTCGCTTGGACGGTCTCTCCACTTGCTGACGTACAATCGACACGGATCAGCCTCAAAGGAGAGTCGACCGATGCGCCAGTCGTTGTCACACCGTTCGTATCGAACTCAACCGGTGTTACGCTCACCTGATACCGCCATCCTTCGAATCGTCGATCCAACGATCCGTCGCGATGAGTGGGTGTGGATTGGACGTAGTTGTGGTAATCGTCGACATCATCGAACGTTGTCCGATCATTTGCGAACTCGTCGAGTTCCAGCCCGAACGCTGCGTCTTTACGATCTCGAAAATCACGGCACGTAATCTCACCCAGTATTTGACGGCCCAATTCGCGACCGATATTTCGGTCGCGGGCGGCGGATTGGTTTCGCTTCATCGCTGCGGACGCTCCAAGTGAAGCCAACAAAATGGTCGAAACGAGAAGGATCGACACGACGACTTCAATCAACGTCAGGCCGTGGTGTAGGCGCTGCCGTTTCATGGCGCGACCTCGACTTGTACCGCAATGCGGATCCAATAACCCGAATCTTGGTGAAGCAGGCGCGGCGTAAACGACAAATCTGGTGCCGGTCCATTCCGCACGACGACACCGATCGAATTTTCACTGCTGAATCCACTCGCGGCTGTCGTGTGGACGAGATCGCTAAAGCCGGACATCCCCATCAATCCACGCGTCCACGGATCGTCCTCCGCCGCATAGATCTGAAGATTGAGTTGTGAGTTGGTGACCGTTCCGCTCTCCGAGTAGCTCGGGTGTGTCGTCCATAAAATGGAGAAAGCGTACCCACCGCCCGCGTTTGACCAGGCAATCGGTGCGACGGTGTTCACGTTTTCGACCGCGATGAGAGCGACGGCCATGGCCGAAGCGGGGGTCGCGGAAACTTTCAAGGATTCCGGCCAGCTGTTGTCGTAGGAACGATGAAAGACGGAGAGTCTGAGGCTAGAGGTGGCTCGCGATTGAACCGTTTGCCAGCCCGCATGGTCGATGCTAACTAAATCAGGCGTCTTGGCAGAAAGACAAAGGAAGACGTGATCGCCCGGTTTTAAAGTATCGGGAACGTCGATTTCCAATTCGTCGGCAGAGCCAGACGTTTCGGCTCGGCTTGTCGCGCAAACACGCACGGCGTTGGTCGATGCCAATTCCTCCGAGATTGTCGAGCTGTCGACGCCCCAAGTTTCTTTGGGCGATTCTTCGTCAAGTGTCACGACGGGACCCGCATCTGCCTGACGTGTGAATCCATCAACACTCGATTGGTAAACGATCGACTCGGCTAAACCGGTCGTCGGGTGAGACCGTTGGATTTCAAATGTGCCATCGCGCGAAGCGTTGACCCTGGTTGCGAACCTTAAATCATTGCGAAGACGGTCTTCGATCATGCGCACTTGAATCGATTCGGATTCCGTCGGGGGCGACTCCAATAGGTCGATGGAAATCACCATGCTGGCTGCAAGCGCCGTCATCAGGACGGTGGCGGCCAAGGTAGCGACGATCATCTCGATCAACGAAAAAGCGCGCCGCGTTTTCGATCGGCAGATGGAAGAAGTCTTCACAGGGACAACTCCGTCAAGCCTTCATCAATCAACCGGTCATCGCTTGGCGAATCATCGGAGGACAATCGTGTGACGGACGTTCTTCCCGTTCCGCTTTCAATGGAAATGCGAAATCGATCACTTGAAGATTGAACGATGATTCGCCCAAGGATCATGGGCGTCGTGTCAACGTACGGGACACCTTCCAGATCAAATGAAATTCGTTTGGCGGAATCAAAGTTGGCTTGCAGCTGGATCGACGGATCGAACGAATCGATCAAAGAGACGAAAAGCGGCTCGCCGATGCGTTCAGGAGAATCCACGGTGTCGCAACCGTAAGCGCTATCACTTTCCTTGAAATCAAGGGTAGCCGTCTTTCCTTCATTCATGGCAACAGAACGCACGTAGCGAACGTGGGCAGCGAGTTGTTCGGCTGCCGCTTCCAAACGCGCCACTCGGAGTGATTCGGCAAAGCGAGGGGTCGCGATCGCCGCGACCAAACCAAGAACCAGAATGACGAGCACCAGCTCAATCATGCTCAAGCCGTGCCGGGGGCCGTGGTGGTTCATGCTCGATGACGGGGGTTTTCACGCAGTTGATAGAGACTGCTAAAAACGTACGTCAGAATCCGAGTGGGAAGCGGCATCAAGTTCGATACAACCGTCACACTCGTAAGGGACGAGGCCAAGAGTCCTTGCGTGCGGTGCTCAGTGGCTCATCGATGCTACAAGATCGGACTCGCCTCGTCCGATACAGGTCTACCAACCCAATACGTAGGCGAAGACGAGTGGGGCGACGATGGTTGCATCGCTTTGGATCATGAACTTTGGCGCAGAGGGGTCGAGCTTATGCCAAGTGATTTTTTCGTTCGGGACGGCGCCGCTGTAACCTCCGTAGCTGGTGACCGCATCGCTGATCTGGCAAAAATAACTCCAGTAGGGAACGTCCAGTTGCAAGTCTTGGATCATCAGTGGCACGACACAGATGGAAAAATCACCTGCGATACCGCCGCCGATTTGGAAAAAGCCGATCGGGGCGTCGGCCGACTGTTCGCGATACCAACCGATCAGACTTTGCATTTGTTCCGTTCCGCTCGCAATCACTCGGTGTGAAGCGATTTTTCCTTCGAGGACTCGAGCGGTGAAGATGTTGCCGAGCGTGGAGTCTTCGAATCCGGGGACCCAAACAGGAATGTTCATGTCCTTCGCGGCCGCCACCCAGCTGTGCTCGCGTGGCACCTGGTAGTGTTCCACCAGTTCGTTGTCGTCGAGCAAATCGAACATGTAATCGATTGGAAGCTGCGATTGCCCTTGTTCGGCCATTGACTGCCAAAGATTCATCAATCGGCTTTCCAAATGCCGCATGACGGTTTCCGGGATGCAGGTATCGGTCACGCGATTAAAACCGCGATCGCGTAGCGCTACTTCGTCAGCCGACGAAAGGGCTCGCCAATCATCAACGATCTCGTACTCGTTGTGCGCGACGAGGTTGAACAGGTCTTCTTCGAGATTGGCGGCGGTGCACGAGATCGCATGAACCTTGTCCTGGCGAATCATCTCCGCTAAAGACTTGCCGAGTTCCGCGGTGCTCATCGCGCCAGCCAGGGTGACCATCATCTTGCCGCCACCCTCGACAAAGTCTCGGTATCCGCGGGCGGCGGCAACCAGTTCACGGGCGTTGAAATGTCGAAAGTGCTCTTCAAGAAAACTCGATACGTTCATTCGACGCTTGGTCCAGGTGGAGTCGCATGCGATTCACGATGAGAAGTTGTTTGAAATCGCATCGGAATTTGATCTTGGGGATTCGGCCGACGCGGTCAATGCGGCTTGTCGTTTAAGTGAGTCAGATCGACGCACTGAACGAATTGGGCGATCGACCCTGCGAGAAAAAGAAAATAAAAATTTTTCTCTGCATCGTGAGAATGGGCTCCCTTGCCAGCTTTTAGCGGCCTTGTCGCGTCTGTAGCGGAAAAAATATTTCAAAAAAGTGAGATGCTTGTATTCGGTGGCGGATCCGGCTCGCGGGGCTCAGACAAAAAATCGCGAATCACAAGCGGAAAGTCTGCTTTCAAAGCACGCAGCACAATTCGGGCCACAGATGCGGGTTGGCCTTTTCGATAGGTACGACATCTGGTATTTTTCAAGAGTGATCATCGGCCCAAGCTGCGTTCTGCGTCTGTCCCGCCCCGCTCCCAACCCGGCTACCGGTATGCCGCGAAGGAATTTGGCAGTCTCTGCTTCTGTTTTTGTCACCGCTCATCTTCTGCCTGCGAAGACGGTTTGCGCTGAACGTTCCCCGTTTTGGTCCTGATTTCGGATCGCACAAAAACGCCAAGGGTTTGGCGTTTGATTTCGATCCGTTGTCTCCCGCTGCATCACTGACGACTCCCAATCAAATGGCTTTTGAAGGAGCTTTCTCCCACGATGGCAACCACCAGCAAGCGTCGCCTTGAACCCACCAGCGTTCGGCATTTCGGTACCGGACTGGGTACCTTCGAGCTTCCAGATCTTACGGCTTTGCAAACGGTCTCCTACGACGCGTTTTTGCAGGCGGACATCGATTCTCGCAAGAGGAAAGATGCAGGCCTGGAATCTGTGCTTCGCGAGATCTTTCCGATCAGCAGCTACGACGGCAACATCACGCTGGAGTATCTGTACTACGAACTGGGCAAGCCTCGCTACACCAGTCAGGAATGTCGCCAGCTTCGTCTGACCTACGGTCGGCCGCTTCGGATTTGGCTGCGGCTCAACCGAGAGGAGCCACACGAAGAAGAGGTCTACCTTGGTGACCTGCCCATCATGATGGGCGGTGGTGAGTTCATCATTAACGGTGCCGAGCGTGTCGTCGTTAGCCAGTTGCACCGCAGTCCAGGTGTTGACTTCGTGTTGGAGCAAGACACGACGACAGATCGAAAACTGCCCAGTTGCCGAGTCATTCCCGAGCGTGGGAGTTGGATCGAAGTCAATGTGACCAAGAAGGATGCATTGACCGTTCGGATCGACCAGAGCGGTAAGTTTGCCGCCACAACGCTTTTGCGGGCGATGGATCCAAGCCTGTCGACCGACGCCGATCTGCTCAACGCGTTCTATCAAACGCAAGAGTACAAAATCAGCGGTGGTCGCAGCGCGGCGAAGATCGAAGGCAAGATCGCCGTCGACGATGTCGTCTACCCGAGCGGCTCGGAACGCGCCGGTGAAATCATCGTTGAGGCAGGTCACAAAATCACCAAGGAAGTCGCAGAGACGATCTGCACCGCCGGTGTCAAAAGCATCGATGCGATGGATTCGCCCACGATTCCGTTGATCTTTAACACACTGGCTGAAGACAACACGGCGAGCCACGAAGAAGCTCTGCTGCGAATTTATCAGCGATTACGTCCCGGTAATCCGCCTCAGCTGGAGAAGGCTCGCACGCTGTTCACGGAAAAGTTCTACGACGAGAACCGATACCGTCTGGGGAAAGTCGGACGCTTCCGCCTGAATCGCAAATTGGGCTTGGAGGTAAGTGAGTCGGAAATGACGCTCCGACCTGACGACATGATCGCCGCGATCCGTTATCTGATCGATCTATTCGATCCGGAAAGTGATGCGGAGATCGACGACATTGACCACTTGGGTAACCGTCGTCTGCGAACGATCGACGAGCTTGCCAGTGAAGAACTTCGAAAAGGCTTCTTGAAGCTGCGTCGTACCGTCCAGGAACGAATGAGCATCAAGGACGCGACGGACATGACACCGCGTTCGTTGATCAACCCGAAGAGTGTTTCCGCTGCAATCGACTACTTCTTTGGTCGTGGTGAACTCTCGCAGGTGGTTGACCAAACCAACCCACTGAGCCAGCTGACGCACGAGCGTCGTCTGTCAGCACTCGGTCCAGGCGGTTTGAACCGGAAGCGTGCTGGCTTTGAAGTCCGCGATGTGCACATTTCGCACTACGGTCGTATCTGTCCGATTGAAACGCCGGAGGGTACGAACATTGGTCTGATCAGCTCGCTGGCGATTTATGCCGGCGTGGATGACTATGGATTCCTGGTCACTCCCTACCGCCGCATCAAAGACGGCAAGGTGACCGAAGAGACCGTCTGGTTGCGTGCCGACGAAGAGAGCGAGTCTTACGTCGCGCCGGCTGACACCGAAGTCGAGAAAGGCGCATTGGTCGCAGGGCCGAACATGATCGCCCGCTTCCGAAGCGACTTCCAAATCGTTCAGCCTGACCAAGTCGATTACATGGATGTCGCACCGTCGCAAATGGTCGGTGTCTCGGCCGGTCTGATTCCATTCCTTGAGCACGATGACGCGAACCGCGCGTTGATGGGTTCGAACATGCAGCGACAAGCCGTGCCGCTGCTTGTGGCAGAACCGCCAATCGTCGGTACCGGTATGGAGCGTGAAGTTGCCCGCAACAGCGCCATGGTCGTGCGGGCTCGGCGGGCCGGCAAAGTCACCTATTGCGATTCGACAAGAATCGAAATCGGCAGCGATCACTACGACCTGAAAAAGTACCAAGGCTTGAACGAGCGAACGTGCTTAAATCAACGACCGATCGTTTCGATCGGGGACAAGGTCGAAAAGAACCAGATCATTGCCGACGGGGCCGCAACCCAGAACGGTGAGCTCGCACTCGGGCGAAACGTGCTGGTTGGATTTATGTCGTTCGACGGCTTCAATTACGAGGATGCGATCATCATCAGTGAGGAGTTGGTTCGGAACGACACGTACACCTCGATTCACATCGAAGACTTTGATGTCGAGATTCGCGAAACAAAGCTCGGCCGTGAAGAATTCACTCGCGACATCCCGAACGTTTCCGAAAAAGCACTTCGCAACTTGGATGACAGCGGGATCGTTCAAGTTGGGACCTACGTGAAACCTGGCGACATCCTGGTCGGTAAAGTCAGCCCGAAGAGCAAGACAGAACTGACGCCGGAAGAAAAACTGCTGCACGCGATCTTCGGTCGTGCCGGTGAAGATGTGAAAAATGACTCTCTGGAAGTGCCATCGGGTATCGAAGGAATTGTCATCGACACCCAGAAGTTTTCACGCCGTATGAGTTTGAGTGAAGACGAGCGGAAAGCGTTCGAGAAAGAACTGAAGGATGTCGAGAGCCAAGGCAACGCGGAAATCGCAAGTACTTTCGAATCGCTCGTTCGTGACTTGGAAGAAGCTGCCGGCGCAAAGCTGAAAGATGCAACGGGCACACCTCTGGCCGACGGCCAGGATCCCAAGTTTGTTGCTGAGCGAGCTGTCTCATTCCGCTTGGATCACATCCTTGATCAAGTCAAGGACGATGCAAAGAAGAAAGAGGTTGAAAAGGTTTACGGTCAGCAGTGGGGCAATGTCGAGACAGCAATCGACATTCGAGACCGAAAACTCAACAGCATGAAGCGAGGCGATGAACTTCGCAGCGGTGTGTTGCAGATGGTGAAGGTCTACATCGCGACCAAGCGTGTCATCAGCGTCGGTGACAAGATGGCTGGCCGGCACGGGAACAAAGGTGTGATCGCAAAGATCTTGCCGATCGAGGATATGCCGTTCCTGCCGGATGGAACGCCGATCCAGATCATGCTCAATCCGCTGGGTGTTCCTAGCCGGATGAACGTGGGTCAGATCTTGGAGACTCACCTCGGTTGGGCTGGTGCCAAACTTGGATTCCAAGCGATCACGCCCGTGTTTGACGGAGCCAGTGAGAGCGACATCAACAAGTGCTTGGATGAAGCCGGTTTGCCCGCACACGGAAAAATCCGTTTGACCGACGGTCGGACGGGAGAGCCGATGGAGCAGGAGACGACCGTTGGTTACATCTACATGCTCAAACTGCACCACTTGGTCGACGATAAAGTCCACGCTCGAAGCACCGGTCCTTACTCGTTGATCACGCAGCAACCGCTCGGTGGTAAAGCTCGATTCGGTGGTCAACGCTTTGGAGAGATGGAGGTCTGGGCGCTGGAGGCTTACGGTGCCGCTTACATCTTGCAGGAACTGTTGACGGTCAAGAGTGACGATGTCGAAGGTCGTACGAAGATCTACGAGTCGATGGTCAAAGGCGAAAATACACTCGAAGCCGGCACGCCCGCCAGCTTTGACGTGTTGACCAATGAGATTCGTGGTCTGGCCCTCAACATGCAGCTCGAGAAACGCCCGATCTAGTCGGCAACCGTGCATTTGTCAGGCGGGTTGGGGAATTCCCACCCGCAACGTGATCCATCACTTTTGAACAACTTATGACCCTGACACAACGCTCGAATCGAACGATTCATTCAGCCGTCCTCAGTGTCACTTTTCACGCCAGCTAAAAAACTACCTATACGGCCTACATGGCCGATCAGGAGCAACTGAATATGTCGATTGGCGAATCCAACAGCTACGATCGCATCAACGATTATGCATCGGTTCGGATCTCACTGGCACGTCCTCAGGACATTAAGAGCTGGTCGTTCGGCGAAGTGAAAAAGCCCGAAACGATCAACTACCGAACCTACCGTCCGGAAAAAGACGGTTTGTTCTGTGAACGAATTTTTGGACCGGAAAAGGACTGGGAGTGCGCTTGCGGTAAGTACCGCGGGATGAAGTACAAAGGAATGATCTGTGACCGTTGTGGTGTGAAAGTCACGCACAGCCGTGTCCGTCGAAAACGCATGGGTCACATCGAGCTTGCTGCTCCCGTGGTTCACATCTGGTTCTTCAAAGCGATGCCCTCTCGCTTGGGCAACCTGCTGGATATGAAGACTAGCTCGCTGGAGAAAGTGATTTACTTCCAAGACTACGTCGTCATTGAACCCGGCACGACCGAATTGGAACCACAGCAACTGCTCACCGAAGAAGAGTACCGAGCGGCAAGAGCTCAGTTCGGTGAAGGATCCTTCGAAGCCGATATGGGCGCCGAAGCGATTCGCAAGCTGCTCAACAAGCTTGATCTGGTTCAGTTGTCCGAGAAGCTCCGGGTGGAACTGGAGGAAACCGGTTCGAAGCAGAAGAAAAAGGACCTGATCAATCGACTGAAGATTGTTGAGGCGATTCGCGATAGCGATAACCGACCCGAATGGATGGTACTGGATGTGATCCCCGTGATCCCGCCCGATCTGCGTCCATTGGTGTTGCTCGACAGCGGTAACTTCGCGACGAGCGATTTGAATGACTTGTATCGAAGGATCATCAACCGAAACAACCGTCTGCGCAAGCTAGTCGACTTGAACGCACCGGAAGTGATCATTCGTAACGAGAAGCGAATGTTGCAGCAGTCGGTTGACGCCCTGTTTGACAACAATCGCTGCAAGCGACCTGTTTTGGGGTCGAGCAACCGTCCGCTGAAATCGCTGACGGACATGATCAAAGGTAAGCAGGGACGTTTCCGTGAGAACCTGCTCGGTAAGCGAGTGGATTACTCGGCACGAAGCGTGATCGTTGTCGGTCCTCGGTTGCGTCTGCACCAATGCGGGCTACCGAAGAAGATCGCTCTGGAACTGTATCAGCCGTTTATTATTCGTCGTCTGAAAGAACTCGGTCATGCCGACACGATCAAGTCGGCAAAGAAAATGCTTGAGCGAAAGGACGAAGAGGTTTGGGACATCCTGGAACAGGTGATCACGAACCATCCCGTGCTTTTGAATCGTGCCCCTACCCTGCACCGGATGGGGATTCAAGCATTTGAGCCAACGCTCGTTGAAGGTAACGCGATCCACTTACACCCACTGGTTTGCAAGGGCTTCAACGCAGACTTCGACGGTGACCAGATGGCCGTCCACTTGCCGTTGTCGATCGAGGCACAAGTTGAGTCTCACACGTTGATGATGAGCACCAACAACGTGTTTGCTCCTTCGAACGGTAAGCCGATCATGAGTCCTTCGCAGGACATCGTGATGGGTTGCTACTACACCACGGTCGAGATGCCCGATCAACGCGGCGAAGGCATGGTGTTCAGTGGATACGACGAAGTCGATTTGGCGTTCGCGCAAGGCGTGATTGCCCTGCACGCCAAAATCAAGATGCGGCTGCCCAAATTCCAGCGTCTGAAGACCGAACAAGAAGACGGTAAATATGGGGCTGTGATCGAGACGACTCCCGGTCGCGTTCGATTCAACGAAATGCTGCCCAACGGCATGGACTTCTACAACCAAGCGATGCGTAGCGGTGACCTCGCCGGTGTGATCAGTGACTGCTATCAGCGTCTGGGTCGAAAAGCAACGATTAACTTGCTCGACAACATGATGCAGATGGGCTTCCGTGAGTCGACACGCAGTGGTTTGTCGTTCGCAACGGACGACCTCGTCACGCCGGATACGAAAGCTCAGTTCATCAAGAACGCTGAGAAAGAGGTCATGAAGCTGAAGAAGTCTTATGATCGCGGCTTGATGACCGGTCAGGAGCGTTACAACCACGTGCTGGATGAGTGGACGAATGCTCGCGAGCTGATCACCAAAGACATGATGGATGCGATGAAGACTGACACCCGTGAGGGTGGTTGGTATGTGAACCCTGTGTTCCTGATGTCGCACTCCGGTGCTCGTGGTGGTATTGAGCAGATTCGACAACTTGCCGGGATGCGTGGTCTGATGGCCAAGCCAACCGGTGAGATCATCGAAACTCCGATTAAGGCAAACTTCCGTGAAGGTTTGTCCGTGCTCGAGTACTTCAGTTCGACGCACGGTGCTCGTAAAGGTCTGGCCGATACGGCACTGAAGACAGCGGATAGTGGATACCTGACGCGTAAGCTTGCGGACGTCGCACAGAACGTAGTCGTGACGATGCACGATTGTGGAACGACCCAAGGCATCACCAAGGGTGTCGTGTACCGCGGCGAAAAGGTCGAGGTCAGCTTGGTTGAATCGATCAACGGTCGTGTTAGCCGTCAGTCGATTGTGAACCCCGTCACCGATGAAGTGATCGTCAGTGAGAACGAGATGATCACGCCTGAGATCGCTCGCAAGATTGAAGCATTGGGGCTGGAGAAAATCCAAGTCCGAACTCCGATGACATGCGACGCTCCTTTGGGTGTTTGTCGTCTCTGTTATGGAATGGACATGTCGACCGGTGCTCTGGTCGAAGAAGGCATGGCAGTCGGTATCATCGCTGCACAGAGTATCGGTGAACCGGGTACTCAGCTAACCATGCGGACATTCCACATCGGTGGTAGTGTTAGTAAGCAATCGGTCGAATCGGACATCAAGTCCAAGAAGGCCGGTGAAGTGCGTTTGACACGTATGCGAGCTGTCGAAAACTCCGCGGGTGAGCAGATCGTTCTAACGCGAAACGGTGAGCTTTCGATCGTCGATGATCGCGGTCGCGAAATTGAATCTTACGCCGTTCCAACCGGATCGACGTTGAAGGTGAAGGAAGGCGATCAAGTCAAAGAGCAAACGATTCTGTGCGAATGGAATCCATACTCGATTCCGATTTTGTCCGAGGTTACCGGTAAAGTTCGATTCGAGGACATCGTCGAAGGTGAGACGATGCGAACCGAGCGTGAAGCCAGCGGTAACATGCGAATGATGATCGTCGACCACAAAGGTGACCTTCACCCGCAGATCGTGGTCGAAGATACCGAAGGCAAAGCTCTCGACGTTCAATACCTGCCCGAACGTGCGATGATCACCGTTAAGGAAAGTGCTGAGATCACGCCCGGTACGGTGCTCGCCGAGATGCCGCGTGAAACCGGTGGTGTTTCCGATATCACCGGGGGTCTGCCTCGGGTGACGGAGATCTTTGAAGCACGTAAGCCGAAAGATCCAGCCGTGATCGCCGAAGTCGATGGTGAAGTCGAGATCCTCGCGGAACGCAAGCGAGGTAAGCGTACGATCATCGTCCGAAGTGAATCTGGTATCGAACGCGAACACTTGGTTCCGCACGGAAAGCACTTCTTGGTCCACAGCGGCGACATCGTCAAAGCGGGTCAGGCTTTGGTCGACGGACCATTGGTTCCGCACGATATCTTGCGTGTCTCTGGTGAAGAAGCCGTGCAACAGTATCTGCTTCACGAAATCCAACAGGTGTATCAGTCGCAGAAAGTTGAGATCAACGATAAGCACTGCGAAATCATCATCGCGCGAATGCTTCGCAAGGTGAAGATTGAGAATCCTGGTGACACGAACTTGCTGCCTGGTTTGGTCATGGACCGATTCCAATTCCGCAAGGCAAACGAGGAACTGTCGGATTGCATCAAGATCGCCGATCCTGGTGACAGCGATTACACAAAAGGCACGATCATTCCGAAAGAAGCGTTCGAGCAGACCAATGCTCAGATCGAAGCTCTCGGTGGAATGCCTGCCAAAGGAAAGCGACCGAAGTCGTCGACCGCGAGTACTCAGTTGTTAGGGATCACCAAAGCGGCTGTCCAAGCGAACAGCTTCATCAGTGCTGCCTCGTTCCAAGAGACGACCAAGGTTTTGACTGAAGCCGCGTTGGCCGGAAAAGTCGACAAGTTGGTTGGCCTGAAAGAGAACGTGATTCTCGGCCACCTGATTCCTGCGGGTACCGGTTTCCGGATCTTTCAGGAATCGGAAGTCAACTACCGACGCGAGGCCTTGGAAGCACTTGCAGCTGCTCCCGTTCCAAGCCTGGAGGAGTCCTTCCCATTGCTCGAATCCGATGAAGCCAACGCTGGCGGAGAGATGGCAGCGACTGGAGAACTCGGAGCGAGTCCCGATATGGTTCCGGGCCCTGATGCTGAGGCAACCGGTGATCCCGCTGCACCCTCAGAAGGCAGCAGCGAACCGATGTTTGGCGGTGGTCAAGACTGATCCTCGGGCCTGCTCCGCATGCCGACCAAAGACGTGCTACGAATCGCTCACCGTCGTTCATCTCCCCTCCCGGGAGGTCGGACACGGGAGCGACTGGTTGGGGCAACCGCGAAGCCCATGCCGTCAGCAATCTCATACGCGCGACAACTCGGGCCGCGGGCAAACGACACCGCTTGATCGCGGTGTTTCTTTGTCATGCGGAGCATGACCTCCTGTTGAAGGACGGATGGTGTCGAACGAAAACAGATCCGTCGCTTCTTCTGAGCCGCTCGCGTCTTTGCAGCAGTACTTTGGCTACAACTCATTCCGCGCTCCGCAGGGTGAGATCATCGATCACGTGATGTCGGGCCGACATGCGATGGTCGTGATGCCAACAGGTATGGGCAAATCATTGTGTTATCAGATTCCCGCATTGGCGGCCGATCTGTCTGAGCAACAAATTGTGTTGGTGTTATCGCCGTTGATTGCGCTGATGCAGGACCAAGTCGATTCGCTACGACAACGTGGAGTTGACGCGGTCTTGATCAACTCATCGTTAGATCGTGCCACGCGAACAAAGCGATACGAAGAAGTTGCCGAAGGCAAATACCGATTGCTCTACGTCACACCCGAGCGATTTCGCAAAGCGGACTTCAGGGAAGTGATCGAGCGCCGCGAGGTATCTCTACTTGCGGTCGATGAAGCGCACTGCGTTAGTCAATGGGGACACGATTTCCGTCCCGACTATTCGCGATTGGCAGAGATTCGCGATTTTTTGTCAAACCCGACGACGATTGCTCTCACTGCGACCGCAACCAAAGAGTGCCGAACGGATATCTATCGGCAACTGCAGATCGATGAATCCGAAATCAAGCTTTTTCACGAAGGCATCGCGCGCCCCAATCTGCATCTGGAAGTGCGTGAGGTTTGGGGCGAAGCTGACAAGATCGATGCAATCCAATCGATCCTCAACGATGCCGAATATCAAGGCGGTGGAGTGATCGTCTACTTCTCCTTGATCAAGACACTTGAACGGTTCAGTGACGCATTGCTTAATCGTGGAGTCGATCACGTTGCCTATCACGGAGACCTACCGCGCGACCGGCGAAGGCGGATTCAAGAAGAGTTCATGAGTGGCCAAGCGGACGTCGTGCTGGCGACGCCCGCTTTTGGAATGGGCGTCGATAAAGAAGACATCCGAATCGTGATTCACGCGGAAACGCCAGGCTCGGTGGAATCCTATTACCAAGAGATTGGTCGTGCGGGCCGCGACGGCAAACCGAGTGTTTGTGAATGGCTCTATGATCAAAATGACCTGATGACGCAGATGCAGTTCATCGATTGGGCGAATCCGGATGCGGCTTTCTATTCCCGTGTGTACACATTGTTAACGGAGCGCGGTGAACAGTGTCGGGCGTTCGGTCTGGAATGGATGAATGATCAATTACAACGCGTCAGCAAACACGATCATCGATTGGCTACAACGATTGCGATGCTTGATCGTGCCGGTGTGATAGCCGGCCCCCGTCCACCGGAGTGTTTTCAAGTTCAGGCTCCCCTGCCCGACCGCTTCACAGACGACGAGCAATTAGCCGAAAAGAAACGTCGTGATCAACAGCGACTCTACGCGATGGTTCAATACGCCGGAGAGACGGGTGATCGCAAGGAATTCTTGAATCACTATTTCCTGGACTGACTTTCGGGAAAGGACGCGACGGATGACCGCGGTTTCTCAATCACGTATCCGTTCGAAGGACCTCATGACGATCAAACAACGGAAGTGATCGTACGAGACACACGTAAGGGATTCGGAATCGCAGCAAGAGCAGATTCGATCAGCGAATCACTCGTACTCCCATTTCATGATCCACGGATCATCCATCTCTTTCTGCATCGCTTTCAGTTTGGCTTTGTACTTTTCCAAGATGTCGCGGCTACCTTCGCTCATTGCGAGGTTGGTTGTTTCGTTCGGATCGGCTGAAATATGGAATAGCTCGAATTCGGGTCGCTGCACGTAGTTTCCTACCGTCGTATTTCCGTAGGGAGCGTCCTTCCCTTTTGCCCATTGAGCCTGCCAGCTACTGGCCGCCCACAAGTCCGAGGCGAATGGATATGGCAACGGATACGCGATGTTCCAAATCAACTTGTAGTCTTTGTCTCGGACGACACGCATCGGATAGTACATCTGAATCTCATGAAACGTGTGCGATGCAAAAATGGTGTCGTGGTGTGGGTCGTCCGGACTCGCCAAGCAGTGCATCCATGATTTTCCGTGATACGAGTCAAACGCTTTGTTGCCGTTTCGGTTTTCTTTTAATGCTTCACCGCGCTCCGTCCAAAAACGCTTTGCATTCAGCGGGTTTTTTGGGCGATTCTTCTCCGTATCTAGTCCGCCGGCAAAATCGAGGAGAGTTGGTGTGATGTCGATGTGGCTGACCATCGCCTCTGAGACAACGCCGCGACTTGATTTGGGTTGATACGGGTCGCGGACAACCATCGGAACACGCAAACCACCTTCGTACACGGTCGTTTTGCCACCAGCGAAAGCCATGCCATGGTCGCTGGTAAATACGATCATCGTCTTATCGAATAGATCCGCTTCTTTCAGAATCTGAACAAGTTTTGCGACGCCTTGGTCGATGCGAGCACAGGACTGGTAGTACTGTGCGAGCTCTTCACGCGCTTCTGGTGTATCGGGAAGGAAGTGCGGGATTGTGACATCATCAGGTGAAAAGAAAACCTCATCAACACCTGTGTGCGATCCATCGTTCGGTTTGTTCCCGAATAGATCGGGTTTGAGTTCGCGTTTTGACGTTTTGTCTTTTCCACCACCTCGGTGAGGGTCTGAGGTCGCGAAGTAAAGAAAGAACGGGCGCTCATCATCGGTGTTGGTGATGAAATCACGACTGGCTTCGGCCATTTGGACAGCGTTTCGGCCATTGCCTTTCAAGTAGGTTTCGAACTCATAAACGGTCTCTGGCGCGACGTGATACTTTCCGATCTGACCGGTGCGGTATCCAGCGCGCGTCATGACTCGGGGCAAAGAGAGTGAAACCACATCATGAAAGGATGCAAACTTGTGGTAGTGATGTTGGTGTCCGAATTGGCCGTTGCGATGGTTGTGCAATCCACTCATCACGACGCTGCGGCTCGCACTGCACGAGGCCGTTGTCGCGAACGCGTTCTTGAAGATCAAGCCATCGGCAGCGATTGCATCGATCGCAGGCGTCACAGCGACCGAATCTCCATAACACCCCAACGTTGGGCTCTCATCATCCGTGATAATGAAAATCACATTCCGATCAGCCGCAAATAAGGAATTTGAGAGGAAAACGAAGAACGTGATGGTGGTGAGGCAAACACACGCAGCAGATCGAGAAAATTGAGGGGATCGCATCAGTCGGATTCGAATGTGTTGTTACAGTGGAGGGGAAAACAAGAGCTCATCAGTCTAATGAGAATCTCATCGTGCTGCAGATGATCCCTCGAATCGCATGGCTTTCCCTCGCCGTCACGTTTGCACCGTGCGTTGTCGCCGCGGATCGAACGACGTTGTTGTTGCCGCGCGCGGCAGACGCAAGTACCGGAAATGCTTTGCCAACCGGGCAATACCCTGACGACGCGATGGGGCGTCATGCAGGCGCAGGATGGCGTTCGTACGTTCGATTGTGGAAAGCCCATCATCAGAGTCCCGGCAATCGGGATCTGCGTCGCTACCTAGGATTACCGCTCGAGGACTCCTTTGCTTGGTCGGCACGACGTGGTCGGTCGGCGCCGCGATACCTGCGCTGGTCCGCTGGTAAGTACGCGCAAATCGAAACGGCTCATTTCGTGATCTTTAGCCGCGCTGACGAGATGGCGAGTCGCCGCGTTGCAGAAGATTTGGAGCGATGTTACTGGGCGTGGACGCAGATGTTCTTCCCCATTTGGGAAGGTGCGCCACTCGTAAGAAGTTCTCTGACCGGACTCGCCGAGGGAAACACGTCCGTCGAGGAACACTTAAAGGGGAATTCGGCGCGTATCACGATCCGCAGAAAGCTGCGTGTTGTCCTTTTTCGCGATGCAGAGGAATATCAGAAAACACTCGCTCCCGATTATCCAGGCGTTGAGCGATCAACTGGATTCTACGCAAGTGATAAACAGACCACCTTCTTGTACGCGTCCGAAGAAGACGATGCTGCGACACGTCGACACGAGTTAGTGCATCAGCTTTTTCGTGAGGCAACGCGATCCGGATTGGGGCGAAGTTTTCCGGGCGAGCGTGAAGGCTTTTGGATCATCGAAGGGATCGCTGGCTATTTTGAGTCGTTGCACATGACGGATGACGTTGCGACGGTCGGAGGATGGGACTGTTCGCGATTGCAGTTCGCCCGGTATCGCGTACTCGTGCTGGGCGATTTGATGCCAATGGAAGAACTCGTTGCGGACGGACGCGTCGCCGCGCAGCAGCGGAGTGACATTGCTCGTTGGTACGCTCATGCGATCGCGCAAACGCATCGGCTGCTGGACAGTGGCGATGCTGATCGTCGAGCTTGGATCTATGATCAGCTCTCTGAACGATACCGTATCGCATCTTCAAAGGATTGGGAGGTCAACGCTGATCAAGTGCTGGAGGATTCTGGAAAACGCTTGCGTGCTTTCCTTCAGCTGAGATCAGACCAAGTCCTTACGAACCCAGTTGCACGTCCCCTACGTAATTTGGTTCTGGCTGAGTGTGCGCTTCCCTCTGAAACCATCCAATCGATTGCTCCCCAATCCGAACTCAATTGGCTGGACTTAACACGCATCCGTGTGACAACGAATGACGTGATTCGGCTCGTACCTGATCCATCGACGCTGTCCCAATTGCGTCTTGAAGCAACGGCGGTAGATGGTTCGTTAGCGAGTTGGCTTGCCAAGACGAGTGGCTTGGTCGAGCTTGATCTCAGCTGGACGCCGGTGGATGACTCAACCATTCAATCGATCGTCAAGAATCAATCCTTGGATGTCCTGTACCTAACGGGCACGCGTGTTTCAGATGCATCGATCGATGCCATTATCGCTTTGCCCAAACTACAAACGATCGATTTGCAGCGAACTGCTGTGACGGAATCCGGTTTAAAGCGATTGCGTAATGCCCGTCCCCAAGTGGAGTTGAATCCGCTAAGGTTAGTTGAAAGCGGCGGATAGCGAATCTTCGTGAGCGAATGTCGCCTCATTTGATTGGCATCGACCGTATCTGGTTTCGCGCAACGTCATTCAACGCAGCACATTCGCCTTGGAATATGACACTTCCCGATTTCTTTTCGTTAAGCCAGCGATTTGCTTCGCGAGCCCTGGAGGATGTCGAAGCATCGGTCGCTCGCACGCTCACCGAATCGGATTTGTCCGAGCTGATTCGACAAGGGCAAAAGGTTGGTATTGCGGTTGGAAGTCGCGGGATTACGAACCTCGATCGCATTGTTGGGGAAGTGGTTCGGTATGTCACATCGCTTGGTGGAGAACCGGTCATCATTCCGGCGATGGGCAGTCATGGTGGCGCGACATCGAAAGGACAAATTGAACTTTTGGCCGGATATGGGGTCTCCGTCGAAACGCTGGGTTGTTCCATTGATGCGGCGATGGAGACCGTATCCGTGGGAATGACCGAACAAGGCGCCACGATTCATTTCAGTGAAGCGGCGAGCCGGATGGATCACGTCATCGTCGTGAACCGAGTTAAACCGCACACGCGGTTGTCTGGGCGATACGAGAGCGGCTTGATCAAGATGCTGATGATTGGTCTGGGTAAGCATCATGGAGCGTCGTTGTACCACCAGATCTTTCGACGCTTTGACTATTCCTTAAATGAACTCGCGCCGCCGATCACGTCGATGATCATCGATAAGATGCCCATCACGATGGGTTTGGCCATCGTTGAGGATGCGTTTGAGCAAACAGCGCTCGTGGAAGCCGTTCCGGCGAATCAGTTTTTGGACCGTGAACCTGAGTTGTTGAACTTGGCAAAAGAATGGATGCCGCAATTGCCATTTGATGATGCCGACTTGCTTATTGTCGACCAGATCGGCAAGGAGATCAGTGGAACGGGGATGGATACAAACGTGATCGGACGGAAAGTCTTTGATAAACACGCTGCACCGGGCGAGACGCCAAAGATTCGCCAGATCTATGTTCGTTCGCTTACGGAAAAGACGAACGGCAATGCGTGCGGCATCGGGCTAGCCGACTATTGCCATCGAGATGTCGTGAGTGCGTTGAATGAAGACGTGACCCGAATCAACTGTATCACGAGTGCTCATGCAGGTGCGGGAGCCGTGCCGCTATCGTTTACTTCGGATCGCGAGGTACTCAACGCTGTTCTTTCTCAAGCTGCCGATGATGAGAAGGATCGCCTTCGTTGGATGTGGATCAAGGATACGTTGCACGTGGATCGTGTCGTTTGCAGCCGATCATATTGGGAATCGGCTCAGCAATTGGAAAATGTCCAGGTGCTCGGGCAGCCGAGTTGCCTGCAGTTTGATGAACAAGGAAATCTGGTAGATCAATATGACTGAACCGATGCAGTCGTTGTTTCCAAAGGAAACCTTGCAACGCATTGAGAATGCCGGTGTTATCGCTGTATTAATCGTCGATGTCCCGGATCGCGTGATACCGCTCTGCCGTGCCTTGTTGGCGTGCGGACTGGATGCGATTGAGCTGACACTTCGGACACCCGGGGCTTTGGAGGCAGTAGCACTCGTACGAAAAGAGATACCGGAGATGTTGGTCGGTGTCGGCACGGTCTTGTGTGTGGATCAAGTTGAATCGGCTTTCGAAGCTGGTGCACAGTTCGGTGTCGCGCCTGGATTGAATTCGAAGGTGGTACAGCGTGCGAACGAACTTGGTTTGCCCTTTGCGCCTGGTGTTGTTACACCCACGGATATTGAAGCCGCTATCGAATTGGGATGTCGCGAATTGAAATTCTTTCCGGCAGAGCCAAGTGGTGGCATCAAGTATTTGCGATCGATGGCCGCACCGTACTCGCACTTGGGATTGCAGTTCTTGCCATTGGGCGGCATCAACGCGCAGAACATGAGTGCTTACTTGTACGATTCCTCCGTTCCAGCCATTGGGGGTTCTTGGATCGCGCCACGGAAGTTGATCCAGACCGAGAATTGGTCCGCGGTTATCGATCACGCGACCGAGGCAAGGCGGACATTGAAAGAACTTCGGGAAGTGTAATGAAGACGATCGTCACGTTCGGTGAAGTCATGGGGCGATTGACTCCGCCCGGTTTCTTAAGACTTAGGCAGTGCCTGCCCGGATCGTTGGAGGTTTCCTTCGCAGGTGCGGAAGCAAACGTAGCCGGTTCGCTGGCAATGCTGGGTGCGTCGGCGAGGTTTGTCACCGCCCTGCCGAATAATGATCTTGCTGAGGCTTGTCTTGATTCTCTAACGGCGATGGGAATTGCATCGGTTGTTGCCCGCACCGATCAAGGTCGATTGGGGTTGTATTTCTTGGAAACGGGCGCCAATCAGCGTCCCAGTCGAGTGCTGTACGACCGGGAGCATTCCGCCATCAGTTTGGTCTCACCGGACGCGTTTGATTGGTCTTCGATCTTTGCAGGTGCGGGATGGTTCCACGTTACCGGAATCACACCTGCGATTTCTGGAACAGCTGCAGAGGCGACCTTGCAAGCGGTCCAAGCTGCCAAGGCGGCCGGCTTGACGGTTTCTTGCGATCTCAATTTCCGAGCGAAACTCTGGCGATGGGAATTGGGAACGGAGCCACGACAGTTGGCACGACGTGTGATGTCGAGCGTCTTGCGGAGCGTGGATGTGTTGATTGCCAATGAAGAAGATTGCGCTGATGTTCTCGGCATCAGCGCTCAGCAAACGGATGTTCACTCTGGAAGACTAGACGTTGATAACTATCCAGCGGTCGCGCAAGCCGTGGTAGAGCAGTTTCCGAATCTGTCGATCGTGGCAACGACTTTAAGGCAGAGTCTTTCGGCATCACATAACAATTGGGGTGCGATGTTGTGGCACGCGGATTCTAAGCGTGCGATTTTCGCGCCCACGGTGGACGGGGTCTATGCACCTTATGAGATTCGAAATATTGTCGATCGCGTTGGCGGAGGCGATTCTTTCGCGGCCGGTTTGATCTTCGCTACGATGAGTCAAGACTATCCGAGCATGGAGGAGGCTTTGGAATTTGCCGTTGCAGCGTCATGTCTCGCTCATTCGATTAAAGGTGATCTGAATTTCTCGACACGGGAAGAAGTCGACGCATTGGCAGGTGGTTCGATGTCTGGCCGAGTCATTCGCTGAATTCGCTTCCTCAGCACATTCGCTCGCGAGTCAGTCTATAACGTACGTTCCCGCTGCGACTCTTCTTTGCCCATTCGTCGCGTTGCCGACGTTAGGATTTCACCGTGTCAATCCTGTTATCACTCATGCTTTTTCGCAACGCTCCCGTTCGTCTGTCTCACATACAGGCGATCACTTGCTGTCTTTTCCTGTTCGCAATGCTGGTAGGTTTCGCGTCACCAGTCCATGCGACGGAACGACCTAACATCGTCTTGATCTTTGGCGACGATATGGGCATCGATTCTGTCGCGGCGTTCAACGACGAATTAGGGCTCGAGACTCCGCATCTTGATGCGTTAGCGTCTCAGGGGATGTCGTTCATGGATGCTCACAGTACATCCGGTGTTTGCACGCCGTCGCGTTACAGCTTGTTAACCGGACGCTATCACTGGCGCAGTCGCTTGAAACGCGGGATTGTTGGAAAGTGGGAACGCCCACTCATCGAGGAAGGACGAATCACGATTCCCGGAATGCTTCTGGAGTGCGGCTATACAACACAGATGATCGGAAAGTGGCACCTGGGCCATCACTGGCCAAAGAAAGGCGGCGGAGTCACAAACAAAGCTGCATCGATTGACTTCGCGGGTTCGATCACGGGAGGCCCCAACGCTATCGGTTTTGAGAATTGGTTTGGTGACGATGTTCCCAACTGGCCACCCTATGCTTGGCAGCATAATGATCGGTTGCTAGGTGAGATAACCACGACGTCCAAGCAACTCGGTCTCACGGATTACGTTGGTGTAAGTGATGGTCCCGCCGTGGCAGACTGGAAGCTCGAAGCCGTCTTGCCAGAGTACGCAAAGCGTTGTTCAGAGTACGTTCGACAACAAAAAGATTCGACGAAACCGTTTTTCCTTTATTTTCCGATGCCTTCTCCCCACACGCCCATTGCTCCCGATGCGCAGTGGAAAGGAAAGAGCGGAATCAGCGACTACGCCGATTTCTTGCTCGAGACGGACTGGGCGGTTGGCGAAATTTTGAACGCGCTCGAAGAGACGGGACAAGCCGACGAAACGATTGTCATTTTTTCGACGGACAATGGAACGTCTCCAAAAGCTAATTTCGAAAAGCTGGAATCAGATGGTGTTCATCTGAGACACCACTGGCGGGGCAACAAAGCCGATGCCTATGAAGGGGGCCATCGCGTCCCGTTCATCGTTCGTTGGCCAGGTCGCGTTCCCGCCGGAACGAAGAGCCATAAGATCATCACTCAAGCCGACGTGTTCGCAACGGTCGCGGGGATTGTTGGATACGATTTTTCCGATGAAGTGGCCGAGGATAGTGTCAGCCTTCTTTCGACACTTACCGGCAATGACGACGGCGAGCCATTGCATGAGGCAATCGTGAATCATTCGATCTACGGTCATTTTGCGGTACGCAGCGGAGACTGGAAGTTGCTGTTTTGTCGGGGATCCGGCGGATGGAGTCATCCAAGGGAGAACGTTGCCGAGAAACAGGGATTGCCTCCGTTGCAACTCTACAACCTTGCCGATGATCCAAAGGAATCTAAGGACGTCAGCGCACAACATCCAGAAGTGGTTGCACGCTTAACCAAGCTCTTACGACGCTACGTTGAGTCGGGCCGCAGCACACCGGGAAAACGCGTCGCCAATTTTAATGGCCAATTGCATTGGGGCCACCTGCCGTGGGAGCAAGAAACGGATTGACGCGTCCTACGAGTCGTTGCATGAGCAACGTGAAATGTCACAGATCGCCAATGATCAATCGATAGATTATCGTGCTCCCACCATTTACATTTTGAATCGTTTCCGAGTTTGGCTCCGACCATGAAAATCAGTCGCATCAATGTCTATCAAGTCGATCTTCCTCTGCGAGAAGGAAGATACAGTTGGTCAGAGGGCAAGAGCGTCGATGTTTTTGATTCAACAGTCGTAGAAATTGAAACGGATTCGGGATTTACAGGTTACGGAGAAGTTTGCCCACTTGGGCCTGTTTATCTTCCGGCCTACGCCCGCGGTGTACGCGCCGGAATCGCGGAGCTAGCGCCTTCCCTTATCGGTGACGACCCGAGACAACTGCTCGTCATTAATGACAAGATGGATCGCCAACTGAAAGGCCATCCCTATGTAAAGTCGGCGATTGATATCGCTTGCTGGGACGTGCTTGGAAAGGAATCGGGATTGCCCGTCTGTGAGTTACTAGGTGGTCGTTACGGTGATGACGTCACGCTTTATCGAGCGATCTCCCAGCGGCCCGCCGAGGAAATGGCACGAAATGTTGCTGATTACCGCGCGGAGGGTTACCGAAGATTTCAATTGAAAGTCGGCGGTGATCCAGACGAGGACATCGCGCGGATTCGAGCAGTTTCCGAAGTGCTTCAGCCAGGCGACAAACTGGTTGCCGATGCGAATACTGGCTGGTTGATGCATGATGCAATGCGTGTTGTCAACGCAGTTCGAGACATTGACGTCTATATCGAGCAACCGTGCACTTCGTATCAGGAGTGTCTAAGCATCCGGCGAAATACGACTCTCCCGTTCGTACTGGATGAGGTCATCGATTCGATGGCGGCCATTCTGCAGGGCGCCGCGGACAGTGCGATGGACTTAGTGAATATCAAGATCAGTAAATTTGGGGGTCTTACTCGCGCTAAGCAGGCTCGTGATCTTTGCGTTTCGCTTGGCATTGCGATGACGCTTGAAGATAGCTGGGGTGGCGATATTGTGACGGCGGCGATCGCGCACTTGGCCCAAGGCGCGCCGGCGGAACTGCAATTCACGTCGACTGATTTCAACAGTTATGTGACCACATCGATTGCCGACGACGCGCCCCAACGAGTCGACGGTCGTATGTCGGCTTCAACCGAGCCAGGCTTGGGCGTGAAGCCGAAGTTCGATGTGCTCGGTGAGCCCGTTTGGAGTTGCACGACGAAAGGTTAAGCCAATGAAGATGAAGTATCAGGTGATCGTCGTCTTACTGTTGCAGGCGTTATTGGTTCTTCCTGCAACAGCCGAAACGCAGGTTCGTCCAAATGTGGTTGTCATCCTCACCGATGATCAGGGCTGGGGCGACCTGAGTTGCCATGGCAACACCAACCTTGAAACACCGCATCTGGATTCACTCGCACGGGACGGTGCGTCATTTGATTCGTTTTTTGTGTGCCAGGTATGTGCGCCGACACGTGCGGAATTCTTTACGGGACGCTATCACCCAAAGACGGGTGTTAGTGGCGTTAGTCGTGGTCAGGAACGGTTGAATCCAGACGAAACAACCATTGCCGATCTGTTCAAGAAGGCTGGCTACGCGACGGGAGCTTTTGGCAAGTGGCACAATGGAACCCAATCACCACTTCATCCAAACGATCGCGGGTTTGATGAGTTTTACGGATTCACGTCGGGACATTGGGGACACTACTTCAGTCCGCCACTCGATCACAATGGTGAGTGGACACGGGGTGAAGGGTTTCTTGTTGATGATCTGACGAATCACGCGATTGATTTTGTCCGGCAGAACCGAAGCCGGCCGTTCTTCTGCTACCTTCCATTGAATACGCCACACTCGCCCATGATGGTGCCTGATCGGTTTTACGAGAAATTCGATGGCGCGAAACTGGATCTTCAACATCGCGACCCGGATAAAGAAGACGTCATGATGACGCGAGCCGCGTTGGCGATGGTCGAGAATATTGATTGGAACGTTGGCCGGCTTTTAGAGACGCTCGATGCGTTGAACCTTGCGGAAAACACGATTGTCGTTTTCTTTTCCGATAACGGCCCAAATTCATTTCGCTGGAATGGTGGCATGAAGGGGCGTAAGGGTTCCATCGATGAAGGCGGATTGCGTTCTCCCTTGTTTGTGCGTTGGCCAGGGAAGATCAAATCCGGCCAGCGGGTGAAGCCGATTGCTGGGGCCATTGATCTGTTGCTGACGCTGACTGATCTTGCCAACATCGATGACACCACCAATAAGCCCGTCGACGGTATTTCGCTTGCGCCGTTAATGCTTGGTGAAGACGTGACTCTTTCGGACCGAATCTTGTTTTCGATTCGCCGAGATCAGGTCAGTGTCAGGAATCAGCGATTCCGTCTCGATGCAAACGGTCGGTTGTTCGACATGGAATTGGATCGAGGACAGACACGTGATGTGTCGCGAGATCATTCTCGCGTCGCCGAGACACTGCGGCGGCAAGCTGCCAAGTACCGTTCCGAAATGCAGCAAGCTTTCCAAAGCAATGCGGATCGACCCTTTCACGTAGGGTATTCTCGATCGACAATACTGCCCGCACGAGACGGTGTTGCTCACGGCACCATTGAGCGCAGTTCGAAAGCGCCAAACAACTCGTTCTTTGAAAACTGGACGAGTGATGACGACTCGGTGACTTGGGAGGTCGACGTCGCGGAGGGTGGTATCTTCGAGGCCATCGTTAGGTATACCTGCACATCTGCTGATGTCGGTGTCACGATTGCGTGTAACTGTGAGTCCGGCTCTGGTTCATCTTCCACGTCCGCGAAGGTCACAGAGGTTTTCGATCCGCCGATGTACGACAAATCGAAAGAACGCGTTGAGAAGTCACATTACTTCGTCAAAGACTTTAAGCCCCTGTCATTGGGGACTTTGGAATTGGGCGGTGGTCGTGCAACGTTGCGATTGACCGCAAGTGACTTCCAAGGAAACGAAGCAATCGATGTGCATTCGATTCGTTTGGTTCGTCAGAAGTAATTCGCCAGCTTGGATCAAGCCCATTCGAAGCCGCCCGTTGTCAGCCAGAAAGCGACGAGCATCGACAGCCAGACAACATCGAGAAAGTGCCAGTACTGAGCTGCAAAATCAACCGCCCAATGACGCTCGTGATCGTATTGACCCAATAAGCATCGCAATGAGACGATGCCAAGGGCGACGACACCGCCCGCGACATGCAGGGCATGCAGGATGGCAAGAACGGCGACCATACCGGCAACCCCTTTTCCCGTTCCGCCGCCGAGAGCTGGCCCCTTCAACATCTCTGTCATTGCGTAGTACTGGATGCCCATAAAGACCGTGGCGGAGATTCCGCTGATGGCGAGCAACCAAAACGAAGCGAGATGTCGGTCACGGCGAATCGTTTTGGTCGCAGCCTGAACCAAGACACTGATCACGAGCAAACAACCCGTGCTGACCAAGAACGAACTCGGCAGCTTTGCCAGCGACTG
This sequence comes from Planctomycetota bacterium, assembly GCA_039179795.1. Taxonomy (GTDB): domain Bacteria; phylum Planctomycetota; class Planctomycetia; order Pirellulales; family Pirellulaceae; genus Rubripirellula. Next base: position 192,537 of record JBCDEM010000008.1, on the reverse strand, counting down.
AGGATCGTCTTTCCGCCACCATGCATACAACCCATAGAGCAGAATACTGCTGAGAAAGAAAATCAGCAGGGACAGCAAGAAAAGCAAACCACCCAATTGACGTTGGTCGTCACTCGGAAGTCGTGTTTTCGCCTTTCGCTTACTAGCTGTAATCATCGATTCTTTTCAGTGCTTCGACTTTGGGTGTCAATCGCATAACCCATTATTGAACGCCGTGAAGCCTCAGAATGGATTCACGAATCCGGGCGTGTCGCCCAGGCAAATTCCCAGTGCTCTCGCCGTCGCAACGGCCGATCCGCTCGGATTGACGGTCCGAAGTGAGTCGACAGCGTCGGAGATCGGAACGCTCAAGATATCCGGCGGATCATGGCAGACCATGTGACCGAATTTCTTTTGCACGATTAACCGCATCGCGTGAGCGCCGTAGGAGCTCGAAAGCACGCGGTCAAACGTCGTTGGGCCTCCCCCTCGCTGCAAGTGTCCCAGAACCACGCAGCGAACATCTTGGTCGATACGCCGCTCTAGTTCGGCCGTAATGACGGGACCGATTCCACCTAGTTTGACTTGCAGGTTTTCGGATTCCTTGCTGACGAGTGAGCCGTCGGGCAATGGGGCGCCTTCAGCGACGACAATCAGCGTAAAGTCTCGACCGAGACGTTTGCGTTCTTCGATTTTCGCGAGGATGTTCTCGTAGCTCCATGCGATCTCTGGAATCAGAATCACATCACCGCCACCGGCAATGCCTCCATGCAATGCGATCCATCCTGTATGGCGTCCCATCACTTCCAGCACCATGACTCGGCTATGACTCTCGGCGGTCGTGTGCAGGCGGTCGAGTGCGTCGGAACAGCACAACACGGCACTGTTGAATCCAAACGTAAAGGCAGTGCTCGACAGATCATTGTCGATCGTTTTTGGGACGCCAACGACCGGCAATCCGGCTTCGTGAAACTGAAGGGCCGTCGTGAGCGATCCGTCGCCGCCAACCACGATCAGGCCCTCGAGTGAAAGCGTTTCAAATGTTTTTCGAACTTGATCGATCAGGCCGGGCGCCAGTTCGGCTCTCCCCGAAGCGCCGGCTCGCGTTCCGAATCGACCCTTGTTGGTTGATCCAAGGATCGTCCCTCCCTGAGAGAGGATGTCGGATGTGTTGACCGGATCGAGACGTGCGTAGCGGATCGGGTCGATCAGTCCTTCGAATCCGTGCAAGAAACCAAGGACTTCGTACCCAAGCCAAAATCCGGACTTCGCAACCGCTCGCAGGACGGCGTTTAATCCAGGGCAGTCACCTCCGGATGTGAGAATGCCCACGCGAGGTTTATCGGGGTCGAGATCGCTTCCGATGGGATCACTTTTCGAAGGCGTAATCACTTCAACTTCTCAGCCGTGCGCGGGAACAACTCTATGCGAAGGGCAATCGTCGCAAATATCGGATCTTCTCACCAGCGGACCAATGACGAGTTTCACAGCACGCGATGAGGGTCGTTCAGCAAGATTGTCTTGACGGCGATGGTCCGTGCGGATTACGGACCCTTTTAATGGACATGCAAGAAGCTGTTGCCGTTCGCCGTCCTGAGAGATGGAGCGAGCCGATGGATGCATCGATGACCGATGCTGACGTCTCTTGGCTGCGCTCACGACAACCGTTCGCCAGCATGAACCCAAAGTCGTTTCCGCGTTCGATACCGCTTGACGGAATCCTCCGCAACGACTGCCGAATTCAACGCTGTGAGCCCGGTGAGATCATTGTGCGCGAGGGCGATTACGGGAACAGCGCCTTTCTGGTGATCGCTGGAAGTGTTCGCGTCGTTGTCGGGTCGCTGCAACCGGAGCAGTTGGGGCGAACGAAGACAAAACAATTGACCTGGGGCGAAGCACTCAAACGCTTCATGACCCGTTCAAGTGTCCCCGAGGCGAGGGAGCCCCAAGAAGTTACGACGAATCTGGATACCGTCAACAGCTCTGGATCGGTTCGACAAGTTGATGATCGGCCCGCTGTTTTTTTGCAAGACTTTGACGTCGTCTTGAAGCAGAACGATACCGTTGAGTTGGGTCCCGGTGAACTGTTTGGCGAAGTGGCCGCGATGTATCGGTCTCCACGTACTGCGACCGTGATCGCAGAAACAGAGGCAACGCTGCTGGAGATTCGTTGGCAAGGCTTGCGGATCATGCGACGTGATAAAGGGTTCGCCGACACACTCGATTCGCACTATCGCAAGCACTGGCTTCCCGTTCATTTGCGTGAGGTCCCATTGCTTCGACACTTGCCGGAGTCGTGCCTATCACGGGTTGTGGAAGCGACCCAGATGCGATCGTTCGGACGACTAGAGTGGAACGCTGGCTATCGACGGACTCGCTCACTTCCCGTCGAGGAGCAAATCGAATCCGAGCCAATGGTGGCATCCGAAGGACGTGTACCAACTGATTTGATCATCGTGCGCAGCGGCTTCGCCAGACTCTCGCAACACTATGGCGCTTCCCATCGAACGACGGCCTATTTGGGAAAAGGGCACGTGTTCGGCTTGGAAGAGCTAGCGTGCAATGCTCTGTCGGGTGAGAGCAAAGTAACCCAGACGTTGAAGCAGTCGTTGCGCGCCGTTGGTTTTTTGGATGCGCTGTTTATTCCGGCGGAAGTTTTTGCTGAAGAGATCTTGCCGCATGTGCGACGCAGCGAATTGCCGCCGGCCGCGGCTGAGCTCATGATTCGATCCTCGACGGATCGATCTTCGACCGATGATCGGCGCCGCTCGGTACGCAATAAAGCATCAAACGGTGATTGGCAGGATCTGCCCAGTTCCACCGGACAGCAGTTTCAGCCGACAGGGCTATTGGAGTTCATTGTTCAAAATCGATTGAACAATGGACGCCAGGCGATGGTGATTGACTTACATCGTTGCACGCGATGCGACGATTGTGTGAAAGCCTGTGCAGCACTTCACGACGGCAATCCACGATTTGTTCGGCAAGGTGTCAGCCATGAACAGCTGCAGTTTGTTCAAGCGTGCATGCAGTGTACTGACCCGGTATGCATGATCGGTTGCCCGACGGGTGCCATCGCACGGGATGAAGAAACCGGCGTCGTCGAGATTCACGAATCCATTTGTGTGGGTTGCGGTACGTGCGCTGCTTCCTGTCCTTATGAGAACATTCGGATGGCGGAAGTGTTCGACCATCAGGGTCGCGCATTCCGGGATGTGCAAACGGGGAAGCCAATTGCTAAGGCGACAAAGTGTGACATGTGCAGCCGCCAACCGAGTGGTCCCGCTTGTGCTTCGGCCTGCCCGCATGATGCCTTAGTGCGCATCGACCTGTCGGAGTCCGAACCTTTGCGAAAATGGCTGGACCAGCGGAGTTGATCGGCATGTTTGGACCTTCCTTTCGAACGCGACGCTGGGTAGCGAGCATCGTTACCCTTCTGGCCGTTGGAGTCGTTGCTTTGGCTGCGTGGATCGAGGATGGAAGACTCGGCAAAGCATCATTCTTGACAGGCAGCACGGTACTGGCGTGTCTCGTTTTGTTGGTCCTACTTGGTATCCGACGTCGGTTGCCCGTGCTTCCGTTGGGGTCTGTCAGCACTTGGACGCAGATACACATCTATCTTGGCTTCTTTACAACGGCCGTTTATTTGATGCATGTTCCCGCCGTCGTGGGTAACGGTTGGTTTGAGGGTGGGTTGTCGCTCGTATTCCTCGCCGTGACGCTGAGTGGTTTTTATGGTTTGTATGTCAGTCGTCGCGTCCCCAAGCTGCTGACAGCGGTTGAAGGACAGCATCGGTTTGATCGAGTTGGATGGCATCGCGGGCAAATCGCCGAGACCGCGGGCAATCTCTTAGACGAACTGACGGAACAGTCGGCACAAGCGGTGCTGGGCAGTTTTTATCGAACTTATTTGAGCCCATTCTTTGGCTCACGCCCAACGTTGGCCTATGTTCTGGTTCCCTCGGGCGTTCGCCGGAGACGCTTGTTGAGTGGGCTGAAAGAACTCGATCGCTATTTGGAGGGTGAAGGCAGAACGACGGCGGGTCGTTTTGCCGCACTCGTTAGACGGCGTGATGACTTGGATTATCAGTACGCGCTGCAGTTGCGATTGCGATTGTGGTTGGTTTTTCACGGCGTGCTTTCGACAACACTTCTCGCTGGCGGCATCATTCATGGAGTGATTGCTTGGCGTTTCGCGAGTTGAGCGTCAAGGGGAAAGCATGAGACGCGACGACTTCACGCTGCCTGAACCGCCACCGAATGATCGGCCGGGTGACCTTTGGATCTGCGGGATCGATGGGGATTCACCTTGCTCTCGAGGACCCGATCAACGCGGTAAGTGTCCGCTCGCCCAATCGTGTCATCCACAACGCACTTGGTATGGACGCCGACGGCGAGTGTCGGCCATTTCTTGTTTGCTGATCGTCGGTCTGGTTTTCTTTGCCGCATTTGGCAACTGGCAAGCAGACGTGTTCAAGCCAGGCGATCTTTCCACACCACACGCTCAAATACTGGACGGAACGTTAACCTCACAGCGGTGCGGTGCGTGTCATCCAGAAGCCGGTAAGTCGGTCTTTACCGAATGGAGACAGAGTCCGTCGCACGAAGCGTTTCGCATCACCCAGAGTGACCGTTGCATGGACTGTCACGAGAATACGATGGAACGCGAGACTGCGATGCTTGCCCACAATCTCCCTCGCAAGACACGGGATGCCATTCGTCTTGCATCGGCCAATCGTGGAGCGAGTGAGCATTCGTGGAACGATTGGCTGCCAGGACCTGCGGTCGATCAGGACAACGTTGGATGTGGTACATGTCATCGTGAACATCATGGTCCCAATGGAAGTCTATTGGACGTGTCTGACACGCAGTGTCAGACGTGTCACAGTCAACGCTTTGGGAGTTTCGCGACGGCACATCCCGAGTGGGGCCGGTGGCCTTACGGGCGAGGTGGTGAGATTTCGTTTAACCACGCGTCGCACGCAAACAAACACTACCCGGCAACACTACGAGATGGTACGCCGCAAGCATTTCAATGCTCGTCCTGTCACCCTCGCGATCGCAACGGTGAACTGCAACGGTCAGTGAGTTATGAACAAGGCTGTGCGAGCTGCCATGAAAAACCATTGATGGCAGAAACCATCGATGGACTTGAACTCGTTTCCCTGCCTTCGCTTGCAACCGAATTGGCGACAACGTTGGAGGGTTGGCCAGAAACGGCGACGGGATTCAACGATGGTCGTATTGCCCCGTTGGCAGATCTCTTGATGCGAGGAGATGAATCAACGGCATCCGCGCTTCGTTCCATTCCGAACCAGGATTTCAGTCGTATCTTGGGCGATGATCAGGATGTGACGCAAGCTGCTACGACCGTCGCGAATGCTCATCGGGAGCTTCTTCGAGAGATCGGGTCCGGTGGACAGTCCGTGCTGATCGAACGAACCATGCGAATGGGAGTGACCCGCGATTCGGTGTTCAAGTTTGTGAGAACGCTCTCGCCTCAATTAATTGATCAAGCTTTGCGTCGATGGTTCCGCCCGCCACCGATCAGTGTGTCGACGCCGTCCGAGTTCCGTCACTCAAACGAAGATGGCTCCATCACCGGTGGGATCGAAAACACACGTGGTGGGGACTTGTTAATCGATGATGATCTTTCGGGAGCGTCATTGCTTGACGATTCCCTTCTTGAGAATGATGAAGTGGATGAAACGGAAGTGGGAGACAACTCTCTCCTAGAGGATCCACTCGCAGGTGATGATCTCTTGGCTGGTGATGATCTCTTGGCTGGTGATGATCTCTTGGCAGGTGATGATCCACTTCGTGACGACTTGCTTGAGAGCGATCTGGATTCCGACAGCTCGCCAGCATCAAATCCTCAGGCTTCGATGCGATTTGATTCTGAGCGATTGCTTCCAGCCGGCGGTTGGTACGTCGATGATCTTCGTGCATCGATTCGTTATCGCGGCAGCGGTCACGATGACCCTGTCCTAAAATCCGTCATCGAATTGATACGACAACTCCCCGAATCCGACCGAGCACGCAAGCAGCTTCTTCAAACACGAGCGATTCGCAGTTGCCTGCAGTGCCACCCGGGCGCCGTCTCGTCGCGTCCGACGTGGGTGAGCGAACCGTTGGTCGGTCGGCGAGACCAGCTAACGAAATTCACGCATCGTTCTCACATCAACGTCGCCCAACTGTCCGATTGTCAGCATTGTCATCGAATTCAGTCGGGTGATTCCAATGACATCCGGTTGGTCGCGACAGGGGATTCTCATCGACCGGAATTTGCACATTTATCGAAGCAGGCGTGTATCGCCTGCCATGTACCGCAAGCGGCTGGGGACGGATGCACGACGTGTCACCGATATCATGTGGAGGATGCCGCAGCGTTTCGCCTTCACCTGGATCCGCTGCAATTACAACCCACTTGGATGCAATCGAACCCGGCCAGCTTCGGATCAAGAAACCGCTCGCTGGAGTGACGTTTTCGCGTCACTCGCCTGAACGGTGATCACGACGCTTCGGCTTCCGCCCCGGTCTCGATGCTCGCAAAGGTAAATGCCCTGCCAAGTGCCCAGCTGTAAACGTCCTTGGCCAATGGGAATCATGACGCTGGCTCCCATCATGGAAGCTTTTACGTGCGCGGGCATGTCGTCGGGCCCTTCCAACGTGTGCACATAGGGAAGGGACTCAGGGACGGCGTGATTCATGGCCGTCTCAAAGTCGACCCGAACATCCGGATCTGCATTCTCGTTAATCGTTAACGAGGCGCTGGTGTGTTGGATAAAGACTTGCAGCCAACCCACATCGAACGAGTCGAGTTCGGGGATTGCGTCGGTAATCCGGTGAGTGATCAGGTGAAAGCCACGGCGGGCGGCGGGCAATCGAATGGTCCGCTGGATCCACATAAAGACCGTCCTGCAAGCGGGGAACTGTCGTGAACGAAAAAAAAATCTACGGTTTTTGTGAGTCAATCAGCGTATCGAAGCGCGGTCCGTTCGCCGAGAAGGTTGCTCATGTAGTCCGTTTTCAAGGACTGGCGAAACCGTGACGCCAGCGGTTGTCAAGGGGGTCATTCGCCCGTGAACTGACACGCAACGTGGTTGATTTTCCCCTTCGCTCAAACCACTTTTTGCAATGTTGCCGAGCTAAGGCTTTTGCCGCTGGAAACGCGTGGCGACGACCGACTCCGCGGACGCTTGGAAGACCTGTCTGAATCGCTGATCGATCGCCCATACTTAACACAATTTTCTTGACTCATCGATCCTCGCGTCAATAATCACAGCGTTGTTTGCAAAGTGGACACAGGACGGTTCCACGCAGTAGGTAGGTATGGAACGCTACTGGACATGGCGTTCCCACAATCGAGTTACCCCGGATTTTTGTATCAATGAGTCAGTGCAAGAACGTCTTTGAAGCCATCTTGCGATACGGTCACGACGAAGACTTCGTCCCACAAGAGGACGAAAAGTTCATCCCCACCGACGCACCGGCTGGAAGCTCCGACAAGATCGAAGTTTTGCGTCGTCGCGTCGAACTGGGCCAGCCCCTCTGGCACACCACGGACCGAGTCGATTACAGCGGTTTGACGGGTGCGATTCGCCCACGCGAGTAATTAGCGGCCAAAGCAAGATTTGACCCAGACCCCGCAGAGAGAACTTTGCGGGGTTTTTTGTTGCGCGAGGCAGCGCCGGAACATGAGTCTGCGGGGGGTATCAAAATCCCCGTTGCAAACCAGGCGTGACATCCAGATCCAACGGTGCAAATTCGTTCCGTTTGATCTTCTCAAGTGCGATCGCTCCCATCACGGCGTTGTCCGTGCACAGGCTCAGGGGCGCGATGACCAGCTCAAATCCTTCGCGATTGGCAGCGGTCGATAAGGAATCTCTCAGGAATGGATTCGCTGCGACGCCGCCCCCAACGATCAACCGATCAAGCTCAAACGTCTGAATCGCTCGCACGCATTTGGCCACTAAGACTTCGACAACGGCGGATTCAAAGGAAGCGCAAAGGTCAGCCTTCTGGTTTTCAGGAAGGTCCAAATCCGAAAAATCCTGTTGGCCTGGTCCCACGATTGCATAACGAACGGCGGTTTTCAAACCGCTGAAGCTGAAGTCAAAATGATCTTCATGAATCATGGATCGCGGGAACGAAAAGGCTTGACGATTTCCTTTGGCAGCAAGTTTTGACACGGCGGGACCGCCCGGAAATCCTAGCTGCAGCATCGCCGCGACTTTGTCAAACGCCTCCCCTGCCGCATCGTCGATCGTTCCACCGAGATACTCCAGATCCAGCGGTCCGGAGCAACGGTACAGACTTGTGTGCCCACCGCTGACGACCATTCCAATGCAGGGATAGACCGGCTGTTCGGCCCCAAGTTGGCAAGCATACAGATGCGCGTGCAAGTGGTTCACGGCAACGAGCGGTTTTTGCCAGGCGACCGCAAGGGCTTTGGCGGCTGTAACTCCAACAAGCAACGATCCAGCGAGTCCAGGGCGATCCGCGACGGCGATAGCCGAGAGCATTCGCGGTTGAATCTTCGCCTTCCGGATCGCCGTATCGATCACGGGGAGAATCCGTTCGACGTGTGCTCGTGCGGCCACTTCAGGAACGACGCCGCGAAACTGTTCGTGAAGCGTCTCTTGTGTTGCGACGCATTCACCCAGGACGCGGCCGACATCGTCAATGACGGCAGCGGCGGTCTCGTCGCAAGTCGATTCGATGGTCAGGATTGGCATAGATGATCGCCAGTGTCACCCAACCGGTCCCCTTTGGAAACACCGTCGCTATTCAAGCATCTGGCCGCTTAGATTTGGCGATGAGGGCTTTTGCCGATGGCATGGATTTCGAAACCGGCTTCGGTGAGCTTGGTGTGATCCAACAGGTTTCGGCCGTCAAATAAGAACGCGGGGCGGTGCATCGAATCGTAGACTCGATCGAAATCGAGCGTTTTGAATTCGTCCCACTCGGTCAGCACGGCAATCGCGTGAGAATCCTGTGCTGCCTCGTAGCTATCTTGAACGACGGTGACGTTGTTTTCGATCAGTGTACGATCATCTTCGCTGAGCTGTCCACGCATGTCGGTACAAGCCGCCAGCAGATCACGCCGCATGGTTTCTTCTGGAACCTTGGGATCATAGATCGTCAATCGGGCTCGTTCGCGTAGCAGATCCCGACAGATGTAAATGGCTGCGGATTCACGCGTGTCGTTGGTGTCTTTCTTAAATGCGAAACCCCAAATCGCAATCTTCTTGTCCGAAACCGTGTTGAACATCGTTTTGACAATGCGTTCGCTGAATCGAGTCTTTTGGTGATCGTTCATAGCGACCACCTGTTCCCAGTAAGCGGCGACTTCGCGCAGTCCGAAGTGTTCACACAGGTAAACGAGATTCAGGATGTCTTTTTGAAAACAGCTTCCTCCGAATCCGACGGAAGCCTTCAGAAACTTTGGTCCAATTCGCGAATCGGTTCCGATCGCCCGAGCGACTTCATCAACGTCAGCGCCGGTTGCTTCACAAAGCGCGGAGATCGCATTGATCGATGAAACGCGCTGGGCCAAAAAGGCATTCGCCGTGAGCTTCGATAACTCACTGCTCCAAAGATTCGTCGTTAGGATGCGGTCTCGCTCGATCCAATGAGCGTAAACATCCGATAGGGCATTGATTGCCTTACTCGATTCCCCGCCGATCAACACACGATCGGGGTTAAGCAGATCGTCGACGGCGGTCCCTTCCGCCAGGAATTCCGGGTTACTCAGTACATCGAACGTCGCGCCATCGCATTCGCTGCTGAGAATGCGTTTGACGGCTTCGGCCGTTCGGACCGGGAGCGTCGATTTTTCGACGACGATCTTGTGTCCTTTGGCGTTTCGGGCAATCTGCCGTGCACACTTTTCGATGTACTCGAGGTTGGCCGCACGGCCGGCACCGATTCCGAAGGTCTTGGTTGGCGTGTTCACCGAAATGAAGATCATGTCGGATTCGGTGATCGCCTGATCAACGTTCGTCGTGAACGACAGGTTTCGGCCTCGCGCCTCTCGAACGACTTCATCCAGACCGGGCTCGTAGACCGGCAGGTGATTCGAATTCCATGCGTTGATTCGATCCTGATTCAAATCGACGACATGCACAGGAATTTCCGGACACTGTTTGGCGATCATCGCCATCGTGGGTCCGCCGACGTATCCAGCACCGATGCAGCAGATCTTCATAGTTTGATTGAACGATTAAGGGGTATTCAGTCGCGTTTCAGGACCTATCAAAGGCCATTATTCGAAACGTTCGGTTGCCATCCAGGCCGAATGAAACTGCGTTCTGCAGATGTTGATGGTTACAGTAAACGGTCGGCCACAAAAGGGGTGACGTCTAGTCACTAAACGCGCCGCGACGACCGATGAACAACCATTCGTTCTAATTTGTGCGATCCATTCGACAAGCGCCTCAGCTCGATCCGTCCGATTTCAGTGCCCTTTGCGGGGTCACGGCGGCGTTATCGGTACTACCGGATCAAACGGGCTGTCAGTTGGCCGTGCCGTATTTCTCGATCTAAGTTTGCGTTGGAACCCACCCCTATGGTCGATCGGTGAAATCGGGCAATGTTGAAGACGTCGAAACTTTGGATGGTACTAGCACAGGCGGCCTACGTCTTTCCAATCGTTTTTGCATCGGTGGGATGCGGTATCGAGCCCGAGACGCTAGCGGCCCTGCAGGATGCGGTCGCTACGTCCCAACGGGCGCCAACCACGCCAGATGTTGAGGAAGAACTGATCAACGACGTGTCGTTTACGCCGCCGTATCCGGAGCGGAATAACCCATTCGAGTTTCCAGGCCAGAATACCGAGCGTTCATCCGTTGAGCCGGTGACAACAGAAACGCCGGATGCGACCGCCATCGAAGTGCTTGGATTCGCAAATGTCAATCAGCCGCGGGTACTTCTTCGGGTTGGCGAAAGCACGCGTTCACTGGGCATTGGGGATCGTATCGGACTGATCGAAGTCATCGGCATTCGACCTCCCGCCGTCGATTTGAATATCTCCGGTCAAGTGCGGACGGTCACGATGTTTGATCGACCATAGCTGCATCTGGGATGCGCCCGACGTGGAACCGGCGTTTGTTCAGTCACACGGGTTCGCACCGTTTCGACCAATCCCCGACGATTCTGCTATTGTGTTGCACGATCACGGAGCCTGTTTCCGTTTACTTGCAGCATGATTGAGGAATCAGATCAGATGGGCGATGCGACTTGTCGTTGGGGGTTTTTAAGCACTGCCGCGATTGCCAGAAAGAATTGGAAAGCGATCCGCCTGAGCGGCAACGGTCGAGTCTCTTGTGTCGCCAGTCGTTCCGTCGAACGGGCACAATCGTTCATCGATGAATGTTCTGCCGAGGTACCATCACCCGAGCCGGTCACGGCTGTCGGATCGTATGAGGAGTTGCTCCAGCGAGACGACGTCGACGCGATCTATGTGCCGTTGCCAACTGGCATTCGGACTGAATGGTGCGTTGCGGCAGCAAAAGCTGGCAAGCACTTGCTCTGCGAGAAACCGGTCGCCGTCAATGCGGAAGAAGTCGAAGAGATTTTGGAAGCATGTGAGCAGACCGGTGTGCAGTTCATGGATGGTGTCATGTTTGATCATTCCAAACGCCTGCTTGCGGTACGAGAAGAGATAAAAAGCGGTCAGTCGATTGGGAAACTGCGCCGGATTTGCACTCACTTTTCTTTCAGTGGTGATGAGGCGTTTCAAACATCCAATATTCGAACCGACTCGGTATTAGAGCCACATGGATGCCTGGGTGATCTGGGTTGGTACTGTATCCGCATGACGCTGTGGGCCGCAGGTCTCACTCTACCCACTCATGTTTCCGCTCGAACAATCACGACGCTTCAAGGAACCGATTCGGAAGGTTCCGTGCCGGGAGAGTTTTCCGCGGAGCTGCAGTTTCCTGACGGTGTTTCGGCAACGTTCTATTGTTCATTTCTCACAGAGAATCAGCAGACCGTCCTGTTGTCGGGCGATCGCGGATACTTAAGTGTTGATGACTTCGTTCTTCCGTTCTACGACTCAGAAGCCGCTTGGTCGACTCACCAACACGTGTTGGAAATCGACAATTGCCGTTGGAACTATCGTCGACACAGCACGCGGAAGGCTGTCCAAGAGTACGCATCGGGTGAATCAAACTCGTCAGAAGTCAACATGATCCGCCGGTTAGGTGAGATCCATCTGTCTGGCCAGTTGGATCCACTCTATCCAGAGTTAGCACGGAAGACTCAGGCAATCCTTGATGCCTGCCTGCGCAGCGATGTGGAGGGCGGCAAGACAATTACTTTGTCATAGACCTAGCTTCCTCGTTTCGATCCCCTTCTCTCTTTGCCTGAACCTGATCCATGCTTACGTTGCTGTCGTTTGTCTTTTTTACCGCTTTGGTCGGTGTCCTAACGTTCTGGCTTGTTCGAGGAAAAGAGCATGCGTCGAAAGATGGCTATTTCCTAGCGGGGCGATCGCTAACTGCGGGCGTCATTGCGGGTTCATTGCTATTGACCAACCTTTCGACGGAGCAGTTGGTTGGGTTGAATGGTGCCGCATTTCGCGATGGACTGGCGGTGATGGCTTGGGAGGTGATTGCCGGATTGTCTTTGGTATTGATGGCGATCTTTTTTTTGCCGCGTTACCTCGCTCGCGGAATCACGACAATCCCTGAGTATTTGGCAGGACGATTTAACGACACGACCCGCTCGATCACCAATGCGATTTTCATCCTCGCTTACGCTGCGATCTTGCTGCCAATCATTCTGTATACCGGGGCTCGTGGCTTGAGTGGCATTCTTGACTTGCAGGAGATTACCGGCATTCAAAATGACCAAGCGCTTTTGTGGATCGTTGTCTGGATGATTGGAATCATCGGATCGATCTACGCCATCTTTGGTGGATTGCGCACGGTGGCGATCAGCGACACCATCAACGGCTTCGGCTTGCTGGTTGGTGGAATCATGATCATGTGGCTTGGATTTCAACTGATAGGTGATGGCAACGCGATGAGTGGTTTGCGTCAGCTTCGAGATTCCCATCCGGAGAAATTCAATTCACTCGGTGGTGAAAAGTCATCCGTTCCTTGGCCTACGCTGTTTACCGGTGTTGCCTTGCTGAATCTCTTCTACTGGACGACCAACCAGCAGATCATCCAACGAACATTTGCCGCAAAGTCTCTTGCTGAAGGTCAGAAAGGTGTCTTGCTGGCGGCGACATTTAAGATCCTCGCGCCGCTGATCTTAGTATTGCCAGGCATCATGGCATTTCACTTGGATCAGAACGATCGGCTGTTCGAGGCGGATGCCGAAGCCGCCATGCTGAGCGATGCGAAAACGGCGTGGGATGGTTTGAATCCCGAAGAACAATCGGCGGCGTTGTCGGACACGACGCCTGAAGAGTGGCTGGATAATCAGGTCCAGGGTAGCAAGACGGACAAAGCGTACGGCGTACTCGTTCGCAAAGTATTGCCTTATCAGTTTGCTGGGTTCTTTGCCGCGGTCATGGTCGGAGCGATTTTGAGTTCCTTCAACTCAGCGCTCAACGCCACGGCCACACTGTTTAGCCTTGGGATTTATCGTCGGTACATCCGTCCCGATGCGGATGAACACTCCGTGGTGAAGAGCGGCCAGTGGTTCGGCACGGCGATCGCAATCGTTGCGATGACCGTCGCGCCGCTGTTAGCAGGACAAGATAGTATTTTCGGTTACCTGCAGAAGATGAATGGTCTCTATTTCATTCCGATCTTTGCGGTCGTGTTGATGGGCATGCTCACCAAGCGAGTCCCAGCGTGGTCAGCCAATCTTGCGTTGGTGATTGGATTCACGGCGATTGCTTTGGGTTACTTCGTATTCTCGAGTTTTGTTGACGCAATTCACGAATTCCATTTTCTCGGTCTCGTTTTTGCTAGTCTGATGGCCATGATGGCGGCCATTGGGTTGGTCGCACCATCGCCACCACCTTCGGAGGAAAGCGAGGCGGTTGCCGCTCCGATTCCAATGGACCGCTGGAAACCGGCCGTTCCCGTCGGAGCGGCGTTGGCGGTTATCGTGGTCGGCATCTATCTCTTTTTCGCTTTTGCCTAGCAGATCAGCGTATTGGTCACAGCTGAGAGGCAATTCACCATCGCGTAGATGCTCGTGCTCACCCCCCACTTGTAGCTGCTATGGGGCCATTCGCTTGGTTATAATCGGGCGATCTGCATAGAGCGTTTGTGGGGCAAAAGGCTGGATAGAGCATGGGTTACGACGATCTGCAGCGCGATCCGAACGAAGAGACCTCATTCCGCTGGCAAAACGATAAAGAGACACGCGGGCCGTCTGCAAACCGCAGGCCTCCGCCGTGGAACGAAGGCGAACAGCTTTATGACTTTGTTCTGGAAAAGCTGCTTGGCGCCGGTAGCAGTGGATTCGTTTATCGAGTCCAGGATGTCAAAACCGCCCGTCGCTTTGCGCTGAAGATTCTCCATCAGGGCGTGCCCGATGACTTGTTGCGAAACAAGTCCGGTTTCCGTCGCATGATGATGTTTGATCATCCGAATCTGTTGCGGGTGGACCGGATCCACCAACTCGGATCGTACATCGGCCTATCGATGGAAGAGGTCGAAGGACAGACGTTTAAGCGTGCGCGTTCGGATCTTGCCAAGTTGCCGCGAGACCAGGCTTACGATGAATTGCTTCGCATCCTGCGCGACTACGCGTCGGGACTCGCTGCGATGCATGCCAATGGCTTGGTCCATCGCGACATCAAACCTGACAACCTCATGGTCGATGTTAACGGGTGTGGACGCATCATTGATTACGGTCTGGTCGATGCCTACGAAATGGACGTTCCAGTCATCCGGACTCGAGGTTTTCTCCTGGGGACGCCGCATTACATCGCCCCCGAAGTTATTTGGAGTCAACGGTACTTACCGGCTGGAGATATTTTCGGTTTGGGCATCGTACTGCTCGACACACTGCGAAAGATCGAACGTTCGTCCGTCGACGAGCACTACGACTTGAAGCTTCCAGGAAAGCACAAAGGACATGATGCGGAAAAGATCTTCAAAGCAATCGAAGACCTTCCTGAATCCGTTCCGGCCATTCTGTTAGAGACCTGCCGCGAGATGCTCGAGCGGTATCCTTCTGAACGCCCACAAGCCGTTTCGCTCGCTCGCTTGGGCCTGCCGACAACGCACCCAATCCCGTGGGCAATCAAGCCACCCATGGTCGGACGCGACGAAGAAACGGAGATCTGTAAGAAGTGGGTTGACGATGTGTTTGACGGACATACCGGTCGTCTTCATCTGAGCGGTGAGTCAGGTGTTGGGAAGAGCCGATTGGTAGAAGAAATCACCGAGTACATCGAATCCAAAAAGTGGGGCCAGGTCTTTTCCGCGAAGTGTCGCGTTCGCGAGGACCAGCCACTCCAGTCATTCGATCAGATTTGTGATGCGATCGCCCATCGCTACATGAAAGGTGATCGTGAACGGATTCGTATGGATCCGGTCAGTGTGTCCATTTTGCAGAGCGTTTTTCCCGTTCTTCAGAATGTTCTTGAAGCGACGTTAACGTTGCCGCCCGTTGGTCAAAAGAATGATTCGTGGGATGCGCTGGAAGCGTCTGCCCGATTTAGCCAACGTCTTCGAGATGTTGGACCGTTGTTTCTAATCATTGATGATTCACAGTGGGCCGATGGCGACAGTCGTAGCGTGCTGGACACACTGCAAATGACTGCTTGTGAAGTTGGGTTGGGCGTCATTACGGTGTCTCGCAACAAGCAGGATCCGCATCGTGTTCCGGCTTCATTGTCTTTGAATCTTGAACGGCTCAATCATTCCGATGGTAGGAAGATGTTGTCTGCCGCCTCGTCACGTTGGGGCGTGGAGGCTTCAAGTAAACTCATCGATCGGTTGGCGAAATCGTCCGATGGTCTGCCCTTCCGTTTGCAAGAACTGGCCGAAGAGTTTCGACCGGGTGGTGCTCTGCATGAACTGGATGTCGACGATGATTCGGGAACCCCCGATCTGTCTCCCCTTCAACGACTTTGGCAACAGCGGGCTGAGAGACTCAGTTCAGAAGCAAAACGTGTCTTGCCGATGCTTGTCACTGCTGGTGGCCAAGCGTCGATGGAACAACTTGGCGAACTCACTGGGCTGGATGATTCTGTCGATGCGGCGGTGACGGAGTTGGTCCGTCAGCGGTTGGTGATTGATGAAGCAACGGGTGGAGAGTGCATCTCGATTTATCACGATCAGGTTGCCCGTGAATTGATCAAAACGTTTCGCACTCAAATGCTGCGCGAAGCTCATAATGCTTGGGCAAAGTTGCTGATTCGACAGGATGATTCGGAGAGACTGGCGGCTCGGATTGCCGGTCATTTATTCGCCGCGGAACAACCTGGTCGCGCGGTCGCTCACGCCATTCTGGCCGCCGAGGATGCGGAAAACCGTGTTGCGAAAGCCGAAGCCGGACGTTGGTATGCTCGCGTTCTGCCGTACGTGAAGGGCGCTGAGCGTATCCGTCAGTTACGGAACGCGGCTCGTTGTTTTCACGAGGCTGACCATCCGGCGATGGCGGCGCGTTACTACCAGGACCTCAGTCAGTTTGTTGAAGGTGAAGAGCGGATAGAGTGCCTGTTGCTGGCGACGACCGCTTCCATTCGTTGCGGTCGCTTGGAACAGATTCGCCACCAACTTCACGAACTGGCGAGCCACCTACAACTTCCTAGGCCTAAGCCATTTTTGTTCAGCCAATTCGGGATCCGATTCGATTCCGCGCGGATTGCATTGGGTGGCCTGAAATCGCTTGCCAGTTGGGTCGAAGACGTCGAGCATTGTGATCAAGGCTTGATTAACACCGAGCGTCCACAGGGATCGTTAAAGGGTCATACACAGTCGGCCGAAGAAGTGCGGACACTGCAAGCGATTCGATTGTGTCAGTTGCTCGTTCGACCTCTCTCCATCTTCGATAGCCAGTATGCCGCGGAGTTGGGTGTTGCCGGTGCTCGATTGGCGAGACGAAGTGGCGACTGCGCGCAGAAAGTGCACGTAGCGGTTCGACAAGCGGTTGTCGGTTGTTACGACCACGGTCGGCGACGTGTTGAATCAGAGGCGTCTTTGCTGATGCTGATGCCCAAAGCGGAACAACTGGGAAGCCATAAAGCGATCGGCGATTTGTGGTCGGGGATCGCTTACTCGCACGCGTTGGCGTGTCGGTGGGATCATGTCAGTCAGCCGGTCGATTCCGCCGTCAAGCACTTTCAAGAAACTGACGACGCAAGCAGCTTTGAGATTGCGGACACACGATGGATCGATCTATGGGCCAAGTGGAATCTCGGCCAATGGGCAGAGATGCAAAGGCTGGGCGACCGGATGCTGGACGACGCGATCCGTCGAGATGATTTGTTTCAACGCATCGTCGCGCTGGGTGGTTGGGGGGTCGGCGCCTGGCTGGTACGCGATCGCCTGGCTGACATTGAATACCAGCGTCGTCAGGCAGAAGAAGTGCTCGGACAGACGGAGCGGCCACAGTTGTTCCAAGGTTTCGACTCCATCGCTCGCATTCAAACGCTGTTGTATCAGGGCAAGTATGACGAGGCATGGTCGGCTCAGCAGACGCTCAATGACCAGTTGCGACTCCCGCCGTTCAAAGGACTGCAGATGTTCCGCGTGGCGAGCCAAGTCTCAAGCGGCATCCTCTGCTTGCACATGCAGTCCCGAGGCGAAGGTAATGGTTGGAGCGTTCGCATTGACCGAATCATCCAGAAGTTGCGGTCCGAGCGAATTGGCTTTGCGTCCGCCGTGGCCGATTACTTGACGGCGATGGTCGCTTTCGGACGACAAAAACACGACAATCTTCACACATACGACCAAGGTGTGATTGAGCTACTGCGTACGGCTAGTGAGAATTGTCGTGAACGCCGTTTGCGACCTTTCTACTGGAGTGCGGATGACGCACTGCACGAAATCCACACCGGGCAAACGGGGATCAAGCTGTTGCATCGCATGCGAAAAGCAAAAGTGACCTGCACAGAAAAACTGCGGCGTCTGTACGGTGTCGCGGATCCGCGGTAGTCGAACAGGGTGCCAATGGTGTACAAGTCCGTGAGATGGCGGATTTCAATGCTCGTCAAACAGCAAAAACCAAAATCATCCGACGAACTCCGAAGGTGTGCTCCCGACGAGATTCATTCGGGAATCGGTCAGAAATGACCGTGGGATCTATTCCTCTTCTCTCCTTCCCTAACGACTACTGACTTGTCTGAATCGGCGGCATCGAAGCGGAGCACATGGTCTGCGCGATTCGCTGATCGATTTCAGTGCGAAGTGTCAGAATGTCTCGCTGATTGGTGGGACAGCGAAATCTGGCGACATACGGGACACGGTGAATACCGAAATCCGGTTTCGCCAGACGTATTGCTCGACTCGGCACCGGAGTGCATCTGGCCGGGCCTGATGGACTGTGACTTTATTCCCTTGCTGGGAAACAGTGCCGGGGATTGGCTGTGCGTTCGTGTGGATGAAAAAGGGAACACCGATCAGATTGTTCAGTGGTATCACGGAGGTGGAGACTGGATTCCGTGGGGAAATAGTCTTTCGGAAGCGTTGGTCTTCGATGCCATCACGGATCGATTACCCGGACCAACTCGCCGACATGCCGAACCGGCGGAAGACCTTCGTCCAGTGACCGGTGGATCGCAGACGGACGCTCTGTTGGCGTGGGCGTTTGAGCATCAGCCCGGTCGTGTACGTGATTTACTAAATACGGATACTTCCGATGACGTACTGGCCGGTGAACTGTTGGATTTAGGAGTGGCGGAGATTGCGATTCGCTGTGAGCTGGCGATCCAACATCTGACTCACCCCGACCGTGATGGATTGCAGTCGGCGTTGGACGGGCAAGCCAAATCCGACGTCCGTCCGGAGTGGCTGTTCGATATCGATCGAATCCCCCAATCGCAGCGTCAACAGCTCATCGATCAGGGAATCGATATGGATTGGAACCAACGCTGGGATCTCGCCCATGACGCTGCCCAACCGGTCACGAAACTGGCTCCTTGGTTGGCGTGGCCATGGGATGTGTGCGGCTACGCAGCCGAGCGTCGCGGTGATAGGAAAGACGCGGCCGATTTCTATCAGCAGGGCGCGATGTGCTCGGTGTTTACGGATCAGTCGATCCGTTTGCTGACACATTGGGCATCAGATCACGCGGCCAAATTCTCCGTCGCGCGGTTGCAGGGATTCGACCCCGATCGTGTCACCCAATCCTCGTACCTCCGCACTCTGCTTGGTCCGGATGTGCAACAAAGGCGTGGTGCAGTTTCAGAATATTGGTTGGGTGAGGCTGCAACACACGAAAGTCAAAAGGACTTTCATGCGCTTCATCAGTGTTTAATTGCATCCGCCTGGGATGTTGGGGTTGATACGATCCAGGCCTACGCGCCCTTGCTGGAACGAATCAGTCAGGCGGCAATCGATTCGAACCAGCTGGCTCGAGCTGAAGTCGCGGCAACGCATCGACGCTGTCTGCGAGACCGATATGGTCTGTGAGTAAAAGAGGGTCCCGCCAATCGATGAGCTTTACGTCAAGCGAATCGCGGGTCATCCGCGTGAAACGTGTGCGCGAAACCTGATCGAAATGTGGATCGTGTTCGAGTCGCGCAATGAGTGCGCCTGTCTGCATTTTCTATGGGAGAAAAACTGGGATGGGTTTCCGGTGCCGCCGATAACGGATGTGTTGACTTTTCCGGTTAGGTGGCCTTTTCGGTCGCTGAAAGGGGACCGAGCATGCCAATCGACCGTGTCGCAGCTCTCTGCGGGGCCCTGCTATGGCTGGGCTCTTGCTGCGCGCTAAGCACGGCTGATGACGGCGAACGTCCCATTGCCTCTGATCCATTCGCCCTTCCCAATACGTTGAAAGCGAATGACGCGGGAAACGAAGGTGTCGCACAGCGCCGTCCTGCCGAAACGACGACTCGAACGAGAACCTCGCGCCCAATCGGACTCGGTTCCTCAACGGTAAACCGTGGTCCTGGTCAGACTTCGAATCCACATAGCCGTCAAGCCTCGCGAGCCACGCAAGAACGGGACTACTCGTTGATTCCCATTCGCCGACTTCCCGTCGGGTCAACGCAATACGAACCGACAAGTCGATCCAATCGACTGGCGACGCCTGAAGTGGATCCTTCAACGGGTCAAACGGTGATTCGCGCTGGTGGGTACCGCCAGCATCAGCAGCTGAGTACCCAAGAACGGGGTAACCAAGAACGGGTATCGATCGCAGATCGGATTCGATTGGTCGCTGACGAACAGTTTGCGGCTCAACGGTCGACTACCCAGACCTTCATCGGCAATCAGACGAATACCATCCCTATCGACACCAACCCCGTAGACACCGGCGCCGACCCGTTCGATTCGGGGGCGGGTGTCTTGGTGCCGGTGCGCTTGCCCGACCAAGCGGATGAAGTCGAGGTATCCGGTGAGAACGGCCTGGTGTCGCTAGTTGCCAATGATGCCGACTTGAAATCTGTTTTGAGGATGATTGCGGATCATCACGGGCTGAACCTTGTGCTTGCGCCTGAGATTCAGGGGCCGGTAACGGTGAGTATTCGTGGAGCGCGTCTGGAGGAAGTGTTGGACGCCATCCTGGGCGTTGCAGGATTCTCTTGGAATCGCTCCGGCAATCTGCTGTACGTCACGTCCGCGTCCGCGATCGGGATCGACCCGCGCGTGCAGGGACGGTCCGTACGCGTCTACCACTTGGATTACGTCTCGGCGGCTGATGTACAGCAAGTCGCAACGGGACTGCTATCGCCGGTCGGTGCGGCGTTCATCAGTGAGTCGGATTCAGCGGATGAGTTGAAAACACGCGAGACACTCGTTGTGGAAGACACAGTGGCCGCACATCGCCGAATCGAGCAGTACATCAGCCAAGTGGATGTACCGCCGTTGCAGGTGCTTATTGAGGCTCACGTTCTGCAGATCGCGCTCGGCGAAGAAGAACAACATGGGATTGATTTGCAGGCACTGCTGCGACTGCGGGGAACGGCCGTCACATTTAGCGGACTCAATTTCACAGATGTCTCGGGGACGGATTCCGATTTGGCGGTCACGATCGATGGCAGCGATTTGGATGGAGTGATTCAATTAATCCGTCGCTGCACCAACTCGCGAACGTTGGCGTCCCCCAAAGTCTCCGTCGTTAATCGCCAAGAAGCCAAGATTCAGATTGGTCAGCGATTACCGTATTCGGTCGCGACGACCACCCAGACAACCACTGTCGAAAGTGTTGAGTTTTTGGAGGTCGGTATCGTCTTAACGGTTCGCCCGGTCATCACGGAAGACGGAAACGTGTTGATGTACGTGCTGCCAAAAGTATCCGGTGGAAAAATCACACCCAACGGATTTCCCGAGGAAGAGACGACCGAAGTGCAAACCACGATCATGATTCCTGATGGAGGCGGCGTCGTGATCGGTGGACTCATCCGCGAAGAGAATATCCAATCGCGCGCGGTCGTCCCTTATTTTCATAAAGTCCCCGTGTTGGGACATCTATTCAAAGGGCGATCGGATGAAATGCGGCGCAATGAGCTTGTCGTCGCGTTGGTCGCGCACGTGATTCATCCTGGTCACGGGCCAAGAATGAAAGAAGTCATCGGTTTGGAAGAAGCACTGCCCGCTGACGCAATGAGCGAATTGCGTCAGCGCTGATCCGATCTAGGCGGACTGTTGTCCAGCGTAGCGAAGGCTTCGGACGATGGACGCTCTCGCTTCCTTGGCATCCACTTCCAAGGCGACTTCCATATTCTCCGGCATTTCGGATCGTAAACGCTGATCGAATACGGTCATCCCGCTTGTCAGCTCACCCTTCTTTTCGACTCTGCCAGCCATTCCCTGCCATGTGAACAACTCGGGTTCCAGCAATGCTAACAGTGTTGTGGGATCGTATAACGGAATGAGCTCACGTCCCAATCGTTGATGCGCCATGCGAAAGGCAAAGGGCATGAGTTTGTGCAGCAGTCCGCCAACACGCGATAACCTGCTCGGCAACTGTTCCAGCAACTCCACACCGAACAAAACTTTCTCGGTGACGTCCAAGGGGACCAGCAGCTTCGTTGTGGCCGAAGTGAAGACTTCGTTCGCGCTCTTCGGGTCGAAGAACATGTTGCGTTCAGCCACGGCGCTTGCGTTGCCGGGATGACGGACGGTCCCGCCGCTAATGATGACCGTGTTGATCAAAGCGACGGCGTTAGGATCTCGCCTGCAAAGCTTCGCCAAATTGGTCAGCGGTCCAAGGCAGACCAACGTGATTTCGTTGGGGTGTTGGTGCAGCAACTCAGAGATCACTTTGTCGCTGGTTGGTTGGTGCTGCCGCGTAGCTGGTTCAAAATTGCATCCGCCCAGTCCGTCGATGCCGTGCAAGGCGCTGTCGTCGATGACCGGAGCGTCTTCGGCTGGTACGGCTTTTCCGATTCTCGGATACCGAGGCGGATCCAATTGGCCAATGATCCCTGTCACGTTGGCGGTGGTCCGTTCAGCATCGACCGTCCCGGGGGTCGCGGTGATTGCCAAAACTTCCAAACGTGGATCGAATAACGCCACGCAAATCGCGACGGCGTCGTCGATTCCAGGATCACAATCAATGATAATCTTCCTCGTCATGGCCGCTGATTCTAGGTGCACAATCGCCCACTGACGACCCCGATGCCCGATGTTCTCTCGCAATCAGGATGCTAATTCCATGTCCGTAGATGCTGCCGCCGACGGCGCTCGATCCGCGTTTCGTGAGGCGATTGAACAGGCCGAGGCTGGGCGGGACCTGTCCTCAGATCAAACCGGTGACTTGATCGACGTCATGTTGCGCGGGCAAGCCGATGAAGAGGAAGTTGGCAAACTGCTGCTTGCCCTTCGGGCAAAAGGCGAAGCCGTTGACGAGCTGGTCGGGGCAGCCAATGCGATGCGGCAACACATGACCCGCATCCCACACCACCATGATGTGCTGCTGGATACCTGCGGCACGGGTGGCAGTGGCAGTGGCACATTCAATATCAGCACGGCGGTCGCCATTGTTGCCGCCGCCTGCGGGGTCGCTGTCGCAAAGCATGGCAACCGAAAAGCAAGCAGCCTGACGGGTTCGGCTGATGTCCTGGAGTCATTGGGAGTGAGAATCGAATCGGAACCGGAATCCGTCGCCGCCCGCTTGGATCGCGACGGCATCTGTTTTTGTTTCGCCCCCAAACTCCATCCCGCGATGCGTCATGTCGTCGGAGTACGACGCAAGCTCGGCGTTAAAACTCTCTTCAACTTGCTGGGTCCACTCTGCAATCCGGCGGGTGCAACACATCAGTTGCTGGGAGCCTCAACGCAAGATGCACAAACGAAAGTCGCCGCCGCGATCGCAAAGCTAGGAACGACTCGCAGTTTTGTCATCCACGCTTCGGATGGCCAAGATGAGGTTTCACTGGATGGTGTAACGCATGTGACCGAGGTGAAATCGGGCGCACAAGCCAACCACGATTGGTCACCCTCCGATTTCGGTCTGCTGCCGGTTGGGCAAGAAGCGCTTTCCGCTACGGATCCTCAGGAAAGTGCAGATATCATCCAGCGGATCTTTGCAGGCGAACCGGGGCCATGCCGTGACACCGTGATCGCTGGCACCGCGGCGGCCTTGATGTTGGTGAATCGAGTCGATTCGCTGGCCGATGGGGTTAAGATGGCCGCCGAAGCCATTGATCAGGGATCGGCGGCGGGAAAGTTGGATGCGCTGCGAGCAAGCTGAAGAACCACTGGCCGCATTCGCGAGAATTAGCGGTAAACGACCGTGAAGTAGACACCGTCACGTCCTGTCGCCATGGCGGCACCGGCATAACGCATCCGCGAGTCACTCGTGTAGCACGCTGAGACTTTGTCCGGCGAATAGGTGCTCGACCATCCGACACCTTCGTACATGCCCGGAGCAAATGATCCCGGCGGATGACTCTTCATGCTTCGCGACGCCATGTATTTAGCTCGCCGTTCTGCAACCCGTTGGAGATCTGGGTCGTAACGCAACGGAGTTACACCGCGTCGCGAACGTTGTGCGTTGAGCTCGGCCAGAACGTTCGTGACACCCCCGATAGCACGTAGCTGCGAAGAAGCCGCCATCGGTACGTCGGACGTGACAACTCCGGCGTTGGAGCGGTTTGTCGTGACGGATATCGATTTCTGTGGAGTCGATTTCTGTGGAGTCGATTTCTGGGGAGTCGATTTCTGGGGAGTCGATTTCTGGGGAGTCGATTTCTGGGGAGTCGATTTTTGGGGAGACCCATTTTGTGGAGTCTCGGTCCGAGTGGTTGACTCCGAAACGACACGCGGAGTGTCGGAAACGACCCTCGAGCTTGTCGAAACGACTCGCTCCGTCGGAGTCGAAACGCTTGGACGCGAAGAAACGACCCGCGACGTCGACGATGCGACCTGCGAAGTCGCCGGGACGGAAGTGGCTGGTCGCGTATGGTATCGGCCGCATTGCGGGCACCAGTACGTTTGGCTGGAAGTTGTCGTCGTCACGACTCTTGTTTGAGCGGACGCGACGGTACCAAAAACGACGAACGAAAGGCTGGACGCTATGAGGAGGCCTAAGAGCCGAAACATCGGATCGATATCCTGCGTTGAGAGGCAATCTCTATTGCCGAACGACCTTCGTCCAGCTTGGCGACACAGGATTGAGAAATTGTGGGTGAGGTAAAGGGGGTCCCCGGATCAAACAAGGAGGTTTTGGGTGCCTAGGGGTTTTGGCCCGTTGCTAGTCCAACACTGAACATCAGTTACGTCGACCAAACGCAAAACGGATTTTTTTGTCGCCACCAGTTGGTTTGGGTAGTTCAGGTAAAAGGGGCGTTTTGTTTGCGGTTGGCGTGGCACGATGGACGATCGTATTCACCCGGCCGCTGTCGTTGTCGACGGCGACAATTGATTGAAGGAACGGAGGATCTTAAGGCCGTCCGCTTGACTCTTCTCGGGGTGAAATTGTGTGGCGTAGAGATTGTCACGCCACACCATCGCGCAAAACGGGATCCCGTAGTCACACTCCAACGCAATCACCTCAGGATCGGTTGGTCGAACGTAGAACGAGTGGACAAAGTAGAAGTGCATGCCGTTGGTTACGTCATCCAAAATCGGTGCATCCGATTTCTTGGTGACGGTGTTCCAGCCCATGTGAGGGACTTTCAATGAACCGGCGGGTCCATCCTCAGGAAAGTCGAAACGTATCACCTCCCCTGGTAAGACTCCCAGCCCCTCGTGGACTCCATGTTCAAAGCCTCTTTCGAATAGCAGTTGCAGGCCCAGGCAAATGCCAAGGAAGGGGCGACCAGAATCGATGAAGTCGATAATCGGGTGGGCAAGATCCCGTTTACGGATCTCGGACATCGCGTCACCAAACGCGCCCACACCTGGCAGGATGAGCTTTTCGGCCTGCTCAATCTCACGCGGGTCGGAGGAAATCGTGGCCTGTCCACCGATTTTCTCGATCGCTTTCTGGACGCTTCGGAGGTTGCCCATCTGGTAATCGACGATGGTGATCATGGAGCTAGAACGGGCATCGTGGAACGTGGAATCGGCTGACGAGCGCGTCGGAAACCCTGTCATGTGATTTTCCGAGCGAATGGCATTGAAAAGATTAGCAGGTGGAAAGTTGAAAGTGGAGGGTCGCTGCCCTGCGACGATCGAGCCACGCTTACTATCATGTGACGAATCCTGAATCCCTCGAACCATTGATGCTGCGAGTATGTCCGAGTCCCTTGAATCCCTTGATCGTTTGATGTCGACGCTCAAGGAAAGGGCTCGAGAGATGCCTGCTGGCTCCTATACGACGTCACTGTTGGCCGGTGGTTCGGCCAAAATTGGCGAGAAGATTCTGGAAGAAGCCGGCGAACTCATCGAGGCTGCCAGCGAGTCTGGAGACTCTGGTCGCGACCACTTTGTCTATGAAGCCGGTGATCTGATCTATCACACGATGGTCTTGCTCGCGTGGCGAGGCGTCGAATTGAGCGAGGTGGCCGAAGAACTTGCTCGCCGCGAAGGCACCGGCGGCTTGGCGGAAAAAGCGAGTCGAACACAATCACCTGACCCAAAACCAAACGAGTGAACGTGCCGTGACCGGCAGCCAAAATCTCCGAATCGGAATCCCCAGTAAGGGTCGCCTCAGTGAGGTGGCTGGCGAACTGCTCAAACAGGCGGGGCTGAACTTCCGCCGTCAAAACCGTGGCTTGTTCGCGAGGGTGAAAGACCTTCCGATCGAGCTGATCTTTCTTCGTACCGACGACATCCCGACGCTGTGTGCCGAAGGTGCGATCGATATGGGAATCACCGGCTCGGACTTAGTCGAAGAGTCTGGCATGGCCGTGAACACGCGGATGAAGCTTGGCGTGGGACGCTGCCGGTTGGCGATTTGTGTTCCTGACGATGCTGCCTATCAATCGGCCAAAGACTTAAATCAAAAATCGGTGGCGACTAGTTTTCCTCACATCACGTCACGACACCTTGCTGATTGTGGAGCCGAAGCTCATTTGGTTTCGCTGTCCGGTTCAGTCGAAGTGATGATTCAACTGGGTGTCGCAGATGCAATTGTTGATCTCGTCGAAACGGGCAGTACGTTAGCCGCGAATCGGTTACGCGTGTTGGAGGACATCGACCATTACGAAACGGTGTTAATCCAGAATCACTTTGACCGCGATGTTGAGACGGCGGATCGAGTCGTAAGGCGATTGGAAGGCGTGGTGATTGCTCGCGACTACTCACTGCTTGACTACAACATTCCACGAAGCAAACTAACGCAAGCTGAAGTGATTACGCCTGGATTCAATTCCCCCACTGTTAACTCACTCGAAGACGCCAAGTGGTGTAGTGTCCGCGTGATGGTTAGGAGCCGTGACATCATTGACGTTATGGAACAATTGGAAACACTGGGAGCTTCGGCAATTATCGAGTCACCGATAACGAACTGCCGCCTGTAGATTGTCTAAAAGCGCAAGCGGATCACAGGTATCCAACGCCTCAGCAACCTCCCCCTCTCTTCCGAATCGTCAAACTGTTTGTCACTGTGAGGAAGAATCATGAATGATGGCGACATGCCGTTAGAAGTGGATGTCGTGACCGTTGCGGAAATGCAAAAGACCGGTCATGCATTCGTCTTGTTGGATGTTCGTGAGCAACCGGAGTTTGTTGCTGCTCGCATCGACGGAAGCCGGTTGATCCCGATGAGTGAGCTCGCCGATCGAGTTCAGGAACTGGAAGAAGTGCGTGATGAACACATCGTCGTTCATTGCCACCATGGAGTTCGAAGCTTGCAAGTCACTCACGCACTCCGGCAGGCCGGATTCGCCCGCACACAAAGCATGGCCGGGGGCATCGACCAATGGAGTGATTTGGTAGACCACGCCGTCCCAAAGTATTAACTACGTCATAGCCGCCGATCGAAGCGGTTTTGTCGAGAACAAGGGAGCGCAGAGACGGAACGGTGGCGGAGACGGAGGGGCGGAGACGCTACGACCGGCGGAGCGATCGGCGACTATTTGCGATCGGCGACCATTTGCGATCGGCGACTATTTACATCATGCGGTGAACAGCCTGACGATATCTCCGGCGATCACCACGGCCATGAGCGTTAGCAACGCTAACAGACCCACGACGGTAAGGCGAAACTCCAACTGCTCATTGGCTCGTTTTCCAGCGACCAACTCATACAGCAGGAACATCATATGACCGCCATCGAGTGCAGGGATTGGCAAGAAGTTGAGGATCGCTAGGTTCATGCTGAGCATCGTCAGGAAGAGCAACTGTTGCGAGATGCCTTTGGAGGCTTCGCTCGATGCGATTCGCACGATTTCAACGGGCCCGCCAACGTGACGCAACTTGATTCGGCCCCGCGGTAGCATTCGAAGGAAACGGATCACATCGTTGAAGCGACGCATGCCTTCTTTCATTCCGAGTGCGAGTGCTTCATTGATCGATGAAGCCGTTTGGATCGCTTCGGTCGGAGCGAGCACGAGGCCGCGACGGAACATTACTTGATCATCCGTCGTTAGCGTCATCACCATCGGGATCACTTTGCCCGATCCTGACCCGTCCTCGGTTGGGCGTTCCAAAGTAACATTCAGTTTCGTGCCGACGGGCATCTGTTGCAGGGCTAGTCGTAGATCGCTCAACGTTGTCGTCGGCGAGAACTCCCAGCCTTTTTGCAGTTCTTCCAAGATGCGTTCGAATTCTGGAGCCTCTGCCCACTCGGGAAGATTGTCTTCGTCGAGGGAAAGCTTTACCTCGCTAATCACATCGCCCGGTTGCACGTCAACGTTGACGCCTTCGTTGACTGCGGCAACCGTCGGTAGGGGTCGATAGGCGAAACCGAGTGAGTTGATCGCTATTTCGCCACTGATACTTTCCGTCGGCGAAATGGTCTGAAGCGACGGCTCCGGCGTGATGTTGATTTCGACGATCTCTTTTGCTTCGCCGCGTTCGACGGTTAGCAAGACCGGTTCGTTTGCGCCGACCAAATCGGTCGCCATTGAATAGGCATAAGGGTTTTCGACGTCATTGAACTTCACAATCACGTCGTCCTTGAGCAGGCCTGCTTTCTCTGCGGGACCTCCCTTCACCATCGCGACGATAGGACCGACCGTAAAGCGAAGACCTAGGGATCGAGATTTCTGGGGTGGCAAATCGACTTCGTGAACTGAGTCGTCCGAACGACGCAGCTTCAACCGAATGGTCTTGTTCGGATTCGAAAAGAGGTAGTCAAAGAAGGGCGTTCCGGGAACGATCGCGCTCTCGTCAATTTCGGTCCCGTCAAACGCGATGATCTTCGCGCCTGCGTCTTCCTCGCCGAGAACCGTCGCCGCGATGGAGTCTTTGTAAGCAGCTTTTTTTGAACCAAGCACAAGCGATGTCGGCACCGATAGGCCGATCATGCGAGCGTCTTTCAAGTCGGGTCGCGGCTGCGTCTTAAGAGGGATCTTGCGTGTCCCCGATGCGTACTCGATCTCCAAATCGATTGATTCTTCTGGGTTCTCCAAACCCCTGGTCAGAATCTCGCGACGCATCTCGATGAAATGCATTTCTTGATCTTGCCACGTACCGACCGACACGATTCGCCCGCCCGGTTCGATGCCAGCTTGCCATGCTGGGCCACCCGGCATCACTCCGCCAACGACCGCGGGGCTGTAAGAGACGCCAAAACCAAACGCGACCGCGGCGAACAGCACACCGGTGATCACATTCATCACAACGCCCGCGCTGATGATGATCATTCGTTGCCAAACGGGTTTGGCGGGGAAGCTGCGGGGGTCCAGTGGCGGCGGAGTGCCGTCATCGTCGCTTTCCATTTTGATCCGCTTGGCTTCTTCTTCGGCCTTTCGCGGATCATCGTCCTGTCCGAGCATTTTGACGTAACCGCCGAGGGGAATGACGCCAATGCCGTATTCCGTCTCTCCGTAACGAAACTTGCCCAAGGTACGTGGAAATTTGATCGGACCGATCTGAATCGGGACATCGAAGCCGACGTAAAACTTCTCGCACTTCACGCCGAAAGTCTTTGCCGCCACAAAGTGCCCAAGTTCGTGCACGAAAATGACGAGGCCAATACCAAGTGCCACACGACCGGCGAAGACGATATTGGTCGCCAGTGAAGTTAGCATTCCACCATCTTCGGTGGCGGCCAACGGCAAAGCCGCTTGGATCAAATCAAACAACATCAATCATGCCCAACGTCAAATGGGTGTGCGGAGAGAGACCAACCGGTGATCAGAGTGTAGGAGATACCAAAGTGGTTGGTTAGGTTAAATACGAAAGTCGTACCGTTCGCTGTCCTGTTCGGCTTCAACGGCGATTTATTGCGTCTTTATCAACAATTCAGTGTAACGGAATCGGCGTTCAGGTCGGTTCGCCCAGATCGTGCCCATAGCCCGCGTCGAGCCAATAGCCAATCGTGCCCATGTCAGTGTCGTGCTTCGGGGGACAGAAAACCCGTTAAGCCTGACCGAATCGGTTCCGCAACTCATTTCGGGCCCAGAGGTCCAATTTCAACAGCTGGTCCAACGGTGGATTCGGTTCAAAATCGTGGGCTTCAAGGACATCCCGGCAGCCTGTGGCGATCTCAGTAAACCGAATTTTTCCGTCCAAGAACAGACCGACCGCCTCCTCATTGGCAGCATTGAGCACGGCTCCCGTCGTTCCACCCTTGCGGGCTACTTCGAACCCCAGTTGCAATGCCGGGAATCGGTCAAAATCCGGGACCTCTAGATCGAGATTCCAGTTCTGGGTTCTGTCGAGCGTTGGGGCCTGGCACGGCAATCGACGCGGGTACGTTAGCGCGTACTGAATCGGCAGCCGCATGTCCGGCGGGCTCAATTGTGCGATGACCGAACCATCCTCGAACTCAACCATTGAGTGGATGATGGATTGCGGATGAACGACGACCTCGATCGCGTCGGCTGGCAGATCGAACAACCAGCGGGCTTCGATGATTTCGAGAGCTTTGTTCATCATCGTGGCCGAATCGATCGTGATTTTTGGGCCCATGTCCCATGTTGGGTGTGCCAGGGCAGAATCCCGCGTTGCCGCTTCCATTTCCTTTTGCGTCCAGGTGCGGAAGGGTCCGCCGCTCGCGGTCAGGATCAGCTTTTTCGGCGGTGAATTCGCGGCTTGGATGCACTGAAAAATGGCGGAGTGCTCGCTGTCGACGGGTAAGAGTTGGGCTCCGCTGGTTTTGCCGGCCTGGCTGACGACGGGGCCAGCGACGACGAGCGTTTCTTTATTTGCTAGAGCAACGCGTTTCCCGGCATGGACGGCTGCAAGCGTGCTTTCCAACCCGGCTCTCCCGACGATCGACGCGACCACCACATCGACTTCGGCAGCCTCAGCGACGGAAACCAGCGCCTCGGCACCCTGCTCAATCACGCCTCCGTAGCCCGACGGGTCACGGTCCTGCAGGCATTTCTCGGCGACACCCAAATCGGAGAGGATCAGTCGTGGCGGATCGTCAAATCTTCTCGCCAACTGGAACAGCAGATCCAGATTTCGGTGACCGGAGGCCGCCCACAGATTCCAGGTCGAATGCGGGTCCACTCGATTCAGGTTTTCCAGAACATCAATTGTCGCAGTGCCAACACTGCCGGTTGCTCCCAAGACGGCAACGTTGACGTTCTCGGTTGTTGCGGCTTTTTCAACGGTCGATTTCGACCCGGATGCTCCCTCTGACACGTCCTAGAAACCTCAATCCACTCATGTTGCTGGGCGATATCGCCAATCGTTTCGTCATCCTGTCGCGGTCAAAACGACGCACCCAGGCAGGCTCTACCGAATTGATCGCTGGACGATTCGCTTGATCGTTATGACCCGACCAGAAGTGCGACACAACAGCGTAGCGGTTGTCAGCCAAGGTAGTCGATCCAAGAATGCGTAACGAGACTATTGGCGAGAATACCGATTGTCGGTGGCCAGTGACACGAACCGAGTGATTTGCGACGGATGAGCGACGAAAACCCACGCAACCAAAACAACAATCCCGAATCACGCGGCGGAGGCAACGTCTGGCTCGTATTGATCGCCATCGTTTCGGCTGTTGTGCTGAGTGCATTCCTGATCAACAACTCCAATCGACCGCTCCGCTACCCCGAGCTCATGGCGTTGTTGCAGAAGATGGCCGACGCGAACGCTGCCGAACAAACCGCTACCGCGGATTCCTCCGCAGCCCGTTCCGACGACTCCGGTCCGGAAAAACCCGGAACGGCCGAGGCTGAGTCTGAGCAGCCGGACGAATCATCGACTGCTACTGAGGAACAAGGCAGTGAACCCACCGCGGATCAAGACTCCACGGATGCCGCTGGGACTGGAACTGATGCCTCAGATGCGACGAGCGAAGAAGGCGACAAAACACTCGTTGAAGTGCTGCAATCCTCATCCAGAGCACCGACTGCTTCGTCCGCGCCGGCACCCAGTATCGTGGTGCCTGGCAAAAAAAAGGGCGTCAAGATTGAGTACAGCAATTTAAGGGACGTGGCCGTCTCAGAAGAATTAATCACCGGTACCATCGATTACCGCGTGCTGGGCCCAGAGGCCAACAAAGCGAGCGAGGTAAAGTCGGACGAGTTTCAAACGATCCGTGACACCAACAACGAAGCCGAGCATCAACGACTCACTCAGTACCTTGAGGCTTCAGGTGTGGTCTGGGACAACGCTCGGCCCAGTCGATTGCTTCAGGATCGCTGGCCCGAGTTATTGATGATCGGAATCCTGGTCATCTTGGGAATCTTTATGTTGCGTCGGATTGGTGGCGTTGGTTCACCGATGTCGTTTTCCAGAAGTCGCGGCAAACTGTACGGTCAAGAAGAACTGGCGATCACCTTCGAAGACGCAGCGGGGATCGACGAAGCCGTCGAGGAAGTACGTGAGGTCGTCGACTTCCTGAAGAACAGTGAGAAGTATCAATCGCTTGGGGGGCGTATTCCGAAAGGCGTCTTGCTCGTTGGGCCTCCCGGAACGGGCAAGACATTGCTTGCCAAGGCGATTGCGGGTGAGGCCGGCGTCCCATTCTTCAGTTTGTCTGGTAGCGATTTTGTCGAAATGTACGTGGGTGTGGGTGCAGCGCGTGTCCGTGACATGTTCCAGCAAGCGACCAATCGAGCACCGTGCATCATCTTTATTGATGAGCTTGATGCTCTTGGAAAAAGTCGCAGCGGTTCAACGGTAGGTGGTCACGACGAACGCGAGCAAACGCTCAACGCGCTTCTCGTTGAGATGGATGGATTCGATTCCAACTCAGGCGTGATCGTGGTTGCCGCGACCAACCGTCCCGAAACACTCGATCCGGCACTGTTGCGTCCAGGACGATTCGATCGACACGTGTTGGTTGACCGGCCTGACGTGGGCGGACGTGAAGACATCCTGCGAGTGCACGTAAAGAACGTCAAGTTGGATGAGAACGTCGATTTGAAAGACATTGCATCCATCACGCCCGGATTTGTCGGAGCGGATCTTGAAAACCTCGTGAATGAAGCGGCCCTGCTTGCCGCTCGCGCTGAAAAACGTGCGGTCGGCATTCGAGAATTCAACGAAGCCGTGGAACGCGTGACCGCCGGATTGGAAAAGAAGAGCCGAGTGATGAACGAGGATGAAAAGATCCGCGTCGCTTATCACGAAGCTGGACACGCGCTCGTCGCCGCTGCCCTGCCGAACACGGATCCTGTTCACAAAGTTAGCATTATCCCACGTGGACTCGCGGCACTCGGCTACACCATGCAGCGACCAGAATCGGATCGCTACTTGGTCACGAAGTCTGAATTGGAAAGCAACATGAAGGTGTTGCTCGCCGGCACGCTCACCGAAGAGATGATCTTTCAAGACATCAGCACCGGTGCTCAAAATGATTTGGAACGATGCACCGAAGTCGCTCGAAGCATGGTGATGGACTACGGCATGAGTCGGCTGGGACGCATCAATTTTCGACGCAGTTCCCGTTCAGCGTTTCTCGCAGGCGGTGGCATGGACGGTTACCAAATGATGCACAGTGAAGAAATGGCGAAACAGATTGATAAGGAAGTCGCTCGGATCGTCGACGACGCTCTCGTGCAAACCCGAGAGATTTTGGAACAGCGACGCGAAGTTCTTGAAGCTGTCACACAACGTTTGCTGGAAGTCGAATCGATCGGCAATGATGAGTTGATGCAGTTGATCGAACAACACTGCTCAGGTCCCTGGCTTGTCCCGGGAACGGTTGCCGAGAAACCGCGTGCTCAGATCCGAACCGCTGACGACGCGGTGTCCGATCAAGCCAATGATGAAAAGGCTGCACGCTGATCGAACGCCGCACGATCATTCATCGCGCGGACTCCGTTAAACCTTCTTAGCCGTTCGTTTCTTGCGAAGGCTTCGGTATTTCGAGTGATGGCTCCAGCAAGATGATCATCCAGCGGTTGACTGATTCACTGGAGACATTCTTAAAGGTTCGGCCAACGTAGGGAATCTTGGTTAGAACGGGTACACCTCGCGTTCGCGAAACATTCGAGGATCGATCGTGATGAGGATCAATCAGCAACGTGTGACCCGGCGCGATGCGGGCCGATGCTTTTGCCGACGTGACCAAGTGGATCGGGACTTGAACGGACACCGGTTCTGATTGGATGCCGTAGACTTGGTGCGTTTTAACATCCAACGTCTGGCTCGTGTTGACTTCACAGCTCAGTAACACACCTTCCGCCGCATCGCTGCGTCCGGCCAAACTGGCTTTCATTCTCAGTTTCAAGCCATCTTCGAACACATCCACCAGGGGGCTGACGATTTCGCCAGCGGCTTGGATATCGACGACCATTGGGTGCTGGACCACATCATTCATCTCTGCTTCTTTCCCGTCGATCAAGATGACCGCGGGGGCATCGGAAACTTCGCACAGTTCAGACTCTCTGGCCATTTTCAAAACGGCTTCGGCTTGAAGAGGGTGCATCACCGAACTGGTGACCCGACCCGGCGCTCGAAATTGATTGGCTGTTGATGCAACGAGTGACTCGCTTAGCGACAAGGGATCCACGGAGGTTGCGTCTGTCGAACGACGGTCATCGCGCGCCGAAGTTGGAATCAGCGATTGATTGACGATGGAATCGGGTTCCATGGCCCCGTAGATCTTGCCACGTGTTTCGTCGTCCACCATCAGGTACCGGATGGTGACCCGAATCTGGGGCAGTTTGGAGTCCCTTTCGCCGGCGAGAGCGGCCAGCCGCGACGGAGTCGTGGCGGAGACCTGTTGGATCGAGGCCGGCTTCGGACGCGCGATGGAGAACTGACCCTGGGCGGATGAACCAAGGGTCGTCAGGAGCACCAGGGCAAGCGGACCGGCTGAATATCGCAATGGCATCATGTCAGGGTTCCCAGAAAACGGTCGGATTCTGCGTCGCCGGTACCAGAACGACAAAAACAGCGTCAAGTCCTTCGTCTTGAATGGGGCCACGAGTCCCTCGGTATTTCTCTGTCCCTCATTTCCTCCAAGTCTCTGTTTTCCTCCTGCCGAGGGATTCGCTGCCATCGGGAGACTCATCCACGACGGAGCGAAAACCGCGGTTTCACTTCCCGAAAAAAAATTCAAAGCTTTTTCGAGCCGCGCGAAACCCAGCCCAGAACGCTTGGTTTTACATGTAACGTGACGTATCACTCGGACGGCGTGTGCACGGGCACACTGTCTCGACGGCCCTCTTTGGAAAGATATCAATGAAATTTACTCGTTTTGCGACAGCTGTTCTGGCCGTCGCGCTCGTCGCAGTCATGGCAACTAGCTCCTTCGCCCAGCAGCAAGGCGGTCGTCGGGGCGGTGGTGGCCCCGGTGGTGGTGGCTTTGGTGGCCGCCAAGGCGGCGGTGGTTTTGGCGGAATCGGCGGTCGCCAAGGTGGCGGCGGAGGCGACATGACCTTCCAGCTCCTGCGTTTGGAGCCGATTCAGACCGAGTTGCAGATCGCACCGGATCAAAAAGAAGCGATCAGCAAGCTGGAAGAACAAGCACGCGGCGATCGTGGTGAACGACCCGATTTTTCGCGCATTCGCGAAATGAGCGAAGAAGAGCGCAACGAGATGTTCTCGAAAATGCGTAAGGACGCCGAAGAACGCGTCGCGAAAATGAAAGAGCAACTCGAAGAAGTACTCTTCCCTGAGCAGATCGAGCGACTCGATCAAATCGCTTTGCAAATCCGCGGGATTTCGGCGCTCCGTGACGAGAAGATTGCCGCGAAGCTGAAGATCACTGACGACCAGAAGGAGAAGCTCGAGCAGGTTCAGCAGGAGCAGGGCGAATCCATGCGTGAGAAAGTTCGTGAATTGTTCCAAGGTGGCGACCGCGAAGGTATGCGGGACGCAATGCTCAAGATGCGAGAGGAAATGGAGACGGAAGTACTTGCCGTCCTGACGAGCCAGCAACGATCTCAGTTTGATGAGATGAAGGGTGAAAAGTTCGACATGCCTGAGGGTCTCGGCCGTGGTGGCTTCGGCGGCGGACGTGGAGGCCAAGGTGGTGGCGGTCGCGGTGGCTTCGGCGGTCGTGGCGGCGAAGGCGGTGGCCCCGGCGGTGAAGGCGGACGTGGCGGTCGCGGTGGCCGAGGCGGTCGCGGTGGCGGCGAACGAGGTGGAGACCGTGGCGGCCGACCTCCAATCGAAGATGGCGTCTAAAAGACGACTCAGAAACGTCTAGACTCGGACAGCGACGAAGCGCTCCGTCGCTCCGATAGGGGCAGCTTTCCAATGGAAAGCTGCCCTGTTTTTTTGGTTGGGTTTAGCAACAGACGTCGCCGAAGTCGCCCAGGAATTCACTCTCGCCCTGGGACTAGTCGGGCTCATCAGCTAAAGGCACTACCGCGAAGCGGTTTAACAACAATGCTCGGGGTCGGGCAGCGTACCCCGAGTTGTGACTACGCCGCCTTTGCTTGTTGCCTGCTTCCGAAGATGGCTTCGATGGTCCTACCCGTCGCGCCTCGGTGTTTGTGCACGACTGCTTTGGCGGCTCGGCCAAGGGAATCAGCGGCTGGGATGTCATCGAGGCAGCGTTGCACGAATGCGTGCAATTCGAGTTCGTCACAGACTCTCACGGCGGCGTCGTTTTTAATCAGCCGGTCGGCGATCTGACGAAAGTTGCGAGTGTCGGGTCCAAAGCTGACAGCCGCGCCGTAACCGGCAGGCTCCAACATGTTTTGGCCGCCGCGATCTCCAAAACTGCCTCCAACGGTCGCGATGTGAGCGACGCCCCACCAGTGTCTCAACTCGCCAATCGTATCGATCAGCATAACCGTGTCGTCGTTCCACTGCGTGGCATCTTGCTGACGTTCTGCCGTACGACGGCGGACTTGCAATCCGTTTCGCGTAATCAGTCCTGCGGATTCTGCGAAACGTTCTTGGTGACGTGGAACGATGATCAGCCGTAATTCGGGATATTGATTTCGCAACGACTGATAAATCTGAAGTGCCATCTGCTCTTCACGCATCTGAGAGCTACCGACGACCCATACTCGATGCCACGGATCAATGCCGGCCCAACGTGCACACTGTTCGACGTCGAGCGTATCGCGGGTGTGGGGAGCATCATCAAATTTCAACGAACCCGTAACCGTCATGCAGTCTCGAGGTGTCCCGCAAGCGGCGAAGTTCTCAAGGCATGATTCGTCCTGACAAGCGACAAAATTCAGCTTCGTGAATATGGACCGAGTCAGCCAGCCGAGCTTCTGATACCGCTGACAACTCCGTTCGCTCAATCGTG
The DNA here is from genome assembly GCA_039179795.1 of Planctomycetota bacterium. Lineage (GTDB taxonomy): Bacteria > Planctomycetota > Planctomycetia > Pirellulales > Pirellulaceae > Rubripirellula. Next base: position 155,295 of record JBCDEM010000008.1, on the reverse strand, counting down.
CATTGACGACGATCACACGCGTCCCTTGTTTGCGGGCAGACCGAATCAGATTGGGCCACAGTTCCAGTTCCGCGAGAACCAGACAGGTGGGGGCTAACTGTTTCAGCGTGCGCGAAACCGCCCAAGAAAAATCGAGCGGGCAAAAGAAGACCCGGTCGATACCGAAATGCTTGATGGCTAGGTCGTAACCGGTATCGGTCGAAGTGCTGACGACGATTCGTTCGTTGGGGTATTCACTTTCGATGCGGTGAATCAGTCGCGGTAGCAGGTTCACCTCGCCCACGCTCACCGCGTGCACCCAGATACAGGACTGACCGTCCGTTAATTCCCTAGCTCGTCCTGCAGAGAGACCTAATAGTTTCTGCCCAATGCCGCGTCGATACCTTCCGTGCCGCAAGACGCGATACGCGACAAACGGAGAGATCAGCGTCAGTGCGATTAGATAAGCGAAGTTGGCTAACATAGGAATCCTTTCCAAAGGTTGCCACGCGTGGGGACGGGATTAACCCGAATAGTTGATCACCATCCGTGTGATCACATGCCGCCCTTACGCATGTGACATGCTTTGTATTTCTTGCCGCTTCCACACGGGCATGGATCGTTTCGTCCGACACGCGGACCTTTGTTGCGAATCGGATCGGGCTTGCGATCCTCCGAATCAGCACTTGTTTGCGCGGCCTGTTGAGTCGCGGATTCAGTTTGCTGTGCAATGCCACCGCCAGACGGAGCTTCGTCATGTCGTGCTTGGCCTTCGACCCAAGTGCTTCGAATGAAGTCTTCGTTGAGCGACGATTCCATTCGGAAGATCAGGTCTGTCACGCGTTCGCCGATCGATTCCCACATGGAATCGAACAATCGCATACCTTCGCGTTTGTATTCAACTTTGGGATCCATCTGAGCGTAGCCTTTCAAGCCGACGCTACTTCTGAGATGGTCCATCGTAAGCAAATGATTCTTCCAGGCATCATCGACGATCTGCAGAAGCACCTGTCGTTCCATTCGCCGCATTTCGGGATGGAAACGATCATCGACGGCACCGTCGACCGCCTGTTCGAGTTCTTCGCGATTCATCCGCAACAGATCTTCTTTTGCGGCGTTGTAATCCAATTCTCCTTCCAGCCATTTCGCCAGGGCGTCAAGCGACCCATTGCCACCGGCAGCGACGGCAACGGTCGTTTTGGGATCCGCGGCACCAAATAGATCACGGACTTTTTCGCCAGCACTTTGATATTTCTGTTCTGCTGCGCTTCCGGTTTCCCTGCTGTAACCGACCAGTTGGTTTTTCAGATCGTCACGATTCATTTGGACATCGCCGATGTCCAAATTGACTCCAAACCGTCGTGAGACCCATTCGACCAGCCCTTCGCGGTCGAGGGAAACTTGAGCGCCCTGTTTTTGGGTGAACCGCGATAGACCCGTCAGCACGGGGTATTCAGCTTCTTTCAACGCGTAAGCTTGTTCGGCTCTTTCGAACAGCACCTCCGCAACTTTGCGGCGGTCTTCGACTTCACGGAATTCATCGGCTGTTGTTTCAATTCCAAACTTGTGACGCATCCACGCATTTAGCGTCTTCAGACCGAAATCGGAATCAAGCATGATGGCGCCTTCACTCAGATCAACCTTCGCAATCCGAGCGTGTGATTTTTCAATCAGCGCGTCGATCATCTCGTCGCGCTCCATCTTTTTGAGCTGATGCTCCTGGTAATTGGCACCTTGCTTGGTGTTGGCCCAGTTAACGAGAGCTTTCCAATTCCATTCGTCTGGCATTTCTTCGGGAAGGTTCTCTTCCACGATCTCGGCAACCGAAACTTCGGCTTGTCGTTCCGCTTGGTCGTGTGCGTAGGCGGTCGCCATGTCGATGTCCATGTTGACAAAGTCACGTGCTTCCAACTGGCAATCCAGTTGACCGCCCGCATACGCGGCAAATGAATCGACGCCGTAATGCGGATCCAGGAATGTGTCGACGAACTTATCGATCTGACCGCGAATCAACTCCAGCACCATGCTTCGGCTGCTGTGTCCGTCCAGCAGGTTTTGTCGATATCGGTAGACACGCTTTCGTTGCTCGTCCATGACTTCGTCGTAGTCGAGCAGGCTCTTTCGAATTTCGTAGTTGCGTTCTTCGACTTTCTTTTGAGCGGCGGCGATCCGACGAGTCACTAGATTGGACTCGATCGCTTCGCCCTCTTTCATGCCCAGACGCTCCATCATGCTTTTGACGAAGTCACCGGCAAAGATACGCATCAAGTCGTCTTCGAGTGACAAGAAGAAGCGACTGGCACCTGGATCTCCCTGGCGTCCACAACGACCACGAAGCTGCAGGTCGATTCGGCGAGACTCATGCCGCTCGGTACCGATGACGTAAAGGCCGCCGATCTCACGAACGACTTCACCCTCTACGCTCATCTTTTCTTCTTCGTCGATTTCGTTGACGAGCGTGTTCCATTCATCGTCGGGAACTTCCAGACGCGTTGGATACTTGTGCTGCAGTTGTGCCCAGGCCATCGTTTCGGGGTTACCGCCCAAAATGATGTCGGTACCACGGCCGGCCATGTTAGTTGCGATCGTGACCGCGTTCAGGCGACCAGCCTGCGCGACAATGTCGGCTTCCCTTCCATGCTGTTTCGCGTTCAAGACTTCGTGCTGAATACCACGACGGTCCAGTAGAGCGGACAAGCGTTCGCTCTTCTCAATGCTGACGGTGCCGATCAGCACCGGACGAGCTTTCCGTTCGATCGAAACGATCTTACTTTTTGGCACTTTTTCCGTGTGTTTTTCGCCCTTCAGTTTGATGGAGACTTCTTCTTCGTTTTCATCCTGGATCAGTCCCCAAAGCTCGTCATCTTTGAGATTCAAGACATCCCATTTGTGAGTTCGTTCAACTTCATCGGCGAGCGCTTTGAATTTGTCCTTCTCGGTTAGGAAGATGAGGTCCGAGTGTTCGATCCGCTGCAGGTGACGATTGGTCGGGATTGCAACAACATCCAGTCCATAGATCTTCATGAACTCGGTTGCTTCCGTCATCGCAGTACCGGTCATCCCGGACAGCTTTTTGTACATCTTGAAGATGTTTTGGAGCGATGCTGTCGCAAACGTTTGCGTCTCCTGTTTAATCGGGACGCCTTCTTTTGCTTCGACTGCTTGATGCAGGCCATCACTCCATTGTCGACCTTCCATCAATCGACCGGTGAATTCATCGACGATCACAATCTGTCGATCTTTGACCACGTAGTTCACATCGCGTCGGTACAGGTATCGAGCCTTCAACGCGTTGTCGATAAGGTGCGGCCACTCCATGTTTCCGGCCGTGTAGAAGCTCTCCACACCCGCCAGTTTTTCCGCTTCCCGAACCCCGTCGTCCGTTAACGTCACATTGTGCTGTTTTTCATCGACGGTGAAGTGCGTTTCTTTGGTCAATTGACCGGCTACTCGATCCGCTTCCTTGTAGCGTCCCAAGTCCAAGTCCGCCGGGCCACTGATGATCAATGGGGTTCGAGCCTCATCGATCAGAATGTTGTCCACTTCGTCGATGATCGCGAAGTTCAATGGTCCCTGGCATTGCTGTGCCTCTTGCGAATAGCGATCGTCGCCCTTGGCAGCCGGTCGCATATTGTCCCGCAAGTAGTCGAAACCGAATTCGTTGTTCGTGCCGTAAGTGATGTCGCAGGCGTAAGCGGCTTGCTTTTCCCGTGTCGACATACCCGATTGGATCGCGTTCACGGTCAAGCCGAGATTCATGTACAGAGGTGCCATCCACTCCATGTCACGCCGGGCCAGATAGTCATTGACGGTAACGACATGAACGCCCTTGCCTTCCAATGCATTGAGATAGGCCGGCAGCGTTGCGACGAGCGTCTTACCTTCACCCGTTACCATTTCGGCGATGCCGCCAAAATGCAGCACCATGCCGCCAATCAACTGAACGTCATAGTGACGCATGCTGAGAAATCGCTTGCCGCCCTCGCGACAAACCGCAAACGCATCTTCCAGAATTTCGTCTAGAGTTTCCCCGTCGCGCAGACGTTTCCGCAGCAGATCGGTCTGTTGGCGAAGCTCCTCATCGCTCATCGAATCGTACTTAGATTCCAACTCGTTGATTTCATCGACACGTTTCTGAAATTTCGAAACTTGACGAGCGTTGGCGGAGCCGAAAATCCCGGTAATCGCGCGTTCAAACTTGCCCAGCAACCCGCCAAACAGGATGCCGAGGAGATCCCAAATTTGTTCAAAAAATGACATAGCGGGTCGCTTTTCTGGAAAGCTCTTTTTGCCTGTTAAGGCCGAATCGAATGGGGTCAATGCGGACGCAATCGGATCAATGCGAACCAAAGGGTTGTTCGGTTCGGGGTGTCAGGAGCTTGGGGATCCAAACGAGGAAATGGACCCGGAATCGCCGCGGAATGCGCGCAACACCCCTAACTTGTTCCACAAGCTAAAGTTACGCGTTTAGAGAAAATGGGTCAACTGTGATTGGTTCGTGCCCTTTTCACCGCAGAAAACAGGGCATGTACTAGCAAAACAAGCAAACCGTAAGCGCCCAGCACCAGATTGAGAATGCAGCCCTGCACCAAAGTGGTGATCAACGTGCCCAGAAACGACATCTTGTCACCATTGGGCCCGTTAAAAGGCTCCATTCCTCCATCGAATACCGTGGAGACGATACCAACCGAGAAGATCCCGCAGACCAGGTCCAAATACATCCCAATGGGAAAAATGATCGAGATTGCGACCCGCGTTCCGTACGCGATTTTGAGCGTCCGACGAATGCTGGGCTTCTTTCGAATTGGCCAATCCGCCGTGTTCAGATCCAAAGCGGTGTAGCCGATTGCGAACAGAAAAATCCCCAGCAGCATGCCACTCAGTCGGCCGCCGGACAGGCTGAAACCGAAGAAAAAGCTCGGTAACGCGCTGATCCCGCATACCAGGAACCAACGCCTGGCCACACGACCGACACTGTCTGGCTCATCGGGATCCGTGGGGTAACGAACCTCTTGGGAGACTTCCGTCGTTGGTTGGTACGGATTCAGGGGGGGTGGTTGGGTCGCCAAGGAGACGCTCGGGACAGTGCTTTGCAGTGGGCGGGTCGTTGTGGAGAGTTCAATCAGGATAGTCGGATCAGGTGGCCGCCCGCTGGGCCCTCGGCGGATAATTTCATTCGACCAACTCGATCGCACCCTCTACGATGGAACCAGTGCGTGTGCGAACTTCCTTTTCTTTACGCTGAGTGTGGTTTCGAAAGCCGGTCTTGGTGTGAGGCTTTTCCTTCGGAGTTGGTCGGGCCCCCGGCACGTCAGCTCCCTGACGATTTTTGGCGGCAGTATGCGATCTCTGCAACTCAAATTCTCTTTCGTCATTGTCTGTTTGTTCGCTTTTGCGAGCACCCCTGTGCCGTCTTGGGCACAAGGGCAACTGGGCAACTTTGGCACGCTCGGTGGGCGTGAGCCGACCGGTCAATATCCACCTCCGCAGTATTACGCTGGATTGGAAGCTTATCGAAGTGGCGACTTAGAATCGGCGCTGGATATCTTCGAAACGTCGCTCGGTCGCAGGAATATTCGTGGCCGGATGATCGATTCGATTCCGGCGTTGGCAATGCTTGCTGAGTGTCACTGGCAATTGGGCAACTTGGCGGTTGCAAAGGAACACGTTGATCACGTTTTTCAAATCGCGATTCGAAGTCGTGGTTGGCTGGCACGCGTTGAATGGCAATCGGCGCTGCAACAAGGCGTTGCACGGTCGGTTCCCCAAGGACTTTGGCCCGAAGCCGCCGCCGTACGCGTCGTGCCGGTTTCAGACCGAATCATGTTTCGCTCTGGCCAACCGCTGACGGAGCAAGCATTGCGGGCCGGTGGAGAGATCGAAGAGCTGAACTATCGCCCGATGGACATGGTGGAGATCATGCGTGGTCTTGCGATTGCCAGTCATCGACGGCGAGTGATTTTGGGGCCGCTTGCGAAAGAAGATCCGACTGCTGCTTCCGCACTCGACGCGATCAAGTTCCCCGCGGGGCTGCAAGTTCCCTTCGCAAGAACCTTGATCGGTGCGATGCGTACCTCGGGTTATAGCAGCATTCTTAATGACCAACGGGTATTGGAAGAGGCTGCTGAAAATGGCATGTTCGGCGGCGGTGCGCATCCATTGACTGCGATCACGACGCTTTCTCAAGCGTACGCCATGGCCGGTTCGGAACAGTCGGCGGCGACAGTTCCTTTGGCGATCAACTTGGCGCACGCCGCTGCAGCATTGCAACAAGAAGAGTTTTTGGGAGAAGCGATGCAGTTGGCGGCCGGTTGCGCAACGCCCCAGCAAGCCCCGCTTGTGCAAAAAACCGCGACTGCGATTGCGACCGCGATGCAGCGGGAGTCCCGGCTGGCAACGTTGCATTGCCTGATTGCCGGCGCGGACGCCGCGGTGACGGCGGGTGATCTCGACACAGCGACCGCAATGCTCAACCAAGCGCAATCCTTATCTGGCCGACGGGATGTTGTGCTGCCCCGATTGGATGCTTACGCCGCCTATGTCCGCGCTCGAGTTGCAGCGGGCCTTGGCGGATCAATCGGAGTCACGCAACCCACCAAAGTTGATGAAGCGCTGAATCAGATGGCAATGTTCACATTGAACATGCGAGTGCGGCGACAACAAGTTGTTTCGATGCCACGCGTCTTTCAATTGGGGCTCATCCAGCAGTCCATCGGAAAAGCACTTGGCGGTGCGACGAGCGATGCGTTGCTGAAAGCTTACTGCGACGAACCGCCCGTTGAGTTGTGGCGGCGAGACGCGGTCGATGCATTGACCGGCGCGACGCTAAATCGATCGGTCGCGCACCTTGCACGCGTCAACCTCGCGATCTCAACCGGGTATGCCGATAAGACATTGCTTGCGATCGACCAGATGCTGAATGCGAGGTTTACACAACGTCTGCCTTTGGGTGGTCGTATCGCTCAGTTACGCGCGATCACACGCGGCGAACAAGAACTACTTGGGCAACCGGTTGTTGACTTCCGAAACAAAGCAAAGCCGGTCAAAGATCTTCGTGCCGCCGTCGTTGCTATGGCGAATCCAACGCTTCCCGATATCGAAGCCTTGGAATCAAAAGCCTGCGCGGCATCGCTCAGTCGAGTTGCTGTGCCTCACGTGGTGCCGCCAATGTTGGATGAGAGATTGCCAGTCGCTCGGTTGCCGAAAGGCACGGGTTTGCTGACGTTCACGTTCGTCGGTAACAAATTGGTCGGGACGCTCTCGCAAGATGGTAAGTCAACGATGTGGAACGTGGGTGCTTCCAGCCGCATCGCTGCCGGCGTCTCCAAAGTCATTCGGCAGTTTGGTGCTGGTAAGACGCGTGGCAATCGATTGCCCGAAGATGATTCTTGGAAAGATGATGCTGCTCGCTTACGCGGTCTTTTAATTCCGGAGGATACGACGTTTAGCGCTGACCGATTTGATCAGTTGATCATTGTTCCCGATGGTGCACTTTGGTACTTGCCGTTTGAAGTACTGCCAATTGCCGCATCGGATTCTGCGCTCATGGGTGATGAGATCAAGATCCGCTATGCGCCAACACCTGGGCTGGCGCTCAAGACCGTCGGACTTCCATCGACTCAGCGATCGATTGGATTGGCAGCCGAATTGTTCTTTGCTCCGCGGGATGCAGATATGAACGAGTTGGTCATCCAATCGATTGTCGATGTGGTGAACGACTGCGTGCGACTGCCCGAAGAAGACGAAACTCCCACCGGTCTACTGGGTGAAAAGATTGGCCACGTGGTCGTCGCAGCGCCTCGGGTCCCGAACATGAAGAACCCTTTTCTGACGGCGTTGGCCGGTCACGATAATGGGAATCCCTACGGGACACTGGCCGCCTGGATGCGTTTCCCCGCACGAGTTCCAACAACGGTCGTCTTGTTTGGCTACCGATCCAGCGCTGACACCGGGCAATCAGCAAACGGTGACGATTTGTTTTTGCCGTTGATGGCTCTTCATACAGCGGGTGTTCGTAGTGTCATGATCAGTCGGTGGGCCGTGGGCGGTGAATCCTCGGCCATCGCGCTCCGCGAGTTTTTACAAGAGCTGCCGTTCATCGGTTTGAACGAAGCTTGGTCGCGGGCACGGATGGTTTTGCGGCAAACCGAGTTGGATCCTACCGCCGAACCTCTGCTGCTTAACTCAGAGCATGATCGAGAGGGTCTGACGGGTGACGAACCGCTATTCTGGTCCGGTTACTTAGTGTCATCTCCATCGCAGTGACTGAAGCATTGTCTAGCCATTATGTGGGTGTGTCTTCCTCTCCCCAGATCACTCCGGGTAAGTAAATAACGAGCCCGGTGAGTGTTGCAATGACCCACGCATCAAGTGGTCCCACCGCGGGTATTCCAAGCGACGCTCCGTAGAGAATCATGAACGTTGCGATGGCGGCTGGTGGTGTCATGCGCCACCCGGACACAAACGCGGACATCATCAAAAGCACTGAGGCGATTCCGACTGACCAAGGATACGTGCCGAGAAGTTTGGGTGGTGGTTCGCCTTCGATCGCATCAGTCGTTGCCGCAGATTCCCGAAGTGCAGATGAAACTTCTTCCAGGTCGACGCGTCCTTTCGTCAAGTCGGTCAACGTGTCGAGTTCACGGAATGGTTCGAACATTCCATTTTGATTTCCCCAAAGAACAAAGATCGCCAACAAGATTAGCCCCGCAAGCAACCGTGTCTGACCTGATAATGCAAGTTTCCAATGAGAGACGGGTTGCTTAGCGAGCCGGTATTTTCCGCTCCTCGCATCTGCCAGCATTTCCTTGATTCGTTCTCGTTTGGCTTTCGCAGCGGCATCTGCGGCGGCCTCTTGATGGTTAATGCGTTTCGCATCTTCCACCACAGCGGCAGCGATTTGCCACGCTTGATTGCGAGCCGCACTCGGATCCACTCCCTGGCTCTGCAGCCCCAGCTGTTCGATTTTGAAGAGTCTTTGTTGGTCTCGCTGATAACGGTTTCTCTCGGCGCGAGCACCCAGTTTCGCGCATAACGAATCCCGAATACCGGACGCATTGGGTTTGTTGAACGACGGATCCAACTTCAGTCGCTCACGCGCATTCACGAGCATCTGGTATCCAAACAACGCTTCAAACAACCGTTGCCAGTGATTACCCGAGTATTTTGCGACCATGTTTTGCAGCCCCTCTTCATCCGCGCCTGAGATCCTCAAGTTGCGAATAAAGCGATCGGCAAGCGAAAGAGGCTCTGACTCGCGGCTCTGTGATGGTTGAACCAAGCCGTAGTAAAAAGCAAATGCGCTGATGCCACCCAAAGCAGCACCCATCAGCATTCCAACGATTCCACCTGTTGCAATGACGGCTAGGAGTAATACGAGCGCGACGACGAATCCAAGACCCCAGTCCATCCACGAAAGTGAAAAGAACCATTTTCGAATCGCAGTCACGATCGAGTTCTCACCGTTTCGTTTATCCAAAAGCAAGGTTGTGATGGTGGAAACGATGAACAGCGCGGGCGCGAGTGACCACCACGCAGGTGCCAGCCAGAGAGTTCCAGCGAAAAACGTGATGCACATCACAACAAGGATTGGAAACGCCCACCGAATCAACGGTCTCTGTGGAGCGGCCGTGCGAAACCGCTCCGCAATCGATTCCCATTGATCCACTTGATCGGACGTCGGTACAAAGCCGCCATCTTTCGCGATACCCAAAAACGACTCTAAGTCATCCATTAACTCTGCGGCGGAGTCGTATCGGTCAATGGGACGCTTCGCCAAAGCACGTGCCACGATCTGTCGCAGTGGTGCGGGAACTCCCGGATTGATTTGGCCCAAATCAGGCGGTGCGTCGTGGGCGTGTTGACGCATGATTTCCGAAGCGTCACTCCCTTGGAATGGAGGGCGGCCAGACAACATGAAAAAGAGAGTGCAGCCGAGCGAGTAAACATCCGCTCGGTGATCGACGGCCGCGGCGTCGAAGCTTTGTTCCGGCGCCATGTAAGGGGGCGTTCCCACGGCGGTGCCCTGCATGGTTACTTCGGTACCGCTCTCCATTCCCACCGATACCGAAACGGTGTCGGGCAGGTGACTCGTCATCTCATCCTGTCTGGAAGCTTGATCGAGTGATTCGCTTAACTGATCCGGCAGCTTCACCAAACCGAGGTCTGCGACTTTAACGATGCCGTCACTGCTCACCAACAAATTGGCCGGCTTGATGTCGCGATGGACCATTCCGTGGCGATGCGCGTAATGCAATCCCCGTGCTGCCTGCAAGATATACCCGGCCGCGATTCGCGGCTTGAGCGTTCCTTTGCGTCGCACGATATCGGCGATGGTGCCGCCGGACACACGTTCCATGCTGAAAAACAAACGTCCGTTATCTTCACCGAAGTCATAGATTTGGACGACGTTCTGATGGGTCAGTTGTGCCGCCGAATACGCCTCGCGTGTGAAACGTGCCAAGGTGACTGGATGATGAACGATCCGCTCACGGATCGTTTTCAAAGCAACCAAGCGATCAAGCGAAATCTGTTTGGCTTCATAAACAGCGCCCATCGCACCACGACCAAGCAACCGCAGGATCCGATATCCGCCCAATCGTTCGGGCAATTTTTCCTGCTCTGTCGGGTTGTTCGTTCTTGCGGGAGCCGATGTTTCACCTGGTAAGTCCCAAGAGAGACCCGCGGATGAATGCAATCGATGCTCGGGTAGGTCAAGTAACTGTGCGATCGAATCAGCTAGTTGTGGAAAGCGTTTTGCAAACTCTTCTTTTTTAACTGGTTCCTTCAACTCCATCCGTACGCACAATTCCGCATCGATAAGATCCAGCAGAACGGACTGTTCTTCGAGTAGTGGAAACTGTTTGGTGTACTCTTCCACCTGCGCGTGTTGACCTTGCCGTCGTCGATGCATCAGGTCAACGCACGCCAAGTCAATCAACTGTTCGCGCGTGACTTTGGTACCTCTGAGAAGTTTTCGCAGCGGCGCATCCGGATACTTGAGTCGTCGAGATCGGAGCCAATTGGTCAGTTGATCAATGGAGGCTGGGTTGACGCTGGAAGGCTGATTCATTGATCCGCCTCGTCGATTACCCCCAGCTCCTTGCGAACGCGTTCGAGTCCTCGACGCACACGCATTCGGGCCGTGTCTGGTTTCAATCCCAAGGCGTCACCAATCTCTTCCCAAGTCCGATTCTCTAGCATCATGTCGACGGCGATCACATCTTGCGGTTCTAACATCGAGCAAATTTTGTCGATCACTTCACGACGAAGTGCTACCTGACTGGGTGTGGATTGTTGCTGGAAACAATCGAATTCATCGACCGGTGTATCCGCCGTGCGACGAAAATCGCGGCACTGACGGGCGAGTGTCCGAAAGGTATCCAGCACCTGGTTGTCGATCGCTCGAAACACATAAGCTAGGGCGTCATCCGCATTGAAGGCTTGTTGTTGGTTTCGCCGGACCAAGTCTGCCATGACGTCATTGCAGATGTCCATCGATTCGGCTTGTCCGGTCAAACCATACTGTCGCAAACGTGTGCGAGCCCGGCGTCGTAACTGATCGCCGTATTGGAGCCACAAAGCTTCGAGTCGTTCGACAGGATTGGATGAATCAGTCATGCATCCATCATATCGAAAGAGAATCACTCGAAACTTCGATTCGCGGGTTCGATCGATGCCAACACGGATGAACCCGTCGTCGAACGCGCCGGGTAAATTCCATTTTCAAGCGAAGACGCTTCAGGTCGAGACACTCGCCCGGAAATCGACACCTGGGTGTCAAACCATGGGTTGGCACACCATGGGTTGACACAGCGCATCAAACCACAGGGCGTCAAACTCTGGGCTCGGCGAACAGATCCTAGCGAAATTCTTTTCTGAACCTGTCGCGCTAGAATGGACGCCTGTCCGCTACTCGCCAATTTGGATCGGCTCGTCGTCGGATTCCGTTTCTTCGGCGACTGCATCGGGATCGGATTCCGCCTCGTTGCCATCTGCCTTGATGCGAGAATTGGCTTCGGCGAGTAGCTGAATTCCCTCTCGGCCGTAAACGGCAGCGACGATCAACGTCATCGCGACCGCGACGTAGCGGATGACGCCGGGCAAAAAGAAATAGCAGGCGACGCCGCAAAAGATTGCGCCTCCGGCACAGGCAAAACTGACCATGCCTTTCAGTTGAATGTCTCTCGATTGAACACGATCGCTGCGTGTGATGGCACTGCGAGCGGTTTGATTCGCCAGCGCCCGAAGTGCGGACAGGTCAGCGGTTTTTTCTGGCGCTTGCGACCGAGGGACAAGAGGTGCCGACGGATCGATCTCTTCTTCTTCCTCGATCTCGATGCTTTCACTTGCTTGTGATTCACTTAGATCAAACGAAGCTTGGCTGTTACCCGTGATCGAAGCCGTTGTCGGTTCCGAGTCGCTACCAGGAGTTTGCACCCGCTGCAGCAAACGGTTCATATACGCTTCAATGGAGTCCTCGTCATCCTCTCCCGCATCGTTGTCTGACAGTTGATTGCTGGTCGGAAGTTGATCGAGTGATTCGGTGACTTCGGGATTCGATTCGGTGATCTCAGACGAGTCCTGAAGATCATTCGACATCGAATCAGCCATCGACTCTTCGTCGATGATGTCTCCCGAGTCCGCACCGAAGGCAGATTCATTCGACGCGGGATCAGAATCGATCGGCTGATCGGAATCGATCGGCTCATTGTCACGCGGTGATTCCTGCCACTGCTCGGTATGCGCGACAGCTTCGTCTAATGGACTCTGCTCGTTGATTTCTTCAACGCGATAGCCTTCTGGATTGTTGGACCATTCACTTGAATACAACTCTTCTGAGTGTTCTTGGTCCCAGTTCTGGTTCGTACTGTCCCATTGTTGGGTCGCTTCGGGCGTCTCATTCGAATCAGCATTCGATGGAACGTCTTCCGGCGGCAGGCTACGGTTTTCGTTTTCAAAGTCTTGAATCAACATGCTTGCCAACGATCCGTCGACGATCGACTCATCGTTGCTCGCGGAATCATCCGCGCTGTAGGAGTCAGAATCGCTTCCAGCTGTTTCGTTTTCGTACGAGTAGGATGACTCGTCGGCTGAATACGCGTCACTCGGTACGGAGCCCGAGTCCCAGGCGGCCGAGTCATCGGTTTCACTCTGAAACTCTGCTTGGTTTTCAAATTCCGATTGATTCTGATTCTGATTCTGACTCTGATTCTGGGCTTCTGCTTCTTCCCAAGCTTGGGGCTCGTTCGAGTCGTAGGATGATTTGTTGGCGTCTTCGATCGGGCCTTCGGCAGGCGGGCTCCACATCGCTGTTGACTGCGGAGCGAGATCATCACTCTCAGTTGCTTCGGCGTCGATGTGTTGGTCTGGGCGATCTTCAACCGAGTTATTCTCGTCGAAGCTCGTTTCCGGAAGCGGTGTTGGATCTTGCCATGCGTAAGTGGCTTCGAAGTCTTCCACTTTTTCGGACGAGTCGTTGTCCGTCTGGTCCGTAATCGAAACGGGTTCGTTGGCAAGTGCTTCTTCTGCGTCCCATCGCTCTTTCAGATCGATGGGTTCCGTCGTATCAGTGTCGGGCCAAAGACTTGATTCATCACCACGAGTGTCTTCGAGGTGTGATGAGGAGGTGTCAGTGGATGAATCGAGTGCTGAGTCGACCGCTTCCGGTGATGGCGCATCGCTGCTCGGCCAGACCGGCGCGGCTAGATTCTCGGGATCTCCAACGGGAGCCTCGGACTGCTCGGGGGTCTCATGTTGCTCGGGGGTCTCATGCTGCTCGGGGATCTCATGCTGCTCGGGGATCTCATGCTGCTCGGGTTGTTCCTCTTCTGTCGGAGCGACGGACTGCCAGACCGGCTCAGCCGATTCGGACGCATCTTGAGATGCCCAAGCATTTGGCTCGTTTTGGTCGATTGACTCGGCTGAACTTTCTTCGACGGCCGGCGTCTCGGACAGGTTCGGATCCGATTGGCCCCACACGGATGATGGCGGTGTCTCTTGTTGATCATCCTGTGTGCTGTTTTCTACATCTGCTTCGTTTGCCTGATCCCAAACGCTGGTCACTTCCACCTGGGCTTCATCACTGACGTTGTCGTCGTTTATGAGTGCAGCAGGTTGACCCCAAACGGCGTCCTCCGACTGCGATTCGTTTTGATCGGCATTCAGCTCAACGGGCGATCCAGGCACGCTTTCCATAGCGTCTACCGGTTCGTCTGCTGCGGATTTGGCGGCTGCGGATTCGGCGGCACTTCGAGCGGCAGCTTCCGCAAGCGCCGCCTGTTCTTGCTTCAGTTCTTCCCGCTCATTCTGAGACTGCTCCAGTTCGTCGAGTGTTTTCTGATACTCGTCTCGTAGATCCGAAAGTTGACCGTTGGCGCTTTCCAAATCAGTTTGCAGTGACTCGAATTGCCCTCTTTCTGGACGCAACTCAAGTTCTTCGCGAACGAGATCACGCTCAGCTTGCATGTCATCCAAGCGGGACGTCAGTCGCTCATTCGCGTCTCGCAGGTCGCTGAGCTCGCCATTGGCTTGAGCAAGTTCAATGGATAGTTTCTCGATGGTCGTCCGCAGGTCGTCTGCTTCGGCGATCCAACTCTCACGTTCTTCGTTACCGCGTTCGGAAGTCTGCGCGACGAGAGATTCCAATTGCTGGACAGACTGACACGCTTGTTCGTAGTCGGCGCGATAGCCTTGAGACTTCTCGGAAGCTTCCTGAACACTTTGCTGCAACTGCTCTACTTGATTGCGCAGCTGTTGAACCAGTTGTTCGTTCTGTTCCAACTGATCTCGTTGAGCCTTCAGATCCGCGTCTTCCCCTTCTCGTAGGGAATCGAGTTGTTGAGCGAGTACTTCTGCGCGTTCTTCGGCCTCTCTGCGTTGCTGCTCACTGGCGTTGTGCTGATCAATCGCTTCGTCGCGAGCTTGTTCCAGTTGATCACGCAAGCGTTCATGTTCGTCGCGTTGTTGCTGTTCACGAAGATCGATATCGCGTTGTTGCTCGGACAGTTCTTCGATCTGTCGGTTGAGCGACTCAAACTGCGCACGCATGCGTTGAACTGCTTGCGTCGCGGTTTCAGCTTGCTGTTCCGCCTGATGCAGTTGACGCGTGGCATCTTCTAGACGATGTCGATACTCAAATTCAAGGTTGCGGAATTCGGCCTCTCGGCGATTAAAACTTTCTTGCCGCGATTGTGCTTCTTCACGCAATTGCAACAGCTCTTGCTGACGTTGCGTGAATTCATCGTAGAGCTGAAAAGCAGCGGCTTCTTGCGATTGCAGACGGGCTTCCCGTCGGTACAGCCCTTCGGCGCGTGTCCACAATTCGCTTTCGCGCGAGCGAAGATCGGCTTCGCGTTCATCGCAGCGATTCTCTCGACGATCGCAATCGGCTTGGCGATCGCGCCACTGATCAATCTCACGACGCAATCGTTCACGCCACATCAAATCATCAGCTGCAGGAACGTCACCTGGCGATGTACGAGCTTGATCAAACGATCGATGGCTATCTTCTAAGACGGAACGCGGAGGTAGGTTCAGATCCGGATTCAAGTTCTGAGACGAAGTAGGCACGTCGGACGTTAGCAACTCGAACCGGTAATCACCGAGTTGCAAAATATCACCCGCGTGAATCGCGGACTCGGTTTTTCGTTGTCCGTTGATCAAAATAGGAACGGAGTAAGCGCGAACCAAGATCCGCGCTTCATCACGGATCAGGACGGCGTGCATGGGACGCAACGCAAGATCACTCAAACGAATTGAGCAGCCTTCTGCATTGCCAAAGGTGTAGCGGTTTCCGGTCAGACGCAGACGTCGATTTGGCGCACCCGGCCGTGTGACGCGAAATTCGATCGCCGTTTCCTCAGCCGGTGGATCGTTCACTCGATCCAAATCGCCTTCAAAGCTTGGCGGTGAATGCTCGGAAGGGATTGCCGATGAGGTGTTTCCCGCATTCTGAGGAGGAACCGCGTTGGCTGCACCGAGGGTGTCACCGATTTCGAAGCTGCCTGCGGAGCCCAAGGCTGTTTCCAGCCCTGTTGTGTCATCCATACTCACCGTCACAGTCCTTTCTGTGTCGAACATCCATGCGAGCGATTGGTTCTTCGCACTTTCGGGTCGGTATTCCTGCCACAGATCTCGGCCAAGCAAATTGGCGTTGAAGCCGAACTCTGCCATGGCGACGTCGATCCTGGACCGATACCCCGTACGCGCGCATCTCGCCCCTTTCTGTAATTCGGACGAGTTGTCTCATCCGGTTAGTGAAATTGGGGCATTTGCCTCTGGATGCTGGCCACAACGTGAATTCAACATGAATCGGAATACCCTGATTGGGTGGTTCGGGCCGGGCTTACTGAAATGTCCTGCTCGATACAGACCGTCAAATTTCCGAATCCGACCGCCGCAAAGCCTTTGTAATTAGCAGGTTAAGCACAATGAGTCATGAAAAAGACTGGAATCCTGACGTTGCGTCAAGGAAATCGGCGGTGGTCTCCCTATCATTGAGCCGGATCCCGATTCTGGAGCAGGAATTGCTCGGGAGTCGGTCTGCGGAACTAAGAAATGGTCGACGGTGTTCGTTTCGAGAGTGGAAGGGGGCTCAGCACAAATCGGTCGGTCCAAACCGAGATGATGCGACGGTTTCTTTTTCGCTCACCAACGAAACACCCGACCATAATGCCCTGGGCATCAGACGCCCTGGGCGGCACACCGCTAAAATTGAGAGGTGATGGGATGTCCCGAAAAGAAGCTATCAAGAAACTTCACGAACAATTGGTTCGGCGGCGCGATGCGTTGCATCGGGCTCTAGAAGGTGATCTCAGCCTGCTACGTGAATTGCACCAAGAACGTACCGGTGACATTTTGGACGCTGCGGCTGACACCGTTCAGGATGAATTGAACAGTCAATTGATCGAGGCCGAAAGTCGCGAACTCACCGCCATCAACGATGCGATCAACCGTATCAAGCTGGGCGTCTACGGAGTTTGTGATGCGTGCGGAAAACCGATTCCGCTGACGCGCTTGCGTGCGATCCCCTATGCGACTGATTGCATTGAATGTCGTCGAAAGGCTGAACGACGCAGTGCCGTTGGTGGCGGCGTGATGTGGAATCGCGTGTTTGACAACGCGGAAGTCGACTCATCGACTTAGGCATCGCTCCCTTCGATCGTCGTGCAAACGGTTGATCGACACTCATCTTTCCATTGAAGGGCGGTCGGAAACTATCCGGCCGTTTTTTAATGCGCCATCGATGACGATTCTGTCGTCTTTTGCGGCCAGGGCGGTCAAGATCCGCGGGAGCCAAGTTTCGCCGAGCATTGGTCGATGCTCATTTTCGGTGCCCACTCCCATCGCACCACCTCCCCAATAAGACCTCCCAACCCATCATCCATCCATGGTTGTACAAATCCCTTGCCGGGTGACCGCTGCGCGCTGGATGGCGTGCTGTCTGTTCACCATTAGCATTCTCGGAATCTCCGAAGTCGTGGTGGCCCAGACGACGGATCCATCCACACCCGTCAGCGTTCGCCGCTCTGAATCGGAAACGAATGCCTCGGTCAACCTTGACCGAGAACGCATGTTCAATGAACTGGCTGAGGAAGTAAGCACGTTCGATCGATTGTCGAATCTCGTTCGACGCGTTTCGCAGTTGGTCAAACCAAGCGTCGTGCACATCGAAGCGCACAAGACGGAAGCCAAAGGTGGTGCGTCGTACGACGAAGCAGGCAGTGGTGTGGTCATTCAGGGTATCGACGGGGCGCTTTGGGCGCTCACGAATCGTCACGTGATTAACGGTGCAAGTCCGAAAGAGATTCTGCTTCGTTCCAACACGGGGCAAGAATTCTACCCGTCCAGAGTTTTGTCGGACGCCAGCACGGATGTCGCGCTAATGCGGATTGAATCTGTTCGGTTACCCGCCGCAAGACTCGGTGACAGTGACCGCATTGAGATTGGCGACTTCGTGATCGCGATCGGAAGTCCATTCGGTCTCAGTCATTCCGTGACTTTTGGCATTCTCAGCGCGAAAGGCCGACGGGACTTGTCGTTGGGAGAACAGAAGATCGATTTGCAGGATTTCTTTCAAACGGATGCCGCCATCAATCCCGGCAATAGCGGAGGTCCTCTGTTAAATCTCCGCGGCGAAGTGGTCGGGTTGAATACGGCCATTGCCAGCAGCAGTGGTGGCAGCGAAGGAATTGGATTTGCGATTCCTATGAAGATGGTCATGCAGGTCGCGGATCAGCTGATCCAATACGGAAAGCTACGCCGTGGTTACCTTGGCGTCACACTGGACCCCGATTTCACGGCGAGCGACTTGGCTGCCGCTGGCTATTCGATGAAGAGCGGCGCACTGGTCAAGAATGTCCGCCGTGGCTCACCGGCAGAATCCGCCAATCTTCAGCGTGGAGACATCATCGTCGAATTCAACGGCTTACAAGTCGAAAACGATGATCATTTGGTCACGCAAGTCGGCCTGACTCCAACAGGTGCGTCTGTGCCAATGATTATCTACCGAGATGGAAAACGCTATCGAACAGACGTTGTTCTGTCAGACTTGGAATAGCAACCGTCAAACCCGTCGATCACCCAGCCGCGGAGTTTTCTTCGCGGCTTTTTTTGTGCGCTGCGTATCTAGACCATTCGCATTCGCTTCCAACGTCCTTGCAGGAATCTGGCGGCCATCAGTGTTGCTAACAGCCAGATCCAGAACGCGACCATCCACCACCACCAGTAAAGCAGATCGGTTTCCGGTTCAAAATTAAATCCGACGGCAAGCGCGATCACCGAAGCGACGAATCCGCTGAGCAACACGAACCAGGTGTCGCCGGCGCCGCGCAAAGCTCCTGCGATGATCAACTGTGCCGCATCCAAAACGACATAGATCGCGACAAACTTCAATAATCCTTTCGCGATCATGATCGCCTGCTGCGAATCCTCACCATTCTGATTCAACTCATACAGGCTCATCAGCCAATCGGGCACGGCCAAATAAACCACCAACCAAGTGCCGGAATACAACAGGCCGATGATCAGTGCCGCATAGACGCTTCGCGCGGCACGCGCGGGGCCGCTTTGTAGCAGGTGTCTGCCGACCAGCACTGATGCCGCGATAGAAACTCCCACTAGCGGAATGAACGCTACCATGTTGAAGTTGATTGCCATCGTTGTCGCGCGAAGTGGCACGTCACCGATATTGCCGATTCGAAGCACGATCACCGTGAAACCACCGGATTCGGTCAGATACATCAGCCCCGTCGGAAAGCCAAAGAACAATAGATTCCGAAACAGCGATCCGTCGACGGATAATCCAGCGCGGATCTTGTAGCGTTCTTCAAATTTCGGACGCAGCAACAACCACCCGTAACAGGCTGCCTTGAACCAGAATGAAATAACGCTGGCGATTGCTGCACCCGTGATGCCCAAGGAAGGAACGACTTCCCCGATGTAGTTGCCGAGGCGAGGAATCTCGCTCGAACCGTAAATCAGTAAATAGTCCAGCACAAAATTCAGTAACCCGGACGCCACCGAGACCCACATGATGACACTGGTCCGCTCGGTTCCGCTAAAGAATCCACTCAAAGCGGTTTCCATCACGATACCGGCCGCCCCCAGCATCAGAATTC
Organism: Planctomycetota bacterium; assembly: GCA_039179795.1. GTDB lineage: Bacteria > Planctomycetota > Planctomycetia > Pirellulales > Pirellulaceae > Rubripirellula. The sequence continues at coordinate 135,697 of JBCDEM010000008.1, read as the reverse complement.
GTAAGTAAATAGACTGCGAATCGATTAACTCCGCTGGTTGTCCGGTTGCTTCAAACATGGGCGTGGCGAGCCATGCAGCGAGAGCAAACAATGGGATCGTTGCCAGCGCAAACCAGATCGATTGCCAGAGAAACCGTCCGATGTGGTCTTCTTCAGAAGCCCCGACGTACTGACTGACGATCGCACCGGTCATCGACGCGATTCCAACGGGAAGACAGACGAGCACCCAGAATAAGTTGCCACCCGCCATGGCAGCACTCATTGATTCGCCGTCATACCAAAGCAAGAGTGTGCGGTCGGCGAAGAGGACCAAAGAAAACGTACCGGCGCTGACCATCAATGGCAGCGCAACACGAAGCACTTCTCTGACTGCACTCAGAAAGGAATCGTTGGTAGTTGAAGGAGTCTCGTCTACCGGTTTCGGTGATAAATAGGGTTGATCTGCCGCGGTCATCGCGTCACAGCACGTCCTACCAATGCGAACAACATTCCGCCTAACAATCCACCTAGATGGGCTCCATTGGCGACGTTCGGAACCAGAGGCGTCATGCAGGCAAACAACCATCCGATCATCAGGATCACGTTTAACGGAACCAAATGAACCGGGTAGTTGGGATCAACCGCTGGCCGGATCCACAAGAACCCGAACAGTCCGTACACCGCACCGGAGGCACCGATTGCGAACGGAGATCCTTGCAGGGCTTCCGGCAAGTACTCCGCAAGCTCCGGTAAAAAATCCGGACTCGGCAGCGATACCTGTAACATCATGCCCGCTGTCTGCGTGCCGAACGTCAGCAGTACTAGAAACAAAGAACCGTGAAGACGTTCGATGATTGAGCCAAGAAAAAACATCCAAAGCATGTTAAACGCAAGGTGAAACTCGTCGCCGTGCAGGAACATGGGTGTCACCATCCGCCACCATTGCCCCTCTTTCAGCGAAGCATAGGCGTCGTTCCCGCTGAATAGATACTCGCGATAATCAACGAATGACAGCAGTTGGTACGTCTTGAGCCCCAAGCTGCCATCACCCGGATTTTTGGGTGGGCGACCAAAATTGCTGGTGATGCTGAAAAAAATCGAAATGACAATCAGGGTGATCGTCACTGGGATTCGCTCTTGCTTCAGCTTTAGACCCGCAAGCAAGTCGGACCCTGGACGGTCGAGCGTCCGGCGCTCGGTCGGCATCGAACGTTCGACTTTGCGTTGTTGTTCCTGGTATTTCCGCTCCTCCTCCAGACGCTCCTGTCGGATCCGGCTCGCTTCCTTTTGCACCTGAAAACGTGGGGCGTCGGGATTCTCTTGAAATTCCTGGAATGTAGCTCGGGCGACTTCGACCGATTGCTCATCGCGAACCCAGATGTACCAGACCCCCTCGGATTCATCGTGATCCATGGTGACATCCATCGATTGGGTCACCAGGAAATCGGTAATACGTTGGGCGTGGGATTCGTCCTTAACCGTTCCAATTCGACGCATGGGCGGCTTTTCTGCTGATCAGGGAGGTGGGATCGCGGACCAGATCGTAGCACGGACCCGAGATCGTGAAATGGTGAGTGACGCTACCAAGATCGGTGAAATCGCCAAAAACCACGTGATTTCCGCGAGCAGGCTCGCGGTTTACTGGGAGAAGCCTTGCCGTATCAAGACGTCAGCGAATAATATGGGCGTAAGCAAGGCCGGCCGGCATCTCCGGGATCGGGCCATTATTGAATTCAGCACAACGTCCAGACGAAGGGTCGATCCCACGATGGCAGTGAAATTGAGCGAACGAGCCGCACAAGAAGTCAAGCGGTTCCAGCAAGAACATAACTTCGGCGAAGATATGGTTCTGCGAATTGGTATCGCAGCGGGTGGTTGCAGCGGTTTCAGCTACACCCTGAATTTTGATGATCAGTTCGACGAGAAAGCCGATACCAAGTACGACTGTCACGGGGTTGCCGTGGTCGTCGATAAAAAAAGCGCTCTGTACTTGGATGGTACGACCGTCGATTGGTACGAGAGCCTTGAAAAGCAAGGCTTCACATTTGAGAACCCGAACGCGACCAAGAGTTGCGGTTGTGGTAGCTCGTTCCAAGCGTAGCCAAAGCTTCAATCCAGCGATAAACCCGAAAACGGAGAGATCAAACCTCTCCGTTTTTTTGTGCGCTAGTGGCGTTTTCTTCTGATGCAAACGCTTTCAGAACGCTAATCCGTTTCGTCTTCGCTGAACCACAAGCTGGCCGTGGCAAACTCGACGCTGTTGTTGGCTGGGTCACGGCAATAGATCGAATGGCCACCGCCTGGCCATTCGATCTCTGATTCAATCGGGATGTCATGATCGGCAAGGCGATGTTTGATCTCTTCGATCTGCTCTTCCGCAATGCGAAAGGCAAAATGCGAAGGTCCTGAGCATCCATGCTGCGGAATCATTGATCCGTTGACAACGATCTCCTTCGAGTTGGAATCCTCTGGATGAAAAATCAGAAGCATGGACTGACCCACCCGCAGCATCAAGTGGCGATCATGATCGTAGGAGACGATCTGAAGCCCTAGCACTTGCTCGTAAAACTGTCGTGCGGCGATCAGGTCATCGGCGTAGACGATCGTCTCGAGAATGCCGGACGGCGGTTTCATCGCGAATCACTCATGGCTTGAGATGTTGATCGAAGAAGTCGATCGATCGCCTAACAATCCTCTCACGACTCTCTTCGGCCCCGCGGAAGCCGTGATCGCCATTGATTACACGATGAAGCGTGGTTTCAACGCCAACCTTCTTTAATTCCTGATGCAGTAGTTCACTTTGATTGAAAGCGACCAAACGATCCTTGTCGCCGTGCTGATGCAGGAAGGGAGGGTCTTGCTTGCTGACATACGACATCGGATTTGCAGCTCGACATTTGTCAGCGTTCGTTTGGATAGGACCTCCGATAAACCGTGACTCCGGCGAATTGGCGGCGTCGTGGTCGATTGTCGATTCAAAGTCATTCATCCGCAAAAAATCTGACGGACCGAACCAATTGCAAACCGCTTGGACATTGGATGGCGATTGTTGGCTGATTGCGTGAGACTCAAATTCATCCGTATCGCCGGTCGTTCCAATCAATGAGACCAAGTGGCCACCGGCGGAAGATCCCCAGGCTCCGAACCGTTCCGGATCCAAGCCGAACTTGCCTGCATGCGTTCGCAAGAAGCTCACGGCGGCTTTGCAGTCCTCGATCGCAGCCGGGAAAATCGCTTCTCCGCTGAGTCGATACTCCACCGACGCGACCGCATAACCGTGCTGCAATAAAACGAGCGCAGGACCGGCACCGTTCTTTGAACCACTCTTCCATCCGCCGCCATGAACCCAGATCACGAGTGGTTTCGCATTTTCGCCGCTCGGGCGATAGAGATCCAAATGGAGGTCTCGGTCATCCACCTTCGCATAGACCAGATCTCGATCAACCTGCGTACCTGCGGGCAGTCTGGGACCGCGTCGCCCGACCCGTTCTTGCGCGGTTAAGAAGTCAGCGTTTCCAAGACACAACAAAAACGCGATCAGTAAGGCACGCATGGATCTAGATCGATGGCGAAGAGGGGAGATCAGCCAGCAGGCTGCGTTGTACTCCTCACAGTCTATACCAGACCCGACCAAGAATAGTGTGCGGGCAGCGTTGCATGTTGGAACCGTCTACGGATCGATGGGGCGATCTGTGTCCGATTCGGGTGAAACTTTGACGCCGTTCGTTTTCATTCGGAAGCGTCGATTGAAGATCTCTGGGTCGAAAGGATTTTCGACCACAGGAAGTCGTGACGGTTCGTTTGGATTGGAGACCGGCTCCCGGCTTTCCAATTCAATTTTGGGACCATCGGGAACGTCCTGCGAGCGAACCGACGGACGCTCTTCGACGGACTCCAATTCGATTGAGTTTTTGTCTGCAATGCTTAACGCCGTCGAGGTCGTTTGCACCCAGTAATCCAAAGCGGCTGCGGCTTTCGCATTGCGTATTCCCAGTTGTGCATCGCTTCCGCCGTGTGCTGTCGTTGCGTACTTCAACAAGCGACTCTCGCCTGGGTTCTGTTGATCGATAAACGGCAGTGTTGCACGAAGGTTGGTGCGGGTGAATTCGGCCGATGCGCGAGTGCCAGCGGATGGTGCAAAGATACGCCACTCAACAGCTGTTGTCTCTGCCGCTCGTTGCGAATGACAGTTCCCACACCGGTTCACCAGCATTGGCTGGATTTGCCTCGCGAAGCGAATGAGCGGTGCTCCATCCAAGTGTTCAATAATATCTTTCGGTTCGGGAGCCTCGTCGAAACTCACCGGACTAACGGAAGAATCTTGATTGGATATTGATTCGGAATTCGCGGCTCTGCGGCTTAATTGTCGCTCGAGTTGTTGAGCTTCTACATTGTCCGGGTCCAACGCGTACACGGCGCGCAATTCGGAAGCAGCCAAGTCAAGCAGGTCGTATCGCAAGCACCAACGGGCGTCTTTCAAGTGAGTGGCGACATCGCTGACCCGCCGATGGTCGACCCGATACTGATAAAGGTCCCTCGGTGAGTCCGCCCAGCAAGCAACTTGTCCACGACCTAAACGGATTTCGCCACGTTCACCTGATCGAACAATCACTTGTTCGCCGAGTTGGCGTGCACGCCCAAACAGAACATGGTCGTTCTTTAAGAGGACGCAACCTTGGGATTGCTGGGTTTTGGTCGATTCCGGTTTCGGCGTTGGATCAACCGATGGCAATGACACACCACGCAACAGCAGTCCATCGTTTGCGGATTGTGAACGATCGGACTGACCGTGTGCTGAAGTCATCATGGCCAGCAGGAAGCCGGCGATGATGGCGATTCGATAAAGATCTACGACCATTCGAGTGGACTAGCAAATCCGGATGTGTCGTAGCAACCCAGTTTGGCGCGTTGTCTGGGCGATGCACGTGAATCCCGAACTCCGGACGATCTCATTCCGCCATGGGACTCGCATTCGGCTATCATGAGCGTGAAACTTCTTTACGACCAGGATTTGCTGTTCCGGTCTTTCCCTTTCCTCAACAGGCGATTCATGTTTCACAGCTTTTCGAAAGTCCACCTTGCTTCCGGCCTGATGGTCTTGGCGATTGCCAGTTCGCATATTCTCGGTGGGATAACTCAAGGTGAAGAGTATCTCAACGGCATCAAGTGGGAGCCACCTGCCGTCGTGACCCCGGGAGCGATGGATGCCCAGCCACCCTCCGATGCAATTGTGTTGTTTAGCGGCGATGATCTTTCTCAATGGAAGAATGGCGAAAACTGGTCGGTCGATAATGGCATTGCGTATTCAGGCAAGGGCAAGATCGTAACCAAGCAATCATTTGGTGATTGCCAGCTTCACATTGAATGGAAAGCGCCACAGCCGGTGAAAGGAAGCGGTCAAGGACGCGGCAATAGTGGCGTATTCTTGATGGATCGTTATGAGATACAGGTACTCGACTCGTACGACAACGAAACCTATCACGATGGCCAAGCGGGTGCGATTTACAAGCAGACACCACCCGCCGTAAACGCGATGCGACCGCCAAGTCAGTGGAACAGCTATGACATTTTTTGGACGGCTCCTCGATTCGACGACGATGGCAAGTTAATTTCGCCGGCGTACATTACCGCGTTGCACAACGGCGTCTTAATCCTCAATCATTTCGAACTGAAAGGGGATACACCATACAGTCGGCCTCCGTCCTACACCGCTCATCCTCCGGAAGGGCCCATCTCATTGCAAGATCATGGGAACCCGGTTGGGTTCCGAAATATTTGGGTGCGTCCATTCAAAACGGCGCAGGGTGAGCAGGTGAGAAAACCCTTCTTGCGAAACGGCAAAAAAGAGACACCGATCGAAGACGAGTAGGCACGCTTCGACGGATGGTTTTTGAATGCAGATTCGTGCACGTTTGGGTCAGCCCGCATACTGGCCCATTCGTGCCGTTCACTTTGCCCGCTTTACGATAACAACTTTGCCGATAGTTGCTTCTTGCACGCGCCGATGACTTGGTTTACCAGTTCATCCGCTTCTTGACCGCTAAGGGTTGCGTCATGACGCTGCAACTCGACGGTTAGCAGAACGCGTTTTTGATCTTTGCCGTCTTTCTTTTCGTCACGATACGTTTCGCGATAGGTGACGCTGGCTAATTCTGAGCCGACGGCTGCCCGCACGACGTTCTCCATCTGAGCCCAACGGACGTCTTCTGCAACGACGAAGTTTAGATCTCGCTGGATCGATGGAAAGGCACTGATCGGACGTTGTTTGGGGACCAGGTTTGCTGTCTCAAGGACTTGATCCAAGTTGATTTCAGCAACGACCACGGATGGCGGCAGCTTCCATGCCTTTAACGTTTTTGGATCGACCATGCCGAGGTAACCGATGGTTGCCTCACCAATTTTTAATTCAACACCCGATCCACTGGTCAGCCCGATTCGCCGTATGGAATCCACATCAATGGTGGCTTCGACACCTAGACGCTGCACCAGTGATTCCACGATCCCCTTCAACTCAAAGAAATCCCGTCCGGAAACGATTCCAAGCGTGTACTGTTCATCGGGGAGTGCCTTATTGGTATCGTTTGGCAGATAGATATGAGCGATTTCAAACAGATCGGCAGCCAGGCTGGATGATGCCCAGTTGTTCGCGCGGCCTTCGAGTAAGCTCGGCAACAGCGTTCGCCTCAACCGTTTGGCTCCCTTTAGCATCGGAGTCTGAGTTTGCAGCGCTGGCCGTTCCGTCCATGGTGAGAGTGATTCGTCCAGTTTTGTCGTCACGACACTTGGCGTCATCGCTTCGCTCAGTCCTGCCGAAGTCATGATTTGGCGCACGCGATCCATTGCCGTGTCGAACGGGCGTCTCGAACTGGGAGCGACGGGAATCGGAGCGTCTTCAGGAATCTTGTCGTAACCATAAATGCGGGCGACCTCTTCGATCAGATCGGCTTCTCTCGTGAGGTCGTGTCGCCACGATGGTGGAACATACTCAGCGTCGTTTCCGGTGCCCTTTGGTTGACATCCCAGTGCAGACAAAATGCGATGAATCTCAGCGGCATCAATTCGAACGCCGAGAATCCGTTCAACTCGCGATTGACGCAGAAGAATCGGTTTGCGTGGTGAGATTTCACTGGCAGTATCAATGATCCCCTCCGCTACTTCGCCGCCGGCCAAATCAACGATGATTTCACAAACTCGCTGACTCGCCCAATCCACTCCAACCGGATCGACTTTTCTTTCAAAGCGATAGGATGACGGGCTGTGAAGTTTTAGCTTCCGCGCTGTACGTCGAACGGAAAGCGGAGTGAAGATAGCTGCTTCCACAACCAAGTCCGCCGTCTGTTCGGTCACCTCGGAATCGGCACCTCCCATCACACCAGCGACCGCACAAGCTTGCTTGGCATCGGCAATCACGCACATGGAGGGGTCAAGGTCGTAAGTTCGATGATCAATCGCTTCGATCGTTTCTTCGGTTTGACCAGGCCGCACGATGATCCGAGAGTCCGCCACTTTGGAGTAATCGAACGCGTGCAGCGGCTGACCGCATTCCATCAACACGTAATTTGTTGCGTCGACCACGTTATTGATGCTTTGGTATGTTTCCAGTGATCCGTCGGATTTGCGTTTCCAAAAAACCGACTGCAGCGCTTCGATCATCCAGTCAGGACTCTTGCCGACCTTCACGCCTTGGATCACGCGTGCTGTGTAACGTGGGCAAGCATCGAGAAACTGGTTTTCAACCGTTAGCAAATCATGAACGGATTGCTTGGATGGCTGAATTGATGGAGACGGTGTGCGTAGTGGAAGGTCGTACAACACGCCAATCTCACGAGCTACCCCGATATGGCCAAGACAATCACCGCGATTACTGGTTACTTCCAGGTCCATCACGATGTCGTCCAAGATTTCATCCGTCCCCTCATGATTCAGCCCGGACAGGCTAAGTCGTTGAGCCAATTCCTCGTGACTCATCGGCAATTCGACGTAATTGGCAAGCCATTTGAGTGAAACAAGCATGAGAGTCGATTCGGGTTTTGGAAAAAGACTGGGTTTAGTTGCCGGGTTTGGATTCGATAACTTATCGAAAACCAGAAAAATCGAATACCTCCAGTCGCCAAAGGCATCGGGGATCCCGGCCGGTTAAGATGCTCAGTCCGTTCCGTGGCTTCTCGTCGACATGAGTCATTCAGATGATTGCGGAATTCGCTCCAGGATTCACCCGATGCCCTATTTGTTGACCATGACGACCCGTCTCCACCGGTCGCTTCTCGCGATCCTCTGCATTGTTTTCACGCCTGTCGTTTCCGTTCTCGCCGCGGAACAGCCGAACATTCTGCTGATTATGGCGGACGATGTTGGGATCGAAGGATTGGGTTGCTACGGAGGTAAATCCTACCGAACGCCTTATTTGGATCAGATGGCAAGTGATGGGCTGAGATTCACGCACGCGTATTCACAGCCCCTTTGCACGCCAACACGTGTGCAAATCATGACCGGTAAATACAACCATCGAAATTGGCGTTCATTCGGAATCTTGGATCCGCAAGAAACGACATTCGGGCATTGGATGAAGGAAGCCGGATACGCGACGGGCATCTTTGGAAAGTGGCAGCTGACGTCCTACGATCCACCAGATCTACCAGGCGCCGAAAACAGACGCGGAACGGGGATGCATCCGAAAGACTCTGGTTTTGATCGCTACTCGCTATTTCATGCGTTGGAAACAGAAGACAAGGGTTCTCGTTACGCCAACCCAACCATGCTGGAGGGAACAGCCGATGATGAAGGCGTCTTAAAGACATATGACGGACAGTACGGCGAAGATGTTTGGGTCGAACAAATATTGAAGTTCTTTGACGACCAGCGTGGCGAACCGACATTCGTTTACTACCCAATGGCACTCCCCCATTGGCCCTTCGTTCCAACGCCCGATTCTGAGCAATGGGACCCCAGCTCCGTGCAGCAAGAAGACTACGAACTGTTTTCGGATATGGTCGAGTACATGGATACCGTCGTCGGCCGATTGGTCGACGGGTTACGGGAGCGGAAGCTCTTGGAGAATACGATTGTCTTGTTTTACAGTGACAACGGAACGCATTTGAAAGTCGTCTCTGAAATGCAGGACGGCCGCCAGATCGCAGGTGGTAAAGCAACACCTCTGCAAACTGGTGTTCATGTTCCGCTCATTGCTTATTGTCCTGATCGCGTTCGGGCTGGGATCTGTGATCGACTCGTAGATGCCTCCGATTTTGTACCAACGCTTCTCGAATTGGCCGGAGCGACCGCCCAAGAGTTACCCGAGTGCGATGGAATCAGTTTTGCTCCTTGGTTGTTCGGGAAATCGGGCAAAGAGCGTCAAGCAGCATTCTTTTGGTATGACCCTCGTCCAGGCTGGGACAAAGAACGATTTAGCCGACATGTATTTGCGCTCAATCGTGAGTACAAGCTCTTTCGTTCCGGCCGACTCTATCGTCTGACGGATCGTCCGTTGGAAGAAATCGAAGTCAGCCCATTGCAGATGTCGGATCGTGACATCGCCGCGAAGGAATCACTGCAAGCTGTCATCGAAACGGCGATGTCAGGAGTGGAAGAACCTGCACTTCGAGACGCTTATGGGAAGAAGGAACCGGACCTGCTGTACATTCCCAAGAATCGCGACGAAGCGAATCAGATCACTCGCGAGATGCTGACACGTGCGGAAGAACACGTTTACGGTGATCCGGCGATCGTCGAGCAGAAACTATGGTTATTTCGTCCGCTTGACCAACAAGATGATGAACGGCGTCCCTGTGTGTTCTTCGTGCATGGTGGCGGTTGGGGCGGCCGACCGGAATCTCTCGCGGCTCAATGCGTTTACGTTCAGCGACTGGGTTACAACGCTGTCACAATTCACTTTCGAGCCCCCAGTAAAGGTCTCACGCCCGCTGATACGTTGCGTGATGCGCGGAAAGCGTATCGCTGGTTGATCGAAAACGGTGAGCAATTGCAGATCGATGTTGATCAGATCGTCGTTTCTGGTGGATCGGCTGGTGGCCACTTGTCGCTCGCCTTGTCAACAATCGAGTTGCCGGATGATCCAGTGATCGACCATCCACCCGTCGGATTCGTTTTATTCAATCCGGTGATCGATTTGGTCGATGGCTGGAGTTCTGGTCGAAAGCGTTGTGAACAAAAGGGAATCGATCCCCGATCCTTTTCGCCAGCACATCATGTGAACAGAGAGCTTCCACCCGTTTTAGTGCTCAGCGGAAGCGAAGACACATTGATCACGCCTGCCCTCATTCGAGCTTTCCAGCGACGGATGACAGCAGCAGGAAATGAGTCTCAATTCGTCGAATACCCAAAGGCGACGCACGCCTTTTTTAACTATGGGCGTCACGAAAATCAGTACTTCCAATGGACGATGTGGGAAATGGAAAACTTCCTTCATACTGTGTTTAAGTGAGACTTGAAAACACTAGGGTAGTAGGTTCCCGCCGTCACAAGCGCCCAAGATGCTGTCTTCCTTGGCCTGATGGGGATAGAATGGATTTTGGTCTCATCGTTGTGAATCATCTCCCTTACATACAAGCTTTTGGTCGCCAATCAATATGTCGATCTCGGTTCAATGTCCGCGCTGCAACGGAGCTGTTTCCATCGCTGAAGAGGCGGCAGGACAACGCGTCATGTGTCCGCACTGCAATCAGACTTTCGTCGCGCCGGGTATCACGAAAGTCGTGAAAGACGACGACGATTGGTTGAGTCTGGATGAAGTACCTCTCTCACCATCCAAGAATGATCAACCAGCCCCGACGGTTCCTGGAAGCTCTAATCCAACGAGCACGGATCCATTCGATGACGATTTGCTGGGCGCGGAATTTCCCAGCACGGAGTTGACCAGTACAGAGTTGACCAATACGGATCATTCCAATTCAGGATCTCCCAGCCTGAGCGATGACGACGAGGCGTTGTTGGCGGAGTTTACCGAGGACCTGGACGACTTCACCTTACAAACGGAATCGTTGCCCAAGTCCGATCAGGGCGTTGGCGATACGCCGGACGACCCTCTGTCCAGTTTTGGCTTTCCGGACGAACCGAGCGCAACCCCTAAAGCAAAGCCAGCGGCTTCGGTCGAGTACGCCGAAGAATACAGTGTGAAGTGCAAGCTCTGCGGCACGCTGCTGTACGTCAAAGCGCATCAGGCCGGTCAGACGTTGAAGTGCTCAGATTGTCATACTCCCGTGCTGATCCCGTCGCCCCCCAAAGTCACCAAACAGACGAAGATCAACATCGATCAGGCCGAGACGTTTCAGTTTGAAGATTCCACGGCCAGCAGCAGTCGAGGTCAGGACCCTTTTCAAAGGTCTGCGGCGGAACTGTTGGAGGAAGCGTCAAGGGAAGAGGAGACGAGTCCGAGTCCGACGTACGATGACATCCCGAGTGTGAAAGAGTGGGTGTCAAATGTCTTTGGGATCTTTCGTGATCCAAGTGTCATCGCGCATTGGGTCGCTTTATCCGTATTGGCGGCTCTCCCGACGGCAATCGCTGTTTATTCGGAACAGAAGATCCTGATCCTTGGGTTGTTTCCCGCAGGCTTCCTAATGCTCGTTCTGGTTGTCAGCTGCGGCTTCGCCATCATGAACGCCGTCGCCAACGAAGAGGAACGAGTCAGTGATTGGCCGACCATGGATCCGGTCAATTGGATGAGTGAATTGTTCGCGGTCGTCGCTGCTGCAACGGTCGTTGTTGTTCCAATTTGGATGCTTTGTTTACTCGCGATCGGGCCCACCTTAGCGAGTGTCGCGCTGACTATGTTTGCCGTTTACACACTGTTCCCTTTCATCCTTCTATCGATGATGGACATGAACAGCGTGATGGTGCCCTTCTCAGCCGAGGTTGCTCGCAGCGTAACGGGAAATCATGAATCATGGGGTGGCTTCTATTTCTCGTCCGGATTGCTGTTTGCGGCGTTGTTTTTTCTCCTGGTGATTGTAAGTGGCATCGGAGTTGTTCCAGCGGTCGTGGTTGGTATCACCGCGGGCATCGGAGTCGCCTTCGCGTATTTTTCGATGATGGGAAAGTTAGCGTTTGCCATCGGCCAAACCGTTAACGCCCCACCACGAGTTGACGAAGTCGAACGATCCGGACAAACCGAAGCAAGCTGAACAGTCCAGCAAAAAGACTTTTCACGCGAGATGCGATCTGCCTACCGCGGAGCGGTTCAACAACACAGCCCGAGGTCGCGCAGCGCACCTCGGGTTATCGACGCGAAACCATCACGCACCCCGAAGGGGTGCAACACGGCCTCATTCCCAAGCGTAACGTTCGTCGATTTTAAGATGGTATTTCTTGCAGAGAATCCGGAACTCATCTTGAAACGTCACCTTGCGATGATGTTCCTCTTGATTGGCGATGTAAACCTTCAGCCGCTCGACATGACTGGGACTGATTGAGAAGGCACCGTAGCCAGCTTGCCAGTAAAAGTTGCTCAGCAGCAATTCGGTTTTTGCCCAACGAGAAGCTTCTTTCTTGACCTCGCATATCAACCGAGATAATTCGATGGTTTTGTCCAATCGGATCAACAGATGGCAATGGTCCTCTGTGCCTCCAATCAGAATCGCAGGCGAATGGTGATTGGTGCAAATGCCTGTCATGTACGCGAAGAGTCGCTTTCTTCGCTCCACGAGTCTCAGGAATGGCTGGCGGTGCTTCGTAGACCAGACAGCGTGAATATACAGTTGAACGAGAGACTGCCCCATGACTCTTATTCCATTCGAGAGTTAGTTGTGTGACCCCATCGGGGTCGATCGATCTACTTATACCATTCCTTGGAATTCCTTGTCGTTGCACGCGATGAATGCGTATTACGAATGACGTTGCAAGCAATCGAGACGGTACCCTCAACTTGTTTAGATAGATCGTGAAATCGGGTGTGACCCCTTCGGGGTCAATGGACGCAGATGCCTGCCTACCTTGGGTGCGCTGCGCGACCCAAGGCTCTGTTGTTAAACGCCTTCGGCGTAAAGAATCGGTGCTCGGACCACGGGAGATGTGATCTGCCTACCACGGAGCGGTTCAACACAGCCCGAGGTCGCGTAGCGCACCTCGGGTAATCGACGCGAAACCATCACGCACCCCGAAGGGGTGCAGCAATGTGCTCCACGCCGTCGACGTGGTGCGTCATACGTCACTCTTTGACGTATCGGATGTCGTCCAGATAGAACGTGACCGGTTTGCCTTGGCCGGCGAGTGACCAACCAAAACCGGTTTTGATTTGGCGCAGATCAGAACCTCGCAGTGGAATCACGAATCGATTCCATTCCGTGGAAAGCTTCACGTCTTTGAGCTCTCCTTTCGCCGAGTCTCCGTAGGGTTGATCTCCGTCGAGAACGCCAAAGACGAAATTGACCGTCTCTCCTCCTTCTTCACCGCGGGCCCAGAATTCCAATTGTGTAGCGCCGGTGAGGTTTGCTCCACCTGGAAACTTGCCGTCCCAATCTTCCGCAGGAGACTGCCAGAGTACGCCTCCCCAATCGCTTCCGCTGCGGTATTCCGCTTTGAGACAGGTCTTTCCGCTGTGCGGTTCGTCGGTGCTATCCAGCATTTGCTTGACCGCGTCAACATTGCCCATGAATCCAGATGGAATGTAAACGCTGTCGTCCTGAGCATCACCATAAACAACGTACGGAAATTCAACGGCTGACATTTTGGTAATGGGCTGCCGCAACGCGCCGATCTTGATGGGTACGTTTGCAACAGCCGCTCCGCCCTGGCCGTCGTATACATAGCAGAATAAACGATAGTTGCCACGTTTCGACGGCAGAGTGATCGTCGCACGATTTTTGTCTGCCTTGATTGAACTCTTAATCGATGCTTCTTCTTGTTGAAAATCCCCTCCAACTCCAATTGTTCCGGAGTCGGCGCGAAGAACCCATACGAACTCCAAATCGTCATCTTCCGGATCGTTTACCGACACGACGGCCTCGATCGTCTCACCGGGTTCAAGGCCACGGTCGCGAGAAACCTTGAAAGAAGACATGCGCGGGCAGCGATTGCTTGGAGGTGATCCCGTCCAAGCTTCGGACATAGCATCGACCGCCGCCAGCCGCGTGCCGTCGGGCAATATCATGCCAAACCAAGTCGCCGTGGTCTCTTGTTTGTGTCCCCACAAGAAAGAATATGATCCCAAGCAGGTCGCCTTGTTGTCGACGACATTTGCCTGGTGTCCCTTCGCATAGAAGTCACCATTTGCCGTACTGGTTCGTTCGATCGGTGAACCCCATGGCGTTTTCTTAACTTCCCAAGGGCCGAGCGGTCCGTGTTCGGTGATGATGTACGGCTTGGTGCTGTTTGCTTGGCTGTAACGTTTGGCGACACTTTCGATGCCCCCGTATGAGTTGACACCGACGATGTCAATGTCTGGGCAAAACGATTCGATGTTTCGCACCTTTATCTCATTCGCGCCTAGCTCCGCGATGACGGTCATTGTCGGGTGGTTCGGGTCGATCCGTTTGATCTCTCTGGCAAGATGGTTGATTGCGTACCAAACGGATGGATCGGTTCCCTCACCCTCAGCTTCATTCCCGACACCCCACAGCAACAATGCGGGATGGTCCTTGTACTTTCGCACGGCAACGAGTGCATCATCGAGTTGTCTCAAAACGGAAGCTGAATCTTGGTAATTGAAGCCATGCCGTTGATGGCCCAGCCAAATGCCAGCGCAGACGGAGAGCCCGTGATCGTGCGCTTCATCCAAGACTTCCCCCAGCCGTTCTGTGCCCCAGGTTCGAACCGAATTCCCACCGAGGGACGCCAATTCATCCAAATAGGAGTCACCTCCGACTCCGTTGATCCGATAGGGTTCTCCATTGCGAATCAATTGAAACTGCCCATCTGTGTTTTGCACCGTGACCGACGATTGAGCCGTTACGGAAGCAACACAAAAGAGTGAGCTCGCGAATGCAACGAGTTTTGCGATCGTTGATTTCATTGGTTTCGTCCTGTTCACTTCGATGGATCAAAAGAGAGGATAGGGATTTTGCTGTGTCCGGACTGTTTGCACAAATCGCTGTCTGTCACGAGCTTGGCAAATCGGCGATGTGCCCATCACAGCTGTATCATACTCAAGGGTTGCTTTGGGCCGTTAATAACGTTTCAGTGTTTCAAACTCGCATTCGATTTGCACGATTTCGCCCGTGCGCGAAAAAAGCTTCCGACTTGTCGCCGAGTCTAAACGCATGCCACGTATGGAGTTCTCCCGATCGGAATATTTGATGTTGATGAGATCCTGTTCACCTGGTCGATAAACGATGGGTACTTGGCAAAGCGTCAAGGCAAACCCGTCTCTCGGGATTTCGATCACTCGTTGCTCATTCGACAGATCGAAAAACCGGAATTCGGTGGGCTGCTCGAGAAGTTCCTGTCGATCGAACAGATCCAAGCGGAAACAGATACAACCGTCTTCGAATTGAATGCCGACTTCCGTGAATCTGGCGAGAACATCTTCTTTGACTTGTCCCGTCATGCCGGGTTGTTTGACACCCGCATTTTCAGGCGTGTGAGAATATGGATCGGAAGGAAATGCGCCATACTGGCTCGGGGTCTTTTCAGCTCCGATCCCGCTTCGAACGGATTGATAATGCTCGCCGATTCGGCGAACAACGTCGGGATCGGCCTTGGCGTCGATCGCTTGAAAGAAGTTCTCCGAAATGGCCAAGCCAAGTTTTGAAACCATGTGCCAATAGATGGACCCGAGTCCTTCGTAAGCAAAGAACGTTCCGGAACGTCCCGTGAATCGGCGATGACCGAATAGTTCCACGAATGCATCACAAAGCAAAACGCTTTCATCCGCCACGTACTTTTGATAGGCATCCGGTAAGTGGTCAAGCGCATCCCGAAGATCCGCAACGTTTCGAAAACGGCCGTTGAAGTGAATTCCACCCTTCGTGTCGCGACGGATGATCGACTCATTTCCATCTCTGACCAGCGCCTGCAAGAGTTTGCTTGATTGATAGATGTCGATGGGGAACTGGTTCTTCGCGACGAACGGTGGAAGCTGGCGGTCGGGGTACAGCAAGTAACTGTTTTGATTTTCACGGTAAAGTCGGCTGACACGGAGGACATCCAATAACGTGACAACTTCGTCAGCTGCGAGTAATCCAGAACTCAGTACAGCGACTTGTCCTTCCAGCATCTCATCTAGGTACTCAACTTCAATCGTGTCGTCTCGCCAATCCAGCAGGTTGTATGAGTGAAACAAGCCGTCAGCACGTCGGTTGTTCAAAATGGAGGATTCCAAATGACGGCCTGCCGCGGACAATAAATCGCGTACGTTCTGGACCGGTACCGCTTCGGTGTGCCCACTCGGTCCCGAGTCGTAGAGTTTCTGGCGGTATCGTTCGACTGCTTTCCCTAGAGCTTCCGTGATCTCTCGTCGGCGAGCAGCGGACGCTTTTGTCGGTGAATCGCTTCCGGTGTCGATTGGCAAATGGTCGACAAGCGTTGCCAAAACGTCTTGAACTTCACGTAAGAACTCACTCACTTCCGTCGATATCTCAAACGCGTCTTCGCTCGAATGCGAAAGCCAATCTTCGAGGTAACGACACCAGCGATACAGGTAGCACGTGGTCACCATCGAGAGACCATTGCCAACCAGCGCGTTGTTGGCATCATTCCATTCGGGGCGTTGCGTATTCAGCCAGATACCGCCATCCGGCACGAAGTTTGAGAGCTTTGCGAGTGTCAGCGTCAGCATTTTTTCCATCAGGCTGACATGATGAATCCGACCGTTTTGATCTCGAAGTAATTTGCCATCTGTGCCGATTTCTTCGACGCGACGGGTTACCTCGTCGGATCGTTGGTCGTCAAAATCGATCGTGGACTGGGGATCCCGTCTGATTTGTTCAAATCGTTTAATGCAATACGGGACGTTTGCGTGGACGAACAAGCGCTTGTTGAGTAGTGCCGTGAGTCCGTCCGGATCTGTGCGGCGATTAGATTCGAGTAGCCGAAGCAGGTAGATGATCTGGTGGTCACCCCAGTATCCGATATTCGCCCACGGATCATCGGGCGTTGGTTCTTCCCATTCGAATCCGTCTTTCATGATTCGGTAGGGATTGTAACCATCGGCTGTCGTCGCATTTGCAAATCGGCAGATCATCGCCGTCGTGAAACGAGGAAACGAGACGGCGAGTGCTTCCCAGTTTTGAAAAATGTCACGCCAATTCCCTTGGTAGTTCAAGTTCGTTTGGCCGTTGGGTGTGCGAAGTTGTATTGCGAAGCGATTCCAGGGACGTGTTGGATCACCATGACGACGGCTAAATGCCAACGGCAGGTATTCCATGGCCAGACGCGACAGATCCGCGTCGGTTGGGTCAAGCGTGGACTGTAGTTCGTCAAAGTCCATCGTTGAAGGAAGTGCTTCCAAGACTTGGCGGTTGCGTTCAAACGTCGGCCGATTGAAGCCCGCAACGTGCCGCCGAAAATCTTCGGTCTGAATTTGATAGCCGGTGACGGGAATGCCTCCCCGCATCACATTGAAGACAGTGTTGGAGCAATGCCGATCGCTGCGACGTTCGTTGTCACCGCACTGCAACGCGTCCGAGGAAGAGACGATTCGGTGGAATTGTCGTTGTCCCTCTTCGATGTCGTTGCGTACTTCCGATGCTGGGTTTGGAGATTGGCATAACCAATGATCCAGGTCGACCACATCGGCATGATCTTGTTCTAATTCCGCAACGACATGCCACTTTATGGATTGTTCAGGTACTAGATCGAGAGATTGATAAACGAAGAAGGATCCTGACTTTCCTCGTACGTCCGATTCCGAGTGCAACTCAACGCCTTCGCGAAACGCTTCGATCTGGTCATTGCAAAGGAGTGTCGCTTGCGGTGTGAGTCCCGTTTGCCAAACGGTCGTCGTTTTTAATCCTTCGCTGGGTTCTGCACGATCGGTTGGAATCGAACTGAGATAAAACAAAGCAAGCCCCGATGCCGGGAGAAGTTCGTTCTTTTTATAGGCGTTACCCAAGTTGCTGTAGCGCATCATGAATTCACTGCCAACGCCGTACGGCAGGATGTTCTGCAATCCATCGAGCATGCGGATCGAACACGGTGTGGTTCCGATGTTCTGCAACTGGCAACTGCGGACAAAACCGAACCGCTCACTGAATGACCAGCGGTATCGGAAACTCAGTTGATGATCAGCGTCGACTTCTTCAAAGACAAGCTTATTGCCCAAGGGCGTTTTATAAAGATTTCGTTGTGTCATCGACGTCGGACGCGCTGAAAACGGCTCCCAAGTCACATGCGCTGCAGATCCTTTTTCAAGGTGGAGCAGTGTGAGCGGACCGGTGCTCGAGCGAGCCGCAGAAATCTGATCGTCGGCTGCATAGGGAAACAGCGCATTGTCGGGGTCACGGCGTCCCGTTGATAACGCACCTAGGCTCGAAATGAACATCCAATGATCACTCGCACCAACGAGTGACATGAAAAACTCTGGCATCAACTGACTGTTAGTGATGCGATAGTAACGCTCATGATCGAGCGTAACGTACTCACCAGAGATAGATGCCAAGTCGTGTGTGGTCATCACTTTGAGCAAAGAAAGGAGAGGAGGTTCGAAGCGATTTCGCGAGTTTAATGCGCCGTCGTACGATGTGCGTCACCACGTGGGAATCACACGCCGGTATTGGCCGACTGATGCCGAAGCGCGAGTTCGGCTCGTGTCTCAGCGGCTTTCTCTTCCGTGATGTCGTATCCCCACATGATCGCGATAGCGCCACAAACCCCAGCAATGGGAAGAAATGTGTAGAAGAAACGCAATCCGAACAGGGCTGAGTCGGTTACAGCGTCCGCATCGAAGCCAACGAACCAAAGAATGGTCCCAGCTAGCAGGCCAGCGAAAGCATGGCCAAACTTGACCATCCACCAATAGACCGCACCAAGGACGCCCTCGCGACGTTTACCCGTTTTGTACTCATCCACATCGCAAACGTCCGCCGTCATCGACATCATCAGAGTAAACAATCCGCCGATTCCAAAGGAATGAAACGGCAGTGCGATCAGAAAGAGATACGGTTTGCCCGGCACAAACAAAAACCAAAACAACACGTATCCGATGATCGAAATCGATTGGGAAATGAGGAACGTTTTTCTCTTGCCGATCTTTTTCGAAATCGCAGCGACGATGGGAATCACTAGAAAACTGGTGCAGAGTGCTCCCACGCACCCGTGCAAGGCTGGCCAAACTCCAGCGTCACCAGCGTCACTGTTGAATAGGTAATGAACGATGATAAAGAAAGTGAAATTGGCGATGATGTTGAAGCTGTTGAAAACCAAAAACGTCGCGATGGCGAGTTTGCGAAATTCTGGTATCGCGAATGCCTCTAACGTTGACCTGTAAATATCGCCAAGACTCTTTCCAATCGATCCAGCATTGATCGGTTCGAAATCGTCACGATCTAGCGTTGATTTGTCGCGAATGAAAATGGCAGGGATCAGCGCCACCATCGCGCATGGAATCGCAACCCAAACGGACAGCTGCCGAACTCCAGCGTCCGCGTTGGGAAACCAATTTTTGTCGTATAAGATGACCCAAAACCAGGGCGCGATCACCCACGCCCATTGCCCGATAAACTGAGCGATTGCCATGATGTTGGTGCGTTCATGAAAGTCATCGCTCATCTCGTAGCCCATCGCTACGTACGGCACGCTGAAGATGGTCAACCCGAGATAAAAAAACAACGAGCAGATCATGAAGTAATAAAAATTGAATGTCAGGCTGTTTTCACGATACAGCTGCCACATGAGGATGTAGGAAGCTCCAAGGATTAACCCGCCAACGAATACATATTGGCGCCGTCGCCCCCAACGCGATCGTGTGTTATCGGAGATGAACCCCATTAATGGATCGGTGATCGCATCAAAGGCTCGTGGCGCGAAATAGATGAACCCCCAAGCTAACGGCGAAAACCCGAGGTCTTCGACAAGCACAACCAGAAAGACGGCTAGCGCGGCGGGAAACATCTGGTTGGCAAACATGCCGAACCCGAAGGCGATTTTTTGACCAAACGGAACCTTCGAAACGGAAGCGGTATCGCTCATGACTGTGTACGGAAGAGAAGAAGAGGAGATCAGGAGAAGAGGAGGAGCGAGCGCAGGATTCGTCGCCGTCACACGTCGAGTGCCTCCGCGTCTACAGCGCGTTCCATGATGAAGCGGAACCTTGCTGATGCGTCACGACCCATAAGATCGCTGATCACACGATCGGTCTCAAGCTGATCGTCGATCTCGACCCGCATCAGACGACGCGTCGCGGGATTGAGTGTTGTTTCCCACAGAACCTTGGGCATCATCTCACCCAGGCCTTTGAATCGGGTGATCTCAGGTTTGGCTCGGCCGGAGTGCTTCGCTAGGATTTCCTCGCGTGCCTGTTCGTCGGCAGCCCAGAAAGTCTCTTTTCCCAAATCAATTCGATACAGCGGTGGAACGGCGATGTACAGACGCCCGTCATTGATGAGTCCTGGCATATGTCGGTAGAAAAATGTCAACAGCAACGTTGTGATGTGGTGACCATCGCTGTCCGCATCCGCCAGCAGAATCACTCGATCGTATCGAAGGTCTCCGACGTTGAGACTCGGTCCGATTCCGCAGCCCAGAGCCGACACCATGTCCTGGATTTCCTTGTTCTCCAAGATCTTCTTCAACGTCGCCGATTCGGTGTTCAGGACTTTTCCGCGTAGCGGCAGGATGGCTTGAGAGTTTCGATCTCGACCCTGTTTTGCACTGCCGCCAGCCGAATCACCCTCAACGATAAAGATCTCGGAATCCCCTTTGCCGCTGGAAACACAGTCGCTCAGTTTGCCGGGCAGCATCGTTCGTTTTGATCCGCCCTTGCGCGACACCGCCGCAGACGCCGCACGCGATGCAGCTCTCGCTCGCGCTGCCGCGATGATTCTCGCGACGACGGAGTCGGCAACACTTCGATTATTGTTCATCCATTGTTCCATCGCCGGGCGAACAGTCGTTTCAACAACCAATGTCACTTCCGGATTGTTGAGCCGATCTTTCGTTTGGCCTTGGAATTGAGGTTCAGCCAGGAAGATCGAGACGATGGACACGAGACCTTCGCGAATGTCTTCGTGAGAGATTTTGACGCCCCGCGGTGTCAAACTATGCGTGTCGATGTAATTACGCACAGCCTTGTTTAGTCCGCTGCGGAATCCGTTCTCATGCGTCCCGCCATTGCCGGTTGGAATCCCGTTCACGTAACTGCGAACGTGCTCATCGGTGGACTCCGTCCATTGCAATGTTAACTCCAAACGCGTGTCATCATCCTTGCGAAAGGTAAAGGGCGCTTCGTGGATCGGTCGTGCTTTGCGATCCTTCAGCACCTTTCCCAAGTAATCAACGATTCCTTCTTTGTGGAAGAAAGTCTCTTTCGTCTTTTCCGCTTCGTCGACGTAGGTCACTTTCAGTCCGCGATGGAGAAAACTCGCAGTCTCCAATCGAGACCGAATCACGCTCGTGTCGAATTCCGTCTTTGGAAAAATCGTGGGATCGGGCGAAAACGAAATGGATGTTCCACTGCCGCGTACAGAACCCTTGAGTTTCTGGAGTTTGCTGGTTGGCTTTCCACGCTCAAAGGTCATGCGGTACTGACTTCCGTCACGGCGTACGACGGCTGTCAATTGCTTCGCGAGCGCGTTGACCACAGAAGCGCCGACACCGTGCAGTCCACCGGCCGTCTTGTAATTGTTCCCGTCGAATTTTCCGCCCGCGTGTAGAACGGTCAGGACCGTTTCGAGTGCTGACTTTTTGGTTTTGGGGTGTTTGTCGACAGGAATACCGCGGCCGTTGTCCGCAACCGTCACGGAATGTCCGTCCTTGTGCAGCGTGACGGTGATCTCCGTGGCGTGTCCATTCATTGCTTCGTCAACAGAGTTGTCGACGACTTCCCACACCAAATGGTGCAGCCCAGCCATGCCGACTCCGCCGATATACATTCCGGGGCGTTTGCGGACTGGTTCCAGTCCTTCCAGAACGACAATGTCTTCGCCTTCGTATCGTTTTGTCGCCGTTGCCATCGATCCGTTTTGAAAATGAGGGGGAGAATCCGTCCGTTTAAAAATTTCTTTTCAGCGTGTTGGACGCTTACTCATTGCCCGTGAGTGGTTCCGGTGCTTGCGGAGGCGGAATGATGATCTCTGCGATCTTGCCATTCTTTTGAATCTCATTGCCTCGACCACCTCGCGACGTGACGCGGTACTTTGCCGTGGAGATCGTTTTTTTCGCACCTCGATTGGTTTTTACGGTCATAAGATCACGATCGCCAGTGGATGGTTTGAATCCGAGCAGTTCGTCATCCGCGGAAAGACGAATCAAGGTGACGCCTTTGCCGGCGCCGGATAAGTAGTTGATCTCTTCGGCCGTACAGATCATTGCGCGACAAAGCCGACTGATTGCCAACACGTTTTCGGTTCCATCAATCGCGGCCACATCAATGATCGTGGATCCCGTTTTGACGCGAGCATAACGTCTTCCGCTTCTTGTCGAGGGTTCAATGAATGCTTCGAATCCAAATCGCAATGCGAAGCCGTTCGAGGATGCAGCGAGTCCGTGGATTTCGGGACACAGATCAGGATGCTTGGGATCTTCACGAACATCACCGATCACTCGTGGGTCAAATGACAGGGCAGCTACGATTCGTTCACCGTCCTTCATTTTGAAGAGCTTCTGAACCGGTTCACCAAAACCTGTTGATGCAGGAATGTCGATCATTCGCGCCGTGTAGCAAACACCTAGCGAGGAAAATAATCCGATCGTTTCTCGCGTACTTCCGGCAACGCACGCGAGCACACTGTCTCCCTGACGCAGTCGACTTTTGGACGGATCGGCAATCTGTTTTTGTCGTTTGATCCAACCTTCTTTTGTAATCAGAACGTGGCAATCCTCGGCAACGATGAAATCTTCGGCCGTGTACTCGGGCTCTTCCGCAGCCGTCGTGATGGAAGTTTGGCGTTTGCCAGCGTTTCCCTTGGCATAGTGCTGGACCAAGGACTCAATTTCTTCTCGAACAATTTTCCAACGTCCCGATCCTGTAAAGTCTCTCCTGTCTTCGGCCAGTAGTTTTTTGATTTGCCGAACGCGTCGCTTTTTATCCTTTAGTTCGTCCAGCACCAAGTTGATTTCGAGTTTCGCCAGCCGATACAGCTTTAACTCCAGGATGGCATCGGTCTGCTCCTCGTCCAGGCCACCGCCGCGCGATGTGGGTGGAAACCGTTTCATGATTTTTTTGGCGGCATCCGCTTTGCCGTCGCTACGCCGAATGATGCGGATGATTTCATCCAACGCATCGAAGATCAGCGCGAAGCCGTCCAGGATATGGATCCGCTTTTCCAACGAACGCAATTCGTTCGTCAAACGCTGCGTGATTACATCGTGCCGGAAGTCAAGGAAGTACCAAAGCACTTCTTTCAGGCTCAACCGATTGGGCGTACCGACTTCAGGATTTTCGGTCGGGGAAAGGCAAGTCAGGTTAACGTTGAAGTTGTTTTGAAACTGTGTGTTCTTATACAGGTACGCCAACACTTTGTTTTCATCGGCACCCTTTTTCAGTAACAGATCGACACGGATCTCTTCGGTCGACAGATCACGGACTTCGGTGACCAATGGTAACTTGCCACTAAAAATGATCTCTCCGATTCGTTCGACGAGAACGGCTTTGTTCACACCAAAGGGAATGGAAGTGATCTGAAGCGTTTTGGCACTGCCCTTGGTAACAAGTTTGGTTGTGCCACGAAGTTTGATCGTGCCCTGCCCCGTCGAGTAGATATCACGCAATTCCTCTTTGGTGTTGATGATCTCACCACCAGTCGGAAAGTCAGGACCCTGAACGGCATTATCAGCGACCAGCTGGTAGTTCTTGATTTCTGGATTCTTGAGCAGCTTGAGCAGCGCGTTGCAAACTTCCTTCAAGTTATGAGGCGGGATATTGGTTGCCATCCCGACGGCAATACCCGTGGCTCCATTAACGAGCAGGTTTGGAACGCGGCTTGGTAACACGACGGGCTCTTCACGGCTCCCGTCGTAGTTGGCCTTGAATGCGACCGTTTTCGTTGCCAGGTCGGTTAGCATTTCCGATGCGATCGGAGTCATGCGACATTCGGTGTATCGCATGGCCGCGGCATTATCACCGTCGACGCTGCCGAAGTTTCCGCTGCCGTCGACGAGCGGCATGCGTAGCGAGAACGGTTGCGCCATGCGGACCAATGCATCGTAGATCGAGCTGTCACCGTGCGGGTGATAGCGACCCATTACATCACCAACGACTTTCGCGCATTTGACGTGTTTACTGGTCGCCGTCAAACCCTGCTGATTCATCGTGTACAGAATGCGGCGCTGGACTGGCTTGAGTCCGTCACGAACATCAGGCAAGGCGCGGCTGGTGATGACCGACAGCGAATAGTTGAGGTACCGATCCTGGGCTGCTTGACGTAGTGGCACGCCGTTGCCGTTCGGGTCCATGCCATCGAATAGGGAAGCTTCAGCGGGTGGAGAAGACCCACCAGAGGATCCACGCCTTGAGGTTCTTGAGGGGGTACTGCGAGTTCGACGTTTTGCCACGCGAGAAGGTCCTTTTCCTTGCGTCAATCAATCCGATGTTTTTGGTTAACTGAAATGGGGTTAACTGAAATGGGTTAACTGAATTGGGGCTAACTGAAATGGGGTACAGGAATCGGTGCCAATTTGAATTGGAGTGGGCCCAAATGCAGTTGAAAACGCCCGGATCCACCCCAGAAACGGTGGGCGTCAACCAATCTGATCGGCAGTTTAACAGATGAGAAAGTAGGCAGTTTATGCCGTTGACGCTAGACGGTGCGATTGTGCCGGGTCAACCGCGTCGCCAAATGTTTACGGTCTTAGCGATCTCACCCATGAAACGGGAAAGCGTGGTCGAACGAGTTGCGAGTCAGCCCAAGACAAACGTCATCTCAGGCCACGCCGATGTCCGAAACTGACCCAGAACACATTCCATTGGCTGGCGAAGCGTGACGCTGATCCAGGTCTGACCCGACACGAGGGAATCGTGCCGGGAGTGAATGCCAAACTCCCGACACACCTGGCGAGGTTCACGGAGGACCCGAAAGATGAAAACCATGAACATGAAATTTGCTGCCACTGCCGCCCTCGCTTTGGTTGCCACACTAACGACAACGGCGAACGCCCAGCAGTGCAACAACTGCAACAACGGTTCGTACGTCGGAGACATTCCGAGCGGAACGGTCGACGGAGAGTACGTTGGTAGTGCAGGCTGCATGCCTCGCAGCTATCCGACCACCGACCTGTTCTACAACTACTTCACCCAAGGCTATTGCAACCAGGCGAACGCACAGATGTATCTGTCGCCATTGCCTGTGCCGCCTCACGTAGGTCACACGTACTACACGTACCAGCCGTTCTACCCACATCACATGATGTACAAGCACAAAGACCGATTCCACAGTTACTACGACTGTGGGCGAGGTATGAATCGAACGCGTGCTGTGTACTCGTACCCACCGATTAAGCAAGCAGCCAGCAACTTTTACTGGAACATGTTGCGACTGCCGCGCTAGTTCCTCCCCAATCCCATTTGCCATCAAGCATCGAAACCAAGAGGTCAGTCAAAAATGATCCGTCGAATCATCCTCGCAGCCGGAATGTTCGCCGCCGTAATGGCGATGAACTCATCCCAGGTCGGTGCTTCCGATCCTTACGGTGTTGCCCAAGTCTGGTCACACAACTTTGCCATGGATCGGCCTTGGCACGGTCAGTATTACCATCAGATGTACGGACAGCCGTTGGCATTGGTCGTACCCCCGACATCGCATATGCGACAGACCTACTCGTGGGGTGTCAACCAGAATCGGATTCATCCGATCTACCATCAGTTCGGTCGAAGCGCTAACCAGCCCGGCGTTGCACCCGGCGGAATGTTCCGTCCAACACCACCGTGGCCGAGCCACACCGATCAGTTCGGCGTCTACTACGTTCGAGGCCCTTGGTAGCGCCTCGCACGTCGACGATTTCATTGCAAAGGCCAGGCCGTATTCAAAACGGCCTGGCTTTTTTCGTAACTGATGGCACGGTAACAACGCGACACGCTCGATCAATTCTCTCGTCGCTGGTTGCTCCGCGATCGTAGCAGCGTTGGAACAAGACGCTGCGATCGGCAATGCGGTGGAAGGTAAAAGTAAGACCGAGGTAATGCGGAGTAGTCGGGCAGAGGTAATGCCGTGGGATTCGTTGCCTCATCCACAACGCTCTTTCTCTTGAATTCGTGTGTCTTCCCGCAAATGCGTTCTATGTTTGCGTGGGTTGTGGCGTCTTCATCTGACGTTGCTTAGATGGATTTGGCCTCGCACGGGCCATGCAAGTGTTACGACCCGTTAAAAGCAACTTTCATCGCGGACGAAGTCGGATCTTGAGGATCGACCGGCAGCGCGGCTGCAGCGGTGGGGACAAATGCACGGGACCTGACGGTTTTTTCAACCAAGGAAAAATCTGAAATGCGCACTGGCAATCAAATCGCTCGACCAGACGGTAATCGCCAAGATCAATTCGAGGAAGTTAAGCGACGTATCCATAGCAAGTTGGTCGACAAACTCGACCTCTCGCGTGTGGGAGATCTCAAGGGCGATACGCTTAAGCGAGAAATTCGACTCGTCGTCGAGCACCTGTGCGATCAAGAAGACACACTGCTCAACCGCCAAGAACGGGAACGGATTGTTGATGAAGTCATCGACGAAGTCTTGGGTTTGGGGCCGCTCGAGCTGATTCTGAAAGATCCGGGCGTCAGCGACATCCTGATCAACGGTCCCAAGAACATTTACGTGGAAAAAGGCGGTCAGCTGCAAAAGTCGGAAGTGGAATTCCGTGACGGCAAGCACCTGCTCCAAATCATTGACCGGATCGTCAGTAAGGTGGGTCGACGCGTCGACGAAACCTCGCCGATGGTTGACGCACGTCTGGAAGATGGCTCGCGTGTGAACGCGATCATCCCGCCTCTGGCGCTCGACGGTGCGGCGGTCAGTATTCGTCGTTTCGGTAGCAATCCGCTGAAACTGGAGGACCTGCTGAATTACAAAGCCTTCACACCCGAAATGGTCATGTTGTTGGAAGGCTGTATTAAGGCTCGATTGAACATCATCATCGCCGGCGGTACTGGCTCAGGTAAAACGACGCTGTTGAACACGCTGTCATCCTTTATCGGCCACAGCGATCGTATCGTCACGATTGAGGACGCGGCGGAATTGCAGCTGCAGCAAGATCACGTCGTCCGTTTGGAAACGCGTCCGCCAAACATCGAGGGCAATGGAGCAGTGACCGCCACCGACTTGGTGAAGAACGCCCTGCGTATGCGTCCTGAACGAATCATCATCGGTGAGTGTCGTGGTGGAGAAACGCTCGACATGTTGCAAGCGATGAACACCGGTCACGATGGATCGATGACCACGATTCACGCAAACACACCTCGTGACGCTATCGCTCGTTTGGAAACGTTGGTCATGATGGCCGGCTTTGAATTGCCGGTCAAAGCGATTCGCCAACAGATTTCTGGTGCCGTGGATGTTTTGATCCAAGCGAACCGACTCCAGGGTGGCCCGCGTCGTCTGACCGCTATCACTGAGGTCGTCGGGATGGAACAAGACACGATCATCATGCAAGACATTTACAAGTTCCATCAGCAAGGCGTCAACGAAGAAGGCAAGGCATTCGGTCAATTCCAATGTACCGGTGTCCGCCCAAGCTTTATGGACAAACTAGAAGCCGCTGGCGTGCGATTGCCCGCTAGTGCATTCCGCGAACGAGTGATGCTGCAGGCTTAGTCCTGGAGCGGCCTCCATTAAAAAACACAATTACCTAATCAAACACCGCTATCGGTATTGTCAGCTATGAGTGCCATTGTCATCGTCGTCGCAGTCGGCATCTTTGTCGCCTCGTTGGTCGCCTTCGCCGTCAACGTTTTGGTGCCGGGGAGCGATTCCAATTCGATCGAAGATCGTCTCAGCGCCATGGCATCCCGACGTCGCGGGGGTGGCGGTGAAGATCAGGAACAGGCTTCGTTGCTGCTGGACAATGGGATGGAGGAATCGTCCAGCCTGCTGTCCAAGGTCATGTCCAACATGCCGGCACTGACGGATTACCTGGAGCAGGCCGATATCCAGATGAATCCGGCCAAATTCGCTTTCGTCTGTCTTGCATGCTTCGCTGGTGGCATCGTCGCCTGCGTGGTGACTCCCGTCCCGGTCTTGCTGGGGCCGTTTCTGGGCTTGGCATTCACGGGACTTCCCATCGGATGGTTGTTCCTCAAACGAAAGCGAAGGTTGGCCAAATTCGGTCAGCAGATGCCCGAGGCATTGGAATTGCTCGGGCGTTCGCTTCGCGCTGGCCACTCATTGAACGCTGGCTTTGGTTTGGTCGCGAATGAAATGGAAGCACCATTGGCGACAGAATTTGGCCGTGCCTTTGAGGAACAGAACTTCGGGATTCCGCTTGAGGAAGCGATCGAGGATATGGCACAGCGAGTGCCAAATATGGACCTTCGCTTCTTCGCCACGGCGGTTGTCCTGCAGCGTCAAACGGGCGGTGACTTGGCTGAGATTCTTGACAAGATTGGGCATCTGATTCGAGAACGTTTGATGATCTTGGGACAGATCCAAGCGTTGACCGGTGAAGGCCGGATGAGTGGTGCCGTCTTGTTGGCATTACCGCCCGTCCTGTTCCTGGTGATGCTCAAGCTCAACTACGAGTATGTGATGATGTTGTTCACGGATGAGATTGGACGTTACTTGTTGTGCGCCGCGTTGGCAACACAAGTGGTTGGTGCGTTGGTGATCAAAAAGATCATCACGATCAAAGTTTGATTCGCCACTCGAGACAAAATAACGAAACTCCCATTCGGATATGTCTAGGAAGTACTGACCATGAATACGATGCTGATCTTGGCTTCGCTCAGCCCTATCACTCTTGCGTCAATCGCGATCTTCATCGGTGTCACAGCGTTTGCCTGGGTCATCATTGGGCGGATCAGCGGCGACGACAAACCACGCGCTGAAGCGCGCTTGGATGCGTTGAAAAAAGGCCGCAGCAGTGCCGGTGATCTGGACGAATCCGCGGGCGATAAACAGCGAAAGAAGAACGAAGCGTTGGCCGCGGTGCTAGAGAAAGCCACGTCGCCATTGGCGGATACCGTTACGGGTAACGAAAAAGAGATGAGCCAGCTGCGAGAGAAGCTGGTCAACGCAGGTTTCCGAAGGGAATCGGCTCCAGTCGTTTTCAAAGGAATCCAGCTGATTCTATCGGGAGTTGGACTGTTCTCCGGTGGCGTCTTCGGGATGATTTCCGACGGATTCAGTCAGGGATTGCTAATGAAAGCAGCCGCTGGAATCGTGATCGGGTTCGCGTTGCCCAAACTGTTGCTCGAGCAACTGGCAAAGCGACGTCGTGAGAAAGTTTTCTTGGGCCTTCCCGATGCACTCGACTTGATGGTCGTTTGTGTGGAAGCAGGTTTGGGGATCGACCAAGCGTTGCGGAAAGTGGCTGAGGAAATGCTGAAGAGTCACAAGGAGATCGGTGAAGAATTCAGCATCGCAAACCAGCAACTACAATTCGGACGAACACGCCCCGAAGTTCTGCAAGCACTCGGTTACCGAAGCGGTGTCGACGATCTGAAACAGCTGGCGTCGATTCTGATTCAGGCCGACAAGTTCGGTTCATCGGTCGCAACGGCCTTGCGTGTCCAGAGTGACTCGATGCGGACCAAGCGACGCCAAATCGCGGAAGAGAAAGCTGCCAAGACTGCCGTGAAGATGATCTTCCCGCTGGTCTTGTTTATCTTCCCCGGGATTTTTGTTGTGTTGGTCGGCCCTGCCGGCATCAACATGTATCGAAACATGCTGCAGTAAGGCAATCGCCGGAACCGGATGGCCTATCGCATGAATGGCTACGCAACAACGTCTCGGATCACGTGCCCATGTACATCGGTCAACCGATAGTCACGGCCTTGGTATCGATACGTTAGTCGTTCGTGATCGATTCCAAGCAGATGCAGGATGGTCGCATTCAGATCGTGAATATGCATCGTGCCGGGCGTCCAACTCTCCTTGCTCGGTTGTGGATCTAGCGGATTGCCGTCCTCATCGGCGATGTTGTACCCGTAGTCATCACTTTGTCCGTAAGTGATGCCCGCCTTAATTCCGCCGCCGGCCATCCAGGTGGTGAAGCAACGCGGATGATGGTCACGCCCATAGTTTTCGCGGGTCAGCTTTCCTTGGCAGTAAGCGGTTCGGCCGAATTCTCCACCCCAGATAACAAGGGTCTCATCAAGCATCCCGCGCTGCTTGAGATCGAGGATCAAACCGGCACACGCTTGATCGATGTCGCGGCATTGGGATTCATGTTCTGTCGGCAGTCGACCATGGGCATCCCAACCACGATGGAATATCTGGATGTTGCGCACGCCACGTTCGGCCAACCGACGTGCGTTCAAGCAACAAGCAGCGAATGTCCCTGGCGTCTTGACGTCATCACCGTAGAGTCCGAGTGTTTGTTCGGTTTCGTTCGAAAGATCCATCAGCTCGGGGACAGACGTTTGCATCCGGTACGCCATCTCATGTTGCTTGATCCGAGCGAGGATTTCCGGGTTGCCGATTTCGCGATGCAGTCCTTCGTTTAGCGCGGCGAGCGTATCGAGTTGTCGGCGGCGATCTTGTCCCGTTACTCCCTCAGGGTTGCTCAAGTACAAAACCGGATCACCTTGGCTCCGCATCAAAATCCCTTGATGGTCCGATGACATGAACCCGGTTCCCCACAACCGGTTGAACAAGCTCTGTTCGGCGAAACTCGTCTTTGCGTGCATCACCACGTAGTGAGGCAAATCCTCATTCATGCTGCCCAGGCCATAGCTCAACCATGCACCTAGGCTTGGACGACCAGGAATCTGGCTGCCCGTTTGGATATAGGTGATCGCTGGATCGTGGTTTATGGCTTCCGTAAAAGTGCTATGAACAACGCAAAGCTCTTTGGCGACCTTGGCGGTGAACGGCAACAGCTCGCTGACCCAAACCCCGTTCGCTTCGTTGTCCTGACGTGTGAATTTGTATTTGCTCGGACACAGCGGCAATCCGTCTTTTTGATTCGCCGTCATGCCCGTGATGCGTTGACCACTGCGAATGTGATCGGGCAGTTGCTCGTTGAACTTGTCCGTCAGCTTTGGTTTGTAGTCCCAAAGATCCAAGTGGCTTGGTCCGCCACTCATGAATAGATAGATCACCTGCTTGGCTTTGGCAGCGTGATGCAAACCGCCGTTTTCTACGGTCAGTTCATCCGAACCGATCAAGTCGTTTTTCGGCAATAAGCCAGCCAACGCCGCTGTGCCCAACCCGAGTGTTGAGCGGCCAAGTAGATGCCGACGCGTCAGGGCGCGAATGGATTCATGGTGGGGTTCATTCATGACCCCATGATACCCGCTGGTCCACGATGAATCTTCTTCTCAATGACGCGACAACGTCACCGTTGAAGTGTGACACCGCCAGCCATGCGAAGGTCGGCGTTTTGCGATTTATCAACCGCGAGGAGCGTACGCAGCTTCATCGTGACGGTGGGTTCTCCCGGCAATTCGCTGCCCGGCGGACTGCCCCAGAAAAGTCTCGCGCCGGAATCGGTGGTCAGCTCCAGCTGAGGCGTATCTGATTGCCAGGAACCTCCGTGAACCCCGATGCTGCGCAGCATCGCCTGATCGCGGAGCGGTTGCAAGATCTCAGCCAGTCGAGCGGCGGCTTCCACGCGACGATCACCAAAGGGCGTCCCGGCATCGTTCGTGGAGTAGACGTCTGGGATTTCGATGTACAAATAATTAGGGATTTCAGCCGGCGCGAACTCCGTATCCGGCAGCAGGATCCCTTCACCATCGACGGGGAAAAAGTAACTACGGGTGTCGTTTCGGTCGGGCTTGAACACATGCACCATCGCGACTGGCGACCGATACTCAAGACGAACATCGATGGTTCCACCGGGTAATTTTCGCACGCCGGTGACCTGTCGGATCAAAGGGTGCATCGAAAATGCCGCGGCGATCTTTGCCGTCGCTTGACGGTCAAGTAGCGACAGACCCTCCATCGCGGTGTCGCGGTAAACCGCTTTGACAATGTTGCTGCGAACGTACTCGGGTGGTGGCGTGATTTCGATGCGAGTGGGATCGATTCCGCTATAACGAGCAGCGACGTGGACGGAGCCCCAACGATGCCACGCGACATAGCCACCGATGATCAATAACGCTGGCCACAACACGGAGAATGCTGCCGGAGCCTTAATGAGACGCCGCAGTAAATCTCGGATTGGTCGGGGTCGTTCATCGTCCGCCGAGCGCATCGCCACCGTGGATTCCTTTCCAAAGCTTCCGCTTGCTGATTGCCTGGTCTTCCGGTGGATTCGCCAAACAGCGATTGCCGTTTGACAAGAATCTCCTCAACCTAGCCTGGATTTACCAGATTTGCAGATTCAGTTGCAAGTCGATCCCGGTCTGCAGCAGGACTTGCTCCCGGACCCGTTCAATCAAACGCAGGCACTGATCGCTCGTTGCCCCGCTATGCGCGATCAGATATTGCGGGTGATTCGCGTCCAGAGAAACATCGCCCTCTCGAAGCCCTGCCAAACCCGTCGTCTGCAACAACTCTTTGGCCGGCATTCCATCTGGGTCGACAAACGGCATGGCAATCCGTGGCTCATCGTGTGGGCGAGATGAATTCCGCCCTATCCACAGCTTTTGCATCCGTTTGGTTAGAGCCGTGACGTCGCGTTCTTCCAATTGAAACGTAACGCGAACGACCAAAAGCCCGGCAAGCGATGACTTTCGGTGTGAGAAACCAGACTCTTGCTGAGTGAGTGTTCGCAGTGATCCGTCTGGGTCGAGTACGGTCACAGAAGAGACGACCGACCCAATATCTCGCCCACCTCCTGAGGCATTCCCAACGACCGCACCGCCAACGGTTCCGGGGATACCCACAAGGTGTTCCAGGCCACCGAGTCCTGATCCAACCGATTTAATCACGGCATGAGAGAGTTTGACGCCCGATCCAACGGTCATTTTTGTGCCGTCGATCGTTGGCGAGCCGTCCAGCCCCGACAAGGAAACAACGAGGCCGTCGACACCCGCCTCGCGGACCAGAATATTGCTGCCGCCACCCAAAACGCGTAGCGGCAACTCCTGATCTCGCGCCGACTGGACAAGCGCCTGAAGCTCACTGTCCTCGACGGGTTCGGCAAAAAAGCGAGCCGGCCCCCCGATGCCCAACCAGACCAAGGGCCCAAGTGGTTCGTCCGTACGAACGAGGTGCATCAAGTCTTCCGGGAACGTCATACCGCTGTTGCTTTTCTCGATGAGGGTGGATCCCCAGGAATTCGGCCCTGGATTTGACGCAGGATACCGAATCGCAATGAAAAAAGCTGTAGGTCGAGCGTCCGGCGTCGAAAAACGGCTCGCTGTTCAAGCGAAAACGCGATGGGCGATTAGCCGCCCAGTCGACCCAACGCCCGGCGGATCAAGGATCGGACCGGCTGAGTGGATTGAAATCCACGCAATTTCCTTCGCTTCCAACCCGACTCCTCCGGGGTGTACACGATGATCTGCGGAATGGTGGTGTCGCCGCTGGTGAGCTGTTTGGCCAACTCCGGCTGCTCATCTCGGTTCACCATCGTGAGTGAAACCGCCTCGAGGTCGCCATTCTTGGCCATGTCCTTCAGGGTGGTCTCTTTCAACACGTTGCACGCGGGGCACCAGGGAGCTCCCACGACAACCATCAAAGGCTTTTTCTCGTTCATCGACTCCTTGTAGGCCGTCGCGTAATCCTGCGCTTTTACCGTCTTGTCGGTGATGGCAGGAGCTGGGCCCAACATCAGCAGAGAAACGATCAAAGTGATCATCAGTCATTCCTTCGTTACTGGGTGAGACGTTCCGAACGGTTCGGCACCTTGCCGAATGCACACCCTCCCCCGCAGGTTCAGGCAATCGTTGAATAAATGGGCGTTCGGACGTCGCTTAAACCGCACGTTCCTTTGGCCCAGCGCGATCCTGTCGGTCGATTACTCGCCGTTCCGCGGTCGATCTAGCCACCGCGTCGCTGGGACATGGTTACCAGCCACACCATTGGCGAAATGCGTTGACTTTGCCGGTTACTGGTGTGCTGGAAAGTTGGCGGGAGTATAGGGATCGCGATCTGGCCGGCAAGTGGCTGACGGGTGAATGACTTTTTTCACGCTAGCATTTTTTCGAGCCCCGAATCCCAGAGGTGCAATCCACGACGTTAAACTGATGTGAGGGTTGCACTTCGGGCGGCCCCAGTCGGGTGTGTCAGATTGTTGCATGAAAAATCAGAAATTTAGATCTCTGTTGGTTTCGCTCCCACTTAGGCGTCACGATGGGGGAAAACCTGTCGCATTCTTCGCCGCGAAATGGGAGATCGGATGAAACTGCGGATCGGGCTGGTTGGACTTGGCGAATCTTGGCAGACGCGGCACCGGCCTGCGCTGAGAATGCTGCATGATCGATTCGACGTGAGGGCCGTTTTCAGCCCGGTCGCAAAGCTGGCCGAGAACACAGCGAGCGAATTCCAAGCGGATGCGGTCGACGGCTATCGATCGCTTGTTTCGCGCTGCGACATCGACGCTGTGATGGTGCTGCAGAGAACGTGGCTCGGTTGGTTGCCGATGCTCGCGGCCTGTGAAGCAGGAAAAGCCGTCTACTGGGCGGGCAGTTTGGATGTTGATCCCGAGAAAGATCAGCACGTCCGAACAGCGATTGAGGAAAGTGGCGTTGCCTTTATGGCGGAGTTTCCTCGGAGGTTCGCGCCGGCGACTCTACGCTTGAAAGAGCTGATTGCCACTCGGTTGGGTGCGCCTCAGTTGCTCTTTTGCCATCGCCGTTTGAAGGGTCGGCAAAAGGATGATCCCAATGGTTCAGACCTCTCTCGTTGTGAATTCATGGAGTTGATTGATTGGTGCCGATACATCGTTGATCGCGAGCCAGCGGCGGTTTCGTCAACGGCTCATCGCGTCGGTGAGCGAACGAGCTACCGATGCATTACCTTGGATTTTCCCTCCAACGAACATTCGCAAGCGGTAACAGCGCAAATCAGTTGTGGGGACTACATTCAAGCCGCTTGGCAAGAAGCTGATAACTTTCGTCCACCGTCGGCGCTTCAGATTTGTTGTGAGCGCGGGGTCGCCTTCATCGACTTACCCTCAACGCTTGTTTGGTTCGATGATGCAGGCCGGCACTTGGAGTCGCTCGAATCTGAATTACCCGTTGGCGAAAGACTGCTAACGCAATTTCATCGTTCCGTCACAAGCTTGGTTCGAAACATCAGCGATTTAAGTGATGCCTATCGCGCCGCGGCAATTCTGACAGCCGCAACCAAAAGCGAACATCAAGGCGTGCGGATCGAAGTGTGAACCGGCACGCCTAAAACGCAACCGACCTCACGATTCAATGCTGTGAATCGACGTCATGAATCGTTGTCTTGAAGCCAGCGCTCAACGGCCAATCGGTTGCTATGGAAAGCCATTTCGTCCAGATGAACTTTACTCGGACGTACCCAGACATGGTGATCCAGCTCTTCTTGGGCAAGTTGGATCGATGCGGGCTTGACCGCCCGCGCGGTATAAAACAGATCAATGACGGGAGAGACGATGCCGCGATAGTCGTACTGGTTGGGATGTGACATCAAGTATTGGGTATCACGCAGTTCAAGTTGCGTTTCCTCTTTCACTTCACGACGCATCGCATCTTCAATCGTCTCCTCTCGATCCACGAAGCCGCCCGGTAATCCCCACTTGCCCGCACCGGGATCGCGGGCACGACGTACGAGCAATAGATCGCCGTTGTCATTCATAACCAGAGCACCCACAGCTGCGACGGGCCCGAAGAATTGAGCAAACTCACAGTCGGTACAGCGAAACGGAATTGCTGCTGATTGCTTTACGGAAGCGCCACATCGCGGGCAGAATTGGTAGCACAGCTCGATCGGTTTTGGGGGCATCGGCGCAGCAAGGTTTCCTATCAATCGTGACTTCGGACAACGATATCGTCGAATTCGTTCAGGTCGTCAAAGGAACCGATCCCAATGCGTCCAGCAGCGAACGTCTTATCGGTCACCTCCATATGTGGCTTCTCCATGTCATCAAAAAAGACTTGGATCATCCCGTCTGCACGTCGCGTTACACGCACGGTGTGCCACTGGTCATCCCAAGGGGTCAGTTTTTGGTTTTTCGTCATCGCCAGACGCGGAGCCTCTTTCACGATCATGATTTGGCCACTGTGCGGATCCGGCTTTGCACCCAAGTGAACGTAGTAAAAGTGTTGGTCGTCTTGGTAGCCAAAAAAGACGCAGCAGTCCCGGTGGTTCCCCGTATCCTTCGTGCTCCGAACGCGAAACGTCACATCGAATTGATGCAGCTTTAAATCCCGGATTAACGCGATATGTCCGGGACTGCGTACGGGTGGTTTGTAGTCACTTTTACGAGCGGTGATCTCCAGCGTTCGGTTGTCACCCTGTTTTTTCAGCTGCCAGGTGCCCGGATCTAGAATCTCCCAGCGATTTAGTCCTGATTCAAAGTCTTCGCGGAAAACAACGTTTGGTTCGTCGGCGATGACCGGCGTGCCTGTGCCGACTCCGAACATCCCGATGACGAACAACGTTAGCGCAAAAACCGTCTCTCCGATAATGAGGGAGGTCGTTCGCTGAATCGGTCGTTTCATGTTGTCATTTATCTCGTCGAACGAAGGATTTGCGTTTGCTACGCACGCATTCTATCGACTGTTTGCTGATTCGTGGGATCGTTCGCGCTCGAGCGCCGTTTCTTCTCTCGCTCACCGTCTTGAGCGACCTAACTCTCGCTGAGTTATCTTGTTGGATTCCCCAAGACTCCTCCTGACCCAAGATGAATAACGGAACCGGAAGATGAACACCCGATTCGTCAGTTGTTTGCTAATCGCCATCACGTTGCCCGACCTGTCGCGAGCGGAAGATCGACCGAAAGAACTGCAGCGGATGAAATACAACCATCCCGGTCTTGTTGTCGATCTAGGCGTTGGGCTTTGGGGGTGGCCGTTGCCGATTGACTACGACCACGACGGAGATCTGGATTTGGTCGTCTCTTGTAGTGATGTTCCATACAACGGAACTTACTTCTTTGAGAATCCGGGTTCGATCGAGAACCAAAATCAACTGCCCGTTTTCAAGCCCGGCGTGAAGGTAGCCGGCGGGATTCGCAATCTGAGTTTTTCTGTTTGCGAGGGACAACCGCGTGTCATGGTTCCTGCAATGGAACTGACGGGCGTCGCGAAGGGAGATTTTGAGACGCGTCAAAAACGATATCCCAAAGCAAAGTTGGATGACGGACAAGGGCGAGTCCGAGCCAACCAATGGGGCGTCGTCGACTTTGATGGTGACGGCGTCGAAGATCTCTTTGCGAGTCACGGGCTCTGGGCCGAATACGGCTGGGACAACGCATTCGACAATGACGGGAAGTGGACACGTGGCCCTTTGCGAGGCCATGTTTACGTCATTCGCAATCGCGGCACGACCGATGAACCAGACTACGAGTCGCCAAAGCAGTTGATGGCAGGAGACAAGCCACTGGATGTCTTCGGAATGCCGAGTCCGAACTTTGCTGACTTTGATGGCGACGGTGATTTAGATTTGATGTGTGGAGACTTCTTGGATGGCTTCACCTACTTTGAAAACAAGGGATCGCGAACGGCACCCGAATACGCGCCGGGTCGTGAACTCAATCGCGATGGCCGTCCGATCAACATGCATTTGTGCATGATCGTTGTTTCGGCTGTTGATTGGGACTCCGATGGAGACGTTGACCTCGTCGTCGGTCAAGAAGACGGACGCGTCGCGCTCTTACGTCATCAAGGGAAAACGACCGATGGCATGCCGCAATTCGAGGATCCCGTTTTCTTTCAACAACAAGCCGACGACGTCAAGTTTGGTGCACTTGTTACACCCGTCAGTTTTGATTGGGACGGAGATGGCGATGAAGATCTAGTGTGCGGAAACACCGCCGGGGAGATCGGTTGGATCGAGAATCTCAATGGCGGCAATCCTCCCAAATGGTCTGCCCCAAAGCTGCTAACGGTCGACGGGAAACCAATCCGGATCATGGCGGGAGAAAACGGATCGATTCAGGGACCGGCGGAGAAAAAGTGGGGCTACACGACGATCGACGTGGCGGATTGGGATCACGATGGATTGCCAGACATCATCGCGAATTCAATTTGGGGGAAAGTCGTTTGGTTCCGAAACGTTGGAACGCGAACACAACCCAAGCTGTCCTCCGAACAACCTCTGACGGTTCAGTGGAGCGGTCGTCCACCGAAGCCGGATTGGAATTGGTGGGATCCGAACAAGAACGAACTTGCTACGCAATGGCGCACGACCCCGCTTGTCGTCGATTGGAATAACGATGGTTGGAACGATCTCTTGATGCTCGATCACGAGGGATTCTTGGTTTTGTTCAAACGAAAGAAACTCTCGCAAGGCTGGGAGTTATTACCTGGGGCACGTGTCTTTCAAGGCGGCACCTACGACAGTCGACACAAAGCGATTGAAGGTAGCGCAACGAACGATGTTGGAAAGTTACGGTTGAACGGTGGTAGCGCCGGAAAAAGCGGGCGTCGTAAATTGTGCATTGTCGACTGGGACGGCGATGGTCTACGCGATCTCTTGGTCAACTCGGTGAACGTGCATTGGCTTCGGCAACAATCACCCAAAGGCGATGGACTTTATTCATTCAGCGACGAAGGCCCGCTGAGTGAACAACGGTTGGCGGGACATACAACGAGTCCGACAACGGTCGACTGGGATGGTGATGGTCAACGTGAATTGCTGATCGGAGCGGAGGATGGCTATTTCTATCACGCACCGATTGTTCAAGAGAAAACGGGTGCAAAGACTCTTGATGCCAACGAGCAAGCATCCGATCGCACGACCCTTAAACGCGACCGACCGAATGTGCTTTTCATTGCCGTGGATGATTTACGTGTTGAGCTGGGATGCTATGGCTCAGCCGTTGTCCAGTCTCCGAACATCGACCGTCTGGCTGCGAGCGGAGTGTTGTTTGAGCGTGCCTATTGTCAGCAAGCTGTCTGCAATCCCTCCCGCGCGTCGCTGATGACGGGTTTACGCCCGGATACTCTAGGTGTCACGGACCTGCCCACTCACTTTCGCGATCGAAACGACCAGTTGGTGACGCTGCCGCAGCGATTCAAACAGTGTGGTTATTTCACGCAGGGAATCGGCAAGCTCTTTCACAATTGGAGACAGGATCGCTGGAAAGGGGATCCCGTTTCGTGGAGTGTTCCGCAGGCTATGCATTACGCCAGCCATTCGCATGACACGGCCAAAGTGGACGGCGGTATCCCGGACGATCAAGCGGATACGCCACGCGTCGAACGACGTGACGTTTCCGACGATGCCTATTTCGACGGTCGTATCGCAGACCAAGCAATCAACGCATTGCGTTCCATACACGGTTCCAATCGGGGTTCCATCCGAGAATCGACCCATGGACCAGAAAACGGATCGCCGAATGATCGTCCGTTTTTTCTTGGTGTTGGATTTTGGAAGCCGCATCTCCCGTTCAACGCACCCGCATCGTATTGGGAACTTTATGACTTTGATGAAATCCATCCAACACAGTATCCCGGTCCACCTTCCGGTGTCCCGGCGATCGCGTTGCACGACAGCCGAGAGTTGTTGCGTAGTTTTCAAAAGTCGCCACCAACAGATGAACAGGTGAGAGTCTTACGACACGGTTACTATGCGGCAATCAGTTACGTTGACGCACAGATTGGTCGTGTATTGGACGAGTTAGACCGCTTAGACCTTCGCGAGAATACGATCGTCATTTTTTGGTCCGATCATGGATTTCATTTGGGCGAGCATTCCCTGTGGTGCAAGACGTCCAACTTTGAATGGGACGCTCGCGTGCCCTTAATTATTTCCGCTCCCGATGTGGGCGTGCCAGGATCACGTAGCGAGTCGATCGTTGAATTGCTCGATCTCTATCCGACTTTGCTCGAATTGTGCGGCTTGCAGTCGACAAGCAAGTTAGAAGGGACGAGTTTGGTTTCGCTGCTTCTGGATCCGACAAAGCAAGTCAAACAGGCGGCGATCACGCAGCACACGCGCCCGGCTTATCCATCAGCGGGGAAACGCCCTGATGTGATGGGTTACTCCATTCGAACCGATCGCTATCGCTACACCGAGTGGCGAGATTTCGAAACTGGCGAGACCCAAGCTACGGAACTCTATGATCACGAACTGGATCCCGAGGAGACCGTCAATCGATCGCAAGACGAATCTCATCGGGCCATTGTGAGCAAGCATGTGCATCGCATGGCAGAGTTGCTTGGTCGAAAACGAGATGTTGCATTGGTCCATCCCTAACTGAATCCACGCAATTGCCGGTTTTTACGGCGGAAAACTGCTAGGGACATTCACGTCACCGCTTTGCTAAGCTCCGAAGTGCATGGGTCGATAGGTCCTGCGCTCACAGAAAGGCCGTTGCGTCATCGAAGACTCGTGCGCAATCCGCGGAAGCAAACTTGCCCTTTGTTTTCTAGTGAGACAGCGACTGCGATCACGTTCGCAGACTTATATCCCGGTCATAGGCACCGGTTAAGTGTTCCCGGTCAAAGGTTGATGAGTTGTGATGGATACACACCGTCAAGAGCATGCTGACTCAGCAGCAGCCGTTAAACGGTTCCGCGAGATGGATAGATTCTGGGCTGTCACCGGTGCAACCCTTTCACTCGCTGTGATCGCTTCCGGATTTTCGTGGAACAGTTCGGCACAGTTTCACATGGTCTGTGAAACGATCGCGATCTGCTGTGCCTTGTTTGCGGCGGCAATCGGTTGGGAACGATTTCGGGATACCGAACAGCGCAGTGCTCTGCTGATCTCCTGCACGTTCTTTGCGACCGCCGTGCTGGATATCTGGCACGTCGTCGTTACTTCACCATCCGTGGCAAGTCAGCTACCCGATTGGATGTCTTCTTCGGTTGTTTGGAGTTGGCTTGGTTCGCGTATGGTTCTGGGCGTCGGACTCTATTTGAGTTGGCTTGTTGAGACCGACGAGCGTGTTGATCAGCGATTGAATTTAAAGAATACCCCTTTTGTTGTTGCCCTCATCGCCATCGTTTCGGTCGTGATGGTTTCCGTTCTTCCGTTTTCACAATCAGCCTATGCGAACCTGTTGGTTTACCGACCGGCCGAGTGGATTCCGGGTGCATTCTTTGCACTCGCGCTGGTTGGCTACTGGAGAAGAGGGCGATGGATGGACAATCCGTTTGAGCGTTGGTTGGTCGGATCTCTCGTTTTGGCAACGTTGACGCAGTGGTTCGTCATGCCGTTTTCGTTGCAGTGGTACGACAGTCGGTTTGACGTTGCTCACTTGTTGAAGATTGTTTCCTACGCAATGGTAGCCGTTGGATGGCTTGCCGAGTTGTCTCAGTCGAGCCATAAGCTCGAGCAACTTCAACGCGAACATGAATCCAGCATTTCCGAATTGGCCCGCGCGAATGAGGGCCTGCGAGTTTTTGTGCGATCCGCCTCGCACGATCTCAAGGCACCAATTCGACACATCGCTGGATTCAGCGAGTTTTTGCTGGAGGATGCGAAAGACCGTCTTAACGCTGAAGAGGCAGAAGACTTGCGTCGTATTCGCGAGGCAGCCCAGCATATGTCGAAGCTGCTGGAGAGCTTGCTGCGGTTTGCAAAATTTGACGCTGGTTCGCTGCAGCCGACACAGTTTTCGGTGAATCAGGCGGTCGATGCGGCTTTGGTTCAATTGCCAGCGAATGACCAGATGCGGGTGACTTGTGCTGACTTGGGGGACATCGTCGGCGACCAGTCGTTACTCACTCTTGTCTTTCAAAATCTGATCGAGAATGGGCTGAAGTACACACGGAAAGCCGATTCAAAAGTGGTGGTTCGTTCCGAAACGATTGACGAGGGAGTTTTGGTATCCGTCTCCGATGATGGAATCGGTGTCGATCCCGAACAATCGAACCGCATTTTTGAACCCGGTGTGCGAGCTGTTGGAGAGTCTGAATTCACCGGAACCGGATTCGGACTGGCAACGTGTGCGAGGATCATCCAAGCGCACGAAGGAAAGATCTGGGTTGAACCAAACCCTGAACACGGATCGACCTTCAAGTTCATTTTGCCGACGGCAACTGCGACGGTTTAATCGCGAGACTCGAACTGCTGCGTAGGATAGGTGCCTACGATTGGCTTCTCGCGGCGTACATTTCCGCGTATTCGATCGACCAGGTGTCGATAAGTCGTTCGAAC
This sequence comes from Planctomycetota bacterium, assembly GCA_039179795.1. GTDB lineage: Bacteria > Planctomycetota > Planctomycetia > Pirellulales > Pirellulaceae > Rubripirellula. Next base: position 93,338 of record JBCDEM010000008.1, on the reverse strand, counting down.
TCGTCTTTGTCGACGTCGGGGATCGGTAGGAAGTAGCTGCGATTAAAAAGCTCTCGATTCATGACGGTGCCCTTCCCTTTCAGCTCCAAGACATGGAGGTTACTAAAGGGCGGGATGACCATCTCCAATCGACTGTACTGATTGCTTCGGCGACCCGCGTCGATCCGCAGATCGTCGCGGTGGCATGCGGATCCCCAGCCGACTTCACCGAACAGTGACTCCTGTTGAAAGCCAGGAAAGTGATCGGCCACTTGATGGACGGCTCGTTCAATTCGCTCTGACAATGCGAGACGAAACGACGTATGCAGCCGTCTTAGTTCATCTTCGCTAAGTGCCTTCGCACGCTGTTGCGAAGCTTTCTGGTCAGCTCGACGCTTGCCTCGAGAAATGGCCGACTCAAGCCTGGATTGAAAGTCGTCACTCATTAGTTGGAAGCATCCGCTGAGGGCGTTTCGTCTTTTGTAGGAGGTGTCGATTCAGGATCTGGGGAGGGTTGAGGAGGCTTTGCTTCGGCTTCAGCGGCTGCCGGAGGGTTGCTGTCTGGCGTCGCTGGTGATTCGGAATCTGGAGTCGGGTCGGCGGCTCCGGTCTCAGCTTGCGACTCCGTGTTGGTTGCTTCTGGTGCGGTTTGCTCGGAGTCTGCTTTTGGCGTTTCTTGTTTTGACGCCGGTTGTTTGGCAGCTGGTGGATCTGGTTTCGCGTCCGTCTTGGATTGGTCAAAGAACTGCATCAAGTCGCCGAACGACCGGAGCGGTTCTTCGCCCTTTTGCATCGCATCGGAGATTGGTTTGACTTCCTGTTTGCCAACGACTCGGTACGACTCAGGCTTCTTTTCGCGTTTCTTTCCGCCGCGGCCGCCATCGCGCCCCCGACCGCCACGGCCATCACGACCGCGTCCGCCGCCACGTTCACCGCCGGAACGACGAGCATCGCTTCGTCCGCCACCGGATGCTGCACCGCGACCGCTCCGTTGCGGAGGACCACTGCTTCGTTGGCCTGCGTCTGCGCGTCCACCGCCACCACCGCGTTGCTGTCCGCCACGTTGTTGGCCGCCACGCTGTTGGCCGCCACGTTGACCACCACCGCGTCCACCTCGGGGTGGTCGTGATCGACGTGACTCTTCGAGTTCGGCTTCTCGTTCCGGTGATAGGGCACTCAACGCAACACGGCGGCGCTTTTCGTCGATTCCGCTGACCCAAGCCGTGACAACATCGCCAACCTGCACGGCTTCGTGCAAATCCTCGACGTACGAATCGGAAACGCGACTGACGTGAATCAGCCCGCTGCAATCCGGTGCAAGTTCTACGAACACGCCAAACGGCATGACACCAACAACGATCCCGATCGCTTGCTCGCCTGGCTTGAGCGAGTTAAGCGACGGCATGCTCTGCATGACGGCGGGCGCACTGCCGGTCGAATCGCTATCACCGAATGGATCGCATAACCACTGAACCAATTGATGAGCTCGCTTGCCGCCAATCTGCCATTCCTTGACGCACTTATCGGTTTTTGCTCGCTCTGGCTTGGGGCGTAACACACGTTCGGGAATGTTCTGCGGCGCCGGCGCAGTGTCTGAAGCAGCCGCGTCAGTTGCAGTCGGTTCAGTTGCAGCCGGTTCAGTTGCAGCCGGTTCAGGGGCTGAAGTTTCGCTTTCCGTTGATACGCTTTCTGGAGACTCGGTCGATTCTGATGTCGCTGATTCCCCCGTTGCCTCGGGAGCCGCTTCTTCGGCAGGAGTGTCCGCGGTTTCAGAAGCTTCACCGGCATCGGCTTGTGCAGCCGCGTCTGCGGTTTCAGCGGACGCACTGGGTGGTGCTTCGGTTGCTGCGGCTTCGACGACAAATTCGGCTGCCGATTCTCCCGCGGATGAGAAATCCTCAACGGTCGCGGTCTGAGCTTCTACCGGACTCTCGACGAGTTTCGAAGGGTCGACCGGTTCGACTGGTTGGGAGTAATCGGGCGGTTCGTAACCCGGTGGTGTGTCTGGAGGGAGCTCGATCTCGAGCGTCGATGCCAGCTTCTTGGCCAACGGATAATCTTCTGGGTGAATGAGCGTTCCATCCAGAACTTCTTCTCCGCCGAACACGCGCAAGAAGGGAATCGCCTGACGCGACTGGACAGCATTCTCCCAGTGTTCCAGTTCCAGTAGTGCGTCTCGTGAACCGAATAACTTTTCACGCCGTGCGCTGTCGATCGCATCCGCCATTTCGCTGGAAACGCCCGGGAGCTTTTGCAACCAGGAGATTGGTGCGGAATTGACGTCAACGCCGCCTCGCGATGCGCCGCTGGTCATCACATCTTGCAACGCCCCGACGATCGCATCATCGGACAGTTCTCGTTGAAAAGAACTGAGACGCAATTTTAGCGGATCGACTTTCGCCAGTGCTTGTGCCGGCTGCAGAACGGAAAAGGCAAGCCAAGCGGCCGCGCGGAATCGACGTGGTGTTGATCGCATTTCATCGTTTGCGATTCCACTGCTGGCGTAAGCGTCTGCACCACTGCGATCCGCCAATGTCCACCGAATGGAACCGCCGGGCGATTGTCCTATCAAGTCGCCCAATGCGATCATTGTTGCGCGTCGAGCAGGCCCGTTGCTGATGACCAACAAGTCCACATGATGCGTGTGAATCAGCTCGCCCATCTTGGTGACGGTTTGGGTTCGCTGAGCCGCGGACAATTGACAAGGCAAGTCTTCGCTGTGCAGCATGCGACCGTCGGATGAGACGATTGCAGTGGCAGCCGTTCGAGGCCCGACCGCGTCGATCGCCATCACGACTTTCGCTTCGACGGCACCCCGGTTGACTTGGCGGCTCAAGTGATCCGCGGTGATCCCAACCAATCGTGATGACGCACGCTCGTGCAGATCATCCCACCAAGCAGATTCCGCCGCTTCGCGCAGACTGGCTTCGTGCTCAAGAACAACTTGTCGAAACTTGTCTTCTAGATTGCGATTCAATCCAGCCGCAACGCGTTGCAACTCAGCGACAAGCTTGGTCGCGTCATACTCGAATGCGCACTGAGCCACTTGGCTGCGCAACGCGCGACCAAGCATGACCACTTGGAACGAACTGAGCTTATCGCACGGCAACCGTTTGCCCTGTAGCGGCTTAAGGACACCAACGAGCCATCGCCTCCTGCGTTGTCGTGGTGAAATCTTCTTTTGCTTCTTGGAAGTTTTTGCCGGCGGATTCGCAGGTTGCTTCGTCGTTGTTTCCTTAGACGCAGCGGCCGGGGGTTTGCTTGGTTGACCGTCCGGTGTTTCAGCGTCTGTCGATTCCGAATGAGGTGCTTCGCTGCTTGCGTTACCTTCGGTCGACTCTGCAGCAACTTCTGTTTCGGTTGCAGGCGTGTCGGTTGTGGATTCGACAGGAACCGATGCATCGACGGTTGTTGCGTCCGCAACGGGTGGTGTATCGCTTTCCGACACCGAGTCTGTTTCTTGTGGTGATGCAACCGCAACCGTCTCGGAGGTATCGGACTCTGTGACAGCAGCCGTTTCCGGTTGAGCCGCATCCGCGTTTGCTTCCGGTTGGGAGCCCGATGCATCTGTCGGCGCAGCATCCGTGGCTACCGATTGATTTTCAATCGCAGCTTGTGCTTCGGATGCATCCGGTTCGGTGGCCGTCTCAATTGATTCGCCGAGAGGGTGCGCATCAGTATCTTCATCTGGACCATGATCGTCTTGTCCGTGCGGGTCACTGATCTCGGCGATATGCACCTTGGCATTCTTGGCCAACCAGCGAACCGCTGCGCTGATCAGCCGTGGGTCACCGGCAAGTCTTTTCGCGATCGCTTCGTCGACACCGGCCACGGCGACTTCTGCATCGCTGATGCCTTCGACCGATGCGGCAATGGCGGCGATGTCGTTTCCGTCACCCTGGCGTGAGTTCATCAAACGGACAGCCAGCAGCGTCGCATCGCTGGAAGCTTCACGCGATTCCGTCTTTAACCGTCTCGCCAGTCGGGCCAGCATCCGCTGCGAATTGGCCTTTTTGATCGCGTGCCCAATCGCACCGTCAGCCAGGGGAGTCTGCTTCCAACTTTCAACCAGCTCTGCCCTTCTCGCGGCGATCTGCTGTTCCGTTTGAACAGCTGCAGAGAGTGCCCAGAGAGTTGGCTCGTCGAGTCCACCGAGTTCATCTCGACGATACCGCGCCAGAAATGGCGGCGAGTAGCCTTGTTCGAGCAGTGGAAGTGCGAGTCTTAAATTGGATACATCGCAACGCCCGCGTTGGGCTATTGCTTCTAAATCGACGCTCATAATGAGTCCGTCTCTACTTGGCTGGTGCCGTGGCCGTCGCGGATTGCGAGAGAAACGCCAACGTAGCGCGACTGCCGTGACCTGTCAAGCTAGCAGAGGTTTCCGACGTCCTGGAGCCCTCGTGCGAATCCGCGGGATGAACGAACGGAATCGGGGAGTCGAAGAGTCATTTCGCCGTCTCGGTGAAGCGGGATTCGCGGACGACGGTGACTTTGATTTCGCCCGGGTACGTCAATTCACTTTCGAAAGCCTTCGCGATGTCGTGGCAGATCGTGGCAGCTTGTTGGTCCGTCGTTTTGTCGCTGTTAACAATGACTCGCAACTCGCGTCCCGCGCTGATCGCAAAAGCCTGGCGAACACCGTCGAATCGATTCGCAATCGACTCCAGCTCCTCCATCCGCTTGACATATCGTTCCAGCGACTCACGGCGAGCACCTGGCCGACTGGCGCTGCAGGCGTCACCGATCGCCACCAGCATTGTGTAGGGATACTCCGTAACAATTTCGTCGTGGTGCCCGAGCGCCGCGTGGACCACTTCGGCTGATTCCTTGTGGCGGCGAAGCAGATCGGCGCCGATCTTCGGGTGCCCACCTTCCAGTTCATGGTCCGCCGCTTTGCCGATGTCGTGAAGCAGCCCGCACCTGCGAGCCAAGTCGCCATTCATCCCCAGCATTTCGGCGACCAAACCGGAAACAAAGGCCACCTCCACACTGTGCCTGAGCACGTTCTGGCTGTACGACGTTCGGAAATGTAATCGCCCGAGCATTCGAACGATCTTGTCGTGCAAGCCTGGGACATTCACTTCATCTGCAGCTTCCCTTCCTTTTTGCATTATCAAGTCGTCGATCTTGCGACCGTTCTCTTCAACCACCTCTTCGATCTTTGAAGGATGAATCCGTCCATCGGAGATCAAGTGGTTCAGGGACAACCGTGCGATCTCGCGTCGAACCGGATCGAATCCGCTAACGATCACGACACCGGGCGTGTCATCGATAATGACATCGACGCCGGTGGCTTTTTCAAACGCACGAATGTTCCGACCTTCGCGACCAATGATGCGTCCCTTCATGTCATCGGTTGGCACATCAACGGTACTCGTCGTGGATTCCGCGGTGTGAGCCGAAGCGAATCGTTGGATCGCTGTCAACAACATCTCACGACTCTGATGTTGGATGACTTCCTCGAGCGACTTTTGGTGCCGCATCAATGCGGTTCCGCGTTGATGCTCGAGCTCCTGTTCGAGCGCGGAAAGTAGCTTTTCTTCCGCTGCTTCTCGAGACATGCCGCTGGCTTGTTCTAGCACTGACAGCTGTTGTTTGGTGAGTTTTTCGAGCTGCGACCGTTGCTGATTGACGGTTTGCATTTGCGTCGCCAAACGCGTTTGACTCGTTTCCAGCATTCGCTGTTGCTTCTGAATGCCTTCTTCCTGTTGTGCCAGCTGCTCATCGCGGCGATCGAGTTTTTGTTCTCGCTGCAACTGTAACTTGCGTGCGGCCGCAATTTCTTCATCGGCTGACGCTTTACTCGCCAGGGCTTCTTCCTTCGCTTTGAGTAAGACCTGACTGCGCTCCGTTTCCACTTGCTGCTTCATTGAAGCCGCAAGTCGTTCGGCTTCACCCTGTTGCTCCGTTTGCCGTTTTTTCTCTTGTCGTTTGAAAAGCCCGAAGGTGATTCCGGATCCCACTAAGAGCGAGACCAGGCTGATAAGCATGTTCGTGGGTGTAAACATTGTGTCCCCGGTTACGAGGACTCGAAAACCACCGTTTCCATGGATTGGCGAACCTGTTCTTGATTCCGGCACGGCATCCGTCGTTGAATGCACGGCATCCGTCGGGGAATACTGCCAGCGAATGATCGGGAGCGAAGCCGTTCATGCAAGCTCGCGTAATGGATCCGATAAAATCGAAACAGAGCCGATCAAGGTCTATTGAATAGGCAGATCTCATCCACGCTCGACGCGGTCGAGTGATCGTCTTTGGCAACCGCCAAAACAGAATGAGAAGCCAGGTCCACATCAATCAGGAAGTTCAGAATACGACGCACGTCCAGCCACGAAAAATGAAGGGTGGCGGCGTGTTCACGTCAGCTGGTGATTCTGTTGTCCATTTGAGTTGTTTAATCTTGTTGAATGCCGACGGCCCAATTAGCACCGACGACTCTTTCAAGTTAACAGCTGATCATGCCCGATGAAAGCAAGTTCAACGACGGTGACGACGAAAGCTCGAATCAAAGCAGTCTTCACAATTCATCCCATGATCCGTGGCAAAGCTTCACGGAGCAATTAGACGGCGCGTGGCCGGCAACAAGATGGCGTGATCTTGGTGTTGTGGTTGGCTGCAGCGGAGGTGCAGACAGTGTCTCACTCGTCAAAGCTCTTTCGATGCTGCGCTGTCGCGATGCACCTTCGCCTCGAGGCTTCGTGATGGTGGCACATTTCAATCATCAATTGCGTGGTGCGGCATCCGATTCGGATCAAGAGTTCGTCCAGGATCTCGCCGAACAGCTTGATTTTCCATTCGTCTGTCGTCCGTCTGCTGATTCACTTTCCGATGAAGCGGGCATGCGTCGTCAACGTCTCGATTTTCTCTCCGAGACAGCTCGCCGCTCCGGCGCACGTTACGTCGCGCTGGCTCATTCCGCCGACGACAACGTCGAGACGGTCCTCTTCAACTTGGTGCGTGGCACGGGGCCAAAGGGCTTGGCGGGTATCCCGCCGTATCGGAGTCTCCATCGAGATCTCGTGCTCATTCGTCCAATGCTTCCTATTCGTCGTCAATTGATCCGCAACGCTCTGACCACCATTGGCCAGGCATGGCGGGAGGATGCTTCGAATACCAATTTGAACTATCGGCGAAATTGGATGAGGCACCAGGTCATCCCGCTCCTGGAGCAGCAGTTTCCTCACGCCGGTGACGCTGTCGTACGCGCGATCGAAGGTCAACAGGAATGGTTGCAGACGCTTCAATCGCTCGCGAATGATTGGTTGTCAATCCATTGCTGCAACGAATCGCCCGTTCATCTGCAACGCGATTCTGAAACGCCGGAAGCCGTTTTGGTACTTGCGTGCCAAACGCTTTGGGACCGATCTGGCTGGTCCAGGCAGGAAATGAATCAGTCCCATTGGAAGCGGCTGGCGCAGGCGATCCGATCAACGGAATTGTTAAGGTTCTCGCTACCAGGAGGTATCGATGTTTCGAGTGACAACCAAAGTCTGAGAATTTCCCCCTGAATTCCGTTCTTCGTTTGCGAAGACAGTGAACGCGTCGCTTCGCAGGCAAAGATAGAAATCGTCGCTTCGCAGGCGGAGACCCGTCAATTCATGGGCAGTCCAATGGCGGAAACAGCGTTTTAGAGACTTGTTATTGATTCCTTTCGCTTCCGGTTCGGCGTTTGCTCACTAGTAGAATGAGGAAGAATTTGCCAATCTGACAGACCATCGCGACGCAAAGAACCGATGGCCGTCAGCCTTTCATACTTTTGAACCCACGACGCCGAACCTGCCTGTGTCCGAAGACCTTTACGAAACCCTCGGCGTTGCTCGAAACGCCTCAAAGGACGATATCAAGAAAGCGCATCGCAAGTTGGCGCTGAAATATCATCCGGACAAGAACCCGGATGACGAAGTCGCTCGGGAGAAGTTTAAGCGGGTTCAAGAAGCCTACGACGTGCTGAGCGATGAAGACAAACGCTCCGCCTACGATCGTTATGGCGCTGATTTTGAGAAGATTCGCAGCACGGGTTATCAACCCGGTGCTGGAGGATTCGATGGCTTGGACTTGGATCAGGTCTTTGGTGGAGCGGGCAATGGTGCCCAATTTGAAGGCTTTTCGGATTTCTTTGAACAGCTAATGGGTGGTGGCGGTCGAGGCCGTCGTGGGGCAAATCCGAGGTCGCGTTCCGGCCGCTCACAGGCCGCAGCCGCACCCGCTCGCGGTGCCAATCTTCGTCATGAGTTGGAGATCCCGCTGCAAACCGCGGTGATCGGCGGTAAGACAGAGTTCTACATCGATAGCGATAAGATCTCGGTGAACATCCCGCCGGGAGTCGAAACCGGATCGAAAATACGATTGCGAGAGCGCGGGCAACAGTCGCCCAATGGTGGACCTCCCGGCGACCTGATTCTGTTGATCAAGGTGTCCGCTCATCCCTTCTTCAAACGGGTTGGAAAGAACCTTGAGCTCGCCTTGCCTGTCTCAGTCGCTGAAGCAGTTCTGGGTGCGAAAATCGACATCCCGACACCGGCTGGTACCGTCGCATTGACAATCCCAGCGGGCAGTAGCGGTGGGCGTCGGCTTCGGCTGAAAGGACAAGGTGTCCAATCACGTGACGGAGCACCAGGTGATCTATTCGTGATTCTGCAAATTCAAATTCCAACTGATTTGGATGATGAATCAAAAGAGTGGATTCGGCAGTTGGATGAGAAGCACCCCGTCGCGCTGCGTGAAAACCTAACGCTGTAAAACGCGTTTGAGAGTGAATGTCGTTCTCCGGTGTGAACCGGTTCTTTCATGAATCAGACCTTTTCGAAGACCGATCGCATCGTGCGTGGAGAGGACTTCACCCGCATTCTGCGGCGTGGGCAGTGCGCAGCAGATGGAATGCTTGTGCTCTTTGCGATGAGAAGCCAATCCGGGGCGTCGCCGCGTCTGGGTGTGACGATACCCAAGAAAACCGGCAACGCCGTTGTACGCAACCAATGGAAACGGTTGATTCGCGAAGCATTTCGCACGCAGCGTGAACAGCTACCGACCGGTTTCGATTACGTCGTGCGTCCGAAGAAAGACGCGCAGCCGGATGGTCATGTGATTAGACGATCCATCATCAAGCTCGCTCGCAAGGCGAAGACAAAGAGCGATTGACGTGCGCGCAAAAAGAAAGGCTGGACACTTCATAGAAACTTAGGAAGGTCCAGCCAACTTGTGCGATTGTTCGAGTCGTCCGTCTACGCTGCGACTTTTGCACCGCTGGCGTAAAAGTTGACGATGGTTTCGACGACGCGTGTCTGTTCCGCTTCGGTAAGGCTTGGGAAGATCGGGAGGTTTAATACTTCCTGACTTGCCTTCTCTGTTTCAGGAAGAGTGGATCCGTCAACATTCAAGTACTCAAAGCACTTTTGCAAGTGCATTGGAACGGGATAGTAGATCTCACTACCCACGCCCTGTTCGGCCATGTGTGCACGAAGTGCGTCCCGCTGCCCATTCTGAACGCGAATGGCAAACTGATTCCAAACATGAAACGCGTTGGGGTCCACCGTTGGCAGTACGACCTGATCACCGACCAAGTTGGAATCACTCAGCATGCGGTTGTAACGCGCTGCAACGTTGGATCGCTTCTCGATCGCATCCGGCAGCGATTTCAGCTTCACGCGTAGGACAGCTGCTTGAAATGTATCGAGTCGGCTGTTGATACCGACGACTTGGTGATAATAGCGGGGTCGCATTCCGTGTCCGGCCAACAATCGAAGCCGGTCAGCGGTTCCAGCATCGATCGATGTCATCATGCCACCATCGCCCATGCCGCCGAGGTTCTTTGTCGGATAAAAGCTAAAGCATCCGACCAATCCCCAACTGCCAGCCGGTCGCGAGTGATAAGCGGCACCGATGGCTTGCGCGGCATCTTCAACGACCGTCACATCGCGTTCACAGGCGATCTGGCAGATGCGATCGATTTCCGCGCACTGTCCAAACAAGTGAACGGGAATAATTGCTTTGGTGCGAGGGGTGATCGCCGCCTGAACCGCTTCTGGATCCACATTGAACGTGTCCGGACGGATATCTGCGAAGATTGGTGTCGCGCCTAAACGCGTGATGCAACTGACCGACGCGAAAAAGGTGAACGATGGCACGATCACTTCGTCGCCGGGTCCGATTCCCAATGCCATGAGTGCAAGCAGTAAGGCGTCGCTTCCGGACGCGCAGCTGACGGCGTTCTCAACTTGGCTGTACGCCGCAATTTCCTGCTCGAGCTCGGTCACATCGGGACCGAATAAGAATCGCCCGCTATCGATTACCTGTGCGATCGCTTCGATGAACTCGTCGCGGTGCGGGCGATTATCACGATTTATGTCCAGAAGTGGGACGTTGTTGGCATTGGCCATCGGGGCAACCTTCCTTGGTTGGTCTTGATTCGAATCCCTTTCGAATCACTGATTTGACAAGCTGTTGAATTAGCCGCGAGTCGCCGCGCCCGTCAAGACGAAAGTCCGCCGATTTCCGATCTCGCCCCCTGGTTTCAGGGGCCCAAATGCCACGTTTTTGCAACCCGAACGGTCAGGGATTCGCTCGCCATTGAGCGAGTACTTTTTCCGCTTCTTCCCGGCTTTTAAGCTCTCCATCCAGCTGTGCCTTGCGGATTCGGGTGAGCCACTGACCCAGCTGAGGTCCGGGAGAAACGCCAAGTTGTCGCAGGTCGTCACCGGTCAAAAACGGTTCCGGATTCAGTTCGTGTGGCGGCCACGCCAACGCTTGACGTGATCGTTCCACTCCCGACGGATCCAACTGTTCCACGGACACCCTCGCGTCCGCTAGCCAGATGATCGTCTCGATGTCCCGGTCCATCAAAACTGGCTGCACCTCGGACCAGGGTCTCACGTGTGCGTTGGAGAGCGTTCGCCAGTGCTTCAGCGCTGCATCCGCCATGCGAACCTCCAGATTCGACAACTTCCAACGCTCCACGAATCGTTCGGGCGTCGCCTTCGCTTCACTCAGCGAACTGACCATCGCAGCTAGAGAACGAGCGAAGTCGCGCTGTGGATACTGTTGGTTGATCTGGTCCAGGGCTTTCCAATCGAGCGAACGCAACTCAGGAAACACGTGTTGATCAAGCCCGCAGCTTTGAAGGTGTCGCAGACCCTGCACCAAATTGGGGCTGGTGACGACGCGTCTCATTTCGGCACCGATCCGCTCGCCACTGACCACGCAGATTTCCGAAGCATGGTGAACGACGGCCTCCAGCGTTGTGTGGTCAATCTGTAGTGCCATCGTCGTCGCAAATCGTACGGCCCGAAGCATACGTAACTTATCTTCTGCGAATCGCTCAACAGGATTACCAATCGTGCGCAGCAGGCCAGCCTTCAGATCGTCCACTCCACCGACATAATCGATCACTTGGTCGGATAGCGGATCGTAAAACAGTCCGTTGATGGTGAAGTCACGTCGCTGAGCGTCGTTTTCAGCATCACCGAAGTGGACCGAATCCGGGCGTCTTCCGTCGCTGTAAGACCCATCGCTGCGAAACGTCGCTACCTCCGTCGGTTCATGCGTCTGCGCACCTCCGCCTTTGGCCGGTAGCACTCCAATCACTCCGAAAGATGCACCAAAAGCCAGCGTTTTACGTTTTCCAAACACTTCGCGAATCGCATCCGGCGTTGCGTCCGTTGCAACGTCGTAGTCTTTTGGTTGTCGACCTAACAGCGCGTCACGTACACAACCGCCGGCCATGTACGCAACGAATCCCGCAGCGTGTAATTCAGAGATAATCCGCAACGCCTCAGCAGCATCCGAGCCACGGAGAAAACGATGAGCATTCTCTAGGTTCTGATGATCAACCAATCCAATGTTTCCTCGTTTAACAACATGTCGCGACGGTGAGATCGCCAACCACCTGGATCTTACGGTGCAAGCGTTTAAGCAACCGCGTGTGATTTTCGCACATCTTCCCATCCAGGGGCGATGTCCGGTACAAGCATCGCATGAACCGAGTCAAACCATCTACGCGAAGTCGTCGCGGAGTCGTTGGAGTGATCTTTCGCAATGATCGATTGCTGATCATTCGGCGATCGATGACGGTCGCTGCGCCTGGCAAACTCTGCTTGCCAGGTGGAGGCATTGAAGCAGGTGAGACCGAAGCGCAAGCTCTGGTTCGCGAAATGCAAGAAGAATTGGCCATCGATGTCGATCCGGTGCGTCTCTGTTGGCGAAGCGTGACGGCATGGGGCACTAACCTTGCTTGGTGGTTAGCGAACCTCGATGACCAGATCACTCCAATCGCTAACCCAGAAGAAGTTGCAGAGGTCCATTGGATGACGGCAGAAGAAATTCGTCGTGCGGATGAAATGCTACCCAGCTTGCCAACTTTTATGGACGCCTGGGAGCGCGGTGAAGTCGACTTAGGTCGCTAGAACCCATCGCAGAATGGAAGGATGTGCAGAGCGAATCCAAGTGAAGGGAGTAGTCGGTCCTGACCCCTTGGAAAAGACAGCGAGCGTTCGCGACCGGGCACTCCTTGTACCCGGTCCGTGAGGTTTCGAAGCCGTCCGACAAACTCTCGTTCATCGATCGTCAAACGATGTCAGCCCGTGGCCGCAAGCTGACCGCGTTAACCCCACGCAAGGCGAACTCGCGGAGATCGTTGTACGTCTGAGATGGGCCGCTCTGCGACGGTGCCATTCTCGCAAGTTCAATGCTGTCAAAGACTTGCGGCAATGAGATGCCCGTTTTGTCGAGCGGTGAAAAAAGGCACGACCTTGGCAGCCGTGCCCGTTCCATCGACAGCGTTAGGGTACGCCCTGCGGCTGGTGGGTCAACTGCAGATTCTTGCTTTTTCCAGTCCGCAGGTAGCCGCGATGCGGTAAAGCGTTGAGGAAGCCCGAGTTAAAAAATTTGGCCGAATCCAAACGGCCGTTCGGTCCCGGCCCAACCGAGGTCTGTCCCCAGCCGACCCCCCCGTCAGATAACCCGGTTAGGCTGCCCAAGATCGGTTCAAATAGCATCAAATCAGGTGGAGATTAAAGATTGCCCATTTTGCCTGTTTTGTTGCTCGCTTTTGCCACTAACCACTTCGCGATACGCTACTGATCTCGGCGTAAATCTTCCCAATGCGAAGGACGCAGAAGCCTCCGAACGATGGCCTTCTCGAATCGCCTCCCACCATCTCCGCCCTAACCCCTCTGGAGCACGTCCTGTGTCCGATTCTCGCGTCCACCTGGCCGTCGATCTTGGGGCATCCAGCGGTCGCGTGATTGCTGGCGTCACGACTGGCCGCACGATGGCTCTCGAGACCATCCATCGATTCGACAACGAAGCCGTGCGGGTTCAGGATTCTCTGCAGTGGGACGTCGTGGGGCTGTGGCGGGAGATCCTTACTGGATTGAGGATGGCGAGTGAGCAATACGACTCAATTGCTAGCGTAGGCGTGGATACCTGGGGTGTCGATTTCGTCCTGCTCAGTTCTCAGGACTTGCCAGCGGGACCGGTACGTTCCTACCGCGACGCTCGAAACCGCGGCATGGTCGAGAAAGCGTTCGAGATAGTGCCGCGCGACGAAATCTTTGCCGCGACCGGATTGCAGTTCATGGACATCAACACGGTGTACCAGCTGCTAGCCGCGGTTCAGGCGGGAGACCCATCGGTCGAGTTCGCCGATGGATTCCTGATGATGGGAGACTTCTTTCACTGGTTGCTGACCGGTCGGCGAAGCATCGAGGCGACCAATGCGTCGACGACCCAGCTTCTTGATCCTCGCACCAATCAATGGAGATTCGATTTGATCGAGCGGTTTGGGATTCCGAAGAATTGGTTCATCGATCCGACCGAGCCGGGAGCGTCTTTGGGCAATGTGCAACCATCCGTTGCTGCTCAAACGGGTTTAGAAGACGTGCCGGTCATCGTGCCAGCCACGCATGACACCGGATCGGCTGTCCTGGCCGTGCCCGCCGCCGACTTTGCACCCGCGAGTCCGTCTTGGTGTTACATCAGCAGCGGGACGTGGTCGCTGATGGGATGCGAATTGCCAGAACCCAAGATCAACCCGCTCTGCGCTGAGTTGAACTTCACCAATGAGGGCGGTGTCGGTGGAAGCACAAGGCTGTTGAAGAACATCGGTGGTCTGTGGATCTTTCAGCAGATGCGTAAAGCGATGGAACGACGCGGGCGCGAAAAATCCTGGGAGGAAATGGTGTCCGCGGCGGAACGTGCGAACCCCTTTGCGTTATTGGTCAATCCCGATGATCCGTCGTTGGTCGCACCGGATGACATGATTGACGCTGTCGAAGCATTGGCACGCAACACAGGTCAAACGCCACCGAACGACGATGGTGTTTTTTATCGTGCGGCGCTGGAGGGATTGGCTCTGCGTTATCGAGCTTGTTTGCAGATGCTTGAGTCATTAACGGAAAACAGCATTGAGACCATCCACATCGTCGGTGGTGGTTCGTTGAACGAATTGTTGTGTCAAATGACGGCGGACGCCTGCAATCGGACCGTTGTTGCGGGACCGGTGGAAGCGACCGCGATTGGAAACGTGCTGATGCAAATGATGGGAACCGGAGCACTGGAATCCGTCGAAGCCGGTCGGACGCTCGTTCGCAGTAGTTTCCCGACCACGACCTACAAACCACAAGACGCGGATGCCTGGACGGAGCCGGCACGTCGATTTGCCGAACTGTAACTTGCCGAACTGGATCTTGCCGATTTGGAACTTGCCGAATTGGAACGGTTCGATGATCGGCAACGAACACGACTTTTTTGAAGCTTTCGCCTCGTTACGTTCGAACCCTCCGGACACAAACCAGGCGTCTGCTTTGCCCGAACATCTCATCTTCCCTTTCCATTCATGACCGAGGTTCCTGTTGATGTCCACTGAACAACTTGCTCAACGCAAGAACGAAATTCGCGAGCAAGCGCACGCAGCACGACGTGCTCAAACGGAAAAGGATCAAGTAAGTCAGCAGATCACCGAGCGCGTCATTGCTTTGCCCGAATACGAGTCGGCGCAGTGCGTGATGTGGTATGTCGATGTTCGCGCTGAAGCGCGGACACGACACGCGCTACCGCAAGCCTTAGAGAGCGGAAAGAAGATCGTGATTCCTTATTGCGTCGACGGTGAGTTGGAGTTGTTCCACTTGGAGTCGATGGATGAGATGGAAATCGGCATGTACAAGATATTGGAACCTCGCGCGGACTTAAGGGAGGTTGAATCGAAACGCGTCGATGTCAGTGACTTGGATTTGATTCTTGTTCCTGGTGTCGCGTTTGACGCACGCGGCGGACGTACGGGGCACGGCAAAGGCTATTACGACAAATTGCTGGAAAACGCCAAGCTGGAAACACCGCTGATCGCATTGGCGTACGAGTGCCAAATGTTCGATGAGATTCCGATGCAGTCGCATGACATCTTCATGGATAAGGTGGTCACCGAATCGAAAGTGTATGACGGGATTGGACGCAAAGCATGAGTATGGCGGGGAGCATGAATACAGCGACAACGTTGCCACTGAAAGAGTTGGTTGAAGATACTTACGCGGAAGGATTTCGCAGTATTTACGGAGAGATTCTCGTTACAGCACGTGACGACCGGTGGTTGCGTCACTGTGTTGCCGCTGTCACAGGGCATTCGTCCAGCACGATCATGTGCGACTGCGAAGCAGGCGTTGCTCAGTGGATTGATGCGGACGAAGCCGGCCGTGGCGCGACGCCAGATGGGCGACCCGGTGCCGTCATTCAATTTCATGTTCCTCGCTTCGTGAAGAACCGCGAACGTGTGCTTGAAAAAGTCATGTTGGCCAGGATCAGCCAAAACGTTCTGACCTGCCCGACCGCGCGGTGTTTTAACCGCTTGGATACGGAAGACTATTTCAAGTTGGGACGCAAAGTGGCGCTGTTCGGTGATCGTCATCAATTTCGTGAAGAACGGTTCGATGAACGCGGTTGGGTGATTCCAATCCTTGGCGGTGAGTTTTTTCTTTCACGCCGTTTCGGATTTCAAAACGGTGTCATGGGCGGCAACCTGTGGTTTTACGCAGCTGCGGAAGACGTTGCTTTGGACGCGGCCGAGCGTGCGGTTGACGCTGTCGAACAAACGCCCGGCGTGATCACCACGTTTCCCGGCGGAATCGCCGCGAGCGGATCTAAGGCTGGCAGCAGTTATGACTTTTTGATTGCAGCCACGTACGCTGAATTCTGTCCGACATTGAAAGACAAATTGGGCGACCAATCGAAAGTCCCTGACGGTGTCGGCAGCATCATGGAGATCATCCTCAACGGCAGCAGCTTGGAAGCGATTCAAGAAGCGACCAAGCAGGCGATTCACGCTGCAGCGAAAACGCCTAACCTGATGCGGATTAGTGCTGGAAACTATGGTGGACGTCTTGGAAAGGCATTCGTTCATTTGCACGAGCTGATCGACTGATTGATTTTGCGAAGGGGCTCGGCTTGGCGCATAATGGGGATTCCTTTCCCCGCCCCCTCCGTTTCGCGATCGCGGACTCCTTTGCGGATCCAAACGCATGTTCTCATGCGGAACGTCGCCGAAATGTCAGATCACAAGACGCGTGCCATGCGATTGCTGCTCGGTTGTCTGATTGCGTTTTCCGCCTGCGTCGTTCAGGCGGAGCCGGCGGACATCGATTCCGTTTGGCATTGGGATTTCGAATCACCGCTCCCGGCAAAATCGTTGATGGGCAATGCTCGGGTGAAGCCGGTTGGGCCGACGGGCGAAGATTACATCGGGTTACCTAACGCCAACGCCGCGTTGTCCCTGGATGGCGTTGGCGACTACGTGCGGATTGCGGACGAAGCCGGAACGCGATCACTCGACTTTCATCAAGGCGATCCGATCACTCTTGAGGCCTGGGTACGACTCGACGGCATCGGCAACGGACAGAACGTCTATATCGTGGGTAAAGGTCGGACGCATCGCAACGGTCCGCAAGACAATCAGAACTACGCGTTGAGACTTCGTTCCGTCGGTGGCAAGGCCGCGCTGAGTTTCTTGTTTCGCAGTGTTGCGGCAGCGGATGCACCTTCGGACTGGCACCGTTGGACCAGTCAGTCGGGCCTGCAAACTGACGGCATGTGGCATCACGTTGCCGTGACCTATCGATTCGGCGATCCGGAGAGCATTCGCGGATACTTAAATGGCACATCGCTCGACGGTTCCTGGGACATGGGCGGAGCCACAAAGCGAGCTCCCGTTGTGGATAACGACGAACTGTGGATTGGTTCATCGATGGGCGGAGCGTCTGGTTCATCGTTTCAGGGAGCGATTGATAACGTCTTGGTAGCGCGTCGCATCACACCTGCATCCGAATACGTGAAGCGACGCGTTGCGATCGTTCGTCCTCCTAAACCACCGACCGGTCCGGCGACGACCGATTCAGTCAGCGTGGCCATTTATGAAGATGTTGGCAGCCATTCCACGATGCCGCGTCGCTTGCCCGAGCCGCTGGTCGAATACACGCAATCGACATTCGCGTTTTCACGCGTGCCGGTTCCCTACGATTTCGATGGTGTACGAAGAGATTGGAAAGGGCCTTCGTTATTGGTGGCCATCGCCGAAATGAGGCTACCGCGTGGTGACATTCAGTGGATGTTGCGAGCCGGCGGACTGTCGCGATTGTGGATGAACGATGAGATCATCGCAGAGACTCCCAAGCATCTCGGCGCGACCAGCGGCCATGGCAACGTGGAACCCTACACAGAGCAGGACCCGTGGCTTCGTCCGTTACGCGCGGGACATCGCGAAGAGATCGTGACGTATTCCTCCAAAGGTGGTCCCGTTTCGATCGCTTTGGAGACGATGATCGGCGCGGATGGCTACCGATACGAAGCAGGTGAAATCATTGTTGCTTTTCGTCTTGATGAGAATCAGCCGTGGCAGATCCTCAGCCTTGACCGCGTCATTTCGTTGACCGACGAGGATTGGAAAGGTTTTGAAACCAAACATGAGGCAACCGTTCAACGCGTTGATGACCGGCAACGACGACTTGCATCAACGATGTACGATGATGTTTGGAAGCAGCGGCACGAACGGGCTCGGCAATACGTTGAGCAATTGGATCCGATCAAGATCCCAGGTGATCCATCCAAATCGGTCGTAGATCGCTTCATTGATGCGAGGTTGGAAACGGTCGGTGGCACGGAACCACCGACTGCGTTGACGTCCGAAGCACAGTTCCTTCGGAGGCTCTATCTGGATTGCGTTGGCGTTGTTCCGTCACCAGCAGAGATTCGCGAGTTCGAGAACTCCTCTGATGATCCTCGACTTCGCCGTGAATGGGCGATTGATCGTGTTCTTGCTGATTCGCGATGGGCCGACCACTGGACGGCCTACTGGATGGATGTCCTGGGTGAAAACGCGAGCGTCTTGAAGCCGAGTTTGAATAACAGCGGGCCCTTTCGTTGGTACCTGTATGACAAACTTCGCGACAATGTGGCCGTCGATCGCTGGGTGACCGGGTTGCTGCAGATGAACGGCAGTCAGTTGTTTGGGGGAGCAGCGGGCTTTGCAATGGCGGCGGAGAACGATGTTCCGATGGCGGCGAAAGCACACGTGGCAACCAGCGCGTTCCTGGGAGTGAATATGAAGTGCGCTCGCTGTCACGATGCACCGTTCCACGACTGGACTCAGAGAGACTTGTTCTCGCTCGCTGCAATGTTGCAACGATCTCCGGTGAAGGTGCCAGCCTCCAGTAGCGTCCCGAAGGCTTTTTTTGACAGTGAGATCGGAGCGACTTCACTGATCACTCTCAGTATTGCGGCCGGTGATCAAATCGCACCAGAGTGGTCACTGGATCAGTACATCTCCGAAACAGACGATTCGCAACTGCCGGAAGATTCCCGATCTCAATTCGCCTACCAAATCACTCGCGTCGAGAATCGCCAATTTGCCAAAACGATCGTCAATCGTTTGTGGAAACAACTTCTGGGCGAAGGCATCGTCGAGCCAGTCGAGGATTGGGAAGGTGTGGATCCCAGTCATCCCGACCTGTTGGACTACCTGGCGCGAGAATTCGCAGCGTCCGGATTTGATTTGAAGAAAACCGCTCGATTGATCCTGGCATCGAATGCCTATCAGCGGAAAGCAACGGATCGACCTGTCGTACGTGACGAATCCCAACGTTTGTTTGCCTCCCCTCGATTGCGTCGCATGACCGCCGAGCAGCTGGTCGATTCGATGCATGCCGCTGTAGGGCGTTCGATGGAGAGCGATGAATTGACATTCGATCCTGAAGCGCGAATGAAGCCGACGGCTCAAAACAATCTTGGTAAGCCACGCCGTGCTTGGCAGTTGACTTCACTATCGAATGAACGTGATCGGCCGGCGCTGTCACTTCCTCGCGCAGCGGCCGTGGCGGAGTGCATGGAAGCTTTTGGATGGACGGGTTCTCGGCAAGAGCCAATCAATCACCGGCAAACGGAACCCAACGTGATCCAACCGGGCATTTTGGCCAATGGTCGGCTGAGTACACAGTTGACGGTGATCGTCGATGGGGATGAGTTAACGTCCGATGTCATTGAGGCGAAAAGTGTTGATGCATTGATCGATCGTTTGTTCCAGCGTTTCCTCACGCGACTGCCCACCGAAAAGGAACGAAGTCGATTTACCGAGTTGTTGCAACCAGGATTCAAGGATCGTGTCTTGAAAACGCCTCGAATGGCCACGACACCGGTCCGCGAACCAAACGTCAGTTGGGCAAACCATCTTCATCCTCGGGCGACCGAGGTGCGCATGCGGCAGGCGGAGCGACTTCGCTTCGGTCCGTCGCCTAGTCGTGTCTTGCAGACGAATTGGCGACTGCGAATGGAGGATGCTGTTTGGGCGCTCTTCAATACGCCCGAGTTTTTGTTCCTTCCCTAGCGAGATTGATTCGAGTCATCCAATGACATCCAGTGCATTCAACCGGCGCGCCTTCCTCGCCTCGTCCGCTGCATCCCTTGCGATTGGATCGCAGGTAAGTCACGGCGAAGTAGTGGGTGTGGCCAATCGTGAATTGCCGGGTGGTCAAGCCGATCGATGCATCTTTATCTGGCTGGGTGGTGGCATGGCTCAGATTGATACGTTTGATCCGAAGCGACGCGGTGATCCAAAGAATCGAAAGCCAGGCAGCGACTACGATCCAATTGATACCTGCGTTCGCGACGTGCAGGTCTGCGAACACCTTCATCGAGTTGCCGATCGCATGGATCGGGTTACCGCAGTGCGAAGCGTGCATCATGACGTGATCGACGAGCATGCCGCAGCGGTCAATCGCGTGCATACAGGAAGGTCCGTCAGTGGCACGATACGGTATCCATCCGTCGGCAGCATCGTCGCGAATCAACGGGGCGCATCCGAAAAGGGTGTGCCGCCTTACGTGTTGATTGGTTATCCAAACATCACTCGAGGTCCGGGCTTCTTGGGAGCCAAAGATGGCTATCTCTATCTGACGGACACGGAATCCGGCCCAGCCGGCTTGAGTCCACCGCCGCTCGTCGATGCTCCACGTTCGCAACGTCGTCATGAACTGTTGGATGTGTTGCGTAACACGCTGAATTCAAACCAACAAGCAGCCGCTTCGCCGTCTGTCCAGTCATACGATCAAGCACTTTTGGCGAGCCGTGAATTGGCGGGGCCTCAATTCATGGACGTGTTTGATTTGAAAAGCGAGAACAGCGCACTGCGCGAAAGTTATGGTGGTGAGTTCGGTCAGCGATGCCTTCTCGCGCGACGTTTGGTGGAACGCGGTGTGCGATTTGTGGAAGTCGCCCATAACCTGAATTTCGTCAATGGCACAGGCTGGGATACACATAATCAGGGTCAACAAAACCAACACGTGTTGATCGACCAGTTGGATCAAGCGCTGTCGGCGATGATCGATGATTTGGAAGCTCGCAAACAACTCGATCGCACTTTGATCGTCGTCGCGACGGAATTTGGTCGACCGGCCGGGTTCGATGCTGGTGGCGGGCGAGGCCACCAATCGACCGCCTTCACGATGGTCTTTGCCGGCGGTGGTTTAAACCACTGCGGCGCGTACGGGGTGACGGACGAACTATCGAAACAGGTGATTGAACGACCGGTAAGCATTCCCGACTTCCATGCAACGATCCATCATTCGTTAGGGATCGATCCAGAAGAGTATTTGCATGACGGTGATCGGCCCGTTCCAATCACCGACGGCGGTCATCCGATCCGTGCTCTGTTTACCTAACGATCTCTAACACGCTTAGCGTCTTTCGCGCAATTGCCAATCGATCGCCGCGCAAAGACACGAATGAATTGCCGTCCAGGTGAAGGAAACCCATCATGAGTCGTTTTTACTTGATTGCTATTCTGGGCAGCATCGGGCTCGGGATTTCTAACGCAAATCAGCTGTTTGCGCAGAATTTTGTCGCAAACTACGACGAATCGAAAATTGCACCCTACACGCTTCCCGACCCATTGATCACCGAAGACGGCGACAAAGTAACGGATGCAAAAACCTGGAGCCGTATGCGTCGGCCCGAGTTGCTTGAACTTTTTGCCACACAGGTTTACGGAACAGCACCGGAACCTTGCAAACTGACGCATCGTCTGATCAGCACCCATGAAAACGCTGTGCAGGGAAAAGCCATACGAAGGGAAGTCGATGTTCACTTTGGTTCGTCCGCCGACGCACCAGCGATGCGTTTGTTGATCTACACACCCAAATCGGCGGATGGAGCTGTCCCTGCTTTCCTGACTTTGAATTTTCAAGGCAACCACAGCGTCGACCCAGATCCAACGATTAGCTTGAACGCGAGCTGGATGCGATCAAAGAAAGGAATGGTGGTTGAGAATCGTGCGACCGAAGCCGCACGGGGTGTTGCGGCAAGTCGATGGCCGATCGAGATGATTGTGGATCGCGGTTATGCACTGGTGACAATCTACTACGGTGATATTGATCCAGACTTCGATGACGGGTTCGAAAACGGCATCCACGGACATCTCAAATCCGAGGCAGAGTCCATTCCGGCAAAGCAACGGTGGGGCAGCATCGCCGGTTGGGCGTATGGATTGAGCCGAGCGCTGGACTACTTGGAAACGGATGAACGAATCGATGGTTCTTCGGTCGCCGTGTTTGGCCACTCACGGCTGGGCAAGACTGCTTTGTGGGCGGGTGCGAGCGACCCAAGATTCAAAATGGTGATCAGTAACAATTCGGGATGCGGCGGCGCCGCTTTGTCACGACGTGCCATCGGCGAAACGATTGGACGCATCAATTCCTCGTTTCCTCATTGGTTCTGTGATAACTATCTGCAGTTCAACGAGAACGAATCCGCCTGTCCCGTCGACCAACATCAGTTGATCGCGTTGATTGCACCACGCGCAGTCTATGTCGCCAGCGCAACAGAAGATCGCTGGGCGGATCCGAAGGGAGAGTTTCTATCGATGGTTAAGGCCGACCCGGTCTACCGATTGCTCGGTACCGATGGGATGGGCAGCGATCAAGCACCGGCAAAGATGCCGGCGCCCGACAACGCGATAAAGACCGGAACGATGGGCTATCACCTCCGCACCGGCAAACACAATGTGACCGACTACGACTGGAACCAGTACCTCGACTTCGCCGACAAACACCTATAAAAGATTTCCTCTTAGTCTGTCACGCTTGGATCTTTTGCCCTTAAATCTCTTACTCTTATATCTTTCACTCTTATTATCTTTCACTTTGCGCAATTCTCTGCGCCACCGCGAACTCCGCGTTTAACCCATTCGCCCTCGATCCGCTAAAACTGGAAGTAGACGAACGGTCGGAAACCGCGCGGTGCATACAACAGCAGAGCCCACAGCATCATCGTCGTCGCAATCGGCGAATACCATGCGTGCATCGGTAAACGCATGGCGCGTCGAAGTCGTGTTCGCCAAGCAGCGTGTTCGACAACCATGCACGACAACGCAAGGATCGCTAGAGGCGGGTACCAATTGATCCCGGAAGCGAACGTTAGCATTCTTATGAAGTAAGTCTGTGCGATTCCGATGTCTTGATTGCTTCGAAACAAGATCCATCCGATCAGTACAACGATCACGGTGATCAGCCAGCCGATCGCTACCGGTGGGCGGTACCGGGTGATGCCGGAAAGCCAGCGTTGAAACGACAACGCTAATCCGTGCCAAATGCCCCACAAAACGAACGTCCAGGCAGCTCCATGCCAAAGACCACCAAGTGTCATCGTGATCATTAAGTTGCGGTAGGTAACGATGGGTTGGATGCGATTGCCGCCGAGAGAAATGTAGAGGTAGTCGCGTAACCAACGGGATAGCGTCATGTGCCAACGATGCCAAAACTCTGCGGGGCTACGAGCTAGGTAAGGGTGGCGAAAGTTAATGGGGAACCGATAGCCAAGCATTTTTGCCGAGCCAATCGCGATGTCGCTGTAACCCGAAAAGTCGTAGTAGATCTGTCCCGCGTATGCGAACGCTGCCAACCACAACGTGGACCCGGAATACAGATCGGGGCCGGCAAAGACGACGTCGACGACTTCTCCCAAGCGATCGGCCAACAGAACTTTCTTCACCGCACCGCGAAGAACCTGCTGCGTTCCACCGTAAAACCGTCGATTCGACCAGCGAGGGACGCTGGCGAGTTGAGGCAATAACTCGCGCGCTCGAACGATGGGGCCGGCAACGAGCTGAGGGAAAAACGCAACGTACAGCGCAAAGTCGAGTGGGCGATCGACTGGCCTGAGCACACCGCGGTACACATCGATCGTATAGCTGAGTGTTTGAAACGTGTAGAACGAAATGCCTACTGGCAAAATGATCTGCAGAGTCTGACCACTCAGGCCGATCGATTCCAAGAGTGGCTGCGCGGACTCAATAAAGAAATTGAAGTACTTGAAAAATCCGAGCACGCCTAAGTTGACGGTCAAACTGATCAGCAGCAGTCCGCGTCGATGCGTAGACGATGTCGTTTGGTGGATTCGCTTGGCAACGACAAAGTCGACGATCGTGGAGAGCAGCAGCAGGCTGCAGAAACGATAGTCCCAGTAGGCGTAAAAGTAGTAACTCGCAAGCAGCAGCAGTCCGTTCCGTGTCACGCTGCGGCGGCACAACCAGGCACCGATCAGCACGACCAGCAAAAAGATCGGAAACTCGAGTTGAGTGAATAGCATGAAACGGCGCGGACCTTTATTCGATGATCGATTGAATCACATCGACCGTTAAACGCGCAAGAATATCGTTACCCCGTGCATTGAGGTGACCCACACCAAATTGCCCGTTGTGAAATCCATGAGGCCATTGCCCATGATCTGCCGATGCGATTAACGCTTCGCGTGCATCGATCACGTGGATCCCCAGTTCGGTTGCAAACGATTGCACGATCTCGAATTCATCGGCGGTTGGATCTTCTCGAATGAGGTTCCCATCGACGACCTGTGGAAGCTGCGG
This sequence comes from Planctomycetota bacterium, assembly GCA_039179795.1. GTDB lineage: Bacteria > Planctomycetota > Planctomycetia > Pirellulales > Pirellulaceae > Rubripirellula. The sequence goes on along the minus strand of JBCDEM010000008.1, from coordinate 68,968 downwards.
TGCATACAACAAAATCACTGGGAGCTCAGAGCTCTGGCGTAGGACGTTCAATGCCTCCCGCCATGGCTTTCGATCAAGCGATGGACTCGATTCCGACGGATTGTCTGGCGGATGTCGCGACGGGATCCTTGACGACTCGACTCGCCCCAATCCAAAACGCCACTGGCGACGCGTTGTATTGTCAGCTTCATAGAGAAGATGACGGGCGCCCTGAATAATGAACGCGGGGACATGGGCAGCAATCGCGGATCGAGCCGCGGCCGTGTCAGCCTCGGAGGGTGGATCAACGGGCGCTTGAATCGCCGCCGCAAGATCCGAAAGCTCCGTCAAGAGGACGACGTGCGCGTCGATTTGAAAAGCCTCTTCAACGCTGGGGATCTGAGTCACCCAATCGGCCGCATCCTCACCGCTTCGAGCAAACGGCAAGAAAGCCATCGATCCGGAGGATGCCTGTTCGCATTTAGCAAACAGCTTATCTGGGTCGTGAACGCAGACTCCTTCTGCTTGCGAATCACCCCAGAGCGCGATGCGATCGCTTGCCTTCGACGAGCTTTCTAGCGAAGCTCGGCCGGGCATACCGTGAGGTCCGATCGTTGTGTTCGCGTAGCCTTCACTTCTCCAGCGGTAGGAAGGACTCGGGGCGAGCGTCCAGACACCGCGAATCGAATCTGCTTGCAGCGGTTGATAGCTGCGAACAAAGATCGGAGAAGTGATGGCGATCAGGAGTGTGCCAGTGATGGCCCCTGCGATCCAAGTCACCAGCAATGATCGCACGTGTGCACCTTTAAGGTTAGCTGTTAGCGATTAGCAATTAGCGATTGGTAATTCGCTGTTAGCACTGGACACGCAGGATGACCGGGATAACCGAGCACGATGAAGCCAACGAAGCGTTTGAAACCGCTCACTCTTCCGTAACACGCACGGTGACCATTTTGTCACCTTGCTCGATCGCGTCGACGATATCCTGACCCTCCAGCACTTTGCCGAACACGCTGTGGCGATCGTCTAGGTGAGGTGTCGCCAAGTGAGTGATAAAGAATTGGGACCCGTTGGTGTTGGGGCCGGCATTGGCCATTGAGAGAACACCCGGTCCATCGTGTCGAAGTTCGGGATGGAATTCGTCATCGAATCGATAGCCGGGACCGCCTGTTCCAGTTCCCTCCGGACATCCACCTTGGATCATGAAGTTATCAATCACGCGATGGAACATGAGTCCGTCGTAGTACTCTTTGCCACAGAGCGTTTCAAAGTTCTCGACTGTCTTGGGAGCTTTGTCATCGAACAACTCGATGCGGATGGTGCCTTTGTCCGTTTCAAACGTGGCGACTTTCATCGTTGGTATCTCATTGGGTCAGCGGTTGTGTATTCAGTTTGTCGTTGCTGTTTATCAGCGTGACAAGGCTTAGTTGTTTTCGTCGGCATTTGGAGTGTCTGGTTCCGGGTTTTCCGTGTTCGTGCCGCTATCGGTCGATTCCACTCCCAGTGCATCCACGTCACCGGTGTCGATTTCCGGCAGATCGATATCGTCCATGTCGATATCCTCCAGCATTTCGTTTTCCAGTTCATCGACAGCATTGATGGGGATCCTGGTTCCGTCTTCTGTCACCAGCGTCATCGAATCGAAATCAGGCTCGTTACCGGGTCCTTGGTCGACGAGTAATTGTCCGTTTGCCTTGCTTCCCTCGACGTTAAAGACCAGCACGCCTGGATTACCCTGTTCATTGGCCTTTTGGGTTTCGGTGGAGGTCGCGCGAAAGTCGAAGGTGACCGATTCAACATCACCGAGCTGTTCTTGGATGACCGGGTTGCCTGCGACTTGGTCTTTGACCAACAACCCGAATTGTTCGGTGACGAACTTGTATCCCCAGTAGCCGCCGCCGCAACAAACCAGCAGGAAGATCCCGCTGACAATGCCGCAGCCAATCAAGCAACCTCGACGGCTCTTTTTCGCGACGGGCGGTGCTTCGGAATCCATGGTTGCAGCGTTATCAAAGGGGTCACTTGAGCTCATCGTTTTGATTTAATCCTGACGGGTGTCATTTCGGCCGAAGTCGATCTTTACAAAGTGTGGTTTTGCAGCATGCCTTCTCGGCGGGAGGCCATCGATTGCCCTCGGGTCATCGATTCCTTCGTCGCTTGGGATTTGCCAGTTGGTCTTGCGATTTTCGGATTTCCACAACGCGGGTGAATTCTGGTGAGGTTGTCGATTCGAACCACCCGGCCGAGCCGTTTCAATGGCACGCAATGAGCCCTTACACCGAATTAAGGCGCTCAACCTCCAGAGCTCGCACGCCGTCGTCATCGCCGAAGATGCAAAGCACTTTCGCGAGACGAAAAATCAGGTATTTTGAGACTCAGTCAAGACGGCCTTCAGGAAGAGATGCTGAACAAACCATAAAGTTTAGCGGCCGGTCAGGGAGGGGGGAACAGATTGAGTTCCTGAGTTCTGGGTGCAGTAGGTAGTTGCGTAGGACTTGAACTATTGGCGGTGAAGTGATCCACCGGTCGACCCGAGTGGGTCGAGGTCATCACGGTCAAAGCACGTATTGAGATTCACTAGGGGGAATCGTTTTTATGACCAAATGCAAGTTGGAATACATCTGGCTAGACGGCTATCAACCCACCCAGAGCCTGCGAAGTAAGACGAAAGTCGTCGATGATTTCAGCGGGAAGGTAGAAGACGCACCACTGTGGGGATTCGACGGATCTTCGACCGAACAAGCACCAGGCGGATCGTCCGACTGCTTGCTCAAGCCTGTCTTTGTCTGCGAAGACCCGGGCCGCTTGGGAACGGGTTACTTGGTGATGTGCGAAGTGTTGAACCACGACGGAACACCTCACAAGAGCAACGGTCGTTCGACCATCGAAGATGACGACAACGACTTCTGGTTCGGATTCGAGCAAGAGTACACGATCTGGGATCCCGAAACCGACAAGCCCATCGGATTTCCAGCGGAAGGTTACCCCGGCCCTCAAGGACCTTACTACTGCAGCGTCGGGACCGGCAAAGCAGTTGGTCGTGAGATCGTTGAGGAGCACTTGGAGCTGTGCTTGGAAGCTGGTCTGAACGTCGAAGGCATCAATGCTGAAGTGATGATGGGTCAATGGGAGTATCAAATCTTCGCGAAAGGTTCCAAGGAAGCTGGCGACCAAATTTGGGTCTCTCGCTACCTGCTGGAACGCGTCGCTGAGAAGTTTGGCATGAGCATCAACTGGCACTGCAAGCCTGTCAAAGGTGACTGGAATGGCAGCGGTATGCACGCCAACTTCTCCAACACCCTGCTCCGCACCTGTGGTAGCCAGGAAGTGTACGACGCGATCTGCCAAGCCTTCGAGCCACGCATCAAGCATCACATCGACGTTTATGGTGCAGACAACGATCAGCGTCTGACCGGCCTGCACGAAACTCAGTCGATCGACAAGTTCAGCTACGGTATTTCCGACCGTGGTGCTTCGATTCGTATTCCCGTCTTCACCGTCGAGCACGGCTGGAAAGGTTGGTTGGAAGACCGACGTCCGGCTTCGAACGCTGACCCCTATATGGTCGCGAGTGCCATCATCACGACGGTGAAAAGCGCCAACGTCTCGCAGCCTGCGTAACGCTCTTACGGCTTAACGACATTTTCGAAACCCGACTCTGCCCGTCAGAGTCGGGTTTTTTTGTAGCTCTGTTTGGCATCCTACCTGGGCGTTTGCGATTCACCGCGTGCAAACCGTCTGCTTTATACTGATGCCATGCGAAGTGAACCGATTCTTCTCAGCGGAACCGATCCTGATTTGCCTCAGGACATCCCTCGTGGGCTGAAGCGGTACAGGAACTTTCGCGAGATGAATCGCGGCGGAAACGGATTGCTGCGTTCCTGTTTAGATCCCATCACGGGGCGATCGGTCGCGATCAAGACGCTGTTGCCTGATTGCGCGAACGATCGTGGTGAACGAAGACGTCTTCTTCGTGAAGCGCGTGTGACGTCCCAGTTGCAGCATCCCAACACGGTGCCGGTGTACGACATTGGTAACGATCCGGATGAGGGGATCTACTTCGTGATGAAGCGGATCTCGGGCGAAAACTTCTTTGAAGTCCTCAAGAGAATCGCGATGGGTGATGAGGCGACCATCGCCGCCTACCCCGTCGAGCGGCGTTTGGACATTTTGGTCGATGCGTCTCAGGCTCTCGCTTACGCCCACGCACGTGGGGTCATCCATCGAGACGTCAAACCGGAAAACATCTGGGTCGGGAACTTTGGCGAGGTCATCTTGCTCGACTGGGGTGTTGCCAAAGTTTGGGGCCATGCCGACGACACCGAGTCGATTCGAATGAGTGTGCTGCGGCAGGAGGAAAAAGAGTCACCCCAGTTGCAGACACTCACCGGTGGCGGCCAGCGACCGGGAACGCCGTTGTACATGTCACCCGAACAGGTCGATGGAAATCGTGGTATCGATGAACGCAGCGATATTTTTTCCGCAGGAGTCTGTTTGTACGAGCTGCTAGCGATTCGAGAGCCGTTTCGAGGTCGCACGATTGATGAGACTTTCCAGAACATCAAATTGCGCGACCCAGAGCCGCCAAGTGTTCGTTCGCCCGAGCGAGATATTCCGTCCGGTGCCGACGCCGTGGTAATGAAAGCGATACAAAAACGGCCCGCAGACCGCTTTCAATCAATGCGTGACTTCATCGCTGCCATTCGCGCCCTCACGTGAACTGGCCGATAGCCGGGTGAGCCACAGAGACCCGCGAACCGAAATTTGCCAATTCCGTCTTGTCTGACGTGGGTGGATCACTAAACTCTGCCCTTCCGAGGGTCAGCGTTGACGATTCGTCAATGGCCGTGGCCGCCGGTAAGCCAGCGTAGCTCAGTTGGCAGAGCAGCTGATTTGTAATCAGCCGGTCGTGGGTTCGAATCCCTCCGCTGGCTCTTTTCCAGCCAAGATGCAAAAATCGTGGCGGTAGAGAGAGTCATTCGTTGCCCAGTCGTAACCTTTCGGGGGAGATTGCCGAAACAACTGCCGAATTAATACCGAAACAATAACGGAACAAATGGGGGTTTGCCCGAGTGGTTAAAGGGGGCGGACTGTAAATCCGTTGGCTTAGCCTTCACAGGTTCGAATCCTGTAGCCCCCACTAAAGAAGTTGAAAGTTCGAAGGGTGAAGTTTGAAACGAAGGAATTGTGATGTCAAACTTCACCCTTCGAACTTCGAACTTCTAAGCGGGTGTAGCTCAATGGTAGAGCAGCAGCCTTCCAAGCTGAATACGAGGGTTCGATTCCCTTCACCCGCTCTTTTCATTTGGCCAGCTGCTGTAGCTCAGTGGTAGAGCACTTCCTTGGTAAGGAAGAGGTCATGGGTTCAAGTCCCATCAGCAGCTCTGAGTCGACGGTTTCGGTAGCTTTTTTTCCAACCTGTGATTGCAAGGTTGGGCAGATTCCGCAACAACTTAGGGCCGCAATAAGCAACGCCACGGGGCATCCCGTTCGGTGGCGGGCAAAATCACGTATTTTCGCCGCATTCCACAGTGGAATCGCGGATTTTCAATTCGTTTCGATATTTGTTGAACGAACTAGACCAGTGCGGCTGGTGGGTAGCGAGCAAACCGTGGGTGTGAACGCGGTCGTTATCTTTCCGGGCCGAGTCGGAGCGTATCTCGGATTCGGTAATGGCACGGTCGGTTGCAGGTGAATGAGAAATGGCTAAGGCAACTTTTGAACGGACCAAACCCCACGTCAACGTTGGGACGATCGGACACATTGACCACGGAAAAACCACCACGACCGGAGCGATCCTAGCTGTCCAGGCTGCCAAAGGCCTGGCCGAGGCAAAGGGTTATTCGGACATCGCCAAGGGTGGTACCGTTCGTGACGATACCAAGACCGTGACGATCGCTGTGGCTCACGTGGAGTACGAGTCGGACAATCGTCACTACGCCCACATCGACTGCCCAGGCCACGCTGACTTTATTAAGAACATGATCACCGGTGCCGCCCAAATGGACGGTGCGATCTTGGTCGTCTCGGCAGCGGACGGGCCAATGCCTCAAACCAAAGAACACGTGTTGTTGGGTCGTCAGGTTGGCGTGCCTTACATCGTGGTGTTCTTGAACAAGTGCGACCTGGTCGACGACGAAGAGTTGTTGGAGCTGGTCGAACTCGAGTGTCGCGAACTGCTGAGCAAGTACGACTTCCCTGGCGATGACGTGCCCGTTATCCGTGGTTCGGCTCTGCCTGCGTACAACAGCCCTGCCGATCCCGATGCCAGCAAGTGCATCAGCGAGCTGATGGACGCGCTGGACGAGTACATCCCAGAGCCTGTTCGTGAGGACGACAAGCCATTCTTGATGGCGATCGAGGACGTCTTCTCGATTGAAGGTCGTGGTACGGTTGCGACCGGTCGTGTCGAGCGTGGTGTGGTCAAAGTCGGCGAAGAAGTCGAAATCGTCGGTCTTTCCGCCGAATCCACCAAGACGACCTGCACCGGCGTCGAAATGTTCCGGAAGGAACTTGGCGAGGGGCGAGCAGGAGACAACGTCGGTTGTTTGCTCCGTGGCGTGAAGCGTGAGGATATTCAGCGTGGTCAAGTTCTGGCGAAGCCAGGCAGTATCACCCCTCACACCAAGTTCGAAGCAGAGGTTTACTGCTTGAGCAAGGATGAGGGTGGCCGTCACACGCCATTCTTCAGCGGATATCGTCCACAGTTCTACTTCCGAACCACCGACGTGACCGGGACCGCAAACTTGGTTGGTGCCGAAATGTGCATGCCAGGTGACAATGTGAAGGTCACCGTCGAGCTTCACAAGCCGATCGCCATGGATGACGGTGTTCGATTCGCCATCCGTGAAGGCGGTCGTACCGTCGGTTCCGGCGTGGTCACCAAGATCATCGAATAAGGCCTGGACCCATCGATTCACGCCAATGACCAGCGAAGCCCAGTCTTCGTTGGTCATTGGTTTTTTAAGGGATTTCCGGTACGATCAGGGGTCCCAAGCGGAAGCCACCGATCGTCTACGACGGCGGCACCCAGGGGTGTAGCTCAATTGGCAGAGCACTGGTTTCCAAAACCAGCGGTTGCGGGTTCAAGTCCCTCCGCCCCTGCTCGATTGGCCAAGGAGACGTCCGTTTCTCCGAACCATAGAAATAGCCTTTGTCTTCTCCGTTGATTTCGGGGATGATCCGTACAACGGTCGTCATGGATGAACGACCCAAAATTGAATTAAGTCCTTTTGCAGGAGCAGACCGGTGTCCCGAGACATTGCCGGAAGCAGTACCACTCCGTTAATGAGCGAGCTTCTTCACGCTTCGGTTTACAAGCCGAATCAGGGAAGAATTGTCCGCCAATTGACCTGTTTGGCCATCTGGATCGTGATTGGCCTTGGCTGCTGGTCCCTTTATTCCACCCTGCGTGGGTCCGAAGCTTGGTTGTCCGCTATCCCCGCGGTGCTGTTGGCAGCAGGGGCTTGGTTTGGTTTCCGAGTGGTCAACTGGGCGAAATTCGCCGATTTCCTGATCGCCGTCGAAGCCGAAATGAATAAGGTCACATGGCCCAGCAAGGATGAACTCGTTCGTGCTTCGATCGTCGTGATTTTCACCATCTTTTTCTTGGCGATTGCCCTGTTTACCTTCGACATCATTTGGCAATCGTTCTTTGGTCTGATCGGTGTAACCAGCTAGGCGGTAACGAACGTGAATCAACCTGAAACCTCCGACGATACGCCTGAGCTGACGACTGATCAGGTGAGCGAAGCCCCCGAATCTGTCGAGACATCCGCCGAAGCTACCGATGCTTCCGAATTGGATGAGTCTGCCAGCGCCGACTCATCGGTAGACGATGCAACGGATGTCGTGGGTGAAGTGTCGGACGCCGAGGAAGGGGATGTCGAGGAGACCGCCGAAGCACCGGCACCTCCGCCCCCCGCACCGCCTGCAGCAAAGCCACCCATCGAAGAAGCCGCCGCCGATGAAGGTGGTGTCATGGATTGGTACATCCTGAAGGTTGCCTTCAACCGAGAGGATTCCATCGCCGACGCTCTGAGGAAACGCGTCAAGATGGAAGGCATGGAGGAGTTCTTCGAAGACATCGTCGTTCCGACCGAGGATGTTGCAACGTTCACCCGCGATGGAAAGCGAAGGATCAGCAAACGGAAACTGCTGCCTGGATACATCATGGTCAAGATGATCATCAACGATGACACTTGGTTCCTCGTTCGAGAGACGAATGGCATTAGTGACTTCACCGGTGCGGCGGGGAAGCCCATGCCGATGGAGCCATCCGATATCGAGCGATTTATCACGCGACCTCAAGAGGACGAGCAAGAGGAAGCACCCGTCAAGATCGGCATCCCATTCAAAGTGGGCGATCGTGTTCGCGTGAAAGAAGGCAACTTCGAGAACCAGGAAGGCGAGGTCGATGCCGTCGACGAAGCCAACGGTCGCGTCACCGTGATCATCAACATCTTCGGACGCAGTGTCCCAATGGAACTGGATCACTGGCAAATCGAGCCGCTTTAGAACGAATTGTCAGTTCTTTGGCTCCATCAACGACTGCCAACTGACGATCGCAAAAACCTGACAACTGAAAACCGACAACTGATAACGAAATCATGGCTAAGCAAGTAACCGGTCAAGCAAAGTTTCAAGTTCCTGGTGGACAAGCAACACCGGCGCCTCCGGTCGGTACCTCCCTGGGTAAGTTTGGTGTCAACCTTGGGCAATTCGTGCAGGCGTTCAACGATCGCACCAAAGAGTACAACGGAACTCCAATCCCGGTCATCGTGACGGTCTACAACGACCGCAGCTTTGACTTCATCACCAAAAGTCCTCCGGCCGCTTCGATGTTGAAGCAGGCAGCTGGCATCGCCAAAGGCAGTGGTGTTCCCAACAAGGACAAAGTTGCGAAGGTCACTCGGGCACAGTGTGCGGAAATCGCCGAAAAGAAAATGGCTGACTTGAACGCGCGAAGCATCGATCAAGCCGTTCGCATGATTGAGGGCACCGCCCGCAGCATGGGCATCGAAGTCGAAGGCTAGCCAACGACTGGCTTGTTTGCGAATTCAGTGTTCGGAATGCAGTTTTTGTTAGGCCGCATCACGTGGTGCTTGGCGAATTTGATTGGTGTACGTTCGCGAGTCTTTCGCGAATTGCCAATCGGCTGCAAACTGTTCCTTGAGCGCCTCTGCCCGTTCGGCCGAGAAGAAGCGTCGCGATTGCGGAATCCATGAGAGCCACTTGCGGCAAATCTGGGGCGAGCTCATTCCTAACATTTTGGTGAATTGCCCACGCAGCTTGGGCAGTTTGAGACGCTCAAGATGTTCGTCGATGCGGTTGCACGTCTGCAATATCTTGGCCGTTCGCACTCCGACGCCGATATTCCGTTTGGGCAGATTTGAGCGGCCGCTGAATCGCGTGTCCAAAAATGCTTCCAACCCAGATTTGACGCGATCGAAGTCTCGCGCTAAATCTTCCTGCAGGTAAACGAACACGTTCGCCTCGCCTACCAACTGTTGCAAAAACAGAATGCGGTCTCGCCACCCCGTCTCGGTGAGGTCCATGACGCCGGTGGGATCCCCGGTGAAGAATTCCTCAAAATCGAGCAGGCCTCCCTCGGCAAGATATTGTCGATAGCAGCTCTCGATAAACCCAGTATGCTCCCTCAGTCCAAGGATGTACTGGCTCGGCTGGAAGACACGATGGGTGGCACGAATCCCGTCGCGGAATCGATCCAGTGTGTTCCGTTCATCGACGTGATAGGGAATCCCCGACAGACTCTCATCACTGAGTAGGAGATGCTGCCCGGACGCCGTGGCACGAACCAATTCAATGAATTCGCAGTTATTTGCGAAGAAGTAATCGCTATGGGTCGCCTTCAGGAATCGCTGTAATGCGGAAGTTCCCGTCTTGTGCAGCCCAACGTGAGCGACGGTGTGTGTGGAATCGAAGGTAGTCTTCATGGTGGAGCGGGTCGATCCTTGTCAGATTCCGCGACGGATCGAAACGCATCATTCCGTCCATGAGCGCCGCCGCGAACAGTAGTTTGCTTGTACGGAAAAGCCTGATCGCAAACAAGGCGAACCCAACATGCCAGCAGTAGCTGGCGGTGAATGATCTTGAGTCATTTTCAGCGTCTCACGTAGGATTTCCCTAGGCGTATGCTCAGCATGCCAATACACGCCGATCCAGCATGCCAACAGACGCATCTGAGATGTATCGGTTCATAGCATCCAGGAAGGAACCTACTTTGGATCGCTCGGAAGCTTCCAAACCAATCCGTCGTTTTTCCGTTCGCCAGTGGCTCAGCCGACCATCGACTTGGGTGATCGGACTTGTTGTTTTTTGGGCGGTCGAAGCCTCCGTTGTTCAAGTGATCACCACTTCGCCCGGCGAGGGAGTGAATGAGTTGCGGAGCCTGAAAGATGCTTCGCGCCGCATGGTGATTAATTTGGCGGCGAGCGCTTCGTTAATCTGTTTTTTGAATCGAACGTGGCTGTATGCGACATTCGTTCTCAGCGGAATCCTCTCATCGGTTTTGATTGCGTACGCAGCGTATTTCAAGACACCGCTATCTTCGCTGACGCTTCGCTATCAATGGCGTGAAGGACTCTCGGTTGCCGACTACGGTTGGGCATTGATTCCTTGGACAGCGGTGGTTTTGTTGATCCTCGCCGTCGCATTCAAGGTCAAGCTTCGTCAATCCATCGAACACGTTCCGGAGTTTCCCGGTGGATGGCGTCGGTTTGGATTCACGTCGGTTTGTCTCTACTTCGTTGCCGCGTTTGGCTTGGTGACACATAAGCCGATCGAACGCATCAACATGGGGACACCCCAATACATTTACGGTTACTCAGTCGCGTGGGCTGCCGAGATTCTGACGAATGACCCGGACGCGATTCTCGCCGATGCACTTCAAAAAGCGGAACGGAAGAGCGATCGCTTAACCGAGCAGACCGCACTGCTGCAAATTCCACGACACGTGACCGTCGTTCAAGTGGAAAGTCTTGACTACGCGGTTTTGTCGACCGACGTCGACGGTCAACCCGTGATGCCGTTCTTACAGTCACTACAAACAAAGTGCCCCACGTACCGAGTGGAACCCTTTCACGAAACGTGTTCGGCTGACGCGGACTTTTCGCTGTTGATGACGAGTCAGCCCAACGGAAAGTTAACACCTTTTCAAGTGCCAGGATTTCCTTACGAACGATCACTTCCCGCCTTGGCACGCGAAAAAGGATTTCAAACCGCAGCGATCCACGGAAACACCGGTGCCTTTTTTCATCGTCGTCGGGCGTATGAGCGAATGCAGTTCACCGATTTGTATTTCTCTGAGGAGTTGAAACCGCTCGGGGTGGACTTTGCTCAAGATGACGAGTTGTTGCAGTTCTCAGCGGAGTTGTTGAACCAAGCAACCGACCCGACGTTCCATTTCGTGATCACGATTACGTCTCACGGTCCCTTCAATCGTGTTCCTGAGGAGAAGTCGACGTTATTCCGTCGCCCGGCCGATATCGAACAGGCGTACATGAACAGTATGCGTTTCGTTGATGAAGCGTTGGAACGCTATTTCGAATCGATTCCTGACAACACATTGCTGGTGATTTACGGAGATCACGAGTCGGGTGTATCGAAACATTCAGAATCGGATCCGCCCGGGGAGCGTGTGCCTTGGATCTTCTGTTGGAAGTCAGGCGGTCAAGTCGCTGCGATCGAGCAAAGTCAACGGACATTTGAGGAAGACCTCCATCAATTGGATCTCGTGACTTACTTGCGAAACAGTTTTGAAAACGCATCGCACGGCAATCCTGAGATTCGGATCGCCAGCGAGCCCGACCGCCAGTAGTAGCACCCATTCGATTCCATTGGATTCACTTACGGCGATTGCCTCACTTACTTTCTTAAGGTCGTTCGAACATCATGGCTTCCTGGCTCAATTTTTTCGTCGGCAAGACGCCGCGTGAACGCCTTGGTACCGCAATGAACTACGGCTTGATTGCAACGGTCGTTGTGCTGGCGATGCAAATCAAGTGGATGTCAAAGTCACCCAATCCGGCGGAATGGAATTACTATTCAGCCGAAGCGAACGATTATCTGTACAGCTCAACCGAGGCGATGGCCCCGATGCCGATGGCAGTCGTTGCCCATCGTGGTGGAAGCGTTCCCGATGATGCTCAAGCGGGTCCAATCCGCCGTTTGGATTACAGCTACCAAAACGGACATCGACTCGTTGAACTCGATTTTTCTTGGACGTCTGACAACGAGATCGTCGTCAAGCATGATTGGAAGTCGGTCAAGACCGTTCCAACACTTGACGCGTACCTAGCAGAGTCACCGGATGAACATGCGTCGCTGCAAATGATCTACGCCTGGATGGATCAACATCCGGACGTGTTCGTGGTGACGGACTGTAAGAAACGCAGCTTGGAGTTCTTTGCCAAGGTTCGCATGGAGCGCCCAGGCCTTGTTCCGCGTTTCATTCCGCAGATCTATCAAATGAAAGACTACAAGCTGGCAAAGTCACAAGGGTACCGCCACATCGTGTTGACGCTTTATCGCTGTTTGGCTGACGCGCCGACGGACCAAGTCGTTGATTTTGCGGCATCGCACGACTTGTTTGCTTTGACGGTTCCGCTTCGCCGCGTCCAGGATTCCGACATCGCTCGTCGAGTGAGAGAACTCGGGATTCCGGTTTACGTTCACACGATCAACGACGTCGATCAGGTGCCGGCAGTCATCGCGGCCGGTTGTTCTGGCGTCTACTCCGATACGCTGCACAACGAACAGCTCATGCGTTTGGCAGTCAGAAATTCGCTGTAGGGAGGAACGGCTTCTTCCCGACTGAGCTTTATCCCGTCATCCCTTCGTATCGAGCCGCCCGCGCGTGCTCATCACAAACCTACGAGCAAGACAAATGTCCGACACTCAATCCATCGAGCAGCTCTTTGCGGAGCTTGTTTCGTTCTTCGATGATTCCGAACGCGATCAGGCAATGGAGCGGCTTCATCAGGTAATGAAGGGTCCGATCGATGATGCGGAAGTGATTTGCGAGTTATTGCGTGCGGAGAAGAGCCAATCGTTCTTCGAAGACCGTCATCAAAAGCAGACCGGTCATAACAAACAACGGTTCAATTTTCAGGTCGCTGATCAAGCTTGCAAGATCTTGGCAGCCGCGTACCCGACGCAACGTTTCGAAAGCGAGCGTACACTGTTTCCGATCAACGCCGACGCGGAGCGTGAAGTCAGTCAAACGCTGTCACAGGACGGTGTCTGCGTTCTGCCACAAAAACTAGATTTGGCGGTTTGTGATCGCATCATCGAATCCCTGTCAGACTTGTCATTTCGCGTCAAAGCGACAGGCGATCGCGTGAATGGCTATCGTTCGGACACCATTGACACCATTCGAGGGAATACCTCCTGGATCGTTGATCAGCAAGATGTTTTAAACATCCCCGAAGTGCAACAATTCGCCAGCGATCCGACAATCCTCAACCTCGTACAAGATTATCTCGGCTGTGTTCCCATTCACGACCAAGCTAACTGTTGGTGGACGATCAATCATCGCACGGATCAGCGTTCGATGAAATCTGATGCACAGCTCTACCACCAGGACAAGGATTTCGTACGTTTCGTTAAAGTCTTTGTTTACTTGAACGATGTCGACGAACGGAACGGGCCGCATTCCTTTATTCGCGGCTCTGCACGCGATTATGAGCAGTATGCGCCCGAAGGTTATCGCATGATGCAACGTGTGGAAGATGGTTATCTTGAAGGCCAATATGAAAGCGATCGTTTTCTGACGATTCAAGGTGACAAGGGCACGGTCGTGCTAGAAGACACGAGCGGTTTCCACAAAGGGACACCCGTCGTGGAAGGGCATCGCTTGATGCTGCAACTGGAGTATTGCTGCAGCCTTTATTTCAATCCCGGCCTCAGCTTCACACTCGAAGGGCTCACAGAGGAGTACCGGGAATTCGCACAGCGTAATCCGCGCATGTTCATGATGTATGATCACGATCGGTACCTTGTCAGAAGGAAGAAGCTCGCTGCGAATGATCGATTCAACGCTCGCAAGGTCAAAGCCAGCATTCGTCAAATGGGTCGCTACCTCGAGAGCATGGTCGGGCTGCGCAAGTCAGCCTGACGACGCCAGCAGAGCGGGCAGACACCGACGCGAGTAGCGTCGTCACACTCAGGCCTGCGATCATTGAGCCGTTAGGCACTGCGCCGAAGCGATGATCGCAGCATTGAAAATGCCCCAGAAATCGGCTTTCGCGAAGAACCGTGACGGCTTTCGACGCGGAGGATCTTGCTCGAAACCGATTGATTGAAAAAGGCTTTGCAAAATGCCTGCGTGATCTCGGCGACCGTTTCGGGTCGTACGTGCCGTAGATCATCTGACCGAAAGCTACCCTCGGAGAACATGACATATTCATAGCTTGGCCAGTAGTACAGGTTGTCGTATCGCTGTGTCAGCGTATCGATCGAGGCCCGTAGGATCGACTTGCCGCGCAGTGTCGCGGTGATCGCGTCCGTGCCCGAGAATGTTCGTGCGATCGGGATGGGAGAAACGGTTAGCACAATTTTCTTTTGAGGGAACACGCTTCGAATCAACCCGATCGTCTGATCCAATTCACTCGCAATCTGGTCGTGCGTGCCATTAACGAATTCCAACTCTTCGTCACCGATGATTCGGCTGTATTCAGACACGAATAGATCGTAACGGGGCATGCGAAACGCTTCGGTTAGCCCGAGAGTCATCACAACCAATTCGGATACTTCCAGTCCCTTTCTCAACTGCTCATTCATCCGAGTTCGCAGTGTCAGAACGTCTTGGTGGCTCTTGGCGTAAACGCTGCGTCGGTACGGATCAATGAAGACATCGCGGCCCTTGAAGCGTCGCTTCAGCACGGCATCGGGGTTCTGTTCCCGCGTCTTCAGTGCGACTTCGATCTCTTGCCGAATCGTGAAGGGCGTAAAGAATTGATAGTGGACTCGCTCGTCCCACTGCCCCCATGCGGGATTGCTCTTCACTTCATCGACAAACAACTCACTGAGCTCGGGATCGATCAGTGGGTGGACGACCAAGTCGGAACGTTCCAAAACGGCCCGTATTTCGTTGACAAAACAAGATCCCACCGTGAGCAGTTGGGCAGACGAGGACAGCGACATCTGTTTCTGAACGGCCAGAGTCGGTTTGCGAACAAGGCGTTTCCAGGCTTGAAAACGCTTCAGTGCATCTTGTGAAACGGTGGAAAATTGCAACGTCGAAAACACGGGTTACCTCCGTCCATGGTTGGCAAGACCTGCGAGACTGCGTCGGAGAGCTTCGGGCATTCATTCGGGGGCGTCAATATCGACCGCATCGTGCACGATTTATTGGGCTTTACCCTCCGAGTTGCGTTCACGTATACCGCGGTTTTCGCATGTGTCCCCAATTGAGCGCCCTAGCATGCACCCTCGTGAGATCGTCGCCGCGTATAGACGCGGCGAGAATCTGATGTCATTGCTGAAGAACCGTCAGTCTTCTGAGGAGGTCGAGGCATGCATTGAGGTTGCCTACGACCTGCAAGCAGGCAGTTACATCGATCTGATGAATGACTGGGCCTTTGCGAAGCAAAAGCACGCTTACGCGGCCGAGATTGCCCAGTGTATTGATTCCATCACCGATTGCACCAGCTTGATGGAGGTTGGCGTCGGAGAAGCTACGACACTCTCGGTCGTCATGAAACAATTCCATCAAACACCCCGGCACGTGCATGGTTTCGACATCTCCTGGTCACGGGTCGCACGCGCACGCGAATGGTTGAGTCAACGCGGCCAGTCGTCAGTGTTTCTTTCCGTTGCCAGTCTCTTTCATATTCCCTACGTTCAATCAAGTTTCGACGTTGTTTATACGTCGCATTCGATCGAACCAAACGGCGGAAAAGAGTCGCAGATCCTGACCGAACTCTACCGGGTGGCCAGCCGCTATCTTGTTTTGCTCGAACCCGGATACGAGTTCGCAAATGCAGAGCAAAAACAGCGAATGGAATCACACGGTTACTGTCGTAATCTCGCAGGCCACGCGGAAGACCTTGGGATGCGCGTCATCAAACATGAACCATTTCCGTATGTTGCCAATCCGAAGAATCCGACTGCTGTGGTCGTCATCGAAAAAGACTCTTCACGAGACGACGCAACGCCACAGCTTGCTTGTCCAGGATTCGGCGATTTGCTGACGGATCACAGCGATGCCTTTTACAGCCCAGAGAGCCTGAGAGCCTATCCGAAGATTGGAGGCATCCCTTGTCTGCGAAAGCACGACGGTGTGGTGGCGAGTGATTACGAACGGTTTTGCAAACCGGCTTCGCCGTTTCGGCACGCCGCTTGAGAAGCTGGCGACGCTTGATTCGCTAGCATTTCGGTTTCGTTGCCGATTGTTTCACAGCACGCATTGCTCTTGGTGCTGTTGTGAGGGTGCGTTAAAATCCGCAGCCCAACGCATTTTGAAAGGACTCAAATGTCGCGACTTGCAGGAAGCCATGTCTTGATTACCGGTGGCACCGGTTCATTCGGCAAGAAATGCACGGAGATGCTTCTTCGTGATCATACCCCGAAGCGGTTGGTGATCTTTAGCCGCGACGAACAGAAACATGTCGACATGGCGCGGGCTCATTTTCCGCCGAGTCAATTCCCTGAACTGAGGTTCTTCGTCGGTGATGTTCGCGACAAAGACCGTTTGAAGCGAGCGTTGCAGGGGATCGATTACGTCATTCATGCCGCGGCAATGAAGCACGTCGACATTGCGGAGTACAACCCGCAGGAATGCATCAACACGAATATCGGTGGTGCAGAGAATCTGATTGATGCCTGCATCGATACGGGCGTCAAACAGTTGGTCGCGTTGTCGACTGACAAGGCTGCGGCACCCGTGAACCTCTATGGAGCAACCAAGCTCTGCAGTGACAAACTGTTTGCAGCAGCCAACTCGCTCTCGGGAACAAATGGAACTCGTTTCTGTGCGGTCCGCTACGGGAATGTGCTTGGATCCAACGGCAGTGTTGTGCCCTTCTTTCAAAAGAAACGAAAAGAAGGTTTGTTGCCGATCACCAGTCCAGACATGACCCGTTTCATCATCACTCTGGAACAGGGTGTGGAGTTCGTGCTGAACTCGTTCGAACGCATGGTCGGCGGCGAGTTGTTTGTGCCAAAGATACCGAGCGTTTCGATCATGGACATCGCAAAGGCCGTCGCGCCGGAATGCAAAACAAATGTGATCGGTGTGCGTCCTGGTGAAAAGATGCACGAATGCATGATCCCACCAGATGAGGCACGCATGACGCTCGAATTTGACGATCACTACATCGTCCAACCTTCCGCACGTCCTTGGTGCAGTGAGGAACCTGCGTACGTCTCAAAGGGAAAGCAGTGCCCGGATAACTTCTGCTACTCGAGCGACAATAACGACGATTGGCTGAGTATCCCCAAACTACGAGAAATGATTGATAAGCACTGTTCGCCTCATTTCGATGCCAATCGACTGAGAGTGGTTGCTTAAGCGTTGGGGCGTTCGGGCTCAATGGTCGTGGTAGCGACGCAGTCTTCACGACCTCAACGGAATTCAGTTTGTTGCTTCGGAAGGAACCTAAGCATGCAACGCACTGCATTTCTGAGCTTGTCGAACTACTGAATCTCTAGATCGAAATAAGTGGACAAGGATGATTCCATACGGTCGGCAGTCGATCGAGCAGCAAGATATCGATGCGGTAATTTCCGTATTGCAATCGGACTGGTTGACGACGGGACCCGCACTCAAGCACTTTGAGTCAGATCTAGCGGAGCGATGTGCTGCCAAACATGCTGTCGCCTGCAACTCGGGAACAGCGGCCTTGCATATGGCCTATGCGGCGGCGGGTATCGGTCCAGGATCGGTCGTCGTTGTACCGGTCAACACGTTTCTGGCAACGGCAAACGCAGCAGTCTATCTGGGAGCCGACGTTCGGTTTTGTGATGTCGATCCGGACAACGGTCTAATGACACCGCAGACGCTTTCGGCTGTCCTCGATTCATCTGTTTCCGCTGTTGTGCCTGTGCATTTTGCAGGTCAGGCATGTGATATGCAGGGCATTGTCGATTGCTTGAACAAGCTTTCGCCAAACGCCACTTTGATCGAAGACGCCAGTCACGCGATTGGTGGCTCCTATCAAGATGGTTCACCCGTTGGGTGCTCGCAGTACGCTTCGATGGTGACGTTTAGTTTCC
The DNA here is from genome assembly GCA_039179795.1 of Planctomycetota bacterium. Taxonomy (GTDB): domain Bacteria; phylum Planctomycetota; class Planctomycetia; order Pirellulales; family Pirellulaceae; genus Rubripirellula. Next base: position 50,752 of record JBCDEM010000008.1, on the reverse strand, counting down.
ATCCGGTCAAACATATCGCCGCCGGTGAAGGTGGCGCTGTGATGACTGACTGTGAACGGCTGAAACAACGGCTCGAGTTGTTTCGGTGTCACGGTATGACAAAGGATCAAGCCGAACTGCGGAGGCCAGACGAAGGCCCTTGGTATTACGAAATGCACCGGCCTGGATTCAATTACCGAATCCCGGAAGCTTCCTGTGCCCTGGCAGGTTCTCAGTTAAAACGTCTCGATTCATTCGTTGCCCAGCGTCGTCAGATTGCAGCAACCTATTGGGAGCAACTCGCCGGCATCGACCATTTGAAGTTGCCTTCGCGGGATCATCTTCAAACGTCGGCATGGCATCTCTTTTGTATGCACATTGACTTTGAGGCATTCGGTCGAACCCGTGCAGATGTCATGTCCGAATTGCAGCAACTTGGTGTCGGAACGCAAGTGCATTATTACCCGGTTGCCCTTCAGCCGTTCTATCAAGATCGCTATGACTTGCTTGAGGGACAGTTTCCGGGAGGATGCGCGCACTATAACGCTGCGCTGAGCATCCCGATGTTCTCTTCACTTTCCGAAAGGGAAATCCAGAAAGTCATCCAAGCGGTCCAACAGGTGATGCAACCGGATTTCTGGACACAACAGCGGGCAGCGTAGCCGGCGATGTCGAGCGGATGACGCAATCAAGAAAGAGGGATCAAAGTGAAAACGGTGGTGATCGTTCAAGCCCGTGTCGGATCCACTCGCTTACCGCATAAAGTCTTGATGACTTTGGGCGGCCAAACCGTACTTGGGCGCGTGTTATCGCGTTTGCGTTGGTGCCACCTCGTCAATGAGGTCGTTGTCGCTACGACTGATCAACCCGCCGATGATGCCATTGTCGACGAAGCCAAACGTTGTGGCGTCCGTTCGGTCCGTGGCAGCGAACAGGATGTTTTATCACGGTACCATCTCGCTGCCGTCGCAACCAATGCAACGACCATTATCCGAATTACCTCCGACTGCCCGCTCGTCGATCCCGCATTGATCGACCGAATGATCGCACGCTTTCACCAGAAACAATCCTCGAGACGTCCGGTCGATTATCTGTCCAACACGCATCCGAGGACTTTTGCCCATGGATTGGATGTGGAGATCTTTCATCGTGATGGATTGGAAATCGCTAACCGGGAAGCAACAGAAAACCACGAGCGTGAACACGTCACGCCATTTTTCTACTTGCATCCCAGCCGTTTCCATCTCGACAACATCGTGCAGGCGCTGGATCACTCGGCCCTGCGTTGGACATTGGACGAGCCGGCTGATCAGCAGTTCTTCGAAGCATTGTTTCGACATTTTGATCCAGAACAAATGATCACGACCGATCAAGTCCTGGCGTTGTTGAAGCAGTGTCCAGAGCTATGCCAAATCAACGCTCACGTCCAACAGAAAAATTTGAGAGCTGCATGATGAGTGATTCGATTTGCATCGGGACTCGGTCCATTGGTCCGGATCAACCTCCGTTTGTAATCGCTGAGATGTCGGGCAATCACAATCAATCGCTCGAACGCGCATTGTCAATCGTTGACGCGGCCGCCGATGCGGGAGCACACGCGATCAAGCTGCAAACGTATACAGCAGATACGATGACTCTGGATGTCGATCGCGCCGAGTTCAAAATCACGGATCCGAACAGTCTGTGGAACGGACGCAGGTTGCATGACCTTTACCAAGAAGCACACACTCCATGGGATTGGCATGCGCAGATTTTTCAGCATGCCACGGACCGTGGTATCGTCGCGTTTAGTTCGCCCTTTGATCACACAGCGGTTGATTTCCTGGAATCACTCGACGCACCCGCTTACAAAATCGCGTCGTTCGAGTTGACCGACCTGCCGTTGATCCGCAAAGCGGCAGCGACGGGTAAGCCTCTCATCATGTCAACGGGAATGGCGACGCTCGCGGAAATTCACCAGGCCGTTGATACAGCTCGCGATGGCGGTTGCGAAGACCTGGTGTTGCTCAAATGCACCAGCTCGTATCCTGCCACACCCGAATCAACGAATCTGTTGACGATCCCCCATCTTCGTGATTGTTTTCATACGCAAGTTGGTTTGTCCGACCACACCGGTGGGATCGGTGCGGCGGTTGCGTCCACCGCATTGGGTGCAACCGTGATCGAAAAGCATTTCACGCTGAGTCGAGCCGAAGGCGGTGTCGACGCCGCCTTCTCACTTGAACCCGAAGAACTGCGTTCACTCGTCATTGAAACCGAACGCGCTTGGCAGGCACTCGGCAGTGTTCAGTACGGACCCACCGGCGCGCAAAAGAAATCCTTAGTGTTTCGTCGCTCCATCTTCATTACGGAAGATGTCGCACGGGGAACGGTACTCCGCCCTTCGCAAATGCGTATTCTGCGCCCGGGACATGGTCTGGCTCCCGGATGTTGGGAGAGTGTTTGCGGTCGAACGGCGAGTCGAGACTTGAAACGCGGTGAACCGACGGACTGGGATATGTTCGTTTAGCGTCTGGCAATGAGTGTCAACACAACATCTGCTTCGTCCAGCAGATGCACGATTGCAGTCACCAGCAATCAGGATTCCGATGGACCTCATTGCGGTAGAGTTTGTCGAAACAGCATCACTTGGTCATTCGGTGGCGTGATGCTGCTCCAACCTAAGCGAAGGAAGCAGTTCGCCGAGGCGATGTTCTCACGACGCACCGTCGCCAAGAACGAAGGGTTGGTTGCCGCTCGCATGTGCGATGTCCCCAGCACTAACAACTGTTTGCCAATTCCTTTTCCGCGAGCTTCCTCAGCGACCGAAAAACTGACAACCCATTGACCATCGGTGTCTCGGTTGAAACGGATTTGACCGACCGGACGATCATCCGATATCGCAACGTACAGTCGCGCGTCGGCGCTTCGTAGTTGCCCCTCAAACCAGTCACAGTGGGCCGACCAATTGATCGTTTCCGTGGTGAGTGACTGACGGCGAACGATTGGATCGTTTGCCCAATCAAAGTACTGGCGAACATCAGAATCTAGTGCTGGCCGTAGCCAAACGCCCGAATCCAACGCGGCGGCAACACGTGCGGCGCCAAAACCATCGACCCGGTTTCGAAAACGACCCGGCTCGCGTGCCCGTGTCGACAGCGTTTCGAGAAAGTGCGACAGCTTCGTTTGGATTCGGCGATCATTCCAGTGTTTTGATTGCCCGAGCCCTACCGCGATCTGTTGTTCAACGAGGTGGTCATAGATCGGTTGCTGGTTGTCCGCGATGACGAGAATCGCTGCGGCTAAACCCGCATACATCCATTCCCAACACGAACTGCCACCCGCACCGATCAGCCCGTCAGCCCATGCGTATTGCGCCGGCATGTCCGTGACGTTCGTAAGGAGTTCAATGCGGTGACGCGATCGCTGCGCGAGTTCCTGCAGATCGGTGCCATGCGGATTGGCAGCGCCGACCAACAAACGTACTTCCAGGCGTTCGGTCACATCAGACGGATGCTCCAACACCCGGAGCAGGCGTCCCGTCAGGTTGTCCGGGTCGCTCCCGCCTAGGGTGATCAAGAGTCGCGGACCGGTTCCTGCTTTGCCAGAACGAATGTCGGCGGGATGAACATCAGCATCCAAAAACTCTCGTCGCAACAGCGCGAATCGAGTGCCTAGCAATCGCCGATTCTTACTCTCGATCCCTTCGTAGTTTTCATCGACGGCGTGCGGGTTTTGATTGACGACCCAGTCGCACTTCCAACCTGAGCAATAGTCGTAGTCCGTGACGACGGCCAAACGTCGGTCCGCCGTCTGGACGGCCTGTTGATAATCGGCTCCAAAACGATACCCATCCGCGATGACTCTATTTGCAAGCAAATCAGTCGCGAGTGAGGCTGTGGCTGCGGCGTCGTGTTTGGAACCTTGTGTATCCGCATCGATGGAATGCGAGGCGATTCCCTCATCGGCGAGTCGTTCGCGAAGCCTCTCAGGGAGCTCCATCGATGCCAAATGGGCCATCCCGCCTCGCAATTGCCACGCTTGTGCCAAAGCGATCATCCGCATGACATGGCCTGTCCCCAATGATGCGGAAGCATCGGCCCGTATCAGAAGAGGAGCGGCTGACATGACGGAATCATCGATGTGCGGGGGAGAATCCGGAAAATGATAGGTAATGGGCAGGTGCCATATCGCTCAAAAACGATAGATATTTCGCAGTGGAGATGACAGGTCAGTTTTGTCTATGGCGATGGTTTTGGGCATTCGCTACTCTCCCTCGAACGATCCACGCGAAGTGCGCGGCAGCGAGATGCAGGTCTGAGTTGATTGGACGGATCGTTTGCAAGGATGTTGGTCTCATCACAAGGATGTGAACATGATCACCGATCGCACTTTTCACACCGAACAAGAAAACTTTTGGGCCGGTGAATTCGGCGATGGCTATATCGACCGAAACGCTGCGGAGCAGCTGCTGGTCTCCAACACGGCTCTATTCGCCGACGTACTTCGTCGCACAAGTACCGTCAGCAGTGTGGTTGAATTCGGTTCGAACATCGGCATGAACTTGCACGCCATCCGGCGTCTCTTGCCGGACGCGGACTATCACGCGATCGAGATCAATCACAAAGCAGCTTCGAAGCTTCGTGATTCGGGTTTCGTCAACGTGGTTGAGGATTCGATCCTTACGTGCACACCTCCGAAGTGCGATCTAGCGTTCATTAAAGGCGTGTTGATTCACATCGATCCGTCACAATTGCAAGCCGTGTATGACCGACTGTACCAAGCTGGATCCAAGTACGTTTGCGTGATTGAGTACTACAATCCAACGCCAGTTGAACTGAACTATCGAGGTCACTCGGGCAAGTTGTTCAAGCGTGACTTTGCTGGAGAGATGCTGGACCAGTTCGATGACTTGCAGCTGGTGGATTATGGGTTCGTCTATCGACGCGACCGATTCCCGCAAGATGACCTGACCTGGTTCCTGATGGAAAAACGATAAGCTTCGGGAGCAGGCGAGGTCCATCGTGTCAGATCATCAGAGTGCAGCTGAATCCCTATCCGATTCCGATCCGAATTCGGAACCGGTGATTCTGCATCTTGCTTATTCTGTTTGGCGAAAGCATCTCCTGATTGGGATCGCTAGAGCGAAGGAATTAGAAGACCAGGGGCACGAGGTCACCGTGACGTATTGTGATGCGTCGCGAGGAACGTGCGCGGCAAACTTCTTCGGCAATCCGGTGATCTGCCGCATCTGCCGTATGCGGGCGGGCCGCACGGCTCGCGAGGCAGGCTTGCAAGTCGTGCCGTTGTCCGTTCCGGCAGACGCAACAGAAGATGCATCCGGTGACGATTCGAACCAACCTGAGCTATCCGATCATGAACGCGCCGAGTTGCAGCAGGGCGTTGCAAGCGCGATCACCTCGACGTTTCGATCACTCCCTCAAGATGTTTCTAAGAACAAACTGATCTCATCCGTTCGTAGCCGCTACCTAGAAACGGCAACCGGATTGCTTCATTCGATGAAGTCGCTCCTGGCGAAATATCCACGCGCTCGTGTGGAGGTGTTCAACGCCCGTCAAGCCTGCAGTCGTTTTGCGATGTTAGCAGCACAAGACCGCGGATTTCCCTTCAATACACTTGAGATTACAGCGACAAAACGACCGATCATCTTTCGTGGCCACACACCTCACGACCGGCTTCAAGTTCAGCAGCGTATTCGTTCACATCCGGTCGATAACGAATTGGCGGATCAGTTTTACGCGGCGCGACGGCAACCACGTCAGAATCGCTACGTGAAGCGACAACAGCAAGAGTTTCAGCCGCCATCGAGTGAAGGGTTCAAAGAGCGTGTGGCTGTATTTCTCAGCAGCCAGGATGAATTTGAAGCGCTGGGACCGGAGTGGGAATCACCCTTCGACGATTACGTTGCGGTGCTCAATCGACTTTGCACAGAGCATTCCGAGACGCTCTTTTGCATTCGCTTTCATCCGAATCAGGGTGATATGACCAGCGACGTGATTTCACCCTTCAATGAACTTGCTGGTCGGTCCAATGTTCAGTTGTATTTGCCGCATGATTCCATCAGCACGTATGGATTGATCGAGTGGAGCGACAAGGTCATCACGTTTGGAAGCACGGTGACGGTCGAAGCTTGTTGGATGGACAAGGCTGTCATCCTGTGCGGAAAATCATTCTTTGATGACTTGGGCGTTGCGTACGTCCCGGAAACCGTCGATCAGGCGAGTGAGTATCTGGGTCAGGATCTCGAACCACTCGATCGAAGTGGTGCTGCGCAATTTGCCAGTTACTTTCTAAACGACGGCGATTCGATGAAGTACATCGAGGAAGGGAAGCCCTTCCTCGCCAAGGGGTTTCGCGCTCATCATCCCATGCTCGGACGCGTTGCCCGAATCACCGATAACACGCTCTGCAACTGTGTCAAACGCTGGATGAATCTGCAAACGCAATCACGTCGCCGCGCGGCTTAATCCAGACGAGGCCAGGCGAATCCTCGGGCATCACTCGCCTCAATTGGGGTGACCATCGATTCGTCTTGAACGAGTTGCTGTGGATTGCCTAGAGTCCCATTGGATTTTTCAGCCTCCGCCCGCAATGGACGTGATGAATAAAACAACCGCAGCGACCTGCGTACATTCGAATACGGATGACCGCCACGGCGGTGATCACGTTCGGGCATTGTCGTCACCTGCGGAAGTGCGCATTCTTCGAACACTCGGCAAGGGACGTGCTGCGAAAGCGCAATTGGTCGAAGCAAAGTGGGCCAATGGTCAAACCAAGATATGTGTCGAGAAAGTATTCGCTCCGGGGCGACTGACTCGATTGATCTACCGCGTGTCGTTTCAATCACCCTTTGCCTATCAATCGAATCGTGACGCAATCTTGGCGTGTTTCTATCGACGGCGAGTTGCAGCGGGTGTGTTGCAAGCGTCGTCGTCAGATGCTTCGATCGCCGCACCGCTGTACGTGCGATTCGATCAACCGTCATCGGCTTGGGTTCTGGCAGCGGAGTGGATCGATGGATCGGGGATCCAACCATCTTCGGTTAACAAGCGACGGCTACGGGATCGGTGGTTTCGTCGAAACAAGACGTCGGAATCACCGACTCAGATCCACACGCTCGTGAAAACGATGGCCGAGCTCGAAAAGACGTTTGTGAAGTCGGGACTGATCGGATCTGGATGGCAAGTTGCTCCGGGGGCCTTGGTTTCCACGGCAAACCTTTTACGCGTCGGGTCACGCTATACCGTTATCGATCTGGAATCTGGAATCCCCGCCTTTTTGGTGCCACGTTATGTGATGTCTGGAATTTCGAATGGGGCGATGCCACCATTCGATGATATCGATGCGGATCGTTTGCGAACTTGGTTGGATGAACATGCGAAGTTGTTAGCGTTCCGGATGAAGCCGCAGGGCCTTGATTCGCTCCGCAAAGACTGCGAACGATTGATCCAACACACGGCTGACTGGAAGGAGTCTGAACTTGCTTTGTTACGGCGGCCGTGGCGACTGTTTCGGCGTAGCGGCATGTCTGCCTATCAAGCCGAGTGCATTCGTCGTTGGCAACAGGATCGAATCATCGATGCTCCAATGGCGGAAAAGATTGCATCGCGTCCATCCGCGGCGCGGTGGATCTGGTTCGCAGGACTGATTCCTGTTCTTGGGGTCTTCATTGCCAAGCTGCTAGGTCGAAGAGACTATCGGCAAAAGGCAAAGCGTTTTCTTTCGGATTCAAGTTATCGTTCGGGTTGTTTGCAAAGGCACCGAGAAACTCTTCGCGAACGATTACTCGATCAAAACCGCATTGGCGATTCAAATCAGCTCAATGCGTTGACGGTGGTCCCGCATCGCTTGATGGCGGCGTGTCTTCCACAGTCGATGCATCGTTTTTGCTGTGACAGAAACTATCGGCGAACGTGGTTTGTCTGGTTGCTACTGCTGACGTTTAGCCAGCGATATCAAGCATGGTATGGACAGCAGCGGATTGAAAACGCGATCGCGCGTTGGCTTGTCGCCGATCGAATCGGCGACGTGGAAGCAACTCAACTGAGAGAGGACTTGCGAGGCTCTGAGATTCGTAGCTATGCACGCGGCTTCGGCATGCATCTGATGTTGAAGACGATCTCACCTTTATTGGTGCCAGCCAAACTGGGCGGACTAACGGCCTTTGTCGCCAGCGGCAATCTGTGGTTCTTGCTACCCCTAATCATCTTGCCGTTGTTGCGTTTCCTTGCCGCCGTATCCAATTGGTGGAGTTCGCGTCGCGATGGAATTCGACACGCGGAAGCGTTGTGGGTCAGTCTACTGCCAACGGTCGGTTCGCTCGCGTTTCCACTGCAGATGTTTATCGCCCGTCCATCTTTGTCCGTCTTTTTGATGCGTGACGCTGCTGCCACGTTTGGCCAGCGTGTTCCCATCTATGGTGGACGTGATTCACGCACAGAGATCGCTGTGATCTCCGCGACGGATTTTGTCATTGAGGCGATGGAGATTCTCGCCTCCGTTTCCGCTCGCTTGTTCGGTCGTCGATCAACGCAAAGCGGTGACGCAAATGCTGATTCGGCAAAAGCTGATTCGGCGACCTGCGAACGAATGACATTTCCCGTCTACGGAAGAACACGCTTGGGACTCTGGATCGATCGCCACGCCGTACGCGCGATTCGAGCATCGCATTCAGACGACAAGCCCACCAATACCGTCCTTCAACAAGCTGCCTAACTATGCGAATGATGATCTTAAACCTCATGGCGACCGTTCAGATGGGTTCTGCCGTGCAGCAAGCTTGCTGGCAGCATCGTTTGAAGGAAACCTGCCTTCTGTACTATCGCAAGATCACGCACGTGATCTTCCCGTTGCTCGCGACCTATATCGCAGGTTTTTGTCTCGCCTGGTGGGCCTATCCGCAGATCCAACAAGAAAACGCATTGATGGAAAACATGCAGGCTGGCGCGTTAGCACTTTCATGTGTGTTGATGCTGTTTTGCCAAATGCGGCTACCAGCGGGTGGAAGTCGTTTTGTTGCTTGGAGCATGTTACTCGTCTTTACGGCCATGCTGCTGCGTGAAGTGGATGCGGAAAGGATGCCTCTTCCGGAATCGGTCATTCTGCTGGTCAGTGGAACGGGTCGTAATATCTTGTTGGGCATCGCTTTTGCCGTAACGGTCGGAGTCGCGATGAGCCATCCACGTCGCTACTTTTTCGAATCGTTGGCGATGATGCAGCGCAATGGTCCTTGGCTGATCGTTGGATGTCTGCTTTATGTTTCCTCTTGGCCATTTGACAAGAACGTGTTTCTGCTGCAGCCGGAGACGGCGCTGTTTTTTGAAGAGGTGATTGAATGCGGAGCGACTCTGTGCTTTGTCGCTGCTTCGATTGAACGTGTTCTGATGAGCAACGTCCCACCGGCGTCACCCTGCCAAGCACACTAACGGCGACCGGCATCTCTTTTCTACTCCGCAAAGCACCTGTGGTTGTTAGCTGATCACAGGATGGGCCGGCCCGGTTACCTGGAGCGGGGTGTTGGCGGATTCGACGGCAAAAGAATCAGGCAAAAAGCGGGGAAAATGCGTCACTGTGCCCCGGTTTGGCGATTAGCTCATTGAGTCCGTACGCCGTTCGCCTAAAATCAGGTTTTGCGGAACTTCTGCGGCGTGCTCCTTTTACGCCGTCACTTCTCTTCACCCGTCTCGTAGGTACGTCATGTCGCCGAAAAGCAGTCGAACGCCCGCTACCGCTCCCCCGATGAGTGACAAGGCTGAAGCGGTCAAAGCGAGGCTGCGAGAAAGCCTGCTTCACGATCGTGGGGCGATGGAGGTCGACAAGATCTTCAAGGCGCTTGTCAAGCTGGAAGGTTCGGACTTGCACCTCAAGGTGGGCCAGCCTCCGATGGTCCGTGTTCGCGGTGAATTGAAAGCGCTCAATCGTCCGCCGATCGAAGCGGAGGAAATGGTCGAGTTGTTGCTTCCGATGATGGATGAGCGGAATCTTTCCATCTTCGAAAATGATGGCGGCGCTGACTTCGCTCACACGATTTATGTCGATGACGTGCGTTGGCGATTCCGTGTCAACATGTTGAAGAGTCTCGGAAACATCGGTTTGGTCGCTCGCCGAATTAACAACTTCATCCCAGACTTCCGCGGCTTGTTTCTACCCGATTCCATCGAGACGCTGTGCCACTTTGACCAAGGCATGGTGTTGCTGGCTGGTGTGACGGGTTCCGGTAAAAGTACGACCATTGGTTCGATGTTGAACTACGTCAACGGGATCTACCGCAAACACATTTTGACACTGGAAGATCCAATCGAATTTATCTTCACGGAAGATCGGTGTTTGATTAACCAACGTGAAGTGGGTCAGGATGTTGTTGACTTTGAAGTCGGTATGAAGCATGCCGTGCGTGAAGACCCCGACATTATCCTGGTCGGTGAGATGCGTGACCAGGAAACCTTCATGACGGCGATCCATGCAGCGGAAACGGGTCACTTGGTGTTTGGAACCATTCACGCATCCAGTGCGGCGACAACCATTGGCCGTATTCTTGACTTGTTCCCCGAAGAGATGCACGGTGCGATTCGTTCCGCGATCGCCTTTAACATGAAAGGGATCGTCGCTCAGAAACTTCTCAAGTCGATCCGGCCTGGTGTGCCGCGTGTTCCAACATGCGAAGTGATGACGTTCACTCCCACCGTGCGAAAACTCGTCATGGAGGGTGATGACCACAAGTTGCCTGACGCGATTCGAATTGGTGCCGACGATGGTATGCAAGACTTTACGATGAGTCTTAAACAGTTGATTGATGATGAATTAATCGATCGGCCAACCGCGTTTGCCGTCGCGCCAAACAAGGACGCGTTGAAGATGGCATTGAAAGGCATCGATGTGAAAGCTCCCGGTATTTTGTAGTTCAGGAAATTCGCCCCGGTCGGTTGGGCTCGAAGCCGACACTCCCCCGCGTATTACTCGCAGCAACCTGAGGCACCCGCGCCCCGATGGCACAACAAGAAGAGATACAACTTTGGCAAACCGTCGCTCCGGTCGAGTTTGCACCGCAAGTCGACGACAAGATGGAAGCTCAGTCGTTGTTGATTTCCATTCGCCAAGGAGCAGGTTTTGAAGTCGCCGGCGGCCAATTGGCTCACGCGATCCAGTGTCGAGCTACGCACGTATTGCTGGATTACTCTCAGAGCGCTTGCGCGATGCGATACCAAGTCGATGGTAGTTGGGAACAACTGCCGCCGATGGATCGTGAGACGGGCGATGCGATGCTCTATGCGCTCAAGCAGCTTTGTTTGATGAACCCTGCCGATCGTCGCTCAGCGCAGACGGGTAAGGTTGTCGTCAAAGTGGGTAAGGAAAAGTTTGGCCTTGCCCTGCAAAGCCAAGGTGTTCAGACCGGCGAACGCGTTTTGGCGAAGATCGAGGCTGAGAAGATTCCGTTTGAGAAACTTCCTGACCTGGGCATGCGGGACAAAATGGTCGTTGGGTTCAAGGAAAAGTTGAACGAGGGCGGCAATATCATCTTGGTCACCGCTCCCAAAGGCGAAGGACTTACGACGACTTGGACGACGGCGATCAATTCTGCCGACCGTTTTATTCGAGACTTCCAGTCCGTCGAGCATCAGGATCGACCCGAACCGGAAGTGATCAACGTTAACCCAAACTTTTACGGTGGGGACACGGACCTATCGCAGGCGGAGCTGCTACACAAGATTTTGCTGAAAGAACCTGACGTCATCATGTTTCCGGAATTGCCGGACGAAGATGTGATGGCCAAGGCAATTGAGCCGGTCGAAAAACTGCAGAAGCAAGTCTATCTTCGGATCGTCGCCGATTCACCGATGGCTGGCTTGGTCCAGTTTCTCGCGAAGTATCCGAATCTCTCAAAACAGATCGTGACGCACATGGGTGCGGTCCTCGGACAAAAGCTCGTGCGAAGGTTGTGTGACAATTGCAAAGTCGGTTATGAGCCGACGCCGCAGATACTCAAACAGCTTGGGATTCCGCCGGGACGAGTTGGCCTGTTGTATCAACCGTTCATCCCGCCTCCACCTGAACAGCAAGTCGATGAGAACGGACGACCCGCTCCCATCACGCCATGTCATGTTTGTGGCGGACGCGGATTCTTCGGACGTATCGCTGTCTTCGAGATGCTCACGCTTGGCGAGCAACTTCGTGCGGCGTTACTAAAGACAAAGGACCTCGCGCAGCTAACACAGGTGGCTCGGTCAGAAGGCCATCGTGCCATGCAGGCAGAGTCGATCCTGACAGTCGCTCGCGGGCTGACAAGCTTGGACGAGTTGAAACGCGTTTTCGCGAAGAAGTAAACGCGCAAGTGACCTCGCATTGAATGGCCAGCTTGTAGGAACAAACTGGCTAGTAGTTGCCGCCTTGAACATTCTTGCGCGCTTGCGAGTCGCGGGATTGGTAGTAGCCAGGTTCGTCCTTTCCATCGCCGTCCCAGTCAGCGACGACCGGTTGGTTGTCACCGCTGCCTCGTGGAACTTGGATCGCTCGATCGTTGCCGGTTAAGCGTCGGTCACCATCGGTGTCGATGATCCACCACTGACCACGCACGACGCCGATTTCATCGATTCCATCCCCGTTGAAGTCACCAGCGATTGGTAAGTCTCCGGCTTCTCCGAACGATACAGGGGAATCCATATCTGACCGACGGCCATCACCGTCTTCGTCGAGCAACCAGCGACCGGCATTAAAGACGGCCACTTGATCGATGCCGTCACCGTTCCAGTCACCGACGACCGGTTTGTCCGCCTGTTCGCCGTATTTGAAAACATGATCAACGGCGTCCGCACGCAACTCGCCCTGCTCGTTTCGTCGAAGGAGACGCGGTGGATCGGTGTTGCGCTGGGCTTCTTTTTCTGCTGCCGTCAAAGGTGTGGATGGATCTTCCATCTGACGTCGTCGCGTATTGGCTGGATCGGGTAATCCAGGATCACGTGGAATTCGTTCGGGATCGTATTGCCATTGTCGGCCAAAGATTCCGACATCGTCTTTTCCGTCGCCGTCCCAATCTCCCACGACCGGCCGATCTAACTCGGTGCCCAATTGGATCCATAGATCACTTGAATCCCATCGGCCATTGCCGTTGATGTCCACGAACCATTGTCCGGCAACAAAGATCACAGCTTCGTCCGATCCGTCGCCGTTGAAGTCACCTGCGAGAGCTGTTGCATCAACGTCTCCAAGCGAAATCGCGGAGTCCTCTGGTGTTTGTCCATCTCGAGCGATGATCCAACGACCATTTGAGTGCATGCCCATTGGCCATGCCAATCCGACCGCGCGTGTGGAGACCGGACGCATCACGCCTTCGCCCAACGTCCCTCGCGGGTAGCCGCCATTGATCACACTAAGGTGCCAGGTGACAGCCCATTCATCCGTGATCTCCATGATGCTTGCCGGTTTGACCGGGCTGTTGAAACCAACCGAGCGAATCTTATTCGTTGGAATGAGTGGTGCTCGAAGGGGGGCGATGGGATCTTCGCCGGTGAAGTCTGCGAACTCAACAGGTGGAGTCGGAGGAACCTCATCAGGATCGGGTGGATCCAGTGGTGGCGGGTCCATGGGCGGCGGCGGAGGAGGCGGAGGAGGATCTTGGACCACAATCTCCGAGAAGTTGTTGTTCTGGCTCTCGTCACCGCCAACGACCGCGATGTTCAAGATGGCGTCTTTACCAGGATCCGTCGCATCGCTTGAACGCAGTTGCTCAAGCAAATCGCTCTGGTCGGTCGTTAAGACTTCGTCGCCATTAATCGCTTGACCACCACTCGTTCCCTCGGTATCGATTCCGTCGACGTACTCTTCCGGATGCGCTTGGTAGACGTGATACGTCCCTGGGTACAGCCGAGCGAATTCGTAGAACCCATTGGCATCAGTGATGGCCGTCAGTGGGTTGCCTGATAAGTCCCCCAGGATCTTTGAGGCTTCGACCGGCGTTCCATCGACGTCACGAAGTTGCAGCGTGATTCCTGGCAGCGGCGTGTCATCACTCGTTCTCACGCCATCACGAAGCCGCCGCAATTCATCGACACTCGGTGTCTCCGCAGCGACGAGCGGCTCGCCATCTTGGAAGACGTATCCACTGATCGTGGCGGGCGGGATCTCGATGAAATGATATCCGCCTGCGATGGTTCCTGGCTGTAACTGAATACCGGTGATCCAGTCTTGGCCAGCGATGCGCCCGCCCGATTCGCCAATCAATTGCGATCCGTGGAAAAAATCCAGTGGTTGATGTTCGCGTATCGCGTATTCACCCGGTGGCAAGTCTTCGAATCGATACTTGCCATCGGCATCCGATCGTGCCACGGCAATGACGTGACCGTTTGCATCTTGTAATTCGATTTCTACGCCGGGTAACTCCGCATCGGTGGATTCGAATTGACCATTCAATACTGGCTCTTGCCACACCATCCCTTCAATCGCCGCAGGTGGCACCTCGCAGAAATCGTAGGCCACGACTGCCTGCCCGGACCCAATCACAATCTGTTCGATGCGATTGGATTCCGTGACAGTTCCACCCGCCGATCCAGGTTTGACCCCGCCGTCAAAGTAATCAGTTGGTTGATCTTGAACGAGCGTGTAACTGCCCGGTGGCAGATTCGTGAACGAGTAAGTCCCATCACTTCCTGTCACCGTGCGAGCAATCTCGCTTCCTGCATCATTGAACAAACGTAGGGTGATGCCTCCCAATGCTTGTTCGTCAGGATCGACGACGCAATCATTGTCTAGGTCCGCATGAACGCGTCCTTGGATGGAGCCGGGCAAACGCTCACCGAAGTTGTAGTTCGTGCCAGCCTGTCCTTGCCGCAATTCGATTTCTTGGAATCGGTCGTTGAAAGCGTTGCCAATGACTCGGCCATCAACGGAGCCCGTGTTATCACGACCATCAAGCCATCCGTTCGGCTGGGATTGGACAATCGTATAGCTTCCCGCAGGAAGCCCGTCGAATCGGTACCTACCGTCGGGGTCCGTGCGAACGCTGGTAACGGGCTGACCGTTTTCGTCAATGAGTTGAACAACAACGTTTTCGATCGGCTCTTCACCGTCGTCTTGCAAGTTGTTGTCGTTTCGATCGTGGTACACCACGCCTTGAATCGACGCGGGAGCGGCTTCGCAAAAGTCGTACTGTTCAGCGACGACGGCACCTGCAAGCGTCACATCGGCGATGATGCTTCCGCCGACGGATGTTCCAACGCGCACGTCTCCAATCAGACCGGGATGTGAAGAACCATCCAACAACTCAGAAGGAGTCTGTTGAACGATGCGGTAGTTACCCGGAGTTAGGTCTTCGAATGTGTATTGTCCTAACGCGTCCGTCGTAGTTGTCGAAATCAGTTGGCCGTTTTGATCAATCAGTGACAACGCTACGTCCGCCAGCGGCAGGCCATCGTTGTGACTTCGGACATCGCGGCAGTCGACGCCTGGAGCCGCCAGGTAAACCGAACCGGTGATACTACCGAGTGGAATTTCTCCAAAGTCGTAATCGACACCGGCATCATTTCCATTCAGCGCAATGTTATTGATTCGGTCCCCCGGATTCTCTGCGGCACCGACAGTCAAACCGTCAACTGTCCCAGGTGAATCGGATCCATCGACGTACTCGCCGGGCTGTTCCGACTGGACGACACGATACCGACCGGGAACCAAGTCCGAGAATACATAGCGGCCTTCGGAATCCGTCGTGACAACGAGTCGGGATTGTGAAGCGATCGTATCGATCGGAATCAATTCCATCTGCACGCCGGGGATTCCGGCTTCATCGCTATCGCGTTGTCCGTTTGCGTTGGCATCCACGAACACACGACCGGAAAGCGACGCGGGCTGTGTTTCCGCAAAGTCGTAGTCGCTCGCTTGTGAATCACCTAGTGGGATCTCGATGTCGGTGATTTCGTTTGTGCTCGAAACGATGCCCGTGTCGGTTTGCGATAAAGCCGATGAAACAGTCCCTGGCACCGCTGCAACGCTGATGAGTCCGTCCGGTTGCTCCTGAACGAGGCGATACGTTCCCGGAAGCAGTCCAAGTGACTTCGGGAATTCATATCGCCCGTCCGTGTCGGTGATAGCGCGGAATCCCGTATCACGATAGGCACCGTCTTCGCCGAGCCGCCAGAGTCCCACTTCCACGTCACTTAGTGTGGCTTCACCGGGTTCTCGGATCGCATCCAGGTCGTTGTCGATCCAGACGTTTCCCGAGATTTCGATCGGTTTGGGAATCTGCTGCGCACTCACGACAGCTGCAGCCGAGCGGTTCGGTCGGCTGTCGATGTCCGAACTTTCATCTGCTGGGACATCGATGCCATAAGTCGACGCTGGGTCGCCAAAATCGTTCAAAAAGACGGCATCGGCTTGAGCAGATTCAAATCTTGGTGCGTTAAAGGTTGCTTCTAAGATCGAGTCCTGAAACTCTTGGCCGGACGTGATCACATCCAGGCGATCGTTAAAGATCTCGAGATCACTTGAGTTGCGAAGAACCTCATCCACATCGATGGTGAATTCCAGGCGGTCACCGGCGCGGAAATTGGATAGTCGCAGCACCAATTCCTGACCACCATCGCTCACTTCGGCGTTGGCGTCGATCGCCTCGCCATGTTCGGAAAGGACACGAATGAGTTGAAAACCGTGGGCTCCATTTTTTCCGCGGCCGCCGACTTCGGTGTCATAGATCGGATCGCCAACGGAGATGCCGTCACCGTCTTTGTCGGTGCGGATTCGTAATTCGCTTAGTTGCGTATTGGGTGCACCGCCGGTGAAAGACACGATAAAACGGTCGCCGCGAGAATCGCTGCCGACGTCTAGATCCGTTTCTAGGTAATCCGTTTCAAGATAGACGACTCCCAAGTGAATGGGATCCGCTGCCAGCAGTTGTCTTGCTTCCAGCCGTTCCGCGCGGTGGTGACGACGGTCAACGCGTTTGACCTTCGCTTGTCGTCGTCGTTCGCGTCGTTTTGGATTCCAGATCACGATTGGCACCCCCGTGTGCCTGTTGTCAGAGACATTCGTCTTTTATGCAAAACGAAACGTCCGTTGAGCGTTCGATTAGCGGTCCTTGGTGGGATCGCTTTCGGCGATTCGTTCGGTCTGCGTTCCACTGGCGTCGATGGACCAGCGCCGCAGTGTTGCGTCGAAGCCCGCGGAAAAAAGCGATTCGCCGACCTTCGTCAAACTGGCCACACTTCCCACGTGCCCATCCAGGCTTCGCACGATCGACCCGTCATCGGTGTTCAGAATGCGGATGCGATTATCCGAACCGGCAACGGCAACGGATTGACTGTTCAAGACGGCGATGCTGAACAGCTTGCCGGTCGTGACCGGAATCTGCTTCAGACGCTCGCGTCGTTCGGTGTCGTAAACGACAGCGGTTCCGTCGTCACCGATCGTCGTTACAACGTTGGCGTCGCGGTGGAATGACAAACTGTGAATCCGGCCGCGGTGCAGCGAGGGTTGGTCGATCTGTTGCCCATCACGTGGATCCAAGAGAATCAGTGAGCCCCCTTGGCCACCGATCGCCAACATGCCGCCATCATCGCGATAGGCAACCGCTCGCAAGTCACGAATGCCGCTTTCGATGCGAAGCAGCTTTTGCGTGTTCAAGTCGATCACGTGCACTCGACCGGAGAAATCAACGACCGCCAAACGAAAGTCATTCGGTGCGAAAGCAGCACCAGCGACCGCGACTTTCCCTGCGAAGTGATGCGTCTTGCGATAGTCCGATTGAGAATCGAAGACGAAGACCTGGCCATCATTTGCGACCGAAGCAAGGTGGCGACCGTCTCGTGAAAACGCCAATCGGCGGATTCGATCACGATGTCCCGCCAGCGAGTGGACGGTATTCAGGTCAGACGTACGAATGATTCGAATCTGGTGATCATCACCGGCTGCAGCGAGATATTGCCCATCGGGCGTGCCGGTCATCGCTGTTAGAACAACGCCGACTCCGACGCGATCTCGAAACGAAGTCGTCTTGCACAGAATGGTCGATGAAGAAGACCAGAGCGCCGCCGTCTCTGCGAAACTTGGGCGTGAAACAGCAAATGAAAATACAGCGGTGCTTCCGCTGGCAATCCAGCTTCGGCGCGACAGTCGATACGGCATGCCTTAATTCCCCCCGAGCAGGTCCAACGCGGTGCCGTGAACATGACAATGCAGTTAGACCCTCTCGGTGAAGCATCGGCAGCCAACGTAAAGCCTCATCACCCGAACAACCGGAAATGGTGAACTGATCAGCGGTTCGCATCCGTTCACGTTGTCGAGTGGCTGACCGATCGCCATATCGAGATCAGAGTGACTCGCGGGACGTTCTCATCTCGACAACACGGAATCGCAAGAATTCACCTTTCGCCGTTTTCTTGATCGTTGCTAGGATTCGGGCGAAGGTTGGTCCCCGAAGGTCCAACGCAGTTTCACGCGCACGCGAAAGCGAGTGTCAAGGATGATTCGACTGTTCTGCATGGCCGTAGTGCTCTTGATTACGCTACCCACTTTCGCTCAGCAAATCGGTGCTCCCCAGCAAACCGGAGCTCCCCAGCGAAGTGGCATTCCACAGCGAACGGGAGTACCGCAAGGAAATGTTGGGCAGCCACAAGGTGCCCCACAAACCGCCAACAATCAACCAAATGCGAATGCTCCGGCGGCACGCGTCGCGACGCGAGGCAACACACAGCCGATCGGTGCGCCGTTTCCACCACTCAACGCGGCCGAGCGAGCACAACTGACGCAAGTTCTGACCGCGTGGGAAGCGCAAACCAAATCCACCAAAACACTCGACTGCAAATTCACTCGCTGGCACTACGATCTGTTCATGGCGCCGGCAGGGATCCATGCCAATCGAGCTGATGGCGTCATCAAATACGCGGCTCCCGACAAAGGACTGTTCCGCGTTGACAGCCTTGTGTTCTTTAGTGGTTTGCAAAACGGCAAACCACAATTCAAAGTTCAACCGGACCAAGTCGGTGAACACTGGGTCTGCAACGGAAAGCAGCTCATCCAATTCGATGGTGTCAACAAACAGTGCAAGATCATTGAGTTGCCACCCGAGATGCAGGGACAGGAGATCATCAACAGTCCCCTTCCATTCGTGTTTAACCTAGACGCTCAGAAGATCCAGGAACGTTACTGGGTGCGTCTTCGTCAGCCGCCGAAAAATGCTCAAGGCATCGTTCTGGTCGAAGCCCATCCAAAACGGCAGGAAGACCGAGCTCAATACAAATTTGTCCAAGTCGCGCTCGATCAAAAAACAATGCTCCCACGAGCTCTGTTGATGTATGCCCCGAACTTTCACCCGAAGAATGCGGTGAAGTACGACCACTACGAGTTCACTGACCTGGGACGCAATAAGACCCTGGCCAGCATCATGAATTTCATGAACAACTTCATTCCGAAGAAACCACCGTCTGACTGGCAGATCGTCCGCGAAGACTTCGTCGCACCGGCTCCGCCACAAAACCGGGCGGCCCAAAACCCTGCCGCTCAAAATCCATCTTCGCAGAATCCAGCGATGCGGAACTCCGTCCGGTAGCGGGACGGCATTTGCATTGGATTGACGGGAACGTATCATCGTGACGTCGTATCGTCGGCGCGATTTTTGCTCACCGTGACGGCGTCGTTTTCCCTCTGCCGTTTTGGATGTCCAGATGCCTACCTACGATTACGAATGCAGTGCCTGCGACCACAAGTTTGAGTTGTTCCAGGGCATTAATGATCCGATTAAGCGGAAGTGCCCTGAGTGCGGGAAAAACCAGCTAAAACGGCTCTTTGGCAGCGGTGCGGCGATCATGTTCAAAGGCAGCGGTTTCTATCAAACCGACTACCGAAGCGAGGGATACAAAAAGGCTGCCAAAGCGGACTCGAAGAAAGCTGATTCGTCCAAAACCGACAAATCGAGCTCGTCCAAGTCTGAGTCCAAAGCAAAGAAGTCATCCAAGAAAGACTGACGCCTCAATCCACCCCGCGCGGTCCTTCGCGTCTCAGCGACCTCCGCGTTTCATCCAAGACGACTATAGATCCTCGTCGGACAGTTGCTCGATCTCATCGAGCAGAGCGTGCAGCTCTTCTTCGTTTTCAGCCTCGGCTGCGTCGGCTTGTGTGCCGGTCAATTCATCCACCAAGAATTCGCTCAAGCGAGCGACCGTCGGATGATTCCAGGCGATCACGGGTGTCAGCGCGATGCCTGACCAGTCTTCGATTTCGCCGCTCATTTCGACAGCGGTCATGGAATCCAAACCGTAATCAGCGAACGGTTTTTCCAAGTCGACTTCCGACGGATCCACACCGGCTCGCGCCGTCAACCAGACGGTCATCCAAGCTTCCACTTCGCTGATCATCGATTGACGATCGTTGGGTGTGGGCTCAGAGGGCAAGTTCGGCATCGGAATCGGCGACTGCTCACCTGCGGATGAACGATCATAGCGATACTTCGTTCGAATCTCGTCCTTGTCAAACATGTCACGACAGCGACTTCTTTGAACTTTACCGCTGCTCGTGCGCGGCACGGTAGCTGGACGTACGAGCAGCACGTGTCGGGGATCGACTTCATGAACCTCGATCACGGCCCGTCGAATGGCTCGTGCCAAGTCGGGCAAGGTTGCTTCGTCAACGTGTCGCGGTAACTCCGCAACAATAGCGAGTGCTTCGTTACGACTGCTCTCGACGGACATGGCAGCACACTGCCCTGCTTCACTGCCCATCGCTTCCAAAACGGTTTCTTCGATGTCTTGTGGGAACAGATTACGACCACGAATGATGATCACATCTTTCAAGCGACCCGTTACGTAAAGCTCGCCGTCGTGAATGAAACCCAGATCGCCTGTGCGGAAGAAGCCCGATGTACCATCGTTCAGCGAGGCATCGAACCGAAGTGCGTTTTCGTCTGGTCGATTCCAGTAACCCAATGCGATGCTGGTACCGCGAAGCCAAATCTCACCAACCTTGCGTTCATCCAGCGGTTTGCTGTTTTCAGGATCGACGATTCGCAAGTCGGTTTGACGAGCTTGCTGGCCACAGCCAACCAATGATTGAGCGTCCGAACCGATATTCTCACTGATAATGTTCGGCTTTCCCTCGCTTAATGATTCGCGATGGACGTACAAGATCTTAGGTTTGCTCGGACCTTTACCTCCAGCCGCCATGAGCGAAGCTTCCGCCAATCCATAGCACGGATAGAAAGCGGAATCATTGAAACCACAACTGGAAAAGCGGTTGGAAAAGTCATGAAGCGTGCGAGCACGAACGGGTTCCGCACCACTAAAGGCAATCCGCCAATGACTGAGGTCCAAGCCATTGGTGTGCTCCGGCGAAATGCGATCGACGCACAACTGGTAAGCAAAGTTCGGCGCACCGCTGATCACTGCGCGAAAATCGCTGATTCCTTTCAGCCAACGAATTGGTCGCTGCAAAAACGAGCGCGGGCTCATCAGAACGGAGCGGCCGCCTACGTACAAAGGTTCAAGGATGCCGCCGATCAAACCCATGTCGTGAAAAAACGGAAGCCAAAAGACACCCGTATCCACTTGGTCACGTTCGCCTTCTTGCCACTCGATACCAAACCCTTGTCGAATCGCTTCTAGGTTCGCCATCAAGTTAGACTGGCGAACCATGACGCCCTTGGGTTCATTGGTGCTGCCACTGGTGTATTGCAACAGTGCCAGCGCGTCACCGGAGAGCTCGAGGCTGTCTGGATTAACCCAAGACGAATCACTTGGGTTGACGGGATCGGTCTGGATGCGAGGCAGGTCTCGCGCTTCGGGGCAGAGTCGTGCGGGATCGATTCCCTGATCGGTCAGGGTGTCGCAAACGAGAGCCGATGGTTTGCAGTCGCGCGCGGCTGAATCGAGTCGCGGCATTTCGCGACCGGCCTTGGGATAGCACGTCGGCACAGGAATCCAACCGGCGATCTGGCAGCCGAGGAATCCCGCGAGAAACTCAATACCGGGTGGAAACAGCAACAGCGCTCGCGGGTCGGGTTCTTCAACGGTCGGCAGTCGCTCGGCGACCGAGCAAGCTTTCCGCCACAATTGCTCATACGTCCACGAATGCTCCTCACGTTCATCTGAGATAAACGTGACCGCGACCCGATTGGCGTAATCGACTGCGTGGCGGCCGATCCAATGCGGAAACGTAGCCGACCCAGTGGGATCCGTGGTGGTCATGCCTGTGGGGAAAGGTGTGTCATGAGGTCGTACTGGGAGGTGATCCCATTTAGGCGGATCGCTAGGAATCGTAGCCTGCGTCCAGCTACCCTGCACGTCGTCCGTCATCCAAAAAGGCAGAGCATCCCGGATTTTCTACACGAAGCTGCGAATGGTGGGCCGGAAAGACG
Organism: Planctomycetota bacterium; assembly: GCA_039179795.1. Taxonomy (GTDB): domain Bacteria; phylum Planctomycetota; class Planctomycetia; order Pirellulales; family Pirellulaceae; genus Rubripirellula. Next base: position 28,446 of record JBCDEM010000008.1, on the reverse strand, counting down.
CGCACATCATATTAGTTCCTTCGCGGAATCGTTCCACCGCCCTCCATGACCATCCCTTCCCAATCCGGCCAGAAAACGCCAGCTAACGTGGGTGAAACAGCCCGAAGATGGCAGAAGTTTCACGTTCGGTCCCGACCACGCCACACCGCCAGGTTTGGACGGCGGCCTACTCGACCGATGTCGAATGCAGCGTTTCGCCTTCCAGGCGATAATTTCCGCCTTGCGGACTCGTCAGACGCTGTAAATGTGGCCGGCGAATCATCTGCAGACTCGACTTCTTTTCGGCATTCGGGACCGGTTCCACGGTCTGCTTGGATCCCCACGCTCGAAGTCGACGCAGCAACGCCGGAGACAGCGGTTTCGGCGTGCTTTCCGCTCGAGCGGCAACGACCGAATCGTCTTCGCTCATTTTCAGCAGACGCTGGAGGTCTTCGATTCGCAGCTCCGCCTCATTCTCTTGGATAAACACCAGATTTCCCGTCGCACGCTCCAACCCCGTTTGTCCGGCGGCTTCCATTCCCCGAGGCCGGGAATGGCGAGCGACACGAATTTGAGGGTAGGTCGCTCGAAGCTCGTCCAAAACCTCCGGTGTGGCGTCTTTGCTGCCGTCGTCGACCACGATCACTTCGGAAATATCTCGAGACATGTCTGCCAATGCGTCCAGGACGTGTTCGACGCGACGCGTAATGGTCTGTTCCCCGTCTCGTACTGGAAGTACCACCGACATTCGAGGAGATTGAGAAGCCATAGGAAGGGTCTCCGAAACCAATTCGCATCGCTCGAGCGAACGCAAGCGTGCAGGTTTTGACAGCGAGGAGGGATGGGCGTGTTACAACCGCTCAGAATTCCGCAGGCGTTGCAGTTCGGGGTCTGCAGACGGTGGAGTCTGCGTAGCAAGCGTGGCAGGTGGATGACTGTGCGTTCGTGGGTTTGCGATCGATACTCTTTCGAACATCGTTCTCCAACAGCATCGGACAGTCGCGATGCGTTGCTTGACCCGCCTGGTATCGAGTCTCGTTTTGCCCATCGTTCCGCGACTAACGAATGCACCTATAATCTGCCTCGACTCCATCGCCGAATCGCATTCTTGTGATCGGTTCGTTTTGGATGGTTGTAAGGAACACGAAAACAAGGTGAGATGTCCGCCCTCAATCTCACCCGCCTTCCTATTGGAGATGTTTTGCTGATGAGCGCTGAAGCCCGCCTGAAAGAACTAGGAATCGAACTGCCGATGGCTCCCAAACCAATGGGCGTCTACAAACCAATTGTCGTAGTCGGAGGAATGGCGTACCTGTCCGGACACGGCCCGCTACAGCACAACGCTCAATTGATCACCGGTCGATTGGGATTGGATATGGATGTGGAAGCGGGTTACGAGGCAGCGCGGATCACCGGCATGGGAATGTTGGCAACCCTGCAGAATGCGCTGGGAAGCCTGGATAAGGTCAAACGCGTTGTAAAGGTTCTCGGGTTGGTGCGCTGCACCGATGGCTTTGATGAGCAACCGGCTGTCATTAACGGTTGCAGCGAACTGTTCCGAGATGTCTTTGGTGAGGATATCGGCATCGCCGCACGAAGCGCGATCGGAACGAATGCCTTGCCAGGTGCAATCGCGGTCGAGATCGAAGGCATATTTGAAGTCGATGCTTAAAAGGCTGAAAGTCTTTTTAGCCTGGCACCCTTCCTTCCCTTTCCACGAAGGCGAGCAGCACTCGCAGCTCTCTCGCGAACATGAAAGGAGAGAATGGCGCGAAGTGATTTTCGGGAGGAATACGAAACAACATGAACGAACGAATGATTCGTTCCGTTCAGTTGGATCGTTTTTTACGCCAACAACGAATGTCATTGGGTCCGCAGAACTGAACTAATAGCGCACCGGTGTCGGCATAGTCGTTGAACACTCGCTCATGAAAATCGTCTTCACCGGGCCACGGATACGAATAGACGATGGCGAAGTCGTCGAGGTTTAATCCGATGGACGGATAGGCTTCAGGCACCGGATGTCCCAAGCTGGGTAGCGTTGGGTCTTCGGCCAGGCGTTCGGCGCCGTCTGGCAGAAAGTTTCCATGCACTAATTCCAGGTCGGCTGGCCAATCACGCAACGTCTTGCGACCTTCCGACAGCAAGTCGGATTCCGCTTCTATCCCGATCACTTCGAAACCGAGCTCGGCGGCCATCGCACTGACGACAGCAAAACCGCAGCCCCATTCGATCAACCGTTGGCCGATTAGCGGAACGGAGTCCTGAAGCCAACGAAGTGTCTGCCAGACCAGTTCGTAATCCGCGGCAACAAATTGCTCGATTTGCGGGCGATCCCAACGGTCCTGAAATTGCTGAATTCGCCGACGCGCATCGCGAATATTGATCGTTGTTTCCGTTGGAACGGGAATTCGATCGACGGACGACGGGATGGGAACTCGAGTCAGCATCCACTCACTCGGTGGCCGGAGCACTGACGATGGCGTAGACTTGTCCAACCGGTGACCAAACGTGTCAGTCCGTCGGTGGAACATCGCCTGCATGAGCCAAGAGAACAACAACACCGACCAGCCAACAGACGATTCGGCAACTCCCAACGATCAAGAGGCGAGGCTGTTTCGAATCGAACCGAGTCGATACGTGATTGTCCGACCGGAAGGTCCACAACGTTTAACGGCTGTCGACGGTGGTTGGGAACAACTGTGTCAAGTGCAACCGGGTGACCGGGTGATCTACGAAGGCACACCGACGATCGTAAAAGCGGTCGAAGTCTACTAGCGTCGTAGACGACTTTACACGACCCAACAGAACGGCTCGCCTTCTTCGCAGAACGACGCATCTTTTTTGCAGAACGCGTGGCATTAGGTGATGAGAGCAGCATTGCCTTTGAACGTTTGTTGAAACGATACCCCGACGCGTCGGCGAGTGAACGTCGGAACTTTTTTCCACGGACGGAATGCTCAGTTGCTGAACACCTGTTGCACCTCTTTGATCCACTGGTCCCAATCGTCAGCTGCGGCTTCAAAGTCCACTCGCATCCATCGGATCGGTTCTGGTGGCAAGACACGCGGTGGGAAATCGCTTTCACGGCTAATGGGAATCTGGCTACTCTTGCCCATGGCGAGTCGTTCTTCCGTTTGCGGCCGCACCAAATAATCCGCAAGCGCCGCAGCCGCAGCCGGATGCGGTGCATTACGGATCACGGCCACGGTGTTTGGAATCCGCATCGTGCCAGGTTGATTGGGTTCTTGGTCGGGATAGACAATCGCAATCGGCATGCCGCCGTCTTTTTCAACGATCGCATCATCTGTATCGGTCAGTCCCCAGGCAACTTGGCCCGACGAAACAGCGAGCGCCACTTGCTTGTTCCCAGAAAGGATGACGGCGTTGTCGCGAATTTGTTTCAGTTGTTCAATCGTCTCTTCGCGACCTTGTTGTTCACGCAACACGGCAAAATGCGTTGCGGTCGTTCCAAACAATGGACGGGCCATCGCACACTGCCCTTTCCATTTTGGATCACTCAACTCGCTTACGGACTTTGGATACTGACTGGGGTCGGTCAACAAATTCGTATTGACGATCAAGATCCTGGCTCGCGCCGCGAATCCGCACCACGACCCATCACTCGCAATCATGTCTTTGGGGTAACCCGCTTCGACGTTCCAGGAACGAGGTTCAAGCAGTCCCAGTTTTTGTAATCGCACGGTATGGATGATCTCGTTGTTCCAAAACAGATCACAAAAGGGCGAATCCTTTTCGGCGATCAATTGACTGGTCAGCCCGACCGTCTTGGTTGACTCAACGTCGAATTTCCGAATGACTGTCGTTTCACCTTCGACGGACCGTTCGAATGCATCCAGGATCGGTTCGGCGAATTCCTGATCGAGCGCAGAATAAGCGACCACGTCACTTTCGGATCGTTGCACACAACCGGAAACCATCGTCACGGTGAGAACCAAAGCGAGACTGAGAAGCAGGTTCCAGCGATTTGTTGGTGAATTCATCAGGCTACAATGATTGAATGGTTGGTATTCGATTTATGAGCTTCCGATTCCTCTTCGCGCTCGCTGCGTTGCAGTTGGTGGGAGAGACGCATCCTGCCCTCCACGGTGCTGAGCTGCTGCGTCGCGAAGGTCAGCACATTCGGTTGATCAGCGATTCGCTTTCGGAAATGGAAGCAGATACGATCGTCGCCACTTTTGACGCGGCTGTCGAGCAGTGGTCTGATTTCTGGGGATTCGCCGAAGACGAATCCAAAGGTTTGACCGTCAATGCACATGTGATTCGTGATATGGACCGATTCCGGCGAGAAGGGTTAATTCCCTCGCAAGTGCCGGATTTCCCCTTTGGCTACGCGCTGGATAACTACGTTTGGGTCCGGGTGCAGCCGAGTCCGTATTACACGCGACATCTTGTTCTTCACGAAGGTGTCCACTCCTTCGCATTCACTTTCTTTGGAGGCGCCGGTTCCACTTGGTTCCAAGAAGGCACGGCCGAACTGCTGGCAACTCATCGGGGAGTCGGCAAGGATGTTCAAATCAATGTCGTTCCCAAGACACGGGAAGAGGTTCCCTATTGGGGACGATTCAAACGGATGAAGCAGAGTCGCCAGGAACAAACGGTACCAACGTTGGCGACCGTCCTTGACTACCAACCAAACTTACGCGGTGATGTCGAAACGTACGGATGGAGCTGGGCCGCATCGATGATGATGTCGCGCTATCCAGAGTATCGCCCCTTGATGAAGAAGGCCGCGCGTGACGGGCAGCTTCCCGATGCTGCCTTCAATCGGCGTTTGAAACAAACATTGTCGAACCAATGGCCCATCGTGGAAGCACGATGGCGAGTGATGTGTCACGATCTTGATTACGGATTTGATTGGTCAAAGGAAGTGTTTGATCTGTCGGTTCGCGATCCACTTTGGGACGGTCGACCGATCCAACGCAAGATCGCTTCGAATCGCGGTTGGCAGTCGCTAGGTGTTCGCGTACCCGGCAGCGTATCAGTTCGGCTAACGGCACAAGGAAGGATCAGTCTGGCCGAAAAACCCAAGCCCTGGATCAGCGAACCGTCTGGTATCACGTTTCAGTACCATCGTGGACGACCTCTAGGGCAACTACTGGTCGCAGTTCTTCCGAATGCTGTGGACGAATCGGAAACCGTTGTTGAACCTCTGGAGGTTCACGCAATCAATAAGGAAACAACGATTCGCATCGATGAGTTCAGCTGGCTGCTGTTCCGGATCAACGACGCCGTTGATCAAATGGAAGACAATCAAGGACACTACGATGTCACGATTCGCGTCGGATCGTAGATCAAACTCTGCTAAGCATCTTCAACCGCGATGGTAGGAATTCGCAAAGCTCGTGCCCAGCTGCCGCTCAAGCAAGCCAGACGCTGATTGGCTGGGACCGAGTTGATCGAAGAGCACAGACCTTTGACCCGCTCGACTTTTGCAATCAGTTTTTCTTCGATCACGTGCTGAACGACTGCGTTGTCAACGCCCGACGGATTGAAACCGGCGACAGAGATCGTCGATGTGTTTGCTTGAGATGCGGACGCGATGATTTCCGAACACCAATGGTCGACCGCGACGGCTGATGCTCCGAGTGCTACCAGTTTGGCCGCGTCGTCTGCCGTGATCTCACCCGGGACGATCCACAAAGGCGTTTCTTGATGATTGGTATCGTCCAGCAGTTTTCTGGCCAAGCTGGTGATGCGAGCCAATTGCATGCCGCTTAAAGCGACATCGTCCAGCCGAAGGATTACACCGTCGGGCTCTGCTTTCAATAGGCTCGGTAATTCTTGCGTCAGTCGATGCGAATTCAACGAAATGAAGATGGCTGCTTGGGGCGCGAGCTCGCGAAGCTGCATCAGTTTTGAATTCAGTTCGGCTACCGACGGAACGTCTGGAAAGAACGACCCGGCTGGAACCCAACCACCGCCTGCTAGTGGTTGATCCGCCGGTGTCGACTCCCATCGTTCAATCCGGGCCGGTGAGTAGCCAAAATGGCCCAGCTGATCACGGGCGATCGAAAGGCGTACGTCGATGATCTGCGGCCCGAATAAATCGTCAGGCTGAAAACCGTATCGTTCAACGCGGTACGGCAACACTCTTGGTAGAAAACGATCTTCCCATTCGTTGGAACCGTTTGCAGACTCGTCGGTTTGCCCGTCGACCTCGATCGGCGTGCAAAACTCTGACTCCCGTTCTGATTCAGAAAGATCACTTCGTAATGCGGTCACGTGAATCCCAAGTTCTGCGACAGCAATGGCGATCTGGTCCGCAATGTGCGCCGACACGTGGTGCCAAGGTGGATCAAACCAAAACAGCGGCGTAGGGATATCAATCAACCCTCCATCGTGCCGGCGGACGTGGTCGATGGGGTCGTCGTGAGGTGGACCGGTCCACGGCGTATCTACCGGAGGCGGCAAAAAGCAGAGTTTTTCCAATCGATCGGTCATGATGTTGTTCCCTGCGTTATCGCCAGTGCGGGTTGATCTCACCCTGTTGTGATTGCTCTGCCTGCAGGATGGCTTTGGGAACAATCCGTCGAAAGTCTTTTGCTTCACCTCGGATCGATGCGTTAATGAGCAACAATCCAAGCCGCAGCAACTCTCGATTGCGAAGCGGTGCTTCGGCCACGCCCTCCGCGAGGCTTTCCGCTTGGCCTCGGATGAATACGGTCACGTTGCTCATCGCATCGCCCAAATTCTTGCCGGCATTACCGCCGATGACGATCGTCCCTCGAAGTGCGCCAACACCGGCTTCGTCACCAACATCGCCGCGTACAAAGATGCCGCCGCCACGCATACCCGCACCGCAACGATCTCCCGCCGAGCCATAGATGGCAAGAGTTCCACCGGTCATCGAGGCGCCCGCACCTACACCTGCGGCGCCGCGCACACGAACTTTGCCACTCACCATTCCCTCTGCAACGCCGTGTCCAACGGCGCCCGTAATCCGAATGTCCGATTGTGCGTTTAACGCGCAAGCGTAATTGCCCAGCGGTCCATCAACCTCCATCCGAATGGGGTGATTGAGGTTCATTAGCTGATTCGGTTGGCCGGAAGCTCCCGTCAGTTTGACTTGCGTAAGGTCTTCATCATCGCCCGAGATAGGGATGTTCCGAATGGCATGGATCAAAGCGATACCGCTGTGATCTTGCATTGACAATTCATGCGTCGGTCGGGATGCAAGGAGGTCTTCACCTGACGTTGCGTTGCCCGGCTCCGCAGTGGAGGAGGATTCGGAACTTTTTGCCATGGAATAGATAAGTCGGGTCAGGAGTGCTGTTCGTTCGGTACTGTCATTTGCAAGACAGCGCTACGCGGGCCGCTGCATTGCAACGCTGCGCAGGACGGCTCGAACGATCGCTTCCATTTTAGTCTCTGCGGCGCGTCCCGCCTCCAGGACTTCCTCGTGATCAGTGGACGTTGCCGCATCAGGATTGGCGACATTGCTCACCATCGAAATGCCCAAAATACGCATTTTCTCAGATAAAGCAGCTAAAACTTCGGGCACCGTGCTCATACCCGCAACATCGGCACCAAAACGACGCATCATACGGTACTCGCTACGGGTTTCGTATGTTGGGCCAAGTGTTGCCAAATAGGACCCTTCCCGCGCCGCAAATCCGTTTTCCCTCGCCGCACGGAGCGCGGTCTGGGACATTTCCGAGTCATAGACGTTGGCGCGATGATCGAGGAATTCGACGCTTCGCTCACTCGCCGGCGAGTGTTTCAATCGGCTCCCGGCGGGAATTCCTACGGAATCCTCGTGCGACTCAAAGCAACGCGGCATGAGGTTGATGTGGTCACGAATTACCACGATCTCTCCCACACGCAGTTGTGGATTTACGCCGCCCGCCGCATTGCTGAGTATCAGCTGCTCCGCTCCCAACGCGGCCATCAGGCGAATGGGAAAGACCACCTGAGCGTTCGTCCAGCCTTCGTATCGGTGCAGGCGGCCGGCCATCGCAACAACCGGGACCGATTCGAGTTCGCCAACAAGCAGCTCACCTCGGTGGCCGGCAGCGGAGGAGGCGGCCATGCCAGGAATTTGCTGATACGGAATGACGTGATCGGTGTTGATGCGATCAGCCAATCCACCCAAGCCGCTGCCGAGAACGATCGCAACGGATGGAACGATCTCGGTTTTCTGTCGGATTAGGTTGACGGCTTCATCAAGCATCCGTCGTGGTTCTCCCATCGGCGAGAGCGCTCAATCAAGTTTACTCACGATGCCTTTGACAACCGAGATCAGTCGCGGCGCTGCTTCATTGGCGGTTGCAATGATTTCTTGCACGTTGGCTGGTTTCAAAGCGTCTGGCAGGCACATGTCCGTGATCACACTCAGTCCGATCGTTTTCAAACCGCAGTGCACGGCAACGATCGTCTCCGGCACGGTGCTCATTCCGACAACATCCGCGCCGATCGTTCGAAGGAACCGGTACTCCGCTCGCGTCTCCAAGTTGGGACCCGCGACGGCAACGAACACACCTTTGTGGATTCCAAAGCCGAGTTCTCGACCGATTTGGATCGTTTGATCGACCCAGTGCTGATCGTATGGTTCGCACATGTCGGGAAAACGTGGCCCCAACCGATCATCGTTAATCCCGATCAGTGGATTGTCGCCCAGCAAGTTAATGTGGTCTTCGATGACCATAATGTCGCCGGACTTGAAGTAGGGATTGAGTCCGCCGCACGCGTTGCTGACGATCAGTAACTCCACGCCGAGTTCTTTGAACACACGAACGGGAAGCGTGATCTGTTTCAGCGGGTAGCCTTCATACAGATGAAAACGGCCCTCCATGGCCACGACTGGAACACCGGCTAGTAGCCCGCACACCAGCCGTCCTCGATGGCTTGTCGCCGTCGAAGTCGGAAAATGGGGAATGTCCCCGTATTCGATGGTTGCCTCGACTTCCAACTCTTGGACGATATCGCCCAAGCCCGTGCCCAGGATGATACCAACCTTGGGAGGTTTGTCGAATTCACCGCGGATCTTTTCACACGCGTCTTGGATCTTGTCATATAGATCGAGCACGGAACCCTCGAATCAGCCTTCACGCTACAAACGAAACAAAACTTGGTGCAAACGAGCACACCTATCGACCACAGCGGTTGGTTCCACCGTGGCATCGGTTAGAACATACGCGATCCATCGTTGGTAGTGGGCGTAAACCATGATGCCCTGCGATCTCTTTTCAGCGTGCGCAAACTATGACGACACCGTCCCCGGAAGTGTTTGAGAAACTGGCTTCGTTCTATTTGGGGCGTCAGTTCGATTTAGAAAACGATACCTGCATTGACGATCTGTTGATGTACGACGCAAAAGATCTTTGCACTCATGCGATGTGCGTCGGCATGACAGGCAGTGGCAAGACGGGCTTGTGCATATCGCTGTTAGAAGAAGCCGCGCTGGATGGCATCCCGGCGATATGCGTGGATCCGAAAGGTGACTTAGCAAATTTGTTGTTGACGTTTCCCGAATTGCACGCGGAAGATTTCAAGCCTTGGCTTGAGCCGGGCGAAGCGAGTCGCAAGGGAGTCACGCTGGACGAATTGGCAGCGAACAAAGCTGACTTGTGGCGAAATGGACTGGCATCATGGGGCCAGTCTCCCGATCGAATCGCCCGACTTCGGGATTCGGTCGACATGGCGATCTACACGCCAGGAAGTCGCATCGGTTTGCCGCTCACGGTGCTGAAGAGTTTTGACGCGCCGCCGAAAGAAGCTCTGCAAGATAGTGAACTGGTCGGGGATCGAGTGACCGGTGCGGCCAGCGGTTTGCTGACCTTGATGGGGATCAATGCGGACCCGATGACCTCCCCTGAGCACATCCTGATTTCTTCCGTGCTGCGTCATCAATGGTTGGAGGGCAAAGACGTTGAGATCGGTCAGCTGATTCGTTTGATTCAGAACCCACCGTTCACGCGAGTCGGGGTCGTCGACGTTGACTCCTTCATGGCGCCGAGTGACCGTGGCAAGCTAGCGATGCGTTTAAACAACTTGCTGGCGTCTCCCGCCTTTGCATCGTGGCTTGAAGGTGACGCGCTGTCGATCAAACAGTTGTTGTACACCGAGCACGGCAAGCCACGGATCTCAATTCTGTCGATTGCGCACTTGGATGACACCGAGCGTATGTTTTTCGTCACGATCCTGTTGAACGAGTTGTTGACTTGGATGCGAACGCAGATGGGCACAAGTTCGTTGCGTGCCATGTTCTACATGGACGAAGTCGCTGGGTATTTTCCACCCGTTGCGAATCCGCCAAGTAAGCCTCCAATGCTGACGCTGCTAAAGCAGGCGCGCGCGTTCGGATTGGGAATCACCTTGGCAACACAAAATCCAGTCGACTTGGATTACAAAGGGCTTTCGAACATTGGGACGTGGTTTCTCGGAAGACTGCAAACGGAACGAGACAAAGCCCGCGTGCTAGAAGGACTTGAAGGCGCTTCACTTCAGGCAGGTCAAGCGTTTGATCGCCCGCAAATGGAGAAAACGTTGGCAGGTTTGGGAAGTCGCGTGTTTCTGATGAACAACGTCCATGACGGATTTCCCTCGGTCTTTCAAACGCGTTGGGCAATGTCGTTTCTTGCCGGCCCGCTGGCGAGGAATCAAATCAGTCGCCTAATGGAAGAACGAAAGCAAGCCAATGATTCTCTTCAAGATGAATCGGCCACGGTGGATCCAGAGCCAGCGGTAAGCAGTGAGCGACCGGTAATCCCCGTTGGGGTGGACGAAGGGTTCATCACAGCAGATCGAATGATGGACGATGGCTGTCAAGCTGTTTATCGCCCATCGCTTTACGTTGAAGGCACACTTCATTTTGTACGTGTTGCCGCGGATTTGGATCGGTGGCGCGAAGTGAAGTGGTTGTTGCCATGCGATCACGGGGTTCCAGAGGACGTTTGGGAGACAGGCCTCCCATTCGCAGAGCACGTCGATTTTCAGAAACAGCCTGAAGAAGGCTTTACGTTTTTACCTCTTCCTGACGAACTGAGAAACAAGAACAAACTTCGGTCGTACCGAAGTCAATTCAAGGACTATCTGTATCGGAACTTTCATCAGGCACTCTTCAAATGCGGCGAAGTCAAAGGGTACGCGCCGGTCGGTGATGAGTCAGACGCTCGGGCGTTTTTCTCACAGCGTGTCAGAGAGTTGCGAGATGAGAAGATTGAATCGTTGAGGGATGCGTACGAGAAGAAACTTCGGTCACTTGAAAAGAAAATGCGAACGGCAGAAGGTCGCATCTCTCGAGAGAAAGGTCAGCAGCGTAATTCGATGATCTCGGCGGCGAGTTCGATCGCGGGAGTGTTGCTGGGTGGGTTCCTCGGCGGTCGACGCACCAAAGTCTCCACGGCGGCAAAGGGTGTTGGCTATGCAACTCAGCAATCCGATGATGTTCGTCGGGCCGAAGAAGCTCTGCGGGATCTTCACAACGAACGAGCGTCGATGGAAAGAGAATTGGTGGACGATCTCGCGCAATTACATGCCAGTTATGATCCCGCACTCATCACGCTTGAACCCTTAGAGATTCGACCTCGGAAGAGTGATTTGAAAGTCAGCGAACTCAGGATTGTCTGGGTCCCTTGGCAGGTGGATGCCACCGGTCATGCCCACCCAATGACTGATGTCAAAGCGGCCCGCCAGGTGATGAACGATCCGCAAGCAGGAACAAAACCATGAAGCGACTCCTCGGACTGTGGCGAGATACCTGGTGGTTGTGGTTGGGTTTCGTTGTCTTAACGGTCGTATTCTCATTCGTTGTCGGTGTTTTCTTCCTGCTTCTGTTGCCGTGCCTGCCCATTCCATTTCTTTACTTCGCCTACAACCGGTACGACGAAGAAGGAAACGAAAAGGCCGACCTGTAGTCGGTGATGCAACGCGTCTCTTGGCGCCCTTCCGGTGACTTCTTGTCATGATTGGCTCCCGCAGCGAACAGCGGCCCAAGGTTACGCTCCGCATGCCCTTTCGCGCGGAGCGTGCCCTATGGGGTTATGGTATGATCCGACATCTCGCGCAAGAACGTGGCGAGACTCATCCATGTTGGCGTTACCCTTAACGCTGGCGACTCGGGGTCCATTGCGATGTCAGACTTTAGGATGCAACCCAATGCTCCTGTCCTACAACATCATCATAAGAGTCGTATCACTGGCTTGATGATCGCATCGCTTGTGGCTCTTATCTTCGTGATCGTCAATTTTCCGTACCAGTACGTTTTGTTGGACGGCGATTGGGTGGGTGCCAGCGAACGCGACTCGCGCGGAGGCCCTGGACTCTTTACGAACCTACCCGTCATGGCGGGCTGGCCTCTCAAGTACTTGATTGATTATCCGGAAGACGTTACGTCTGATCGTTTTTTCTCAATCGCCTATTTGTGTCTGAACGTGATGATTGGCGTCGTCGCTGCAGGCACTGTCTACGGGTTTATTCAGTGGCGACATCGACAACTTCATCAACCCAACGTTCGCTGGTTGTATCGATGGATGTTGGATGCCAGCATCGCTTTGGCGATCATTCTGGTCCCAGGCTCAATCCTTGGTTTTCATCGCATCAAGTTCCAACAACATGTGGATCTCGCGATGCGGACGTCAAAGTATGGCAACAGTTATCTGTGTTGTTGGTTACCCGAGCCGGCCATCGATTACATCCCACAAGGCATTCGCATATGGATGTCTCGTGTTAGATGGGTCAACGTTGGATCATTTGATGGCGACGAAGAGATCGAAGAGCAAGTCTGCCGTATTCCCACGTTGGTTGGTTTGAGCGTTGCACGGGATGGCATTCGAGCTTCGTCCATCGAGAGCTTGGCGGATCTGCCGCATTTTGTTCAGCTTGGTTTGACGGAAGTGAAGCTTGAGGTCGACCAGATATCTGCCGTTAGCCAATTGGATGGACTGGTCGAGTTGTCGCTACGCGAAACCAACGTTAACGCGGAGATGTTGCGGCAGCTGGACAATCTCACCGTAAAGTCTCTTGATCTTCGCTACACCGATTTTGAGTTATCGGAGTTGGGGCGTCCAAACTGGGCGGACACCGTCATTGAACTGGATCTGTCACGTCCCGAAAAAGGTGAATCCGATTCATTGATCATTGAGGGTTGGCAAAGTCTCCGGAAGCTCGCGGTAACGCGTGATGCACTCGTTGAAAATGCGTTCACTCTCAGTTTGGAATTAAGGAATCTTCCCGCGCTTGAAACCGTCAAGCTGGATCGGTTGCAAAAACATCGTCTTATTGTCCATGACGTACCAAGTCTGGAAAAAATCGATGATGAGTTATCACCTCTCGGTTACATGGTGATGTCATCGCTTTATTTTCCAGGACAGTCGTGGATAACAGAGTTGGAAATTGTGGATGCTCCAAGTCTGAAAGAAGTCGGGCTGTTCGCGAGAGATTTGGACAGGATGCTGATTGCGGACGTACCAAGCCTTCAGCGGTTCACGTTGGGTTCGTACATGGTGTCGCTTTCCGGTGCGCGTGAGAGACAGCCGGCGGATTCAGATCGTTGCCAACAGTGGATCCAAAAACTGGGGGAGCAAGATGGCCCCGCGACGGTCGATCTGCAATCGCTTCCGCTTCAGGATGCAGATCTCACACCTCTTGCGAAGAATCGACGGATACGACATCTCAACCTTGACCTGAGCGGCGTACGTTTCGATCAATTGACGGCGATCGCCGAAATGAAACAGTTGGAGACGTTGGACATTCGATCATGCCGTTTGAAACAGGATGAGTTGGCTTGGATTTTGGAGCAGTTCGATCATTTGGAAAGCCTAAGGGTGGATGGATCGGAATTGGATGCCGTCGATCTACGCGAACCACTGCGTTTAAAGTCGTTGATCACAAGAAAGTTTGATCATGCTCAGTCACTGCATTTCGTAGACGTTCCCGATCTACGTACAGAAGTCAGGATGATGCATGCCCCCGAGCAGTTGGAGATTCGTAACGCTCAGGGTTTGTCAGGGCTCACACTCGAACAAGACCCGTGGCCAGGTGATGCGGAATTGGTGGGGCTCCGCGACCTGGAGTGGTTTGGTGCGGGTGGACCTGCTGTAAACGACGCCCTGGTTGATGAACTTTTGACATGTCGTTTGATGGATACGTTGACGTTGGCTTACGCGGATGTATCGCCAGACCGATTGCGTCTGATTGGTGCCTATCCAAAACTTCGTGTACTCGCCGTGCCGGGCACGCGTGTCGACGATGCGGTCACGGAAAGCTGGACAGAGTTGAAGGGGCTGTTGGACGTCAACTTAGATGACACCGATGTCGGCGTCGGAACGCTTGTACGACTTGGACGAATCGATTCTCTACGCCGGCTGTCGCTCTGCAATGTCGATCTGGACGATGCGGCGCTTGCGGCACTCGGGCAGATGGAGAGCCTTAGCCAATTGATGCTTGCGGGAGTAAGGATTCCACCGAATCGTCTTCGTGCGCTGTTCTTGCTCCCCGAGTTGGAGTCATTGGACGTTTCCGGAACACCGATGGATGATTCCTGGGTGGAGCTCATTCAAGAATCCAAGGTAAAGCATCTTGTACTTCGTGGCAGTGATTTTGATCCCGACGTGCTGAGACGGATCTTGGACGCGAAGGAGATGCTGTACGTAGATCTCGGTGAGTTGCCGGAAACGATCGATGATCAAATGGTCGAGGAGTTGACAGAACGTGCGTTGAAAGTGCAGACAGAGTTTCAGCAAGGTTGGCAGAGCGTTTTTCTGAGCTCGGATCTTTACATGACAGAAGGATCGACCTCACGACTCGGATTGAATATTCCGGACGATCCGCGGCAAGCGGTCACCATTGGCATTCCAAGGTCGGTCGGACGCATTGATGCGAAGAGATTTCGCCCGGACTGATGGAAGTTCACCGAGTGGATGTACGAACCAACCGACAAGACGCACGACACGGCACGAAAAGAATCGATTGGAAAGCGTTTTAGCCATCGTAGCTAACGGCAACGGAATCAATGTCGCCAATGAAATCCGTGTCGGCGATGAACAGCTGACCGGCGTTTGAGCATCGCTTTTGATCCTCTTCGCTCATGTGTTCCACGGCGGTTGTAATGAGTAGCTTGAGTTGTCCATCGTGAGGGATCAAAGCGGGGCACGTATTCTGTGGTGAACCGGGTGTTTGCCAAGTGCAGCGAAGCTCACCACTGGCCAAGTCATACCATCGCGTCTCACCAAATTCGGCCACTTCTGGTCGAAAGACCGAAACGATGATTCCTTTCTGATCTGGAGTGACGATCGCGCCGTCGGGAACTCCAGGGTCTCCTTCGAAATCGATGACGACCTCGGGTGCATCGATCGAGCCTGCAGCGATATCGATTCGATAGCTGACGATCTGCCGTGTAGGAGAATCAATATCCAACAGGCGAAGTTGGCCGTCCGCACCTTCGATGATCGATTTACCGTTGCTGCAGATCTGGTCATCGCGTAGTCGTATCAGTTTTTGGTCCTGTCCACGAAACAGATACAAGCCGGCCTTCTTCGTTGCGAACTCGAGATCTTTGGTTCCGAAAATCAGGTTGTCGTTGAAGGCTAATCCATCATTGATGATCGTATTGTCAACGTCCGAATCAATGCCTTCGCAAAACGCTGTCCATTGACCGCTGGTCGGATCGAAAAAACCAAGTGATCTCTCGCAACCAACCACAAACGAATCGTCATTCTTTCTGGGAAATGCAAATCCCGGACGTCCTGGTAACTCAAATGACTGATTGGTTCGTGCACGCAGATCAAGCAGATTGAGGCTTCCGTGCGTGGAGTCGTTGCCATGCTGGATACCGACCCAGCTCGCACGACTCTCCGCGAGTGGTATGGGGCCCTCGGGCAGAAACCGCAGCGCATCGCTGTCGGGAATCGGTAGCGGTTGAGCTTGGCGGACGTCACTCATGACACATTCCTGGCGAGAATCAAACGGCTTGTCGATCCAGGCGAAGTGGATCTTTGTCACGCTGGTTGGGTTTATCTGACACGTAACAAGAACAAAACCTTCGCGGTTTCACAAGGCGACGTGATCAGCGTGGCTCATTGGCCAGACTGCTGAAGCTGGAACAAACACTCATCGGCAATACGCAGACGCCGGCTCACTTCACGGCCCAAATTCATCATGATCATCGCGTATTGTTCGACGTCGAGTTGAAACAAACGCCTCAGCGCGCGATTGGTGACCTCGATCGCCTCGCAGTTGGACTCCGCTTTAACGGCCGCTGACCTCGGCAGAAAATCGATCAGCGCCATTTCGCCGAAGCAGTCACCGTGAGCGAGTCGCCCGAATTCGATCGGTTGTCCTTTGTAAAGACGTTCGATCAAAATCGTCCCCGACTCGAGAACGAACAACGAGTCACCGGGTTCACCTTCACGAAAAAAGTAGTCGCCTGCCTGAAGCACGATTTGATCCGCATTTTCGAGGATCAACTCTAACGATTCTGTCTTCAGACCACCGAACACAGGCATGCTACGGAGCAGTTCCAGCCGGTTACCGTTCATCTGGTTTCCTGTTGGATGAGGAGACTATGATTGTAACCGTTCACGACACTCCCCGTATGATGACCAGATACGAATGAAAGCCCTTCAACTGAATCATGTAGCGCTCCACGTTGCCAACGTTGAAGCGAGTGTCACCTTCTATCGGGATGTGTTGTGCTTACCGACATTGGAGCGACCGGCTTTTGATTTTCCCGGTGCTTGGTTTCAGCTTGGGGTCGATCAGGAGTTGCATTTGATCGGCGATCGAGAGTTACCGGTGCATTCACATCATCGGGGTGGCCACTTTGCACTGGTCGTTGATGATTTGGATGCGTGGGAAGCGCATCTGGATTCACACGGAGCAAATCGCCTCGAACGTAAAACGAGGCCAGACGGAGCGTCGCAGACGTTCGTCAAAGATCCCGACGGCCACTGGATCGAACTCTGCATCCTACCTTAGTCGCCGATCGCTCCGCCGATCGTAGCGTCCCGCGCCCGACCGACTACCGCAACGATCGGCGACGATGCGAACCGATCGGAGACTATTTCGCTACCTCTCCGTGCGAAGAAAACGGCCCTACAAGCACGGGCCCGCGGAAGTACCGAATGATCAGGATCAAGATTGTCGCAGCGGGGATCGGCGCTGTGAATGGCAACGTCATGTAAACCGCTGCGCTGAACGCCACCGCGACGCGCAGGCTGGGATCCATCGACTCAAAATGACTCAGGCACCAACCGGCTACGAATCCAACAACACCACCGAGGAACAAGCCAATCGGACCGAACGTCGCTAGATCAAGAAGATCCAAAACCATCCCGACCCCCACGGGGCCGAGCGCGTAACTCAACCGATGACAAAAACCTTTCCATTCACTCATCTGGTCGGTTGCTTTGGATCGATCCGTCATGGTTTGATTCCCGTGGTTAGCGGTTACGGTTCCTGGTCGATCTGTTTCAGATATTTAAAGATATCACTGTCGGTCGACAAAATCATCGTGCTGTTTTGATCCAGCATCTCTTGATACGTTTCCATCGTCTTGATGAACGAATAGAACTCAACTGCATCTTCGCTTTGGTTGTAGGCAGTTGCGTAGATATTTGCGGCTTCGGCGTCGGCGGCACCGCGTATCTGCTGCACTTCTTTGTAGGCTTCTGATTCGATCTGCAAAAGATCTTTCTCTTTCCGCCCAATGATCTTGGCAGCTTCACCGGCACCTTCACTGCGAAATCGTTCAGCAATCTGTTCACGTTCACTGATCATTCGATCGTAGATTCGCTGCCGGACGCTTTCGTTGTAGTTGATCCGTTTGAACCGAATGTCCAACAGTTCGATACCAAAGTCAGCGAGCTTGCTGGCCGCTTTGGTAAAGATCTCTTCTTCGATGCGTGCACGCCCTTTGTTGATTGGATAAAGCACACCAATGTTGCCAGGAGCATCTGCGATCGTCTCATCGCGGACGGGGACGCGGTCTTTGGTGGTTCGGATGAGCTCGATCAATTCATGCTTGGCAATCGCATTGCGTGTTTCGCTGCCCAAGATGTCATCCAATCGTGACTGAGCACTACGCTCGTCGCGGAGGCGAAGGAAGTACTGCTTCGCATCTTGGATACGCCAGCGACCAAATGTGTCGACAACGATATACGTCTTGTCCTTTGTAGGCATTTCATTTGGCCGACCATCCCATTCCAAGATTCGTTTTTCAAAACGCGTGACTTCTTGGATGAAAGGGACCTTGAAGTGCAGGCCGGAACTCTGAACCGGGTCACCCACTGGTTTCCCAAACTGAGTGATGATGACTTGGTCGGTTTCCGAGACGGTGTAAGTGCTGGTCAGGAACAAGAATCCCAGCACCACTGCGACAGCGATTGCAGATCCAACTGAGAGACGTTTCATCGACTATTTCCTTCGGAACCGGTTGAGAGTTGTAGGAGCGGGAGGATTTGATTGGCCTTGTCATCGATGATGATCTTGCGGCCAAGTTGAGGGATGACTTCACTCATCGTTTCGATGTAGATGCGTTGCTTGGTGACTTCGCGAGCATCCAGGTATTCTTTTAAGACGGCATTGAAACGTGAGACGTCACCTGTGGCTTCGTTGACCCGCTTGAGCGCGTAACCCTCCGCTGCTTGGATCTTCTGTTCGGCCTCACCGCGTGCCCTGGGAACTTCTTTGTTGTACTCGCCGTTGGCAATGTTGATCATCTGCTCACGCTGTTGCTGAGCTTGGTTGACTTCGTTGAACGACGGTTGGACTTTCTTGGGTGGGTTGACGTTCTTCAGTTGAACTTGGTCGATACTCAGGCCCAATTCGTAGCGATTGACCAATTCCTGGAGTTGCGTCAGCGCGTCCGCTTCGATTTCTTGACGTCCAATCGTGATGACTTCGTCGACAGTGCGATCACCAACAACGGTTCGCATAACGGACTCGGAAAGGTCACGCAACGTGAGACCTGGGTCACGGACTTTGAAGAGGAACAGTTGTGGTTCACGGACGCGATATTGAATGATCCACTCAACCGTCGCTGTGTTCAGGTCACCCGTGACCATGCTTCGTTCTTGCTCCGGTTCGGTTGAGACTTGCGTCTCGTTGGTTGCGCCGGGCGTGCCAAAGCCGAACTCTTGTTTCAGCTGGCGCCGGACCGGGACATGTGACACATGGTCGATCCCGAAAGGCATTTTGAATCTCAGCCCGGGGTCGACTGTTTTTACGTAGCGGCCGAATCTCAGCACGACGCCTTGGGACTCGGCCTGTACCGTATAGAACGATGTATAAAGCAATCCGATCACGAGGATTGCCGGAACGAGCCAAAAGAAGAGCGGACGGTACCGTTCCAGGCTTGACCAGTCGATTTCGAATCTATCTGATCGATTCATCAGGATTGCATGGTTTGGAGGGATTTAGAGACACAGCAGCGCCGTAATAAAACGACAGCCCGTGGTACTCTAGGTCCGATCGAGTCGTTTCGCGGGCGGACTTTCTTCGCACAAACGGAAAAAACCGCCCCGGAGCGGTAAGGCAACGAATCCCACTACCTCTCGCTGCTCCTGGGTTTTTCGAAAGCGGCGCGCTTCATTCACTGGTTCCCAGCGATTCTTCCCGCTGGGAACCAGCACCAACGCGAGTTCGACTCAAGCCATGCAGGTTCTTGGCAACCGCGTAAAATTCACGGATTGAGCTGTCCGATCCGTTCTTTCCCGGCTCTTGTAAGCAGCGCCTTAAAAAGTTCGCGGTCGATCGAATTGGTGATGAAAACGACCGCGCCGTCTGCCAACAAGACATGGAATCCACCTTGGTGAGCATTTCCCGTTTTGGCGAGCAGATCGGTCATATCAAATTGGAGATCGGCGGGCTTGGTCCATGGCACGGCTGCCTCCCGGCTCGACTCAACTGCCATGATCGTGTTCGCCAATCCGTCCAGTGTGTCGCGAAACCTTCGAACACCTTTTTGCTCGAACATCAAGCCTTCGCCAACGGACAGTTGAAACACCGTGTGTCCCGCGGGTACGACAGCACTCGGATCCACAAACGTTTCTGGCATCTGTTCAAGGAGTTGGATGTTATGTGGGCTGTCCCATGGTTCATCCAAGTGAAACTTTTCATACAGCTCCTGCTGTTCGAGAAAGGGCAGGATGGCGACACGCCAGCTGAGAAGTGGCTTCCCGTCTTCGTCAACGATGACGTTTTGAGGGAGCTTCTTGTAAGCGGCGTGGTAGTTATGCAATCCCAGGCCGAGCTGTTTCAAATTGTTACTCGCCTGCATCCTGCGAGCTGCTTCTCTGGCAGCTTGCACAGCCGGCAACAACAAGCCGACCATGACCCCAGCGCTGGCGACGGAACTGGAACCACTCGCATTATCCAGTTTGAGTTGGACCGTATTTCCTTCGCGTTTCGGACGAAGCATTTCGGTGACGCGGCCCCCGATTCGCTCCAAGTAGCGGCCCATCGCCTCGTTGACCGGACCTTCGCCGTCCATGTCTTGGGACATCTGAGCCATGACCATGCTTCGTCCAAAATCGATCGCTTCGTTCATTGACTGTTCCAGTCGTACCGCCGCATCCTCGTCGCGACCGATCGCTGACACACTCATTGAGCTGGACATCAACCCGTAGGTCATGTTGACGATCACAGCATCGGTTAGTTCACCGACTTCCGTCAAGTCTCGCAACTGTGGAGGAAGCTGTTGTGCATTGCCACGCAACACTCCAGTAATCATCGGACGCAGTTGGTCGAGGACGGCAACCGCGGTAATCCCCTCCTGGTCTGGTAACTCGCTCACCAAGGTTGGCAAGGTCCCGCTGTTGCCTTCTTCGGCATCAAGCATCCGTTGTAAGTAGCCGCCGATAGCTACCATCATTGTTCGTGAATCTTGTTGATACAGTTGAATGACGGGTTGTTGCTGGATCTCATAGACGGTTCGTCCATCGAAATCGGTCTTCTCGAACTCCTCCAAAACTTCCGGTTTAAAATCGCTGATCGCAAAGTCTTTCGAGAACTTCACGACGAGTCCCAACTGTGGTCCGGCGGGAAAGGGCATGCCGACAACCAGCTTCACTTGTTCAATCGTCATCGGGTCAATCCCGACGTACTCGATACCGGCGGCTTGAATCACCTCAATCGGCATCAACTCCCATTCCGGCGAGGACAGGATTTGGTTGGGTGAAGCGAACGCCGCAACGATGGCGTCACTCGGGATGTACTTCGCGGACAGCTTCGCTGCGTCTTGAGAACTTGCTGCCGTGGGTGCGAGCATCACCGCGACTGCAGCGACCCAGGAAAGAGAACGACAGCTCAGTAGTTTTAAGAAATTCATGGGCCTTCCAAGTTGCTGTGTGTGGTGAAAGACAGGAACCCCATGATCGTACCACTTCTTGTTCGCATTTTCTGTTCTCTTCTGATCAACTCTGCGGCTTTGCGACCTTTGCGTTTAATCCTTGCCACGTCGACCATTCAACGCAGAGGACGCAAAGCCGCAGAGGAAAACGCGAAGGCAACAAGCCTGTCAGTCCGCGCGAACGAAGTGCTTTCGCAAAGGTTGTGCTTCAACCCTAAACGAATGACTCACGATGCAACGGTCACCATTCGCATTGGGTTGACCATGGTTTGATGCCACGACCTAAAGATCATCGTAGTTGTCATCGTCGTCCCAGCCACCGAACTCGTCTTGGACGGTCAGGAGCAGCGCTTCCTTCATTTTCTTGTTGGCAACATTGATATCTCCATCGACCCAGGTTGCACACGCCTGGGCCCAGGCAACGCCGGCCGGTGTTTCGGTCTCCCAATCGATTGAAGATCGCGACTCCTCTTTGTTCTCTGTAAATTCCGTGTAAATCTGCAGTAGCCGTATGCTCTCTTCGCGCAGTCGATTCGTGTAGGACTTTGCCAAAAGCCAGTCCGAATCGATCATCGCATCGAGATCGGGATGCCCGTTGGGCGAGGTTCCATTGGGCAGGCAACTGACGGGCATCAGCTTGAACGTACTATCGCGGAGCGTTAAGAGCTCGTTGCGAGGCCGGATGGGCATGTTGGCGATATCCATCACAGTCTCATAACACTTCATAGCAGCTTCCCAATCGGCAAGCTTCACATGCTTGTCGGTCACCATGTCGAGTTGGTTTTGGTCCCCGTTATCGTCACCATCGCCTGCCTTGGTGGATGTCAGATTAATCGCCTTTAATTCCATCCATTGGCTGCCGTACTGGTTCTCATAAAGCGACTTGATCAGATCCTTAAAGTCTTTGAGCGAGCTAACCTTGAAACCTCCAAAGTTGGGGTCCATCACCTCGATCATCCATTCGTTGTCGCTCGGATGTTCGATACGAATACCGATTACGTGATAACCCGTTTTCTTATCTTGCAGCGGAAAGGCGATCGCGAGCTGTGACAGTCGGCTCTCGCCGACTGGCGTTGAATTGATGAACTTATCATGTAAGAAATCAACGACTGCTGCGGAAGTGAAAAACTCGGCATTTTCCGGTAGATCCAATTCCTGACCACCAGGTGCCACCTCAAGCCCGAGTTTCTTCAACTGTGTATCGGGCAAGTAGTGATGGATTCCCGCGATGCCTTGTCGGTCCTGATCAATCTTAAAGATCGATGATGCCATTTTTAACATCTGATCTTTGCAACCTTGCAGGATGCCCGCAGCTTCATCATCGTCGGCCTTGAACGTGTCGACAATTTTCTTGACACGTTTCACGAGCGGACCAAGAACCTTCTCAACGTCGTCCCAACTCGCGGCCTCCTTCTCTAAACTGTACTGCTCGCTGGAGTAAAACTCTACATCTTGCTTGAGTCGTTTAAGTTCATTTTTCTTTTCCTCTGTGTTGGGCGCATCGGTGAGTTCGTCAATGGTTGCTTTGGTACGTCGAATGTACGCGGCGGCATCGGAAGCTTGCTGTGCGCATTCGTCGACGCGATCAACAACGATGCGGTGATGATCAGCGACACCGGCAAGTAACAGCTTCGCTTGCTCATGCGCCTCTTCGGCAACCTTTGCTTTCTGGTCGAGCTTGAGATGTTTGATCACCTCATTCTGCCGATACCTTCCGCGTCCCAACACTTTGAGGGTGAGCGAATACTGAACCTGGCTGTTGACCAAATGGCTGTCGATTTCGGCCTTCTGTGCGTCTCCAGGATTAAGCATGCTTCCATCACCGGCCATCCAGTCAAGGACCATCGTCATGCAAACACCAGCCATGTCGATCTCCTCGAGCAGAGGATGATCGTGACCCTTGGCAAAGTAGTCACCCTGCTGCACATCAATTGTCATCAAGTCAAGAAGATCGCCGAGGCCGATCTTCCGGTACAAACCCTCAATCTTTCGCGAATCTCGCATAGCGGCCGCAAGATTCTTATCAAATGCTGCCGTTGTTAGTTCGCGCTCGTACCGATCCAAATTGCCAACTAAATCGTCCAGCTCCTCCGTGATCGCGGTGAAACGCTCCGGTGAACCTGCTTGATTGTTCTTGTCCGTGATCAGCTCAGCGACATCACGTCCCGACTGAACATGCTTCCGTACATTGTTTCGCTGATTGACCGCAAAAGACATCGTTTTGATGGTGTGAAGAAAGCCTTTGATGGAATCGTCCCACATCTTTTCCGAAAACTTCTTTTCGGCATCCGCTCGATTCTTATCGACAACTTTCCTGTGGATCGGTGGCCAATCTGCAACCGCCTCTTTCTGATAAAAATTGAGCATGCTCTTCCGCAAGTTCAATGCCTGCTGCGGGGCGCCATCGAGCGGTTTGTTTGAGTAAAGCTGAGCCTCCGTGTTGTCGAGTGCTTCCTGGTCGAAGCCGAGTGTCTCGGCATTCATCTCTTCGATCACTTCTTGATCATCATTTTCGAGAGTGACGGCACTCTCGCTGTCCTCGTTTTCATTCTCTTCCGAATCATCACCGTCATCTGGGCCGTTGTTCGGATTGTTTTCACTCTCGCCTCCAGACAAACTTTCGTCGTCCCGTTCAATGCCATCGCTGTTGGCAAATGCGATGTCGACCGCTTCGTTTAAGTTGTTATTGTTTTCATTGTCGTCGTAGTTGTTTTCAATCTCGTTGTTTTCATCCTCATTACCAAACAGACTCTCGACGTCTTCATCCTGTCGTTCAAAGCCGTCGCTGTTGGCAAACGCGTTAACGACAGCATCGTTCAGGTCGTCGTTGTCGTTGTTCTGAATCGGTGGGTTGCCGTACAGGCTTTCTACGTCCTCATCATCGACGATCTGTGTCGGCGGATGATTGTTGGCAACATCCAAAATCTCATCTTCGAGGTCATCTCTCGCGATATCGTCGCCCGCTTCGCTGATCGGAATATCCGCTGCGTCGTTGTCACCGCTACTGTCTTTCGTCAGCAGCTTGCACAAGTCGACAACTTGTTGCAGGACGGAAAGTGCGCCGTCACGATCACCGTTCGCGTTTGTCGACTCCGCTTCAGACAACATTGCTTCAAGCATTTTGAATCGGTCATCGTCCCGATTTTGCTCACGCTTGCCAGCCTCGATATACAGTCTGCGCGCTTCTTTGACCGCAAGCAGGTAGGCCTCGTTTCCCGCAGCAGCCTCGGAAACCGTCGCCTGAATGTCGAGACTGTCCGTCGTCACCGACACGTTTTCATCGGCGAGCACTTGCTTTGCTTTGGCTTCGCCTTGCTTGACGATTGTTTGCTCGATCGCGTCATAGTCGACGTCCGTAAGTGCAGCCACTTCAGGTGCTTTGTCGATACCGTACTGCTCAGCCCAAGCGTAAAAATCTTTGATCGGAGGAATGTCGTATCCGACCTGATCATCATTGCTTCCGGTAGACATGAAATTTTCGCTGGTTCGGATGAAGGATGAAGTTGTTTACTAAACAGTGCCATTCCGTCACATTAAACGGATGAAGTGATTTCGGTTTTCAAAACTCTCGCCGCACTTCTTAGCGACTCGACGATATTGACATCTTGCCCGAATGGATTGGGTCCCTCGGCCGATTTGACGGTGTCCGATTCGAGGTAGGTTGTCATCGCATCGATCTCCGCTTGTGTTGTCGGTATCTGTTGGAGCTGCTCAATGACGCCATCGAGTTTTCTTGAGATGGCAATGCTGCTGCTAAAGGCATGCTTGACGACCGCGACATACTTCGGATTAATTTTGGAGGCGGCGTTCTCCATCTCTTTCGAGAAAAGCTCGAGTCCCGTTTGAAGTCGTCGAATCTGAAAGCTGGCATGCTTCGTTGCGCTTTCCCATTGAGCCCGCGGGGAATCTTGCACAACAGACGCTTCGTCGATCAGCTTCTTTAGTTTGGCAAGTGTCTTGAGTGCGGGCTGGTAGTCCCCCGCCTCAGCTTTCTCACGGGCGAACGCGAAGAAAGCTCGCATTTTTCCGGTGTCACCTTGCCCTTCCGCCAGTGCCGATTTGAGCATCGGTGCAATCTTCTTTGCCGCTGCCGTCCATTTCTTTTTGTCAGGATTGGCAACGCCATCCCCCGAGGACCGCGTGCCGGCGAGCAAGACCGAAATCTTGTCGAGTGCCTCCTCCGCGGTTAACTTCCCTTCCTGCGATGGGGCGGCAATAAAGTCTTTGACGATCTTGACGAGTCCGAGCAGCTCGTTTTTCTGAACGGGTTTTTCAACGCAAGCTTTCTTGATGGCCGCACCGAGTGTTTTCAACCGTCCGACAACGTCTGTTGCGGAAACAGCTTCATGCGAAACATCCGCTTTGCCCGTCGCTTCTCCGACAAGTCTTTCGATCTTTGTAAGCGCCTGTTTTGCCACGGCCTGCATAGCTTCGCTCGGGGCGCTGAGAAAGTCTTTGACGGCCTTGGTCGGTTTGAGAATCTCGACACGGCGATCGGGAAACTGCGTCGCAAACGCTTTGATGCCGCTTGCCAGTGAATCAAGCTTCGCCTGATAGTCGCTTGTATCGAACACGCGCTCCGCGTCATTCTCGTCAGACGCCGAATCGTCGTCCTCCGGCACATCGGGAAGCTCATCAACAATCTTGTATTCGGGCCGGAACTTCATTCCGAATTCAGACTTCAGGTGATCCTTGAGCGTCAGCTCTTTACCCGGTGGCTTTTCATATCCGTCCGATCGCGCGAGTTTGAACGAAATGTTCTCACCCTTGCCGTCGATCACACCATGAAAGAATTGCCCGTTGCCATTTGTTTTGGCGAGCTTCTTGTAAGTCTCAACGGTGCCCTTCTTGTAGGCGATCAGACTCAGAATTTTGATGCCTTTGCAGATCATGACAAACCGTCGTGGCTTGCCCTTTTTGACTTCGTCCAAGTATTTGGCGGTGTTGTCTTCTGGCACAGATGTTCCCCTGATTAACCTCGACTGCAAAGTCGCCATCATCGACGAGCGAATGCCTGTCAACGTTCCAATTGCTTGCCGGCTGGATAACGTCCTCACCCAATCATACAAGCGGAAGTTTTCCGATACGTCCGCTGAATTTCGGGCAATCGCTACAAAAAATTGGTTTAGTCAAAAACCAAAAGATTGGGGAAATATCCGAGATGGAACAGCCGCTGACCGTAAGCCGATCGCACCGGAGTGGTTTACGCCACAGCGATTGGAGGTGACGGTCGTCTGTTTGATCGCCACCTTGTGAGGTTCATAGCTTGGGTGCGTCGGCGCCCCAATTGAATCTCAAATCGTTTAAGTGACTGATCGCCGATAGCTACGTAGCGAAAACTGCGGCATTGGACACTTCTGATCTCCTCAGCGACTTTGCGACCATTGCGTTTAATCCTTGCCACGTTGATCATTAAACGCAGAGGACGCAAAGCCGCAGAGAGCTCACGTCTGATTGAGTCGGGACGGCCGATGCATACGCTCTTGCCGAAGTAACGCTTCATAATCTTCCTCCCGCTTGTCTTTCCGAAGTTCTCCTTCCCTTATTTTGGAAGTAAAGACAGTCTTCGCTTCCTCCCTCGCCAATCTTCAAACTCGACGTCAGCCTGAAAAGGTGTTCCTTTCGGAGGAATTTCAAATCGTAAAATCGACTGACCGCCGATGGCCACAAGTTGTTTGGTAGAAGATGAATTCACGTACAAAAAAGCCTGCCCATCGACTCCTCGAAGATGAGTGGTTCCGGGTGAAGTACCGTTAGTGTTTGCAAATGTGTATACGTCAAAAAGTCCACCGTTCGAGACAGATATTTCTAGCACTCGCCCAGTGCCATCTTTTACGACGGCCCAGCGTTCGACACTTACTTGAGGCCGAAAAGGTAGGCCGAAGGTCACAGCCAAAGCGACTACGCATGTCAAGAGAAATAGGCTACGCAGCGAGAACTGCATTGAACTCTCCAGATTCAAGGGCATGGAAGCGTAGGAAGGGCCACAGGGGCGGCGGGGATTAGGCGTCCAATAAAGTGTCGGACACGAATGGCACTGTTGTGATTCTATCGGCGCGCAAGCTGCTCTTTGCATGAGTCGGCTGGATTTCTTGTACCCGCTCAGACCCATTTACTTGAGGCCGAAACAGTAGGCTGAACGCCACAGCCAAAGCCACTACGCATGTCAAAAGAAATAGGCTACGCAGCGAAAACTACGGCATTGGACTCTTCTGCTCACCTCTGCGACTTTGCGACCTTTGCGTTTAATCCTTGCCACGTTGATCATTAAACGCAGAGGACGCAAAGCAGCCGAGTGCTCACGAATGACGGGTGGCACCAGTTGTATGCCTAAAGATCAACACGTAAAGCAAACCTTCACGCTTGCTTGGCCGCGGTGATAGTGTTGGCCGGGTGTGTTCTCAGTCTTCCATCGCTCTTGGATAGACTCTCCCCCACCAGACTACTATCTCGAATGAGCTTACGCCGACGTCTACGAATTGATCGTCCACTACAAGGCCGTTTCGCCGATATCGACGTCTAGATAGCAATACGTCGGCTAAAGATAGAGGCTCTGGTTGAATCGATGGCCTAATGAATAAGGACCCTATAGTCTCGGTTCCCACGCCATCAACACGTCTATCATCGAATTGCAAACCCAATGAATTGGTGGTCAGATAAACGTCGTTTTCAACGCGGACCATCGACATGGCGGACTCGTAGTCTCCCCGCTCTACTCGGGAAACAAACTGCTTGAAGGTCGACGCAGGCCAATTCACCCACTTTAGGACGATCGCAAACAGTGCAATCGCAACAGCGACTCCCCGAATGCTAAATCTGATGCGGAGCTTAGCCTTTGAGCTTTTCAAAGTTGATGTCATCCGTACATGAAGATTCAATGACAGTTGGCGAAGTTCTACAGGGTGTCCGACACGAATGGCACTGTCGTGATTCTATCGGCGCGCAAGCTGATCTTTGCATGAGTGGGCTGGATTTCCTATACCCACTCAGGCTTGATGAAAGTCAAGTTTTTCGCCCTCCTGGGCGATAAACTTGACTTTCATCAAGCCTGAGTGGGTATAGGAAATCCAGCCCACTCATGCAAAGATCAGCTTGCGCGCCGATAGAATCACGACAGTGCCATTCGTGTCGGACACCCTGTAGAACTTCGCCAACTG
>JBCDEM010000005.1:0-384490 GCA_039179795.1 Planctomycetota bacterium | reverse complement strand
TTCGAAGTGGAGAACGCGTAAGCACGTCAGCGGCTTAACGCGAGCTAGTCCTTCGGGCTCGCTTGCCGCAAGGGCGAAAGAAGATACCATTCTGACAAGTGAGACCATCACCAGTTTCAACAACAAATGGGACATCCCCGACGCCGATCCGTAGTGAGGGCACAACCACGCCATGAAAATGCGGACGGGCAAAGTCTGTTTGACTAGCGGGTGGGAATCCCGCCTGGGTAAGTGCTAGCCACACGCCCAGTATCGAGTGTTGCAGGATGTCTATAAGACTCTCACGTTGAAGTGGCATCTTGAAGCGTACACAGAAAGGTAGTGAGGATGAACGGATCGCAGGTGGCCCTGCGGCCGTGAACGGGAATGAGCTCCGAAGTTTTGTACCTGTTGGATTCTGCCCGAGGTCTATTCATGCCCCAAGGCAACACTTCGCGCTGCGCCATCGGCAAGCTGCGTGAGGAGACCCGGAGTCGGCGCCCTATTCGCGCTACACACATCGTCAACCAAGCAACCAGTGAGGTCCTGACGTACTTGGTCGTTTCGTGACTTCCAATCACGATCGATCGAGTATGCCCCGTGCGAAACACCGCGTCTCAGCTCGCCACGACCGGCAGGCCGACACCGAACGAAGGCAAAGGGGAGGGCAGTGGCGAGTTTCGAGCGGCGATCGCATGCTTTCGCCTGACGCACCCTCCCAACTGCCGGGGAAGATGGGGGAGAATTCAAAGCATGTTATCCGGACGGAAATTCACTTGGTAGTCAAAGCCGGTGAACAAGCGTCACAGGGTCTGGGAAGCTTTTTCGCGCGAAAGGCCTTCGAGGAGTCACTACTTCAATAGATCAACCAAATTGTATGTTCGGAATTGTTTTGACTTGAGCGTGAAGCTCTTCTGAACACCATCAATTGTGTACTTAATTTCTGTTCGCTTTGCTCTATACGGGAGCGGATCGAGTACCCCAAGTCCAGCGGCTGAATTGATAAACTCCGGCGGACTGCGTTTGAGAATCTTGTTTAAACTCGCCGTGGTGTCGACCCACATTCCGTTCGCGCCAAATCGTGCCTGCAAAATGACGATTGTGGGGCTTTTGGTGCCCGATTCGCTCGCTTCTGTACGTGATGTTTGCTTGGGATCGCTGGTAACCACGGAGGCTGAGCCAAGGATTTGGCCAGAATAGGCATACTCGGCTCTGGCAAGAATCGCGTTCCGATAGCGTTCGAATTCACGGTCGGCAGCCAAGTCCTTCCAGAGGTCACCCACTGATTTGCATGTCGCGGCGGTCACGTTCAGATCTTCATCGGCACAACGGGCCACTTTCGGATCGCCTGAGTTCGTCAAGAAAGGAAGACCCGTTGCCCAGTCATTCATGACGAAGCAGTAGAACCGACCTACCTTGAGTTGTTTGTCGGGTTGGTTTGGGTTTTTATCAAGCTCCGCCAACAGTGTGTTCACGATCTGTTCCTCGTTCAAATTCAACCGAAACTCATCGATGCTGCCCTCGATCCTTGCTGCAGCAACCGAATCACCACCGGCAATGCTCAGCCCATGGATCACCTCGGCAAATCCGAGCGCGAGTTTCCAGTCTTTCCTGTCAACGGCGTCCTCCCCGAATGGCCGCGCATCGCTTGCCAATTCCAGGAGTGTCGATCGTTTGGATTCCGGCGTGGATGGAAGTGTAGGAAGCCGGTTTTTCCAAAACTTGAATAGCGCCAGTCGGATCGCGAGGCCATCAACGGAAAATCGATTTTCAAATTCTTCAACGAGTTCGAGCGTTGTGTCGGTAAACAGTGACTCCTTCGCGATGTCGATTGCGACTTCGTAGATCGCAAATTCGTCGATCGGTTCGTGATCCTGCGTAAGCAATGCACTGATTTCCGTCGCAAGAGCCCGCAATCGCACCAATCGCCCGATACCGGATTCATTCTGAGCGGATTCAAAATCCGATCGGAAAGTTTCGGCCAGCTTCTGCTTTGCAACGGCAACTTCAACGACGGATGGCACGGAAAGCAGGCCTTCCGTTGCTGCGTCTATCGAAGGATCGAGATCGCCTTGTTCGGAACTATCGACGATTGACTGTTCAGCGACTTCGAGTGAGGGAGTTTGTGGTTCCGATAGACTCGTCTCGGTTTCGTTTGGATCTTCCAACGTGGTGTGATTCGTAGCTTGATCAGCGTTCGTACTCGCCGCAGGATTCTGAGACAGTTGTCTGCGCTCGTCACTTCGCTCCACGAACCTGTCCTGAGGCTCGCCAATCGTGGGCGCTTCGGCGGCGTTGTTCTCGATCGTATCCTCGGGCAACCGAAAAATGCCAGCAGGGTCTGAGCCGTTGATGACCCAAAGCAGAAACAGAGCGATCGGAACTGCCGTGGCGCCGCCCACGACAATCCCCGTCAGCGTCACAAGAGATTCCAATTTACGAGCTTTGCGTTTCTTTTTCTTCCTGACGAAAGCCTTCGACTTGTTCGTTGTTGACTTTCGCCGAGTTCCGGATGCGTTTGCGTGTTCATTGTTCACACCCGGGAATTCCGATGCCTCGGAATCGGCCTGCGTCTGGTTGCCGTGTTTCTGCAAAGACGCGTCGAATTGGGCACGTTTGACCGGATCGGAAAGTGTTTCGTAAGCCGCATTGATCAGCTTTGCCTGCTCAACGGCATTTCGATCACTTTGATTCAAATCAGGATGATATTCTTCGATCATCCGTTTCCACGCCGCAGTAATTTGGACGGTATCTGCGTCCCTTGCGACGCCAAGAATTGTGTAGTGATCGACAAACATTTGGCAGCGATCGCTTGTTGAGATCGAACGGGATTTTCGTGAAGAACTACAAATTCGTTTACGGCCTAAACGGCTAGATGAAGCGTTGAACGGCTACTTGAAGATTGAGCAGGTTATACAGTTGGTTTTGCTTGGCCTTCTGGGGAGAAGCTTTTGTGTACACCATCGATCGTATTTGATTTCGGTTGTCTTGCCTTTGCCCGGAAGCAGATACCAACTGACCCAAGTTTATGGAATTCAGGTGGACCCAATGAAGTCCTGGCTCACAAGTAGAGCCAACCTCTCGACTCAATTCTAGAGACTTCCCCGTGAGATGCGACGGATCCGGGGAATCCGTCATTCGCCATGAGTTTAAGCATGTCGTGAGAGTGGATTTGGCCGCGTGTGATGGCAAAGGGAACGACAGGGAAAGCCGCAAATTGCGACAACAATTGGCTTGGTCCGTAATTCTCACGATATTGATCGAGCGCTGAGAGGCCAGCGATCGTAAAGTATGAAACCGGCTAAAATGGGACTGACCTCGACTGTAACCGGATTCAACACAATCTGCGCAGTCATTACTTAAATGGTTATGCGAAATTGAGACCCCAAGTAGTCAACATGCGGTTTTCGTCGCGCAACTTCCTCACCGTGACCCTTGCGGTTGCGTTCTTTTGTGCTGGCTGGATTGGCCGCGCAAAGTACGACGCTCACCGGCGCAAGCTTCGATACAATCAGGCACTAGATCGATTAAACGCTGATTTGACTTTCTCGGAGTCGCGACATGTTCCTTTTCGGATCGGGAGTGTCATTTCCGTGGATGATCATCATTTTCATTGTGATATTGGATTCGATGATGGAGTGCGGGTCGAGGACGTTTTGAGTGTCTATCGCGGAGACACATGGCTGGGTCAAGCGCGTGTCGTCGAAACTGAGGTCGACCGAAGCAACTGTGTTCCAATTGGATTCAAAGCAATTCCGGGCGACCTGGCAAAGCTTTGGGCGGTCAATTGACCGTACTGAACTTGAGGGCATTTGCGTTCGATTCAAAGTGCGAGATAAGTCGGTGGTCTCTGATTTAGGTGCTCTCACTTCGTTGCTCCGAAGTTACACGGTCCCCACGACCAGCGTCCCTGCGATCGTCTTTCCGCTTGGGATCGTTGGCGACGTGACGTTGCCGTTGATCGTGCAGCCCGATAGCCCCGTGGATGCGGCTCGACGGCTCTTTCGTTTGTTGTTGCTGTTCAGCTTCTTGCTGAAGTTTCTCGCTTCCATCTTCCGCGTCTTTAGGCAGTACTGATGCAGGCTTTTGCGTGGTGGTTTCTTGGCCTGGTCGAATACGTTCTCGGCTGGGTTGTCGAGCTGTTTATATGGCTCGTCTCTTACGCGTTCTTCACTTGCTTGGAATGGATCTGGGAGCTTGTCCGTCCACTTCTCGAAGGACTCGTTGCCGATCTCCCCAACATCGAGTGGGGAGACTTCTCAACTCTCGCGACCGCGTTTACCGTCGGTGATCACTGGTTGCCGCTTACGGAGTGCTTCGCGTTGCTCACTGCGTACCACGCGTTCGTGGTGACGTTTGCCATCGTGAAGATCATCATCAAGATCATCCCAACAGTCGGATAACATCATGGCTAAGCGTCAAACGACGATGGTCCTCACCGCTCCGGCCGGCACGGGCAAGAGCTACATGGTTACACGCGACGTTGTTCGCGAGTTCCTCCCCAACGGAGCGGGGAAGCTTTACACCAACATGCCGTACGGGCAGGTGCCAAGCGATCATGCGTTTCCGCCAGATTATGATGGTGAAACTTTCGTCGATCGTATGGCGCAGTTTTGCCATGATGAGTACGGGATCGAGAAGGAAGACGTTTACGAACGTATCGTTCTCATTCCCGATGACGTCCTTAAGTCATGGCAAGAGGGACTTTCCGGTCCCGCTGATTACTTCGACGAGATCGGAGATATAACCAGCGCGTGGATCTTGATCGACGAGGCCCACAACTACGTCGGCCGTCACGATGGATCCGGCGTGAAGAAGCTTTGGCAAACGTTCTGTGGTGAACTGCGACACCGCGGAGCGAGTATCCAACTCGTCACGCAATTTCCCGCGAAGCTCGCGCGCGAGGTGAACAACGAAGCGGGCATGCGTCAGGCTCTCATCGACGCCGAAGAGGACCGAGACCCGTTTTTCAATATCCGTCTGGCCGATTGGTACGAGCTCCGGGCAAAGTGGCTCGGCCGTTACGACTCTTGTTTCGTTCGGGTGGATATCCGCGACATCGATGGTCGCAAAACGAAGCACTCCAACAAGGTCAGGGTGAAGCGATCGCAAGAGATCTTTCGTCTCTACGACACGCACTCGGCACCGATGGCCGGTGGTGTCTCAGCTTCTGGATCCGAGATGAAACGGGAATGGCAGAAACGTAGCTGGCCGAGTCTGCTTTTGTGGTTCGTCGCGAGCAATAGCGGCAACTTCTTTAAGCCTCTTGCTCTCGCTTTTGCCGTTGTGTTTTTCGTTGCGTTCGGTCCAAAGATCCTTTCTTTCGGTGCTTCACGCCTTGCGGAAAGTGCGGGTGCTCCTTCTGAGGATGTCACGCCCCCACAACCATCTGCGGCGTCGGTAGATGTTCCAGTCGATGACGTTACCGTTGAGCTGGAGGATCTGCGATCGCGACTGCAAGAGTTCGAAAGTCGTGAACGAGAGAATTCGGTTTTGCGTGTTCTCACTCGAACGAAATGTACATTCGCTGACGGCATCGTTTACGCCGTAGGCGATACCATCCAAGTCGGCCCGTATGAGGGACAAATCATTGAAACGATCGAATGGAGTTCTCGTAGCGTCTTGCTTAGTGGTGGCGAGCGTGTGTTTCTCGGCGATCGCTGGTTGCAGTACGCCGCAAGCTCAGACGCTGGAACCGATCAGGCCGCTCTACCAGCTCGCCCCAACCATCAGCCAACACGAGCAAGGCCAGTCGGTACCGTCCAATCTGGTATCGATCTCCGCAGAGAAGCAGCCGCTCGCGCTCTTCGTGAGGCAGCTAGCCGAAGAGACCGGGGTGTCGATCGTGGTCGAGCAGAAGTTGGAGGACGAACCGGTGACGCTGGAAGTGACTCACCAGGAAGTCGACGAAGTGATAGCGATGGTCGCCCGTCGCTTGAACACGCAAGTAACACGGACGGGTGATCTCTATTTCGTTGGTCAATTGCGACCCGAGGACCGGGGCGTTCTCGTGGCTCGCATTGGTCAGTTAACTCGCGAAGCTGCTGAGTCCGTCGCGGAGTTGTTGTTGTCGGAACATGGGCGAGCGTCCGCAACTCCCAACGGTCTGCTCGTGGTCGGTGATAAAGTGGAAGTACTTTCAAGGGTGGGTGAAGCAGTGCAGCAGATCAAAGATTCTGAGCGTGATGTCTGGCTCGTTCAACTTCATCTCATTGAGATCTCTTCGGACGATCGCGAGCTCCTCGGTGTCGATGCTGATGTGGCAGCGTTTGCCAATCTCTCAACGGTCGCCACTGACGCGGGCGTCAACCTTGCCGCGTCACTCGATGCAACACGCCGAAGTACTTCGTCGCGTGTCGTTGCCGAACCGTTGTACCTTTGCAATCACGGCGTCGAGGTGAAGTATCGTCGCGGGGAACGTGTTCCTGTCGTTGAACGCTCCGTGACACAGCAACAAACCGAAAGTGAGAACGTGCGTTTCCTCGACCTTGGTCTTCGCATCGGATTAACCGTTCGATCACTTGGCGACGATGACGCCGTTCTAGATCTTGTTGTCGCTGACGAACGGCTTGTTGACCAGGTCAACGGCCAACCTGTGATCGGAGGTTTCGAGTACACCGGCCAATCGGACGTGCGGTCAGGTGAAACGTATCTCCTGGCAACGCTCGACGTTGCGTCTCATCGGTCAACACGTTGGAGCTGGCTCGGCTTCGGTAAGGACAGGGCGAACGATCATTCGGTCGCGCAGGTATGGTGCCGCGTTTACCGAGTCGACTCTTCAACTTCTGGCGGCGTGGAATTGCCAGCCGTCGTGGCCGAACCGCACCGCAGCGACTTGAGCGAGGAGCGGAACGCGGACCACACATTAGGTGATTCGGTCATGCATCAAGACGATGCCGACACCGTCGCGTGGTAGTCTGTAGTAATAAAGCTGTTAGACTCCAAGCAGTTCCGAGCGTCCATTTGAGGCACGCTCGAATAGGCCAGGAGAATCATTCGCATGCTTCGCACACCTCTCGTACGGCTTACGCTAATTGGCGTGGTCGCTGGTCTTGCCGTTGGGTTGTTCGCTGCTGTTACGACCCCCGTTTCCACAGGTGTCGATCAGGTTGCGTCAGTAACTGAGCCTCGCTTTGAGACTCGAGTCCGAACCCGATGGAAGCTCGAAAAAGTACCTCGCGAAGACGACCCAACGAACTTCATCTACGAGGAGAATCAATCTCAAGTCGAATATACCGTCTCTTTTCCGGGTGGCGACGCTCAGTACGCAGACATTCCAGTTTGGCAAGAAATGATCAGTCAAGACATTGCTGCTCGCGATTTCAAGAACGCTATTACCTTTTTGTCTGGGATTCGAGATGAGTCGGATCGAAGTGATGCTCTAGCGTACGTCGTTGTTCAGATCTCAAACAAGCCTCTGCCGTCCGGGCACGCCTCCCTCATGGCGCCGCTTTTCGTTCCGGCAGGCGAGGACTCTTCCGTTGATGATTCCACCACCAAGGAGGAGCTAGATGCAAAACGCCAAACAGAGCTAGTCAGCTTCGTTGATGAAACCACGCAAGAATTAGATGCGGCGTTGCGGATTGCTTACACTGTGGATGATCATGGGAGTCGCGCCAAGATTCTGATGATTGTCTCATCCGTCCATCTTGCACTAGGCAACGATGATGAAGCAGAGGACGCTGCTCATGCAGCGAAAGTATCCTTCGCTGATTATGAAAACGAACTACATGGCCGTTGGGCCCGGGTTAAGAGAGGTTTTTTCTTTGTTGTTCGATGGGCAGGCGCGTTCGGCATATTAGGATTTGTTGGTGGACTGGCGATTAAGGTGTTGGGGTACTACCTCATTGAAACCGCGGCTCGGAAGATTGGAGATGAGACGTTCGCAAAAGCACTTGGAACAACTCTAAAGACGACGGCTAAAGAGTCGGGTTTAATACTACCTGAGCATTGGCGTGACTGAGGGTACCAGAATACTGACCGTCCATACCAAAGGCATAAGCGGGTAAGATCACGTCCTGTGAACCTCCGCTCGCCGAAGCACACAAAGCGAAGAGACACGGCTACTAGGCGAGCGAAACACCGCGTCTCATCTTTCCACAACCGGCAGGCCGGTTGTCGAACGCTCTGTTACGCAACAACAGACCGAAAGTGAAAACGTCCGGTTCCTCGATCTCGGTTTGCGTATCGAGTTAACCGTGCGATCGCTCGGCGACGACGACGCCGTTTTAGACCTGGTTGTCGCTGACGAACGGTTGATTGACCAGGTCAACGGTCAGCCGGTTATTGGTGGCTTCGAGTACACGGGCCAATCGGATGTGCGATCCGGCGAAACGTACCTGTTGGCAACGCTTGATGTCGCTTCCGATCGGTCGACACGTTGGAGCTGGCTTGGTTTCGGGAAAGACAAGGCGAACGACCATTCGGTCGCTCAAGTGTGGTGCCGCGTGTACCGGGTTGACTCGTCAACTTCTGGCGGCGTGGAATTGCCAACCGTCGTTGCCGAACCGCACCGCAGCGACTTGAGCGAGGAGCGGAACGCGGACAACACGTTAGGTGATTCGGTTATGCACGAAGGGCAGGGCGACACCGTTTCGTGGTAGTCTTGGCAGCGTTTGCAGTCATTTGCAACGGAAGCCCAAAATCATCCCGAAGGGGTATTCCAAATATTAAGTGGTCACCCTTGCATGAAACCGGTTAAAATACGGGTGATCTCGACTGTAACCGGATTCAACACAGTCTGTGCAGTTATTACTTAAATGGTTATCCGGTCGAAGATTGATCGCTCACCAACCGTGGCTTTCCTCAAATGATCTTGTCCACTGGTACGCTTGACCGAATCATCACGTTTGCC
Source organism: Planctomycetota bacterium (assembly GCA_039179795.1). Taxonomy (GTDB): domain Bacteria; phylum Planctomycetota; class Planctomycetia; order Pirellulales; family Pirellulaceae; genus Rubripirellula. The sequence continues at coordinate 375,657 of JBCDEM010000005.1, read as the reverse complement.
GCATTGCCGATGCTTTTGGGTGTTGCCTGTTCGTTCTGCGGGCTAGGGACCACGGGGATGATGCTTTTCGGACTCGGGGTGATGGGCGGATCGTTTACCGAGTACCGCACGGAGCACGGTATTTGGATGCTCGGCTCGCTTTTTCTTGCCGTATTCGCGGCGATATATGCAGCGTTTGTTTTCTTTACCGCAGTCGATTGGATCGCAGGTCGTGGCGCATTCGGATTGGTCGCCGTCGACGCGCTTTTGGCGACATCCACAATCGGTTTCATGATTCGGTTTCTTTGGTCCGTGACCGCTTTTAATCGCCGATTCGTTCCAACCCCAGACCGTGGATACAAAAACGACGGATAACAATGCCGTGCACGCGTAGGACGGCATCACGCGTTTACAAATGGAAAACCAACTCGCCGTCCCCGGTGACGGCTAACGTTCCCCGACTGAAAAGTGCTTGCACGTTCGCTCTATGGTCTCGCCACATTGCTATTGCTGAGCCTCGGCGGCTTCGTGTGGCATTGCATGACCGATTCCGCATTTCGCTATCGAGTACTCGGCGACGAACACGCGCTACTACCTGCGATCGCACAATACATTGACAATGGCGATTCGCTCGTTCAGGTACGCCAAACGCTTGGTGATGGTACACGTGGTTCTCATACAAAGGCTCAGGCATGGACCGACATTCAGATCCAAGGCCGAGATCGAGATGGATTCGCTGACCAGTACCCGGACGACATATTGCCGACCGACAAATTCGTGGCCTATTCCGGATTCCCGACCCAATTCGTGATCCAGTTTCGCGATGATCGGGTGGTCAATCTCCCGAAGGCGTGGCTGGTCGAAACCTACGCGCAAAACGGCGGGGAACAATGAATTGCACGGGAGGACGGGAGTCGTGTTTAATGGTTTGCTTGCGAGTCTCCCGCCCGTCCCCCGTGAATTCTGCCGTTCGTCGAGCCACATGAAACATTCACGCTTTTTCACCATCGCGGTCTGTCTGCTGAGTTTCCCGCTAGCGTGTGCGCAGGATCATGGCGATGGTGACCTTCCACAAGTTGGGAAGCTACTCAGTCAAGCGTCCGAACATGTTGCGACCCTTGAACCCAGCTTAGATCAGGCATATCTGTTTCGTCAGTTGGCGACACTATACGCGCGTTCGCACAAACTGGACGCCGCATACAAATCGCTAGACCAGATTCAAATCCCGTAAGGACCGTTATCCGCAAACAGCAGCGAACCTAAGACGCGTTGGATTCTTGGAAATGGTGGAGGACGTTTCGCTTTATCGGAATGCCGAATTTGCAATCAAGATCGTGCAGGAGTGCCCCGACGCCTATCGCGGGTACGCAAATGACGCTTTCGGCCGAATAGCTTTAGGCGCGTCTCAACGCGAAGATGCCAAAGGCGCGTGGCGTGCGATAGGCGCGATTGACGGCGCAGACGGTCTGTATCCCTACGAGTTGGTTGTAGCAGCAACGCTTGACGATAAAACACGCGGCAAGAAGATCTTGCTTGAGAAGCACAACGCATTGATTACTTCGATTGCAGGCCGAAAATTGATGGCCCGCGAAGAGTGGGCGAGAATCCTTTGGATACTTTCGTTCTACAGATGGTGTGAACTCAACGACGAATTCCATCAACTACTCGACCTCGCCTGCAAAACGACAAAGGACCCAGACAAAACACGCGATGATGTGATGGCCCGACTGGGTGACGAATCACCAGTCGAAGCAAAGGCATCAGACAAGCAGACCAAAACGACTAAAGTTTCACCTCGGGAAATACGTTTGATGCTTCAATCCGTGGGAAATATTGAAAGTCCCCGTCGGAAAGCAGAAACACTGATCGCGGTAGCAATGAAGTTGACCGAATTGGATCGAGATGGCCCCGTTGGAAACGGTGAGTAGCGATCTAGCAAGATCGAACATAACAAAGCCGACGAACCATGCGTTGGACCGAAGCACCGCGTGGCGCGTTTACAAATGGAAACCACATTGGCGGTGCTCGGTCAACGCCGACGTTATACGGCAGTCCCTGCTTCAGTATAGATGAAGACTCACCTTCACATCCTTGTCCCAACGTCGACAACTCTGTTTGGCATTCAGGACGCCATGGAAGCACTCCTCGCTCCTCACCGCCTTAGACATGACGACAGCATTCAGCCGAACTGGCGCTTCGATTACCTCTGCCTGTTCGACGCAAGCGCGGAAACTGATGCCGAACTTCCGCGCGAGATGTTTGACTACGCGGGCTACATCTCGCGCGTGGAACGTTTGCGCGCGGACGTTTCTGCAGGTGCTATGATCACGCCAGACGGCGTATGGCACGACGTTCACGATTTCGGTTACCGCATCATGAATGTTTTGGAATCGAATTCCGTTCCTCAACAGAAATGGGGCAGACATTACCGGCAACTGCTGAAACACAACCCAGACTGTTGGATCATCGAGACATGGGCTCATTCGTAGCGTACGCGTGGTTCGCGTCACAACAATGCCGTATAACAAAACATTGCACCCGAGTCGCGAAGTCGAGGGAGTTTTCGAATGGACAATCGTTCATCGCGACCGGGTGAATGTAAACGTTCTGCCATCGAGATTGCCAGCATTTGACCGATCGCCAAACTAAAGCGGAACGCAAGATCGCAACAGCCAACGAATTGGCTCGACGCGACACTGACACCCCGTGGATGACTTGGCGTGATATACCGCTTCTGATTCTCTTTTCGCCGTTTGCTCTGCTATTCGGTATGCATATTGCCGGTTTCGCGATGCTGATCCGCAAATATTTTCGTGTGCCCTACTTCGTGACGCTTACTCTTCTCTACGCACTGCTTCTGATTCCTTTATGGATCTGGTACGGCAGACACATGTGGATTCTGCTCGCCGGATCATTACTGGTCTTGCTGTCTTCACTCATTCCACTGCTGATTGACGGTCGCGAGGAGGCAATGAATGGCTCAAACTTCGAGCACTCGGCGCCCGCTCATATCGTCCTGATTTTGGTATACTCGTTCATCCCCGCATTCGATGCCGCTGCCGAGGCTCGCTCAAGGCTGAAAGAAAGGCAGAACAACCCGATGCAACCGAGCGGCGAAGTCGGGCGTTTTGAAGTGGATGATCAGTTTAACAGTGCTTCCAGACCAAGTACGCCCAGGCCAGTGCGATAACGATCATTGCGAGTAGGATCATAGTCGCCGCTCCTTACATAGATGGAGCGGGACGCACTGGGATGTTGTAAGCACTCGCAGCGAGTTCGGCGTACTCTTCAACGTATGACAACCAGAGGTTGCGGCGTTGTAGGTTGCATGTCTTCCTCGTCTTGTCTATCAGGCGGCAAAGTGCAAGTCGTCGCCGGCCGTCGCGTTGGGTTGCTTTGAGAATGTCGGCTACTGCTTTCAGTGTCTTGGCTTTCGCTGCATCAGTTGCGTTGACTAGGTCACCGCGTGGTTTGAACCAATCAAAGAAGAGTTGCAGTTGTCCCGATGCCATCGCGGATGCTTTTGGCTTCACGCGTCTTCTAGCAAGCGGCATGTACAACTGAACGGCGAAAGAAAAACGTAGCTGCGTGATCATCTCGGTTCCGTTTCGTAATCAACGAGATTGAAGCACCCCAAAGCGATGTGGTGCCGGACGACGTACGAAGCTCGCTCGCCCAAACCAAACAAAGGCAAAGGGGGGAGGGCAGAGGCGAGTTTCAAATTTTCAGCGGCCAGCGCAGGCCCCTCAGCGGAAAGGGGGAAGATGTGCTGCGTACGATGTTGACCGTGCTGCGATCGCTGCCGAGGCTCGCTTGATTACTCCGTCCCTGCGTCTTTCCCCTTCCGGTGATGGGGCCAGAGCTAGCGAAATTTGAAACTTGACTATGTCCGCAACCAAAGGACAGATTGACCAAAGGTGACACGCATACCGGGGAGTTTTTCGGCTCCATTTCGGGCAGAATTTGACGCTAGCAACAGGCGGAAAAATTGTCACAAAATGAAATTCTGCGTCTGCTATCGCTGTTGACTTTTGGCGATTCAGTCGACTTCAATGTCAGAAGCCACTCGTTACCAGCGAGCAGCCACTAGCGTTTTTAGACGGAACAACAGCCGTCGGCGCGAACGACGTCAGAGACAAAAAAAAGACCCGCCAAGCTTTCGCTTGACGAGTCCCTTTTTGTTGACCTCGATGTGTTACCAGCACAGTCGAGGCCCGGACGTCGAAGATCTCAAAGCAACAGTAGAAAGATCTCCCATGTCCACCTCCGATTTTACCGTGGACGGAAATCCGTCCAAGATCGAACCGCAGGATTTTAGCGGTCTTGACCTATCGCGTTTGCGTCACGCCATAAGTCAAATTTGTCTTCGAATGGCTGCGGCCCTGGGCAGCGATTGCCGCGAATACATCAACGAAATTGATGGTATTTTTGACGTTCGGCCCGATGGGCTAGATACTGACTCGTGCAATTGTACGTCCGATAATGCCTCTTATGTTGTATTGAAACAGCGTGATTTCCAGGCTTTTGCACTACTCTGCTGTTGATGATCCCCTTGGGGCTGCTGCTGGTTGATCTTGTGTCGCCTGATCTTATCACCGGTTCGTGGAGCTGACGTGCTCGGTGATTGTGCGTGATTTGATTGTGAGTTTGTCGGCCGATTCGATTAGCGTTGAAGTCCGTTCCAGATCGGTGGCTGTTGTGCTTGTTGCGGAACCGAATTGCTCCGTTGGCCATTGCTTGGTTGGCCATTGAATGGAGGAAGCCATTGGCCGGTGTCGATGGGTAGTGGCGAGCTGTTGCCAGATGGCATAACGCTGCCTGACGGCGCACCTGGATCAATCGGCTGTGAAGGGATCAAGTTGTCGGCTGGATTGAAGAGTTGCTGGGGACGCCATTGAACAGGTGGATCGTTCGGATTCCCGTCAATTGAGTTTCCATCGAGCCAAGGAACGCGATCGAGAATTCCTGGCTCAGCGTTTTCGAGCGAATCATCGAATTTCTGCAGATACGGTTGGACCACTTCATGAATGTCCGCTGGAATGACCGCCTCGCTGCGATCGAGCACTTGCGAAATGTATCGTCCGCTCTTGCTGCGAACGATGGCCTCACCAATCCGTTCACCCGCCAGTGTTACCGCAAAAAAGGTGATCAGGATGCAATACAAGGCTCCTTTCGCAAGACCGAAAAGAGCGCCGATCTGACGATCAAACTCTCGCAACTTCAGACGATCGATCGTGCCTCGGACCATTCGAAACGCGACCCAAATCACAAGCGATGTGCCTACGTAGAGAATCAACATCGCCAAGAAGCGATTCCATGGTGGTTCGGCCTGGATCGACTCGCTGAATGGCTCGCGGTATTTGTAAGCAACGATGTAGCTGACGACGATCGAAGCGATCGAAGCCAGCTGCCACGCAAAGCCTTTGACGGCACCGAAAATCATGGCCGCCATCAAGACGACCAACATGGCAATATCGTAAATCTCCATCAAATGCTTCCATGCGAGACAGGAGATAAATGGTTGGTTTCTAACTCCGGCGGATTCAGACCATCTCCGTCGAAGGAACCCCCTGAATTCGTTGGATGTAGGGAGTTCGTTTGATCGAGACTATAGCGATCCGATCGAAGCGATCGAAGATCAATCGATTCGGCTGGATTCGCGAGCTCCAATCCACTATCTACCAGGCACCGTCAAAGACTCTATCCAGGTATTCCATTGCTAGCATCAAGCGGGACTGACTTCGCCGTCAGGGATTGGATTGGATTGTGGCAGACTTTAAGTCTCACATAACCGGAAGCACGATTGTAGGCGTCGGGTACGGCTACTGGGGTGTGACCTCACAAGACATGTCGATTGAAAGTGGCATGTTGGCGGCGGGTCTTTGCGCTGTCAGCGGCATGCTGCCTGACTTGGATAGCGATTCGGGAATCCCGTTGCGTGAGACGAGCATGTTCGTTGCCGCAATTGCGCCCATGCTGATGATCGATCGATTTCGAGACTTGGGTTTGTCACACGAAGCGATGGCGCTCGCCGCGATGCTTGTGTATGTGGGGATCCGATTTGTTGCGATCGAATTCTTTAAGCGTTACACCGTTCATCGTGGGATGTGGCACAGCATTCCCGCTGCGTTATCAGCTGGCCTGTTGGCTTACTTGGTAATGCCTTGTTACAGCGAGTCCATTCGCGTTTACAAAAGCCTAGCGGTTGTCTTGGGCTTTATGACTCATCTCGTGATGGATGAGATCTGGTCCATTGATCTCAGTCGAGGCTTTCGGTTGAAGAGTTCGTTTGGAACGGCCTTAAAGTTTTTCGGAGGAAACGCGCTGGCCAACGTTTCCGTGTACAGCAAGTTTTTCATTCTGTTGTATTTCGCATGGAGCGATCATGGGATCGTCGAGCGAATTCGTGAGCGCTCGCGACTTGATCAGACTTATATCGCTAGGCCACAAACCGAGATGCGATCAAGCGGCGGTGGTCTGGAGCGAATTTTGCGGTCGACGCCTTGGCGATAAGCGTTCTCGTTACGGTGCCCGATCGAGGATTAGCGTTACGGGCCCGTCGTTGACGAGCGCAACTTGCATATCTGCAGCGAAGATTCCTTTTTGAATCGGGACGCCTCGTTCGGACAGTCCGTTCGCGTAGCGTTCGTACAGGCTGTTCGCAAGCTCGGGTGCAGCGGCATCGGTAAACGCTGGCCGTCGACCTTTCCGACAATCCCCAAGCAAGGTGAATTGGCTGATCACAAGCACGGAACCGCGAATGTCCATGACAGAACGATTCATTTTTCCCTGATCGTCGGAAAAGATCCTCAGTTCGGCTGTTTTATTCGCGAGCCAGTCCGACTCCTTCTCCGTATCCCCGTGGCCGACTCCTACCAGGGCAACCAAGCCTTGTTCAATCGAACCGACAACTTCTCCTTCGACCTTAACACTGGCCGATGTCACTCTCTGCAAAACGACGCGCACAAACGAACTCCTGGAATGTAGACGAACCCAACCGCCACGCTGGTCGCTAGAATAAGGCAAGCGTCCAATTCCCTCTGCCCTGCTCTGCTCCATTCGCTTCGGTTGATACGGCGATTCAACTTATGCCTTATTTGTACAAGTGCCCGCACTGCGAAACCCAGACAATGGTGGATGACCAGTACAGTGGGCAAACCGGCCAATGCGTCACGTGCGGTTCGCCGATTCAGCTACCGCATTTTGCGATGGGAGTGACGGAGCAGCCCAAGCCTCGACCGGAACGCAAAGCCGCTGGCATCGGTATCGCAGCGGTCGTTGCCGTTATTTTGGTTGGCTGCCTGTTGTATGCGGTCGTCCGATTCGGTGGGCAGACGGTTGCGAAGATTTCGAACAATCGGGACCAGACTCAAGCGGTAAAGAATCTCGAGAAGATAGCTGCCGCACTAAATAGCTACGCAGACGATCATGGTTCCTATCCGCCGCCGATGACGGTGGATGCCACGAACACTCCCTTGCATTCATGGCGTGTGTTGTTGCTTCCCTACCTGGGCGAAGACGAACTCTACAATCAATTCGATTTGACGGTGCCCTGGGATCATCCTAAGAACGAACCCTTGGCTTACAGCGTGCCTTCAGTCTACGAACATCCAAGGCTGTCGTCTTTTTCTGAGTCGGCGTATTACCTCGTCACTGGGAAAGGAACTCTGTTTCCTCCAACGGGACCGCTTGGGCCTAATTCGATCGTCGACGATCCTTCGCAGACTGTGTTGGTGGTCGAGGCGAAAGTTCCAATCCCTTCCGGAATGTGGACCCAACCGATTGATCTTGAATACGCGAAGATGTCGGGCCGCTTGGGACGCAACGTAGGGGTTGAACCCGGAGGATTCTTCGAAGAAGGAGTTGCGATGGCGACCGTCGACGGCCGCGGCCACTTTGTCCCGATCACCATCGAACCGGTGACGTTTCGAGCCTTGCTGACTCCGAAAGGTGGAGAGCGATTGCCCGACGATACGCTCGATTGATTTTTCGGTAGTCGAGATCACGAGGGCCACGATTCCCGAGAAACTCGAATCGTGACCTCAGACTGACGATCTAACTGTACGTGGACTAGGCCACGAGTTCCGAGCAATACGAAACGCGACCTCAATAATCGCGCGGCGAGACGCTTCCCTGCACGCGGCTTGGAAGACCTTGAATCCGCAGGAATCCTTCGGCGTCGTCCTGGTTGTAAGATCCGCCTCCCTCCATCGTGGCGATCTCAGCGTCATAGAGACTGTTCGCACTCGATCGAGACTCCACGATGATGTTACCTTTGTAAAGTTTTAAGGTGACATCCCCGGTTACCGGTTTTTGTGCCTCCCGAATGAACGACATCAGCGCGTCCATTTTCGGTGTGTACCAAAATCCGTAGTAGACCATTTCGGCGACTTCCGGTGCCAATCGATCTCGCAAGTGTGTGAGATCACGGTCCAGCGTTAGCTGTTCGATGTACATCAGGGCGTCGTAGAGAATGGTCATCCCGGGAGCTTCATAGACGCCGCGGCTCTTCATGCCAACGAACCGGTTCTCGATCATGTCGATCCGGCCGACACCATTGCGTCCACCAATTTCGTTTAGCTGCTCTACCATTTCGAGTGCCGAGACGGACTGCCCGTTTAGCGTGGTGGGAACGCCAGAAACAAAACCGATGGAGACCGACTCACTTTCATCTGGGGCTTCTTGTGGACTCACGCCCATGCCAAAGTCGACGAGTTCGATGCCGTTGACATCCAGCATTTCAAGGTCACCGGCTTCATAGCTGATATGAAGGACATTTTCATCGCTGCTGTATGGCTTCGCGGTCGATGCTTTAACGGGAATCCCTTTGTCTTCGCAGTAGGCGATTAATTCGGTTCGACCGGGGAATGCATCTCTGAATGCTTTGATCCGCCACGGGGCGATCATCTCGATACTCGGGTCGAGGGCTTCGGCGGCGAGTTGGAACCGACACTGGTCATTGCCTTTGCCGGTCGCTCCGTGCGCGTAGGCTGTCGCTCCAACTTCTCGGGCGACCTGTAAGCAGATCTTGCTGATCAGAGGCCGTGCGATCGAAGTTCCAAGCAAGTAGATCTGCTCGTATTTGGCTTGCCAGGACAGCACGGGAAACGCGAAATCGCGACACAATTCCTCTCGTACGTCGGCGATTCGAGCGGAGGCCGCACCGCAATCGCGGGCTTTCTTCATGATTGCGTCTCGATCTTCGCAAGGCTGGCCTAGATCGACATAGACGGCATGGACCTCGTAGCCTTGATCTTGGAGCCATCCTAGGATGACGGATGTATCGAGTCCCCCGGAGTAAGCCAGCACACAACTTTTCATAACGACAAGTACCGCGACGTGCGAGGATGTTTGTAAGCTTTGAGGGAAGATTTGAAGTCCGTTTTCCCTCGACTGCAACCCGCCGATGGCTTCTCCCTCCCCTGCCCTGCTGGAATTGTTGACTCAAGTGCTCGGAGGCCAGGCGTCCAGCGACGAGCTCGTTCGGCAGCTCGACGCGGAGCGGGCGCGTGCGAATGCGTCCATCGAGACGGCTTTGAGCGAGAAAACGATGGAGAGCCTCAGTGGTGCCACTGTCGATCTTGGACGCGACGCACGCTGCGGGTTCGGTGAAGTGATCTATGGTGAAGGAAAGTCAGCAGAACTAATCACCCAGATCATTCAGACGCAACTCGATGCTGGGCAATCGGCTTTGGTAACACGCATTGACAGCGGGATCGCGTTTCGGGTTCGCGAGCCATTCCCTCATGCTTTTCACAATCCCATTGCTAAGACCCTCCGAGTCTCGCCAGAAACCATCAGCGTTAGCGAATCGCTGGATGAATCCGAAGCGAAGGAGACCCTACACGCGGCGGTTGTTTCCGCCGGGAGCACGGATATCGCTGTTGCAGAAGAAGCGATCGAGACCTTGACGTGGATGGGCGTGCCCCATCAAAAATTTGAGGATATTGGAGTGGCCGGACCGCAGCGTTTAGCTGCAGCGATTCCGCGGCTACGTCTTGCTTCCGCAGTTGTTGTCGTTGCCGGAATGGAGGGTGCATTACCGTCCGTTGTGGGTGGCCATCTGTCAGCGCCGATCTTTGCGGTGCCGACCAGCGTTGGTTATGGAGCTTCCTTAGGAGGTCTGACTGCGTTGATGGGTATGTTGACCGCGTGCGTCGCAAGTGTTGCCGTGGTTAACATCGACGCTGGGTTCAAAGGCGGTTATCTGGCTGGCTTGGTTGTCAGTCAATTGCAATCACATGTGTCCAACTCGCGACCAACGATGCGAGAGTCCGAATGAATCAATCGCCGATCACGTTACCCCCTCGCGCGTCCAACGCTCATAAAGGCAGTTTTGGCCGCGTGCTGTTGGTCGGTGGATCAAGAGGCATGAGCGGTGCGATCGCGATGTCGGCAATGGCTGCGCTGAAATCGGGTGCCGGTTTGGTCTCCGCTGCTGTTCCCGATCGCTGTTTGGAAACGGTCGCGTCTTTCCATCCATCCATCATGACTATCGCTTTGCCGGACACGGCGGAAGGAACGTTTGATCTATCCGCGGCGAGTTCGCTTAACCGACGGAAGCAACCCTTTTCAGCGATTGGTTGCGGACCCGGGATGACGACATCAAACGGATCGACACGCATGGTTGAACGTTTGCTGCACCAACGATCCGTGGCCCGAGTGTTCGATGCGGACGCGTTGAATTGCCTGGCGGTCTTATTGCAATCTGACTCCGCTGGACTGACGGGCGATCTCCTAGGAAACGAGTTGAAACCTGAATCCAACGTCGGCCCTTGGGGACCGATTGTATTGACACCTCACCCAGGTGAATTGCAGCGATTGACTGGCGTGGCGTCTTCGGATCGGACGGGGCAATTGCAGGCTGCCGGTACGTTGTCCCGATCCAGCGGCGCGGTCATTGTGGTCAAAGGTGGTCCAACGACTGTTGTGCATCACGGCAGCACTTGGACCAATTCGACGGGAAATCCGGGGATGGCGACAGCTGGAAGTGGAGACGTTTTGACAGGGGTAATTGCGTCTTTGTTGGGTCAGGGACTTTCTCCTTGGGAGGCTGCTCGTTTGGGCGTCTGGGTTCATGGAGCGGCTGGTGATCTGGCTGCCGATCGTGTCGGACCCATCGGAATGACTGCCATGGAAATTCTGGAGGCGCTTCCGCAAGCGATGAAGCGTGTCATGTCGCCCGAAAACGATGCCAGTTGACCATCGGGAGTCCGCGAAATCCACGTTGCCAGGAGTGTGAAATTTTTGCCGGGATCCCATTCTTTGGCTTCTGGGGCATAATTACCCGGTCCACTCCCCTTCCCCGCTCGTCGGATACCCGTGACCAATATCGTCTCTCTTCGTGACATTGCCCAGCAATTGGAATTGGGTTTGGATCCGGCGGTGGCGGAGACCTCGCATGATGCCTACGCGGCGGCTCGCGGCGGGGTGATCACTATTGGTAATTTCGACGGGGTACATCGTGGACATGCCAGGCTGTTGCGTGAGGTCCGAACGATCGCGGATCGATTGGGTGGTCCGGCGGTGGCGGTGATCCTGGATCCACACCCGGTTTCGATTCTCCGCCCGGAAGCAGCGCCCCAGCGACTGAGTTGGATTGAACGTCGCGCTCAGAGGATGGCTCCCCTTGGAATCGATTGCTTGGTCGTATGCGAAACGACGCGAGAATTTTTACGCATGACCGCTGATCAGTTTTTTCGTTCGCTGGTCGTTGAGCGTTTAGCAGCCCAGGCCGTCGTTGAAGGCCCCAACTTCTACTTTGGTCGGAATCGAGGAGGAAACGTTGAGCGGCTGGAGATGCTGTGTCGTGAACAAGAGCTTGAATTGAGGATTGTTGATGCGAGCCACACCGAAGACGGGCAGATGATCAGCAGCACACGTATCCGTAAACTTCTGAACGACGGATGCGTGAGCGACGCAAGCGACCTGTTGGATGGACCGCACCGGATCCGAGGAACGGTGGTAAAAGGTGATCAACGCGGTCGAACGATTGGGTTTCCGACAGCGAATCTAGAAGAAATCGATGTCGTGATCCCCACCTCGGGTGTTTACGGAGGTTGGGCAGTTGTGGATGAGCAGCGTTATCAAGCAGCGATTCACATCGGACCCAATCCAACCTTTGAGCAAGCTGGTGCGGCGAAAGTAGAAGTTCATTTACTCGACTTTGAAGGCGACCTGTACGACCAGCGGTTGCTAGTTGACTTTGTATTTCGTGTTCGTGACATTGCACGATTCGATTCGGCTTCAGACTTGATCGAACAACTCAAAATGGATGTTGCTGCCGTTCCGATCGGGCTTGCGTCCGGACAGGTTTGAACCGTTTGTGGTCGCTGTGCATGATCAACATAATGATGTCTCCTTGGGTACTGACCCAATAACTTGAGCAGGAGCCCCTATGGGCGTTCAGTGGAAAGCCTTTACCGACCAGATCAGCCACTACGAATCATTCGTGTTGGTCAGCCATATCCGACCAGACTGCGATGCGTTGGGCAGCGAGTTGGGGATGGCCGAAGTTTTACGCACGATCGGCAAGAAGGTGCGCATCATCAACGCGCATCGAACGCCGCCAGCACTTCAGTTCTTGGATCCCGCTGGAAACATCGAAGTGTTGGGAGACGATGTAGAGGCGGAAGACATTTCCACTGATTGCATCATGATTCTGGATACGAGCGCGTGGGCACAGCTCGGTGACATGGGCGATGTCATTCGAACTTCACGAGCCGACAAGATGGTTTTGGATCATCATGTGGGTGAAGATGATCTCGGGGCAACGATGTACAAGGATTACCAGGCGGAAGCTACGGGGCACTTGGTGGTTCAGGCCGCCGATGCTCTTGGCGTGAGCCTGACGCGAAAGATCGCGGTACCCGTGTTTGCCGCCATTGCAACGGACACCGGATGGTTTCGATTCGGGAGTGTCACAGCCGAAACGTATCGGGTCATTGCGAGACTGGTGGATGCTGGGGTCGTGCCAAGCGAAGTCTACGGTGATCTGTACGAGCGTGATACGATCGGCCGCGTCAAGCTGCGCGGGTTGATCCTGTCACGCACCGTCAGCGAAATGGATGGGACGCTTGTCCATACCTATGTCAACAAAGAAGACTTTGAAGCGATGGGAGCTCTTCCCAGCGATACGGAAGACGCGATCAACTTGACGCTTGCCGTCGAGGGAACCCTAGCGGCGGTGATCTTTGTGGGTCAGGTTCGAGGCGGTTACAAGTTGAGTTTTCGCAGCCGATGCGGATTGAATTGCAACGAGATCGCTTGCCAGTTCGGAGGCGGTGGCCACAAAGCCGCCGCGGGAGCGTTCCTGGAAGGACCGCTCAGCGATGTTCAAGACCGTGTGCTGAAGGTCGTCCGAGAGAAATTGGCTGAATGCCTTCAACAGGCGTGACCGGTTTTTACTTCAAGAGAAAACCGATGATCTCCCAACCGTCTTTGGTGGTCTTCAAACTACTGCCGCCGTTAGGAAAGTACTTTTCGACTTGTTTCAGTGGCGGAAGTTGTTTTGCCGCTAACGGCTTCCCGTCGTCCGCTTCGGTCTCGTCAAAGATACGGCGATAGATCGAACCGAGCACGGTATCACTGTCCTTGAGTTTTCCTTGTCGCCACAGTTCGTATTTGATCCGAAGAGAGAGTCGCGACCGAACAACGCGATCAAATGCCTGACCGCCCGCTCCGAGATCACTGAGTGCGAGTCGCACTTCCTTGACTTCCTTTGCGTTGCCAAAGCCGGCGTTTGGCGCGGCTTTCAAAATTCGATTTGCCGTCTGGACGAGAAACTCCGGGTGACTGGAAAACATCAGGTAGGGCGCTGTCGAACCTGGGCCTGCTGGAACCAGACCAATGGCCCAGTGTTCGAGCAGCGGTGGAGCGTCCTCGGCCTCTTCGTCGCCAAAATCAATATCGAGATCGCCGAACAATTCTTGGTCGAAATCGTCAGCGCTTTCACTTCGCTCGACTTGCCAAATCTCGACACCTGGAAGCAGGTCCAACTTGCTTGCATCCGGCTCCACTTCCATGGCTTTCCGAATCGCCCTCTCGATGGCTTTTCCGTCTTTTACACGAAGAGCAAGCAGAATGCGTTCTGAATCGATCCCTGCGGGCTGAACGTTATCGCTCAGCAAGATGATCTGGTCATCCAAATTCGGAAGGACGTTCTTTTCGAGATCGATTCGAGGGCCGTCTTCGTCGTCACGAATCCCTTCTACGATGTCACGAAAGATCTCATCATCGAACGCTTCATTGATCAACGTTTCCGACGCCCAAAAGGCGTCTTCGATTTTCATGTTCAATCGATTAAAGGTTGCAACTTCGTCATGCACCCAATCGGGGATCGCCTGTAAGGGCTCGTTGATGAACTGCAACATCTTCGCGGCTTTCTCAAGCTTTGTTTGATCAGCCAAGATGAAGCCGCGGTGTAAAAGATCGAACCGTTGTCCATCGATGGCAATCACGCCACCGAGACCCCGGATCACATCGAACCCCTGCCCTTCAAGGAGCTTGATGATATCGACTTGGTTTCGTCGATCGATGTCGAGTGTCTCGCGAAGGACGCGGCCCATTTCAAACGGTCTGCCAAACCACTCCAACGCGACGGTTGATCCTCCCGCCAAGATGGTTGGCTGAATCGCTTTCGTCGAACGTTTCAGAATGGATACAAAGTCATCTGATTTTTCGATGCAGTCTTCATCACCACCTTTGGCGATGGCGTCCACCAATCCGGTGACGACGGAATCGCGATCAGCGGCGATGATCCGATTGTCGTCGATGGTGATTGCGATCTGCTCAAGCTTTAGTTGGCCGGGCTTTGGCTGGATGTCATAAACACGGATGGTCTGACCAGCATGCTGTTCATCCTTACGATTCCAACCCGCTTTCTTCAGATCTTTGTCGAGTGTTTCGAGCGCCTTTTCGGCCTTCTGTCTCTGTGTCCGGATATCAGCGATCAAGCAGATAGTGAATGGTCGACGCTTATCATTTTTAAACGGTATCCAAGCAACGACGACTTCGCCGGTGGTGATCTCGGACAGATCTTCTAATCGGATTCCAAACTTGTTGGGGAGCGACTGCAAATAATCATCGATGCGTTTGCGTTGCAGTTTGACGAACGGTTGCATCGCCGGGTCATCAAGTAGGCGACCAAACCGCGTTTGCTTCCACGCGTCCCGAACTTTTGAGTAGTTCGGGATGCGAACAAGTCCAGCGGTCGAGGACGGCAAGACGGCAGTGGCTCTTACAAAGGGTGCGTCTTGTTGAGCGGAAGCTACCGAGGATGAACAGGCGACCAAGCAACCAATCAGGCAAACAAACGCCAATTGGCCAAAGTGTGGGCGGCACGGGAGGATCATTCAATTTCCACATCTAGGAGAAGCCGCATGGGCAGGTCGAATCAATCGGAGGATTTGCGGCATTGAAGACGCTTAGTATGTTATCGAACTCGATTTCAGCCTGGAACAGCGCTGTGTTTCCGCCGTCGAGCCGCAACACGGGTAATGATCGAGTTCGGTCAATAGAGGGGTGTGCTGAATTCACCATGACTGAACGATTTAGCGGGGTGACGGCAATGGCGATGGATCATTTTCTGCCCCTTTTTCCCACGATTTCTCCCAATCCCTGGAGCCTGTCTTGGCCACCGACCTGCCCAACGTTCTCGCCAGCCGATACGCCAGCGATCCGATGGTGGATATTTGGTCACCTGCTGCGAAAGTCAGACTCGAACGCGAATTTTGGATCGCGGTCTTAGAGGCTCAACGTGATCTGGGCGTGGACGTCCCAGACGATGCTGTGGAGCGTTACCGGTCCGTAATCGACCAGATCGATTTGGATTCGATCGACGAGCGTGAACGCGTTACCAAGCACGATGTGAAAGCTCGGATCGAGGAATTCAACGATCTGGCCGGCCACGAGCAGATTCACAAGGGAATGACGTCTCGTGATCTCACCGAAAATGTGGAGCAACTGCAGATTCGCACGGCTCTCCTGGTTGTGCGTGATCACGCCGTCGCGGCGCTTTCACTACTGGGACAACGGGCAGCCGATTACTGTGACTTGGCAATCGCGGGTCGAAGCCATAACGTTCCCGCCCAAATCACCACCGTCGGAAAGCGATTCGCCAACGTTGCCGAAGAGATGCTCGTTGCGTTCGAGCGTCTAGAGACTTTGATTGAGCGATTTCCATTAAGGGGCATCAAGGGTCCCGTCGGCACGCAACAAGACATGCTGGATCTGCTCCAAGGAGATGTTTCTCGCTTGGATGAATTAGACCAGCGTGTTGCATCGCATCTTGGATTTCACCAGGTGCTCGATTCAGTGGGACAGGTTTATCCGCGTTCTTTAGACTTTGAGGTCGTTTCTGCGCTGACACAATTGTCGTCTTCGCCAGCTAACTTCGCACGGACGCTTCGACTGATGGCTGGAGCCGAGTTGGCAACCGAAGGGTTTCGGCCGGGCCAAGTCGGCTCGTCTGCCATGCCGCACAAAATGAATGCACGATCGGCCGAACGAATCGACGGGTTTACGGTCATCCTTCGTGGCTATCTCTCGATGGTCGCTGGACTGCTAGGTGACCAGTGGAATGAAGGTGATGTGAGTTGCAGCGTGGTTAGGCGTGTTGCGATTCCGGATGCATTTCTGGCGATGGATGGGCAATTGGAGACGTTTCTCACGGTGCTTGAAGACTACGGTGCCTATCCCGCAATCATTGATCGAGAACTACGGCGCTATCTTCCGTTTCTTGCGACGACCAAAATCCTGGTTGCATCGGTCAAGGCAGGTGTCGGGCGAGAAACCGCTCATGAATCAATCAAAGAACACGCCGTCGCTGCAGCATTGGCCATGCGCGAGTCCGGTTCCGAGCAAAACGACTTAATCGAGCGGCTTGCCGCTGATAAACGGATTCCACTGTCGGCTGAAGAGCTGGCAAACGCGATGGGCGATCCCGATCAATTTATCGGTAATGCACCTTCACAAGTTCGAAGCGTCGTTGCAAAGATCGAAGACATCACTGCTCGGTGCCCGGAAGGCGCCAAGTATCGCCCCAGTTCGATCTTGTAATAAAATGAAATTCCGTTTCCGCGGTGTCGTGTACCGACCGCCACGATCCTGAATATGCGAAGTCGCTATTTGCTTTCCTTAGGTCGATGAGGCTCGAAATTTCGGCCGCGCTCTTTGTTGGCTCGCGCTGCTTCACGAGCACGTTCGTACAACACTGCCTGCGCGCGACGAGGACTGTTCTCTTTTTCAACTCTCTCGTACGTTCCGTTCGACTGCATTTCCCACGTGTTGGTGTTGTCTTGGAAGTAAGTCTTCAGCGTGTCTCTTAGTTTTTGTCGGCAAGCGGGATCATCAACGGGAACAAGCAATTCAATACGGCGATCTAGGTTTCTGGGCATCCAATCTGCGCTGCTGATAAACAACTGAAGGTCGCCGCCATGACGGAATTGAATGATACGCGCGTGTTCCAAAAAGCGGTCGATAATTGAAACAACACGAATCGAATCGCTAAGTCCTTTCACACCTGGTTTCAAGCAGCAGACACCGCGAATATTGAGCTGAATCTTGACGCCCGCCTGGCTGGCCCGATACAACGCGTCGATCACGTTAGGGTCGACTAAAGCATTCAGCTTGGCAATGATCTCACCCTTTTGTCCCGCTTTTGCACGCCGTGTTTCAGCGTCGATTAGGTCGACGATCCTTGGCCTTAGCGAACTGGGGGCAGCGGCGAGTTGTTGTAACTTCAAAGGTTGACTCGCCCCTGTCACGCCATTGAAAAATGCGGTCGCATCACTCCCCAGCTGTTCATTGCACGTTAGTAACGAAACATCACTGTACAGATTCGCGGTCACTTCGTTGTAGTTGCCAGTTCCAAAATGCATGTACCGAACGACACCTTGTGATTCACGACGCACAATGATGCAGACTTTCGCGTGTGTCTTGAGACCTCGAAGGCCGTAGATCACTTGGACGCCCGCCTGCTCCATCTCTCGAGCCCACTCGATGTTTCGAGCTTCATCGAAGCGAGCCTTCAACTCCACAATCACCGAAACATACTTGCCGTACTCGGCAGCTCGCATCAAAGCAGCAACGATTGGACTGTTGCGACTCGTGCGGTAAAGCACTTGCTTGATCGCCAAGACATCCGGATCGACAGCAGCTTCTTCAATCAAGCGGACAACAGGATCAAAACTCTCGTAGGGATGGACGATCAATAAGTCTTGGCCTGAGATCGTTGAGAACATCGACTCAGCAGGATCAATTTCCGGAGTGCTTTGCGGCGGCCAAGCTTCATCACGCAACGAGTCGAATCCTTCTAGACCGTGCAGCGTGAAGAGATAGGTGAGATCGAGCGGACCGTTGATTGCATAAAGATCTTGCGCATGAAGCCCCATCTTTTCGGAGAGGAAAACCAACATGGCATCACTCGCGCCGGCGCTGTACTCCAAGCGAATCGGTCGAGACTGCCGCCGGCTTTCGAGCACGTCCTCCATGCCATCCATCAGATCTGCGGCGGAGTCTTCACGCAATTCGACATCAGCGTTGCGAGTGATTCGGAATGCGATGCATTCCAATACTTGGCGACCGGGGAAGTAGTCCTCGACAAAATGCGAGATCAACTCCTCCAATAAAACGTATGCATTCCCACGATCCATTGGCATGGGCAACAGTCGTGGGACGGTACGGCCAAGTGGGATGACGGCGAAATCCCATTCAGGCGCGTCTTCGTCTGCCCCGCCCTGCCCTGCTGAATTTGCGTCGGCTGGCTTTTCGCGTGCTAATCGCACACAGAGATGGATCCCCAATCCCTGTAACAAAGGAAATGGTCGCTCTGGAACGACGACTTGGGGCGAAACGACCGCGAAAACATCGTCCTTGAATCGTCGCTCGGCAGCCTGAGCGCAGCGGTCGTTACAGTTGTTCAAATCGATGTGCTGGATCGCCGATTCTGCCATGAACGGCTTGATCGAATGATTGAACAATTCGTACTGACGCTTTGCAATCGTGCGGCAACGAACCGCCACCGCCTGTAATTGCTCAGCGACGGTCATGCCGGAAGGATCTCGGACCTGAGCGTTGCGGGCATACTGCATCTTGAGACTGCCCACACGAACCATCATGAACTCATCAAGGTTCGAACTGGTGATCGCCAGAAATTTTGCTCTTTCTAGCAATGGCAAGGCTGTGTCTGCCGCCTGCTCGAGAACACGCTGGTTGAACTCCAGCCAGCTCAGTTCGCGATTGATGAACCGATCGTTGGGAAGCTGTTTTGCGTCTACGGTAGAGGTCGATTTTTTTGAGGTCGCGTTCACGGTGCCGATATCGAAGCGAGGCGAATAAACCAGGCTGCATCGTGGACCACGGGAGCCTCAAACACAAGCACACTGACACATCCACTGGCCAGGGGAAGAGCAATGTCTGGGACGAGTCTGGCAAAAAGGGAAACCGACGCGCCAGACGTTTTGCAAGAAAATTGGTAACCGCGCTTAGGCACGGGATTGGTCCCTCGCTGACGGGTCGGGTTACCTGTCACGGCGTAACACCGTCCGTCACCTTAGGCAGAACGTTGGCCAGAGAGTGAACACCTGGCCCCGCGCGCACGTGTCAAATGACTATTCTCACGATCTGCGGCTACGCCTCGGCGTCCGCTTCCGCTTGCTCTGTTTCTTCGGTGGAGTCTTCTGATTCCGCGGTTGCGTCCTCTTCCGGAGTGTCAAACAGAATACGAAACATCCTCGGATAGAAATCTTCGCCGTAGCTAAGCTCACCACCCTGGTGCCCTACTGCGCCAACCATAACGGCACACAACAACAGACCGACTTTCCATATCTTTGTTAGACGTTCGCTTCCATTGCGTAACGAAACGAGTGCAATGCTGGCCAAGACAACAGACACAAGCGTAACGACAAGTGCACTCCATCGGTGGGCATCTACTTCGCGGCCCCAGTCCAATAGATTCCATCCGGATCCATAACCGCGTTCTGGGGCAAATGCCCATCCCATGGCACTTGAAGCAACAGACGTCGCGGCTCCGAGCAGCAAGCACGCCAACGGAACCTGTGTTCCAATTTTGGGCCACTTCAAGCCGAGAACGACGAACCCACCGCCCAATAGAAACAAAGCGATGGGAAAGTGAACGGTCGCGGGGTGCAGATAGCCTTGAGCCGCCCAGACACGTTCGGTCAGTGTGCGCGATGTGGGTTCAACCGGCTCGGTCTCCACCGGTTTCTCAATCCCTCCGAATTCATAATCTTCTGGCCAGTCAGCCCCTTCGTTCAGCCAAACACGAATCAACGCCAAATCGGAGGCCGACAAAGGACCTCCATGGGTTGTTGGCGGCATCAACCAGTCGATGTCGTCGACGATCATATAGTCGATATAGAGCGAGCTGTTCTCGGCGTCGCCTGGCTCCACGTAATCCAACACGTATTCTCGGTCATCGATGCGAAAGCCGCTTTTCGCATCGTCCGGTCCGTGACACTCCAGGCAGTTCTTTTCAAAAATGGGTGCGATGTCTCGTTCAAAAACGATCAGTTTCCCTTCTTCGGTTAATGGAGAAACCGAAGGTTCGTCTTGCGCGACAGCCACAGACTTCACAGCACTTGTCGACAACAAGATCATCAACAGACATACGGGGCTCGTGAATCGTGACGATCGCATCAACATGAGTACCTTCCTGAGATTCGAACGGAGTGAACGTTCGTCATTGAACACCACTATGAGTGTACGAGACGAAAACCGATCGCGGCCGTTCGAGGTGGGGAGTTTGGTGGGTGGGATAGATCAGGCGGTCT
This sequence comes from Planctomycetota bacterium, assembly GCA_039179795.1. Lineage (GTDB taxonomy): Bacteria > Planctomycetota > Planctomycetia > Pirellulales > Pirellulaceae > Rubripirellula. The sequence continues at coordinate 354,886 of JBCDEM010000005.1, read as the reverse complement.
TTGCTTTGGCGAACCGAATTTCGGAGGTATCCAAAATCGATGTTGGGTTCAGCCGATCGCAATCAATCCATTTTCGCTGCCAGGGATGAAAGTTGCCAGTGCTGGAATGCCATACGTGGGGGGTGCGACATTATTGTTTTTTGTCATTTGCGACGACCGTTACGCCGGAAAACGCTTTGCCCAATCCTAAGAAAGCGATTTCACTCTTCACTTCCTCTCGATTCGGATTCTCTAGTGTCTCGGCAACTTCATCGGCAATCAACTGTGCGAATAAAGCTCGAGCCGTCACGAGTGTGGACTGCAGCGAAGTTTCATCCAGAGTCACGTTGAATTCGGAAGCAACCTGCACGACCAGCATTGCCGGTGTCGCCTGCGGTTTCGCCGTCGCGCAGTGCAACACCGAGTAGACGGGAAGGTCCGGTGATGAATGTTCTTGCCGTTCCAGTGAGCGCCACGCCCGTTCAAGCAGTCCCTCTCGCCAGAAAGTGATCCAGGTTTTGGATTCAAGCGTGAGTTCGTCTAGATCGATCTTCTCCGCTTCGTCGACCGGTAGATCAGCCATTCGCCTTTTCGCAGCCGAACGAACACCTTTGAGCAAGAAGTCTCGCAGCTTGCCTTTTCGGTGACTTCCAAATCCGGCGCTCACCAAGTGGGTGAGGAGTCGCTTCAGCGCTTCGTCCGCTTCTTGTGGCGAACCTAATATCTTGATCAACATCCGCCGCATCGGCGCGAGATACCGCAACACGAAACCCGCCGCGTTATCCGCTTCGGTCCATGGATGCGATGAACGCACAAGGTTGACGGTTGTGCGCCCCGATTCGTCAAGAGGATCTGCCATGGCCACAGTTTAACTCGTGCCAATACCAGTCCGAAGCGCAAGCAGGCGAAATTCTGGATCGTGCCGCGAACACCGGTCGATCCTTATTCTCCAAACCGAAAAGTCAGCAGGCACAACAGGCTGCGATGCCGTCAGTTCGTTCGTCGTCGAAGCGCTAACGCCGGCGCTTGAGCGGGTTTTCCCTCCCGAGATTTAAACTGCGTTGGCTTTTGGGCGTCGTTTTCACGCAGCAACAGGATTGTGACCGTGTCGGATTTCGATGAACGTATGAATTCATCGAGGTTGGGTCCGAACAGACGTACTTCATCCGGTTTGTCTTTCCATTGGTCACCGCGATTATCCAATCGACAGGTTCCAAGAAACTTTTGGCCAGCAATACTGGAGCGGCAAGGTGATTGATTCCACACTAAGTGGCCGTCTTTCGTCTCGATCCAGTCTTCTTCCAGCCCGTCTTGGATTCCGTAGGCCGTGATCTCGCTCATGCCTGCATGTCCTCCGGGATGCACTGTTAACAGCAGAATCGCGCGATCTAATTCCTCGCGTGGAAAGTCAGTCTTGGAAACGTCGAAACGCAAGTAAGCGTGCGCGCGATGCTCTCCGGCATTTCGTGCGACTTGCAGAGTGGGCGAGCCTCCAAAGTCCTCCTGCGTTCCGCGGCGGACGAACGCATCCGCGCCCCGACCGGCATGGGTGCGCAACTGTTGGAACCCCAGCAGGTCACTATCTTGCAAGTTCTCACGGACTGTCAGTTCAAACCATTTTTCATTAACCAATTCACCGCTAGGCGTCTGCAAACGGAAAAGCACATCGAATGTCCCCGGAGCCAGTTGTGTGGTCAGAAACTGAATCTCAAGTTCTTTTGACTGACCAATCGGTGGAAGCTGTCTGGGTGAGAGTTTTTTTGGAAACGTTGGGCGTTGTGTTTGATTTCGGCCAACGGGACGCAGTTCCGTCACGATCTGCGCAGCGACGCGCGCTTGACGATTCACGCGTCCCGGATCGCTCGCGACGCCTTCGGCAAGATTGTCAATTCGCAATTTGAAACGAGCTGCCTCACCGACCAGTACAGAGTCAGTTCCCGAGACTTGTTGAATGACAAGCGGTCGCAACGATGCTGCCGTGACCCGGGTGACGGTTGGTTCCGGCGCGCTGGATTGGGTTGAAGCTGTTGACGCGACTCGCTTTTCCGGTGTCATCTTCCAGATCACGAGAATCAGAACCAATGCGACCGCGGCGGAGATGGCCGGGATCACCCACTTGGGTCGCTTTCTGCTCTTGTTTCCCGCAGGCTTTTCTTTGCTCGCGCGATGTTGTTTTTGCCCCGATTGCTTTTCCACTTTTGAGTAAGTGTTGTTGTCGGTGACAATCTGCAAATCAATCTTGCTTTCAGATTCACATGCTTCAATCGCTTCGTCGATCAAGTCTTCGAGCTGTTGCGCTGAGCTAGGCCGATTACGCGCCTCCTTGTCTAACAACTTGTCGATCAATTCGCAGACACGTTCAGGTGTGTCGGGACTGCGCTCCTTGAGCGGTCGCGGGATCACACAAATGTTCGCAATCATCTGGGCGGTTACGGTCTCAGATCGGATCGGTAAGCGACCGCTACACATCTGATAGAGCACAACGCCGAGGCTGTACAAATCCGTGCGATCGTCCACGGGATCATTACGAGCCTGTTCCGGCGCCAAGTAACCGGGGCTCCCGACGGCCGCGCCCCGTGGAGAGCCATCGGGATTCACATTGGCAATGGCGAGACCGAAGTCGAGAATCTTCGCGCGTCCGCTGGGTTCTTCGATCCAGATGTTCCCGGGTTTAACATCGCGATGAACGATTCCGTTCTCGTGAGCGGCCGAAAGTCCCTTGCAAACTTCTTTCGCGATTTTCAGGACTTCACGGTAGTCAAAACGTTGCTTTTCTTTAATGAGAACGTTGAGTGGCTTTCCCTTTAATAGCTCCATCGCGATAAAGGGCATCGAACGATGAATTCCGACTTCGAATATCGTGGCCACGTTGTCGTGGTGGACGGCCGCCATCGAGCGTGCTTCCTCGACAAACTTTCGTCGACTCGTCTTGGTCAACGGAATCTTTGTGTTCATGAACTTCAAAGCAACATCACGATTCAATCGTGCGTCACGCGCATGAAGCACTTCTCCCATTCCACCTCGGCCGAGTTGTCCGAGAATGCGATACGGACCCATGCGCGCAATTTCGCCGTCCCTCTTGGGCGGATCGAGAAATTCGGGCAGGGTGAATTCCGTGGGCATCGGAGCTGTATTCAACTTCGGATTCGGTGAATGGGTCCATTATCTTAGTAAGTCGTCGCGGCGATGATTCAGAATCTGGTTTGAAAACTGATCGGTGATTCCTTGAAGCAGGCGAAAATCGGCCCATCTTGTCAATCTGTGCGGACTGAAGCCATCCTGTTGGCATCCTAAGACGGAAAAACGTGACGTTCTTCGGCGTGGATCGGGAGGAATCCGTCGGTCAAAGGCGGTGACCGATCGGTGCCGTCTCTTGATGCCTACGCGTTGTGGATTGACCCAAATGGCTTCGTTTGGGACAGAACGTCACTTGGACCGTTCTCACGGTCGCCCTTCCCTTGTTGCTAGGTCTCTCGTCCGATTCCACGTATCGAGCATGAATCTTGAATCGAACTCCCGTCATCGATTTGGCCGACGGCCAACAATTGGAACAGGCTTTTCGTGCCGCCGACAAGCAGCTTCGCGTTAACCGGCAAGGTGGAAAATACATCTTGCTGCGACTGGCTGACCGAACCGGTGTGATCGCTGGCATGCTATGGAACGCTGATGAAAGGATTTTCGATTCCTTTGATCGTGGTGATTTCGTCTTCTGCCGTGGCCGCACGCAGATCCACAACGGAGCCTTGCAAGTCATTGTTTCAGACATCGAGAGGATGGACGCATCGGAAGTCGATGTCTCCGATTTCGAACGTTTTGATCGAGCCGAATCTGGCCGCTTGCTCGAGCAACTCAATCAGATGATCGGGAGTCTTAAAAACGTCCACCTGCGAAAATTGGGTGAAGCGTTTTTGGCGGACAAGGATCTGATGCAAAAACTTCAAAAGTCCGCGGCGGCCGTCACTAATCATCACGCCTATCCCGGGGGCCTGATCCGGCACACGGTCGACCTGATGGAGCTATCGATGCTCGTTGGGCCTCGCTATCCGAAGATCGATCCAGAGCTCCTGATGATGGGTGCGTTCTTGCATGACATCGGCAAAGTGGAAGAGCTGGCCGGCGATGGCGAGATTGCCTACACCGATCGCGGGCAGTTTGTCGGCCACATCGTGATCGGAATTCAAATGCTCGGTGAGAAGCTGGCGATGTTGAATTCCCGTGGGGATGCGATACCAAATGAACTTCGCTTTCAACTCGAGCACTTGATCGTCAGTCATCACGGACAATTGGAGTACGGAAGTCCCAAGTTACCTGTCACGCTGGAAGCGGTCGCCTTGCATCATCTGGATAATCTGGATGCGAAGCTAGCCGCTTACGAGAGCGTCATCAATGCAGACGTAGCGGCCGATGGCAACTGGACAAACTACAACCCTTCGATCGGCCGGAAGCTCTGGAAACCCCGCGACTGAGTTCGCAGTTGATTGAATCGAGATTGAAATATGTCACAAACCCCCGCAGTCGTGTTGTTGTCCGGTGGATTGGATAGCTCGACCTGCCTTGCGATTGCTTTGTCGCAAGGATTCGATGTCCACGCGATTAGTTTTCGCTATGGGCAACGTCATCGTTACGAACTGGACCGAGCTGCAAAGATTGCCGAAACGATGAATGTCGCGAGTTATCGTGTTGTCGATATCGACTTGGCGCAGTTTGGAGGCTCGGCGCTCACCGATGCGAACATCGCTGTTCCCAAATCAGAATCGGTAGAAGATCTTGGTGATGAGATTCCCGTCACCTATGTGCCCGCGCGTAACACGGTGTTCTTATCTCTGTCGCTTGCATTGGCAGAGACGGTCTCAGCACGAGATCTATTCATTGGTGTGAATGCACTCGACTACAGCGGTTATCCAGACTGTCGCCCTGAGTACATTGAGGCCTATCAGGCGATGGCGAATCTGGCGACAAAAGAGAGTGTTGAAAGCTCCCGGCCATTGAAGATTCACACCCCGTTGATCGATTTGACGAAAGCTCAGATCATCGAGCAGGGTCTAAAACTTGGCGTTGACTACTCAATGACACTGTCTTGCTACGACCCGCTTTCTGGTGGGCGACCTTGCGGGAATTGCGACGCCTGCCTGTTACGGGCAAAGGGGTTTGCCGAGAACGGTTGTGCGGATCCAGCGCTCGCCGTTGAATGATTGTCAGAAGTGAAGCCGGTCGCGTTGAGGCGATGCGAACCGACGGCTAAAAGAGTTGGAATTCGTCTGTCGCTTCAAAGGCGGATTCATAGTGTTCGATTCGATCTGGATGATCGAGGTTTTTTGGCCACCAGACAGCAACGACGTCGAAACGCGTTGCCGTGCCTAACAGCCGCTTCCGCTTTAGGTATCGCAAGGCCGCTCGGGTAACGCGCCGCTGTTTATGCAAATCGACACGATCTGCAGGGTGCCCGGGCTTTGTCGTCGCGAGCGTTTTGACTTCGACGAAAACGATGAGCCGTTGTCGTTGATCCACGGCGATCAGATCGATTTCACCCGCCCGATCGCTTTCGCTGTGAGCAATGATCACCAGTTTTTTGCGCCGCAGTAATTGGGCCGCGGCTTGTTCACCTCGACGCCCAAGTGGTGCTGAAGGATCAACGGAACCAAACCGCAACGCATCATAGCGACGACGGAAGTACTGGAAGACGTTACGTACGTTTGCACTCACAAGCTGCCCCAAGCAAGTGATGAAAAAAGGATCAGGCGTTTGGCAACACCTGATCCTTGCAGACTGTCGTTCGACTGAAGTCGCTGAGAAACGGCTTTCGCCTAGGTGCGGCGGCGTTCCTTCAAGCGGACCGCTTTACCAACGCGACCACGAAGGAAGTAAAGTTTTGCTCGGCGGACGACGCTGCTGCGTTTGACTTCCACCTTCTCAATCCGTGGGCTGTGCAGCGCGAACTTTCGTTCCACACCTTCGCCGGCGACGATGCGACGAACCGAGAACATCTCGCGGCTACCGCTACCGCTGCGTGCGATCACAACGCCGGTAAAGACTTGAATACGTTCCTTATTGCCTTCCAGAATCTTCAGATGCACGTCAACGGTGTCACCGATCTCAAATTCCGGTGGATTCTCCTTCAGGGTGGTCTTCTCGACCATATCCATGATGGCTTGGGACATGATTTCGCTCTTACGTTAAAGGTCTATCGATTGATTTATTTATTCGTCCAGTAAGTCTTTCCGCCGCTGCAATGTGCGATCACGACTTTGTTCAGCACGCCATTTCGCGATGGCTGCGTGATCGCCTCCAAGCAGGACCTCGGGGACTCGATGTCCGCGAAACTCTCTGGGTCGTGTGTATTGTGGAAACTCCAGCAACCGATTTCCGCGGCTGAAGGAGTCGTCAATGTTACTCAGTTCGTCTCCGAGGACGCCGGGTAAGAGCCGGACGACCGCGTCGACAAGAACCATGGCAGCGACTTCGCCTCCATTGAGGACAAAGTCACCGATACTGACCTCTTCGGGTTCTAGGATGTCCATCACCCGCTGGTCAAATCCTTCGTAGCGACCGCACAAAAGCACCATTCTTTTGCTTGTCGCGAAGTCTTCCGCCATGCGTTGGTCGAAGCGTTTCCCTTGTGGAGTCAACAAGATCCTGCGTGTCTCCGAAGGATCCGTTGTCTCGTCCATTGCTTGAACGGCTTCAACACATCGAACGGTCGGTTCGACCTGAATCAACATTCCCGGTCCGCCTCCGAACGGCCTATCATCGACTGGGCGGTGCGGTGTGTCCGGTGCCCAGTCCCTCAAATTGTGTCGATGGATGGCAACCAGTTTGCGCTGTATCGCCTTTTCCAACAGACCCTGGCTGAGGTAGCCGTCGAAGAGTGCCGGGAATAGTGTGATGATGTCAAAACGCATGGTGTTGTTTGCTGCCGCGCGCTGAGACGATCACCACCCGGTTGATTACTCCTCGGTCTTCTCCTCCGCTGCCGCTTCTCCGCCAGCATCCGCGGCTGCTTCTTCTGCAGCAGGTGCTTCCGCTTTGGGTTCTTCTTTCTTCTTTTTCGGTTTGGGAGCTTCTGGGGCTGGGGTGTATTCCTTGCGCTTCGCAAGCCGCTCGAGGGCAGCCTTTTGAGCGTCCAGATGTGTTCCGTCGGTGCCGTACTTCTTGATCAGCGTGGCAACCTTTTCACTGGGTTGTGCACCAACGCTCAGCCAGTAATCGATCCGTTCCGATTTCAACGTGACGCGTGCGTCCGTCTCAGGGCACATCGGATCGTAGGTCCCCAGTTGCTCAATGACGCGACCGTCACGCGGACTTCGCTGGTCCATCGCGCAGACGCGGAAATAGGGTCGATGGGTACGTCCCATCTTCTTCATTCGAATTCGAACTGCCATCGGAAGGATGATCTCCGTTTGGTTGGTGGTTCTTCCAGTTTGACTGCCTGGGGTTAATCGCCTCCCGAAGGACACAGATCAACGCCGGGTCGGTGCCAGTACGTCTGGCATCGTGTTTTGTTGTGCTGAAGTAGCTATCAACCGCTTGCTGCAACGTTTGTTTTAACGCTTAGCTCTCTTGGTCTAATTATCTTCGCTCTTCTTCGCGTTGGGACCTTTGTTGCGTTTCATACGCCTCATCATCTTGTCGCGTTCCTTCTTTTGTTTTGCTCGATCCGCAGGGCTCAGTCGTTTGCCGGTACCCTTTTTCGTTTTCATGCCTTTCATCGTTGGATCATTCATCGCACCGCTCGCTTGCAGCTGCTGCATCATTTTCATGCGATCGCCGACGCCTTTGCCGGCCATGCCTTGCATGAGCGGTTTCATGACTTCGAACTGCTTGATCAGTTGCGAAACGACGGGAGTTTGAACACCGGCACCCTTCGCGATTCTCGTGCGGCGACGAGCATCGATGAGCCGCGGGTTGGTGCGTTCTTCCATCGTCATGCTGTTGATGGCACCGATCGTTTGTTTGATTCCGCTTGCAGCTTCATCGCTTTCCAGGGCGTCTTTGAATTGCCCCATGCCCGGCATCAAACCGACCATTTTGCCCATGAGGCCTGGCCGAGCAACTTTTTCCATCATGTTCTTGAAATCGTCGAGCGTGAAATCGCCGGCCGCCATCTTGGCTTCCAGTTCTTCACGTTCTTTCTCGTCGACGATTCGGTGTGCTTCGCGTGCAGCGGCAACGATATCGCCCATCTGCAAGATACGCCCGGCCATCCCTTCGGGACGAAAGGGTTCCAAGGCATCAAAGTGTTCGCCTGTGCCGATGAACTTGATTGGAACACCAGTGACATGCTTGACCGAAAGCAACGCTCCACCGCGAGCGTCACCATCCAGCTTGGTCATGATGACGCCGTCCAATTCCAACGCTTCATTGAAAGCGCCAGCGCTGTTAACGGCATCTTGGCCCGTCATGCCATCGACCACCAGATAGACCTGATCCGGACTGACTCGCTTATCAATCCGTTGCAGTTCCTGCATCAACTCTTCGTCGATTGCCAATCGTCCCGCGGTGTCCAAGATGACAACGCGTGCGCCTTCCGCTTTGGCTTTCTCGACGCCTGCCTGGCAAACCTTGACGGGGTTCTGATTGTCTTTGTCGCTGTAAACCGGAACCCCCAGTTGCTCTCCGATCACATGCAACTGGTCGATCGCTGCCGGACGCTGTAAGTCAGCGGCGACGAGGAGTGGTTTGATGTTCTCTTCCAACAGCAGTTGCGACAGCTTCCCGCAGGTGGTCGTTTTACCGCTACCCTGCAATCCGCACAGCATGATGATCGTTGGACCTTCCTTCTTTAGGTGCAAAGAAGGGTCGACGGGCCCGAGAATCGAGACCAATTCACCGTGAACAATGTTGATCAGTTCTTCGTGAGGTCGCAGACTTAGCAGAACGCGTTTACCCAACGCTTTCTCGGAGACATGATCCATGAAGTCCTGGACCACCGGATAGCTGACGTCGGCTTCCAGCATGGAATTCCGGACAATATCCAGACCCTCGCGCATGTTGCCTTCGGTGAGCTTGCCTTTTCCAGACAGGCTCTTGAACGCCGACTGCAGACCTTCAGAGAGGGATTCAAACACGGGCTTGTCCTATCACCCGCTCATGTGAGGGGTGGCTTGGAGATTCAGCGATCACTGAGATCACCGCGGGAAGTCCGGTAGTTTAGGGTTTCCGGCGGCGTTTTGACAAGGACGAAGCTTGCATGAACCGCCGGGAACTTAGCAACCGGAGGAATGGATCCCGAGGCCCAGAACTGCGGATCAGTCTTCGCCGGACAAGATCTTGAGGGTCGCGGCGTGCAGGGCCCCATTGGTTCCGACACCGTCACCGCCGCGAGTGGTCGGATTGCCCTTCCAATCGGTGAATTGCCCGCCTGATTCGACCATGATCGGCAGGATTGCAGCCACGTCCCAGGCGTTACAGATCGGGTCGACCATCAATTCAGCTCGTCCTGTCGCAACAAGCAAATATCCGTAGCCATCACCCCAACTGCGTGTGATCCAGGCGGACTTTTCCAGTTGCAAGTACGTCGCTCCGGCGTCGCGGGCGGCGAAGCTATCCACTTGGCTGGTCAGGAAGACGGCGGACCCAAGATCGGCTTTGTCCGAGACTCGCGCCGAACTCCAACCACTCGCGTCATCGCCGGGGAAGCGTCCGCTGTGACGATACCAGCAGCCATGCCCAATCGCCGCGACGACCAACTCTCCCAATGCAGGGATCAAAATCGCGCCGGCCAGAGGCTCGTTATCTAACTCCAATGCGAGCAGGGTTGAGTAGAGAGGCACGCCGCATACGAATGACTTCGTACCGTCGATCGGGTCCACGATCCAACGATATCGGCTCGAACCAGACTGCTCGGCAAACTCTTCTCCCAGCACGCTGTCGTCCGGGAATTTCTCTGAGACTTGCTTGCGGACCAACTGTTCCGCTTCACGATCCGCGACGGTCACCGGTGAGTCGTCAGACTTTGAATCCACGACCAAGTCTGCTTGGCGAAAATGTGTCAACGTATGCCGGCCGGCCGCTTCGACGACTTCGATCAAAGCCGATAAACGCCCATCGTGTTGTTGGTCCCAACGATGTTGATCCCAGTTAGGAGATGCCACGCGTTATGCCTCACTCGATTTCGTTTGCTGTTCTTCTTTGCCGAGGGTGCGTTTTTCGTTGCCGTGATTACCTTTTTCGTCGTCGGCAGAATCGTCTTCTTTGCCCGGAAAAATTGACTGGTACAGCAACATGCCAGCACCAACGACGAGCAGCGAATCGGCAATATTAAAGTTGGGCCAGGGATCCAGAAACGGAACGCCTTCAACCCGAAAGAGAATCCAGTCGCGTACACCACTCTTCCATTCGATCGGGTATCCCTCCAGCCACCAGAGTCCCAGCCGATCGTAAAGATTTCCGATGATGCCTCCAGTGATCATGCCCAGTGCGATCGTTAACCACAACGAGGTCGCGGCACGATACTTGAAGAGCCAAACAAGAATGGCGTTCGCCGCGACGATGGAGAATGCGGCAAAAAACAGTCCTTTTCCCGCTCCGAGTCCGAAGACAGCGCCAATGTTGACGGCTGTTTCAATGCCGAAGTAGCCGTCAATGATCCACCAAATGTCTTGTTGACCCGGAAGACCCCGCCATTTAAAGATGGCCCATTTGGTCCACAGGTCGGAGGTGGCACCGATCGTCGCCAACGCGAAAAACAGGACGACGTGACGGATGGGGATGGCAGTCGAGGAATCTGCGGATGAATTCGTTGAATGGGCCACTTCGGAGGCCTCCGCCAGTGAGTTGATTGAAATGCTGGCGGCAGCATTCGCTTCAGGAAGAGAACCGTCCATGAGAAAAATTGGCAATGCGTATCGAAGGTGACGTTGGGGACTCCAGCAGGTTCCACGTTAGAATGCAGAGCAAATCCTGCCCAGGCGGATTCGCCGCGCCAGGGCCTTTCTTTCTCGTATTTTCCCCAAATTCACCCTGCCCCTATCATCCTCTCACCCGCAGGCACGCAATGATGCGTTGCGGTGGGGCAGACAAATCCAGTTTCGCCGAAGCGAATTGAGCGATCAAAGAACTGTGTCGATCTACATTTGTAGGCGCCGATCTAAGTGATCAGGCGCCGATTGGACGCTAGGCACACCATTGCCGCTTCATTTGCCCGCAGGTTCACGCCATGTTGCAGACCCAGCAAGCTCACAACGCTCTTCAGACTGACCTCGCCTTTCAACGCTGCATTAATCCCGCTTGCGCGGCCACTTTTGAGGCGCTGAGTGTGCGGACCGCATGTGAAAAGTGCGGTGACTTGTTGGACATCGCTTACGATTGGGATCGCGCGGCTCTCCCGAGCCGGTTGAGCGATTTTGAAGCTTATTGGGGACAGCGTACGAATCCTGTTCGGTTTAGCGGTGTCTGGCGCTTTCATGAACTGCTTCCCTTCGCACCACAGCACGAGCTCGTCACAGTCGGCGAAGGTCAGACTCTGCTCCAGCAAGCCGATCGCGTTGGGCGATTCGTGGGAATGGACGCGGGGCAGCTGCATTTACAGTACGAAGGGATGAATCCTTCGGGAAGCTTCAAAGACAACGGTATGTGTGCGGCCGTCACTCATGCAAAGTTGATGGGAGCGAAACGCGCGGCGTGCGCGAGCACGGGGAATACGAGCGCATCGCTGGCCTTGTATTGCAGTGCAACCAACTTGATGAAGGCGGTGATCTTCATCGGCAGTGGAAAGATTAGCTATGGAAAACTCAGCCAGGCACTCGACTATGGTGCACTGACGGTGCAGATCGCTGGTGACTTTGACGACGCGATGATTCGTGTTCGTCAGGTGTCGCAAGAGTTGGGCATCTACCTCGTCAACAGTGTGAATCCATTTCGGCTGGAAGGCCAAAAGACGGTTATGTTTCGAGTTCTGGAAGCACTGCGTTGGCAGGTTCCAGATTGGATCGTCGTTCCCGGTGGCAACCTCGGTAACAGTAGTGCGTTTGGAAAAGCCTTCTCGGAATTACATCAGCATGGTTTGATTGATCGCATGCCTCGCTTGGCAGTGATCAATGCGGCGGGTGCCGATACGTTATACGAGTTGTTCGAGCGGCGCGGTGTGCGTTGGAACGGTGGCCGTATCGAGATGGACCCAATCGTTCAGTACAACGATGAGATGGATCGAGATGGAAAAAAAGCAGATACCATTGCGAGCGCAATCGAGATCAATCGTCCAGTGAATTTGAAAAAGTGTTTACGGGCACTGAACGTAATGGACGGCGTCGTTCGGCAAGTTAGCGATCAAGAGATTCTCGATGCGAAAGCGCAAGTCGGTGCGGGCGGTTTCGGGTGTGAGCCAGCTTCGGCAGCGAGTGTCGCCGGAGCAAAACTTCTCCGGCGCGAGGGCGTCATCGCGCCAAGTGATCGAGTTGTTTGTGTGCTGACCGGCCATGAGCTCAAAGACCCGACGGCGACCGTGGCCTATCACACCACCGATCAAGATGTTTTTAACAAGACGCTTGGAAGCCGTGGCGTCAAGAAAGCCGGATTCGCCAATCGAGCCGTCGCCGTGCCGAACGAACTGGACGACATTATCAAAACGATCCAGTTGTACGCATAGCCGAACTGCTTGTAGCCCACGCGTAATCAAGTCGCGGAATGCTTCCTCTGACGCTGGCCAACTCCGGCCAAGACTGGCTACATTTGTGGAATGAGCAATCACATTCAAATCGCCGTTCATGGCGCGGCAGGTCGTATGGGTCGACGGGTAGTTGCTATCGCCGCGGAGGATCCAGACTTTCAAATCGTATCGGCAATCGATCACTCGGAGAATCCACTGATCGGTCAGGATGCCGGCGCGATCGCTGGCATGGATCCGATCGATGTCTTACTCAGCAGCGATTGGCAATGCGAACCGCAAGTCGTCATCGACTTTTCACTTCCAACGGCCGTTGATGATTGCGTCGCGAATTGCACGGAGCGAAAGATCCCGCTCGTTGTCGCGACGACAGGCCTAAGCGAACAGCAGAAACAGCAGTTAGCTGATGCCGGTCAGTTGATTCCGATCGTTTGGGCGCCCAGTATGTCGCTTGCTGTGAATCTGACGATGAAGCTGGCCCAAGAAGTGACGAGCAAATTGAAAGATGTTTCAGGCGGCCTCGATATCGAGATTTTAGAACGTCATCACCGATTCAAAGCCGACGCACCGAGCGGCACAGCGCTCCGTTTCGGTGAATTGATTGCTGAAGAGCTCGGCGATGGGATCCGTCACGTGCACGGACGAGAAGGAGAAACCGGCACAAGAACGCGAGAGGAAATTGGTTATCACGCGATTCGCGTGGGTGACAATCCGGGTGAACATTCGATTGTCTTTGGAATGCTTGGTGAACGCATTGAACTCAACGTTGCGGCAAGCAATCGAGATTGTTACGCGACCGGCGCACTGGCAGCTGCAAAGTGGTTACAAGGTCGACCGAACGGACTTTACAATATGTTCGACGTCCTTGGTTTGAACTGAACAGAACCAATGGCCAAATGTGACGAGGGTTATCGGTGTGAAGTCTGTGGACGTGACGTCGAACGGATTGATGACAGCGATTTGTACCTTCGATTTGTGATTGGTGAATTGGACGCGGAAGTCCTCCACACGAGCCCGGAAAGACATATCCGTTGCAATCCAGTGTTGGCTCAGTTTATTCAGGACGAGTCATTCGAAGCGGTGACGGTTTCGGGCGCTTTCGACCGTCGGCAATTGGATGCTGCGTTTGTTCGCGACCGAGATGCACTGGTAACACGTGGGTATCAGCGTCTGCTTGAATTGGCTCGAGAAGGCGTCGAACGGGATCTTACGAAGTATCCCCTCCCCGAGTTCCGGTAGAAATGATTCGAGCTTTGCTCTTGTTTCATGCGAGTAAAGTCGACAAATTTCCGCGAGACGGGCTCTCCTGTTGATAGCCTATGCCCGACGGAGCGGGTACAACTTCGTCGTTTGATGCGGAAACTTCACCTGGTCCCGAGCCGCGGTCTTCGAACGATGCTCTTCCCGCAAGACGCAAGAAGCGAGTGACGTGAAAAGCAAGATATTTAAACGCGGATTTATGTCATTGGTGGTGACCCAGTTCTTTGGGGCCATGAATGACAACGTCCTCAAGGGCGTCCTGACGTTCATGGTGATCAATGGAGTGTGGCAAGGCAGCCTGGGAGCCGGGGGTCAGAGCATTGTTAGCCTATGCTTTACCCTGCCCTTCATCTTGTTGTCTGGATACGCCGGGCAAGTCGCTGACCGATTCAGTAAGCGAACGGTTGTCTTATGGGTAAAAACGGTTGAGATTCCGATTTCCGTGGTCGCTGGCATCGGTTTCTACACGAACAATCTCTGGATCACGCTTTCGGCCTTGGTTGCGTTAACGTGTCAAAGCGCTTTCTTCGGTCCGGCGAAATACGGGATGATCCCCGAATTGGTTGAAGACTCGAATCTCAGCCGAGCCAACGGCACGATCAACATGATGACGAATCTGGCCGTGATTCTTGGCACGCTGTTGGCCGGGAGCGTCAGCGATAGTTATGACCCACAGCCGCAAGCCGATGGGACGATCGCCGAAGCATTGCGTTGGTTACCCGGCGTGGCCATGGTCGCGATCTCGGTTGGCGGATTCCTTTCCGCTCTCGTCATGACACCGCTCAAGGCCGGCGATCGAGCGTTAGTCTGGGACTTGAATCCGTTCTCAACCTACATCGACACGATCAAAGAAATGGCGCAGGGCCGTCTGCTGATGGTCATGTTCGCATGGGGTTACTTCTACATGCTTGCTTGGATCGCACTGCTTATCCTCCCTGAGTACACGACGGTACTCAACATTACGCGTGAAGATGCGAGCGTGTTGATGGGAGTGATGGGTATTGCGATCGGTCTCGGTTGCGCTGTTGCCGGTCTCATTTCAGGCCATCGAATCGAGCCACGGCTCGTGCCGATTGGAGCTGCAGGGTTGATTGTCTTCTTCGCGCTTTTGGGCGCTGTTCCACCTGCGTTGTGGCCCAACGAAGAACTCAATTCAATGCTTCGCGTTCTGTTGAGCAACGTGGCCTGCTTCGTTCTCTTTGCAGGTTTCTTTGCGGGGTTTTACATCATCCCGCTGCAAGCGTTGCTACAAGAACTTTCACCGGATGATGAACGCGGACGGTTCTTGGGCACCGCGAACGCCGTCTCCTTTGCGTTCCTCACGATTGGCGCGTTGATCTACTGGGTCATTCGCGATTCCTTTGGAGACGCTCCGCAGCACATATTCCTTGTCAGCAGCGGACTGATGGCCGTTGGCGCGGCATTCTTTCTTTGGCGACTCTGGGGTTCCGGCGTTTTGTTTACTGGCCGCCACGACAACGAAGATTCCACCGAGAGTTAGCTCGCCATGTTTCGAGCATGCAGTGTTGCTCGCAGCAAACGGAGTCAACCAAGTACGACTACAGAGTCTTCAGGAATTCGAGCAGATCTGACTTCTCCGGCTCCGTTAACAAGTCGGGGTAATCGTGTCCCGAGTTGTTCTTGCCGAATCGACGCGTGTCGAAATAACTTCGCCTAACTGCAACGTCTTTCTCCGTCAGCGGCACGCGATCGACCTCAACAATATGAAAACCAACTTTCTCTTGATCGAGCTTTTCATCGGACCGTCGCCAAACAACTGGCCGATCAGATGGATGCAGAACATGCCAGAGCGTTGGTACGCTTCCGTTATGAAAGTACGGTGGACTTGCCCAAACTCCGTCCAGAGGAGGAGCTACGTATCCATCGGGGTCCGTCACCGTTTCTTGCTCGTTTGATTCACCGGCATGCGCGAACCAACTGCGCCCGTATTTTTCGCGGCCCGAGACATTCAAAGCAGTCAAACGAACCGGGTCGGTCCCTATCTCGTCCAACGGTACCCGTCGATTTGGATACGTTGAACTGTCACCATAGGTGCCGTGGCAATTGGAACAGTTTGACTCGAACACCAGGCGACCACGTTTCGCAGCAGCCGCGTCGATTGTGCCGGGATACTTGGGAGCTCGGAGTGAGGCGAGTAATGCATAGACATTGCGGAAATCATCTTCGCGATCGCGAAAAAACTGTGGGCCATTTTCAGGGATCATGGTGAACTGCATGAGCCCACGATGTCCCTTCTGAGCAAATCCGTCGATGTAAAGGTACGGACGTTTGTGGAAATGCCACCACGGAGGAGCGTCCATATCATGATGGACAAACGTTTCCGGGACGTTCGGGATAATGTTGAGTTGTTCGTCGCGATAACTCATCAGACCCATTCCGAACACGACGGCGTTGGTGGTGCCGTTGGTTGTACCGAGCGGAATGATAGCGGATCCCAGATCCATCCGGGAAAGCGACTTCCCCATACGAAACTTAGTGCTCCGCAACTCTTCCGTCATCGTCTGTAATGCAAAGCGGTTATTGGGAGCTCCCACGGTTGGTTTGCCGTAGACACTTCCTCCGTGACAGGACAAGCAGTTCATTGTCCAGTTGCCAGACGCGTCAACAACATACTGGAGCGGTTTGCCGG
Source organism: Planctomycetota bacterium (assembly GCA_039179795.1). Lineage (GTDB taxonomy): Bacteria > Planctomycetota > Planctomycetia > Pirellulales > Pirellulaceae > Rubripirellula. Next base: position 338,396 of record JBCDEM010000005.1, on the reverse strand, counting down.
AGTCGTCATTCGGTCGAGTTGTTAGCCCATAGCGTTCAAACGCCATCTCCCTTCTTTCCTGCAGCGTTGCCTTTTCGGCTTTGCTTCGCAGAGGTTCCGGCCAACTCCGCCAAACTTCGTCGAAGATCGCCTGACTGAAATCGCTCGTAAGCAGAGGGACTTCGGTGAGCAACTGATAACCACGCTGTGCCGCGTTCTCATCGGCTACCGCCCGCAGGGGTAGTGCGAGGACGACTAGAAACGCCATTCGTCCGATGAAGTGCAAATCGCTTCGATGATTTCTGTTAGCAATCATTTCACGTTAGCGTGCAGGCATGCGGTGTTGGATGAGACCACTGTCAGTCTACACCGCAGGCAATTCGCTCCGTTCACGCGGCTGACTTTCCCATTTGATCGATTTTATAAGATCAAATCATCCAAACGGCTCGATTGCATAAGCACGGAGACGTTTCCAAAGCCGTACGCGTGGGTTCTGCTGTCCAATACCGAAGGAGGCACTCGGCTGACGGGACGCCGCTGAATCAGAAAGATACGCCGGGAAGCATTCCCTGTCTTGAACGAAATCGCCCCGGAGGCGTTGATCGGGTTCGCTTTTCTTCCTAGGGCGTAGGGACCGAGAATCGCATAGACCAGGTAGTCTCGTCGCTCCACCGACATCTTTGGTGCCTGTGGTGGTGCGACGACCGGGTTCAACCACGCTTTGTTTTCAATCAAACCCGCATCCAAATAGATCAAATCGTTTGGACGCGCATTGAATCGAACCCATTGGATCGCGTCTCGCCAATCTTCGCCACGTGAGACCAATGCGACGGGATACTGTGGCAAGCGTTTAAGCACTCCCTGTTGATACGGAATCATCAAGATCAAGATGCATGTGATGATGGCAACGGCAGCATCCGATTTCTGATTCCGCGGAATGGCATCTCTCAACGTCGCCAAAGCTGCTCCGGAAAGACAAGCAAAGATCGGCAAGACGGCAATGAAGTATCGACGATGCCACAAGGGAACCCAGTTCATCCACGAGACAAACCAGTAGGTCGTGGTCATCAGTAATGCCAGTATCGCAAGGACGATCGCGGAATTCGCAGAACCTCGAATGTCTCTCAAGCGACCGATCGTGACGGCAAGCGCGCAAGCGGTAAATGTCACGATCAAGGGCGCGAGCCACAACCAATCCCAATCCCAAATACGGTAGATCTGTCGAACGTTCGATGCCGAAGCAAACGAGTTCCAAGCGTTCCGCTGTTCCCAGGAATCGTTGAGAGTCACGCGCCACAAGGCAAATGCAACGGCCGCTGCACTAATGACGATGAAGGCATCGGACAGATTGAATCGCAAAAACTTTCGAGGGTCACGAATCAACCATATGGCCAACAACGATCCAGGCAACATGAGCAGTCCGGCTGACGTTGGCTGGCAGAGAATCGCCAATAGCACTGCGGCATTCAGTGTCAACCAATACCACCGCTGATCATGTCGAGACTTTGTTTGCAGTAGAGGCAGGAAAACGACGAGAGCGATCGAAGCGAATAGAACCACTAAAGCGTACGGTCTCAACTCGGTACCGAAGAACACGGAATTGATTTCCGTAGCGAGCATCATTCCGGCAACGGCACCAGCTGCGATTCCTTTGCTCCAGTGTGTGACACCGATCGTTAGCACGACGCAACTGGTTGCAAGTGTCAACACACTGCTCACTCTGAGTGCTAACTCGCTGCCACCAAATAGTTGTTTCCAGCCCCACAGTCCGATGAAGTAAAAGGGAGACTGGTGGCCCAGTTTCGCGCGTTCTGTTACGTCGCCGAGACCGTCCCAGACAACCCATGCCGAATGTAGTTCATCGATCCAGAAACTCTCATAGCAAGACGGGACACGCAATATCGTCGCAACGCTGAAGACAGCGATTGCGACGAGTGCGATAGGTAGAATTGAAACGGACGGTTTGTCCATTAAGCCGTCTTGGGCAGTGGCGACTCGACGATGGAACGCAAGATGTCACAGGCTCTTTCGACTTGTGCCCGGCTCACATCGAGATGGGTCACGAACCGAATCGCCTGAGGGCCGATCGCAAGACACTGCACGCCCTGCTCTGCCAACGATGCAACCAGTTCGGCCGATGTGCCCCATTCCGGGTCCACTTCGCAGATCACGATATTGGTGTCCACGCGACCTCCACGAATCGATAGAGACGGTGTTGCCGTGGAAGCATCAGCCAACAATTGCGCGTTTTCGTGATCCTCGATCAATCGTCCGCGATGGTGCTTCACCGCATACAACGCCCCAGCAGCAATAATGCCAGCTTGCCGCATGGCTCCGCCGAACAGCTTTCGGGCCCGGCGGGCTTCGTAGATAAAGTCCTCCGATCCGGCCAATACTGAACCGACCGGCGCGCCGAGACCTTTGCTGTAGCAGACGCTGACGGAATCGAACGGTGCCACGAGTTCTTTTTCGCTCAAACCGGTTGCGGCTGAGGCATTCCACAATCGGGCTCCGTCGAGGTGCCGTTTCAAGCCGTTGTCCGCGGCCCACTGGCAAATGTCTTCAACAACTTCTTGCGGCTGAATTCTTCCACCCCACCGATTGTGCGTGTTTTCAACACATAGCAACCGAGTCCTGACCATGTGTTCGTTTTCAGGTCGAATGTTGCCGACCAAATGCTCACGCCGGAGCACGCCGTTTTCCGTATGCAGCGTGTGGGCGACAAGCCCCGAAAGTTGGGCGAACGCCGCCTGTTCGTAGTGATAAATGTGTGCTTCCGCTTCGCACAAAAATTCGCTGCCGCGATCACAATGGATGCGAATCGCAACCTGATTGGTCATCGAGCCACTCGGCATGAAGACGGCTGCGGGCAGGCCCAGCAAGTCAGCCGTTAACTCCTCGAGTTCTTGAACGGTTGGATCGATGTCGATGACGGCATCGCCCACGGCAGCTTCCGCGATCGCTTGTCGCATTTCGGCGGTCGGCTTTGTTACGGTGTCACTTCTCAGATCAATCACATCGACCATAGTGGTGTCCAAATGGCTTTGATTTGCGGGCGTTGTTTTTCTCAGTTGGTACTCAATATCATCGTACCGGCTTATCATAACAACCGAACCGCCTTGATCCCGACTGATTCTTTCCCATGCCCTCCCAGACGATTCCGCTCAAAATTGCTCGTGTAGATGCCCGCGCCGGCGCTGCTGAGATTCTGGACCAGCTACGTGACAAATTAAGTCCGCGTGGCGACATCGTGTCCCCGCGGGGGCGGGCACTAACGGAAGAGGTATTTGGCGAAGCATTGCCCCCGGTCGCAGTGGTGGAGAGAATCTGCCACGACGTTGCTACCGAGGGCACACCCGCACTTCTTCGCTATGGGAAGGCCCTGGACAAAGCGGATCTGACCGCGGCGCAACTTCGTGTGCCAGCCGAGGTCTTGGTCAGAGCCCACGAGCAAGCGGACCAGTCGCTGATCGATTCCGTTCGACGAATCCGTGACAACGTTGCTGAATTTCAACAAGCGATTCTGCATCAAGACGTCACGATCGAACCGAAAGCGGGCGTTCGATTAACGCAGCGATATCTGCCGCTCCGACGAATTGGGGTCTGCGTGCCAGGAGGAGCTGCGGCTTACCCATCCACCGTACTAATGACCGTCGTACCAGCTCAGGTGGCCGGTGTGAAAGAAATCGCCGTCGTCGCGCCACCGACTCCGTTTGGAGCCTACAACCAAGACATGTTGGCGACCTGTCACGAGTTAGGTGTAAGTGAAGTCTACCGGGTTGGGGGTGCCCAAGCGGTCGCGGCTCTGGCATACGGATGTGATGAGATTGCGGCCGTCGACAAGATTGTTGGGCCGGGCAACCTGTTCGTCGCACTGGCAAAGAAACATGCCTACGGCACGGTCGATATCGATTCTTTCGCCGGACCGAGTGAAGTGATCGTCATCGCGGATGGAAGTTCACGTCCGGATTATGTTGCGGCAGATTTGTTAGCGCAAGCTGAACACTCGCCTGGGTCCGCGATTTTGATTACATGGGATGAAGCATTGATCGATCAAGTGCACCAGCAACTGGTCGAACAGCTTACGACCTTAGAACGAAACGAATTGACCGTAGAGAGTTTAGAAGCGTTTGGTGCGTTAATTCTTGTCAAAGACGAGGACCACGCTTGCGAACTGACCGACCAGTTTGCTCCGGAGCATCTACACATTGAAACGGAGAACCCGCAGGACCTAATTGCGAAGATTCACAACAGTGGTGCAGCCTTCTTGGGCCATCACACTCCGGTCGCATTGGGTGATTATGCTGCTGGTCCGAGCCACGTATTGCCAACGGGTGGTACCTGCAATTGGGCGGCTGGATTGTGTAGCAATAGTTTCTTACGAAGTGGTAGTGTTACCGAATTCGACGCCGAAGCAATGAACCACATTGCGGACGATGTTGTCCATTTGGCGGAGAAGGAAGGGTTGACGGCGCATGCCCGTAGCGTGACGATCCGCCGTCCCTGAGCTATCGCTTTCCCTGCCGGCCACAGGCCGCTGATTCGTGACACCAAGCCGCGATCCATGACTGACTCTTCGCTCTTTCGACCAGCACTTGGCAAGATGTTGCCGTATGCACCTGGAGAACAGCCTCCGCCAGGCAAATTCATCAAGCTGAATACGAACGAGAACCCCTACCCTCCTCCGCCAGCCGTGGTGGACGCAATCCAGGCCGCCGCGACAGGACCACTCAATCGTTACCCCGATCCGGTGGCCTCCGCGTTTCGACGTGCCGCGGCCGAATCGTTGGGATTGCCAGGCCCCGAGTGGGTCTTGGCAGGCAACGGAAGCGACGAAATTCTGACGATTTTGGTGCGAGCGTTTGTAGGGGAAGGCCAGCGGTTGAGGCTTCCGTATCCTAGTTACATCTTGTATAGAACTCTTGCGGATATTCAGGCAGCATGCTGGGAGCAAGTTCCCTTCGATTCTGATTGGAGTCTGCCAAGTTCATTCGGTCAGTCATCGCCAGACCTACGCTTGGTTTTGTTGCCAAATCCGAACAGCCCCAGCGGTACGGTTGTTCCGCCTTCGCGAGTAAGTGAGCTAGCGGAAACGCTCGATTGTCCGCTTGTCGTGGATGAAGCTTATGCCGATTTCGCGAAACAGAATTGTTTGGAACTTGTTCGTCAGAATGAACGGATTCTGGTCACGCGGACGCTCAGCAAATCGTACGGTTTGGCAGGATTGAGATTCGGGTTCCTTGTCGCGCAACCTCAAATCGTTGCTGAGCTTTCCAAGATTAAAGACAGCTACAATTGTGACGCCATTGCGATCGCGGCGGCGACGGCAGCGATGAGTTGTGGCGATTGGTTGCAGGACATCTGCCGCAAGATGAACGCGACACGCCAGCGACTGGATGATCAACTTAACCAGCTTGGTTTCCAAACCATCCCATCGCAAGCTAACTTTGTTTGGTGCACACATCCCAGCGGCAATCACCAAGAGATGTACGAATACTTGAAGAAGAGCCAGATCTTGATCCGCTACATGCAATTTCCCGACTGGGGCGATGGTTTGCGAATTTCCGTCGGAACGGATGAGCAGATCGATGCGTGCTTGTTGATGTTGAAGCGGTATTTGGATACCCAAACTGCCTCTGTTTAAGTGGCTGCCTAACCCTAGTCGAGGACGGTGAGTAATCACGCGAAACTCATGGCACGATCAGCAACCATACAACGCAAAACGGGTGAGACGGAAATCGACCTGTCGATCGATCTGGATGGGAGTGGGAAAGGTTCGCGTGAGACCGGGATCGGTTTCCTTGATCACATGCTCGATCTGCTTGCCAAGCATGCGTTGATCGATCTAAACGTGAAAGCGATCGGTGACTTGCACGTTGACGATCATCACACGTGCGAAGACGTTGGGATCGTTCTCGGTCAAGCGATCCATCAATCACTCGGCGATCGAGCCGGAATCCGTCGATATGGTCACTTCACGCTGCCGATGGACGAATGTCTGGTAACTTCGGCCGTTGATTTGGGCGGACGGTATGCGTTCGCCTACCAGGCACCGATCGCGGCGGCCAAGATTGGGACCTTCGATAGCGAATTGATCGAGCACTTTTGGCAGTCCTTCGCTGCGAATGCAAACTGCAACTTGCATGTCCTGTTGCATTACGGCAGCAATTCGCATCACATCGCTGAGTGCGTGTTCAAAGCGACCGCTCGCGCGATTCGCATGGCGGTTGAGGATGATCCGCGGTCTGACGCAGTGCCTAGCACGAAGGGCGTTCTGTAATTCGCCTGCGTATTCTCGGCTTCTCTGCACGCCGGATTCCATTGCCTCTTAACTTTTACCGCTGCTTATCTTATACGGCCCCCTCGGTCGAGCGCGGGACGAATAGACCCACCGCTGCTAAACCGATCAGTGCGAACAGCACCGAGAACAACAAAAAGTTCGACAGTAAGGCGATCGAAGCGAGTAGCACGATCGCCGTCGCTGCCGCAATGCGTGGCGGCAATGCCCAAAGCCCTAAACCGGCGATGGTTTCGACCAGTACGACTTTTCGGCTGTACCACATGGAAATGGAACGAAGCTGTTCCGTCTCAAAGTTCTCACGCAATAGATTGAAAACCCAATAGTCTCGATCGACAAAGTAGATGTCGTAGAACACTTCACCGGACCAATACTCGGCTGTCCATTTCCCCGATGCACCGCCGAGGAGAATGACTGAGATGATCGATCGACTGAGAAAACTCGCGCGACGCAATACACGAGACTGATCAACATCATCGATGTGGAACACGAACCAGAGGGTCCATAAGCAGGTCCACCAGGCCGTCACAAATGTCATGTCGTTGTAACTGGCCTGATGAATGCAAAGGATCGTCGTGCACATCAACGCAGCGGCGGCACAAACGCGTCGGACCCCATTTCGTTTTGTGACCAGACTGACACCCACGGCGGTGACGGCAGCCAGATAAATGAGCTGAGCGGTCCAAGCCGATTGAAGCCAGACTGGGAAAAAGGAATCCCTTAGCGGAATGTTGTGATAAACCTGATTCGAGGCGACGAAGAACGTCCACTTCCAAACGAGCGTCAGCAGCAACCCCGTTTGCACGATGCGATGAGACGCTAGCGCGCGATCGATCGGCTTGATCGAAACCAAGGGATTCGATGCCATCTCCAATGCGGACGGTTGAACGTGGCTCATCAATGCGACTCCGGTGGATCGAGACGGCGCAAGACGTAGCCATCGCCCGCCTCATCCGGATCCGCGTGGAATCGAGATTCCAGTGTCTGGCCGCGATAGGAAGATCGGACCGTCAGCCAGCGATCCTCACCCTCCCGCAGGTAGTAGTGCCGGCCATCAGCGAAGGTAAAGATTCGCACTGGAAAGTGGTTGATCAGACGTTCTCCAACGACCAGCTCATCAGCATCGGAGTCGACCGGTTCGTTGGAATCTGGATCCGAGGAGTCCGTCGCCGGATGGACTTCGTATCGATTGGCAAAGTTGTACATGGCCGGGATCGGGAACTGCACGGCCCAAGAAACGAACGAATTGCTCCTTAAATGGAAACGTCGCAGCGTGACACCCGCAATTGCAGGTACCAACGGCATCAGCAACACCCAAGCCGCGATCAAAACGAGCAGCGTCATGATTCCGATCATTCCGTAATCACGCTGCTGACCGAACCGAGGGTTCTTGTCTCGATGACGTGTCTGCACGATTTCGTCCGTATTTGGTGCGGTACCGCAGAAAAAGAAAGCTCACATCGATTCGATCAATCGGATCAATGTTTCACGCACTTGTTGAGGATTCGCATTAGCATTCTTTTTCCGTGCTTGTCCGATGAGAGCGCCGATCGCTTGCTTTTTGCCGCCGTGGTAATCCTCGACAGTCTTCGGATTTGCTTCTAGCAATTCCTGACACAGCGTCTCAAGCTCATTCCCGTCGACCGCAACGATTCCGAGGGCCTCGATGGCTGTATCGACCGTTCCCCCGTTTTCCAGAAGGTGCGTGAATACATCTCGGGCTCGCGTGTTGTCCAGCGTTCCGCTTGATACTTGTTTGAGCAAGTTTCCGAGCGTAACTGAATCGATGGGAAACTCGTCGATGCTGCATTGACGTTCGTTCATCGTCCTCAGAACGTCTTGCTGAATCCAACTACTCGATCGACGGCCATCGCCTGATGTCGACGCGACAACTTCGTAGTACTCGATCAGCGTTCGGCCTTCGTTCACGATCACGTTGGCGTCGTACGGTTTGATGTCGTATTGCTCCTGAAGGCGTGTTCGAATCTGCGCCGGAAGCTCGCCCAGATTTGCCCGTGCTCGGTCGATTCGCTCGACGGGCAATCGGATCGGCAGCAAATCGGGATCAGGGAAGTAACGGTAGTCAGCCGATTCTTCTTTCTCTCGTTGCTTAAAGGTTTGCTCTTTTGAATCGTCCCAACCAAACGTGCGTTTGGGTACATCTGAAATCGTGTGTCCGGTTTCTTCCCATTCGTCGTATTGTCGATCGATTTCGTAATCAATGGCGCGTTCCACAGCTCGAAAGCTGTTCATGTTTTTGATCTCAACGATTGGCGTGGCGACTTTCTTACCCTCGACATCGATGTGAAGGTTCACGTTGGCATCAACACGCAAACTTCCTTCTTGCATCTCGCAATCTGAAACGTCTAAGTGCGTCATTCGAAGTTTCAGTTCCGATAGGTACGCCTTCGCTTCTCCGGACGAACGCAAATCTGGCTGACTGACAATCTCCAGTAGAGGCGTGCCGCAACGGTTCAGGTCAATTTTGGAATCACTGCGTCCGGCTGCTTCATCGTGCATGCTTTTTCCGGCGTCCTCTTCCAAGTGGGCGCGGATGATCCCGATGTGGCGTTGCTGATCGGGATCGGCCGGATCTGCAATCTCGATAAACCCGTCGGCGCAAATCGGAAGATCGAATTGGCTGATTTGATAACCCTTCGGTAAGTCTGGATAGAAATACTGCTTGCGGTCCCACTTGGTCATCGGTGGAATCGAACAATCCAGCGCAAGACCAGCGCGAATCGCCAATTCGATCGCTTGATCGTTAATTACCGGTAACGCACCCGGCAAACCCAGGCAGACGGCACACACCTGCGTGTTGGGTGGCGCTCCAAACTGTGTGCTACACCCGCAAAACAATTTGGTTTTTGTCTTCAACTGGACATGAACTTCCAAGCCGATGATCGTTGTGGTGGGGTATCCGTCGATGGACATGAGAAATCGTGAGTTAAGTTGTGCGATGGAGTTTAAAAGTCACGCCTGCGGTCGTTGTCGGTGGTGATCCGTTGACGCTTGGTAGGCTGAACCGACAAACAACAAACGAGCTTCTTCCAATACGGGTGCCTGCAATTGAATGCCAAGCGGAAGCCCATCCGCGCTATGACCAGCTGGCAAGGAGATGGCTGGAATGCCCGCCAGGTTGGCTCCAACGGTGAACAGGTCACACAAGTACATCTGGATCGGATCATCCGTTTTCTCACCTAAGCGAAATGCGGGAGTCGGTGAGACGGGGCCGAGCAATAAATCCGCTTGCGAGAATGCAGCGTCGTAGTCTCCTTTGATCAACCGGCGCGCCTTTAAAGCCTGGTTGTAGTACTGATCGGCATAGCCTTCGCTGAGCGCGTAGGTGCCCACCATGATTCGGCGCTTCACCTCCGCACCAAATCCTTCGCCGCGACTTTGACAGTAAGTGGCGACAAGAGGCCCTAATTCTTGAGCGATGGCTGGGTCGACCTCGGTCGATCGATGGCCGTAATGAGCGCCGTCGTAGCGTGATAGATTGCTGCTCGCTTCACAGGGTGCGATCACATAGTACGTCGGCACCCAATATTCACTGTGCGGTAAACCAACGTCGACCAACTCAGCACCGGCATCTTCGAAGACTCTCATCGCTTCGGTGACGGCTTTGCGAACGTCATCGTCGATTCCCTCCGAATCCAAAGCATCGCGAAGAACACCAATTCGCAAACCGCGTAGATCCGCCGTCTGCAATGAGCTTACGTAGTCTGGAACATCCTGATTGAGTGACGTTGAATCCCTGGGTTCATAACCAGCGATCACCTGCAACATTAATGCGACATCCGTCACGGACCAACCGATCGGACCGACTTGATCCAAGCTGCTTGCGAACGCGACTAAGCCAAAGCGACTGACGCGACCGTAAGTTGGCTTTAAACCCGTGACACCACAGAATCCCGATGGTTGTCGTATTGACCCGCCAGTATCACTGCCGAGGGACAAGGGAACATTTCCGGCGGCCACGCATGCGGCGGCGCCGCCACTGCTGCCGCCGGGCGTCCGTGTCGTATCCCACGGGTTACGAGTGATGCCGAAGGCACTTGTTTCGGTGCTAGCGCCCATCGCGAATTCATCCATGTTTGTCTTGCCGACGATGATCGCGTCTGCCAGGCGCAGCCTTTCAATGACGGTTGCGTCATAGGGTGGCCGAAATTGGCGTAACATTTCGGACGAACATGTCGTTGGCATGTCTTTGGTACACAACACATCCTTTACCGCGACCGGGACACCTGCCAACGCGCCCATGGATTGACCGGATCGCCGCTTATCATCGACTCTCTTGGCCGCTTGCAACGCGACTTCGCGATCGATGTGCGTGAAGGCGTTGATGGACGGTTCGGAGGCTTCAATGCTGGCCAGTGCACTCTCCACAATCTCTACCGCGGTGGCTTCGCCAGCAGACTGTAGACGCAGTATTTCCTGAGCGGAATCGAGCATTGCAAATGTCGGGGGAAATTCGTGCAGGATGGAATCGCGAGGCATCGGTGCCAAACGCTTGAAATTATCGGCCAAACAGATTGCAGGCGGTAGGGTGCAGCGAACGACTCATTGCCAGATCACACGCAGAGTGTTTCAAACCGCAAATCCGTCACAAGCTTGCCGAAGCACACGTTGTCGTGACGGACTTGTTGACTTAAAGCAACGGTCGTTGCGTTAGGGCAAGCTAGTGTCTCCTGTCGCGTGACCGCTGGATGTCACAAATACCCCAAAAAATCTCGTTGTTGGAATACTGTGCTATGAGAAATCTGCTTCTTGCCATCGCTGCCGCTGGGATGATCTTCAGTTGCCAATCCGCTGATGCTCAAGTTGTAACCGTGATGCCGACACCCGTCGTTGCTCAGCCTGTCATCGTGACGGCACCCGCTTACCGCGCGCAAACGGTACGTGCGCCCCGACGCGGTAACGTTCTGCAACGCGTGGTCGAGTTCGAGCAACGCAAGAACGCTTGGATGCGTCGCACATTCCTGGGCCGATAGTTCCAGTAAAACGGTGGTTTCGCAATCGCTGCGTGGGGTGGCGCGGCGATTTGCGAGGCCATGTAAGTGAATTCACAGAACGTGAATTCACAGCGGCAATGACAGGGTCGCCACACACCCTGCGGGACCACCCGCGAGCGTGATTTCACCTTCATGCAATCGAGCGATTCGATAGGCTCGACAAAGTCCAAGTCCCAATCCCCTGCCCGCCTCCCGTCCACTGAAGTACGGATCAAAAGCGTGGATTCGGGCTTCTTCTGATAAACCGGGCCCGCTGTCAGCGATGTGGATCTGCATTTGCTGACCTTCTTTCGTCATCGTGATGATAATCGTTCCTTGGCATCCGATGGCTTCAATCGAGTTTCGTAGCAGGACGCGAATCGCTTCGCCAATCATTTTCTGATCCACTTCCGCTTCAATTTCTTCGTGAGTTGATGTGATTTCCAGTCGGATCGAATGTCGATCGAGTTCTTCCGCAAATGAGTCGGCGATCGAACAAAGCACTGGAGACATCTGGCACGTTTCGAGCGTTGCCTCAGGAGGGTTTGCATAGAACATCAGGTCGGCGATCATTTCATGCGCGCGATAAACCTGATCGACAATTCGCTGCAGTGTTGCGTTTCGTGACGGGTCTGGTTCCGCGCGTTGCAACTGCTGGGCACGCGTGGAAATGTTGGCCAGTGGATTGTTGATTTCGTGGCTGAGCCCATACGCGAGCTCTTTTAACGCATCCAGTTTTTGCGAGTGCAGGTGCTCATCAAAAGCAGCTTCCAGCGATCGGTGTTGAAGCGATAGCCTCGCCAGATGTTCCAGCATGAATGATCGCTGACAATCCGGTGAATTCGCTTCGTCGCGCCCGTTGTGTTCGAACAACAACGTCGGCCACTGTGCCTTCCAATCTTCTGGAACGGATGGGCCCGTCACTTGAAGCCACAACTCGGCTTCGTCCATCCAGTTTTCCATAGGGCGAGTGCGGAAGTAGTCGCGTAATTTGCACCACTTCTTTTGGGCCTCGCAGAGCGTACTGGGAGCACCCACGAATGAATCGCCGCTCGCAAAGTAAGAGGGCAGATGATCGATGAAATGATCGGCCAGTGCATCCACTGAGATCATTGACGAGAGTTCATCGTTAGGAGATGCGGAAACATCGGCGAACGATAAGGCCGCAAAGATCATCAATGCGGGGTCGTGACAAAAGACCTGAGACAAACGTTGGCGGAGAGTGTCATCGATCGGCGTGCGTTCTGCGTGTGCGATCAACAAACAACCAATGATGTCCTTCGCCTGATCGTTGCAGGGCAACCACCAGCGATGCGACTCGCGGCGAAGGCAGGGCAACAACCCCATCAACGAAATCCTCTTTGGTCGTCCCCTACCGGTGACAGGTTTGTCAGCAAGCCGCCGTTCTCAATCAGTACGTCCGGGATTCAATTCTTCCCAGACGGTGAACTGATTGCAGTGGGCTGACGATGAGATAAGTATTATCAGCCAATCACGCCGCGTTCGATCTCCAAAAGATCGCAGGCGCGATTTACAAGATCTTCGATCGCAAATGGCTTTTGCATAAAGTCATTGGCACCGGCGGCCTTGAGCGCATCGACTTTGCTGTGCTCGACCATCCCGGAAATACAAAGAATCTTGACCATGTCCATGGATGGGTCGTTGCGAACCCTCTGGCAAACCTCCTTGCCATTGATATCGGGCAGCATGACGTCAAGGATCACGAGGTCCGGACGAAATTCTTTGACGCCCATTCCCGCGTCAAAACCATTATTCGCCGTCCGGATGTCGAATCGACCGTCTCTTTCAAAGCCGTCCTTCATCAGATCGACCAAGTCCTGATCGTCATCAACGATCAATAACTTCTTCTTGCCGCTCTCTAAGGCATCGGTGGGGATTCCGTTGTCCTTCATGAACAGGTAGAGCTGTTCGCGAGGAATACGCCGGAATTTGCTGCCCGGGACGCGGAATCCTTTCAGAGATCCATTATCGAAACAACGAATGATTGTTTGCTGGCTGACCTTGCAAATCTTTGCAGCTTCGCCAGTCGTAAAGACCGTTTTCGTGGTCATGTCAGAAACCATCCTCCCTGCATGACGAGCCGTTTCCGAGTTCTTTGGTTGCTTCGCTCAACCACCAAAACCTAAAGCGGTTTCAAGTTCAGCCAAGCGGCGGTGAAGCCCGAGCCAATCATTCGGCCCGTCGCAGGAAAATGCGATCCTTGGGGACGACGCATCTCACTCAGCTGTTCACCACGCGACTTATTTAGCAAACCTCGCGATCTGCCGCACTAGCACATTTCGCATTTAGTTTACGCGAAAAACGCAGGCGGCAAGAAACGCCAAGGCTGTCTGGTTTGCCAAGCTTGCCTCGCCTGCGAATTCTATCGAATCACACAACTCGGTCAAGATCGATAGCCCATCAGCAACCAAGCGTTGAGCCCGCTTGCAACGCCGTTTTCCGGCGAGCACAGAAGCATCGCGTGAAAAACAAACGCGGCGAGCCCGAAAAAAAAATTACTTGCTCGATTCTAAATGTGCGAGCACGAGTGCGATGTCGGCAGGCGTAATGCCACTAATCCGTTTCGCTTGATCGAGGTTGAGTGGTCGAATCTTCGACAGCTTTTCCCGTGCTTCATTTCGCAGCGGCCCAATCCCGTGATAGTCAAACGTGGTCGGGATCTTTTTGCTAGCTAGTCTCTGTTGGCGATCGACTTCCATTTGTTGTCGAGAGATGTAGCCTTCGTATTTCACATCGAACAAACATTGCTCAGCGGCTTCTCTTTCAATCTCACGCAGTGAGGGAACGTGCCCACAAATGGCATCCCAGTCCACCTCGGGTCTTCTTAGATAGATGTTCCCCGGGGTCTTCTCGATGCGCGAAGCCGCCAACAGTTCGTTGGCCTTATCGATCTGTTGCAATTTAGATGCGAAACGTTCTCGGCGCTGTCGTGTGATCAACCCGAGCTCATCCGCTTTCGGCGTAAGGCGACAATCTGCATTGTCTTGTCGCAGCAACAAGCGGAATTCCGCCCGGCTAGTGAACATGCGATACGGTTCATCGGTTCCCGCCGTCACCAGATCATCGACGAGGACCCCGATGTAAGCTTGATCGCGTGTTGGAACCCACGGCGCGGCGCCGGTCAAACAGCGCGCTGCATTGAGTCCCGCGATCAATCCCTGTCCGGCTGCTTCTTCGTAACCAGTTGTGCCATTGATTTGTCCGGCGAGAAAAAGTCTTTCAACCGATTTGCTTTCCAAGTGCGGCCAGAGTTGCGTCGGAGGACAAAAGTCGTATTCCACGGCGTAGCCGTATCGCATGATGGATGCGTTTTCCAATCCTGCGATCAAGCGGAACATCTGGTCCTGGACATCACGTGGGAGGCTGGTTGAGATTCCGTTAACGTAAACCTCTTGGGTTTGTCTCCCTTCGGGTTCTAGAAACAGCTGATGACTCGATTTATCCGCAAACCGCACGACTTTGTCTTCGATGCTAGGGCAGTACCGCGGACCGCGAGTGTTGATTTGTCCGCTATACATTGGAGCGCGATCAAGATTCTGCCGGATGAGATCATGCACGGCTTCGTTGGTGTGCGTGATAAAGCACGGCATTTGTTCCGTGGCGATCTCTTCATTCAAGAATGAAAACGGTCTTGGATCTTCATCGCCTGGTTGCTCTTCAACGCGGTCGAAGTTGATCGTTCGCGCGTTCAGTCGGGGTGGCGTTCCCGTTTTGAACCGGTCGACTTCGAAGCCGAGGCGATCGAGTGCACCACTGATGCCCGCTGTCGTGCCCTCCCCTGCTCTACCACCTGCCGTCTTGGCTTCACCTGTGTGCATGATCGCTTGCAAGAATGTGCCGGTCGTTAGCACAACGGCTTCGGCAAGGTATTGCGCGTTTCCGCGAACGCGAACACCGCGGATACGTACGGACGATCCAACCGTTTCGGTGATCAAGTCCTCGACGGTCTCTTGCCGCAAGTCGAGGTTGGGCTGCTGTTCGATCTGATTCTTGATGAACTGCTGGTACGCTTTCTTGTCAGCCTGGGCACGAGGACTGTGCATCGCTGGGCCTTTGCGGCGGTTGAGCAACCGGAATTGAATTCCCGTCGCATCGATTGCCTCGCCCATCAACCCGCCAAGCGCGTCGACCTCACGAACAATCTGCCCTTTGGCGACGCCACCAATCGCTGGATTGCAAGACATCTGGCCGACGGTGTCCAGGTTGGTCGTCAGCAACGCCGTACGTGCTCCTAGTCGTGCCGCGGCAGCAGCAGCCTCCGTGCCCGCATGTCCAGCACCGATCACGATGACGTCGTATTGGTAACAGTTTTCGCTCATGTCAGTTGGTGCGAACACAACGGAAAAATGGTTCGACTTAAGCCTTGGCTTTGCGTGCAAACGGACTCGGCTCCGTTTTGCTCAAGATGTCTCGAATAACGGTCGAAGGCGACTAGGTGGGACTCGATCCCGGTTCACGATTCCTCTCGCCGATTGGGTCAATTGATGCGTTTGGGCACCCCGGAAACGCGTGCAGACACAACGGAGAAATCCATGGGACGCCAGCTTTCAGCCTTGATCACCAAGTTAGTCGCGGTCGTTACCGTCACCTTTATGCTGATGGACACAGGCTCGGCTGTCGAGGTGAGCGACAGTTTCACGCCGCCTCTACCTCAACCGACCAATCCAGAGACCGAAACCGGCTCGGCTGAGACCGTCAAAGAGACTACCCCAAGCAAGGGATGTTTCATTCTTGGATCTCGCACGTTTTCCATCCCCTTCACCGTGAACGCGGCAGGTGTCCAACCGGCTGAAGTGCACGTGTTCGTCAAACGCGGTCAATCGACGAACTGGAATCTGCTGGAGCGAAAACGCCCGGATGCGACCAGTGACGAGTTTCAGTTTACGGCCAAGAGCGATGGTGAGTATTGGTTCGCGACTCGAACGATCGACAGTCGCGGACGCCCCCATCCGACCGGATCCATCGAGCCGCAACTTAAGGTCTACGTCGATACGACGAAGCCGATGGTGGATCTTTCCGTCGATGCGGACGCGGACGGTTCGGTTGCAGCAAGAATCGCGGTCCAAGAAGCGACCCCGCTGCAGAAGATCCAACTGCGATATGCAACGGACAGTGGTGGCAAGTGGAAGCAGGTCGACCTGCAGGAACTTCCGAAAGACGGTGTCGTGTCAATTCAGCCCGACGAATCTTGGAAACAAATCTCGGTGCAGTGCATCGTGACCGATACGCCGGGCAATCAAGGTGTCATTCAACGGCTCGTGAAACGACCGCGTGTCGCAGTACGGGACACGAATCGATTTGCGTCGTCGCACGAACCCATTCCAGATGAACGGACAGACGTTCCCGGTGGTCTGCGAATTCAACCTGCGCCGTACCGAACGGAGTATACGAATCGGCTGCGAACTGAAACGGTTTCCAACCCGGTCATTCAGTTAGATCGGCATCGGAATCCGCCACAACCCACTGCTGCTGTTGAAACGGCAATCGGTTACGCGGACAACCCTGGTGGTTCGGAGTTTCGTGGGATGCAGATGCCCGGCGTCCCATCGAGTGAGAACGCCGCCAGTGTTCGTCAACGCGACGATGCCCAAAGGATCGCCAGTCAAGCTCCGTCCAACACGCGTCCGCAGGTTGCCATGGTGGCTCCCCAATTGGAATCACCGCCGAGCCTCAGTGGGTTCCCTTTGCCTTCTTCCGAGTCGGCTGCTGATACCGGCGCGATTCCGCCTGCTGCAAACAACCCTGCGTTCAACAACCCCGCGTTCAACAACACAGTCCAAAACAGCCCAACGTCGAACAACTCAACGCCGAACAACACGGGGCTGAACAATCTCGGGTTAAACAACCCGGCTTTTAGTGCGCCGCAGAATGGCCCAAACGAGTCGTTCGCGAGCCAATTTGCCCAGCCTCAAACGAAACCATTCAATCCATCCCAAGCGGAGGAAGTCCGTGCGCCGGCTGGTGTTCCCGAGCAGGCCGATGCTCGTCCTCGCACGGCGGCTGAGGCGATGAGACCACTCGAACCGTCGGCAGCCAATCAACTTCGCGCGACGAATCAGGGAGCTGCACCGGATCAGGCAAGCCTTCCGAATCAGGGAACCGTTTCGAATCAGGGAATGGTGTTGACCCAAGACGCAGCATCGAGCCAGCCAACCTCTTTGACGCCGAGTCCGGCACCAAGCCAAGCGCCTGAGCGGAATCCCGTCCAAACGCGGGAAGCGATTCCCGTCCCAAAACCGGATGCTCCAACCGGACGTAGCGAAACGTCCACCCATGCTGGGACCGGCCAAGACACTGCAGCGAACGGTGGTTCCTCGAGTGGATCGCCCCAACGTTCTCGACGCGTCGATCCCGGCTTCGAACAACTCTCCGACTCCATGCAACGAGCTCCTCACCGTTACAGCGATAGCGTTCGTTTCAGCTTGGACTATGAACTCGAAGCTGTTGGAAGTCTCGGTGTCGAGGCCATTGAGCTTTATGGCACCGTGGACAATGGAAAGACTTGGCAACTCTGGGGACGCGATCCGGATCGTTCCAGTCCGTTTGACATCGAAACCAAGGAGCAGGGCGTTTTTGGTTTTCGAATCGTCGTCGTCGGGCAGAACGGTTTGGCCAGTCCACGGCCCTTATCTGGCGAGAGCCCCGATATTGTCGTGGTCGTCGATACCGTGAAGCCGACCGTTCGAATCACGGGAGCTCAGTATGGTGAAGGCGATCGGATCGGCTCTCTGGTGATCCGATATGAGTGCGGCGATCCGCATCTGCAGCAGCGTCCGGTTGCGTTGTCGTTTAGCGATTCGCTTGACGGTCCGTGGACAACGATTGCAGCCGGCTTGCGCAACGATGGCGACTATGTCTGGCCGGCCGACCCGAAACTCCCGCGTCGTATTTACTTGCGCATTGATGTGACGGATGAAGCTGGGAACGTCGGAACCTACGTTCTGGAGGAGCCAATCGATGCGCAAGGGCTTGCGCCGCGAGCCCGAATCCGCGGTTTTCAATCGCTTTCAGGCGAAGTCGAGCCTCCCGCGGATGGACAGACCGCGACACGTTCCTGGTCGATCTTTCAATAGGTGCGGCTGTTCTGACGGCACGACAGACAGTAGAACAGATGCTGGTTTACACAGTGTCTGTCTGCTTCCATCAAGACGCGTTATGTCTTTTGCTCACGCCTTTGAATGGCTCAATGAATCTCACACCGAGATTCCTGATGTCGTCGCGTTATTTGGCGCTGATTCCACACTCCGATCTTGGATCATCCAATCACTTGCCGGCGATGGAGATCTGACGGCACTTGATGGTGACACAACGACGTGGGCCGACGTGCGTGATGATTTGGCGACGGCGTCGCTCTTTGACCTGGGCGGCAAGCGAACCATTGTCATTCGGTCAGCCGACCCCTTCTTGAAAGACCATCGTCCCGAGCTTGAAAAGTACATCGCCAATCCCGGTACGGCGTGCCGATTCGTTTTGGAACTCGACTCACTCGCTTCCAACACCAAGGTCTACAAGGCGATCAACAAAGATCATCTGCTGATCGGTTGCAGTGCTAGTGTGGATTCGAAAGCGGGTGTGACGGCCGCAACGCGACGGAAGTTCCTTACAGGCTTCGTGGCGCAACGCCATGAAACCTCGCTTGCAGCAGCCGCAGCGGACGCGTTGATTGAAATGTTGGGCGAAGACATCGGTATGCTCGATACCGAAATTGCCAAGTTGGCGTTGTACCTGGAGCCGGGTGAAAAGATCGACGAACCGTTGGTGCGAGAAGTCGTCGCTGGGTGGAAAGGGAAAACGGTTTGGCAGATCACCGACGCGATTGCGGAGGGCGATGCGTCCGAAGCACTTCGCCAGCTCGACAAGCTGATGAGTGGAGGTCAACGACCGATCGCGTTGCTGCCTCAGATAGCCTGGTCACTTCGCCGTTTGGGGATGGCAACTTCCGTGGTCGAGCATCGCGAACAGCAAGGTCGCGGTAGACCGAATCTAAGTGAAGCTCTCACCGCAGCTGGAGTCCGAGGCAACACGAAGCAAGCTGAGAAACAACTCCGCGCGCTCGGCCGTGTGCGCGGTAAACAATTGCTGCCGTGGCTTCTGGATGCGGACCTGCGACTGAAGGGAAGCCACAGCCAGGACCCTCGTGATCGCTTTCTTTTGGAAAAGCTGGTTGTCAAGCTCGCGAAAGAAGCTTGATTCCCCCGAACGAGCTCACATTCGTTCGCTCGTTCCTTTGGTCAATGCCATGAATGCGGATTCCAAATCGAGTTCTTCTTCTTGGAACCTGCGCAGATCAAATCCGTTCTCGATGATCCATCGTGGTAGATCTCCGAAATCGTCAACCTCTGGATTCAGGACCACACGAACTGCATCATCTCCCCGTTCGCACCCGCGAACTTTTTCATGACCCTTTAGCAGCTCAATCAATTCATCGGTTCGTTCTCTCGATGCCGGTTGGATCACGAGAACCGTGTGCTGCCGGACCATTCGGATGACTTCTGACTTCGTGGCATTCTCTTTTAACTCGCCCTTATCGATGATGCCGACCTTATTGCAAACATCTGCGAGCTCCGGAAGGATGTGACTGCTGACGATAATTGTCTTTCCCATCTCACCGAGTTTGCGAAGCAGGTTTCGCATTTCAATTCGAGCACGCGGATCCAAACCTGAAAGCGGTTCATCCAGCAACAGAACTTGCGGATCGTGCAGGAGTGTTCGCGCAAGTCCCAGCCGTTGCGTTTGTCCACGTGAAAGTGTGTTGGCGAACGCGTCCCGCTTGAAATCAAGATCGACGACATCCAGCATCTCATCGACTCTCTGCCGTCGCTGTGTCCCATTGATACGATACGACGCAGCGAAGAACTCCAGATATTCAACGACGGTCATGTCATCGTAGACACCGAAAAAGTCGGGCATGTATCCGACCAAACGGCGAATCTCCTTCGGCGCAGTGTGGACGCTGTGATCGCAGACGTACGCCTCACCCCACGTTGGTTCCAACAGCGTCGCAATGATCCGCATCGTTGTCGTTTTTCCGGCGCCGTTTGGACCAATGAAGCCAAATAGGTCACCCGGATTAAGGTCCAGATCGATGCTCTTAATGGCGAACGCTTCGCCGTACTTTTTTGTCAGATCGACGGTTTTGATCACGATTCAAAAGGCAGGGAAAGAGAATGACGAAACAGTCTTGAGACTCAATTGGTTTCAGCTTCAACGACGGGCAAGACGACACGGATCATGCTGAGGCGATCCCCATCTGGAGCGAAATAGTCCACTTCATCCGCTTCGTGAACACGAAACTCCGTAAGTGGTTTTTTGATGCGGCCAATCAAAATGCATCGATCATCAGCGAGCACATGGGAAAGATCCAAGAATTGCAGAGGGCCGTGGTCTAGCGACGTATAGCGTTCCCCGCCCACGGATTCGTGGAACATCAGCATTTCTGAAACTCGTTCAATCGAATTGGTGTTCGTTGGATCCCATGCTTCCGACTCCGACGAGTTTTCGAGAGCACGTTGCCGCGACAATTGCCAACGAAAGTTTTTCTGTCTCAGAGAGTCGACCGAACCGATGCGACCGCCAACGGGAAATCGTGTTGGCAAAAGGTAAGCCCAATTTCGATAAATCAGCATGCCATCGAGCAGATCGAATGGTAGCGGATTGACCAACTCACCCTGTAGCAATTCACTGCCGGGGCGATGCTGCATCGTTGTTGGAGGCAGGCTGGGTTGGAAGCGACACCAAGTGCTAAGTCCCTTGCTACTTCTCGACGCGATCGGCAAGCCTAGAAGCTTCGTCCCAGTATACGGGTTCGCCGATGGACCTTTCTCATATTGGAGCGAATAAACAGGCAGACGACTGTCCTCGATCGCGATCTGGATACCACCGAACGATTGTCCTGGATAACCAAACGGCGTGCTAACAACTTCTTTCATGGCATCCGTGATGGTCATGAAGGATTCCGTCGGATCGACGTGGACGTCGAAACGGGATGCAGCTTGCGAATAAAGAAAGCTTGCCGAAAAACCTCGACCGATTCCTTGGATCGTATCGAGATCGAAAAACTCAATGCGATTACAGCGGACGATATCGCTACGAACACTCGATGGCAACGCACCCTGTGATACGGTCGAGGACTCAGCTGACTCTGCGATTGCCTGCGCCGTAGGAACGGGACGAGCTTGAAAAACCAAGATGGCCGAGAGACCGATCGTCGTAATGGGAAAGCTGATCCAGCCGAGCAGTGGTCGACCGAAGAGTCGATTGACCAGGAGGTAATCGAGAGGGCCGAGCATCGCGATTAAAGCCATTAAAATCAGTGATACGATCGAAAAACCAAAGTTGCGACGAACTGCGAATTGATCGAGCGTCGATCTAAGCTGTCCAGCGAGATCGTCATACGCAGTTGCACGGTTGGTTCGATTACTAACCGTTGACTCCTCCTGAAGAATCGATCCCGTCAATCGCGTGATCATCTCTAAGCGGTTGGGCCACTGCGCGAAGGATTCCGAATCTAAATCAGCGGCAACAGCCGTGATCCGCCCGAAGCCAACGTTGTATTCCACCGCAAAGGGAACGCCGACACGACGCGACGTTCGGCCCATCAATAAAACTTGCCCCTTGTCCAATGGAAGCTTCACACCGCGAATTGGATCGAGTCGCGACTGAGACGACATAAACGTTTCAAACGAAGATGGATCGAGAGACTCGATGGTCGCAGCTTCGATCGGGAGCAACTCGAGCAGCCAAGGGGCCGCCTGAAACAGATCCGGTGCTGACTCGCCTAGGGTCAAGAAAAGACGGCCACCTTCGGTCAACCACTCCTGAATGGCTGTCTTTTGTTCGGGTTGGAGGCCTTGGAGCAGATCGACACTCGACCCACTGATCATTAACAGATCGACACCGTCGTAACCGCGATGCGAATCAGGAAGACGAGTAGGTTCTTTTGGTTTCGAGACGGCGAAAGTCGCGTCGCGTTGCAAGATTTCGTTGTAGCCAATCTCGTCGACTCCCATCGGGTCGCCGAAGGCAACGATCCAAGGTGTCTTTAGGGGAATCATCGCGGGACCGCGTGAGGGTGATCCAACGGTTGGGAATCGAGTCGATTCCACGGCTTCATCACTACGACGCAGAATTAAAGGTGCCGCTTCGCTTCCGGGAACAAGATAGCCCCACTCGCTCTCGGGGTTTAACTGTTCAAAACGAATCTCAACGCCGTCGCCATCGCGAGTCTCGACCGCATCAAAAGGCTGGTCGTAGCGAATGGCTGTCCAGTGTCCTAACCGATAATGGCCTTCGATTCCGACTTGCACTTCGGCTGCGACGGGTGAGGCTTCCCAAACGTGCAGGCAACTGATCAAGAAAATGAACAGTCGGAAAACGGGCAGCTGTGAACCGCTAAGTTGCATGTTGATCGCGCGGGTGTGGGAATTCTGTTTCGGCTAGGGTTTTTCTGAGCTGGGACATTCGCAAACAAGCCGACTGCATCCCGGGCAACCGCGTCCATACTTTGCGAGTAAGGCGGCATTCAAATCCACATTCGCAACATTGGCAATCGTCACCAGCCAAGCGATCACGTCCGCAAACTCTTCGGTAAGATTCTCGCGATCATCGCCACGCAAGGCGGACGCCAGTTCTCCGACTTCTTCCATCAGCCACATGAAGGTGCCGTCAACGCCACGGACGACATCTTTCTCGTAGTACATGTCCCGGATGTGCTGTTGCAAATCCGCGATAGAGAGTTCATCAGCAGAGGAATCAGTCGACGACATTCTGGAGATTGGGTTGAAATGGGATGGGGGCGACTCACAAAACCGATTGACCAGATCCAGGCAAACAAGTCGTTCGCCCCTTTAAATCGGTGGAGTATCAGCCGAAAAAGTATCCCGCTGCACGCTGTCGCGATAGTCAACTACAGTGTTGGCCGGGTTTTTGTTCCGTTCGATCCGCGTGCACGGCGACAATTCTTGAACGATTCACAGGGAAACTCGGCCGATTCCCCGTTGAATTCCGCCTCCTCTGGTGGGATGACCGAACACGAACCATCCCGCCCAAGCCGCGACGATCCGACGGCACTCATTGGTGATGTGGTGAAGCCAGTCGTCGAAAAGACCACTGCGAAGGGGGAATTTCACCGATATCCGTTCTACTCGCCGCGGTTCTGGCACGGAATGAGACCCGGCACTTGGTGCAGGTTACTGAACGAAGGTCGATTCCGTGTCGGTATGACCCGCTTGCCATTGGCCATCGGTGTCACCCTTTCAACACCCGTCAACACAGCCCTTAGTTGGCTCCAAGCGGCGATCTACCGGGGAAGGCTCGCCGAAGCCGAACTGCACGGACCGCCCGTATTCATCGTGGGTCATTGGCGCAGCGGAACAACGCTCCTGCATGAACTCATGGTGAGGGATGAGCGCTACAGCAGCCCATCAACTTTCCAGTGCTTTGCCCCGCACCATTTCCTTGTCACCGAGTGGTTCTTTCGTCGTTTTGCCGCTTGGCTGTTACCTGGCAAGCGCCCGATGGACAATATGGATGCTGGCTGGGACCGACCTCAGGAAGATGAGTTTGCACTCCTGACGGCGGGTCTTCCGTCACCGTATCGCCGCATGGCATTCCCTAACAATCCTCCGGTCGATCTGGATTACCTAGATTTCAAAGACGTTCCACCGAATGAAATTGATCGTTGGCTTCAATGGTTGCGGCGTTTTTTATTGACGGTCAGTGTGGCGACCGGCCGCCCATTGATCATCAAGAGCCCAACGCACACGGGTCGGGTCGCGTATCTAGCGAAAGAGTTTCCTGACGCGAAGTTCATTCACATATCGCGCGATCCCCGAAGTCTGTTCCCTTCCACCTGTCGCCTTTGGAAGGGTCTCGACGAAGTGCAAGCACTTCAAAAGCCACGGAATGAAAATTTGGAGTCCTATGTCATCGAGTGTCTCCGCCGAATGTACGATGCCTTCCACCAACAGCGAGAGCAGGTTGATGCCTCACGTTTGGTGGATGTGCGGTATGAAGACTTGATCCAGGATCCCGTCGCGACACTCGCTCGCATTTATCAAACATTGCGATTGAGTGACTTCGCTTCGGCGCAGCCCAGTATTGAACAGTGGGCGGCGAGCGAACACCGTCAATACAAAACCAATCGACATCAAATGTCGTCTGAAACGGAAGCCATGATTCGCGACGCATGGCAAGACTACTTCCTCCGATATGGATACGAGTAATTCGATGCAAGCTGGGATCGTCAAATGCGGCCGTTACTTTGCCATGCCGGAGTGTTTATCTTGCCTTCGGGTGAACGCAAACACATGCGTTAAAACGCTCTTATGCCTCATGGTTCTGGGGATGACCGGTTGCAGCAAGGACGCGGCCACGGAGGAGCAGGTTTCTGCGGAACCGACGGTCGCCGACGATCGTCCCGAAGTCGTCGCGGCGATTCCGTTCGAATCTGTACCGATGACGGCCGATTTCGATGTTGATCAGCTTCTGGCCGCCCGTCTGTCACCTGAAGAATCATCCGCTGGTTGGATCCGACTCTTCGATGGGCAAACACTGGTCGGTTGGCAGCAGAACGGACAAGCCAATTTTCGAGTCGAAGACGGAAGCATCGTTGTTGATGGAGGTGAGCAATCACTGTTGTGCACTGCCCTGCCCTGGCAAGACTATGAGTTAATTGCTGAGTTTAAAGCCGGTCCGAAAACGAATAGTGGGATCTTTTTGCGGACACCGACGGAACCCCAAGATCCCGCCGTTGATTGTTATGAGGTCAACATTGCCCCAGATGATCATCCATTTCCGACAGGCAGTTTGGTTGCACGCTTGAAAGCCGAGTCAGCGCCCGAACAAGACTTTGCTCAGTGGCGGAAAATGTCGATGCTCGTCGAAGGCGAACAGATCACGATCTCCATCGACGGACAAGTGGTCTGCGATTACACGGTCACCCAGCCGATTTCAAATGGTCGGATTGGATTGCAGCACAACTCTGGACGTGTCGAGTTTCGCGAAGTCAAACTTCGTCCGATCGGTCTACGCTCGTTGTTGGATAGCGAGCTTAGTCAGTGGACCAAGTATCCCGAGATGCCCGGAACGTTTTCCGCTACGGAAGAAGGTTGGCTGCACGTGCAAGGTGGCCGCACCCAGTTGGAGACGAAGGAATCGTTTGACGACTTTGTTCTGCTGGCCGAGTACAAGCTACCGACCGCCGACATGAACTCTGGAATCTTTTTTCGCTGCATACCTGGCGATGAGATGATGGGCTATGAGTGTCAGCTGTCGAACGAAATGGTCGAAGAGGACCGTCGTAAGCCAGCCGATCACGCGACGGGAGGGATTTTTAAAAGACAGGAGGCTCGCGTTGTTGCCGGCGAAGTCGATCAGTGGACAACTGTTTTGCTTGTCGCAAACGGTCCACGGATGTCAGCTTGGGTGGCAGGGGTCCAAGTGAGTGACTGGGTCGACACGCGGAAGGCCAATGAAAATCCGCGGCGTGGTTTACGAACGGAAGCTGGCACCATCATGATTCAGGGGCATGATCCGGGCACAAACGCCATGCTAAAGCAGATCAAAGTGTTTCCATTCGACTAGCACACTCTAGCCATGTCGCTGGCTCGTGTGACGGATCGAACAACGATTGAATGACGAATGGCGGTCAGCCGTTGTCAGCGGACGCTTCCATCTCACGAGTTTCCTTCGCTCGATCGCGTTTGATCTTTCGCAGTGCTTTGGGTAGCGGGAATTGAACGTTTTCTTCGCGGATCTCTTGCGATTCCACGGTCGCATGGAAGTGTTCAACAAGCCAATCGATGGTTTCTTGAACGACTGACTCGGGTGCACTTGCACCTGCCGTGATCAATACGGTCTGGTCTTTTGAGAAATCCTCCAACGACAAATCTTGTGGACCATCAGCGAGGAATGCTGAAATGCCTTTCTCCGAGGCGAGTTCTCGCAAGCGTTGGCTGTTACTACTGTTTTGGCTTCCCAAGACGACAACGATATCGGCTTTCTCGCTCAGCACGCGAACGGCTTCTTGTCTGTTTTGGGTTGCGTAACAAATGTCGCCCTTGGGTGGACTTTCGATGTTTGGGAATCTCTCTTTCAACCGGTCGATGATTCGGTTGGCGTCATCGACGCTTAGAGTGGTCTGTGTCAGGTAGGCAAGCTTTGATTCGTCGGCAACTTCCAGGTCGTCAACACCATCGGCATCTTCCAGCAGAACAATTGCCTCGGGAGCTTCCCCCATCGTTCCGATGACTTCGTCGTGTCCTTCGTGCCCGATCAGGACGATTGTGTAACCCCCTTTTGCGTACTTGATCGCTTCGAGGTGAACCTTCGTGACCAGCGGACAGGTAGCATCGAGCGCCATCAGGTTTCGCTCTTTCGCTGCCTGACGGATTTCTGGTGAAACTCCATGAGCGGAGAACATTAGCACGCTGTCGTGTGGAACTTCATCCACCGTGTTGACGAAGACCGCCCCTTTCGCTTCAAACTGATTGACCACAAATTGGTTGTGAACGATCTCGTGATACACGTAGACCGGCGGACCGAAAGCCGTCAAAGCCAAATCGAGCGAGTCGACAGCCATATTGACGCCGGCACAGAAGCCTCGCGGTGCGGCCAAAATGATCTTCATTCGAATACCGTTAAAACAATGCTTGTGACGGGCTTACGCTTCAGCATAACCGTGAGGTCGCCTCAACGTCTAACCAGGTTGACCGGGGATCTTTTCCCCGATATCCGGCGATTTGGCCGCTTTAGCCCCAAGGTCAGTCGATGTTAGCCGAGTCGCGAACAATCTCCACCGAGGAGCGGCAAAACGCGGAGCGTGAAACACGACGGCTGGCGAAGTCCCATTACGAGAACTTTCTGGTCGCCAGCGTGCTATTGCCACGTTGGATGCGTCAGCCCTTTTACAACGTTTATGCATTTTGCCGCACGGCCGACGATTTGGCGGATGAATCCGGCTCACCGGAATCTGCCCTCGAGAAGCTAAGTGAATTTCAGATCCGTTTGGACCAGACTTTCCAAGGGGATCCGCCCGATGCCCTATTCGTGGCACTGAGCGGAACGATTCAGGCATACCGTCTGCCGAAGCAGCCGTTCGACGATCTGTTGGATGCGTTTCGACAAGATCAACGAAAAACTCGCTACGCGAACTTCGCCGAGCTTGCTCATTATTGTCAGCGATCGGCAAATCCCGTCGGACGTCTTGTGCTGCAGTTGGCAGACGCGTGTACAGCGGAAAATGCCGATTTATCCGGCAGCATCTGCACAGGTCTGCAATTGGCGAACTTTTGGCAGGACGTGGCTCGCGACTACCGCATCGGACGGGTGTATCTGCCAGCTGACGAAATGGAAAGGTTCGGTGTCAAAGAATCGATGCTGGAAAATTCGACCGCTTCGCCCGAGTTGAAGAGACTGCTGGCTAGCGAATGTGACCGAGCCGAAGCACTTTTCCATCGGGGGCTTCCCCTTTGCGATTCGGTTCCGTCTTGGTTAGCCAACGATATCCGGTTGTTCGCCCATGGCGGTTTGGAAACACTCGCGGCGATCCGACGAATTGGTTTTGACGTTCTGGCGAAGCGCCCGACGGTAAGCAAATCACGCCAAGGTTGGCTGGTTCTTCGCGCAATGCTGCGAATGCTCTAGCGGCAGATACATGCCAAGTGGAGTTAGTTCTGTTCACTTCGGTATGATGATGAGCATGTCCGAATCCACGTCGCTCTCAAATAGTTACCGCGATGTCCGTCGAATTTCTCGTCGGAGCGGTAGCAACTTTTATCGCTCGTTTTGGTTGTTGCCGAAACGGAAACGAGCGGCCATGTGTGCGTTGTATGCCTTTGCGCGAACGACGGATGATTTGGGTGATTGCGAACAGCCTGCCGCTCTTCGAGCAAAGCACTTGGATTGGTGGCGAAAAACGGCAGCGATCAATCTGATTGGCGAAGGTCCGATCGAAACGGTCGTGCTTCCGGAAGGTGTTCTTGATCTTGGTCCCCAAGGTAGTACCGCGGGATGGCCGGTCGATTTGCATCGTCGTGCTCAAGAGGTATTTCCGGCTCTACGCGATTCTGTTCAGCGATTCGAGATTCCGTCACGGTATTTGTTGGAAATCGTTGACGGTGTGTTAGCGGATCAGCAAAAGACTCGATTCGACACCTATGAACAAGTTGAGCATTACTGTTACCTGGTGGCGTCGGCTGTCGGCTTGGCGTGTTTGCATATCTGGCAATTTGATGGCGACCTGCCGACCGATGCCGCGATCGACTGCGGCCTGGCATTTCAATTGACCAATATTCTCCGCGATGTTGCGGAGGATGCTTCGCGAGGTCGAATCTACTTGCCTAGGCAGCACTACGAACAGCATGGGCTCAACGAAGACGATCTGTTGCGTCCACGCCGTGATGACCGACTGTGTTGTTTGGTTTTAGAAGAAGTCGAACGTGCCAAGCGATTGTTCCGGTCGGGTTGGCGCGTCTGGGATTCACTTCACCCAGACGGCAAGCCGATGTTCAGCATGATGTGGCGAACTTATCGAAAGTTGCTTGAAAGAATCGAAGACGATCCAGGGTCCATCGCGGTACGCCGCATTCGTTTGACGGCGACCGAACGATTGGGGTTGGTATCGAGACACTTTGTATCTCCCATGTTCCGACGATTGCCCGTTCCTCCTCTCGAGCTGGAAGGTACCGAGGGGAAAGCGTGAATCATTCGTCCGAGAAGACGGCGACATCCGATTCGGTAGTAGAAGGAGCCACCTCGGACCGCCAACGGCAACCAATGCGGGGTAAGCGTGTCGTCATCATCGGCGGTGGATTGGCGGGGTTGTCGGCTGCTGAAGCGATCAAGTCTGCTTTTCCCGATCGATTCGACGTCACTCTGCTAGAGGCGAAACAGGTCGTCGGTGGACGTGCCGGTTCGTTCAACGATCCCGCGACAGGCGAGGCCGTCGATTATTGTCAGCATGTAGCGATGGGTTGTTGCACCAACCTGATCTCACTCCTGGAACGTTGCGGGCTTGATGACCAGCTAAATCGCTATCGGAAGCTCGTTTTTCTGCACCCTGATCATCCACCGAGCCCTTTTGCACCAGCGCGGTGGTTACCTGCACCGTTGCACTTGGTGAACGCGTTTGGGTCGATGCGATTTCTGACGCTGGCTCAGCGTCGAGAAGTACGTCGGGCAATGCTTCGGCTGTTCCAGACAACCAACGAAAAACTGCGGGATCAGACGGCCGCAGAGTGGCTGGTCGAAAATGGTCAGTCGCCCGCGACGATTCGTGATTTCTGGGATGTGATCTTGATTAGCGCCCTCGGTGAGCGTCCGACCGTCGTTTCCATGTCAGCGGCACGTAAAGTCTTCGTCGACGGGTTCGCAGGTGCGGTCGGCGCATCCGATGTCTTGGTTCCCAAGCAACCGCTGGCTGAACTGTTCGGCCGAAAGTTGCGTGCGGCGATCGAGCGTCTTGGAGTGCGCGTCCTGACCGGGAAGACGGTGAAAGAGCTGATCCGTGAACCCGAAATCGCTGTGCGGACGCAGAGCGGTGACCCCATCCCAGCCGATCACGTGATCATGGCGGTGCCGTGGTTTGCGATTAGCAACCTCTTGCCGGCAGAACTCGTTCCCGATGCGGCGAAGCTCGCTGATCTGCCCGTTTCACCGATCAGTGGCCTGCACCTTTGGTTCGATCGTCAATTTACGGACCAAGATCACGCCGTGATGGTGGGGACCGTTTCCCAGTGGATGTTCAGGCAACCTTGGGAAGAAGCCTCCGAGGTCCCTGATCGGAAATCCGAGCATTACTACCAGATCGTGATCAGCGCCTCGCACGATACTCGGCAAATGGATCGAAAATCGCTTTTAGAGACCGTTGTTGGGGAGATCCACCAAGCCTATCCAAAGGCCCGCGATGCCAAGCTTTTGAGATATCGGGTCGTCACCGATCCGAAGTCCGTATTTTCGGTCCGCCCGGAAGTTGAGCGAATACGTCCGCCAGCTCAAACAAAAGCTGCTTGGTTCCACTTGGCGGGTGATTGGACGGCAACCGGCTGGCCAGCGACGATGGAAGGTGCGGTGATCAGTGGGCGAAACGCCGCGTCGAGTCTGTGTTCACAAGAAGGTTTGGGTGAAATTGCGTCTGAGGACGGACTGCCGAGGGGAATCTTGGCGAATTGGCTCATTCGCTAGGTTTTTGGCGGTTTTTCCCTGAGACTTGACGGATACGTAAACTCTTTGGCCATCTCACCTTGGAGCGCATATACGTGGATTGTTCGCTCTCACCGCAGCTTCGCGAGCGTTTTCGATGGCTGGTCAGTCCGGAAGACGCCGGCTCTGAAAAGCCTGGC
This sequence comes from Planctomycetota bacterium, assembly GCA_039179795.1. Classification (GTDB taxonomy): domain Bacteria; phylum Planctomycetota; class Planctomycetia; order Pirellulales; family Pirellulaceae; genus Rubripirellula. The sequence goes on along the minus strand of JBCDEM010000005.1, from coordinate 307,764 downwards.
GAATTCGTTCTGTACTGGATGCACAACGCACTCCGTGCTCATGAAAATCCTGCGCTGGATGTGGCGATCTGTCTGGCAAGGCAGAATGGACTGCCTCTGCTCGTCTACCACGGACTCTCGGAAGATTACCCCTACGCTTCAGATCGTTACCACGCCTTCATTCTGCAGGGCGATCGTGATGTCCAACGAGAGCTTCGCGACCGAGGAATAACAGCCTATTTTCATTTGCAGCGGCAGGGTGATCGAGGTCCACACCTTCGCACACTTACCCGCCGGGCTGCTGTGTTAGTGACGGAAGAGATGCCCGTCCAGCCATTGGCCGGTTGGATGGAGCGATTGGTCAGTCGCACGAACACGCCCATCGCAATGGTCGATTCTTCTTGCGTTGTTCCCATTCCATTGGTGAATAGGTCATTCGCGAGAGCGTATGAGTATCGTGATGCCACCAGGCAACTTTACAACGAGCGTTTGACGCAGGAATACGAAGAGCAGACGGTCGACTGCGAGATGTACGACGGTCCCCTGCCCTTCACGCCCTTTGACCTTCAAGACGCTTCGCTGGCAGAACTGATCGCCACTTGCAAGGTCGACCACGCCATAGCACCTGTGCCGGATACGCCGGGCGGATCACGAGCTGGCTACGAGCGATGGGAGCAATTTAGGGAATCGGGCTTGTCCCGCTATGGCCAGCGCAGAAACGATGCCGCGATTCACGATGGCGTCAGTCGAATGAGCGCTTACCTGCACTTTGGGATGGTCAGTCCGCTCAGGATTGCTCGAGAGGCAGCACACCGTCGAGCCAGCAAGTTCTTGGACGAACTGCTGATTTGGCGGGAGCTCTCATTTCATTTCTGTCATCACAACATCGACTTCCTCGATTCGATCGATGCGCTGCCCGATTGGGCACAGCGAACGCTTGAGCAACACGCGGGTGATGAACGCGACGGACGCTACGGCTGGGAGCAGTTGGCCCGGGGTAAATCGAATCAGCCGCTTTGGGATGCTTGTCAGCGCGGATTGTTGAAGCACGGTGAGATGCACAACAACGCTCGGATGACATGGGGTAAGGCGTTCCTTCATTGGGCCGACACACCTCACGAAGCGGTTCGCTTGACGATGGATCTCAACCATCGCTACGCCCTCGATGGACGAGACCCAAATAGCTACGGCGGCGTCTTGTGGTGTTTTGGCTTGTTCGACAGACCCTTCAAAGAACGGCCTGTTTCGGGAACCATCCGCCAGCGTTCCGCCGAACAACACCAGGCGCGAATGGACTTTGACCGCTTTTGCCAAGTGGTCGACCGGCCGATCGCGGCCAACCTACCCAAGGTAGCGATTGTTGGCGCAGGACTTGGTGGGCTGATCTGTGCTCGCACTCTGGCCGATCACGGGATCGATGTCACTCTGTTCGAAAAGTCGCGAGGTGTCGGCGGTCGGCTGTCGACGCGACGGGTCTCGGACTTTGATTTGGCCGTCGACCACGGCGCTCAGTACTTCACGGCGAAAGACCCGCGATTCACACGCTACGTTCACAGCTGGACACAGCGAGGGCTTGTGCAACCGTGGATGGGTCGTATCGTCGAACTTGGCGAAGACGGGGACGTGCTTGAGGAGAAACTGGGAACGCCACGCTACGTTGGTGTACCGAGCATGAATGCCATCGCTAAGTATCTCGCTGAAGACTTATCGATCCAGCATGAGACGTACGTCGACCAACTAACGCGGTGTGTCGACGGGGCTTGGGAATTGACAAGCGATCAAGCCGAGTCGCTTGGGACGTTCGATTCAGTCATCACGAATTGCCCACCGCCTCAAGCATTCCCACTGATTCGGTCGAGCAGTTTTGCGACAGCAGTTAAAGACGTGCACATGCAACCTTGCTGGGCCATGTGGGTTGCTGCGGATTCGTTGGCGAACCTGCCTTATGACGGAGCGTTTGTGAATCACGGTCCGATTTCGTGGATCTGTCGGAACGATCGAAAACCTGGCCGAAACAACAAACCACACTTGGTTGTGCACGCGTCAGCCGAATGGTCGCGAGAGCATCTCGAAGATGACCCGGAGCAGGTTCGTAAACAGCTCCACCATGCTCTGGAACAGACGATCGGTCAGCCAATCGATGACGTGCAATTGGAAACGGTTCATCGCTGGCGTTACTCACTTGCCGCGAATTCACTCAGCAACGAGTGTCTTTGGGACCCCGTCACGAACTTGGGAGCGTGCGGCGACTGGTGCGCTGGGTCCCGTGTGGAAGGCGCATTCCTGAGCGGTATGGCGATGGCCGGATCCGTTCTACGCCACTGGACCATCGATCGATCCCCTTACCCAACGGGTCGTGCCCGCCAGATGTCGCTCCTGGCAGACGCCTAAATCGTCGTGCAGAAAATGCAGAGCGGCAATACAAACAGTAGCCGCCTATAAGACCACCGCATCGCGTTTTAGTTCGATGCAATTCGCTGTTTGAGCTCGCTAGCCAGTTCTTTGATCGGCACGCGAGATTGTTCTAGCGAATCTCGATCGCGAACGGTGACGGTTTGGTCGTTCAGCGTGTCCGTGTCGACGGTAATGCAGTAGGGTGTTCCCGCTTCATCCTGTCGGCGATAGCGTCGGCCCACAGCACCTTTCTCGTCGTAAAAGACATTCATGTGCTGCTTCAGCTCACCGTAGATTTCCTGGGCGACTTCTGGCATGCCATCTTTTTTGACCAAAGGAAAGACGGCCGCCTTAATTGGTGCAAGCCGCGGGTGCAATTTCATCACGGTTCGCGTTTGCATCTTTCCCTTCTCATCGGGCGCTTCATCTTCGGTGTAGGCTTCACAGAGGAAAGCCAACACGCCGCGATCCGCACCGGCGGAGGGTTCGATGACATGAGGCACAAAGCGATCGCCACTGACTTCGTCGCGGTAGCTGAGGTCTTTCCCACTGCCGCGATGCTTTGGCTTGCCGTCTGCACCCGTTTCCACTTCCATCCGTTCGCCCTTGGGCGTGTTTGGGTCCAACTTGCCTTCCATGTGGCTGCGAAGGTCAAAGTCACCGCGGTGTGCGATGCCTTCGAGTTCACCGTATTCTCCTTCCGGCAAGAATGGAAAAGCGTATTCGATATCAGCTGTTCCGATGCTGTAGTGAGCGAGCTCTTCTGTGTGGTGCTCGCGCATGATCAACGATTCTTTCGACAATCCAAGCGATAGGTACCACGCGAGTCGGCGATCACGCCAGTATCGATACCAGTCTTGTGACTGATCCGGATGACAAAAGAATTCGATCTCCATCTGCTCAAATTCACGAGAGCGAAAGGTGAAGTTGCGAGGCGTGATCTCATTGCGGAAGCTTTTGCCGATCTGGCCGATGCCGAACGGCACTCGGACGCGACTGCTGTCTAAGACGTTCTTGAAGTTGACGAAGATACCTTGGGCTGTTTCGGGACGCAGGAAGGCAAAGTCGTCTTCACCGCCCAATGCACCGAGCGTTGTCTTAAACATCAAGTTGAACTCGCGTGGCTCGGTCAACGTGTCAAGATTCTTGGCTTCGGGGCCAAGCACGTAGGAGGTTGAATCGAGTTGATCCAACGTGATCGAATCGGTCCCAAGGGAGATCTTGTCGGCGTCTTTGTTGCGGAGTTTGAAAAACTTCATCGCTCGCCGGCGGACGTCGTCCTCTTCCTCAGCCGCTTCAGCCAGCGTAGCGACAAAGATCTTTCGGTCCTGGTATTCCACCCAACGACCGCGCACCTGATCGAATCGATAACGACGCTTGGATTCGCGACAGTCCACCATGTGATCGTGAAACAGATCGAAGTGACCGCTGCATTTCCAAACCTGTGGATGCATGATGATCGTCGAGTCCAAACCCGTCATCTCAAACGTGCTGGGAGCATTCGATGGCGTGACCAATTCATTGTGGCTGGTCAGCATGTCGTACCACCAAGCCTCTTTGACGTTCCTTTTCAGCTCGACCCCTAAAGGGCCGTAGTCCCAGAATCCTTGAACGCCGCCGTAGATTTCGCTCGATTGAAATAGGAAGCCACGTCGCTTGCAGAGCGACACGATCTTGTCCATCGACTTCATGGTTTTTTCCATCGACTGCATCGTTCGGGAGTTGGGGATAAGCGTGAATCGGTTGGAGACACCACAACGGACACACTGCGAGCGAAAATGTTACCGACTTACCCGAGATTCCAGTAGGTAACGTGAGGCGACCGCCCGGTCTCCCATCGTCGCCGATCGCTGCGAGATCTTACGTCTTTTTTTCTCGCCAACCCTGCTTCGCTCGTGGAACGATCGGGCACTCGTCTGTTCGTGCTCTGCTCAACGAAGCGGTGTTCGCAATCGAAGACGACGGCAACACGCGGCCCAGTCCAGAGGCATCCGTCCCCTCGGCGGGCAATCAACGAATAGAAATCGTCACGCGGAGAGGTGGTGAACGATGTCACCGATCGCCCCGCAATCGTAGCGGCGCTGGCAAAATATCGTCACGCGGAGCGTGACTTACAGCCTCTTAGCGTCGAATCAGACCGCTTTGGAAACTGGGAGGCGCGGCGATCTGCGTCCCTCCTGCGGCCATCGTCGATTCGAAATTCGCACTGATTTGTCGGCTCAGTGCAGCAACTCGTTCGTTCACTGCAGGCTGCATGTTGTTGATCGCCAGGCTCTGCTGATAGTTCCTCAGAGCTTGCTGCAGATCCCCGCCCTGCTCGCGTAGGTTGCCCAAAGCGAGCCAGGCGCGTGAGTTATTTGCGTCTCGTTGGACGGCGTCTTCCAGATATTTAAGCGCCACGTCGTTCTTACCGGCCTCTTGATAGAGTCGAGCGAGTTCGACGAGTGGTTCGGCATAATTCGGGTTCTGACCGGCCCAATTCTTCATCAATTCGAACGCTCGGTCTGGTCGCCCCGTGTCAACCAGGAGCACCGCCAGTCCGCGGTGGCATTCAACATGGTTGGGTTGCAGGTCCAAGCACTGGTTGTAGAGCGATTCGGCTTGCCCCAGCAGTTGGGTGTCACCTCGTTGCGTGCCCAGGCGGTGGTTCGTCGCGGCCAGGTTATAGTAGCCGTCGGCGTTGGCGGGATCGGTGACGATCACTTTTTGGAATTGCTGCAGTGCGGCGGAGTACTGCCCTTGTTCATAGAGCCTTGCGCCTACGGAATTTTGCCCACTGGCTGCCCATTGGCACCCGGTGCAGGCCAACGCGAGGGCAAGCAGGCCGAGTGCGACTGGCTTGCTTGGGGGGGCTGTGGCTTTCGATTGACGCGAATAGGCTTTCGTCATTGCCATGAGACCGATCTTCCTGACGAGGGGCATCCTGCGACCCCCCGCCACTGCGGAGGGCTGTCGAACCGGCGGGCGAGGTCACCGAACCAGTCGCGCTTGCCGGGGGACCGTATCAACGGCAGATCAAACCGTGCAATACCGGAACTTTTGCGATTCAGCCGCAGTCAAAGGCGTCCGGAAGAAAGGTCGGGCTGCGAAAACCCTATAACCGTTCCAGAACGACCTAAACCCAGGCCCAGAGGCGATTTTCGTTGCGTAACGGCGAGGTCTAACTACACTCCGAGGCTGGTTCTAGCTTTGGAATCGACACACCTTATCCATGATGTAACCCCCGTCTTTTTCCTATTTTGAACCTGGTCCGAGACCGTCCGAGGTCACGAATCAGGTTGATTCAAGAACGACATCCCACCGGCAATGGACAGCCGCTGGCATGCTGCGACCTGAAAAGAACATTTTTTTGCCAATTGACTTGGCACCTGAATACGAGGCTGCTTGATGACTCTCCGTGACCCGAGTGTTCGCAACGGTATCAAAAAGGGCGACCGCAATTTGGTCAGCCGGCTACGCGATAAGCGTCGCCGTAAGGATCGAAAGCTACTGTCCGAAACGTTGGAGCAACGGCAACTGTTGGCTGGGCCTGATTTGGTGGGTATTCAACCCAACGAAGGCTCATTGCTTCGCGGCGGCGAAGTTCTCAACGTGGCCCCTCGAGAGCTGGTTTTCCGATTCGATGACAATTCGGATCTCGATCCACTCACCATCGCCGAGGGCATCAGCGTCACTCGTGCCGGCGAAGATCGCGGATTTGAAGCAGCGACCGGGACCACCGACTTTGGAACCGGCGGAAGCGTCCTCGTTGAATTTCGGGCGGCAGAGACAGGTGTTCGTGGCAACGGTATCGAAGTTCGCCTACGCAGCAACGATCGCGGTACCTCCTCGCAGGCCGTTTTTGTTTCCGTCAACGAAATCGATCGAATCGTTACGCTCGATCTGAACAGCAACCCAAGCCGGCCATCGACCGTCCGTGACGTTCTAACGGCCATTGAAAATAATCTCGGGGCTTCGGCACTGATCGAAGCTGATCAAGTTAGTGGCCCATCGCTTGCTCCTGTTGGTCCTTCGGTTGGGACGGGAATCGATGTCGTGGTCGACGGGGCCAATGCGGCTCAGTTTGTCTCCGATTTGTCGACCGGTAATCAAGTCCGTGCCCGATTCGTCGCCAGTGTCAGTGGCGAATCAGGGGTCGGGACGACGGTTCAGGTTGAGCGAGCTCTATTAGCTCCCGGACAGTCGCCGTTTGTCACGGTCAATGGTCAGACCGTCCAAGTCGTCCTTGATGCGACGCCTGGTCGTGAGTCGACCGCAGGCGATTTGATCAATGCGATCAACAACAGTCTGGAAGCGACTAGTCTGGTGACCGCGCGGTTGGAGTTTGGTTCTGAAGACACTCAGCTGTTTAGCAATCAGTTTTCACCGATTGTCTTGGCCGGTGCAACTGACACCGTTGTCGAACCAGGCTTCGTCGGTCTTGGTGACACCCCGCACGAAGTCGTATTCCGCTTCGCCGAGCAACTGCCTCAGGACACCTATCAGATCGAGATCTTCGGGTCGGGTCCGCTGGCGTTGTTGAACTTAGAAGGCGAAGCATTCAACGACGGCGTCGACTTTGGCACGCAATTCACTCTCGACAACGCTCCTCAAGTCGCCGCTGTTGTCCCAGCACCCGTCAAGCGACAAGACAACGGAACGCTCAGCCCAGAGCTGAATGTCATTGAAGTGTTCTTCAACGAGCAGGTCGATAACGCCGAAGATGCCTCGCTGTATGAATTGGTCTTCACACGTGACACCGTAAGCAACCGAGACGATGTTGCCTTCAATCCCGATTCGGTCACGTATGATCCGGTCACACGGATGGCACGTTTGCAGTTCGCAAACGCATTGTCTCGATTCCCAGACCCGGATCCGAACAATGTGTTCCTCACCGGTTCAGCACGATTACGTATCGGCACGGATCGCGCTATTCCGGATGCGCCGCAGGGCATCGACTTGGATGCCGAAGCGGGTGATTCATTCTCAACTGCCGTCGATTCTGGCCTTGATCCAAATGACCCGACCAGTCGCATCACCTTTACCGATGCGCTGAATAGTGGTTCCGGTGCGATCGAGTCTCTGACGGTAAACGCGACGATCGACAATCCGATTGATTACGGATTGGAATTCCCTGGCGGAAACGAAGTACCAGGCGTTCGCTACATTCGCCCCGATGATCCCTCGCGTCGCGATCGAACGGTCCCGCTAGATATTTGGCGAGAAGACGGTGACATCGATGACGGTATCTCCACGATCTTTTATGACTTCGCCGCAGAATGGCAAGGTGATGACCCGAATCGCGGTTTGGCGTTCGAGCCCGATCTTGATCAGACCTATTTCAATCTGATCACCGACGAACAAAAGCAGCGCGTGCGAGAAGTGCTGTCCTTGTTCAGTGAATACCTCGGTGTGCAGTTTGTCGAAACAGATGGCGTTCCGTTGGACGACACCGGACAGCCATTAAACGACAACCGGTTCTTGTCGATCGCCGTTGGTGAGATCTACGGCGCTGGAACTCAGCCGATTGAAAATAGTGCTGTTGGTGGTGTCACGGTTGCGACGCGACCGCTTGATGAGTTTGGCAATACCTACTTGCACAACTTGGGCGAACTGGATGTCAACAACGACTTGTTGGTGATGGATTTCCAAGACTTTGACGAGTCTGTTGATGATCAAATCGGTGGCGAGTTCTTCCGAGGTGCCCTCCTGGGTGTTGGTCAATTGCTTGGCTATGGGTATGCCGATCACTTGCCACAGCCGGTAACGCAAGCGACCGAATCGGTACTGAATCCTGGTGATGACAACGAGGCTTCGTATCCAAGTCCATCGGACATCGTCAATGGTCAATACTTGCATCGACCTGAGAGCAATGATGTGGACTTGTACGAGTTCACGTTGGAGCGACCTGGCACGATTAATATCCAAACCGTCGCGGAGAGGTTGCGTAGTGCGAGTTCGCTCGACACGGCACTTCGTCTCTACCAAGATCGCGGTGGAGAATGGGTTGAGATCGCGGCGAACGACGACTACTTCAGCAACGACTCGCTCATCGAGCTGGAACTGGATCCAGGCAATTACGTTGTGGGCGTCAGTGCGTCCGGCAACACCGTATACGATCCAACGATTAGCGGCACAGGTATCGGTGGGCGTACCGAGGGTGATTACGAATTACGCATCACATTCGACGCCGATGGCGAGAATGTCATCGTTGATACATCTCAGATCGCACTCGATGGAAATGCCGACGGTAAGGCTGGCGGCGAATTCAACTTCTGGTTCATTCCCGCAGACCCCATTCACACGCTTTACGTCGACAAGGCATACAGTGGGGCACGTAGCGGAACTCTGGGTGTCGCAACCAACCCATACTCCAACATCGACGATGCGATCGCCGAAGCTCAGCAACAGATTAGCGATCAAACCGGTGATCTGATCAAGAAGCAAGTGCGTGTTGTTGGTGGCGGAGTCTACGAGATTGGTTTGGATGATCGAGCGATTGCACTTGAAGATGGTGCGACGCTTGATTTGCCACGCGGCGTTCAATTGGTGCTCGACGCTGGTTCCACATTCATGATGCGTCGAAGCCGTATCGGTGTGGGCAGTACCACGGAAGCCGATCTGCGTGACGGAAGTGAAACATCGATCCAAGTGCTTGGTGTGCCCGGCAGCCCGGTGAACTTCACCAGTCAGTCATCTACTCCGCGTGCTGGTGACTGGGGTGGTATCCACATTCGCGCGGATATCGATAGTCGAGACGACAGTCGAGTCGATTTGGAAGAAGCGGCTGTCTTTTTGAATCACATTCAATACGCCGACATTCAATATGGTGGTGGCGCCGTATCGGTTGATGGTCGTCAGGTCGTCGTCAGCCCGATCGAAATGGCTTCGGCACGACCCACGGTCATCAATAGTCGGATCAGCAACTCCGCCGACGCCGCTATCGCTGCGACGCCGGATAGTTTCGAAGAGACGCGATTCGATGAGCAGCGGTTCCAGTTGGAATCACCTTTCACACCGGACGTGCATCGCATTGGCCCGCATATTCGCGGAAACGAGGTCGTTGATAACACGATCAACGGTTTGTTTGTGCGAATCGAAACTCAAACAGGAGCACCCCTGGAACATCTGACGGTGTCGGCTCGTGTGGATGACACGGACATCGTTCACGTTCTCACTGAGAATCTGCAGATCGCCGGTAGCCCTGGTGGACCGGACGGTTCAATCAGCGCACCGAGCATTGCTTTGGTTCGAGGTGCAACCACGGCGGCGTCGGGCGACGTTCCCTTTGGTTTGTACCGCTATCGCCTGACGTTTGTCGATGCGAACGGCTATGAAACCTCAGCAAGCGAAGAATCCGTTGTTGTCGCTCCGGGTCCCAACGGCGCCATTCAACTGACCGGTCTGCCGACCGTTCCTTCCGGCGAAAACCTCACCGGTCGACGACTGTATCGTGCCACCGTAGATGGCAACGGAGTATCTGGCGAGTTCACCCAAGTTGCTCGCTTGAATACGAATGACACCACCTTTGTTGACACGGCACTGGAAGGAACGATTCCAATCGTTCCGGAAAATGTCCTGATCGGTCGACTCGATCCGAGCCTGGTGATAGATCCCGGCGCGATCTTCAAGATGCGCGGCTCGCGAATCGATGTCAGCTTTGGTGGGCACATCTACGCGGAAGGTACAGCTTCCGAACCAGTCGTCATCACGTCGTTGAGCGACAATCGATACGGTATCGGTGGAACCTTCGATACCAGCGCCACCGACGAGCAAGGTATTACAGTCAGTCCTGGCGATTGGGGTGGAGTGAGCGTAGCCTTTGGCGCGGGAGCTTCATTCGATCACGTCACCTTCTCCGGTGGTGGTGGTTCGACGCGCGTTGAAGGTGGCTTTGGATCTTTCAACACATTGGAAGCACAGCAAGCCGACTTGCGAGTGACCAATAGCCGTTTTGAAATCAACGGCGACGGTCGCAACTTCGTGAACGATCCCGACGACGTTCGATCAGGTCGTGTTGGCCGAGGTGAGAACGCCAGCGGAACAATCTTTGTCCGTGCTGCTCAGCCTGTGATTCTCGACAACGAATTTGTCGACAACACCGGTCCCGTGATGTCGTTCGACTTGAATAGCTTCACTTCTAACGAAGTGATCGATCAAGGTCGAAACACAGGAATGCTGGATCGTGTCAACGAACTGAACGGGAACTCAGGTCCGTTCATCGCGGGCAACCGAATTGGTACTTCTCAACTCAACACTGTCGATCCAGACGACCCAACCAACCGAGACTTCAGTTGTAACGATGCACTCGGTCAAAACGCTGTGGTCGATGAGGACGGCAATCCAATCTTCTGTGCTTTGAACGGCTTGGAAGTACGCGGCGGTCAAGTTGCAACGGAATTGGTGTTGGATGATGTCGATATCGTTCACATCGTTCGAGACACGATCGAGATTCCAAACCAACACATCTTCGGCGGTTTGCGTTTGCAAAGTGATGCCCGTGGATCGTTGGTCGTGAAGTTCCAGAATCAAGATCTGGAGGATCCAGACACGTTGAACCGACGTCAAGCTGGAATCGTTGCCGGTGGATCGCTGGTAACGTCCGAAGACGAATACATCGATATCGATGATCGAATCGGCGGTAGCTTGCAGGTCGTTGGTCATCCAGACTTCCCCGTTGTCCTGACCGCACTCTCGGATGACACCGTCGGTGCTGGATTCACGACGACCGGCGAAGCGAGCGTTGACACAGACAACAATGGATTGCCGATTGGTGCTGATGGCGTTCAGGTCAACAATCTGACCAGCAGCACCAGCGGCGTTGTTTCCAATCCGGGTACTTGGGACGGTGTGACCATCCGCGAAGCCGCGTCGGATGCCAATATCGCGATCACCAGCGAAACCGAACCAGCGAATCTCGGCAACGTGCTGGTCAACGATACCAACCCGATTCCGAGTCAGTCACAGTTCCTTGGTGAACTGGCCCCAGACACTTCGTCGGGCGACAACAATCGTCGACTTGGTTTCATCGTCGACGGAACCATCGCGGAGCCAAGCGACTTGGACGTCTATGGATTCATCGGTGTCGCGGGATCCGAAGTCTGGTTGGATATTGACCGAACCAACTCACGGTTGGACACCGTCATTGAACTGATTGACGCCAACGGTTTTGTCCGCGTCTTGTCGGATGATTCGCTTTCCGAATCACGTGGCGACACAAGTCGTTTGATTGGCGAAGGCGGTTTCTCGGAGGACGCTGCACGACCATTGAATCGAGACCTGATCGATGCCGGTTCACCTGACTCGGCTTATCAAGATCTCTACTCGACCAACCCGCGCGATGCGGGGATGCGAATCGTGTTGCCGGGTAACATCGGACAACGATTCCTGTATCACGTTCGCGTGCGAAGTGCGAACAGTGAAACGACTGGCGATTCGTCGTTGGTAGATTCCGATCGTTTACGAGACGGTCTGACCAGCGGTGCGTATCAGATGCAAATTCGTCTGACTGAAACAGATGTCTTTGCGGGTACACAGGTGCGATTCAGCGATGTTCGCTTTGCGGTCAACGGTGTTCAGATTCTTGGTGGTCCAAGCCACAGTCCGATTTCTGGAGATGAGTTCGAAAAGTCTGCTCCGAACGATACGCTTGCCGACGCACAATTGCTTGGTCTGTACGAAGAGCAGTTCGATGTCAGTGATCCGACCGGCAGCAGCCCAATCAATCCACGTCCCGATGTGACGTTGGATAATCCTGCCAGTCCTCTGGCGAGTGATCGATTGTCCAAATCGATCGGTGGTATTCTCGATGGCACGACTGACGTTGACTGGTTCCAGTTCACGATCGATTACCAGCAGCTGACACGCGACGCCGCCCAGCTGTATCTGTCGACGATCTTCGACGTGGATTACGCAGATGGCGTGGCAAGAGCGGATACTGCCATCTATGTCTTCAACGCCGCACAGCAGTTGGTCTTGGTGGGAACGGACAGCAACGTTGCCGACGACCAGCCTGCTGCTGATCCAGACACGAGTGATCTGTCACGCGGGTCGTTCGGGACCAACGATCCGTTCATCGGCTCCGCGGAACTGAGTGAAGGTACGTACTACGTTGCGATCAGTAATCAGGACGCCGTCCCTGAACAATTGAGCCAGTTCTTCGACGTCGACAGCAGCAACCCGCTGTTACGTCTTGAGCCGATCGATTCGATCACGCGTATTGCCGAGGATCGAATTGGATTCTCCGGTGGCGGAACCGCGAGCGATCCTGAGATTCCATTGCTGTTTGACGGCGATTCGGTCGTGCCTTACTCGTTTGATGACACGTTGTTGTACGTGAACTCAGGAACGACGTTGTACGTGATCAACCCGATGACGGGTGAGAGTTACATCCAGACTCCGTTCGGAACACCTATCCCGTTGGGGATCTTTGATGGAACGGATGACGACGTTATTCGAGACATTGCCTTCCGTGCCAACGGTGAGCTATTCGGCTACACCGATAACGGTGAACAGATCGGCGATGATTCATCCGAATACGTCCGCATCGATACGTTCAGCACTCCTGACCCTGGTCAAAACGATCGTGAGGAAATCCTGCTCAACACCGTCGGAACGATGGAAGTTGAGACCTTCCACCTGACCAACTTTGATCCTGGAAACGATCAATTGGACGCGGAGAGTGATGACGGGATTCAGGTCGAAGCCCTCGCCATCCGCGAGTTCTTAGGTGAAGAAGTTGGGTTCTTCGTGGGTAACCGCCCAATCGATCGCCCTGGTCTGAGCTACTTCGAAAACATTCTGTACCGATTCGATGAAACCACCGGCATCATCGATGGTCCGACCTACGACCGTTCACGATTCAATCCTGGTGCAGGTACGAACCCGCGTGAAGTCGGTCAAATCGATACACAGCCGCCAGTCGCCAACCCATTGTCGACGCAGTTGGGGATTACCAATGCCAGCGAAGTCGCTGCCGATGGAGTCTTGCGTCCGAGTTTGGAGGATGGTGATCAGTTCGTCATCTCAGACGTCACCAACGCAGTCACGTTTGAGTTCGACCAAGGCTTTACGATGGTCGCACAGGACAATCAGCCTGTTCGCGACGGTGATACCGTTGTCATTGACAACATCATCTTTGAATTTAATACCGGTTCACGTTTGCAGTTGAGCCCGGTGACACCAGCTGGATTCTTGGATGCCGGCTCGACGGTCGTCGTTCAGGGAACGGGCCCAGATCCGGTCATCTTTGAATTCGTGCGAAACGGAAATCTTTCGATTCCAACGGCGATTCCAATTGAGATCGTCAGTCCGACGGGTGTGCCGCGTGACGTCGATGACATCGCGCTCGATTTGGCGATCGCAATCACCGTCAACGTCGAAGGCCTTGGCTCCCAGGCTGTCGGGGACGAAATCTTCTTTGACACCTCGCCGGCGCTGTTGAATGTCAACGGACCGGGTGTGACGATCGTTGGAAACGATCAAATCAATAACCCAGGTGCTTTTGAAATTCGAGTCACCGAATTGGTTAGCTCAACGGCTCTGATCGAAACACTTGCTGCTTCGATTCGAGAAGCCGGCTTGCCGGTTTCCGCTGCCGGGACGCAACTCTCATTGCCAGAAGCTTCCACGCTTGAGGTCAACACGTTTGCGTTGAATCAAACCGGATCACCGGGTGTGGAATCGGGAGCCGTAGCGATTCTGTTGTTGCCAACGGACACCGTCGAGACCATCGGCCGTCGAATCTCGATTGCGGTTGATCAAGCGTCGGACAACGGTGACTTGACCAACGTTTCGGCAACACCAAACGGTCGCTCACTGGCGATCAATGGTGGTTTCATCCTGAGTGCCCAAGGAAACTTGACTCGCGGTGGTATCCAGCTCGGCGGTCAGGTGACCGGTATCGAAGTTGTCAATGGATTCATCGATACGCTCTTTGCAATTACTGACCAGGGCGAGCTGTATACGGTCAACGGCTTTACCGCCGCGACGAATGGCAACCGAACATTCGGCACCTACGTCGATACGGCGACTGACCTTGTTGGTATCAACTTCGAAGGCCTTCGTGCCGGACCGGTCAGTGTTGAGAACGGCGAGCTAAGCCAGTTGTTGTTTGGTATCACTGGGACGGGCGACATCTACGCGTTCAACACGCGTGGAGAATTGCAGCCTGTCTTTGCCGGCGGTCGCAGCGTCATTTCGACTGGCATCTTTGGTGCCCGCGGATTGGACTTTAGCGTCGTCGACTTCAACTTGTGGCACGTGACCGGCTCGCGAGGAGACGACGCGGGACACGGTATCGACCCACTCTTCAACAATGCAAGGGTTGGCACTAACAACGAGGACGGCAGCGGAGGCGGAAGCAGCTTGGCGTTCACATACGAGAATGGTGCCTTCGGTGGCTTGTATCCATCGCTCGTTGAACGGCCGACGGACGCTCCACGCTTGGACGGAACGATCTTTGAGCGATCGTACAACGTTCCTGGCGGAACCAAAGGTGTCGTTCAAAGTAACCCATTCTCATTGGAAGGTTACGCATCGGATGACTTGCCGACCCTGTACTTCAACTATTTCTTGGAGTCGGAGAACGCCGCTGGTCCGGATTCGCTGCGAGTCTATGTCGTCACGGATGAAGGTGTCGAACATCTGGTCGCGACGAACAATCTTGGCTTAGGTGTTGGTACCAGTGATGACGAGTTTGACGATCCAGACCCATTCTTCTTCCCTGCCTACGCTGATCCCGACGATCCGTTTTCAGCGGACCGAGTCGATGTTAAGACGCAACAGCTCTATGACACGAACGGTTCGGTAAACCAAACGTGGCGTCAAGCACGCGTACCTTTGGGAGAGTTTGCAGGCGAAACCGGCTTGAGTCTGCGTGTCGAATTCTCGACACAAGGCACAACGCTCACCACTTCGGATTCTCTCCGTGTGATCAGTGGGCAAGCGTTAACGCAAGCGGATGACTTGCAGTTTGTCATCGACGATCAAACATTCACTGTCGATCTCGCACCAACGATTTCCTTCCCAGCTGGTTTGGAAATCAGCGAGCTGTACGTCGATCCGGATGAGCTCGCGGTCATTAACATCGATGGACAGGATTATGTTCTGGACGATGGAACGCGAACGATTGGTACCGGACAGATCGCTATCGACCTGTTGGCTGCCAACCCTGGATTCACGCTGGAACAATTGTCGGCATCTCAGATTGCTGAGACGGTTGCAAACGAAATTCAAGCAAACCTGCCAGCGAATCCGGTCTTCAGCGGATTCAACTTCTCCGATCCAAGCGATGATCCAAACGTTGCCCAAGGACGCAATGATCTGATCTATGAAGCGACACCACTGCCGTACGAAGGCGGCAACCTGACCATTCTCGGTACCGGTCGGTTTGGATCGATCACGGATCCAGGTCTGCCACCGTCGAATATCGACGATGTCGACTTGCAGCGTGTGGAAGTCCGAGCAGGTACCGTGGTTGAAATCGACGTTGATTTGGATTTCGATCCAAATCTGTCACCTGTGATCCGAGTCTTTAACAGTCTTGGTGATGAAGTTGGCACGATCCTGAATCCAGCGACCGACACCGTCCAGTACACGGCAACGGAAGACGGCGTGATTTTCATTGGGTTCAGCGGTCAAGGTAACGACGCTTACGACCCACGCATCCCTGGAACGGCAGCGCCCGGACAGATCGATACTTACACAGCATCGATCAGCCTCACGCTGCCTTCGTCGATCCGAGCGGATGAGAATCTGGTTGAATTTGTCGGCGGGCAAACGGACTTCGCGGCTCGTCCGACCAACCTGTTTACGGTCACGCCGAGTTCCGGATTGGGCGCTGAGAACCGAGTTCGAATCAGTCGATTCATGAGCGTTGAAGAAGTGGCCGAACAGGTCCAACGTGAGATCGCCAACCGATTCACGCTCGGTGACACCGAATCGATTCCAATCGCAGGACACTCCGTTCGATTGCCTAGCTTCGACCTTGATGATCCTGGTCCGTTTGGTAGCGAGGATGATCGCTTCCAGTTCGCTGCAGGGTTCCGTGCTTCTCAACGTAACAACGCGTTCGAAGGCGTCTTCTTGGACGACTTCATCATCGGTTTTGCGGAACGCGGCGAGTTGGTCACCAGCGCCAACGCCATCGGTGCGAATGACACGTTCATCGAAGACACCTCCAACGAATTCACCCTACCAGTGTCGCCGGATCAGCCGACGACAACGGGTGCCTATCAATTGGA
Organism: Planctomycetota bacterium; assembly: GCA_039179795.1. Lineage (GTDB taxonomy): Bacteria > Planctomycetota > Planctomycetia > Pirellulales > Pirellulaceae > Rubripirellula. The sequence goes on along the minus strand of JBCDEM010000005.1, from coordinate 291,169 downwards.
AATCCGCGACGGCAGCGAATATGTCGTTAGCGGTGACGTGGTCCGTGGCGGGGACGATTTCCCAGCCCAGTTCCGAACGTTCGATACGAACGATCGATTGGTCGATGGTGTGCAGATCCAGGCATCTGCTGCGACGAGCATGGTCGATGGGGCGACATTCTTTGTTTTCGATTCGCTGAACCTGCTCAACTTTGAGTTCGATATCGCCGATCCGGAAGGCAACTTCAACGGCTTGAACGATCCGAATGCCGTAGTCATCGAAATCTTGGCGGAAGCTTCGGCGATCGAGGTTGCTGACGCTGTCATCGATACGTTGAATTCACCAAGCGTTCAAGCTGTCTTGGACTTGCGTGCGACACGTGGCAACAGCACCGTGACTCCATCGTCGACCGGTGCGAGAAACTTCTTGGACTCGGTTGTCAACCTCTACGGTGATATCAGCTTTAGCGAAGTCACTCCGACATTCGAAGAAGTTACCACGTTCGAACTGCGTGGCGACAGCAATCGTGATCGGGATGAGCAAGGCGTCATTCTGATTGAGAACAGTCGCTTCCTTTTCAACCTGGAAGACGGCATCGAGATCACGCGTGACGCGACGGCGAACGTGTTGTCCAGTGATGCACAAGATGCCTTCCCAATCGCACAGAGTTATCCTCGCAATCTGATCGAGCTAAATACAGAAGGCTTATTGCCAGGTGTTGTCGTTCAGAACAACGTTCTCGCCTTCAACACCGTGAGTGGCATTTCGATCGATGGAATCGAAGGCGGCGGCGGAACACTGAACAATCCTGTTGGTTATGACCAAATCGTCAACAACACATTGGTCGGTGGCTTGGTCGATGCTGGACCGGATCTCGGTCCGCAGGTCTTCAGCGGTCTCTTGTTCGAACGCGGCGGCATTTCCTTCGCGGATGCCGTGGTTGAGGTCGATCTCGGTGGCGACGTCGATGGAACCTTCACCGATCCGCTTGCGGCGATCAGTTCGCCAGATGGTACTGGACTGGGTGCTGAACCCGATGATGGGGAATTCACTTTGTCGCTGGGAACCGGCGGGAGTGCAACATTCGCCTTCACGAACAACTTCTTAACGGGCAGCGACTCCCCATCGGCTGACTTGGTCATCTTCGAAACGGGTGCGAGTGAAACGGTACGCGTGGAAGTCAGCCGTGATGGTGAGAATTTCTTCCCCGTTGGAACAGCCAGCGGAGCGAACAACTCGATCGACCTGGACGCCTTTGGCTTTACGTCGAATGATCGTTTGTCATTCGTTCGCTTGACGGATGTTATTTCGCCACTGGACGAGCCGACTCCGGCGTTCGGTCCTGCTGGTGCTGACATCGATGCAATCGGTGCACTCTCGACGACTCCAGCAACGGTTTACACAGCCGGCGGTGAAGGGATCGTGGTCACGCAGAATGCTGGCCCAACATTGCTGAATAACGTCGTTGCTAACTTCGAAACTGGCATCAGTGTTTCCGCTTCAGCTCCCGGCGACGTGTCGTTTGATCGAACCGTCATCGGCGGATCGAGTTACTTCGGAAATACCGCTGATGCAAACGGGACTGATGACGCTTCGCTTGGACTAGCCGCGCAGATCATCAACGATGCAGAGGAGATTTTTGTAAACGCCAGCGGTTTGGTCTTCACACCTCAGCAAGGCGTGCGAACGATCGACAGCTCGCTCGATTCGCTCGAAGATCGTGCTTCTTTGCTAACGCTTCGAGGTGCCATTGGACTGCCTCCGATCCCGATCATTGCACCAAGCATCGACTTAAATGGTCAGTTGCGTGTTGATGATCCAGACGCAGACACTCCGATCGGAGTTGGATTGAGCGTGTTCAAGGATCGTGGTGCGGAAGATCGTGCCGATGCCGTTGGGCCGCGACTGTCACTGATCGTCCCTCGTGCGGATGACTTGTTGATCGATAGTGGTCGAGCTTCAACGAGCGGCGATGTCTTTAGTTCCTTCGATATCCAATTGATCGATGGAATTACACCTGCCGATCCGAGCTCGGGTGTTGGTGTTGATGACAGCAGCGTCAATGGTTCGTTGATCTTGGTGCAACGCCTACGAGCGGGCAGCAATATCACCGAAACGTTGGTGGAAGGAATCGATTACCGATTCTCTTATGAGCCTGCCGATAACATCATCCGCCTGACACCGCTTGCAGGAATCTGGTTGGACGATTCGGTTTACACCATTCAGTTCCTCAGCGATGAGGTCGGCATCATCCAAGGTGAGTCGGGTGTGAACTACGGCGACGGCGATCTGACTCAGATCGATGTGCCAACTCAAGGTGGAGCTTCGGACGTGTTCCGTAACTTGACCGAGTTGGACACTGGTATCGGCGTTTCAATTGCTCAGACAGCACTTACGTTCGATTTCTTCGGCGTTCCAATCGTGAACATCGAAGGTCAGCGACTCGAGGTGTTTGATGGTCACGCGGAAGAGTCTTCGATCTTCACCGTTACGACTGACAACGACAATATCGAGATCATCGAATCGTTGGGTGAGATTCCGGTTCGCGTCGGTGAATCGGCAACGGCGGAGCAGATCGCTGTGGCTGTCGCCGAGGCAATCAACCAATCGCCAGTCTTGTTGTTCGCAACGGCCGTCGACAACCGCATTCAACTGCGTGATTCGGTCGTCAAAACGACGGAACTGTTCGATGTTAATGGTGCAGCGGCCTACCTGGGTGCTGATGTGATCCTGGCCGATGAACTTCGCGGAAACAACATCAGCGGTCAGAGTGTGACGGTCTTCGATGGAACGAATCAGCAAACCTTCACATTGATCACGGATCCAACAGATGTCGTTACTGGAACACCGGTGTTGGTGTCCGATTCAGCTCGGTTGGCAGAGATCGCTGATGCACTCAGCACAGCCATCAACGCATCTGGCTTGCTCGTCGATGCATCGGTAGATGGCAGTGATCTAATCCTGCGTGGTTCACTGGAGCGAGTCGATCCGGAAACATCGCTCGCCTTTGCTCGAACCGTTCCGCAGTTCATCGACCCTGTCTTCAACGCATTCAAGGTTACGAACTACTCACTGGATGCTGAGTTGACCGAAAACGTGATCAACGGTGCGGATGGATCCACGGTCACGGTCTACGACGGTACGAACGAAGTCACGTTTGAATTTGACGTCGATGGCGTCCTGAACGGTGTTGCCAGCGTTGCTGTGCCGGTACCGTTCTTCGCAACCCCACGTGAGTTGTTGGATGCTCTGACAACCGAGATCAACAACTCTGGACTGCAAGTTCAAGTGGTTGCCGCTGCACGGAGCTTCCGCATCACGGGCACCGTCAATCCGATCAGCGTCACTTCGGCAACCGATGCCGTCGACGTGACTGGGTTCGGCGAGATCGGAACATCTCCAGGATTCGGGTTGGAAATCCCAGCCGATGGTTTGAACGCAAGTGCGGATCTGGAAGATGGTCAGTCCTTCACTATCACGCGTGGACCGCTGTCAGAGTTGTTCGAGATCGATTTCGATGGCGTTCAGGATCTGGAAGATTCGACCCTGATTACCATCACCGATACTTCGCTGAACGCTGTTGCGGACGCGATCGCCAGTGCGATCAACCTGTCGACCTTGGGCTTGATTGCTCAGAATGACGGCAGTGGAAACGTCACCCTGTTTGGATTGGATACCAGCAACGTCGTCTTGGATCTTCAAGACACGGCGCTGTCGCAGATTGGCTTTGCCGGATTGCCGACACCGATTCCAATCGTCGTGCCACTAGACGCTTCGCCGACACAAGTAGCGGAAGCATATGCTGCTGCACTCGCCAACCTCGGACTGGATCAACAGTTGGTTGGTGACCGAATTCTTCTTGAAGGATTCGACACACTTCGCGGCACATCGGTTGTTGAAGATCGAATCAGCGATGAAGTCGGCAACAACGCACTGTTCGGCGAGTTGGTGATCTTCATCGGTGGTGGAGATGACTACGGTGATGCACCGTTCCCATACTCCTCTTTGGCCGCGGACAACGGTCCACGTCATGGTGTCGATGAGAACTTTGCCCTTTGGCGACCTGATCCAACAAATCCAAATGATCGACCGATCACTGCGGATGAAGATGCACGTCTGCCAAATGCGGATGAAGACAACGGTGTCGAAGTTGTGGGAACCGTTCAGCCTGGATTCTCAGCCAACTTCGAAGTCAGTATTCACAACACGGATAACCGACTGTTCTATGTCGACGCTTGGTTTGACTGGAATGCCAACGGTATCTTCGAGAACACAGAGGTCCAACGATTTGGTTCACTCGGTACCAACCGATCCTTGCTGTCAGTTGGAACCAACGTGATCTCCGTCGATGTTCCACCGGATGCTGCGACTGGCGAGATCTACGCTCGATTCCGATTGAGTGAGAACCCGTCGCTCGACCCATTGGGTGTTGCTGACAGCGGAGAAGTCGAAGACATTCCACTGATTGTTCAAGGCAATCCGTTCCAGAACCAAGACAACCGTTTTGATGTGAACGTCAGCGGTTCGGTCACGCCTCTGGATGCCCTCCAGTTGATCAACGCCATCGATCGAAACGGCGGAACGATCAACTTGGATGACCCGCCGATTCCGACGGACATCCCTGAGAAGCCAGACGTCAACGGTGACTCGCTCGTCAGTGCGTTGGATGCGTTGAACGTGATCAACGAACTGCGACGGATCTTCGACGGCAATGGTGAGGGCGAGGCCACATCGTTCGTCTCGATGGGCAACGGAGTCATGGCATCGGGTGCCACCTTGGTGGGTGACGCGATGATGGTCATCGATACCGATCAGCCTGCCGATGACGCATCGACGACCGAGGATGACTCGGCGGGTGACGTGAGCATCTTCGACAGTGCCCCTGTCGTCGCTCTCGATTCGATCGTGAGCGATCTTGCTGAGGATACCGCCGGTCTGAATGCCGATGATGAAGAAGGCAATGCAGTCGATGATGTGATCGCCAGCTTGTTCTAGGAAAGAGTGAGGCAAAAAACTCACCGAGTTGGTGTTCATTTGAACACTAACTCGGTTTTTGCCGATTGTCCAGACTGAGCGGGTTGCAAAATCTTCACCGATTTTGCGTGATTCGATTGACGTTCACGCGTCTAACGAAGCGTCCGACTGTTCCGATTCGGAAAATGTCGAGGTAGTCTGCCAGTACTGAGCTCATCTCCTTTCTTTTCTTTTCGATGCTGCAACGTAAGCGAAAGCGAAATAAGCGTCGGCAACGTCCGATGCGCGTTGAATCTCTCGAGCGTCGTGCGCTGATGGCGGGCGATGTGATCGGTATCACTCCAGTCGATACCGGCGAAGTACTGCTCGGCAACGTTGTCGTCACTCCCGTTCTTTTCGAAAGCGATGGGGGGATTGATCCCAGCACAGAGGATTGGGACATCGCGGGTGGCGAAATTGATGACTTGATCGACAAGATCACGACCGGTGTGAATTGGTGGTCGGAAACGCTTGATCGCTTGGAAACCGTTCACGAGGTTTCCTTCACGGTCGATGAAGCGTTTGCTCAAGATCCGTTTGAGATTCCATATGAGCCGATCGACGGAAGCAGTGAGGATTTTCATCTCTGGGTCGGCGGTTTTCTGGCCGCGAATGGCTACGGCGGTAACGGCTCGCTGAGCATTTACGAAAATCTCGAACGCGCGATGCGTGAGTTCAATCACGATCAGCGCATCAAACACAATGCCGATTGGTCATTCACGATCTTCGTTGTCGATTCATCGGATGACTCGACGGGCTTCTTCAAAGCCGGACGACTTCGAGGTGCTTTTGCATTCGCTGGTGGTCTGTTCATCGTGATGCCGTCGACACGTCCAGAATCGACCGTCGCTCACGAACTAGGGCACATCTTCTGGGCACGCGATGAGTATTCCGAGGCATTCGATTGGGAAGCCACTCGCGGTTATTACGACGCACAGAACTACAACTCACTGAGCAATACTACCGAGGGTTTCGTTCAAGACCTCAGCATCATGGCGGGTGGCAGTGCGCTGACGGGAGCCTATGAGAACTTCTACAGCGCCGAGTCAACGCTAGCGCACGTCGGCTGGCGTGACAGTGATGGTGATGGAATCTTCGATATCGCGGATGTGCCACTGGATCTGCAAGGCAGCGGATACTTCGATGCTTCGACGTCGACGTATCGATTTATCGGTTCCGCTTCGGCCGTCACGCTCATGAACCAGAACTCATCCGGTCCACAAAGCGATATCACGTTTAACCGAATCTCGCGGCTGGAGTATCGAGCGTTCGTCGACGATGGAAGCGATCTGGACGACGACGATAAAGGGCCGTGGATGACGGTGTCCGAGCCGGACCAGCAGGTCGTGATGTTTGATGAGTCGTTTCAAGTCACTCAGCCATTCAATACCATCGAATTCCGCGTGATCGACGGCCAGGTCGGAGTGACAAGCCCGATCATTCAAGGTGGTCGTGCGTTGCCAGCGTTTTCCGATTCGTCCGTCACCGGCGTCGCTTTTATCGATGAAAACCAAGATGGGCAGCGAACAGAAGAGGAAGATTCACTTGCCAATACGGCCGCGATTCTGCGAAACGGCGATGGCAGTGCTTTGTTCCAAGGCGAAGCCTTCGCGGCGGATTACAGCGACGGATTCTTGGATGCCGTTAATGGCGCATCTCTTCGTGCCCTCGGTAACCTGACGTTCAACGACGTCGGGGCGCTCGATCTCAACGTCGATACACGAAGTTTTCATTGGTGGGACGCGGGCCGACGCGCGTTTCAAAGCGAGTGGGTTAACGACGGCATTCAGTTTGAGGCGTCCTTGGATCAGCCTGTTGGTGAGGTCGTCCTTCATGGAATTGCGCTCGACCAACCAGGATTTCTTCGCATTGAAGCCTACGATTCCGATGGCAATTTCCTTAGCCGCGTAACGAGTGATGCGATTGAGTTAGGCGAAAGCGTACCCGTTACCATCAACGATTCGATGGGGCGTATTGCCAAGGTTGTCGCATACGGGCATGCGGGCATCCCGATCGGTTTGACTGGCCTCCAGTTCGGTCACAACGGGTCTCTGCAGTCCAACGAAGGCGGTGCATTTCAGTTCCAGAACCTGCCAGATGGTGTCTACGAACTTGAGTTAGTCGCCGAAAACGTGATTCATCAGTTCGATTCGAATCTTGTCAGTGTCGAGGTTGCAAACGGTATTAGTTCGATGGTCGTTGCCTCGGCCCAACGCGTGGACAGCAGCCGCCACAACAGCGTCATGCCGTTTGACACAAATGGTGATACAAACGTAACCGCCTCGGATGCATTGGTCGTGATCAACGATTTGGAGCGTTTGGGTGCTCGGCTGATTTCATCAATGGAACCCGATGGATTTGACGTCGACACGACGAACGATGGATTCGTTTCGGCTGTCGATGCATTGATCGTCATCAATCAGTTGGCGCGGCACGCTGGTGAGGGTGAGCAGATCCCAGGTCTGAGCGGGGAAGGCGACGATTCCCTCGGTGGGCTAGTTGCCGCTTTCCAAACGAGTGGCGAATGGGACTGCGAGATGCTCGATACGGTTACGGAGATCGAGCAGATTGACGGTCCTCTGCGTCAGATCAGCAGCTTTTCTTTTTCATTGGGACCCTCCGGTCTGGGGGAAAACTTCTCGCAAGTGTCCCATTCATCCGATTCCTGCGAATCCCCGGAATCAAATCGGCCGGATTCATCGGAACCATTTCTACAACTGCTCGTCTAACCGGATGCGTTTAGGTCTATTTGACCCGAATCATCGCTGAACATTGATAAACCAAACGGCCCAAATAACATGGGTTCGTCGGGCAAGCTTTGTCGTCACCATCCCTCCCAGGCTGGGTGTGGCTTGTCCGTATACCGGGGTAAACGCCTTTTCTCGCTACTCCACCCTCCACTGCATTTCCCGAGAAAGAACAGATGAAAGATCTGCGTCAACTGATTGGTCGCGCTGGTTTTATGGCTGCTGGTAAAAAGCGGCGTTCGACAAAGCGACGACGATCCGATGCAATCAACCGTCGACTGCGAAGCGAAACGTTGGAGAAACGTAATCTGTTAGCTGGAGGGATCCTGGCCAGTCAAAACCTCAATCCCGTCGATGTCGACGATAACGGCAGGCTTACGGCTCGCGACGCATTGCTTGTCGTGAACTTCCTCGCCCGCAGCTATGCCGAGGGTGAAGGCGGCCTGACCAGCAGTAGCAACAGCGATGAATCAGATGGTGGCTACTATCTGGATGTCAACGGTGACGGAACTGTTTCTGCGGTTGACGCGTTGGGTGTGATCAATGCACTCAACTTTGCCGAAGGCGAGTCCATCATCATGGACACGTCGACAGATCTGCAAGAGTCGGTAGCTGGCGGTTTCCAAGAAGAAACGGTTGATCTGTTGGACGGCCAGATGGCTGCCTCTGGGAGAGAGTTTGCTCGGGTCGTCATCAACACCGTCAGTATGCCAAACGCGCTGGGCCTCGATCCTGATGGCGTTAATGTTGTATCTGATACTGCTGGAGACACGATTGATGCAGAGGACTCGAACGGGAGGAAAGTTGCGAACCTTGATGTTCGAGTAGATCGCTTCGCTGAGTTGAATGGTCCGGGTGGATCTATTACAGCGGAAGAGATCGTAGTTGAGTATGCGATCTTTGATCGTGCCATAGGTGCCGATCCCAGCGATCCCGGCCTGTTAGTTGGTACGGCTACCAAGACAATTAATATCCTGGGAGCAACCAACAAAGAAGTCGAGTACATCATCACTGCGAGGGATCTCGATGATCAATTGATCGAGCCGACCAACGGTGTAATCAATGTGGCACAAGGGCAAGAGTTCTTCTTGCAGATCAGTGTCGAAGATCTGCGACCCGCTCAGAACGACGGCATCTTCTACTTCACACCTGACATCGTCTTCGATCTTCCAGGTGACATTACTCCGGTCCTGTTTGAATCCCAAAGCATCACGCTCAACGATTTTGATGCCGGAACGAATGGCTACATCATCAGTATTCCTCAGCCATTGCCGGGAAACACGGTCACAACGTTCGAAGTCAGTGCGGAAGACGCCAACGATAACGACGATCCTAAGACTTCGCTTTCGCGACAATTATTTAATGCTTTGATCGCGTTTGGATACGAAAACGACTTCGTCGACAACATCGATTTCGAGATCGTTTCTGAGGGTGATGATCCATCCGATCCCCCGATTAGTCGAGTGATCTTCAATGGGGATGGATTCGGTAATGTCGATCAGCCAAACCTGATGGTTCAGATCACGGGCGGCGGAAACGCGACCGCGGACGTGGACGAAATCGGAGTTACGGATGGACGGGCTGTACGTTACAGCATCGATTTCCGCAGTAACACAGCCGCAAATCCAATCTTGAGTGGTTTTGGAACGCCTGTTTACAACGACACGATTCTGCAACCTGACTACGACGACACCGAGGGTTTCCTGCGGCTCGGTATGCTTGGGATCAGCGACCCTATCGGCCCAATCGATAGCACGCCTGCCAACCCGTTCGACGATGAGTTCATTCCGGTCGACGCGTTCAGTGTTCGTGTGAAGATCGACGGAGAAGCGACCGTCAATGCTTCGGTCCGACCGTCGCCAACAGCCGCTCCGATCGATGTTCTTGGCTTGTATCGTTATGACTCGCCACGAATTGCTGAAAATGTTTTGACCGAGAGCCCAGGCGATGTCGACGAACTCGGGAACGGATTTGCGACCATCACTCTCAGCACAGAGGCTCCGAACAACGCTCCGACGTTAGATCCAGACAGCATCATTGCAGTGCGTAACGAGGACGAAGCACCGTTTACCATCGATCTGACACAGTTCGCTTCGGATGTCGATGGTGATCCACTCACCGTCGATGACTTCATGACGATTTCGGGTAACGATGTCGGGATCACATACCCGTTTGAAGGCAATCCAAACATCGTTCAAGTCGATCCGATGGCCTACGGATCTCTGCTTGACGAGACCGGTCCGCTTCCGGACCAAGAGGTGATTGAATTCACCTATGTCGTCGAGGATGACCGCGGCGGTCAAACGCCAACAGCTTCGTTGACCGTCACGATCCTTGGGCGAGACGATGCCAATGAGTCACCGGTCGTCACCGAGAATCAAGTTCGTGAAATCGCCGAGACGGCTTCCGAAGGTGATTTCGTTGGCGCCGTCTTAACCGCAACCGATCCTGAGAATGACCCACTCGTTCTCTGGTCCATCGTCGGTGGCAACACAAACGATGCCTTCCGAATCAATAACGACGGCCAACTGATCGTCAATAATCCGGAAGCGATCGATGTTGATCCGGCCGATGCGTTGAGCTTTGATCTCTCGGTCCAAGTGCAGGACGATGAGGGCAGCGTTAGTTCTCCGGAAGTGGTGACGGTCAACATCACGCCCGTCGATGAAGCTCCATTCTTCAACGCACCGTTCTCGTTCGACTTGCAAGACACAACGGCTAACGGTTCCACGTTTGGAACGCTCAGCGCGACCGATCCAGAACTTCAGACTCTCGAGTTCGAATTGCTCGATGGTGGTGAAGGTGACATCGAAGTAACGTCCGCCGGTGTCCTGCAATTGACCGCCGATGCTCGACCGATCAAAGCCGTTGGTGAATCCTACACACTGTCCGTTGAGGTCAGAGAAACAGGCGGTTTGATGCAAACCGACCAAGCAAACATTACGGTGACCGTGATTGACTTCCCTGTCGCTCCTGTCGTAACACCAGCGACTTTCAACGTCGATGAGAACTCCGCCGACGACACCGTGGTTGGTACGGTTATCGCAACGGACGCCAATGGCGATACCGGACTGACCTATAGCATCGACACCGGAACAGATCCAGCTGTGCCGTTCAGCATCAGCTCCGAGTCGGGCACGGAAGGTCAGATCACAGTCGATGGTGAACTCGATTTTGAAACCACGATGTCTTACACCTTTGACGTTGTGGTAACAGACCCAGGCGGTTTGTCAGGCAGTGCTGAAGTCACTGTCAACGTCTTGAATGTAAATGAAGCTCCTGTTCTCAATGTCGTTGGTCTTGATGTCAACGAGAATGAACCAGCCGGCACGACCGTTGGCACGATTACGGCAGACGATCCAGAGGATGATGCTCTGACGTTCTCGATCATCGACGGACTCGATTCGGATTCGTTCGATATCACCGATGGCGGGCTTCTGACGACGACCGAATCATTCGACTTCGAAACGCGATCGACCTACACCATCAGTGTCCGCGCTGAAGAGACGAGCGAGCCGACGCACTTCGACACGCAGACATTCACGATCACAATCAACGATGTCAACGATCCACCACAAGCTGAAGACATCGCCGAGATCGAGTTCACTGAGGATCAGGTTGGTCCGTTCACGATTTCCTTGCTCGAATTGAGCAACGCGACGGATCCGGATGCTGGCGATCAATTATCGATTACGGGATTCCGTGAGATTGGCGATGCACCCGCTCAAGGAATCACGGCTCCTGGCACCGATGGCATTGTGACCATTAATCCGCAGGAAAACGGCGACATGGTCGGCGGTGAGCGGATCAACACCTACGAATTCGACGTGTCCGATCTGGACGGTGAGACAACGACCCAGATGGTGTCGATCAAAATCGTCGGCATCAATGACCCACCAAACGCGGCTGACGACAGTGCATTCTCGGGTGTGGACCAACTGGTCATCGTGGACGTCTTTGGAATCGACGGTGTCGATGTGGGTGATGACGAAGTCGGAACACCTGTGCTCACTGACTTTGTGATTACCGAAATCAATCAGACAAATGGAAGCGCATTCGATCCAGACGCTGTTGTTATTGGTCTGAATTCACCGAACGACGGAGAAGTCTCGATCTCGAACACGCAGGGCTTCGAAGGCGATCTTGTTTTCACTTACACGATCGCGGACAGCGACCTGCAGGGTGCACCGACGGCCTCGGCGGAATTCACCATCACCTATCGAAACTTTGTTCCATCCGTCTTCCAGGGAATGGTCTTCGAGGATTACCTCGAAAATGGAATCGATGTCGCACTGAACGGTGCTGATGAAATCCGAACCGGGGAAAGGGAAGGTGACGAAGCAGCCATCGCTGGTCTGACGATTCGACTCACCGGTACCAGCGACCTGATCGATGGACCGATTGGTCCCTTCTTCGCCACGACCGATCTGAATGGCGAGTACGTGTTCGGTGAGGACCTCGAGTTACCACCGGGCGAGTATCAACTTGAGTTGATGGACATCGATCCTGATTTGATCGATCCAGCAGAAGATGCCATTCAGTTCTTGCAAGATCTTGGTGAAGGCGAAATCGGCGCTAACGGAATCTTGTACGTCGGTAGCAGCCGAGTTCAGATGCGAACAATCAGCGACTTGCCAGATGAAAACCAAATCATCGGTGGTCAGACGATTGAAGTCGATTGGCGGATCTTCAGCAAAGATGCAGGACTCGATACCACGAACCTGATCTCCTCTGGAAACTCCGATTCGAATCTTGATGAGAACGGTGATCCAAAAGGTGTCTTTGCTCTGCTCGATGAAAACGGTCAACAAGTCTTCCTGGGTGTGTTGGCTGGGTATGAAGATGCTGACGAAGTGAATCTCTCTTACGATCACTCAAACGACCAGGCTCTGCTTGAAGTCGTCGAAGATGGTGTCAGTCGAACGCGTGTGCTGACCGATGCCGAATTCGAATTGACCGATGGTGACAAGATTCAGGTGGTCGGTGGAATCGATGATCTGTTTGCCAGTCTGTCCGATGACGACGATGCTTTGCTAAGCTCCTAAAGTCGAATTTTTGTCGTGAGCTTTAGCGAAGGACCGGTTGATAGACCTGTCCGTCAGCTGTCACGGTTTTCGCGACGAAAAAAGATTTCGGGACACGTCCAATCGGAAGGAATCAAACATGCATTCCATGCGGCTGCGAAGTCCATGGCAGGTGGATCGTGGCGATGGCGTTTTCCAGCGTTGTGAGTTGCCAGATTCAAAGCAATCGGAAGGACCCACGATCGCCTATCGACGATCGTTCAATTGTCCCACCGGGCTCGAAAGCACGGACAAAGTCTGGTTGATCATCCATGGTTGGGAGGGACGCATTGAGTCACTTTCAGTCAACGGTCAATTGCTCGACATGGAAGAACATGAGTCACCGACTCGGCTGGAGATTTCTACATGGCTGCTTCGTTCGAATCGGATCGAACTAATTTTGGCTGCAACAGGTGAGGTTGGGTCCCGACTCACGGGACCCGTTGAGCTGGCTATCGAGTCGTTACCGTGATCGCACCGCCCGACGCGAGCCAACTCTCGATCGTTGCCGGCTCACTCGCCTACGGTGTGGACGAGCAGTTCATTGTGCGCCTTGGGAATCACGCCTGTTCCGGTGACGAAAACGATCTGATCGCCGATTTCTATGCCGGCATGTTGCGTTCCCCAGCGACAGATTTCATCAATGAACTCGGTACCTTCGCCAAAGTTGTCAACATGGATTGGCTTGATGCCCCAAAGTAGGTTGATGCGGCGAAGTGTGGTGTCTGAGTGACTCACGCCGATCGTTGGAATGCGGCTTCGATTGGCACTCTTGATCCATGCCGTGTTACCACTTCGGGTAGCGATGACGATCAGTTTTGCCTGAATGGATTCTGCGATCTGAGTGGCAGCGTGGGTCACTGCACTGGTCGTCGGATGCACTCGGTCGGTGGGTGGTGCGTGACACCGGTCGTAGGTGATCAACTCACGCTCGGTGCACAGCATGATTCGGTTCATCGTCTCGACCGCTTTGGCAGGATGATCACCGATGGCTGTCTCACCGCTTAGCATGCACGCATCCGCGCCGTCGAGAACCGCGTTTGCCACGTCCGCGACTTCCGCCCGCGTTGGCCGGGCGCTGTGGTGCATGGACTCCAGCATCTGCGTGGCAACAATCACTGGCTTCAGATGTTCCTTGCAAACACGAATAATCTGTTTTTGAGCAATGGGTGTTTCCGCGACATCGATCTCAACCCCTAAGTCACCGCGGGCAACCATGACTCCATCGGCTGATTGAACGATGCTGTCGAGCTGTTCCAGAGCCTCGGGTTTTTCGATCTTCGCGATGACAAGTGCTTCGGAGTTGTGTTCCGCGAGTAGCCGCTTGAGCTGCTGTACATCTTCGGCGGAACGAACAAAGGAAAGGCTGATCAAGTCGACACCCTCCTGTGCTCCCCAAATGGCGTTGTCGATGTCTTTCTCAAGAAGTGCGGAGACGGATAGTTTCACGCCTGGGAGATTAATACCCTGTCGACTACGAACGCTTCCCGCGGCTGTCACGACGCACTGAGCGCTCATTGCATCGACACGCTCGACAAGCATTTCGACGGTGCCATCAGCGAGCAACACGCGGTCGCCGGCTTCAAGTTCATCGATCAAGCGCTCATAAGTGCTCGTGAGTTCGTGGGGATTCCGACTTTCGTCACCGCGCACAAACGTAAGCTTCATTCCCAACGTGCATTCAAGCGGATCCGTGATCAGCGTACCGAGTCGAATCTTTGGACCGGCGAGATCAAGGAGAACACCCACCGGAAAGCCCGTTTCGGCGGACGCCACACGAATGCCCTGGAGCACGCGGTGATGATCTTCCCGACTTCCATGCGCCGTGTTGATGCGAAAGATGTCGGTCCCTGCTCGGATGAGATCAGCGAGTTTTTCGGGTGAATCGCATGCTGGTCCGACCGTTGCAACGATCTTCGTACATGCTTCATGAATGGAAGGTCTGTTCATAGATCCGTTAAAAGAGATTGGCTCTTTCCTGTTGATGTGGATTGACCCGAAAACCTTTCGAGGAGTTCCATCGCGACGCACCGGCTCGGCACTTACTGTGTGCTGGGAAGTCTATCCCGACAAATGTCCGCGATCGATTGTCGCCTAGTATTTCACCTCCTGTGACTCCGTGCGATACCGGATCGTTGTGGTTCGTACTAGACTTGCCCTCATGGAAAGCGATGTACAACCCGTTGCGATGGTGACTGGCGGTTCGGCTGGGCTCGGACTCGTTCTTGCCAAAACACTTTTGAAGCACGGTTATCGTGTGATGATTGTCGGAAGAAGCCATGAGCGTTTGGAGGAAGCTCGTGAAAGCTTGGGTGGCACGAGAGATCAGTTGCTGACTCACGTGGGCGACGTTGCCAGTCAAACGGATGTTCAGCAAATGATCGCTAAGATCGAGCAAGACTGGCACCGATTGGATGTGCTTATCAATTGTGTTGGTTCCAGTGATCGGGGACTGATTGAGAATCTCGAGATCGAGACGCTCGATGGGCTGTGGCGTCAGAACGTGGTCACTGCCCTGCTCTGTTCTCAGGCGGCGCTCGAGCTCTTGGAGGCATCTTCTGGAATCATCGTCAATATCGGGTCTCTGGCATCTAAAGTGGGTGCGCGGTACATCGGTGGATACGCGGTTGTCAAACATGCTCTAGCGGGGATGACCCAGCAATTGCGATTGGAGCTCAAGCCTCGCGGTATCCGCGTCGCCCTCGTTTCTCCCGGGCCGATCGCACGAAACGATGCCGGTGAGCGTTATCGCGAGGTTGTTGACGGGTCACTGCCGGAGCAGGCATCTGCACCGGGTGGCGGAACGCGGATCAAAGGCCTGCCGCCCGAGCGTGTCGCAGCGGCGGTGATGAAGTGCATTCGGCGTGGTTCGGTGGACATTGTTCTACCAGGGCATTTGCGGATTCTCATCGCGATTGGTCACGCGTTTCCACGCTTGGGTGATTGGTTGTTGTTGAAGTTCACCTCGTCAAAGTAGTTCGACGCCGACGGTGTCCCGACCACCCGTTGCCCGGCAACTCAGCGACCACGATACTAACCCTCGTGGTGTTGGCGGTTCGCTGATGAGGCCCTTCATTGTCTTGTCATTGTTCTCGTCGTTGTTCGTTGATCTCGCGCGAGATCATGATGGACACCGACGGTCGACGCCCGCCCGTTTCCGTGCCGTCCGCGATGCACTCTCTCCCTAGCCCTTTGATTGTCCTCAGGTTGTTTCATGACTGCGTTTCCTGATATTCCCGTCATCCAGTACGAAGGACCCGATAGCGACAACCCGCTCGCATTTCGATGGTACAACCCCGAAGAGCAAATCGAAGGTAAGTCGATGAAGGACCACCTGCGGTTTTCAATCGTTTACTGGCACACGTTTCGTGGTGGTGGAGCTGATCCGTTCGGAGTCGCCACAGCCGTGCGACCCTGGGAGGACGGAACGGATTCTGTCGATAACGCGCAGCAACGAGCGCGTGTTGCGTTCGAATTGTTTGAGAAACTACAGGCTCCCTACTACGCATTTCACGATCGCGACGTCGCGCCAGAAGGTGCAAACCTGGCTGAATCAAATCGCAATTTGGATGCCGTTGCAGATGTTCTGGAAGAGGAACAAAAGCGAAGCGGTGTCAAGTTGTTGTGGGGAACGGCCAATATGTTCACGAACCCACGCTTCATGCACGGTGCCGCCACTTCCTGCAACGCAGATGTGTTCGCATTCGCAGGTGCCCAAGTCAAGAAAGCACTTGAGGTCACGCAGCGTTTGGGCGGTGAGAACTATGTGTTTTGGGGAGGTCGCGAGGGGTATCAAAGTCTCTACAACACCGACATGAAACGAGAGATGGACCATCTCGGGGCATTCATGCACATGGCGGTCAACTATGCAAAAGAGATTGGATTCAAGGGTCAGTTCTTGATCGAACCGAAGCCAAAGGAACCAACGAAACATCAATACGACAGCGATGCGGCCGCATGCTTGAACTTCCTTCGCGCCTATGATCTCACAGACTCTTTCAAACTCAATCTCGAAACGAACCACGCGACATTAGCCGGTCACGAGATGATGCACGAGATTGATTATGCAGGTGCCCAAAACGCTCTTGGCAGCATTGATGCCAACACGGGTGACCCGCTGCTCGGATGGGATACCGATCAATTCGGCACGAGCTATTACCTGACGACTCAGACCATGTACTACATCCTGAAGCATGGTGGCTTAGGAAGTGGAGGCGTGAACTTTGATGCAAAAGTACGCCGAGAATCCTTCGAACCGATTGATTTGTTCCATGCCCACGTCGGCAGTATGGATGCCTTCGCGAAGGGGCTCCGAATCGCTGCGGCGAT
Source organism: Planctomycetota bacterium (assembly GCA_039179795.1). GTDB lineage: Bacteria > Planctomycetota > Planctomycetia > Pirellulales > Pirellulaceae > Rubripirellula. Next base: position 274,037 of record JBCDEM010000005.1, on the reverse strand, counting down.
TCGAGCGGATAATGCAATTGAGGGCTTCGTAAGCAATCGCTATAGCAGTTGGGATGACGGGATCGGTGCGAAGATCGAAGCGGGTGGCGTGACATTGGCAGACCTTGAAAGCTATATGCTGGAGAAAGGTGATGCGGATGCCAACCATAGTGGACGACAGGAAATGATGGAGAATCTGGTTAATCGTTACCTGGATCGGTTCTAGGTAGCGTTTGATCTGCCGCTGAGTGAGTCAGAAAATGATTGTCCTTGGTAGATACTGGACGCTGTGGCTATGTGTCATCGCAGCCACAGAACAGGCTCGGCAGTCAAGCAACGTTGAAGCGGCCCATCGTCTAAAAGGCGGTATGACTCAAGAAGAGGTGCTCGAGATAATGGGCCCTCCCGATATTGATTACCGCCCGACATGGAATCATTGGTGCTACGGCACTTCGTTGGACTTTGAAACGATCTGTTCAGCTGGTGGTCGCTTCATCCCGATTCCGCTAAAGCTGAGGTTGTTCTCGTACGGGGAGAACGACGTAGTCGTTCGTTGGAACGTCAACGACAAAGTGATGTCTGTTGATCGACCGGAGTCACTGCCAGCCCCTGAACTTTCTCGCAAGATGCTCGAAGTCGTTCAATTTATACGAGTCGTAGATTCGATCATTCGCTAAGAGTCACCGATCGCCCAAGTCGTTCCGCGATCGCCGACTCCTCAAACAACTGCGGAGCTGTCGGCAACGATCGGAAGTGACGATCGGAAGTGACGATCGGAAGTGACGATCGGAAGTGACGATCGGAAGTGACGATACTTGGTTCACAGTCTATTCAGCGGTGTCGTCATAGATTGGCAAGTGACGATAGTAGACTTCGAGGTTCAGGAGGTTCATCGTCGTCACGTACAATCTGCCGGCATGAATGGCCCAGCGATCAGGGACCGGTTTCATCGGGTCCCAACTGCCAGCAAGCTCACCCGATTTCACTTGGCCTTGCAGCAAGAGTGGATTGAGGGAGCGGTTCCATTGGTACCAGGTGTCACCTCCCATGTGGAACATCACCTGGGTTGCGTAGTACCAGTAATAGGTGTCGCGTTGCGGTGACTGAGTCGTACCTTGTTTCGGTGGGTATTCCAGGAGGTATTTGGCTGCCGATCGCATCGCTGGTGTATCACGGCGCCATCCCGAGTACATGCGCATCAACATCCCAACAGCTGTCATCGTTGGTGTGGGCAGGCGTCCATGACGTTGTGTGGGAGTGTCTGGAGCGAACGGATTGTAACGATAGCGGTCCGGCCCGTCGGGACTTTGCGCAAGCTCTAACCAGCGGTCAATTCCGTCGTAGGTTTGGTCTGGAACTTCAAGTCCCGAAAGTTGACCGCTCTTGAGCGCCATCATCATCCAACCGGTAACGCTGGTGTCGGCGCTAACCTGAGGCGTGTAACGCCATCCTCCACGTTCTTTGTGCTGCGTGTTGATGATGTAATTCAGGCAGCCTTGTGCGGCGTCGCGGAGCTCCGCGTCTTGCGTCATTCCATACGCCTCGCACAGCGCCAATGAGGCGATCCCGTGACTGTAAAGAGCAACGTTCTGATCGCTGATTTGATTTTCACTCTTGTACAGATTTCCGTCGGACTTCTGATTGCGTATGAGGAACTGCAATCCACGATTGACGGTGTCGATGTACTGATGCTCTCTGTGTGTGTATCCCGCCCCTTGAAAAGCCAAAAGGCACAGTCCAGTTGCGGCCGTATCACTGCGCAGGACGACTTCCGTTCCATGTCCCTGCAGGGACCAACTACCATCATCGTTTTGTGTTCTTGCGAGATAGGTAAGCCCCAGCTCGATTGCTTCTTCCGTCGCGGCTCCAACGACACCATCCGGTGAAGGAGTTGAGCCGCCTTTGGTCCGCATCACACGTCGCGAAAAAGACTCGACCGCAGCAATCTCGCTACCCGCGGGTGCGACTGGTCCACCAAGCGTTCTGCGAGGTCGTGATGGCCGTGCCGGCATGCTCGAAGCCGCGATCCGAGGGAGATCATCCGATGGGAATCCAGCGGTTCGGGCCGGAGGCTGATTGGCAAAACCTCCTAACCCGGTCGGTGCTGGAATGTCAAAGCTCGGGCCGGAAAGGGACGGTGGCGAAAGCGTCGTGACGCCGGATCCGCCTCGCATTGGATTACGATTGTTTGATTGTGCATTGCCAAGTCGATCACCGATGACGTCGTCGCTTACTTCGCCACCAAGGTTCATGGGTCCGTTCGCAAGTTCTTGGCCTGGGCTCAAGGTTCCAGCCGGTTGGAATCCGATACCGGCGCCCTGTCGGCCACGACCGGGCGACCTTGCGGAACTGCCTGCTGCGATTGCGGGAACTCCAGCTAGCTGCTGCTGATTCCGGGAAATGGGACCAGCCGGCATTCGTGAGTCAACGGATGGAATACCGGAAACCGTTGGCGGCTGGTTGGTGAGCTGTGCTCCTGTTGTTTGACCCTGTCGTGCAACGCTTGTTGTGGACGGTCCAATCTGACGTGGCGCCGCATCGTCCAGTCGCGCAATCGAAACGCTACGTGACGGCGGTGAAGATCCGGCTGGGGGCAGATTCTGCGATGCGCGCGATCGAACTTGTTGTTGTCGCTGACCCGCTTGTCCAACCTGCGGCATCGACCGACTCGTACTGCGCGCACCTTCAAGTGAAGGACGCGTGGGTGACAATCGCGGCAATTGAACCGAGGTGGGTGCGCTCGGATTTGCAGTGATCGTCGGCGCAGAACGCTGGCGCTGACCAACGCGGCGATCAACTTCCGTTATTCTCGGATTCTGCTGAGCCGGAACGTTTGGGGCGGTCGGAGCTTGTGTCGACGGTGTCGAATCATTCTGTTGCGACTGGCGTCGCGACAAACGCGCCGGAGATTCAGCCGGTCGCGGCATCGATTCGCTTGGAGTTTGCCTTCGCATCAACGTCTCAGGTTGCGGTCGGCGTGGTGGCTGAATCGGTAGCGGTGCGTCACGACGCATCGTCGTGTTTTCAAGTGGCTTCGTTTTTTGCGGTTGGTTCTGCTCGACACGTGATGTGGTTTCCGCATCGACGGGCTGAGACCAATCCGGCTGCGTTGGTGTCTCCGTCTCGGTTCGTTGAAACAGATATTCAGGGACGGTCTTCTGAGCGACGGATCGGTCCGGCTTTACGCCGGAAAATGCATCCGGAAAATACTGGCTGAAAATGATCACATTGATCGCCAACAGCAACAGCAATAAGTGGATGAATACACTGAACAAGAAGCCTAGCTGAATGGACTTCTGAACGTGTCGGGTGACGAGTCCGTGTGACAGAAACGTCAAAACTAAAGCGACGACGGGGACCAAGACAATGTAGGTCCAAGCGTTAAATAGCCAGCGTGGGTCATCGAACTTCAACTGAGTCGTGATGACGTAAAGAACGAGCCCAGCCAACGCAACGATGGACACATCCAATGGCCACATGCGTTCGTTTTTGCCTGCCGGACGCTCAATAGGAGGCGGTGTTGGACTGCTCACCGAGATCCTCCTGTGGTTTCGCCTGAATAACAATTACCCATCCGGTCCTTCCTGGGTTGTGACGGTGTAGTCGCTGATGCCCGTGCGATTGCAGACGTCCATGGCACTGACAACCGGCTGAAAAGCTGTCGCTCGGTCGGCTCGAATCACAACGCTCTGGTTGTTTGGATTCTTGGTGACCGCGACTGCCAATAGACTTTCTAGTTCCTGCAAATCCGTTTGTTGACCGTTCAAATAGAACGATCCCTGTTGATCGATATCAACAATGATCTCTCGCGGTCGGCTGATCATCGGAGACGCGCTGGTGGCTGATGGCAGCACGATGTCCAGTCGTCGTTCCTCTTCTTCGAACTCACTGGTGACAAGAAAGAAGATCAGCAGCAGAAAGACAACATCGATCAACGGTGTCAAACTGAGCGTGCTGGCAACAGTAGAGCGTTTAATTTTTGGCATTATCAACCAGCTCGAACGTCACCATGTGTTGCGCGGGCGGGCGGAGGAGGTGGAGGCGTCGGTGCTAAGGAATCCGACGTCGATGTGGACGTGGAACCCTCAAGCGGAAGCAGCACGCCGCTCGCATCCAAGCGTTTGCGACCTGTGAATCGTTCCAGCCCAGGAGCGATCTCGAAAGCAAACTCTTCGACACGGTGGAATAGCTTCGACAGACGATTCTCCAAATAAAGCGCTAAGATGGCTGCCGGAATCGCAACGACCAGACCCGCCAACGTAGTAACCAATGCTGTATAGATGCCTTCCGAGAGCTGCTCGCTACGGGTGCGATCTGGCGTCAGCGTCGTGGATTCGTGAAACGCGACGATCATCCCCCATACGGTCCCGAGCAAGCCCATGAGAGGCGTCGCGGCGGCGGCGAGTGTCAGCCAACGGATTGGACCGGCACACCGATCGGCTTCTCTTTCGATGGTCTCGTTTGCTGCCCGTTCAATTTCCCCAAGCGGCTGGCCGGTTCGCATCAGCATAGAGTGGATAACGCGAGCTGAAGCCGATGCATGGTGGCGACAGGATTGAAACGCCTCGGCAGGATCGAAATGATCCGATGGTGAATTGAGTCTTCGTAATTCACGTTCGAGTTGTGGAGGAAGAATCATCCGTCGACGGAGCATCACGAGTCGCTCAAAAGCAAGCGTGACAACGAGCATGCTCATGATTCCGATCGGAATCATGAAAGCTCCGCCGCGGGTGATCAGCGTTAATAAGTCAATTCCTGATGGTGTCGACTCGGCTGCGGGCTCCGCCGGAGCTTCATCCATCAAGTCGCGTATCTGAGAGGCATCCACCGGGACGCTCTCTTGCCCAAAGCTGTTGATAGACATCAACGCAAGGACGAAGAGACAAAATATGCTGAATCGGGACACCCGACCAAGCTGGTAAAAACGAGTGATGACGTTCACCTTTCAAGCCCCTCCAGAAGCTGACGGGAATTCTTCGCAAGCTCGTGACGGGGATGTTTTTCGATGACGTAAGTGAAGAAGTCTTTCGCCAGCTTACGGGATTTTTCTTTGGCGGTGGAAGTCTTCGCAGACTGCATCAGAAGCTCGCTACATCGAGCTGCTTCGAATCCGCTCTTCGCCTGCCAGTTCTTGATTCGGTCGGGCGCTTTCTCCGCACCAAAGCCGAACATGACTCGCTGAAACTCGGGAATCGCTTTGTCAAACTCTTTGTTGGCAAAGTAAATCTCTCCCATCATAAAACGCGCTCGAGCGGCGAGTTCGTTGCGGTAGTTGTCAGCAACTTCGCCAAAGAATTTGAGCGCATCGTTCGTGTTGCCGTCCTGTTGGTATGCGAATCCTGTCTCATAAAAGACCTGCGGAAGATAGGCAGTTGTTGGAAATCGTTTGCGTAATTCGTCGTACCAGCCAATCGCTTGGTCCCACTGTTTCAATTGAGCTGCACTTTGTCCCCCGTGCAGAAAAGCGAGCTCTCGAATCTGACGCTCTGCTTGGTCCCTAAGCGAGGTCGAAGTCTCGTTTTTGGTGCGGACCCAACGACGCGAGGCATCGTACGCGGTCAATGCACCTTGGTAGTCTTTCAACTTGAACCTTGATTCGCCAACCATCGCCATCGCGTCAAAAGCGAAAGAGCCTTGAGGGTGTTGTCTCGCTTGCGTGGCGAATGATCTCTCCGACTGATCGAATTCTCCGAGGTTGTAATAGGACCAACCCAAGCGGTAATACGATTTTTCGTTCAAGACAGGATCACCCTGTTTCTGCGCAGCGATCGCAAAATAGTCCGTCGCGGATTTCCAGTTTTCCGCAGCGTAGTACTGCTGACCGATGAAGTAGGCTGCTTCCGCGACGAGAGCGTTATCGGGATAGTCCTTGATCAATTTGTCAAAGTATTGAATTGCCCGTTTTGCATCACCGGACTCTTGAAGTGACCAACCGAGTTCGTAAAGCACTTGGTCCATCGATGGATAGTCTGGCACATCACGAACAAGTCGTTCTAACTTGGTTGCAGCTTCGCCAGGCTCTTTCGATTGCTGGTCAATCAATGCCAATTCATAAAGCGAGTGACCCAAGTTGATTCCGTCAGGTCGAGACGAAAGGTAGTTCTGCAGGTCTTTTTGGGCATCCTTCAACTGGCCTAAGTTTCTGAGTGTGATCCCTCTCGCGAGCGTTGCGTCGCCTCGTAACGGATGATCGGCGTTCGCCTTGAGCATTCGATCAAGAGGATCAAAGGCTGTTTTGTACTGCTTCAATTGCAGATGCGCCCAACCCTTTCCGTATTGGATGTACGGCAGCAGCTGTGGATCAGGATCCTGTTTCAGGATTTGGTCGTAGAAACGGATCGCTTGGTCGAAACGACTCGCAGCCGCAGCAGCCTGTGCGACACGATATCTGGCTTGATTGGCAATGATGGGGCTGCTTGCATTGTCTACCAGTTGCTGCCACGTTTTTTCTGCATCACTGGCTTTGTCCGCTGCTAGGAACGCTTGGCCGAGTAACAACAGCGTTCTTTCGCTACCAGGTCCGCTTGATTCCTCGCGAAATGACTTGCGCAGGGCATCGATCGCATCATTCGGTCGATCGGCTTGTAAGTGTGCCTGGCCGATCAGCTGGTAGGCTTCTGATTTCTCAGCAGACTTTGGCAGTCGGGCAATTTCACTACCCAGCATGGAGATTGTCTGATCCCACTGCTTCGCAGCATTACTAGCGGCTGCCGCGCGAAGCACCCACATTGGTCTTTGAACGTTGTCTTTTTCGCTCGAGGCAAGCAGGTAGCGATAAGTATCAGCTGCGAGTTCGCCTTCCCCGGTAGCGAGTTGTGCTTCCGCAGCCACAAATCGAATGTCGGAAACCAGAGTATCTTTTGGAAAGACTCGGATAAACTCACCAGCCAACTTAAGTGCTTTTTCCGGTTGACCGATCTGCAACGCAGAGAATGCGGCGTTGTAAAGAGCACGCGGAGCCAAGCGATCGCGTGGAGCGCTTCGATAGATCTTTTCAAAGAGCACCAGCGAGTCTTCGACCGTTTTGGGGTCGTTGGCTAAAGCTTCTGCCAAATCCAATTGCACGCTGATCGAAAAATCTCCCTCTAAACCGCGATTCGATTGGTCGCGCGTGACCTTGATCGCTTGATCGCTGTCACCTTTGGAGAGATAGATTCGAGCCAGCCAATGTGCTGCTTCAGTTGCCGCTTCCAAGTTCTGCTGTTTTATCACCTCGCGGAATTTCTTCTCGGCCGTCGCCATATCTCCGCCGCGATAACTGCTTTGTGCGGACGCCAGTATTGCCGAAGCGGCGTATTGAGAATTTGGAAAGGTCTTCAGCAATCGATCGTAAGTCGCAGCCGCTTTCGTCGCTTGCTCGGACTGGACCAACGCATAAGCCTGACGGAACAATGCGTAAGCACGATCATCATCATTGTCAGCGGACTGTTGCACGCGATCAAAGGCGGAGACAGCCTGATCAAATTTTCCTTGCAAGATCATCAGGTCGCCAATTCGAAGCTGAACATCTCCGATTAGTTCCTGCCGCTTGCATGTGGCCAGCAGTTGCTTGTAGGAATCGACAGCACGATCAGGCTGCTTCAACTCTTCGAATGCGACGCCACGGGCATAGAGCGCATCACAATGCAGAGGCGATTTCGCCGCATCACGCATTGCCAGAAACTTGTTGTAGAACTGAACGGCCTGCTCAATTTGGCCAAGGCCATAAGCTGATTCGCCGCTGTAGAAGTAGGCTCGATCTAGGAACTCACTCTCGGGAAATGACTCGATCAATTCACGAAACGTTGCGAGCGTGGCTCTGAGTTGCCTGGCGTCCTTCTCGATTCCATCTCCTGCCCCGGCATACAGGCACCACCCATAATTGACCAAGCTTTCTTCGCGCAAATCGTACTTGTCTTTCTGCAAAGCTTTGGCGAAGGACCTGCTTGCGGAAACATAGTCCGGTGGATCACTCTGCATGTGGCAGACACCTAGGAAGTGCGCCGCCTCGGCTGCCATTGGATGCTGGGGATACTGCGTCAGAAACTTGTTCCAGCTCTTGATCGCGACGTCGAGTGCCCCTCCCGTTTGGAAATTGGCAGCATCCGCATACAACGCCATCGACTCTTCGCTGGGTTGATCTCGTTCGTTCTGCCCGTGGGCAACCGGCATGGAGCCAGTCAGCCCGATCAGCAGTCCGACGACAAGAATCTCGCTCCGAAGGGGACGTTGCACAAGTCGCTTGGGCAGACGAAACGGCTCAAGCACTAGCAGCGTGAATGTGGGCTGCTTCACAGGTGGGACTCCGGTCTTTCGCGAAGTTTGGGGACGAGGCGGGGGTCTCTCAACCCCGTGGCTCGTATTCTAGCGGTCGGCCGAAAAAGTCGATAGTTCGCAGGCCCCATGAGTACCCGAACAGAGGGGCAGTTGCCCGCAGGGACATCCATTTAATCTTTCCAGGCATCAGAGACACTTTCCCGATTGGACGTCCTAGCAATCCGCGGGGACGTTACGAAAATGAACACCCGGGAAACTCCACCCGTACCACTGCGGAGGTGTTGGATACTTCGCTTTCGGTTAACGGACTGGATTACGCCCGAGTGGCGACAGTTTGCCACGCTCTGTGTCGCTTTGACGGTGAAGCCGACGCCAACCCGATTCCCTTTCTTTCGATTTGAGCTTCGTGACTTCTCTAACTTGTCTCATTACTGGCGGCGCCGGATTTATCGGTTCTCACCTCACCGAGTTTTTGTTGGCGGCTGGACACCGAGTGATCGTGGTCGATGATCTGTCGACGGGTCAGGCGAGCAACCTTGCCGGGGTGATCGATCACGAGGGGTTGGAGTACATCGAAGGAACGGTGGAAGACGAATCGCTCGTCGCGAGCGTCGTGGATCGCGCCGATCGCGTTTTTCACTTGGCGGCAGCCGTTGGGGTTGCCTTGATTGCGAAGCAGCCCATCCAAACGATCGAACGCAACATTTATCCAACCCAGTTGATTCTTGACAGACTTGGCAAGCGAGCTGCGAAGGGCGACTTGGTGCCGACATTCATTGCCAGCACCAGCGAAGTGTACGGGAAGAACCCAAAGGAGACTTGGACAGAGGAAGACGATCTCGTTTTTGGTGCTACGACGAAGCCACGGTGGAGCTACGGTGTTTCAAAAGCGGTCGATGAGTTCCTTGCATTAGCGTTTTTCAAAGAACAGAGTTTGCCGGCAGTCGTCGGTCGATTCTTCAACGTCGTCGGCCCTCGACAAACTGGTGCGTATGGAATGGTCTTGCCGCGGTTCGTCGATGCGGCGATGTCGGGCCAGCCGTTGGTGGTTCACGATGACGGACGGCAAGTGCGTTGCTTTGCTCACGTTGATGATGTCGTTAGAGCGGTGTCCACGCTCGTTGACACGCCTTCCGCCGCAGGACGTGTTTACAACATTGGTAGCGACGTGCCCGTTTCCATCTTGGAATTGGCTGAGCGTGTCGTTGCCCGAGTTAATCCCGATGCAAAGATTGACTTCCAGAGTTATGCGGACGCATACGACGAATCGTTCGAGGACATTCGTCGGAGGGTACCGGATCTCACGCGGATTCAAAATGCAATCGGCTATAAGCCGACAAAAGACCTGGACGCCATCATCGATTCCGTGGCCGATTGGTGTCGCAAGCAAGAACGCGTGCAGGGTTAATCGGCGAATGCGAGCTGTTGAGCTTTGCCGTTAGCTCCATTCTCTACTGGGTGCTGACGTAAGTCATGCGGAGAGCATGTAACGCTTCGTCGGCAAGTTTTGATTCGGCGTCGGTCAAATTGCCTTTGGTTTTTTCACCAAGCATTTCAAGCGTGTCGATGTAGTGCTTGGCGTACGTTTTATTGATCGTGGGTTCCCCCGTTGTCGGATCGGGAATCTGGCCAAGCGCTGCAAGCGCTTGCGTGAATAGCATCGAAACAAGCGTCTCGTAGGAAGCTGGCGGTGGCGGAGGTGTTTCCGATTCGTCGTCGTTATTGGCAACTGGATCGCTTGGTTCGGCTGCAGCGGGTTCATCGGCCATTTCAGCGGCTTCCCTTTCCTTAGCTACCTGCTCTTTCCAATCGCTATCGACGATGATTTTTGGTTCTTGCTCCGAGCCTTCGTTTTCGGGCTGACTCATGAAACTTGCTCTTGCGAGGGATTGCTTGATGTTTCGCTGCCACTGCGTCGTGTGTGCCGCGTAATTGCCGCTTCAACAAATCCGGCAAACAAAGGATGCGCCTTAAGGGGTTTGCTTTTGAATTCCGGATGAAATTGGACGGCAACGAACCAGGGGTGATCAGGTAACTCAATGATCTCAACCAGCCCGCCATCGGGGCTGGTCCCGGCGAACCTCATCCCATTGGCTTCGAATTGCTGACGGTATTGATTGTTGAATTCATAACGGTGTCGGTGCCGTTCATCGATGGAATCTGAGTCGTATGCTTTGCCGGCCAAGCTGTGCCGGTCCAACTTCGCCGGCTGGCTTCCCAGACGCATGGTTCCACCCATCTGCGTTACGTTCTGTTGTTCGTCCAGCAAACAGATCACCGGATGCCGAGTGTCTTTGTCAAACTCACTCGAATGGGCTCCGTCAAGTTGCATGGCGTTGCGGCCGTATTCGATAACGGCACACTGCATTCCAAGACAGATTCCGAGGAATGGGATGCCACGTTCTCGCGCGAATCGGACGGCTTGAACTTTTCCTTCGATGCCCCGTTCTCCGAAACCTCCTGGAACGAGTATCCCGTGGTAACCACTGAGCAATCGCTCTGCACCTTCTCGTTCGATATCGGCGCTCTGAATTCGGCCGACGCGGATCTGTGCCTGATGGTGCATCCCAGCATGGTCGATAGCTTCATAGATCGACTTGTAGGCGTCTTTGTGTTCGGCGTATTTTCCGACGACAGCAATTGAGACTTCATGACGTGGATTTCGAAGCCGATGCAGTAAATCAGTCCAGGACGTGATGTCGAGTGTCTTTGCTCCTTTGAGTCCCAGTTTGTTGACGATCAACTCATCAAGCTTGTTGTCGACCAAAGAGAGTGGAACTTCGTAAATGGAAAAATCTTTGTCTTTCTCTTCGATGACAGCTTCGACGGGAACGTTACAGAACAGAGCGATCTTTTCACGTTCCTCACGGCTAATCGAATGTTCGCAACGGCAGACCAAAATATCCGGTTGGATACCAATCTCTCGGAGCTGGCCGACTGAGTGCTGGGTCGGCTTGGTCTTCAGCTCATCGGCGGCCTTCAAATAGGGCACCAGCGTCAGGTGCATGTAAAGACAATTTTCACGGCCGACGTCGAGTGAGAACTGTCGAATTGCTTCAAGGAATGGAAGGCTCTCGATATCGCCGACCGTCCCGCCGATTTCAGTGATCACGACATCGACATCGTCTGACCCCATCCGCTTGATGACGGATTTAATCTCGTTGGTGATGTGAGGGATGACCTGCACGGTTTTACCGAGAAACTGGCCTTTTCGTTCTTTCTCGATCACGGACAGGTAGATCTGCCCGGTTGTGTAGTTGCAATCACGTGTCAATGGTCCAGAAGTGAACCGCTCATAGTGACCGAGGTCGAGGTCAGTCTCACTGCCGTCGTCCAGCACGTAGACCTCCCCGTGCTGGTACGGACTCATCGTGCCGGGGTCGACATTGATATAGGGGTCCAGCTTTTGCATTCGGACCCGCAAACCTCGCTGCTCTAGCAGCATTCCGATCGAGGCACTTGTCAGCCCCTTGCCGAGAGAACTGACCACGCCGCCGGTTACAAAAATGTGTTTCGTCATGAGAAGGGATCTTACCATGATCGCCCTGTTTCGGAAGACTGCGAAATCACGCCAATTCAGCACGTATCGATTTGTAGCAGGCTGCTGTTTTGGATCCCTGAACTGGATCTCACACGCGTGATTTGCGGGCGGGGTAGACACTAACGGCCAAGAACGTCGCATGACGTTCGAAAAACGTTCGAATTGAAACCGTTCGATAGCCGGGAAGGTAAGATGGTTGGGCTCGCACCGGCGGCGGAAAATACCGTCGTTTTGTGTGTCAGCCTTTCGTGAACTACGACGCATTCTGGGCCGAGTACGGCCGTGCGTTGGTACCAGACTGTAGCCATCCCAGTGATCGATTTGTTTATGCACTGGCCATCCGTGGAGTCACATTCCATGTCGAGACAGCTCTTTGCGATCCTTCTGCTTTCATTCGCCCTGGCCGTTCCTCGGGCGACCGGTGAATCACCGGAATCCGCGGACGCCGCACTTTATCCCGAGACCACCATCTACTACGCCGAGCTGACCGACCCACCGGCACTGGTCTCGCTGATATTCGACCATCCGCTTCGGGAGAAAATCGAACAGCTTCCTCAGTACCAAATGGCCACTCAGACGCCCGACTACAAACGTTTCTTGTTTGGGCGTGCCATGGTCGAAACTCAGTTGCAGATGTCTTGGCGTGAGGCGCTCGATACCTTGCTTGCCAAGAAGGTGAGCGTTGCGTTTGATGCAGAGACTCGTTCGGCCGTTGCCATCGTGCGCGGCAAAGACGAGGCCTCGATGAAGTTGTTTGCTGAGAAAATGGTCGCATTCGCAGAGCTTGGCGAGAATGCGGATGAGATTCGGCAAACTGAGTATCGCGGGCTGCAAGCTTACAAGATTCAAGATGTTCTGTACGCAATCTCGGATGACCGAATGGTCATCACCAATAAACCAGAGTTGGGGCGAACGGTTATCGATTGTTTGCTCGACGGCGGCCCATCCTTAAACGACAACGAACGATTCCAGTCGGCTTGGAAAACGCGAAAGGAAGGCGAGCTGGCTTGGTCGTTTGTCGATGTCGAAGCGGTCCGCCAATATGCAAGCGATCCATTTGAAACTCAAATCAACAACCCGGTACTGGAATTGCTGGTAGGCGGGATTCAGAGTGCTCTGGCGAATTCACCCTACGCAACTTCGAGTCTCAGTGGGGACCAGAAATCTCTGACCTTGAACCTGATGACGCCATTCGAAGCGGACTGGATTCCTGAGTCCCGTGACTATTTCTTCGGTCCCGCCGCGAATGGTCGAGGCGCGGCAGTACCAGAGATCGATGACACTCTATTCTCGCTCAGTACCTACCGCGATTTTTCGGAACTTTGGTTGCGAGCAGGAGATTTGTTTAATGCGGACATCAACGATGGATTTGCACAAGCCGATGCGAATCTGAGCACGTTATTCGCAGGACGTGATTTCGGCGAGGACATTCTGGGGTCGTTTCAATCCGAGGTCGTCGTCGTTGCCACTCGCCAAGATTTCTCGGAAACGCTCCCTCGCCCAACGCTTCGGCTTCCAGCGTTTGCTGCGGTATTCAAGCTGAAAGAACCGGAGGAGATGACGCGTGAGTTACGAAGAATTTTTCAGAGCCTCGTGGGTTTCCTGAATGTCATCGGAGCGATGAACGGACAGAATCAGCTCGAAATGGACATGGACAAAATCGGTGATCATGCCGAATTGGTGACAACGCAATTTGTCCCAGAATCAGACGAAGAGGAATCAACGGAAGCGGGAGTGATTTTCAATTTTTCGCCGAGCGTGGGATTTTCCGGAGAACGATTCGTCGTCGCGAGCACGGCTGAATTGGCTCGCTTGCTTGTCGAAGCGAAATCGTCTGAAGCCGCCAGCCTTGTGGACAATACACGTGGATCGCTGAACGCGAGAGTCTTACAGCAAGTGCTGGCAGATAATCGAGAGCAATTGATCGCTCAGAACATGTTGGAGGATGGCAACAGCCGAGAGGAAGCGGAGGCCGTCATCGAATTAGTGTTGCAGGTGATGGGGTATTTCGATGGCATGACCATGAGACTGACACCCGCTGAAGACATGCTCGAAGCATCATTTCAAGTTCAGGTGGCACCATGATGGTCAATGGCAAGTCATTGGACCCGACGTGGGCTTGGGAACCCTATGAGCCTTCGGCCGAAACGCCGTGGGATACTGGCGCCGCAGCGCACCTCATGCGTCGTGCGGGTTTCGGCGCAACAGGTGCGGAGTTGGAGGAACTTGTCCAACGTTCTCCAGCAGATGTTGTGACCGAGTTGGTTGAAGCTCAAGAATCAGATGTGTTTCAACGCCAGATGCGTTCGCTGATCACCGCTTCTTTAGCAACGGGCAACACGGAACGTCTTGCGGCGCAGTGGATCTATCGCATGCTCAATACGCCTGCGCCACTGTTAGAGAAGATGACATTGTTCTGGCATGGACATTTCGCAACCAGCGCCGACAAAGTTGAAGACGCAAAGTTGATGCAACAGCAGAACGACCTGCTTCGTTCGCACGCTCTCGGGGATTTCTCTCAGCTGGCTTTGGAGATCTCTCGCGATCCAGCGATGCTTTTGTATCTCGACTCGGCAACCAATCGAAAAGCTCATCCCAATGAGAACTACGCTCGGGAGATTATGGAGCTGTTTTGTCTGGGCGAAGGGCATTACTCAGAGACGGACATACGAGAGCTGGCTCGGTGCTTTACCGGTTGGGAGATAAAGCGAGAGAAGTTTCGTATCAACCGTTATCAGCACGACACCGGTGAAAAGTCTGTGCTCGGAACGACCGGAAAGTTGGGTGGCGAAGATGGTGTATCGATCGTTGTCTCCCAAGATCAAACCGCTCGTTTCTTGGTGACGAAGCTGATTCGTTTTTTCGTCATGGACGAACCACAAGCGGACGATCCGTTAGTCGAGCCTCTGGCCGCCCAAATGCGCCAGGACGAAATGCAGATCGGACCGACCGTTCAGCGAATCTTGACGAGCAATCTTTTCTTTTCGGCTTCCGTTCGTGGGCGAAAAGTTCGGTCGCCCGTCGAACTTGCCGTCGGTTTTCTGCGGTCGCTAGAAGGATCGACGGATGCCTATCGATTGGCAAGCGCAGTCCAAGATCTCGGACAGGGACTCTATCGCCCACCGAGTGTGAAGGGTTGGGATGGAGGTCGAACCTGGATTAATTCTTCGACACTTCTAGGGCGTTCGAATTTGATTCGACGGCTTTTGGATGATGGAAAGACAAGGTTCGGAAAGGCTTCGTTGAAAGAGCACCTAGCGTCTCAAGGAGCCGATTCGGCGAAAGATGTCGGTCGATACCTTCAGAAAATCTTGTTTGCGGTACCTTTACCAGACTCTGCTCTGCAGCAAATCACACAATCCAAGAGCGGTAGGAGCGACAAGCAACTACGCGATGTCGTCCACCTTCTATGCACGATTCCGGAGTTTCAATTGTCATGATGGATTCGCAACTGCATCGATTGGCAGCGCTGCATCAATTGGCTGCGCCGCGCCGCGCAACATCTCGTCGTGAATTTCTGAGGAGTGGGGCCGCGGCGTCGGCGGTCATGACTTTTTCGGCGACGGCGCCGGGTGTGCTTCGCGCCGCTGTGACTCAGGAACCAAGCAATGAAAATATCTTGGTCGTTGTTGAGATGGCAGGCGGCAATGACGGATTGAACACCGTCATTCCACACGGTGACCCCATTTATCGAAATTCACGACCGAATCTTGCCATCGCGAGTAATACGGTCGCCAAACTGAATTCGGAGCTTGGACTGCATCCATCGATGAGAGGGTTCGCCGATCTGTTGGAGGATGGTCAATTTTCCGTTGTGCAGGGTGTTGGCTACGAAAACCCGAATCGATCGCATTTTGAATCCATGGATATTTGGCATTCATGTTTGAGAAAAGATGAGACACGATTGGATGGTTGGCTCGGGCGATACCTAGATCAAGTACAAGCTGAAAATTGGAGCGATCCGGGAGCGGTACACCTTGGACAGGACAAGCAGCCCTTTGCGCTAATGTCGCGTGATGTACGAGTGCCATCGATTCAATCACTCGCCCAGTTTCGCCTTCGTGGTGGTGAAAGCCCGGAGTTCCGGCAAACTCTCGATCAGGTGCTGGAGTCGGAAACCGAATCAACCGGAAACGACCTGCTAGGTTTTGTTCAATCGAGCACGAGTAATGCGATTGCTGCAAGTCGCCGAATGGAGTCCGCAGGGACGAAATACCAACCGACCAAACCTTATCCAACCTCTGGATTGGGAAGGAAACTGGAAACCGTCGCAAAGCTGATTGCAGGTGGTCTTCAGACGCGAGTTTATTACGTTCGGATCGATGGTTTTGATACCCATGCCAACCAGCCAGACGCCCACGCTGCGTTGCTGCGTGAAGTCAGCGAAGCGGTGACCTCATTCGTGCAGGATGTTAATTCGCATGGGGACGGCGATCGATTGATGGTGATGTGCTTTAGTGAATTTGGTCGAAGGGTAGCTGAGAATGCGAGCGACGGAACCGATCACGGAACCGCTGGCCCAATTCTGTTGGCTGGGTCTCGTGCCAACGCAGGATTGATTGGTGAGCATCCGAGCTTGTCTCATTTGGACCAGGGCGACCTGAAATATCACACTGATTTTCGTCAAGTTTATGCAACGCTCATCGAAGATTGGTTGGGCGGTGAATCATCGACGGTACTCGGTGGTGAATTCAAAAAACTGAATCTGTTCACGTAGCAGACAAAGCTTGCTGTCCAGTTACCGTGCGTCAACCCGGTGGATGAACGACTGCAAGTCGTCTTCCGTATCGATCCCCAGCGTGGCCGAGGCAGCGCGCGCAACAAGGACCGTTTTACCGGCTTCGACGGCTCGAAGTTGTTCAAGTTTCTCCATCTGTTCCAACGGACTCGGCGGTTGACGAGCAAACCACAACAGAAAGTCTCGGCGATAGGAGTACAGACCGAGATGGTGCCAGAACATGGGTGGATCCGATTTCAGCGATTGCTCGTCCAATCCATCGCGACAAAAGGGAACCGCCGCGCGACTGAAATACACTGCCCTGCTCTCCTCCGAAGCCATCACAATTTTGACACAGCCCGGATCGTCGAGCCGGTCCATTTCCTGGATTGGAACGCCAGCGGTCGCAATATCGGCCTCCGGATGGTCTTTTAAGAGTTGGGTGACGGAGTCAACGATCGCCGGATCGATTTCTGGTTCATCCCCTTGAACGTTGACGAAGATGTCCGCGTCGGTGAACGCTTCGGCAACTTCCGCGATTCGATCGGTCCCGCTTGGACAGTCGACGCTGGTCATGACCCAGCGTGCTCCAAATGAATCGGCTGCTTCCGCCAACCGTTCATCGTCAACAGCGATCACAATCTCATCCACCGCGTTGGCTCGTTGGGCTGATTCATAGGTGTGCTGCAAGATGCTCTTACCACCAGCTGTGCGCAGTAATTTCTCCGGCAGCCGCGTTGATGCTAGCCTGGCTGGAATGACTAGGAGAGTCCTCATGTTTCGTTCCGTCTACATCGTAAAGTCCGCGCGAAGACTCGCCGCCCGGAGTCGTTCGGCATCGCGATATTGTTCAAAAGACCAGTATCCAACCCTGTCTTGGTTCGTCCAACCCAGTGAAGGTTCGTCAGAGGCAGCGGAGGTGCATCAGACCCAGTGAAGTTCCTCTTCATCGGGTTCCTCATCGGCATCTAGGAAGGCGAGATGATCGCTGTCGAAGAAGCGGCCGAGCACCGCACGAACGGGAACGAGGAGGGCGATAAAAATGGGGAACATGATGCTGATCGGTTTGTACGGACTAATGTTGATCACGCATAGGATGACCAGACAGACAAACTGAACCAATGTAAAGAGGTGGATGGTTCGTACAGGCACTCTTCGGGTGTAGTGGTTGATCGGGTAAAGCGACGAATCCATCAGCCAGTAACCGAGACGCTCAATGAACTGAACACCGCGAAGGGAAGCAAAACCCATGAAAAGGAAGATCCCCCAGAGAGTCGCCATCGGGACATAGTTGAGAAGACTGAGTGCCAGAATCGATCCACCAATCAACAAGTGAATGGCGATCGCGGTGACTCGGTTTTCCACGACATGGATGATCTCATCACTTCCATTGGCACCAGATGTTCTCTCTTCGACCACTGCAAGGGAGCGAACGTGAGCGAGTGATCGGACGGTCGCCGCGACCATCCATGGCCATCCGAAGATCGAACAGACACCGACCAGTCCTCCAATCACGGCAAGGTCCAAGTGATAAGACTCACCTTTCGTCAAATGGTTCTCAGGACTGTTGACCAGTCGTGCAGTGATGTTCTGCGAGAGAAAGATGAGCACCGCAGCCAATGCCGCGGGGCCCACCGCTGCAAACTTAATCCACGTGGGAACACTCCAAAGATCAACCATCCAGGATCGGGCCGCGGTTTCACCGGATTGATCACCAACGGACAGCGTGTCCAAAGTGCTGGCATCACCGAGCCACCACGCAACGGCGATCATGCAGCCAAGCGCGATCGATGGCCCAAAGTCAGCCAGGAACTCACGCATCCAAGGGGAGAGGTAACGGCTGCGACGAAACCCCGCCAGTGTCATCGCGATGTAGAACGTGCCAACGGCTAACACCAGTGCGAGAAGAGCCTTTTCCGAAGATCCAGTGTCCCCTCCCTCTTGAAACGTATCAACGATCGCTTCGACAGCTTTGTAGATAAAGATCAGCGACATCAACGCTGAAAAGATTTCATCCGTGAATCGCGTGAAGTACCGCATCCAATTACTGGCATTGGTTACCGCAAGCAAGATGGTCAATCCAGCTGTCCAAATCCCAACCCAGCCGTAGATCCCCAAGAATTGATCTCCATACTCCATCTCGACGCTGAGGTCATAGAGGATGATGGTAAAGATCAGTAACGGCCCAATCCCGCCGAGAATGATCAGCGGCTGGCCTGCCAACAGTGCGTAAGCGAGTCCGCATACGGCCGTGGCGATCAGCATCTGTGATGGTCCGATCGAACCATCGGTCGCCACGCCCATGAAGCCACCAAACGTGATCGCAGGCGCCAAACAGGCGAAAAACATGAATACGATCGAAGCGATGCATTTTGCGCGCATCCCATCACGAAAGTCGCTCAGGTAGTGCGGAACACGTCGCGCGATGTCAGCCTTGATTCCGGCAAACGGACGGGGCGCACTATTGAGCCCTTCCGTCACGGAACGCGGTTTGGGTGGAGCCGCCAATACGTTTCGATTGACGTGCCGTTCGATCGCATTCAAAACGTCTTGCTGATTCTTGGCGTAGGTCGCTTCGAAATGGAAGACGTTGTCCGACATCAAACGTGCGATGGACGAAAGTGTGTCCAAGTGCTGTGGAGTCTGTTCGTTCGAACCAATCAGGAGAAAGATGAACCGAGTGGCAATACCATCCGGTGCACCCAGGTTGACCCCATGCCGAAGGCGAACGAACACCATCGCAGGTTGCGAGATCGCATCGTTGTACAGATGCGGTACAGCACAAGCGTGTCCGATCGCGGTCGGAACAGATTTTTCGCGCTCGAGAATCCCTTCAATGACGTCGTCGCAAAGATGCTCCGGCAGGCGCCCGGTCTGTACAAGGAACTCCACCGCAGCCTGAACGATCTCTCGCATGTCGCGAGCGTCGAGGTTGAGCAGGCAACTGCCTTCAGAGATGGATTGAAACAATAGCTTCACGTCGGATTCCTTGACGGTACAACAAGAGAAGAGCGGGAACTCCTGAGTTCCCGCGAGCCATATATTACGCGACGCGACGCCGAAAGGGTGGCGTCAGGGCGGATTGCCGCAGCGCGGACCGAACGATCAAGGCCGTTTCCGTGCTGTGCCGAGTGAGTTTCTAGCTTCCGACAGCGTAGGACTCGGGCGACTCTGACTCCTCATCCGCGTCATCCGTAAACAGCTTCGACTGACGGATTTCGGCTTCTCGAAGGTCGCTGCCCTGGTTCGCGTGCAGCTTTCTAAGCTCCATCAATTCTTCGCGGACCGTATTGAAGTCATCGACAATTTCGACCCAATAGTCTCCGTCACGAAAGCTCAGTGGTCGCTCACTGTCGTTGTCCACCAAGCGTTTCATCTCACGTCGCAGACGGAAAAAGGGACCTGCAAAGCGATTGGTTAGTTTCAGCAGATCGTAGGCGACCACTGGAACGACCAACATCAGGCCGGGAGCCCAGTAAATGGACTCATCCAGGCAAGAAAACAAGGACTCAACGAAGGTTGAATCCGGGTGAGACATCCATTCTGTGAAGATCAGAATGATGAAGAAGTAAAGGCCACAAGCAGTGCTGTAGAGTGCCGTTCGCCACAGCAGACATCCTTGCACGTGGCGGTCAATCAACAGTTGCTGCCGCAGTAAGACCGTTGCCGAGGAAGACATGTTGATTGGATCCCGCCGTGACTTGGGGCCTCAGCTAATTGCCGAACGCGCCGGCAATGGCATTCGCTGAGGTGTCAAAACTTCCGGCCGTTGCGGTGGCAAGAGCACTCACCGTCCCGATACATACACCAACGATCAGGGCTAACATGACGGTGTATTCGACAGCGGTTGTGCCATCTTCTTCGTCAATGAAGCCTAATAGGGAGCGGATAATGGTCTGCATGGCTGACTCGCTCAATTTTTCGTAAGGGCAAACCTGGCTAGAACTGGGGCAAATCTCCCCTGTACGGAAACCCTAGTATCTGTTGCTGCGTATGGCTTCCTGCGGGTAGGTGGCAAATCGTGAAATCGGGGGAACGAAACACTTTTTTCCGTCTGTTCCGCTTGTAGGACGTTCGCACTCTTCCTGCCGGTCGACCGCAGGAACTGGTACCCTACTCCCGTAGGCCACGCTCGGACGACGTTCGCCTTCCGCACCGTTTCTCGGAGCGAGAATTACTCAGCCGCAATTTATCACCTCCCCTCTTGGGGCGATCGTAGCCCGGCCGCCCGTCATGCTTCATCGATGCTTGGTCCCATTTTTCACCGCGAAGCGACGGTGATTCCAAAACGCCCGCGTACCTACCTGATCCGCGGCGTCTACGTGCTGTCTTTCTTTCTGTTGTTGTGCACCGGTTACCTGGTGCTCGATGGCTCACGATCGTTGGTGACGACCAGTGATGCCGCACGTTTTGGGGGCTGGATGTTCACGTTGCTCGCCCCGCTGCAACTACTCGTGCTCGCGTCGCTAGCGGCCGTCGGTGCCGCCAGCAGCGTGGCTCAGGAGAAGGATCGTCGGACGCTGTTATTGTTGCTGCTGACCCGACTGTCAGGATTCGAAGTCGTTGTGGGAAAACTCACTGCGACCTTGCTGACCCCATTGGGCTTGCTCTTGGCGTCCTTGCCACTGTTCCTAACCCTTCCGTTGATGGGAGGTGTCTCGCCGCAGCAAGTTCTAAGCGTGTTCGCGGTGACCGCTGCCACGATCATCTTTGCCGGTAGTATCGGAACGGTCATTGGACTGTGGAGAGAAAAGACGTTTCAGGCGATTGCACTCACGGTCCTGCTGTTGTTGATGTACGTCGGAATTGGTGAGTTGATTGCCACCAGCTTGCCGATGCTGCCAGAGTCCCTAGATCTTGCTTTGAGTCCGGCTCGAGCTCTATTCGCGGCTGCATCGCCTATGGCGAGTCTCTCCGATCAGACGGCGTTAGGTGTCATATACTTTTTCGTCATCACGCTCATTCTGTCGTGCGTCGTGTTGGCCGTTGGCGTGAAGATGGTTCGTGTTTGGAATCCATCTCGTGAAGTTCGACTTAAGGCGCCTGAGCCAGAGCTCTCCGAAGACTTGGGAAATGAAAAGGAAGCGATCAACTGGAAAGCTCGTGCCCCACGCCGCGTCTGGGACAACCCGATCTTGTGGAGGGAGGTCTGCACTTGGGCTTACGGTCGCAAAGTTATGTTGATCCGATTTGGATTCGTCCTTTTTTTCTGCATCATCGCTGGTGTGCTTTATCTGCAGATTCAGGATGGCGTTGCTTTTGAACCGGGCGCCCGCATCGGTCGAGCGTTGCCTTCTGCGACCCTACCTCTTGCCGCTTTGGGCGTAATCTCCCTGGTGTTAGTCAATGCATTGGCCGTCAACTCGGTGACGAATGAACGTGACGGGCTCGCTTTAGACTTGCTATTGGTCACCGATCTAAGTCCGAGGGAATTTGTCTTCGGCAAGTTATTGGGAGTGCTGTATGTCGGCAAAGAGATGATGGTGCTGCCAGCTTTGCTGGTGATCTATCTGGCCTTTAATGGTGTGATGACCTTTGAGAACATGTGTTATGTGCTCCTCGGCGCGATCACGCTATATGGTTTCGTGACGATGCTCGGAATCCATTCTGGGCTCAACTATGTGGCTGGCCGATCGGCGATCTTGGCGAGCATCGGAACCGTCTTTTTCCTGTGCGTCGGAATCGCGATTTGCATGACGATCATGGTCAGTTTTCGCGGTGCCTTTCAGCTGCAATTGGCGCCTTTTCTCGTGATGATTCTCGGCGGCGGAGCGGCCCTATTCGCGTCGTTGGGCTGGCGCAATCCGTCCTCCGCGATTTTTATGGCTTCGTTTGGCTTGCCTCTGATCACGTTTTACGCGATCACTCAATTCTTGTTGCAAACGGATCATTTATACGTGTTCTTCGCCCTGACGGTCGGCTACCTTTTTACGACGGCAGCGATGATGGTTCCTGCCTTGAGTGAGTTTGATGTGTCGCTAGAACGTGATCGTGGGACGGGCGGAGACGACGGTTGAGCTGGGTATCAGAAGCTTTTCCATGGCTGTGCGGGATGGCCATTCTGATCCTTTTCAGCGCCCTGTTCAGTGGCAGCGAGGCCGCGCTATTCTCTCTTGATCGTCGAAGCCTTCGCGGCCTTTCACGTGCTGGTCTGGGTGGTCGGATCGCGTCAAGACTGCTGCAGACGCCCGAGCGTTTGCTCTCAGCGATTCTCTTTTGGAATTTGCTGATCAATATGACCTACTTCGCTTTTGCGGCGATCGTTGGTGGGCGATTGGAGCAAGATCCTTCTGCGGGAGGATCCGTCGCGGTCATCTTCACGGTCATCAGTCTGCTAGCGATCATCTTTTTCAGTGAGATGTTGCCCAAGAGTCTCGCCGTGTTGGCTCCCAGACAACTCTCTGTCTTCGTTGCACCACCGCTATCGATCGCTGTGCGTTTGGTCAGCCCCGTTTTGCCATTGGTGACCGTGACCAACTTGGCCGTCAGTCGTTTGGTCTGGCCCAATTTTCAACCGGAACCAGAGATTGAGTTGAGCGATATCGAACGTGCAATCGAATTGGGAACAGATGATGCGGCTCTATTGCAGAGGGAGCGAAAGGCGCTGCGTGGATTGGTCGGTATCGCTGATACTCGGGTCAGTGAAATCATGCGACCTAGAAGCAAACTGTTGCTTTGCAAAGAGCCGTTGGATCGACAGGCAATATTGAACATCGATCAGTTGGACGGCTACTTAATGGTCACCGATGAGTCGGGAGAAATGATCATCAAAGCGCTGAATCCTCGATTGCTGCGTCCCAGCCAGTTGGACGACCTAGATTCCGCTTGTGAGGCGGTGATTTACGTCCCTTGGTCCGCAATGGTCTCGCAGGTGCTCGATCGTTTGAACGAAGAGGATCGAGTGGTCGCTGTCGTTGTGAACGAGTTCGGAGAGTCCCAGGGAGCTGTATCGCTAGATGACATTCTAAGCAACGTCTTGTCGCCTCCGAACGAAGACGAGTGGTTTGAAGATTCGTCGATCACGGAAACAGCGCCTGGCCGTTTGCGTGTTGCCGGAAGCGATAGCCTCCGACGGCTGTCAAAACGCTTGGACATTGCCGTTTCGAGCGAAGGGGTGAGCACGGTAGCTGGCTACTTGCAGCGTTTGAATGAACGGTTCCCTCGCGTTGGTGATACCGCCGCATTAGGCGACTACGTACTGACTGTCACCGAAGAGTCGGAAGATGGGATCTGGATAGAGGTCGTTGCGCGAGAGGACTCACAGGGAAGCTCCTCATGATCACTGCTATTGTTCTGTTCACCGTTGGTCTGCTGCTGAGTGCATTCTTCAGCGGTAGTGAAACAGGCATGTATCGCGTTTCTCGAACGCGTTTGGTGCTCGATGGATTGAGCGGTTCCGCCGCGGCACGTGGTTTGGTTTGGCTGTTGAATCACCCCGCAATCTTTGTCGCGACAACACTGGTTGGAAACAACATCGCGAATTACTTCACGAGTTTTGCCGTTGTTTCTGTGATGGCCATCTGGTTTGGATCAGGTTCTAGTGCAGAGCTGATTGGCCCAATGTTGATCACGCCCGTTGTCTTTGTGTTGGGAGAGTTGTTGCCGAAGTACCTGTTCTTCCATGCACCCTATCGATTGATCACGGCAACACGTCCGATACTGTTAGCTGCGACGGTGATCTTTGCGCCCGTTGCAGTCATCTTGGGATTGCTTGGTCGGGGTTTGCAACGCGTGACCGGCCAAACTCCGTTTCGCCTGAGGCTAGTGATGGCACGCGGCGACCTGGACCAAATTCTCCGTCATGGTCATGAAGCAGGCATTCTTGCAGCGGGGCAACGTTCGTTAGCCCAAAGGCTGTTTGAAGTGGGAAATCAATCGGCGATTTCTTACGGAGTTCCTGCTGATCGTTTAGCCAGGGTGGATGCGCCGATTGACTTGGAGCAAGCACGCAACCAAGCCCGCCGGCGAAATCACCCCATCGTTTTAGTTCGGCGAGGCCAGCGGATTATCGGCTTCGTTTGGTATGCCGATCTGTGTGTTCGACAACCCAATTCCGTGCAGATTCGACCCGTCATTCAAGGACGATTTTCGGATCGACATCTCCAAATACTGCTACGGCTCTACGACGCAGGAAGCGAAGTTGCCGTTTTGATGGATGATCGAGGCGGGATCAGTGGCGTCGTGACACGACGACAATTGGTGCAGCCCTTGATGAAATAAGCTGGCTGCTTCGTGCCACAATTTGGGCGTCTTAGGAAGTAAGGGTCTTAGGAAGGCTGTTTTTGGTATCCGAGTTCCGTCAGGACCGTCAACATTTCATCGCACGTCAAATAGCGTCGGTGATGATTGACTTTGTATTGATCGATGGCCAACGCAAGTTCCCGTCCTGCTTCGGAAAGACCTGAGTGAGAGCTGCCGAACTGTCGCCGTTCGGGTCGACCACTCTGGGATCCCGACTGACCGCGCCGTTCCACGAAGCCTAGATTCGGCGATGGCTGTCCACCGGCGATAGGCGTTGAGGAGTTAGTCGTGGCACTCGGCGTACCGGTAGCGGGTGGAAGCGACATCAACGGACTCTGGGAAAGGGGAGGCTCTCAGGACGTACCCCGTGCGTACTGATCCGTTTCAAGCTTACGACATCGATCGCGAGTCGGTCGCCCATTTCATAGAAAACGGTGGAGCGCAAATCGATTCGCCCGAGCCAGGAGGAACTTCCAAATGACTCGAAAGGAATTGCTTCGTCGCGAACCGTGTCGACCGCCTCACAATCGGTAAAACCGGTATTGTTATCGAAACGGCGGCAGATCCGTCGAAGGTAGTTCGGCAGCCAATCTTGCTTCATCGCTCTGAAGCTGCTGCATCCAGTCTCGCGACATGGCCAGTGACGGATTTAAGCGAACCGCTTCACTGTAGTGATTCTTGGCCGTTGCTAGATCACCACCGGCTAATGCAAGGGAAGCCAATTCCACATGAGGACCATGATTGAGCGGCTCCTTTAACGCTGCCCGTTCGAACGAGCGTCTGGCTTGATCGACCCTGCCCACTTTTCGCATCGCGATGCCTTGTAACAAATCAACTCTTGCTGGCGTCTGTTCCACTCCAACGGAGTCCTGCAGACGATCGAGCGTGGCGAGCAATCGGTCATAGCGACCTTGCAAACGATAGATTTCGGCGGCTTCCATTTGCACTGCCGGAAAATCAGGTTGTAAGGCCAGGGCGCGATGGTAGGCCGCCAATGCTTCGTCGGCCTTGCCGCTCGCTTTCAAGCAATCGCCGCGTAGAGCCCAGGCCTCGGACGAATCACGTTTAGATTCCAACGCCCAAAGACTGTGTTGATCGGCTTCATCGAGACGTCCTAGGGTTAGATACATGCGGCCTAGACGCTGCACGAATCTTGCGTCGCCGGCACTGAGTCGAACGGCCTGTTCCATCTGTTGGACGGCTAACTCTCGCTCACCTCGCTTCCAATAGGATTCGGCCAATCCCCAATGCGCCCGATCATCACTCTCTGATTGTTGCAGGGCATCAGCAAACAGCGATTCGGCGACTTCCCACTGATCGTCGTGCATCGCTTGGAAGCCCTGCCCTGACAATCGACGAGCCGCGATCGTTTGACGACTGTCGCCGAAACGAGATATCGCTCGACAACCCGGTGAACCGAGCACGAGAGCGAGCAGCATCCAACGAAATGGGGAAGCGTCCATTGAAGATCCGTAACCCTGACAAGATAAGAGTTGCCCGTATCAAAATCTGCCACTTGTAAGCAAGAGCTGCTGGCCGAGTTGTGCACCGAACGGTCTCACGTGCCCTTCCCTGCCCCATGTTCGATTTCTATCTTCAAGGAACAGTTTTTCCAATTTGATGATTCGACCTTCTTCATCTGTTCTGCTGATCATGCCTCGTAACTTTGAATCTTTCGGGATCCAGTTCCTGTATCCGGATAATTGGAAACAGGTCGAGAGAGCCGATGACGAAGGAACTGAAGGCGTTACTTTGGAGCTGCCCTCGGGAGGCTTCTTTACGGTGGAAAGAGCCAGAGATGATGATTTGGCCGAGGAAGTGGTTGATCAAATGGCTCAGACGTTTGAGAGCGACTACGACGAGGTCGAATCGGAACGAGTCGATCTCCCGGGGCTTTCGGATCGAGAAGCGGCGATGGAATTTCGCTTTTACTATCTCGATCTACTCGTGGTGAGTCGTTTGATCGTTTTGGATCTCGACGGCGGGACCGTCGTCGTACAGATGCAGGCTGAGAGCCGTGATTTTGATGAGAATGAACTCGTGTTCGATGCATTGATCAAGCAGATCCGGCAGCTTGTTTAATGGCTTAGCCGAATCGGATGAAATGACCGCTCATCAAACGAGATCTTGCTTGCGCTTCGTGCGACGCTTCTTCGCACACTCGCGACAGATGCCATGGATAATCATACGATGGCCGGACACTCGAAAACCCATCGATGATGCGACTTCATCACGCAACTTCATCAACTCGTCGCTCTCGAACTCGAAGAGTTCACGGCATCGCGTGCAATAGAGATGGTCGTGTTGTGGGTATCCGTAGTCAAAGTCGTAGACGGTTCGGCCATCCAGCTGAAAACACTTCAACAAGCCAGCGTCGACGAACTCGCGAAGAGTTCGGTACACCGTTGCGGAACTGACGTAATTCTCTTCACCACGTCGAGGCAATCGATCAATTAACTCATCGGCGTCGAAATG
Source organism: Planctomycetota bacterium (assembly GCA_039179795.1). Lineage (GTDB taxonomy): Bacteria > Planctomycetota > Planctomycetia > Pirellulales > Pirellulaceae > Rubripirellula. Next base: position 246,828 of record JBCDEM010000005.1, on the reverse strand, counting down.
ATCGTGCTCGCGAAAAACGGCTTCGATCAGGAATCGACGTTGACTGGTCTGCCTCAGTCCTCGCGTCTGCAAATATTCCTCAAATCGCTCTTGAGGCGACGAGGAGACATCGAGTGGTTGCAGGGGTTCAGGAGTCGTCGACACAGTCAGGTAACTTTTCTAGATCGAATCGGGTGGGGGACGAAACAGATCTTTTCCCCCGAGCCTGGCCCGGGGAGAGAATTATCCCCGCAAGGCAACCTCCCATAGTCTACTCGAATGGGACGTACGGAACGTTCCCCCAGCCGAAAGCGGACTTTGGGCGTGCTGCGGTTCAAATTGTCGCACGATCAGCCAATCTGATCCAGCAACCGATCGAGTGCTGCGTCGAGCTTCTCGGGCGTTTCGTAGCTGCCATCAGCAATCTGTCGCCGAAGCTCCGCTACACGCTCGATGCGAATCTCGCCGCCACCGGCGATCGCGCTGTTTTCGATCCGATTAACGCCGGTCGTACTGGACAGGTCCAACTGATCCACCGGCGTCGCCGATGGACGGCTGGCTGTTTCCGGCGGACGCTGTGGCTGAGGACGATTAACACCAACGGTATCTGGCGTGGAAACCCGATAGGGGCCGTAAATCTGCATGGTCGAATTGCTCCCATGAGGGACGGAATCTCCTACGATCGACTACGTTCTCAGTGGAACGACCCTGTCAATCATTGGAATGCAAAAGCGCGAGTGATCGGGCCAGCGGCACATCCCATCCTGAGATGTGTTGAATCAGGCCGTTTCCGCATCGATCGTCAGCGCCGCGATCCTTGTCCCAGGATGCAATCCGTAAGCGAAAAGAGACTTTTCAGCGCAAAAAGGGGCGAAAACATAAAAGTTATCGTCCCATCGCCCAATCGGTCTCCAACCTTTTCGCAAAAAAGGACTGTCACTCCCGATGACAAGCATCAAGCGGACCGTAGCAAAGGCGTGAAACAACCGGCAAGAGCAAAGCCGGAATGATCTGACCGTCACGGGCAACTAGCCAACGGTCTACGCCGAAATGGTGCACCAGAGTCCCGGCTACCACAGTCTCAGCACGCTTACCAGGTTGTGGTGCTGATCAGTCCAAAGCGGCGCCCGTTCCATTTCTTCTTTGCTAGCACTTTTTGCCAAGTCCATTCGTGAATCTTGCCAAAGTGGGTGATTGGTATCGGCCATGATGACCCATGTTGCGTGCTGAGTGCCGATCTCTGGATCGCCGGGGCTGACGATCACTTTGCTGTGCACGCTGTTTTCGTTCGCCAACCGGTGGACCAGCGGAACCAGATCCAAATGGTTGTTCGAAACATGCACGGCCAGCACGCCTGCTTCGGTGAGGCGATTCCGATACAGAGCGATGGCCTCGCGCGTCAGCAAATGCGCCGGAATCGCATCGCTACTAAAGGCATCTAAGACCAGCAGATCAAATCGTTTGTCCGTCATCCGTTCGAGCACAAGTCGGCCGTCTCCCAGATGAGTTTCGATCTTGGCGGGGCTTCCGGACAGAAACCGGAAGTGATTGTTTGCGATATCGATAACTCCCGGGTTGATTTCGATCATCTCGAATTGATCTTCCGGCCGTCCGTAGGTGGCCAAAACGCCGCATCCGAGTCCGACGACACCAATATCGAGATTTGGCACTGATCGTTGCATCGCTTGGATTGTTCGGCCGACCCCACTTTCGCGTCCATAGTAGGTGGTCGGTTCTTGATCAAATGGTACCGGCCGTTGCATTCCGTGGATCGTGCTTCCGTGAACCAACCGGGTTCCGGTCTCATCCTGAATGACGTGAAGCACGCCGAAGAAGTTTCTTTCTGACGCGATGATCTCGTCTTGCGGAGCCAGGGCAACCGTGGCGATTGGGGCAATGGTTAACACGACAGCAGCCATTCTTAGGCGATAGGCGGCCGCCCAGTCGTAACGAACTTTTCGCCACCCTCGACATGCAAAGAACATCAGAAACGTCATGGACGTAACAATCGCCAGGCCAACGGGAAGTTCCAAATGGGTGTTGAGCAGCAACGGGCAAATGACAGCCACCAGCACACCGCCGATGGCGCCTCCGGCGGATAACAGCATGTAGTACTGCGTTAGCATTGCGGATCGAGGCTTCAGTCTTGCCGTCTCACCGTGGCAGAGCAAACAGATGCCGAACAACATAGCCAAGTAACTGGTTGCTTCTGCGATCAGTTGGACCGAACCCGGCAGGCATTGCTTTACTTGGATGGTCAGAATCGCCAGCAACGTTAAACCCGATATCCACTTTGGTTGATACCACTGTGGCGAGTCAAAGCAGACGATGAAACTGAGCAGGTACAGACTGAGTGGCAGCACCCAAAGTAACGGGATAACGGCGATATCTTGGCAAACGTGATTGGTGACAACCAACAGCATGGTAGAAGCAAGTGCTGGCAGTGCGATCCACGCCGCGCGATGCTTCCAACCGCACTGTGCTGGTTCCGAATCAGTTTCTGGTGGCGCTGTCGCAGGCTCAATCGTGACGGGGATTACGTTCTCAGTTCGTTGAGGTTTCTTGCGACCACTCAGCAGATGGACGGCAAGCCATCCCTGGCTCAGCACAAACAGCAGAAACAGGAGTGACCACGTTACGGATTGGTTTGTTACTGATAAAACGGGTTCGACCACAAACGGATAACTGAGCAGCGCGACGAGCGATCCCGCATTGGAGAGGGCATACAGACGATAGACGCGTTGACTCTTGTCACGGTAGCTAAGCCAGGCTTGAACCAGCGGTCCCGTACTTGAAAGCACGAAATACGGCAGACCCACGTGCACGGTGAGCATGGTCAGCAGATAGACGATTGGGTTTTCCGTGCCACTGGGTTTCCAAGCGTCGGAGGGTTCGATGGGAAGAGCCAGAGCCGCCATCGCAAGCAGTATCAAGTGGATGACTGCTTGAGCTGCAGGGGGCAAAAACGTCCTCAACAGGTGAGCGTAGACGTAGCCACCAAACAGCAATAGTTGAAAGAACAACATGCACGTGGTCCAAACCGCCGGTGTTCCCCCAAACCATGGCAACACGCACTTACTGATGACCGGTTGGACTTGAAAAACAAGAAAAGCACCCACGAGCGTCGTGACAGCGAACCAAAAAATCGACTCCTGTCGACGATCGCCGGCGGGATCTTTTATCGAACGGACAGATTGTTCGGGTTTTTCTGTTTGGATGGTCATCGTTTTTCTCACAGGCGCGTGCAGACTGCGAGAAAACCTAGGTTATGCGAAGAGTGGCGGCATCGACTTCATTTGCTTCGAAGGGACTCCGCTCGAATCGCTTCTTGATCGATTCTCAGACGGTTTCCGAAGCAGAGACCTTTGGCGTCTCGGACGGCTTTCGTTCTGGCTCGATATGGATGTGAACATCTCTCACGCGTGGCATCTCCACGAGCAGTTGATCTTTGACTTCGTGCCCGATGCGGTGGCCTTCTTCAACCGTTAACTGCCCGTTGACTTCGATATGAATATCGATGAAGTACTCCATACCACTTTTTCGGACTCGAAGTTTTTCAATGTCGGCAACACCGGGTACGCTTGCTCCAATCTCACGAACGGCATCGAGCACCTCTTGGTCGGCTTGTTGGTCCATCAACTGCATCGCCGTGTTTCGAAAGATCGTCACACCGTTGTAGATCAGGATTCCGCAAACACATAAGGCCGCGAGGGGATCGATGTAGGTTCCAAGCGGTCCCACGTAGGGTGCGACCAACAGAGAAACGGCCACCATGGTTGATCCGAGCGCGTCGCTTCGATGGTCCCAAGCGACGGCTTTCAGCGCGGCCGATTGCGTCCGATCGGCAACACGCAACGTGTAGCGATACGTGACTTCTTTCACCAAGCCACAGGCGGCGGCAACACAGCCAGCCAATAATCCGGGAACTCGAAAGTCACTTCGTAAGCCACGAATGGTCTCAATGGCTAACAGAGCGGCGCTGAAGGCGACCAAAAGTGCGACGCACAATCCGGCGATCGACTCGGCTTTGGTGTGTCCAAAAGGATGATCATCGTCTTCGTCAGATTGCGCCACATGCAATGCTGCACGCACGGCCACGGAGCTAGCCACGTCACCGATGGAATTCACGGCATCCGCAATAAGTGCCGCAGACATTATCGCAACGCCGGCAATCAGCTTGACGACGAACAAGGCGATGTTGATGCCCAGTCCCCAAACGGCGGCACGAGAGGCATCGGAATACAACCGTTGCCTAACCGCTAAGGCTGCCTCGCTACGGGTTGGGGAGATCGACACAACGGATCCCGAAAGAAGGGATTTGAATTTCCGTTCCTGCACGACAGAAACGGAAAACCGATGATACTCGATCTAACCTATGCACCAACCGGGGATGGTTTGCGCGAACGGCACCAACCGATTATGAATCCGTGACGTTCGCCATCGCAGCAAGTTGGATGGTGGCTCGGTTTTGTTCCTTTTCGAGATAGCCGCGACCAAACTTCACGTTCACGTGATCCCAAGGCAACTTGTCCATCAGTTCGTATTTTTCATGAACTTGGCGTTCGATATCGATGCCTGCGTCTTCGATTGCTCGCCACCATCGTTCGGGATCCAAATACTCGGTCCAGCCATCCATTCTGGCTCCTCGTTCCCAGGCCAAACGGATGGCTTTTCCGGTGCGACGATCACCTCGGCTTAACACACCCTCCAAAAGACTGGTTTCGATCGCATGGCATTTCACCGTGACACTCCGGATACGGCAACGTTTTCGCATGTAGCGATGAGCCCATTGGAAGTACTCGCGGTGCTGCATACCGTTCCATTGGTAGGGTGTGTGGGCCTTGGGAACAAAGTTGGACACGCTCGCTGTGACTCGGGCGTACCGACCGGTAACTTCCTTGCCCACCGTCGCGATGGCCTCGGCAAGATCCACGATGCCATCTAGGTCGACAGGGCGTTCGCCCGGTAGCCCGCACATGAAGTAGAGCTTGATACTATCGAAGCCATTTTGGAACGCAACTCGCGTGCCTTCGATCAGATCGCTGTTTTTGATCTTCTTGCGAATCTGTTCACGCATGTCATCTCTCGCAACTTCCGGGGCGAGAGTCATGCTACGACGGCGATCGCTGCCAAGCAGGATTGGCAAGGTTCGAAGTTGTTCATTGACCCGGAGACTAGGAACACTGATGTTCACACCGAGCGGCTTGAAGACTTCGTGAAGTTTCAAGACGAGCGGTTCAAAGTGTGGGTAGTCACTGCTGGATAACGACAAAATGCTGATCTCGTTGTATCCCGTGTTCTGATAACTTTCGAGCGCAGCGTCGACGATGGTATCCACTTCGCGGATTCGCAAGGGTCGCTTGATCACCGTGCTTTGACAAAAGCGACAGAGGTGTGGACAACCACGCATGATCTCCACTGCAATCCGATCGTGCACGCATTCGATGTAGGGAACGATAGGCGTTGTCGGCAAGGGGATCCCATCCAAATCCCGAATCACACTTGGGGCGATGGTTTCCGGAACATCATTGCGCGTTCGGTTGAGCGCTGCGATCCGTCCGTCGGCGTATTCAGGTTCATAGAAACGAGGTACGTAAGCGCAATCGATCTTTTGAGCGATTTCCGCAAGAACTTGCTCGCGTTGCTGTCGACCTAAATCTCCGGTCGCGAATTCTCCACCGTCTTGTCGGTAGGGTTCACGGAGTTCCAGCCACAGATCGCAAATCTCCGGCAAGACAGGTTCGCCATCACCCGTGATCATGACATCAAAATAGTCGGCCATTGGTTCCGGGTTTTGGCAACAAGGGCCTCCGGCAAGCATCAACGGGTCGGCAAGCGTACGATCGGCGGCTTCCAAGGGGATACCACCCAGATCGATCATCGTCAGTACATTGGGTGAACTGATTTCGTATTGCAACGACAGGCCGATCACATCGAATTCGGACAGCGCCGTGAATGTTTCGAGGCTGTACAGTGGAATGTCGTGCTTTCGTAACTGCTCCTCCATATCCGGCCACGGCGTGAAGACGCGTTCGGCGCACCAGTCTTCGCGCCGATTGATCAATGAGTACAAAACCTGCAGCCCGTGATGACTCATCCCGATTGTGTAAGCATCGGGAAACCCGAGACAGATTCTACCGCGAAGTTGTCTGTGGTCTTTGACGACGATGTTTCGTTCACCACCGACGTATTGAGCGGGAGTTTGAACGTGGGGCCAAACGCGGGATTCAAGTAACTGTCTTCGGTGATGATTGATCATGTACTGCTAGACTGAGTGAGATAAGTCGGATCGGCGCTGCGGCTCAGTGGCTTTCCAGGGAGAAACGCCTCGCTAAAGTGTGTCTGACATCCCCGGCTGGATGCAAGGGATTTTGATCGCCCCCACCCGCAGCCAAGAGAATACGACGTGAGTGAGTTCGAAATAGTCGGAAAAATCGATGATTTTGAGGAGGGTCGGGGGAGAGCCGTTCCAGTAGATGGTCGGATGGTAGCCGTTTTTCGCACAGGTGAAGGCTGGTACGCGATCGATGATTTGTGCCCGCATATGGGGGCATCGCTTGCAGAGGGGTATCTGGAAGACGACGTCGTTCTCTGTCCTTGGCACGCGTGGAGGTTTTCGATCAAGAACGGAAAATGGGTCGACAACCCGAAAACTGGCGTCGATTGCTTCGAAGTGAAAGTCGAAGGCGACGACGTGTTGGTACGCGAGAGAGAGGCTTCAGATGAGTCCAGTCCGGAGTAAGACCACAGTCTCTCGTTTATGAGGATTAGTGATTGGGATCGGCACGTTCGGGAAGACGAATGGGGATCGCTCGGCAGTTATAATCGCGGCACCGCAGGCACCCACTCTCGAGGATCCGATCATGCTGAAGTCGACTTGCGCGTTGCTTCGTCTCGTCATTCTAGTTGTCCCCTTCGTCCTTTTGTTCGACGCTGCCACAAGTGAAGCAGCCGGTCGTTCGCTGGCTGGCTCAAAGCCAAACATCATTTTGGTCATGACCGACGATCAGGGGATGGGCGACCTTTCCTGTCTTGGTAATCCCGTATTGAAGACGCCAAACCTCGATCGGTTCTATGGGGTCTCAACGCGGTTTACGGACTTTCACGTCAGCCCAACGTGCGCGCCAACACGGTCGTCTATCTTTAGTGGCCGCCATGAGTTTCGAAATGGTGTCACTCATACCATCAAAGAACGTGAGAGGATGGCGCTGAGTACGACGACGTTTCCTCAGTTGTTGCAACAAGCCGGCTACCAAACGGGGATCTTCGGCAAATGGCATCTTGGCGATGAGGATGCCTACCAGCCTTACAATCGTGGCTTCACGAAGACATTCATTCATGGTGCTGGAGGAATCGGTCAATCCTACGAAGGCAGTTGTGCGGACTTTCCACCAAACCGAACGGATAAGTATTTTGATTGCGTGATTTTGAATGACGACACAATCGTCCAAACAAAAGGCTTTTGCACGGATGTCTTTTTCACGGCGGCGTTAGGTTGGACCAAGCAACAAATCGAGTCTGGTAATCCATTTTTCACTTACCTGACTTTGAATGCTCCCCACGGTCCGATGATCGCGCCTGATTCCTACAAGAAACGATTCTTGGATCTCGGCTACGACAAAAACACTGCTGGCCGCTACGGCATGATCGAGAACATTGATGACAACTTTGGCCGATTGATGGAGAAGCTAGACGAGTGGGATGCTTGGGAAAATACGCTCGTGATTTTCATGACGGATAATGGTCAGGCAGGCAGACGCGGAAAGTTAAATGGAAAGCCGGTGAACTTGTTCACCGCGGGATTTAAAACAGGAAAAGGCTCACCCTTCGAAGGTGGCACACATGTCCCGGCGTTCTGGCGTTGGAAGGGTGTACTCGGAGAAGGCGTGGACATTAACGAACTGTGCGCCCACATCGACCTTTACAAGACCTTTTGTGAATTAGCAGGTGTGTCGATTCCGAATTCTGTTCAAGCAATCGACGGACGAAGCATGTTGCCACTGCTAGACGATGATGATGCGGACCTTCCGGATCGGTTCCTGTTTGTGCATCAAGGACGATGGGCGAAGGGTGCCGATCCAAATGGATCCAAATTCAAAAACTGCGCAGTTCGAACGGAACGATGGCGGTGGGTGAACAATTCAGAGCTTTACGACATCAAAAATGATCCGTATGAATCGACCAATGTTGCCGATCAGCACCCGGATGTAATCGCCAAACTGAATAAAGCTTACGACCAATGGTGGAAAGACACGTTGCCGTTGATGGTCAATGAGGATGCAGCGTATGCGGCAGAGCAACCGCAGGCGGCGCGATACGAAAAACAGAAAGCGACAAGCGGCATCCCTGATTGGGTTGTTCCTCAGTTGTAGCATTCGCGCGGCTGGACCGTTCGGACTGCGTGCCCACGTTGCAACGGTTTGCACAACTGATCCTTCCGGTCAGTTGTCATCGGGTACGAGCGTCGGCATCTTCGCGTTCGTTTGCTCAAGCCAACGATTCAATTTCAATTGGAGTTTGTTCGCGAGCTCGGGCTCCGCTTCGACGAGATTATTGCGTTCGCCCAGATCCTGGCGTACGTCATAGAGTTCGAGAGATTGATCGTCATACCAGCGAATGAGTTTGTGGTTTCCATCGCGAATGGCCGCACCCAATCGATTTTGTTTGTGAAAAGCGTAATTCGGATAGTGAAAGTAAATCGCGTCGCGTTTAAGCGTTCCTGTCCGTTTCATCAGAGGTATTAAGTCCTCACCATCCTCACCTCCGTCCGTAACGGGAACTTCAGCCGTCGAGAGAATCGTGGGGAACAGATCTGTTGAAATGACAGGTGTGTCACAGATCGATCCAGGCTCGATTTTGTTCTTCCAGCGAGCGATCCAGGGAACACGAATCCCGCCTTCGTACAAGTGTCCCTTGTTGCGGCGCAAAGGGCGGTTGCCGAATAGAGATCCGTTATCGGAGGTAAAGACGATCAGCGTCTGTTCTGCCAAACCTAACTCATCGACTCGGTCCAGCACGCGTCCAATCGCTCGATCCATCCCTTCAATCATCGCCGCGTAGTCTGGGTTCTCGAGTCCTTCACGCCGCTGATACTTCTTGATCAACGCCTCGGGCGCCTCGATTGGATAGTGGACGCTGTAACACCACCAGCAGAGAAAGAACGGTTCGTGCTGTTGTTGTTCAAGAAAGTCGATGGCTTCATCAGCGAGCCGTTCCGGGAGATAGTCTCCCTCACGTCGTGGTGTGATATTGGGTATCCGGTACGGCTCGAAGTAACTGGGTGGACCACCCAATCGGCATCCGCCAACATTTAAATCGAATCCTTGGTGTTCGGGCCGTAGACGCACTTCAAGCGGTCCATCCTCGTCACGTCCCGGGCGATGGGAGAGATGCCATTTCCCAATGAAGCCCGTCTTGTAGCCTGCACCTTTCAGTTGTTCCGCGAGTGTTAGACGCTCGAGCGGCAAATAGGTCGTCCAATCCGCTCCTTTCAAATTCGTTTTGTCTGAGACGTAATCAGGATTTCCCGGCGCGTGGTTGGTGATGCCCAGCCGTGCGGGTGACAGCCCAGTCATGATTGCGGCGCGGGTGGGCGTGCAGACGGGGGATGCCGCATAGCCATCGGTAAACCGCATTCCTTGTTCGGCCAATCGATCGAGGGCTGGAGTATCGAGAAGCTCGTTTCCTTGGCAGTGCAAGTCCATCCATCCCAAATCGTCAGCCATGATGAGGACGATGTTGGTGCGGCCTTTCGTTTCCGCGAGGCACTCCGTGCCGTGCGCCCAGATCGCAAGCACCATGACTACAAAAACACCGCATCGTGCTGCATACCGCTGGAGGAAACGAATGAACTTATTCCGCAACAACAAGCGTTGATTCATGTTGAACCTGACTTGGGTCTGAAAACAATCAAAGTGGCTTGAATCACCACTATTCGACATGCAAATAACGACGCTACATAAGGAGCAATGCAAAGACGCGGACAGCATCGATTGGCCGACGCGATCGTCGATTACAACTCGAACGATTCCCCGACCGATAAGACGATCGGATTGGCATTCGTTTGTTGCTTGATGCTATCCGCCCATAGCGCAGCGTCTTGTTCGATCGGCGGCCACGTGTTGTAGTGAGTTGGAACGACACGAGCAGGCTCGATCAGCTTTGTTGCCGCCAGGCTATCATCGATTCCCATGGTGAATAGATCGCCGATGGGCAGCACGGCAACATCGACACCGTAGGCGTACAACTTCATATCGCTAAACAAAGCGGTGTCGCATGCGAAGTAAATACGTTTGCCTTCGATGGTCACTAAGAAACCAGCGGGCTCACCGCCGTAGCTGCCATCGGGCAATTGACTGCTGTGTATCGCGGGCGTCATTTTGACGGTTCCCCACGGCATCTTTGCCGCTCCGCCAATGTTCATCCCCAGCGTAGATTCAACTTCGTGATTCGTGGCAAACCACTGGGCAATCTCAAAGATGGCGATCAGCGTGGCGTTGTTTTCATTCGCGATCTTTGCTGCATCAGCGACGTGGTCAAAGTGACCGTGAGAGATCAATACGTGCGTGATCCCTTGGAGGTCATCCGGTTTGACGTTAGCTGTCGGGTTGTCGGTTAGAAACGGATCTAAGAGGATCCGGAAGTCGCCCGTCTCGATCAGCCAGGTGGCATGAGATAGCCAGGTGATGGTTGCCATGGAGCATTCCCTTGGGTCGTTCAGTCATGCGGATGCTCAGCATGTTACCACGACCCATCGGCTACCACGACTCACCCCGCAGCCGTGCGATTTCCATCGCATCCTTGTCACCGCGGCCGGACAGGCAAACGACCAAGTGCTGATCCTTGGGCATGTCTGCCGCCAATTGAATCGCTTTGGCGACCGCGTGGCTGGTTTCCAACGCAGCAATGATTCCCTCACTTCGCGCGAGAGTATCGAATGCCTTCATTGCCGCGTCGTCACCACATTCAAGGTAGTCAACACGACCGCTGTCTTTCCAATAGCTGTGCTCCGGACCGACACCTGGATAGTCCAATCCAGCACTCATCGAGTGAACGTCGCAAGTCTGTCCGTCGTCGTCTTGCATAACGTAGCTGTAGCTTCCATGCAGTACACCGGGACTTCCAAAACTGAGCGGTGACGCATGGTCGCCTGCTGTGTGACCGCGACCGCCGGCTTCCACACCGACCAATCGAACGCCATCGTCTTCAACGAACGGGTAAAACATCCCGGCTGCGTTGCTTCCACCACCCACACAGGCAACGACACAATCAGGCAATCGATCGAATGTGTCGCGGCACTGTTCACGGGTTTCACGTCCAATGATCGATTGGAAATCACGAACCATCATAGGGAAAGGATGTGGTCCGATCACGCTGCCTATGATGTAGTGCGTTTGTTCGACCGATGACATCCAGTCACGCATGGCTTCGTTGACAGCGTCGCGAAGCGTTTTCGAACCACTCTCGACGGCGCAGATCTCTGCTCCCAGCAGTTTCATGCTAAATACGTTTGGCTTTTGCCGCCGAATGTCTTCGCTGCCCATGTAAACCGTGCAAGGCAGACCGAAGTGGGCACAAGCCGTTGCGCTCGCGACGCCATGCTGACCAGCTCCCGTCTCGGCTATTACTCTGGTCTTACCCATCCTCAAAGTCAGCAACGCCTGGCCGACGGTATTGTTGATTTTGTGAGCACCCGTGTGATTGAGATCTTCACGCTTCAGCCAAATCTTGGCACCGCCGACGACCTCGCTCAGACGCTTGGCGAAGTACAACGGACTAGGGCGTCCGACAAATGTCTTCAGCAGTCCCGTGAGTTCGTTTTGAAAATCCTGATCGCGTTTCGCGGACTCGTATTCCTCCGCCAATTGATCGAGGGCTCGCGTCAACGTCTCGGGGACAAACCGCCCGCCAAAATCGCCAAAGCGACCTCGGGAATCAGGAACGGAAGCCGAAACGGGCGTGGTCGTCATGGTTGTGATTCTCAAGAGGATCGAACAGCATAAGGGCGATCGGTCGCCGGGGAACAGCTTGACCGCAAGCTACAAGCCTACATCACCGCCGTCAGGCCACCAATGACCGATCTTGACCGCCTCCGAACTCACAGATGGATTCTTTTACGGGATTTCGACGTGCCTGAACTTCCCGAAGTCGAAACGATGCGAAGGGGTGTCTTGCCCGTTATCGGCAGCCGCATACTCTGTTGCGAGCGACCACCCTGCTCACGTCGTCCGATATCGATTCGCCCGCGTATCGATGCGTTGGATAGACGGACACGCGGGCGTCAGATCGTCAGTATCGGGCGACGGGGGAAACGTGTGATGCTGGAACTCGACGATGCCCAAAAAATCGTTATCGAACCGAGAATGACCGGGCTCGTTCTCCTGACAGATCCCCCGACCACAGACCATTTGCGACTGAGAATCGAGCTAGCGGGTGGTCCCGTCAAAGAGTTGTTGTTCTGGGACCGAAGAGGACTTGGAACCGTTCAGTTATTCACAGCCAAGGAGTTTAACGAGACAGTCGATCGGCGGCTCGGTGTTGACGCTTTGGACGTTTCGGCGGAGCAGTTGCAGCAGAAACTTGGCAACAGCCGTCGGGAGGTCAAAGTTGCTCTGTTGGATCAATCGGCGGTCGCGGGGATCGGAAACCTCTATGCCGCTGAGATTCTCTTTCTCGCAGGAGTGGATCCCCGGACTCGGTGCGACCGACTGACTCGCCCTCAATGGAGTCGAATCGTGCAAGCAACGAAGATCGTTCTCAATCAAGCGATTCGATATGAGGGGAGCACATTGAGTGATGGAACGTATCGAAACGCATTAAACGGCGAGGGAAGCTACCAGAGTTTCCATCGCGTTTACGACCGAGCCGGAATCGTCTGCCCCCGCTGCAGTCGGGGGAAAGTGCGACGAATCGTTCAGGCCCAGCGAAGCACATTTTTCTGTCCCATCTGCCAGCGAAAACGCGGTCTTTACAAGGGAATCGAGCCCTTAGTTGACGTGTGAGGGTAGATCAGAGCGTTTGACGTTTTTGTGATGTTCCCGTCCTCGGTACAATGGCGGGGGTTACAAGCTGCGATTTCCGTTGGCTTTCGGCACCCCAAGGTCGGGCGACATAGGATTGGGCGACACGATGACTGTGAAATCTTCACGACGCGAATGGCTTCGAACGGCAACCCTCTTGACCGTTGCTGGCACAGCCAGCGTTCGGGCATCGGCTCAAGACGACAAAAGTGGACGCTGGCAAGAATCCATCGACAAGGGACTCCAGTGGCTTCGACGAAATCAGTCATCCAGAGGCCAATGGAATACTCAGGTTTATCCGACAGCCCTGGCTGCCTTGGCCGGCACGGCGATGATTGCCAGCGGAAGTACCACAACGCAGGGACCGTTCGCACGCGAGATTGCTCGATGTTCGGACTTTCTGATTAGCAAGAGTCGATCAAATGGATTGATCGGGGATCCACAAACGGATTCTCGCTACACCTATGGACATGGCTTCTCGATGCTTTTTCTCTCGCAAGTGCTCGGGGAGGAAGGCTTGCTGGATCGACGAGAAGAGTTGGTCGAAGTTCTGACCAAGGCGGTTGAATTCAGTGGGAACGCTCAGACAGCGGCCGGCGGATGGGGATACGTCTCGGCGAAAGAGGGCAACGATTTTGACGAAGGTTCAACGACAATCACTCAGGTGCAAGGGTTGCGCGGTTGCCGTAATGCGGGAATTCCTGTCACTGCAAAAGTGATCGATAACGCCAAGCAATACATCTATGGATGTAAGAACCCAGACGGTGGAATCAGTTACAGCAGTCGTCAAAAAGGTAGCAGTCGGCCAGCGATCACGGCGGCTGCCCTAGCGGCACTCTACAACGCCGGTGACTACGACAGCGAACATGTTCCGGAAATGTTTAAGTACGCCAAAGAGACGCTTCACGACATCAGTGACGGTACACGCGCTTTCGGACACTGGCATTACACTTACTTGTATTACAGCCAAGTGGTGTACCGCCAAGGCGAAGAATTGTGGGAGCCCTTCCGGAATCGACTCTATGACCGGATCGTTGGCGCACAGCGGCCAGATGGTTACTGGGAAGGGCAGATTCACCCTGTCTACGTGACTGCGTGCAATTTGATCATGTTGCAACTCGATAAATCATTCCTGCCGATTTACCAGCGTTAACCAGCACCAATTCCTGCAAGAAACGTCAACAGTCCAATGATGACGACGCAGACAATGCAGGAGATGGCAAATCCAACAACGTCCTTCACGGTTGGTTTAACAAATTCCCATTCCGAATTGGGGAACAGCTTTCTCGCGCAGGCAGCACTTGGATCCGCATAAGCTTGTTTGAGCAAACGCTCATCCGCATCTGGGTCTGGGTCGACGGGTGTGTTCATTTTGGCGAAATAACGGTCCAGTGCTTGCGGATCCGTGCGCGGTGTCACGTAACTCAAACCGATCAACACGAGAAATGGAATGAGCAAGCGGGTTGGTAATCGAAGGGTTTCTAACGTCGCCTTCGATGCGGTCGAAAGATCCACCCCGGCGAGTGAGTAGAGAAGCAGATCAAGATTAAGCGTCCCCTTACCGATTTGTGGGGTGACCAGCTTTTCGACTCGAACGCTCACACCATTTTCGGTTCGTTCGTCAACCAAATCATATTCGTTATTCGTGCCTTCTTGCGGTTTCACGCCTCCCCGCCAATAAATCGATCGACCACCGCTCGTCAGTTTGATCGTAATGGGCTGGCCCAGGACAGCCCTTGGTGGTTCATCGCCGAGTTTCGTCAGTTCGCCCTCCTGTTTCTTCACATCTTCTGGCTTATTTGACGATTCGTATTTTCTGCGGATCTCTTCACGGGCAGAGATCCACGCCTTGTGACGGGCAACGTCCGACTCGGTCGCTTCTCGTTCAAACGTTTTTGTCGTGACCAATGTGGTTGCGGTCAAAGAAGAGTTTTCGCGAAGACTCGGTTGAATCCTTGGGAGCGCGAGCGGCAGGATAAAGAACACGAGCAGCGAGAAAATCAGCGTTCCCCAAACAGCCGTTCTGTTCGCGCGTCTCCAATACATACCGATCCAAAATGGCGCGGCGAACACAATCGTTAATTCCATCGCCAATTTGAATTGTTCGAATACGTTCGCCAATGAGATCGCGAAGACGGCAGCTCCAACGATGATGACCAAGCCCGTGAAGCGACCAACTCGCACGTACTGCTTTTCCGTTGCATCGGGGTTGATGTAGGCCGCGTAAACGTTTCGGACGACCAAGGCGGACGTCACGATCATGTATGTGTCCGCAGAACTCATCATGGCGGCTAACAAACACGCCAACATCAGGCCCACCAAACCCAAGTTCAGCGGACCAAGGATCTCTCGCGCCGCCACACCCCAAACTCGATCCGGATCTGCGGCGATCTCGGCGCTTCCAGCCAACAGCGCCAAGGCAATTAAAGCGGTCAAAGCCCAACCGACGGTGCAAAGTCGTTTCAGGAAATTACCGACCACTAACCCAATTCGAGCTTCATCCTCACTTTTCGCCGATCCGCCTCCCGTCGCGATGAAGTGCGGTTGCACGACGATTCCGACCAACGCAAGCAGCGACAGTGACACGATGTACTGAATCGGAAATTCACCGCTGCTTGGACCCGAAAACAGATTGAAGAAATCCGGGGAAACAAGCTCGTGCATGATCCGAAAACCATCCATCAAGCCTTTTTCATTCGGACCGCCAAACTGTTCCGCGATGGCCCAAAGCCCGTACGGAATCAACAACACCGACAGCAGAATAATAAAGAGACCCTGAATCAGATCCGTCCAATAAGCCGCCGTCAAACCGCCAAGGACTCCGTACAAAACGACGACGATGGCGATCATCGGAATGAGCACGTGCTGGGGGTCCATTCCAAATAAGCCTTCGGCCCCCAGTCCAAGCAGCGGGACCGCAAATTTGGCGATCGCGGAGAACATGGTCGACAGGTAAACCATGTAAAAGACGATTGCGAAGACCGTGTAGGCCGCACCTATTGACCGTGATTGATAACGTTCGACAAACCAGTCGCCGAGCGTTAGGTGCCTCATTCGGCGATACCAAACTGCTGTGATCCAGTACACTGGAGTGACGAATAGCCACATCAATGCGGACCAAACGCCGCTCAACCCGCTCGTCCAAGCGGTCCGACCGACTGTCACAGGTTCATGTGCACCGGTACCAGCACCAAACGCGGCGAACGTTTGCAGCAGCTTTCCGAAGCCGCGACCTCCCATGAAGTAATCTTCCTGGTCGCTGACACGGCGCATTGCCCACAACCCAATGCCGACCATCAAGGCGAAGTAGGCGATCAATACAACGTAATCTGTGATTTGCATGCGAAGAATGTAGCCGTTCCATGGATCGCATGCCAATCAATGGCCGGTTTCGAAGACTCGGCCTTCGGTCGCCTTACCTGCCCAAGTCAGCTCTCTGTTGCAGATAGTTTTCGCTGACGTGATCATTGCCAGAAACGTTTGAAGGAACCGATGCCGATTCAACCCAGTCGAATCCGATTCGCCGATTACCGCGACAAGGTTCGTCAGCGAAATGAGGATGGCAATACGCCGCCTCAACACGCGAAACGTGAACGATCGCCGACCAAGTTAGGTGAGAAAGACCGCAAGGTCTGGGAGCTGCTGAAAGCGTTTTGGCAGCTGACGTCGACGCATCGCAGACAGATTGTCTTTTCGCTTAGTCTGCTCACGGTAGCAATTGGGTTGCGGTTGGTTCCACCGTTGGGAACCAAGCTCGCGATCGATTCGGCTTTGACCACACCCCCTAAGCCGTTGCCGCAAGTCTTTCAATCGATTCCGCTACCGGAATCCGAGATGGGTTTGTTGGTCGTCATCTCGGTAACTGTGGTTGCGATCACGATGGTTGCGACAGCCGTTCATCTTGGAAGTCGTTGGATTGCAACCAAAGCCGTCAATCAAACACAGGTCGTTATTCGGCGCCGAGTTTTTGATCACGCCATTCGGTTGCCGTTGAACAAGGTTTACGACATGAGGAGTGGTGGCGTTGCCAGCTTGATCCGTGAGGATGCTGGAGGTGTTGCCGAACTGATCTTCAGCATGCTGTACAACCCATGGCGCGCGATCATTCAGTTTGTTGGAAGTCTCGTCATATTGATGCTTGTTGATTGGAAGCTAATGGTCGGGGGACTCTCGTTACTGCCCATCGTGTGGGTGACTCATCGAACCTGGATCAATCGCATTCGACCACTCTATCGAGATATTCGAAAACAACGCCAGCACATTGACGGAAACGCTACCGAGACATTTAGTGGTATACGGGTTGTCCGTACGTTCTCACGCTCGCGAAAAGAATCAAACCGATTTGTTCGTGAAGGGGATTTTCTGGTTCGGCAACAGCTTTTTACTTGGTGGTGGACACGGATCATCGAAACCATCTGGGAAGTTCTGATTCCGATCGCATCGACGGGATTGCTGCTCTACGGAGGTTACCAAATCATCGGTGGAGAGCTGACGCTAGGCGACTTAATGATGTTTCTGGTCTACCTGACCATGTTGCTCGACCCACTTGCGACGATGGCCGCTAGCGCCGTTTCTTTTCAAAACAATCTCGCCGGCTTGGATCGAATCCTTGACGTCCTGGAAAGTGAAGCGGAGCTCCCCAGGAAGTCGGATGAGATTCGTTTGAATCGTCTTGAGGTAGCCGGAAATATCTCCTTTCGAGACGTCAGCTTTCGGTACCCCGAATCAGACTCTTTGGTCTTAAGCAACATTTCCTTGGATGTCTCAGCCGGCCAAACGGTGGCGCTCGTCGGACGAAGTGGTGCTGGCAAAACGACGCTGACCAACTTGATCGCGCGGTTTTACGACGTGACAGCAGGCAGCATCTGTTTGGACGGCCATGACCTGCGTGATATCCGTCTCGAATCCTATCGCAGCCTTTTAGGGATCGTTGAGCAAGACGTTTTTTTGTTCGACGGTTCGATTCGAGAAAACATTGCCTACGCGAATCGACGTGCAAGTCACGCAGAGGTGGTTCGCGCGGCATCGGCCGCTGCAGCAGACGAGTTCATTCAGCGCATGCCAGACGGTTACGACACGATCATCGGAGAACGTGGTGTCAAACTATCTGGTGGGCAGAGACAACGTCTTGCGATCGCGCGTGCTGTCTTGGCTGATCCAAAAATCCTGATCTTGGATGAGGCAACGAGCAATTTGGATAGTGAGAGTGAGCAGTTGATTCAGAAGAGCTTGGCGGAGTTACTTCAAGATCGAACGGCGTTCGTCATCGCTCACCGACTCAGTACGATTGCTGGGGCAGACAAGATTGTTGTTCTGGAAGATGGTCGCGTCGTGGAAGTGGGCAACCACCAGGAATTACTCGATCACGGGGGTCGGTACCGGGATATGGTTTTCCTGCAAAGCAGTGATCAACGTTCGCTGTCCGACGTTGCTCGACAGTCCTGATGCCGACAAACGTCTGGTGAGCGTTCGACTCAACTGATCGGTATCAACCAAGTGGTTTGACGCGCGAAAACGTTAGTCGCTCGCCAAACGTGCGGAAAGATCGCGAATCTCAGCAAGCACGTTCAATTGGGGCTCGCTCCATGCACCGACGGAAGACGCCTGATGCTTCGAGTTTTCATGTTCATCTCCAAGCCCCGTTGTGTTGGCGACTTTGACTTTTGCCAAGATGGAATCGCGGATCTCAGCCGCTTCCGCAACACCTTCAATCAGGCCAGCGTGCATCCCCTGCCCTCCTGCCTGCGCCGTTCCGCCACCTCCAGCTGTTTCAACAACGACATTCGCAATGCCGAAGAATCGTTGCAACGGCCCCTGCGAGACTTTGACGTTTTGAATGTTCTCGTAGGTAATAGTTGACTCATGGATCTGCCAAATCCCACGCCGCAAACGCATGCTGCGATCACTAAATACGTACCAAGTCGTGTCAAATCGAAGATAGATTGCCAAGTAACTGAAAAGAACCAGCGCGATAAAGCCGAGCCAAAGCGGGACACCTAAAACAGCGAATGCTGGGTGCTCATTAGCTGCCAATGCGGCGACACCGATCGAACCAAGAATGACCACAAACAAGAAAATCAACATCACGATGCCCCACTGCAGCTTGAGGTATCGAATGAAGCCGGGTGAAGGTTTGCGGGAAGTTATTTCTTCCTTCTCCATGGTCGGCAACTGCGGCGCCTCTCGAGGGACGCACATGACTTTGCCCAGCAAACCCCAGATTCCTTCATACATTCCATTGAAGCTTGGTTGGATCGGTTCATTCATTGTCGGCTCCCGCTTCCACGAGTTGCCGGAGATTGTCTCGGATATCGGTGAGCAATTCTAAAGCTCGGTCGTCGTCTTCGTCGGTGGAGTCGTCATTGGAAACGGAATCACCTCGCGCACCTCGCATCTTGCCATACAAATGATCGCGAAGCTCCTTCGCTTCCAAAATACCTTCGATGCTCATTTCGGGTGTCGCGCTTCCGGAGGCGGTCTGCACGGCGAGAGTTGCCAAGCCCATCCAGCGTTGGACAATGTTCCGGGTCAGGTGAATATCTTGGATACGTCGATAAGTCAGGTAGATCTCACGACGAAACAGAACGCCCCACTGCATCGCGATACCGCTATCGTCGAAGCGATATCGAAGTGTGACGTACTTGCACAGCAGCGGTATGAACGCGATCGGAAAAAACGGCCCGGCAAGAAGACTGCCAAGCAGGTAGTATCGCAACAACACCGGCGCTGGACGTGTGATCTCCTCGGCACGAAAGCTTACGGAAGATTCAGGCGATTCAGCTTCACTTTGATTTGTCATGGATGAGACCTCGTGTGACAGTCGTACTTCGTATTCACTCTCAATTCCTTGGCAAGAATCCCAACGCTTCATGGCCAGATTGGAAACACCGAATCCAGGCAACTGTATTAGCGATCATCGGAATGATTCACTTCGCCTTCCGTGTCGTTTCCCGACTCGCTCCCCTCAAGTCTTTTTTTCCAAGCCCAGCGGAATAAGTTTCTGCTGTCGGCATAGCGAGCTGAAGACGATTGAGAGCCGAGTACGACAACGGTCAGTGTGTCACCGTGGCGTTCACCAGTCGATACGAGGCAAGCACCAGCCGTGCTCGTCGTCCCCGTCTTGATTCCTCGATACCCATCGATTCCAAGCAGTCGGTTGGTGTTGGTCCATTGCAGGTTGCGACTGTAGCCGCTCTTACTCGTGACGCGACATCCGAACTGTCGAGTTGAAACGATGTTTCGGAATCGTGGATGCTGCATCGCAGCCGAGCTCAATTTCAGCAAGCTCTTTGCAGGGATGAGGTGTTGTCGATTCGATAAGCCGTGAGGATTGGTGTAACGCGTTTTCTCCAATCCCAGCCGCTCAGCTTCCCGGTTCATTTCACGAATGAACGCATCATAAGATGCGGCATCCGTCGTCGCGGACTCATCGAATGACGACCCAAAGTGTTCGGCGAAGGCGGTTGCTGCGTCGTTCCCTGATGGTAAGAGTAGACCAAACAGCAGAGTGCCAGCATCGATTCTTTCACCGGCTCGGATTCCCGTGGTGGAACCAACCGTCCGATCGGCGCGACGAGAAAACGTGATCATTTCCTCGAGAACACTCGGATCGTTTTTCGCCAGCTGTAGGACCAAGTGAGCGGTCATGATCTTCGTGGTGCTTGCAGCCTCCAAAGGACGAT
This sequence comes from Planctomycetota bacterium, assembly GCA_039179795.1. Taxonomy (GTDB): domain Bacteria; phylum Planctomycetota; class Planctomycetia; order Pirellulales; family Pirellulaceae; genus Rubripirellula. The sequence goes on along the minus strand of JBCDEM010000005.1, from coordinate 226,148 downwards.
CCGCGTTGTTCGACCAAATGATCTCTCCATTCGCATCACCGATCACCCATGCTTTGCACGTGACGATCGGTGGGTCATCAAGAGGTGGCGGCTGCACAACACGGAGTTGCCGGCGGTGAATGACTTCTGGTGCGGGAACTGGAACGTCTGTTTCAATGAGCGTTCCGAGTGATTGCCAAGTCTTCGAGTCAACGACTCCATTTGGCCGCAACGATTGTTCTCGCTGGAACTGTTCAACCGCTTTCTGTGTTGCTGGTCCAAAATCTCCGTCAACCGCGAGTCCGGGGGAGGGATTCAATCTGGCGTTGAGTGTCCGCTGGAGCGACTCAACGAGACGACCTGAAGATCCGACCTGCAAAGGAGACCCGGATGAATCACTCCCGAAACGATTGACGATGGCCTGTCCAATTTTCCCACAGAGGATTTCGGCTTCGTTGTCCTTTGTCCAACGTCGATCCGCATTCTCATCGGTCAAAATGCAAACGGCGATGGGACCTGAGTCTGTAAAGAGAATGCCGGCATCTGTGCGGCAATCAGAAACGGCACCCGTTTTGTGCGCAAACTTGATCCTCGCGTCGATCGATCGCTTTAACAGGGCGCTGTCCTCACACGTCAGCAGATGATCGATCATTTCCGAAGTCATCGCGTCATTGGTAATCTCTTTGTTGTGCAACATCCTTAGAAGCTGGATCATCTCCGATGCGGTTGTGCTACCGATTCCGAACTTCCGACTTCGATCGGGGTCAATCGATGTGTTTCCACGATAGACCTTGGAGTGTAAGCGTGTGTTGGAAAGGCCCCATTGCGTCATTCTTTGAGTCGTGGTCGGCAAAGCTACCTGATCGATAACGACGTTGGTCGCAGTATTGTCTGAGTAACGCATCATCAGACGTAGATAGTCTCGAAGTGAGAGCTGAGCTCCCGCAGAGAAATGATCACGCAGAATACCAGCGCCTGGCACTTTGTCGTCATCACTCAAGGTGATCTTCCGATCCAAATCGATCGCTTCGTTTTCGGCGAGCTGATACGCGGTAATCATGAGCGGCAGTTTGATCAAGCTAGCCGTCGGCATCGGTCGATCCGCCTGATGCTGGAATCGAACTCCCGATTCCAAGTGCTCGATGGCAAGCGATACTTCACCTCGGTGCCCGGCGATTAACGGAGCGATTAGGCGTTGAAGTCGCTCATCTTGCGCCGATCCCGACAATGGCACTGAATGGAGTGTCGTTTGTGAGAGGGCTGTGCCGGACAGAGAAACCAGCAAACAGAATAGGAAAAGTGGGAGTGGGAATCGGTTGGGCACCACATTGATCCTTCTTAGACAAACCATCATCTGGCATTTGCAAGCCAACATTGTGGTTTCGGAACGGATCATGTGCCACCGATCCAGCTCGATGCGTTCTAGGAACTGGCGCTGCGGTAGCTCGACAAAGCGCGGCTAAAGACCCAGCGGCTCGCAAATACGCTCAAAAGTGTCGCCAGAACGGCCCATCCAACCAGCAGCCACTCTTCGTCCGTCCGAGGACTAATCGGTTTGGCGAGCAAGCGAGCGGGAACGTTGACAACCAAGAGGACAGGAATCACGAACGTGAAAAAGCCATACAGCGGCCAACCCAAACCGACTTTGTACATCTCCATTGGGTACCGACTGAAGTTCGTGATGTAAAACCAGAAGTTATAAAGCGTTTGGTTTCGACCGAGCCAAATACTCGTGGCGCTCAGACAAATCATCAAGCTATACATGATGGCAACTCCGCACGCTAAAAAAACGACATAGAGCAGCACTGAAATGAGCGATGGGATCATCGGATCCTGTTCGCGGGTTGCGAGCGACTGCAGAGAAACTGCCGCGATCACGAGGCCTGCCAGAAAATTTGACAGGGCACTCCAATCCACACGCCGAAACGAAATCAAAAACTGAGTGTCGATCGGCTTCAACAAAGCAAAGTCGAGTCCACCGGTTCGAATGAGCTCGCTGAACTCTTGCGCGTTGGGCATGAAAAAAGCCTGCACCAAACTATTAATGAACCAAGTGGTGGCAATAAACAAGAAGAATCGATCGCGATCCCATCCACTGTCTTGCCCGATCATATCGGTGTATTGAAAGATGATCAGGTAGAACCCCACATTCATTAAGGTCCATCCGATACTGCTAACGCATTGCAGTATGAAATTGACACGGAACGTCATGTCCCGTACCAGACTGTTGCGTGCAAACGTCAGGAACACCTTCCGGTAGTTCGGGCGAATCGGATCTGACGGAAGTGTATCGCTCATCATCAACCTCCGTATCCACTGTAACGAGACACACCTCGGGAATATGCAAACCGGCAGATGATGATAAAGAACAGTAGCCACAGGGCTTCGATCGCGAGTTCACGCGGGAGATCTTCCGGTGGAATCTTGCCTAGAAAGACAGCGGCCGGAAAGAACGCGAGGTATTTCAGCGGCAACGCGTTCACGAGACTTTCAACACCATCGGGGAGCAACGTCAATGGGAACATGTGTCCAGACAGAAAGAAGCTAAACAGCATGTAGACGAACAACAGCGATGACACTTCCAAGAACCAGAATCCAATCATCCCGATGGCGGCTTCCAAAAAGAATCCAATCAGGAATCCCATGATTAGCGATGCAACAAACGCTAGTAAAACGCTGAATGATGGCCAGCCGTCGACGAAATAATCGCGGCACAAAAAGAAGACCAACGCGAAAGGTGCAACTGCGACAGCGTAGTACGCAAGCTTGTGCGCGACTCGGTTGAGTAATAAGAACCCGATCAGATCGACCGGTTGGATCAAGTAACGTTTGATCTCTCCTTCGCGGATCTGCTGTGCAATCCCGGACGCCAGACCCGGCATGCTGGAAAACGCTCGAGCAATCATGGTTAACAAGTAGTAAGCGACCATCTCGCGAAAACCAAATCCGCCGATTTGCGGATCGTCTCCCTCCACATCCCCGATCGAATCGAAGATGGCATACCAGAGAAAGATCTGCGTAATGATGGGCAGAAATCGCATCAGCGTGCCCAGAGCAAAATCTCCTCGATACACCAATCGCTCTTCCAAAGCCGTGCGCAGAATGATCCACCACATGGACAATCGCCACATGAGACCATGGCGGTGCACGGATTGGGGATTAGAGTCGGAGGCTGCTGACACGTAGAGAAATCCGAAAATGGGAATAATGCGGCTCCCGCAGTGATATCGCTATTCTCGCTGCATGACTAGTCGAGGCAATCAGCGACATAACGATCGACTCTGCGCACCGAGCCGTGTCCACGATGGGGCGCAGGCAGCTGATGCGTTCTCGGGTAACTATTCGCGAGCAATTCTCCGTACCCAATGGACCTGATTGATCTTTTAGAATTTGGATGTTCCGTCCCGATTCGCCTTCTCGCTCAAGCCAATGAAATCCTCAACTAGTTTTCTTCTGCTAACACTTTTGTTCTGCCCGAACGGTCTCGCCGCTGAAACGTCCACGCATTCCCTTTGGCCGAGCAGTTCACTTCCTCACGATGGCAAAGGCGATGTACCCGAATTGATCGTTACCCAAGTGGACTCTGATCAACCGACCGCTGGCGTCGTGATATTGCCGGGCGGTGGATATCGGGGCCACGCGATGGATCATGAAGGCCATCAATTTGCGAAGTGGTTTGCGGATCGAGGGGTGACTTCAGCGATCTGCACATATCGTTTGCGTGGGAAGGGAAATGAGGGAAAAGGCTATGGCCATCCCTACCCCATGCTCGATGCGCAGCGTGCGATCCAGACACTGAGGGCCAACGCAAAAAAATGGAATATCGATCCGAAGCGGATTGGAGTGATTGGTTTTTCGGCCGGCGGTCATCTATGTTCGACCGTCTCTACTCACTTTGCCGATCCTAAGCCGGATTCGGATGATCTGATCACACGCGTTTCATCCCGTCCCGATTTCGCCATCCTGTGCTATCCGGTGATTGCATTCGGTCAACCATTCACGCATGGCGGCAGCCAACGCAATCTACTTGGGCCAGACCCGGACCCTGAGTTGATTGAGCAACTCTCCAATGAACGGCAAGTTACCGAACAGACGCCGCCAAGCTTTTTGTTCCATACCATTGCTGACAAAGTTGTCTCGGTAGAAAACAGCATGGTCTATTTCCAAGCCTGCCGTCAAAACGACGTTCCCGTTGAAATGCATCTGTTCCAAGAGGGTCGGCATGGACTTGGACTGGCGGGTGGCCAGCCTGGCTCAGATCAATGGCCTGCACTTTGCGAGAGCTGGTTACGACGACTTGGAATCGTCACGAACGAATAACGGTCAAGAATCGCGATCGCTTTAGGCAGTCGCGAACAGTCGACCTCGTGAGCGAGGGTTAGAAGCTTCGCCCTGACTCACGGTCGGCTGGGAGGTACTGGAAGCAGCTCCCACATAGCCTGGACCCGTTTGTTCTTTTTCAATCGCTTGCAAGGTTGATGCGAATTCCTTTTTCGAGTCGCCCGAGCACAATGCCGTGATATGTCGAACCTCGTTGGGTTCGGTGATTTCCGAGATCGGCTGAACGCCACTCGCGGTTCGGGCGAGCACAAGGATCTTTGTCCCGCAACGCACAAGCGTCAGATTGGTTCGAGCGTCGATTGGCGAGCTTCCTAGTGGCTGCAGCACTTCATTGGGAAGACTCCCTGCACCCATGGTTTTTGCACCGAAGCGACGTGTGATCCAGACGAGTCCCGCAAAGAGGCCTAGCACGACGGCCAAGCTTGACCCGACCGTGACCAGGGAACCAGAAAACGGCGTTTTATCCGAGGAACGACTTCGTTGACCCGACGCAGCGTCTTGCTTCGGGCTCAAAGAGGGGAAGTTTCCGCCAGCTGTCGTCGTGCGAACCTCGGTGGCTTCAACCAGTGGCGATGACTCGATGGACGTGGAGTTATAGGTTCGTTGAACAAGGCGTGGTTCCGACCGGTTGAGCCCGTTCTGAGCCTGTGCCGGTGAATCGCAGATCAGACGGCAGGCCAGTAACAACAAGATGCCAAAATAGATGCGATTCATGATGCTCACTCGCGAATTCTTCACGCGCCAACCAATTCAGTGACGCGGATACAAAAGTTGTCATTCATCACCAACACTTCACCGCGAGCGATGAGTCGTCCGTTGACAAAGATGTCCACCGGATCGCCGGCGAGTTTGTCGAGCGCCACAACGGATCCATTACGAAGTTGAAGCACTTCTTCCAGCCGCATCTCGGTGCGACCCAATTCGATTCGGAGATCCATCTCCACTTCGCCCAACAGATCGATCGGCTGACGCTCGTACTCTTCTGCGGCTGGCGTTAAGTCGCTCAGGCTGAAGGCCTCAGCCGAAGCGCTGGGAGAAACCGGTGTGCCGGCGGCCTCTGCCAAAGAATCGGTTGCTTCATCGAGCAGTTTCTCGATATCTGCCTGGCTAAAATTCGGGTTGTCCCCAGAGGATGCGTTCGCGTCGCTTTCCGCCGTAGCGGTATCACCACCCGCATCTGCCGCCTGCGCATCGTCGGCATCGCCCGTTTGATTCGGGGTCCCGGCTGCCTCCGGATCGGGATTTGGTGTCTCTTCGGGATCGGCCACTTCGGTATCCTTCCTTGGATAGAGATCTGCAATAACGAATCAAGTACTTCTACCCAACCGTTTCCACAATTCATCCCATCCGTGGATGTTTCACGCGGGGTTTCACACGCGTTCCGGAAATTCTACTGTTCGATCAGTTGATAGCTCTTGAAGCCGACGCTCAACAACAGATCGTCTTCCAGCAAGTGGTTACATGTCGTCAAAATCCGTCGCTGCAGCAAGCCCAAATTGTTCTCCTCCAATTCGGAAAGGTCGCTGTTTCGAATCTTCATTCGGATTTCGTGCCGTAATCGCCCTTCTTTCTCCTCATACTCCGTTTTCATCTTCTCCAGGTTTTTCTTACGGCACGTGCCAAACAGTTCGATTTCAACTCGGTACACACGCTCGGTGTGATTTGGGCTAAACGTCTCTCCGTACATACCCAGTTCGAATTCTTTCACGACATTTTCGTCGAGTGCTTGCTCTTCAGCTGCTGCCTCGCCTTCCTGCACCGACTTGATCAGTTTGGCTTCCGCGAGCGCGCTGACTTGTTCAGCGCTCGGAACGAGAAAGAAGAACATTCCCGTTTCCAACAATACAACCATCGATACAAAGGCAATGATCAACGTCCGTCCACCACCTCGAGTCGGTCGTGCTTCTTCGGTTGAATCATCCTCTTCTTTTTGATTCTCATCTGCCATCAGGGATTCTCCCGGGATGCGTCATTCAATGGAATGGTTGAGGCCTTGCGTTCGTCTGCTGTCCCGTGCAGATCTTCAACGGTTTCGTCCAGCATGAAGACTTCCACGCGTGGATTGCGAGCGATTGCGCTGCTGCGTCCCGTGCGACTCATCGGTTCGCTGTCACCCGCTGACGAAATCCGAAATCGGTCCGCGTCTAGTCCTTCGCGCTCGATCAACAAGCGACGTACGGCTGCCGCTCGACGAAAACCGAGCATCACGTCTTCGTCGGTACCTTCCGTTCGGGCAGCGAATTCGGCGGAGACATGACCACGCACTTCGATTTTCTGCGGTTTGCCTCGTAGTTGGTTCGCGAGTCTCTTGATCACGTCATCTGCCGTTGAAGTGACTTCATCGGAGCCGAGCTCAAAGAACACGACGGAACCAACGGCCGTCGTCTGTCCAGGACGGACAATACGAACCATTGGGTCTTCACCGGTGGGTGCTTTTTCTGGAACGCCACCCGATGCGGTGTCTTTCTTCTTTGCTCGACCGACCGTCGCAAGCACCGAGAAAGCGGTTGTTCGCGGGCGCTGTTCTCCTGGTGAAAGCGATTCCAGCGTGCGCGTGTAACCAAACTGACGTTGCATCGAACTGACGAGCGCTTGGTACGTTTCTTCTTCTTTAATTTCACTTAGCGAAACGAGCATGATAAAGAACGTCAGCAACAGACTCATCATGTCACCGAACGTCACAACCCACTCGGGGATGCCCATTTCTTCTTCTTGTTCTTCTTCCATGCCTATTCCGTGTCCCGTTGTTTCGGAGGCAAGAAGGTTCGCAACTTTTGGTCGATCGCTCGAGGACTTTCCCCCGATTGAATGGCCATCACGCCTCGAATCGCAATTTCAAGGCTGATCATTTCATTGCGGTTGAGCAGACCCAGTTTTTCGGCGAAAGGGCTGAAGAATACGTTCGCGACAATCGCACCGTACAGCGTCGTGATCAGTGCGACGGCCATACCAGCACCAATACCCGATGGGTCACTCATGTCTTGGAGCATCATGATCAGACCCATCAGCGTCCCGATCATCCCGTAGGCTGGTGCGAATCGACCGAGCTGATCCATGATGCTCTTGCCTTCGCGGTGTCGACTCGAGATCGCCTCGACTTCGGTGCGAAGTACTTCTTCAACGACTTCCGGTGTGCTTCCGTCCACGGCCATCTGGATGCCGGTTTGGACGAGCGGATTCTCGATTTCCGAGACTTTGGATTCCAACGCCAACAGACCGTCGCGTCGAGCTGTTTCGGCCAACTCTACGATCTGCTTGATAAGCCCCAAACGATCTTCGCTTTTGTTTAAAAGAACCTTTAAAGCGATCAATGGTGACTTCAACATGCTTCCTAATGGGAAGCAAATCAGTGCAGCTGCGATCGCACCCCCGACGACCACCAGCAGCGACGGAATATCGATGAAGGCTGTAAAGGGTGCGTTTCCCAACGCGATCGAGGCGATGATCAAGCCGAGGGCGAGGATCAACCCGATGATACTAGCGATATCCATTTTGGTTTACGTGCAATCAGGTTGATTCGGTCGGTGTCTGTTCTGTCAGCTCGGTAGCTACCGAGATAGGGCTTGCTGCAAATGCTTGAGCATCGGAGCGACGCGGAATTGGCATGAAGTGCTTTTGCTGTTGATACTCAACCGCTTTTTGAATCACTTCATCCATCGACTCAGAAACGACGATTCGATCGCCACTGGTGAGTGTGACGAACGTATCTGGGCGTCGCTCGATGTAACGGATCAAATCCGCATTCAGGACGAATGGCTCGCCGTCGAGCCGAGTCAACTTGATCATTCGATTCCCCGTGCTAGTTCACGCGATTAAGTACGCATGATGGAACGGTGCAGCGTTCGAGCAATGTCGAACGACTGCAACTCGTCTCTGAAAACTAGATCACGTTGTGACGGGGAGACGTCAGTGGCGAAAAAGAAACACTTGCTTCGTTGTGCAAACGGATCGATGCAAGCGTCATGATCGGAAACATCGGATCAGAGTCGACGCGGGCGATACAGATCCAAATCGGCCCGATCGCCCAACTCAGCGAAAACAGCCGTTATTTCTTGCCAGCCCTTCCGGAGATCGGTTTCCCAATCGTCTGAATTGGATTCACCGATCGAATGAAAGTACGCCACCGGCGGAGTGAATTCCAATTGAATCGAATGCGGTGGACCACCTACGGCGAGAATAACCGCTTCTGCATCGAACGTCAGTTGGGTCGCGTCGGCATCTTGAGCGATCAAGCGAAAATCGGGCGGCACATCGTCATCACCTAAATCGTCATCTTCGATCGAGGTTTCATCGTCGGATGTTGGATCCGCTGGTATCTGCTGGATCTTCGTGACACGAACACCGGTATGAACTCGGCCGTGCAGAAGATCAGACTCCGTAATCGGGACAAGCATTTGGTCGATCCACTGTCCGAAATTCAGCGGTGGGACAGGTGGAACCTCGGAACCGCTTTGCGCTTGAAGGGCCGAGACTGCCAACGGTGATAAGCAACGATTCGGCATCACTGGAAGTTCCTCTTCCGCTCTTGCTCTCAGTTTTGAACCAATGGTGTCCTGTTCGATGATCTGGATGTCGTAGCCGAGGAATCGCCCATACAAACCGGCTTCGATCCCTAAAAGACCTGCACCGACGATCAGAATCGATCCCGGTGGTTCAAGTGTGTAGGGGCCGGTCGGGTCGAGCATCGAATTCATCGCATGTACGAGTGGGTGGGTGCGTCGCCGCAGATTTGTTTCTTTCCGGCACCGAACGCAATGAGATCGACGGCGGGTTTTTCACCCAGCATCAAAGCCACCAGGCACTTGGCGGTCGCGGGTGCCAGATGCCATCCACTTCGGAAATGGCCTGCCGCGACATAGATCGAAGATTCGTTAGGGACGCGACCGATCATCGGAAATCCGTCAAACGTCATCGGTCGAATCCCGGACCAATGAGAAACCGATTCCGCCGATTTCAATTCAGGGATCAACGAAACCGCAAACTGCCTGAGTGATTCAAGCATATCTGACGTGGTTCCCTGCTCGAAACCGACTTCTTCTTCACAGGAACCGACCAGCAGATATCCATCATCTCGCGGAACGAGGTAGCGGTGACCTACATTCACGACGCTGGTAAGCAAAGAGGAGGGCGTCTTGAGCAACAACATTTGTCCACGAATGGGGATCACACTCTTCTCCATGCCAAGATTCCGTGCGATTTTTCCAGACCAAGCGCCTGCTGAAAGAACCACCTGGTCGCACTTTTCCCAGTTCCCGCCAACCAACAAGTGCGGTTGGCCGTCATTTGTAGCGATGTCGACCACTTCCGTCCGGTCACGAAATTTGACACCGCTCGATTGGCACGCTGTGCGAAGAGCTCTCAGCAGATGCGGCGGTCGAATCTGCCACTCGTTGGGAACCCACCACGCTGAACTCGCTTCGGCTCCTTTCGACCAGGAAGTCAATGATGGTTCACGTTCGGCCAGTTCGTGTTCCGACACCGCGTGACACGAAATCCCGAGCTCTTTCCAATAGCCCGTCATCCCAACCATCGCTGCTCGTTCGCCAGGCGATGTGGCCAGGTACCAACCACCGCATTTCCGAAATCCGCAATCGACTCCCGTCGTCGATTCCAGTTGAGCGATCCATTCTGGATACAACTGGTGGCTGAAGCCTCGAAGTCGATCGAGCGGATCTAACGCCTGCTCTAGTCTCGCGGGTGGTAAGATTCCCGCGGCCGACCAAGAGGTAATGTCCGAGCTTGGATCCCGCTGAATAACCGATGTTTCGACCCCTCTCTGAGCCATTTCCAGCGCGATGCTTAACCCAATCCCGCCGCCGCCAATAACGGTTACGCTGCGGTTCATGGATCTCGTTCCGGTGTCAGCGACTCGGTCATCACTGCATCGATGTTGTCCCGTAGAACCGATGCGTCAAGTTGTCTCAGTCGACTTCGGAGTTCTTGCAGATCGGCCTCGGTATCGACATCCGCCATAGCTGGGAGCTCGGCGATTCGAAGGTCAGCTTGGCGAGCCCGTTCGTAGGTTTGCTGCAAAACTTGATTTGTGCTCCAGGCGATTTGATCGAAGAGGGCTTCATGACCGCCGTGCCCTGCCCTCCACGGTCCTCTCATTCCAAGCAAGACATATCCGCCGTCATCGGCGGGGATCACGACGGCATCATTCTTCTCCAAGGTTTCGACCGCATTGCGGATCTCCTCTGGCCCGATGGTGGGGCAGTCCCCGCCAATCAAAACAGCACACGAGGTGTTTTCGCGGCTCAGCTCTTCTCGAAACCAATTCTGCATGCGTGTTCCAAGCGGGCCTGCCGTCTGTGCTGTGATTTGCCAATGACGTTCGAGTTTTTGCTGGACAAGTGCATCGTGGATGACCTGGCTGCAATCAGGTGGATCCACGCAAAGCACCCGACGTGATCGGACATTCAAAAGCTGGTGGAGCAAATGCGTAACGAAAACCCGGTGTAATTCAGCGGCTCGATCCATTCCGATCGAGGCCCCCAATCGAGTCTTGACGCGTCCGGGCTGCCAAAACTTGGCCAAGATCCCAATTGTCGCCGTTCCCAGATCCGCCTGCATTCAAAAAACTCGTCTCGTCGCGCGTCCGCCGCGGGCACTTCAGCCACGACAATCCAATCGATACGCACCGGATTGGGCGAAACCGGTTGGATGATCCACATCGCAAACCTGATCGGTTACGATTAAATTAGACTCGTGGGGGGGAATTTGGAACGTTTCGAAATCGTTTGGTTTCAAACCAAAAGCCCGGTAAAAATTAACGGCCGCATCCGTTAACTTTAGTCTCACATATCTTTGCCCAAACCTCCATGGGGTCACGGTCGGCAGCCCATGTCGCAAAAGGTCACGTCGGAACGATTCCTCGATTGTGTCGCCAAAAGTGGCTTGGTCGATACCTCCGACCTGGACAAATTGGTCGTCAAAGTCCGCGAAAAGCTCGACGGCGACCTGCCTGCCAACCCGAAAAAGCTCGCTCAGGTTTTTGTCAAGCGAAAGCTACTGACGGAGTGGCATATCGAGAAACTTCTCGATGGAAAGTACAAGGGCTTTTTCCTGGGCAAGTACAAGCTGCTTGGGCATATCGGCACCGGTGGTATGAGCAGCGTTTATCTGGCCGAGCATAGTCGCATGGGCGACAAGCGGGCTATCAAGGTGCTCCCGAAGAGCCGTGTGAAGGACGCTACCTACTTGGCGCGATTCCAATTGGAAGCCAAGGCGATCGCTTCGCTGAATCATCCCAACATCGTCTTGGCTTACGACATCGACAATGAAGATGATGTGCACTACATCGTCATGCAATATGTCGATGGCATCGATATGCAGCAGTTAGTCAAACGTGACGGGCCGGTTGATCCGTCAACGGCTGCAGAGCTTATTGGACAGGCAGCACGCGGCTTGGAACATGCTCATTCCAATGGAGTGATTCACCGCGACGTCAAACCTGCCAATCTTTTGATCGATAGCAAGGGCGTTGTTCGATTGTTGGATATGGGCCTCGCGCTCGTTGCCGCAGAAGACGAAGAGTCATTGACGGTTGCCAACAACGAGAATGTTCTTGGGACAGCTGACTACCTGGCACCTGAACAAGCATTAAATAGCCACTCAGTCGACCATCGCGCAGATATCTATGGATTGGGTTGCACGTTGTACTTTCTGTTGACCGGTAAGCCTCCATTTAGCGATGGCACACTAGCCCAGAGGATTGCCAAGCATCAAACCGAGATGCCGAAACCTGTTCGCGAGCTTTCTCCGGATTGCCCGGGCGAATTGGAAGGGATCTGTGTCAAGATGATCCAAAAAGACCCCCGCTATCGATACCAGTCTGCTGGTGACGTCGCGGAAGTTCTGGAGAAGTTTGCTGCTGCCGTACCAAAGGGTGCGAAGGTGACCGCGGGTCTGGGTGCAGCGCCGGATCTAGATGACGAAGATTTCTCTTCGTCGATTTCGTTTGATAGTCCAAACCGATCATCGACGCGGCAAGGCGATACCGTTACCAATAAGAATGACGATACCTTGGCGAACGCCCGTCAAGAAGTGATTCGAGGCAAGGGGTTGTCGTCCGGTGATAGCGGGCGATTGGTGGACGTGAAGCCACGGCCTGACTTGATTGACGGAAGCTTCATCGATCTACAAGTGGAATCGGGTTATCGACCCAATTCTCGGGTCGGAATGCGACCGGCTGAACCCGCTCCGCGCGGAGAAGCAGCAACCGCCGGTTCCTCCAGCTTGCATCTGGGTGACGATTCCGACGCGAGACAAAAGGCTCGCGGTAGCGGAAGTTTGAAACGCAACCAAAATCGCGGATTCGATCCGATGCTCGTTGGTGCGCTCGTCTTTGCACTTTTCGTCGTGGCCCTAGCCATCGGTTTCTTTTTGGCGAAAATTACCAGTAGCTAGAAAGCGACGACGTTGAGGATCGGATCGACATTCGATCGACCGAACTTCTGTCGCACGATTTTCAGTCCACGGATCATCGCCGTGGTGAAGACACAGCGGTCATCACCAGGAATGGAAATCACTAGGAACGGGAATCCAAAATGACCGTCGTATTAGACCGCCCCTACGAATTTGTGCCGCCGCATCGCGGCAACTGGTGGCCGTCCGCAATTCAACGCTTCCGACTGGTGGACCGTTATCTTCGTCGCAGCGAGGGGGTCGTCGATTATGAGTGCCGAGGATTGCATCATTTTCAGGAGGCTGTCGATAAGGGTGACGGGATACTACTGGCTCCCAACCACTGTCGATACGCGGATCCCTTGGTGCTAGGTTGGCCCGCTCGCGCCGTCAACACGCATCTGTATGCAATGGCTTCTTGGCATCTCTTTAACGTCAAGGCGTTTGACACGTTCGCAATCAGACGAATGGGTGCTTTCAGCGTTTATCGGGAGGCCGCCGATCGCCAATCCTTATCTACGGCGATCCAAATTCTTACCGATGCTGAGCGTCCGTTGGTCATCTTTCCCGAAGGTACAACCAATCGGACGAATGATGTGTTGAAACCGTTGCTCGACGGGGTGACGTTTATCTCTCGTACAGCATCGCGTCGACGCAAAAAAGAACAGGGTGGCCGCGTCGTGATGATTCCGATCGCCATCAAGTACTTGTGTGTTGGAGATATTGGACCTTGGGCAGATCAGCAACTTCATCGCATCGAGGATCGACTCGGTTGGCTCAAGCCGCTTGACCAAGGGATTTGGGAACGCACGGTCCGCTTAGCAGAGGCTTTACTCTCACTTAAAGAAGTGCAGTACTTTCGTGAAGTGAAGTGCGGTGATCTGCCCGCCCGGCGTGACGAATTAATCGGGTTCTTGTTGCAAGAGATCGAATCGAGGCTTGAGATTTCTTCTCCGACGGATTCGGCTGAGGATGACACGATGAGGGAACGGTTACGTCGTATTCGCACAAAAGTGGCGGCGCGGTATTTTGCGGATGACGCAAGTTCTGAAGAGAAGACACGGTTGAAATACGATATCGCGGCTGCCGAGCTAGCGCAGGACCTGAGATCCTATCCGGATTGCTACCTGCATCCCGATGAGGTGACGGATACGCGGATCGTTGAAACCATTCAGCGCATGCAAGAGACGTTTTTTGGCGAGGCAGATGCAACGGTTCCGCTCAAAGCAGTCATTCAATTTGATGAACCGATTGAGGTGCCCGCAGAGAAAGCGCCCAAAGGCAGAAGTGACCCGTTGTTGGATCAGTTGAAAGAACGGTTGGAGACGATGTTGGGATTATTGTCGACTGAATCACGCCCCTTAGACGTCCATTATTCCGAAAGACAAGACGAGGCAATTGCATGATCATTGGTGTGCCGACTGAGGTGAAAACGGACGAGTATCGCGTCGCGATGCTGCCTGTCGGAGTTGAGGAACTAGTGGCTCGGGGCCATCGCGTTTTGGTTCAAACGGGTGCCGGACTCGGTTCCGGATTGCCTGACGAAGACTACGTCCGTGCAGGAGCGGAGTTGATCCCCGAGAGCGCGGATGTTTTTTCTCAGGCAGAGTTGATCATCAAAGTGAAAGAGCCACAGCCGGAGGAATACGCCAAGATTCGTTCCGGTCAATTGCTGTTCACCTATTTTCACTTTGCCGCCAGTCACGAACTCACCGTCGCCATGCGCGACTCGGGGGCCACATGTATCGCTTATGAAACGTTGCGTGATTCAAGTGGCCGACTTCCGTTGTTGACGCCCATGAGTGAAGTAGCAGGCCGGATGAGCGTGCAGGAAGGCGCCAAATTCCTCGAGCGTCCGCAGATGGGACGTGGCATTCTGCTCGGCGGAGTTCCCGGCGTTGCCCCGGCACATATCACCGTTCTGGGTGGTGGTATTGTCGGAGCCAACGCGGCTCGAATTGCCGCTGGATTCCAAGCCGACGTTGCAATCTTGGACGTCGATCTGGATCGGTTGCGATACCTGGACGATGTCATGCCGGCCAACGTCAATATGTTGTACAGCGATCGACACACGGTTCTTGAGCAGCTCGAACGCGCGGATCTTGTCATCGGTTCTGTGCTGATCCCTGGGGCCGTCGCACCTCGATTGGTCCGCGCGGAGGATTTAAAGCGTATGAAAAGCGGCAGCGTGATCATTGACGTTGCGGTTGATCAGGGTGGCTGCGTCGAAACCACTCGACCGACCACACATAGCGATCCTACTTACATCATTGACGATGTCGTGCACTACTGCGTCGCTAACATGCCCGGCGCCGTAGGTCGGACGAGCACGTTCGCACTCTGCAACGCAACGCTTGGATGGGTCATTCGTTTGGCGTCGATGGGTGTCGATGGAGCGATTGCCAAATCGGAACCACTGCGCGAGGCCATTAATATTCACCGCGGTAACGTGACGAACGCAGCTGTCGCGGACGCTTTTGATTTGACCTTTGAACCACTGGTGTGACGCTGTCACGTATCCGTGGGCGGATCGGGTAATTCTGCGTAGGCTAGCCCCGTTTAGCCGAGCGAACGATTCGGGCAACCAATCAGCATGATTTTTCCCCAGCCGATTTTTTGCCGTTCGATTCGAAAACACTTAGCGAACAAATCAAGAATCTCGGAAGGGAGACCCAACCATTGTTCGTAGGTTTCGCGTTCGTGTTCGATCATCTCAGCTAATGCGTCACCTTTGGCGTACCACCGTCGCACCCACGGAGATTCAACGACGAAGTGAGCGAAACGTAAAAACGGTGTTAGCCACGGTTCAACAACATAAAACCTTCCATCAGGTTTCAGGACGCGCGATATTTCCTGCAAGACTTGATCTAGGTCATCGGGGATTACCGGCAGGTGATGCAGCCCGCCCTGGACAATGACTGCATCCAAAGTTGCCGCATCGAATGGCAGAGATCGGCAATCCGCTAGATGAAGCGAAGCGGTGCCTTGGTACTTTTGCAGCAATTCCTCAGAGAGATCGACCCCCTCTAGATTTGTGAATCCCAGCCGCTCCAGCGCGATTAAGCCGTTGCCGCGTCCGCAGAAAACTTCGGCCACGCGAATGTCCTTCGAATGCTTTTCGAAACCAAAGTCAACCAGGCGACGCGTGAACTTGGCAATCTCTTCTTCTTGGGTCTCAAAACGTTCGTAGGCAGCTTCCCATTGCGGATCACAACAGATTTGACCCGACTGCAAGTGTCGAATGATGTTGGCAGTATTTTCATCTGACGGGTTCATTTCAACGGCGTCTCCAATTTCAGAAACGCGACAAAATGCAGATGCCGTTCGAAAACCCAGCTAAGCGGCCAGGGATATAAACGGAGCTTTTCAATCGTTCGGTGCACGCGCAAGCCCGTTGCTTCAAACAGCGCCTGCCATTCGCGCGGGGCTAAGTAGTTGCATGGAAGAGCGACCCCGTGTCGAGCGTTGCCGACACGATCCATAAAGGACAACGTTGATTGGGCAGCGAATCCTTGCCGATTGTGATCCTTAATGACGATACCCGCGTTCGCAACACGATGAGATTCTCTGAGCAGTTGATCCGGAGTCTCGGTGTGATGGAGTACATCGACCAAAATGACGATTTCAAATCGACCGTTATCAAACGGTATCTGTTGACCATCGAACGCGTGGACAGGAATCGCCGTGTCTTCGCGCACGAGAACGTCGATGCCCTGCACTATCACATCGGGTCGACGCAGCAAAATTTCTGCGGCAAGCTCTCCGTCACCGCAGCCGACATCAAGTACGTTTGCGTTTTCGGGAAGTAGATCTGCGATGCAGTCGGCGAGTACGCGGACGCGTCTGCGATGGACTTGATGCTCGTGAAACCACTCGATGAGACGGATCATGTCGAGGATGTCACTGCGTGACTCTCTTGGGATGGATCAGACGCCTCAACGCGTTGCGAAGGATCGCGTTTGTGCATTTTCAAGACACCTGCCATCAACGCGGCCATCGCGGTCTGAAAACCGATGGCAACGAATGTGACACCCGGCACAACGAATCGCATGGTGAATGGATAGTTCAGTCTTCCAAAGTCAAGTTGCCACCAACGTGTGACAACGACGAGAATCAACGCGATGCCAATGACTGACATGATCAGCCCAAAGACCAGCCCACGTTCCACGGTGACTCTTTCCAGCCGTGCACTTGGGGGCATCATACCTTCGCGCGTGGCAAAAATTCTGGCCAAGCTTGCCAGTAGGATGCATTGCCAACCAAGCAAACCGAACAGACTGGCAACCAGGAGAGTATGGACGTCTAAAGCGGCTCCGAAAATGCGAACTTGCGGAATCGCAAGGGCATAGCCGATCAGCGCAATGGCGATCAGCAAAATACCGGGACGCAGAAACGTCCACTTCGGGCTGAATACCAAGAACAGTCGAAGCGTTCGCCAACCATCACGGAATGTTCGCAGATGGGGGCCATGCTGCTGCCGACCATCTGGGTGCAGCGTAATCGGAACTTGTTCCATCGAAGCGCCATGCAGCCCGCTCTTGATGATCATCTCCGTGGCAAATTCCATTCCTGGTGAACGCAGATCCAACCGATCGTAAAGCTCGCGGGTAAATCCGCGCATGCCGCAGTAAACATCGTGAATCGGAATTCGAAACATCTGGCGAACAAGCCAGGAAAGAACCGGATTTCCAAACCAACGGTGTAAAAACGGCATGGCTCCCGGCATAACGCGACCACCTCCGCGCGGAAGTCGGCAACCCTGTACCAAATCACTTCCATCGCGGAGTTTCTCCACGAACTTGGGCACTTCCAAAAAATCGTAGCTGTCGTCCGCATCGCCCATGATCACGAACTTTCCAAGGCTCGATTCGATGCCACCCATTAAGGCAGCTCCGTAACCGGGCTCGGATACATCAATCGTCCTTGCGCCTAGGGATTCAGCGATCTGTTTCGAATCGTCCGTGCTGCCATTATCTGCGATGACGACTTCACCGCGAATTCCATTTTCCGCCATGGAACGAATCGCTTTTTCTACGCAGATGCCCACCGTGTCCGCTTCATTCAAGCAGGGCATGACCACTGAGAGTTCAATCTCTTCGTCCATCAAAAATAGGATCTCAATTCAATTGCTGGGCACGACGGTGGCTGGTTTTCGACGTCGAGAGATCAAGACTGCGATGGCAGCCCCCGCCAATCCGGCGGCGATTGGTTCAACGACGATGCGATAGCGATAAGCGGGAATCTCAAAGATACCCGTGACCACTGAAAAATATGCCAAAACCAATAAGATCCAAAAAGCATACGGACGCGAAGGAGAATTGAACAACAAGATCAAGCCAGCCGCGACGATCAATCCAGTCACAACGGTGTTCAACCATACCGATTGGCTGAGCCGGTAATCAATTATCTTCTCGATCACCGGAATATCGTACTTCCAAATGAACTGACGTCGATAACTTCCTTTGGAGCCCTGAGGAGGCAATTCCGTCGCAGCAGCCCGCCAAAAGTTGATGATACGCCTCGCAGCCTTTTTCCCAAATATCTCTCGATTCGTGTCGATCGATTCCATGGCGACACGCCGCATTAAACGGTCAACGTTATCATCGCGGAGCCCCGATTGAACGAGTGCGTTTGAAACGGTCCAGGTGAGACGCCAGTCGTCGGTACTGGCCACTGCATTGAGACGTCGTTCGAGTTCTTCGCTAGCCTCGGTCGTCTCGAATTCCAATCCAGCCCCCGAACCATCCTGGAACGTCACGACCCACAGGTTACGGCCAACAAACTCGGTTAAAAAATACTCGTCAAAGACCGCCTTGTTGCGAAGCACCCAAGGTGCGACGAGCGCGCAGACGGTGACCGCAGCTAAGGCTGCATGTCCTAAGCCACCAATGAGACCGGGTTGCGGGACGTTCTTCCCAACGCGGTTCCTCCGACGCCGTTGAAGCCAAGGAAAGAGCGGGATGTATACGACCCAAAGGAGCAAGATAATTGGACGCGTCAGCAGCGTGAGTCCGAACGTCAGACCCAACAACGTGGCGCGCCATCCTGTCGGACGGTCGTCGTAATGCAGCACCGTACACAGGTGCAACATCAACAAAAAAATGAAGAGAGACTCTGTCAGCAAAGCGGCGCTAAACGAGAATGCCGAAGTGATGGGCAACGCCACCAACAGTGTCCAAACCAAGGCGCTTGGAAGACGCGTGATTCGCGTCGCAATAAAACCCGCCAATAGCAGAGACATGACCATCATGCCGGTTTGCAAACCAACGATCACCGGCAACGAATAGGGTCCGGCCAGAGCTCGCACGATCGCAAGAAACCAAGGATAGACAGGCACGCGATACGCAACGGGTTCGGCAAATATCAGCCAGTCGCCACCCATTACGTACGTGCTCATTTTCCAGTACTGAGCTGCGTCTCGCTCGATGGGAACCGGGCCAAGCGCAACAACTGCCGCTGCCTTTGCGGCGATCAGTGCCAACAGAATGAGAACGAGTAGTTTACGCACGAGACAACCATGAAGACTGGGTTCGAAGACTCAGTCTGTCAGTCTAACGCGTTTCCGATCACTGAGGTGTCGTGTCTCGGCTGAATCGATCGCTAGGAAACCGAGGGTCAATGATGGTTCCGACCGGCGCGGCTCGTAGGCTGGCCGGTAAATCATCGAACTGAAAGTAACGGTTGCGGCGAGCGTTACTGGTTCCGAGTCTCTGCACGGTATTCGATTGGTTTGGATTCTCAACCTCAACAACGTACTTGTTCCAGAAAAGAATCATCTGGAAATCCAAGCGTTGCCAGCAGTTAAAAAGATCGCGATTGAGTGCGTACTTGGTAAAGAATCGATCTTCGACTTCGGCCTGCAATTTCAGGACGTCTTTAAGTCGATAATAGAGTTGGTTGATGGATCGTGGTTTCTTGGCAGCCTTCGTCAAACGACCCGCAGCGATGTCAAATCGGTTGACCAAAGACCTATCCGCGCGATCGATCCCACGCGATTTCAAGACGGTCTTTTCAAATGTCTCCACCGCCTCTTCGTAGCGTGAAGCGAGCGTGAAAAAAGATGCTTCGGCATCGGTCTCAGTATCGTCGGCGTGAACAAGCGTCGAGCTGTCGAACGCGAACAGAATCAATGGGGTCGTAATGAAGAAAGCGAGCACTCTCATCGCGGCATCTCTTGTTGCGGCGTTGTTGGATCAGTCGTGTAACGAAGACCACCCCCCTGGGTAGCAATGCGATCACACTGCATACAGTGTACCGATCTTGTGGTAGCACCGCGTTGCAAACGCAACCACTTTGTGGCAAACGTCTTACGGCCTCCTTTTGGATCATAGTCCAATCGATCGCTGTGCTCAAATCGATGCGCTGCCGAGGTCGGTCAGAGGGCGCTCATCGCCGATTCTTCCGTTTCCGCTTGTCCCGTCGATCTTTCTTTCGTTTGCCTTTGTAACGCGATTTCACGCTTTCACTGCTTTGTTTCGAGCCGAGCCCGATCTTCGACGAGTGATTCTTAACGACGTCAAAATAGAGTTGTCGGTCCTGCAAATCGACTTTGGCGATCTTCACGGTTAACTGATCACCCAGTCGGAAGCGATTGCCGTCTTTGAAACCGACAATCATCTGACCGCGACGTTCAAACCGGTACTTGTCCTTGGGTAGGGTCGTGATCGGAACGAATCCGTCCACGGGCAGTTTGGTACAGCGGGCATGCAATCCATCTGCAAATACGCGACTGATCACAGCCTCCATCGACTCGCCAATGTGCTTTTTTAAGTAGTGAAGCAACTTCAGTTCGATTAGCTCACGTTCGGCGGCCGCGGCATTTCGTTCCATATCGCTACAGTGGTGACCCAATTTGACGAGCGTCGCGAAAGCTTCGTCCGGAGTGTCCTGGCGATCGAGCAGTCGATCAATCAAGCGATGGACAGTCAGGTCTGGATAACGGCGGATCGGACTAGTGAAGTGACAATAGTGCTCCATGTCCAGCGCATAGTGACCTTCCACGTGAGGTCCATACACAGCTTTGCTCATGCTCTTTAGGACGGCAAAGTTGACGGCGTCCTCGAGTGATGTTCCGGCAACAGAATCGAGAACACGCTGAATCTCGAATCGACTTTCCACAGACTCAATTTTTAGGCCAAGGTCTTTGACGAAATTGCCGAGTTGCCTTAGCTTTCGCCGCTCAGGCGGTGGATGGATCCGATGCAAGTAATTCAACTTGAGATCATCTAACCATGTGGCGACAGCTTGATTGGCGGCCAACATGAACTCTTCGATGATTTGATGGCTTTCGGTGTGGTGGACTCGAAACGCACCTTTAACTTTGCCTGTTTTGTCGAGATCGAGTTTGATGTCTGGCATGTCCATCGAAAGTGCCCCGTGTTTAAAGCGAGACTTTCGGATCTTCATCGCCAGTTCATGCATCAGACTTAGCAAATTGCAAATTTCGGAACCCCATTTTTCGTGAAACGAATCCGGGTTAAGCAGAAATTGATCGACCTGCTCGTAATTCAACCGCATGTCGCTTTGGATCGCACTGTTGTGAACTTCCGTATGCGTGATTGTGAGATCATCCAGAAACTCAATTTCGCACGTTTTGGCCAAACGGATTCGTTCCGGCTGAAGACTAGCCAAGTGGTTGCTGATGATCTCTGGGATCATAGGCACAACACGATCGGGCAAGTAAACGCTCGTTGCACGCTTCTTCGCTTCCTCGTCCAGCGGGCTTCCGGGACGAACGAACTGACCAACATCTGCGATGTGCACCCACAGTCTCCAGCGTCCGTCCTCTCGTTCCAATGAAATCGCATCGTCAAAATCACGAGCGTCAAATGGATCGATGGTGATCGTCAACTTGCCGGTTAGGTCGAGTCGATCAGCGGGGACAACATCGTCTTGAAATGCGTCGGCTTGTTGTCGCGCGTCGTTAATGACGTCATCGGAAAAGCCCTCGGGCAGACCGTACTGACGCATGATGGTGACGGTATCGATCGCCGGGTTCTTGTTGCTTCCCAGTCGTTCCAAAATGACCGCTTCGCCACCGGTTCCGTCATCGAGCGGGAAGTCGACTAGCTCGACGAAGACTTTGTCGTCGTTGTCCAGGGGAATACCGCGGACATCGCCGATGGACACCGGTTCAACGTAGGGCGTGCCATCCAAAAAGACTGCTGGCTTTCCGTCAACCATCTGGAAGGTTCCGGTGAATTGGCGGCGCGCACGCTGTAACACCTCGACGACTTCACCTTCATTGCCACCTCGACGACTGGGACGAACCTTGACTTCGACTTGATCACCTCCGAGGGCTCCACCGGTCAATCCGCGGGGGATAAAAATGTCTTCGGGGTTGTCCGCGTCCTCCGCATGATTGGGTCGTACAAAGCCGAATCCGCCGCCGCCCATCGCACGCTGAAACGTGCCGCGTAAACGATCGCTGGGACCACCCAACGCACCAACGCTCATGACGAGGTGGTTCGACCCGTAGACGAGGCGGCCTTCCAATACCAATTGCTTGATCACCCGGCGCAGTTGACGGTACTCGTCCTGATGTAGGTGCAGTTGCGCGGCGATCTGCTTGGGTTTGCTGGGCCGATAGTCCGGTGAAACAACCAAACGCATCAACCGGTCGGCCAGATCTGATGAAATTTCCATACAAAAAACATATCCATGTGAGGCCAACTGAACAGTGGCCAGGAGAGAATTGCTGTCCTCAAAGTTGGACGAGAACAGCGGTCAGCGCAGGGCCCAAAGCGATGTCACGAACCACTGCGAGCCGTTACGTGCGACGAGAGATCGCATCGACGAATGAGCTTGCGGTAACACCGTCGAAATTGAAGACGGTCGCCATGAATGGCGGCGGGCCGGCCGGAATAAGGCGAGAAATAGAATCCGGCTACAATCAAGAGGTATCAAACACAACACAGGTTCGCTCTCTCCTTCGACGTTTGGATTGCCCGCCATGGACTTGGATCGCAAAGGCTACACGGTTCTCCGGGAAGTCTTGCCGATATCCGCCTGCCAAACGATGGCTGAGCAGTTGGAGAGCGTTCTGCTTCAGGATCGCCCATCCGCAATTGATGGCTCGACCGCGACCGCAACATCGCGTGTCATTGTTGGTGGTCGGAATCTGCTGTCGCTTTGGAAGGATTGGCGTCTCGTGGCACATCAAGAATTGGTGTCACGTTTTGTCAGCAAGCACTTGGGCAAGGCGGCCGGATTGGTGCGCGGACTCTACTTTGATAAACCGCCCGGCAAGGGTTGGGCGTTGGCACTGCATCGAGACCAGACCATTTCCGTCGCTCAACACATTGATCCGCCGGATCCGTTTTCCAAGCCAACCCGCAAAGCGGGCGTGCCACACGTGCAAGCGAGCACGGAGCTGCTTTCGCAGATGCTGACGCTCCGTTTGCACTTGGATCCGATGACGGACGACAATGGTCCCTTGGTCGTGATCCCAGGTTCACATTTGGATCTGGAATCCGACGGGCAGGCAACCGATCAAGCTACACAGACGCAAACGATTCACTGTGCGGCTGGTGATATCTTCGTGATGCGTCCGTTACTCGTTCACGGAAGTCGAGCGGCAGATCCAAAAACTGACCTGCATCGGCGCGTCATCCATTTGGAATTCGCACCGCGCGCCGAACTACCCGGCGGTTACCAATGGCACAATTTCGAGCCAATCGTTTCATGACAGTGGCCCGATTGCGTGAATGCAGGCGATGACTTGCCCAAGCTCGTTAATCTTCCGGTTGATAGGCAAGATTGGGTGCTAACCAGCGTTCGGCTTCTTCGATCGTTATGCCTTTTCGACGCGCATAGTCTTCGATCTGATCTTTCATCATCCGATCAACCGCAAAATATCTTGCTTTCGGATGGGAGAAATACAGTCCACTGACCGATGCCGCAGGCGTCATCGCAAAGCTCGACGTTAATTCGACGCCAACGTTTTGCTCTGCACTAAGAAGATCAAAGAGTGTTCGCTTTTCTGTGTGATCGGGGCATGCAGGGTAACCGGCCGCAGGACGGATACCGCGATATCGTTCCGAGATCAATTCATCATTGGAAAGATCTTCGGACTGACCGAAGCCCCACTCTTCTCTTGCACGTTTGTGCATCCACTCGGCCAATGCTTCGGCAAGACGGTCGGCAACGGCTTGCACCATGATCGCGCGGTAATCGTCCAGACTCTCTTTAAACGAATCGGCAAGTTCCGAGGCACCGATTCCGGAGGTTACAACAAAGCCTCCGACGTAATCTTCACGACCGCAATCGATCGGAGCGATGTAGTCGGCGAGTGAGCGGAAGTCGCGTTGTCCTCGTCGTTCCCACTGTTGCCTGAGGCAATGGAACCGACTGAGTTCTTCGTTGCGTTCCTCGTTGGTATACAAAACGATGTCGTCACGATCACTAGCTGCTGGCCAGAATCCATAAACGGCGTTTGCGGTAAGCAATTTCTTGTCGATGATCTCGTCCAGCAGTCGGTTCGCATCATCGAAGACTTCTCTGGCCTGCTCACCGAGTTTTTCGTCATTCAGAATCTTTGGATACTTTCCACGTAATTCCCATGTGAGGAAAAACGGGGACCAGTCAATGAATGGACGAATTTCCTCAATAGGGATTCCCTCAAGAACTTTGACACCGGTGAAGGCTGGCTTCGCGATATCCACCTGATCCCATTCGCATGTGAATCGTTGCTTCAGTGCGTCTTCGTAGGGAATCAGCTTCTGTTTTCGACTTTCGTAGCCAGCGACCAATTGTGTTTGGATCTGATTGTTTTCCTTCAAAAACGATTCTCGAAGGTCATCACTGATCAGTCGCTCAACGACGCCAACACTCCGGCTGGCATCGAGCACGTGAACGACTGCCGAATCGTAGACCGGTGCAATCTTGACGGCCGTGTGCTTAGCACTCGTCGTTGCGCCTCCAATCAACAGCGGGATCGACATCTGTCGACGTTTCATCTCCCTAGCAACATGGACCATCTCGTCCAAGCTGGGCGTGATCAAACCGCTAAGCCCGATCATGTCAGCGCCGTGCTTTGCAGCTTCGCTTAGAATGGTTTCGCTATCGACCATCACACCTAGATCGATCACTTGGTAGTTGTTGCACTGCAAGACGACGCCGACGATGTTTTTACCGATGTCGTGAACATCGCCTTTCACTGTTGCGATTAGAAATTTGCCACGGGCAGCGGCGCCTTCTAAACCGGCGGCACGTTTTTCCTCTTCCATGAATGGCTCGAGGTATGCGACTGCCTTCTTCATTACACGTGCAGATTTGACCACCTGGGGAAGGAACATCTTTCCTTCACCGAAGAGATCGCCAACGACCTGCATTCCATCCATTAGAGGTCCTTCGATCACTTGCAGACAGCGATCAAAGTGGAGGCGTGCTTCTTCTGTGTCTTCCACGATGAACTTATCGATGCCTTTGATCAGCGCGTGTTGCATCCGCTCAGCAACGGGAGCGTCGCGCCACGCGAGATCTTCGCCGGCTTTTTTCATGCCGGTGCCGCGAACGGATTCTGCAAAGTCAAGCATTCGATCGGTCGCATCGGAACGCCGATTCAGTAAGACGTCTTCGACATGCTCGAGGAGATCCTTGGGGATCTCTTCGTAAACCTCCAGTTGACCTGCGTTGACGATCCCCATGTCCAACCCGGCTTTGACCGCATGGAACAAGAACGCACTGTGGATTGCTTCACGCACGCGATCGTTGCCACGGAAGCTAAAGCTGATGTTGCTGACGCCACCGCTTGTTTTAGCGCCCGGACATTCCTCTTTGATCCTTCGAACGGCGTTGATGAAATCGACCGCGTAGTTGTCATGTTCTTCGATCCCGGTGGCGACGGTCAGAATATTGGGATCGAAAATGATGTCCTCGGGCGGGAATCCAACTTCGTTTACGAGCAAGTCGTAGGCCCGTTTGCAAATACGTACTTTGTTGTCCTCGTCGGCAGCCTGGCCCTGTTCGTCAAATGCCATGACGACGGCAGCAGCACCGTACTGGCGAACCAATCGGGCTCGTCGCAGAAATTCTTGCTCGCCATCTTTCAAAGAGATTGAATTAACAATTGCTTTGCCTTGGACGTTCTTTAGGCCGGCTTCGATGATCTGCCACTTGCTGCTGTCGATCATGACGGGAACAGATGCGGCAACCTCGTCCCCGGAAATCAAACGCAGAAAACGCGTCATCGCCTCAACGCCGTCGAGCAACGCATCATCGAAGTTGATGTCGATGATCGTCGCCCCATTCTGAACTTGCTCACGTGCGACTTCGACAGCTTCCTCGTACTGTTCCTCCCGGACCAATCGAGCAAACTTACGGCTGCCGGTTACGTTGGTGCGTTCGCCGACCATCGTGAATGGGATCTCGGGACGCATCACCATTGGCAATTGTCCGGACAAACGAGTCCAGACGGGGCCCGGTTGTTCTTGCTTCGGCTGTATGCCCGAAATGCGATCGGCCATTGCTCGGATGTGGTCAGGCGTTGTGCCACAGCAACCACCGAGAATGTTAATCCACCGGTTGTCTGCATATTCGCCCACGATGTCTGCCATTGCCTTCGGACCCAGGTCAAACTGACCCATGTCGTTCGGCAACCCGGCGTTGGGGTGACAACTGATGGGTAAGTCCGTTGCCTTGGACATTTCTTCAACGTGCGGACGCATCACATCGGGACCCAGAGCACAGTTCATCCCGATGGACAGCATGGGAAAGTGTTCGAGTGACGTCACGAACGCTTCGACACTTTGTCCGCTGACGAATGTGCGACCCCCTTTATCAAACGTTCCGCTGACCATAACCGGGACACGTCGTCCGCCCGCATCATAGAAATCTTGAATCGCGAACAAACATGCCTTGAGATTCAGAGTGTCGATCGCTGTTTCTGGCAGGAGGATGTCGACGCCCGCCGCAACTAACGAATCGACCTGTGCGCGATAGCTATCACGCATCTCCTCAAAGGTGGTGTCGCGATGAGCCGGATCATCAACGCGAGTGCTGATTGCTGTCTGCTTGGTTGTTGGGCCGATGGAACCGGCAACAAACCGTGGCTTGTCTGGCGTTCGATCCGTCCACTCTTCCGCCGCTTTCCGGGCGCAATGAACGGCTGCGTGATTGATCTCGTCCACCAGATCCAACGGCAAGTCAAATTCGACCATCCCGACCGGGGACGCGCCGAACGTATTTGTTTCGACAATATCGCTACCGGCTTCGAAGTAGCTTCGGTGGATGTCGGTGATCTTCTCCGGATGGGTAAGGCACAGGATGTCCGAGAAATTCTTGAGATCTTTGTTGTGATCCGCGAATCGATCGCCTCGAACCGCCGCCTCATCCAGCTGAAGCCGCTGGATCATCGTCCCCATCGCGCCATCGAGCAGCAGAATTCGCTCGCGGATCAGATGCGAAAGGACATTGGCGGTGGATTCGGGGTGAAGCATGATTGACTCGGGTTTCACGTCGCTCGGTTTCACAGGCTGAAAAAGAATCATGGCGAGCCGGCAGGGTCGCCAATTCCAGTCCTCTGATGCCGGTTTATCTTCCTTTTGAACGGGCCAAATCACAACCCGAACTAACGTTTTTCAAGGGTTCAGCGTGTTTTCGGCGCTGATATATCAAGGGTTTGGATGATTCGGGCATCCTTGCCGGCCATTCACAGGCGACTCTTGCGGCACTGCCGGAATGGCTGATTTGGCTATTCCATCTTGCCCTACCGTCTAGCTTTCGCTATCCAGCAGATCCCTAAAGATCGGAAAGTTTGCTTCCGATGTAGAGGGATGTGAAGAATTCGGGTTCGCCGCTGCAAGGATTGTGTCGGCAACTTGTCGCCTCTCGATCGAACAACAGGAAACTCCCATGACCGTCGCGCCAGGATGGCCTCAGGACGGGAACGACCCGACGCAGGCAAGCCAAGACAACGTCTCCGAGGGAGTCGAGTCGAAGGAAGTGCTGCCACCGACCCTGTTCCAGCTTCCCAGTCTTCGCTCGGAACTTGCCCGTAAGCCGCAGGTGGCGGGCAGTCGTGATTCGACCGATGCAAGTCTTCGCGATCAAGCGACGGATCACATCGGCACCAAAGATTCGGCGCTGCCCCAGCCGGCTGCGGACAAACCGCAGGTCTCGACTCCGATTCACACAATTGATCCGGACGTTTCGCCAAAGGCTGAAAACACGCGCCCGGTTGAACCCATTGATCAGCCAGTCGGAACAACCCAGTTCACGGCGGAATCATCTGATTTCTCAACACCCTTCGACCAGGACGACGAAACAACCGTTGAGCGGGTCGAACTGACTCTTCCACGGGACGAATCAGCGAGCGTCTTCGAAAATCAAGCGACAGACAACGATACGCTGGCGAACGAATCGCTGAGAAATCCGTTCTCGATTCCAGCTCCACCAGCACCGCCCGAGCCTGCTGTCAATCCGAACGAGGATTTGGATCGAGCCAACGAGCAATCTCTTCGAACCAAACCAACCGATGACCCGATTACGAAACGCATTCCACCGCGTCCTATCCCGGATGCTCCTGCGGGTCGATCGTGGAGTGAGTCGATCGGATCGCATGGAATCGTTCTCGGTCTTTTATTGGTGGTTGTTGCCGCCGCTTTGATTACGGGACGTGACGGGCAAGAGAACGACACCGAATCCAATTTGGCAGGGCACAGCGACCTGATCGAATTTGATCGGGGCGACATGGTCGAGATGCCGGATGTCACCGCAGATTCGATGATGATGCCCGAGTACCGCGAACAGATCGTCGCAGGAAACCAATCAAGTGACGGTGAAACGGATCCGTCTGTTTCAAGCATGTCATCGGAAGATCTGGTGAATGTAACGCTGGACGCACCAGACTACGAATCAATGCCTGGCACGATGCAAGGCTCCTTTGGAGAAAGCGGTTTTCCTGGAGCATCGGTCGAGGCGCAGACGGCATCCAGTCGTAAGCCAGATCTTGGTAGTGCCTTGGAAGACTTGCTCGAGCCACTGCCACAAGGATCGCGTCCTCGCCTGTCGACGACACCGTATCCGCTGCAAAATCTTCTCGACTATATGCCGCCCAAGCCCGAGAGTTCTCCCACGCCATCACTTGATGCTGGCCGCTAAGCTGACCCACGTTACGCAAGAAGCAACTGACCATGACTTCGACCAACTCTGCATTTGTAAAGGCATTTGCGCGACGCAGCCGAACTCGATCGCAAGCAGTCCAGCCTCGTCCGGCATCGGACGCGAATTCGACGATTCCTAAGGCTCCCAGTGATGCTGCAAGCGAGACCGTTCTGCGTGTTGATCAACCGGTTGTCAATGAACCGATCGACGGCGAAATCGATGAATCGACGAGTATTGAAAAATCGACGAACATCGATGAGCAAGCGCCTCACGAGGGAATGGCAGCCTTGAATCAACCGATGGTCATTGATCAGCTGGGATCGCTCTACCAGAATCAAGCTGTCGTTCAGTCCACCCACGTCTGGGTCGACACAGTGAATGACCGATACGCTCGCGCGGATCAACCGAACGAATCGGCTCCGTCACCCCATGTGGAGATCGAGACGCCGGTTTTGAAGCAGACGGAACAGGCCGCGCCACGGTACGACGCGCCAGGGTATGAAACGTCTGATGTCGATACGCCGGACTACTCTGAGCCCGAACAAGCTGAGCCGGAACACGCTGAGCCCGAGCAGATTGCGCCCGAGACAATCACCGAAACATCTGAATCCTCGACGATCGATCATGCCACGTTGACGGAAACGCCCTCAATTCCGGAGGAGCCGCTTGAGCCTGAAGTGACTCAGCCTGAGCGCGAGATCGATACGGTCTACGCCGGTTCGATGCAGCACATTCACACTGCCTACGCAGCGGCACCCGTTGATTTTGACGTCTCAAAACTGTCAACCCCGAATCCTTTGGAGAGCATCTCGGGTGCTCCCGAAAGTAACTCGGCAACCGTTGCCGATCCCGAGCGTTCATTGGAAGTCGCATCGGAGACTTCACAACAAGAAGAGACATCGGTCAGCGATCCAAGCGTTGAACAGCAGACGCTATCGAGTGCTGCGGAGCAGACCCGCGCGTCTACTTACGCTGGAGTCGAACAAAGGGTTGATTCAGCTCAAGCTCAACCGCCCAAGTCACACACGAGGGCCAATCCGCTCCTGCCCTTTCAACCTGTTTGGGAAGTCGATGTCTTCGATATTCCTCGCGTTGTAGCGGACCTGTTTTTTGATGGCGAGTTGTTCCAACAAATAGCTGAACGCATGGGTGAGGCCGTCAACACGGGTCTCAACAGTGTGCTCGTTACGAGTGCCCAGCCTGGCGAAGGACGCAGTAGCATCGCCATTGGAATTGCGATGGCGGCGGCGGCTGCTGGCATTCGAGTTGCGCTTGTTGACGCTGACACGGAAAAACCGACGCTTGCTGAAGACTTGAGGCTCGATCTTCAATACGGCTGGGTGGATACGATCCGCGGGGGTCTGCCGATTAGCGAAGTCGCTGTTCATGCAGTCGAAGACGGCGTGACACTGATCCCTCTAATGCAGCCGAACGGTC
Organism: Planctomycetota bacterium; assembly: GCA_039179795.1. GTDB lineage: Bacteria > Planctomycetota > Planctomycetia > Pirellulales > Pirellulaceae > Rubripirellula. Next base: position 195,881 of record JBCDEM010000005.1, on the reverse strand, counting down.
CGACAGCAGGAACCGCTGAAGAAGTTGCGCAGTTGTTAAAAGCTCTACGGAACCGATTCGAGTTGGTCGTTGTCGACGGACCTGCAGAAATGTCGCAGGCTGTGCTGGCGTTTGCTGATTCGGTTGATACGGCCATCGTTGTTCGAGACACTGCTCGAACGGATGCTCGGATGATCAACGAGTACTCGTATCGGCTTCGCGAGGCGGGTATTCAGGGTGTGGGCATCGTTGAGAACTTTGTCTAGTCGCCGCGTTTTGATTTTATTCAGACGGCGACTCTCGCTTTTTCAAGCAGTTCGATCCACGGTCCAACGTACGATCCGTTGTCGTGGAAGGTGCGTCCGCTGATTAAATTCCCGTCGATTACGCATGGCTCGTCAACGAAGGTACCGCCACACACCTCCAAGTCAAATTTACACTTGGGGACGGTCGCCATTTTGCGTCCGCGAACGCAGTCGGCATATGCGGGAATCTCAACGCCGTGACAGACGCTTGCGACCGGTTTGTCGTGCTCAAAAAAGTGGCGTGTGATTCGGACGAGGTCTTCGTCGTACCGGATGTACTCCGGTGCTCTTCCGCCACTGAACAAGATGCCAGCGTATTGTTCAGGATCGACATCGGCGAACGCGATGTCTGCGTCGATCGTGTAACCCTCCCATTCCTTGGTGATCGTCCAACCCGGTTTCACTTCGTGCATCACCATTTGGTAACGCCGTTTTTCAGGCGCGGCCACGATCGGTTGAAAACCAGCTTCTTGTAAACGGTAATAAGGATACATCGTATCCAGTGTTTCGGTTGCGTCACCAACAATGATCAACACTTGATCGGTCATGTTAAGCCTTCATCAGGAATGGGAATTTGAGCGTAAGAGGTGCTTGGAGTCTTCTGTACTGATCCATCGAGCGACGTATTACAACAGGACACCGGCGTAGCCGACTACCCTTGATCGATCACCGGTGATCGTGCCACTGGTGTCGTATCCAGTCTCGCGGTACTGAACGGTTTTTCCCAAGTGATGCAGCGTCATCAGGACGAGTGCCGCGGGTACGCGGCCACACATACTGATGTTTTGCTCGGCGCAAGTTTTTAGCAACGCTGCTGGATCATTTTTGGATAGAAGTTCGAGTGCGATCCTGTCCCGTCGTCGATTTTCTTCTTCGTCGGCAAAGTGATTCATGTCGCTGCTGATCACCAGTAGCGGTGGATCGTCCAATGCGGCCAAACAGTCGGCCAGTTGATTCGCTGCGACGCGTAGGCTTTCGATCGGAGCCTCCGCCATCGCGATCGCAGTCACCTGTGTGCCCGGCGCGAGTCGATAAAGCAGCGGAAGGTGGACTTCGGTTCCGTGTTCTCCGCGATGGGCCGCGGCATCCAATTCCATTCCGTCAATCGAGACAGCGAGTTGCTTGGCAAGTTCAACGTTTCCATTCATTCGAGCCGTTTCGCTCAAACTCCAAACGTCATGTGGAGCAACCGCCCAATCGACACCATCCCGTGTGTGTTTTGGACCGATAATCAAGACGTTCTTGGGCAATTGGATGCGACGCCACACATCCGCGGCAATGCGACCTGAGTATTGAAGTCCAGCATGCGGAACCATCGCTGCAGATACAGATTGCCGTTCCGTTTGAGGCAAGTCACTCAGCAGCTGGTCCACCAACGACTCTCGATCAGTGTCTGCCGAGGGGTAGAACTTGCCCGCGACAGCGGGAGGACGAGTCGAAATTGTGTTTTCGCCGCGAGGTCCCCAAGAAACGACCAATGACGGACTGGTCGTCTCACAGACGGCCGAATAGACCATTGTGCTTCCGGTGCGGAAGGGTTGCGATTGGAGTGCCCTTTGCAGAAGCATTTCATTATTCAATGACTGATCGAAACACATGGACCAACGCGAGCCGTCCATCAGAATCAGGGATCGCGTTTTGCCATCGACACTTTCCAGATCATGTTCGGTATCCGTTCCGTGATGGATGACCGTCGACAACACAGCGACATCGATGCTCCATTCATTGGACGGTCCCATTCCACGGAGAGCACTGGCAGCCGTTTGTGTCATTTGGAAGAGCGTCGATTGCAGTGGTAACCCCTCGCGGATATTGAGCTGCAACCAACTTGAGTTCGTGCCCCGTGGTAGATGGGTAACACGCAAAGCGATGCCGTTTACACTCGTGTCGCTGACATCGGTCGCGTAATAGAATGGCGTTGCACCCGTCTCCAGTGCTGAAACGTTGTACGTCACCCAGTCGCGGAGCTTTTGTAGTTGGTCCGCGGTATAGATCGACACATCTCGTGACGCATTTAACACCTGCATTGGTGCGCCGAAGCTGACGCCGTCGAACAACTCAACTTCCGAATCGTCGCTTAGCCAGCTACCCGGTGGCAAACCCGCTTTGTTGCAAACCGCATCCAGGAACTGCCTTGCATTCCACGATCGTTCCGTCGCCACAACCGGCAGTAGCAGGCCAACATTCTTGCCTCGACGAATCCTCAGTCCATGCCGTCCAATCTCAATCATGTCGACGCGATCTTCACCACTCGCTTCGATCGGCCGAGGCGGACCGAGGATGGAAATGGTGAGCGTTAAATGAGGAAGCTCGACGGGAGCAATCGGTGCCATTCTCGGGTCATGTTTCGCCGTGCGTGTTGCTGCATCGGCCAGAGCACGCGCCAACGGCACCGACGATCCTTGCATGCCGCAACATCCACGCAGTGTTTCCCCCCGCTTGAGAGTCACATAGATTCCCGCGATTGGTTGTCGCGCTAATTCACCCAGCGCTGATTCAATACTAAAGGTCTGGTTTTGGACGCAGGCCGAAACGAATCCACAAGCCGCATGCTGAATTAACCGCAATTGCTCACCCGTGAGGGCATCGATCGATGCTTGTTTTTCGACGGATGCCATAGCCTTACCCTTGTTAAGCGTTTGGGATTGGTGAGTCTTGGATGTGTCCGTCACGACGGGTAGCGAATGGGACGTTTGAGTCGGTTGGCTTTCAATGCGAATCGGCTGTCGACGGGGACCCCAATCACCGGGCTTTGCTTCGAATCGACCCGCGATTTCGAACCCGCAATGACCGCATTGGTTGTACACAAGTTCGTATCGTCCGAGCTGATACCAGTCACGTTCAACCAACAATTGTCCACATTTCGGACAGTAGGTGCTCTGCCCAATCACATCGTGCACGTTGCCCACGTACGGATAGCGGATACCCGATTCGACTGCGATTTCGCGAGCTTGTAGAAGTGTGTCGTGCGGCGTCGGTCCGCGGTCTCGCATTCGGAAGTCCGGATGAAACGCGGTGAAATGGATCGGGACATCGGGGCCGACGTTTTCGATCACCCAGTCACACATTCGACGAAACTCATCAGCCCCGTCGTTGGCTTGCGGGATGACCAGGTTGGTTAATTCGACCCAGCAATCGGTTTCCTGCGTGACGTAGCGGATGGTTTCCAAGACAGGATCCAAGTGAGCGTTCGTCAGTTTGTAGTAGAAGTCCTCCGTGAATGCCTTTAGATCGATGTTGGCCGCATCCATCGAATGAAAAAGCGAAGCTCTCGCGCGTTCGGTAACGTAGCCAGCGGTTACGGCAACGGTTTTGATGTTCTGTTCATGACAGGCGGCAGCTGTATCGATAGCGTACTCAGCCCAAATGATCGGATCGTTGTATGTGAAAGCGACGCTGCGGCAGCCTGTCGAAACCGCCGCGTTGGCGATTTCATCCGGCATTGCGCGAGCGCTAAGGCGGGCGACTTCACGACTCTTTGAGATGTCCCAGTTTTGGCAAAACTTGCATCCCAAGTTGCATCCGGCTGTCCCAAAACTGAGCACTGGTGTGCCGGGCAAGAAATGGTTGAGCGGTTTTTTCTCGATCGGGTCAATGCAAAACCCGGTGCTCCGACCGTAGGTGTCTAAGACCATTCTGTCATCGCGGTTGAGCCGCACGAAGCAAAACCCGCGGTCGCCGCTTTTGAGGCGGCACGCGCGTGGACAGAGCTGGCACAAAATCCTGCCGTCCGGTTCGTAGGACCACCACTTCCCCAGAGCATCCCCGGACGGGCTGAACTCAACGATCGATGGAGCCTTCATACCGTCAGTCTATTCGATGTTCACACGGCGGATTCAGTAGGAATCGCGTGTGTGGCTGCGAGTCACGTTTCGAAATCAACGAGCGTTTGTACCCGGGCTTACCAAGGTTGTCGGTCGCGATAGACTGACGCATCTTATTCGCTCCAATTCACTCGAACGACTTCGATCATGAGTCAAACGCTGGGAACCACTCCCCTGGATCAATGGCATCGCGACGCCGGGGCGCGAATGGTGCCTTTTGCTGGCTACGAAATGCCATTGCAATATTCCTCGATCGTCGCTGAACACGAGGCTTGTCGAACGAAGTCGGTGTTGTTTGATGTTTCGCACATGGGGCGAATCCGTTTCGACGGCGAGGGCAGCGAACAGTTCTTGGATCATCTGCTGACGCGACGTGTCGCAGGCTTACCCGTTGGTGCCGTTCGTTACGCCCTGATGTGTAACGCGGATGGTGGCGTGCTGGATGACGTCCTGGTTTCTCATTTGGAGACGCCTTCCGGTCAGCGTTACCACTTGTTGGTCGTCAACGCATCGAACCGTGCGAAGATTCTTGAGTGGCTTGAACCGCATCTCTCAGAGTTTCCAACCGTGACGGTTTCTGATCGAACGGAACTCACCGCGATGATCGCGGTTCAAGGTCCGCAAGCTTTAGACGTCTGTGGAAAGCTCTTTCGATTCGACCCCAATCGCTTGAAGTATTACCGCGCGACGATCACCGAGCAGTTTTCTAAGCCAGTGATTGTCAGCAGGACCGGATACACCGGCGAAGATGGGATTGAGTTGATTGTTCGCGCCGAGGACGCACCGCGGGTTTGGGAAAACGTGATGTTGGCAGGTCGCGATCATGGTTTTGCACCTGCCGGACTCGGCGCACGTGATACGCTACGCATGGAAGCCGGTATGCCGTTGTACGGGCAAGAACTGGATGAGCAGATAGATCCGATTACGGCCGGACTAGGATTCGCTTGTAACTTGGACGATCGCTCGTTCGTGGGCGACGACATCCTGAGGAAAATCAAATCAAACGGTCCAGCGAAAAAACGGATCGGTTTGTTGCCGGAAGGCAAACGACCAGCCCGAAACGGTTGCCCGGTGCTTAGTCTCGATGGAGAAACGATTGGAATGGTCACCAGCGGAGGACCCTCTCCGACACTCGAGAAACCCATCGCAATGGCGTACGTCCAAATGGAGCATGCCGAAAATTCGGAATTTGGAATTGATATTCGCGGCAAGAAAGTTCGTGCGACACCGACGTCTCTGCCATTTTATAAACGCCCAAATAAGTAGTTTCGAACTGGAAACCCGTCTCGAGCCAGCCTTATCCCTCAACAGGAAGCCCTGATATGTCGCGTGATGAATCCAAATTGCTGTACGCCACGACACACGAGTGGGTCGACGTTGAAGGCGAAGGTGACCAACGCGTGGCGACGATTGGTGTGTCGTCATTCGCCATCGAGCAACTAAATGATCTGGTCTACATGGACCTTCCCGAAGTTGGACGAAGCGTATCGCCAGGTGAGGAGTTTGGGGAAGTTGAATCGGTCAAGGCTGTCAGTCCTCTGTATAGTCCCGTCAGTGGCGAGGTGATCGAGGTTCACACCGAATTACCCGATCAGCTGGAGAAGCTAAACGAAGACCCTTATGACTTCGGGTGGATCGTCAAAGTGAAGCTCAGCGGAGAAGAGGGAATCGACCAATTGCTCGACCATGCCGCCTATCAAAAACAGTGCGCGGAGTCTCAATAACGCGACGCAAGCCAAGTGTGTTTCTTTCGCGGGACACGTAGAGCGTCTCCGTCGCGCCACCTCGCAAACGGTCACAGCCACATGCAATCAGCTCGATTGATCCAGCTGGCTGCCGGTCATGCGGTTGAGAACATGTCGATCGATCAGGCGTTGCTGGAGATTACAGGCAATACACGCGTTCCGACGTTACGTTTGTACACGTGGTGTGAACCGACGTTATCGCTCGGCTATTTTCAAAAGCGTGGCGATCGGCAGACGCATCAAGACAGCCTTTCCATTGATGCCGTCCGTCGCAGCACCGGCGGTGGAGCGATCGTGCATCACCATGAATTGACGTACAGTCTTTTCTTGCCGATCGAACCGACCAGTGGTTCCCAACGCAGGCTCTACTCCCAGGTCCATAAGGTGATCGCAGCAGCACTGAAGGCCTTCGGCGTCACGGCCGTCCCATTTCGTATGCTCGGTCAATCAACCAGCGATTCGCCGAACGATCCGTTCCTGTGCTTCCAAAGAAGAACGGACGAGGACCTGATCGTCAGCGGTTACAAGATCCTTGGGAGTGCGCAGCGAAAGTCGCGAGGCGCGGTGCTGCAGCATGGCAGTCTGTTGTTGCGGAGCAGTCCATGGTCACCTCAGCTCCCCGGGATCGGTGAACTCACGGGTCACTTCATCCCCGTTGCCGAGATCGCGGATAGGGTTTCAAAGGGCATCGCGAAGCGGATGGGTTGGGATTGGGAACCGCATCCGATCTCCACGGAAGAGCGGAAGCACGCGGAGCGAATCAGCGAAAGTAAGTTTGGCTCTCCGCAATGGTATGAACGGCGTTAAGAATTCCCGTATCTAACGCGACGGTCTAGCACTCGCGGGTGGTGGGTACTCGGAATTCCTCGTAACAAATGCCGGATGTTGCGTGAATTCTCTCCATTGAGGATTCTTCTTGCCTACAATCTGCATAGAATTGGATTGTGGGACGTGTTGGAAAGTGTCCCGCAAATAACTTTTTTGACGGCAAGACGATCCACCATAGTGGTGCAGCGTGAAGTGGCCGGCGGCAGCCCAATCGGGAACCGCCTCATTGACTTTTCTCGTATTCGCGGCCGATGCCTCTTGGGGCACTGAATCGGCGTCGTTTGATCGATGGGTGATATTTATGCAGATAAAGCTCAAGGTGCTTAGTGGCAGCCATGAAGGAAAAGAAATCAGCATCGCGAGCGAAAAGTTTCTGATCGGGCGCAGTGAATCTTGCCAACTGCGACCCAAGAGTGAATCGGTTAGTCGTAAGCACTGCATCATCGTGCTTAAAGACAATCGCGTGCTCGTTCAGGATCTGAAGAGTCGTAACGGCACCTTCGTCAACGAAAAACGTTTACCGGTCGACAAAGCAAAAGTGTTGCGAGCTGGTGATCAGTTGAAAGTCGGCAAGCTCCTGTTCGAAATTGTGATCGAGCATGGTTTGCAAGCTGCCAAGAAACCAGAAGTTGCGGACGTCGGTGACGCGGCAGCACGCACCGTGGAAGCGGGTTCCCATGACAGTCGATTTGAAGCCGTCGATGTCAGCGCTTGGTTAGATGAAGCCGACCAAATCGATCGCGTCCGAAAGATGACCGACCCCGAGACGCGGCAGTTTCGTGTCGAGGACATCGAAGATTCGGATGAAACCTCTGAGTCCTCCACATCAGACAGCACGGAACTGTCGGTTGATGACTCGTCTGCGGATGACAGCTCGAAGCGTCGGATCCCCGATAAAAAGTCAAAGCCGCAGAAGCTTCCTTCGGGCGTTAAGAAATCACTCACGGACAATTCACGCGACGCGGCTGACAATGCCTTGAAACGTTTCTTCAGTGGCCGTTAACACCGACCGTTCGTCAGTGCTCGTAACCCTCTGAAGCGACTCCCATCTGTTCCGAAGGATCAGCGGATGAATGAATCCAACGCTCTGCTCGCTGAACAGTTCCATCAAAACGATGAGAACGCATTCGCGAAACTCGTCCAGCGTCATCATGAGCTGGTTTTCCGGGTCTGTCTGAGAATCCTTGGTCATCGACAGGATGCAGAGGATGCGACGCAGGAGACGTTCTCGCGAGTTGCTCGCTACCTTCATCGCTGGGACCCCGATCGTCCTTTGGAGCCCTGGTTGGTCACGATCGCTGGTAATCGTAGCCGGTCTCTGTTGGCGAAAAAGAAATCGCATCAACCGTTTGCTCTCGTTGCCGATCCTCCTTGTGAACAGGTGTGTCAGGATCAAGCTGCTGAGACGCTACGAGAGGAATTGGATCTGGCTCTCACGCAATTGCCATCCTGCCAACGCAGGGCGTTTGAGCTGTTTCATCATCGCTCGCTGAGTTACGCGGAGATAGCGGCGGAAATGGATTGTCCGGAAGGGACGGCGAAGACGTGGGTTCACCGGGCCCGCGGAAGTATCATTCGCCGCTTGCAGCAGCGTGAAGTGTTTGCGGCCAGTCAGGCTGTACGAAGTCAGACCGCACGAAGGGAGGCAGCATCATGAACTGCGATCGCTTCGAAGACCGCATGAACGAACTTTTGGATCGACACGAATCGGTTGCCGACGATGCGACGTTGCAAGCTCACGCATCCTATTGCGAGTGTTGCCATCAGAAATTGATGATTTGGCAACAGATTGATGGAATCACCCCGTTGGTATCGCAAGAAGAACCGGCCGACCGGAACTCTTGGTCACGCATCGCGGTTCTGGCAGCCGGCATCGCTTTGGCGATCGTACTCACATGGAATTACCAGCGGGAACGCTTCACGACGGTACAAGTGTCACCCAACCCAGCCGCTTCTGCTCAAGTGGAATCACGCATTCCATCGCCGGCGAGTCAATTGGGAATCGATCCGAATCAGTGGTGGCAGTCGGTCGAGCCTGGGCAATGGATTGCTCAAACGATGCCAACGGTTCGTACCGTTCAGGAGAGCGTTGAACCCCTGCGTCGATCTTTTCAACAAGCTGTAGATCTCCTCACATTTGGTCGAGCGACATGAATGGCAGATTCCGAAACGGTGTCTTGGCATGTCTCGCGGGGATGATGCTGGGCATCGTTTGCCATCCATGCCAAGCCGAGCAGTTGTTTCAGTTTCGAAACGGACTAGTGATCGAAGGTTCCGCTGCGGAAATTGCCTCATTGAAAGAGGGTTTCGGCGCTGCAGCAGCGAATCAAATGAACGTGCGTCCAATTTGGTTGATCGATGACGGCCTGCGACGCATTTATGTTCACGGCAAGGGTATGGTGGCGAACACCCGGCAAATCAATGATCTGGAAAGGCCCATAGAAATCTGGCAACCCAAACCCCTTGGCGGCAAAGCGGTCGGTGGACTGGGCAGCATCATGGGAATTTCGCCCTTCAACGAGTATGGACGCCGGGTGTTAACGATCAGTGGTCCCGAGGGCCCCGTTCAAGTCGTTCAGGGCATTACGGAAATCACCTCACGTTACGCCAAGCTGAAAGCACTGAAGGGCAAGCCAACGCTCAGTTGGGACATGCGAGTCGCGACGAGTGCACTGGCGACTTCGGATCTGAATATGGTCTTCGGGCGTCGTATGAACATGAAGGACCTGAATGACCGATTGGAGGTCGTGAGGTTCTACATTTCAGCTGAAAGATTTGATGATGCTCGAGCATCGTTGGAAAAGACGATTGAGGCCTTTCCAGATGAAAAGGATCTTAAGCCACAGCTCGCCGCGCTCACCGAACGACAGGGTTTGCAGTTGCTGGACGAAGCAGAAATGCGGGTTGAAGCTGGTCAATACGAACTCGCTCGCGGAATTCTGTCGGGATTTCCACTCGATGCTGTGGGGCGAATCACCCGAATCAAAGTTGAAGACGCGCGGAAAGGGATCGACGATCAAGAAGAGCAAATCGGACAGCTCGTAGAGCAGCTTCGATCTCAAGTTACTCAATTAAATGCCGCTCAGGCACAATCATTGAAAAGCATCCTTGAAGAAATGGCGGCTGGATTGTCACCCGATACTCTGGCACGTTTGAGCGACTACGCTCGCCTGGGGACCTCCGAAACGATCGCTCTTGAGAATCGAGTCGCGTTGGCTGTCAGTGGCTGGTTGATGGGCGCCGGTTCGGGAGAACAAAACCTGAGCGTTGCCATTTCTCTGGTTCAAGTTCGTGATCTGGTCGCCGAGTATCTCGGTGACGCCGATGATATTCGTCGCAAGGAAATCATTGATACCCTGAGGAACTTGGAGGGTTCGCAGCCGGAATATGTGGATCGCATGTTGCCGCTGTTGTTGCCGGTGAAGCCGTTCCCGGAAGGCTCCGAGAGTCAGTCGGTTGGAGGCATGTTCGCGGTTGATACAGGAACAGCACGCTACCTAGTGCAGCTGCCACCAGAATACAACCCGCTGAGGCAGTATCCCTGCGTTATCGCACTTCACGAATCCAGAAGTGATCCTCTGAATCAGATCAATTGGTGGGCGGGACCCTATGACGCGGACGCTGGTGTCCGCATGGGGCATGCTGCTCGCCATGGCTTTATCGTTGTAGCACCGATTTGGTCTCGACCCAATCAGCGACTCTACGAATACACACCGAAGGAACACCAGCGTGTTCTCGTCGCCATGCGTGATGCGATGCGCCGAACATCCATCGATGCAGATCGGATCTTCCTGACGGGGCATGGTGAAGGTGGCACAGCTGCTTGGGACATCGCCCTCGCCCATCCCGATTTATGGGCAGGCATGGTCGCGATCAGCGGCAAGCCAGCTAAAACTGTTCCGCATTACGAACCGAACTCTCGCCACGTTCCGATGTACATGGTGATGGGAGAGCTGGATGGCCTGCGTGCCAATGGATCGATCTTGGATGACTACATGTCGTTCAATCATGATGCGATGGTCGTGATGTATCGAGGAAGAGGGCGCGAGTACTTCTACGATGAGATCCCGCGTATCTTTGAATGGATGCAACTTCCGTCTCACGAGCGAAGAGATCCGCCGCGTGAGATCAGTGCCGCAACGATTCGAAAAGGGGATCAGTTTTATTGGTGGTTAGAACTCGGCGATCTTAAACCAGGCGTTCCCGTTGACCCAATTCTTTGGGAACAAGCTAAACGCATCCGCGCCGGAAAGATTGAAGCGTCGATTGGACAGGGGAATCAGATTCGGATTAGTGATGGCCCAACCGAGCAATTCCATGTCATGCTGAGACCGCAGGAAGGAATTGACATGGCGGAGCCGATTGTCGTTCGCTACCGATCACGTACCGAACGTGCGGAATTTGACGGGTCGATTGAGTTCTTGTTGGAAGATGTTCGCCTACGTGCCGATCGCAAACGCGCCTTCTGGATGTCCGTGTCAATTCCCAACTGACGTCCTCACTGCTGAGTTCAATTCTGTTGATCTTACAGTGGCAGCAGAATATCGTTCGAATTGTTCGCGATGAGTGAGCAAACGAGGCGATTCAAACCAACGTCGCCGCGACGCCTTGACTGAGAGACGATTCCGATTGGAATTGAATGACATTGGTTTGCCGGACCGTGCAGTGGCACCACGGATGTGCCACAATCGGTTCGTGAATCCTCTCTCTAACAAGGCTGTCCGATGAAGCGTCGTCAATTCATGGCTTCCAATCTGTTGTTGGCGGGTACTGCTGCCGCGGGTCAAGCGTTTGCGCAAGATGTTGGTGAATCGCCCGTGCAAACGGCCGGCGGTCGTGTTCGGCAATCCGTCATGGGTTGGTGCTTCAAACCCATCGAACCAATCGAGTTAGCCAAGCAATGCAAACGAATTGGATTGGAGGCGATTGAGGGAATTCCATCGAAACACTACGACGCAGTCACGGAGATGGGCCTCAAGATCTCGTTGGTCAGCAGCCACGGATTTGCCAAAGGTCCGCTGGATCCGGAGAACCATGCGGAAGTGGAATCGAAGCTACGTGAAGGCATCGACCTGGCCGTTAAGTATGGGGCTCCAAATGTGATCACTTTTACGGGCATGTCACAGGCTGGCATCTCTGACCAGGCCGCCCGAAAGAACTGTCTCCGTTGTTGGAAGAAAGTGATCTCCTATGCGGAGGAAAAAAACGTCGGTCTGGTTTTGGAGCATCTCAACAGCGTGGATGATTCTCATCCGATGAAAGGACACCCTGGTTACTGGGGCGATGATCTCCATTTATGTGCGGAATTAGTGGGTGAAATGAGCTCGAGCCACTTTCGGCTGCTCTTTGATGTCTACCACGTCCAGATTATGAACGGAGATTTGATCCGGAATATCCGCCGCTACCACGAGATTGTGGGCCATTATCACACCGCCGGAAATCCTGGCCGCGGAGAATTAAATGATTCGCAAGAAATTAACTACCCGGCGGTGATTCGAGCGATAATGGAAACTGGATACGACGGCTTCATCGCCCAAGAATTCCTCCCGACGTCCGAGGACCCAATTGCATCGCTGAAGGAGGCGTTCGACGTTTGCAACGTCTGAGCTGAGTTTCACGCCGAAACCCCGATGTCTGGGAACCTACGTCGGCCGACCGTGTCCAATCCACTGAGACTGTTTGTTTTGATCTGCCCTGCACTACCCTTCCCCAACCCACTGCCCTTTCCCACCGAGTGTGTAGTTAGCGCGACAAGTAAGAACCCGTGTCCGAACCAAGTGTCACGATCGATCTCGAGGATTTCCGTCGGTTAGGAATCCGTCCTGATGAGACGCGAACCGCAGTGATCCGGTTGGCTACGGCTCGCAATGCAAAGCCACTGTCGGAACAGAATCTGCAGAAGGCTGATCCTCAGATCGAGGCGCAACTGTCCCGGGTCGCAACTTCGGCGTATCGACTGCTTGATCCCCGACGACGCGACAACGAGCAAGCACGAACACGTGTTGGGCGGATCTTGCCTCTCGCCCTTCGAACCGCAGGTAAAACCCCTTTCGCAGCCTCGCCAACTCAGCGATCGCTTGATGCCGCTTTCGCACCCGAAGCTGTTGTCGAGCCGGATGCGTTAGAGATTGATGATTGGTTCGATTTTGAACGACCGGAAGACGATACGTTCGTCGACTCGATGCTGCACGAAGACGTGCCAGGAGATCGATGGAAAACCGACTCGCAGGGTCTTCGTGAGACGGAGCGCCCGTTGGAACTTTCCTCGCGTGGGATCCATTCTCGACGCATTCTATTGGCATGTTCTGCTGCGATTGTAGTGATCGTCTGCGCGGTGGCGTGGTCGACCTATTTGAAATTGCAACGCCATCATACAGATAGACCTTTTGCCGTTGTGAGTCCGGGGTTTAATGATTGGGACCGTGCCGAGTTCCGTTCATTGCCTTTAGAGTTTACGACGCCGGAGCCGAAGGAGTCTGACGGATCTGATGTGATTGACCGCGCTTTGGCTTTTACTTCATCCGACTTAGCACCGATCATGCCGCCGCGATGGTCTTCGAAGACAACGACCAAAGAATCAGAGGGCGTCCCGACCGAGGAGCTGAATTCTCATTTTCAACGACCGACACGTCAGGAGGTCAAGCGAGCAAGGGAAGCGCTGGAGGATCAGTTTCCTGAACTCCGACGCGTCTCTTTGCCAGATCAGGCGAGCCGACAAATCGAGATCCTTCGGCTTGAAACCGATACACTCGAACGCGGATCCACGAACGACTGGACGTGCCGGCTGATGATCGCCGAATTGTCCTGGCTAGTCGATGATCCGTTGTGTGTCCGCACCGAGTTACAAGTGCTCGCGCAGCGATTTGGGCAGCCTTTGGACGAATTGGTCTCGAGCAGTTTCTCGACCGCAGGTGAACGCGCGGTCTTGCCTGAAACCCATCAGCATCTTCTCCGCCATGGGATGCCGCTCGCCGACGAGTTGTTGATTGCAGAATCATTTGAAGCCAGCCGCGAAATCGTGAAGGTTCTTATGACTTCTGCTCAAACTCTGGATCAGAAAGATTCGATCCGGCAACTCAGGGCGCTGGCAACAGCGATTGAACAAGCGGAGAGTCTATCATTGATGGTGGTCAGTCCATCGGATCCTTCAGCGACCGATGCAGATCCTAAATCACCTTCGAGGAATCGCTGGGGTGTGATGGGACGATACTACTGTCTCTATTTGCGGCGCTGGGACGTCGGCTTGCCTTGGCTGACGGAGGCTGCGGATTCACGGTTAGCCAGTGTCGCGCGTCGACAGTTGGCGCTGGACGAAGCTGCGAGCGTGCAAGAGAAAAAAGAAGTCGCCGACTTATGGCTGAGTGCGGCAAATCGCGCGTCAGGTCGCGTACAGGATTCGATGCGTCTACACGGCATCGAGATGCTGGAAGCTCTTTTACCCCAAGCAAGCGGGTTGGAAAAGCTGGAAGTGAGTCGCTCGATCCGCGCGGAGGTCAGGCGTCTTCCAGACTATCTGCGTCGTCCTCTTGTTACTGGCTGACTAGCTGCCGGATACCAGCATTGATGGTCGATCGGGCGCCCGTGGAAAGAGTGCCGGTTATTGGTCGGCCTCGTACAATGGAACCGTCTGTCACTCGACCTTCGTTCAGGATTGCACGCATGAATGCCATTACGGCGCCTCCCCATCCAACCAACTTACAAGAATTGATTGATAGCGGATGGAAATCCAAATCGGTCAAACAAGAAGTCAGGGATAACTTCTCTCGCATGTTGGCTGCCGGGGAGGAATTGTTTCCGGGGATCGTGGGTTATGACGATACCGTGATTCCCGAGATCAATTTGGCGTTGCTCGCCGGTCACGACATGTTGTTTTTGGGTGAAAAGGGTCAGGCAAAAAGTCGCATCATGCGGATGTTGACTCGCTTCTTGGATCCATGGATTCCATTCATCGATCACCCCGATCTGAACGTGCACGAGGACCCGACCCATCCGATCTCAGCACTTGGAAAGCGATTAATCGCCGATCACGATCCCGAAGATATCAAGATTGGTTGGTGGGATCGTCAGCATCGCTACGCAGAACGTCTCAGTCCTGGAACGAAATTCGCCGACATCATCGGTGAAATCGATCCGGCGAAGTTGACCGGAGGCGTTAGCATGAGCGCTGAGGAAGCCCTGTCATTTGGTCTGATTCCGCGGATGCACCGTGGCATTTTTGCGATGAACGAGTTGCCTGAATTGGACGATCTCGTGCAGGTCGGACTGTTCAATATTTTGGAGGAACGTGACGTTCAAATTCGCGGCTATCCCATTCAGTTTGATCTCGACGTCATGATTTTGTTTTCCGCGAACCCATCGACTTACAATCGAAGCGGAAAAGTCATTCCGCAGTTAAAGGATCGCATCGGATCCATCGTGCAAACGCACTACCCAACCGAACGGGATCAGGGTATCGAGATCTTGAAGCAAGAAGTCGGCGAAGATCTTGGCGGTGACTATCCAGTTCAAGTGCCGTACTTCATGTATCAGATCGTTGAGGAAATTACCAATCAGGCTCGAAAGAGCAAGTACATCGATCACGCGTCGGGTGTCTCGGCGAGATTCTCGCTCGCAAACTTTCGTACGCTGATTGCGTCTGCCCGCCAGCGCGGAATTATCCACAACGAGCAGCCTGCTGTTCCTCGAATCAGTGATTTTGGTCATCTCTATTCCAGCTCTCTCGGAAAGCTGGAATTGGATCTGATGGGCACGCACCAGATGAGCGAAAAACAGGTGTTGGATGTCGTGACCGCCGAAGCGATCAAAGTGGTGTTTAACGAATACGTTGAGGAGCACGGTTTAGGTGCAATCGCCGAGATCTTTCGCGGTGGGGCACGCGTGGAAGTCGGAGATTTGCTGCCCAGCAGTGATTACGCCGAACGGTTAAAGCACGTGCCACCGGCCTGGGACTTAGCGTTCGAAGTGAACGCCAGTGAGAACGAGGCGGTGCGGGCAAGTTGTGTGGAGTTTGTGCTGGCTGGTTTGTACAGCATGGACCGCATCAGTCGAAGTCAACGACACGGCAAGATCGAATATGAGTTCTGATTCAAAGCGTCCGGCACCGCGAAACTATCGACCCGGCGGGATCATTCATGCCTACCAGAAGTATGATCCCACTCAGTTTCCGCCTCCAACTCAACCGCCGCCCGATTTGGTTTCGCCCGCCTTCGAGCAGGCTTTGATGTATGGCCAATATCGTGAATTGAGTGAAGAAGAACTCGCACGAGCAGTTCGTTTGGATCCAAGTCAGATTGCAGGCCTGGGTCCGAGCCTCGACATGCTTCGTGCAATGTTGGAGCAGCGGAAACGCAAGATCCTTGAGACGTACGAAACGCAAACCGTTCAAAAGAAGGCACGTCGGGCGTTCGAGAAAACGGCAAAGAATCTGCGCGTCCCCAAAGAAATGGATGCCGCTTACCGTCGAGCCATCGTTCAGCAGCAGCCGTACTTGATCGAGCATCTTTGGTATCGAGCCGGTGACGACAACGGTTCCCTTGCCCGTGGATTGCTCCAAGTGGGGCAACGGATGGGTGACAAACACAACATCGAAGAACTTGCCACGAAGTACGATTTCACCGGCAACGAATCGATGACGATCCCGAAGGCTCTCGAAATCAAAGAGGAGCTCGAAAAAATCGATGAACTGTTACGTCAACTGGAGCAAGCTTCGAAAGACGCACAGATTGCAATCATCGATATGGAACTGCTGGGCGAATTTGCCCAACCGGGTGACATGCAGCAATTGGAAGAAATGCGGCAGCAAGTCGAGAACTTGATGCGAGAGCAAGCCGAGAGGCAAGGCTTGGAACGCAATCCCGACGGCACTGGCGGTTTCCGGCTGACGCCGAAGGCTTACAAGATCTTTCAAGGCAGGTTGCTGCAGCGGATCTTCAGTGAGCTAGCGCCGTCACGAACCGGACGGCATGAAGGTGACGTCGATGGTGAGGGTGCCGTCGAATTGCAGCGAACGAAGCCGTACGAGTTCGGTGACAGCGTTGCAAACATGGACATTCCTCAAACGGTCATTAACGCTCTCCTACGGCAAGGTGATGAACGGCCCATTCGGTTGAGGTCTGACGACATTGAAATTCATAAAACACGTAACCATCCCAAGTGTGCGACAGCTGTTGTGATGGATATGAGTGGTTCAATGCGTTACGACGGCCAATACGTTCACGTCAAACGCATGGCGCTCGCTCTACAGGGGCTGATTCAAAGCGAATACCCTGGCGATTTCCTGCGATTCATTGAGATGTATACGTTTGCCAAGCTACGGGCGCCCGGCGAGATCATTGAGATGATGCCCAAGCCTGTCACTATCCACGACCCATGGGTACAGCTGTGGGCGGACATGAGTGATCCGGATATCAGCGAACAGCAGATTCATCCGCACTTCACCAATATCCAGCATGCGTTGCAGTTGGCGCGGAAGAACTTGGTGAATTGCGATACTCCTAATCGCCAAATCGTCTTGATTACAGACGGACTTCCGACCGCTCACTTCGAAGAGGAAAAGCTCTACATGCTTTATCCGCCGGATCCGCGAACGGAACAAGCAACGATGCGGGAAGGGTTGATGTGTCAGAAAGAAGGAATCACCATCAACATCTTTCTCATTCCGAGTTGGTCCCAAAGCGAAGAAGATATTCGCTTCGCGCACCGGTTGGCCGAATCGACTCGGGGGCGAGTCTTCTTTACCGGTGGAAATGATCTAGATCGTTTTGTCCTGTGGGACTACGTGCAGAACAGACGCGAGATCATTGCATAGACGGTGATCGAATCTGCTGCAGGAGTGAGCTTGCCAAGCGAGAGCGATAGAAGATCGCAAAGATGGTATATCGCTAAACCGCCAGCAAGTCGTTTTCTAGCAGATGGCAGTAGGAGTCGTATCGACGGGCATCGATCCATCCGTCCGCGACCGCATTTTTCACCGCGCAGTCATCTTCATTTAGGTGTAGGCAATTGGGATAGCGACACGCACTCACGTAAGGACGTAAATCCGGCATCAATCCGGCCACTTCTTCAGCCGAGATATCCCAGAGTTGAAACTGACGAATTCCCGGCGTGTCAAAGACAGCACCTCCCGCCTTGAGCGGAATCAGTTGGGCGGCTGTTGTTGTGTGTCGTCCTTTCTGGTTGTCTTGACTCACACGCGAGACGGCTAACCCAAGTCCTGGATCAACCGCGTTAAGCAGGCTGCTTTTGCCGACGCCGCTTTGACCTGCCAGTGCCGTTTGTTTGCCTTGAAGCAGGTGCCGCAGGTAGTGAATGTTCATCCCACTTTCTGCGGAAGTCATCAAGACTCGGTACCCCATCGAAGCATAAACGCCCGCGAGCTGTTGCAATCCAACCGGATCGACCAAATCCACTTTGTTGAGAACAACGACCGCTTCCAATTCACACTGCTCTGCAGTTAACAGGAAGCGGTCGATGAGAGCTGGCTTGAGGGATGGTTCCGCGACGCTGGCAATGATCAACAGAATGTCAATGTTCGCAACCAGGACGTGCTGTTGCCCTCGACTGGTTCGACAGATCACGCCTTTGCGTTCTTCGACATGTTCAATCATGCCGTCGACTTCTGACTCAGCTCGGAATTGGACATGGTCGCCGGCAACCACGACGCTCCGTTGTTCAATGCTGAGCGATTTAAGAACCTGACGGACAGCGCATTCGTACATGTGCCCATCATCGGTCACGACGCGACTTTTCAGGCCGTGAACACTAATGACGCGTCCGGATTTGAGTGGTTGACCGGCGGAGTCCTTTTCCGCCGTCGTCGGTTCGACGACCGTTCTCTTGCGGGTCAAATCGCCTTTGCCGCTTAGTCGTTCGCCGCGTTGTACATCGGCCAGTTCGTCTTCTGCACCCGCGTGAAAGTCACGCGTGAAGTCAGCTTGACGTACCCTTCCCTGGTACTTCTTGCGAAAGTCAGTTCTCTGTTTGGAACGTTTCTTTTTCGCCATAATCAAACGCGTTAGGACGTTTCACCACCGCCATGTTTGACGACCGGATCCGGACTGTGATCCGCTGCACTCTCAGGGGCAATGGTGTGAGTGCTCGCTGTACTTTCTTCTTCTTTGGGACGATTGAGCGACTGAATCGAAGGACCGATCAAGTCAGTCAATTCGGCCTCGCCCAGTTCCTCATACTCCAGAAGTGCCTTGGCGATCTTATCGAGATCCCCTCGATGTTCACGAAGGAGTTGCTCTGCTTTTTGATCTGCTTCGAGCAAGATCCGAGCAACTTCTTCATCGATCAATTCCTGGGTGTGTTCGCTGAACTGTCGAGCTTGATGTATCTCACGTCCTAGGAATGGATCTTCATCGCTCGTTTTGTAACTGACCGGACCGACCTTAGGACTCATTCCCCAGTGGGTGACCATTCGTCGGGCGATACTGGTCGCCCTCTCGAGATCATTTTCGGCGCCGACGCATGTTTCGTTGTACATGATTTTCTCGGCTGCCCTGCCACCAAGAAGCACGACCAATTGATGGTCAAGCTCACGTTTGCTGATACTCAACCGGTCTTCGTTTGGAACATATTGCGTAACGCCCAGAGCGCGTCCACGCGGGATGATTGTCACCTTGTGGACGACATGGGCTCCATCCAAGTGCCACGCCGTCAAAGTGTGTCCTGCTTCGTGGTAGGCGGTTTTTTCCTTTTCGCCTTCCTGCAGAACTTCTTCGCGTTTGGCACCCATCAGGATTTTGTCGCGGGCATGATCAAAATCGCCCATATCGACAATCTTCTTGTCTTGGCGTGCTGCCCACAGTGCCGCCTCATTGACCATGTTCCGAATGTCAGCACCGGTCAATCCAACGGTCCCAGCTGCTAGCCGCTTAAGATCCACATCATCAGCCAGCGGCACATCGCGGACATGGACTTTGAAAATGGCTTCACGACCTTTCATCGTCGGTCGTCCAACCGTGATGTGTCGGTCGAAGCGCCCAGGACGCAAAAGTGCTGGGTCCAGGACGTCGGGTCGGTTGGTGGCAGCAACGACGATGACCGCTTGGCTGCCGGTGAATCCGTCCATCTCCCCAAGGATCTGGTTGAGCGTTTGCTCTCGTTCATCGTGACCACCGCCTAAACCAGCACCTCGTTGACGACCCACCGCATCGATCTCGTCGATGAAAATGATCGCTGGTGATTGTTCCTTGGCGGTTTTGAACAGGTCGCGAACGCGGCTTGCACCGACGCCTACAAACATCTGGATGAATTCACTGCCGTTGACGGAGAAGAACGGAACTGCCGCCTCACCGGCGACTGCACGTGCAAGCAGCGTCTTACCAGTACCGGGAGGTCCATTTAGCAAAACGCCCTTAGGAACGCGCCCGCCCAATTTTTGGAACTTCTCGGGTGTTTTGAGAAAGTCGACGATCTCTTGAAGATCGGCCTTCACGCCCTCAAGTCCCGCAACGTCCTCGAACGTCACCATTCGTTCACTGGCTTCGAATCGCTTCGCGGGACTCTTGCTGAAACCAGAGAGGAAACCACCGCCCATGATGTCGCTTCGTGTACGCCGCAGCATCATGAACAGAAAGAACAGGATCGCCAACGGAAGCCCAATCAACGCGATGAAGTAAATCACCTGTTGCGTGTTGTCGCGGTCCATGATGGTGTAGTCGACATCGGCCGTTCGCAGTTGATCTTCGAATTTGACCAACCATCCGGAATCGCTTGGACGATTAAAGTAAAACTCTTTTCGATACTTCTTCGGCTCACCATCTTCATCCGTTTCAGTTTTGGATGAGTCGTCACCGACGACGACGGGAATCTCCGGCGCGATCCTAAACGTGCCCAGAATGCGCTGATCCGCGATCTCGATTTTCTGAATGTTGCCTCGTTCCAGCTCTCCATAGAAGAAGCTGAGCGGGATCCGTGAGCGGTCCTCACCCCGATTGACGAACAGCAAAACGACCAGCGCAGCCAAAATCAACGCGATCAAGAACGAGTTATTGCTTCTCCTCGGCTCTTGATTCTCATTACCACCTGAGGGTGGGGCATTCTTATCGTCTGACTTTTTTTCCATGGTGTGCCTTCGGGCAATTCCCGTTACCGAGTGCTTTCTCGTTTCGCGAGCGAATCCGTTTTCCCGATGAAACGTGCTCTGCCTGATTCGGCGGTCCGAATCTTCAATTGTAGTGGCTAAAACCGAGGATGACTAACCGCCGATAACTAACCGCTAATCGAGGCTCGCCCCCGTACATTCTGCAATCGTAGCCGTGCTGTGGCGTGCGAAATCCACTCTAATTTCACGCTCATTCCAGCCTGGGCGGCGGTTAACAGGTCATCGTCCAGCGTCGTCAAGTCGCGGTGACGGATCAATTCGATTTCATGAGCGGCATAACCGTCACGAAACAACCTCCACGTCCAATAGGCGTCGGCATCGAGGTTTAGCGTGTCCGGATCGCCGTTCTCCGGATCGCCGTTCTCCGGATCGCCGTTCTCCGGATCGCCGTTCTCCGGATCGCCATCCGCTGGAGTGCCGGTCTCCTGATTGGCGTCAGAGTTTTCAGGGTCAGCGTTTTCAGGGTCAGCGTTTTCAGGGTCAGCGTTTTCAGGGTCTGAGGGGGCTTCCGAAAGAGTCGATGGGTTTTCCGCAGTTTCCGTCGCTTGGGGGACTTCATCCGATGATTCCGCAACGCTGACGGCGATCAATTCGACCAGATCGTGCCCAAACTGTTCGATGGTCGCCGGGCCAATTCCGGATACGGATTCCAACTGGGTCGTCGATGTTGGCTGCGACTCGGCGATGCGTTCGATTGTCGCGTTGGTCAGAACACGAAAGGCTGGGATTCCGAGAGCCGCCGAGGTCTTGCGTCTCCATCGCTTAAGCCGTTCGAGTAATTCGGTTTCGACGGCGGATTTTTGCTCGGCTGAATCGTCGACGTTCGTCTGTCCGGCAGATTGAGTCTGTACATCCCGCGCTTCGATTGAATGGGTCGACCGGGCGAGTTGTCGAGCGAGCGGAAATGGCATCGTTAACGACTCTGGCATGGGGTCCTGTTCCATCATGACCCGTCGGCCGGTGTCGGTGATTTGGACCGTTGGACGACGCTGATCGACTTCCTTTTGCTCAACCAAACCTGCCTGGGCGAGGCAATCGATCACATTAGCGACTTCCGTTTGCTTCATTCCGTTCAGCAAACCGTATGTACTCAAGCGATGAAGTTTCCACTGTTGCAGTTTCTTACTTTTGGATCCGCATAGCATTTGAGCCACCAGATTCTTGCCAAATCGTCCGTGCATGCGCGTCACCCCGCTGAGGACGACACGGATACCTCGGATGAGATCCGGTTGGTTGATTTTGGGATCCGCGGAAACGACCGAGATTTGCGATGCACTCTGCAGTGAACCATCTTGTGGGGCACATCGGTCACACGTCCCGCACGATTGGGAGCTTGCTTCGCCGAAGTACCGAAGAATCACCAGCTGGCGGCACAAACTACTACGGGCAAATCCAATGACCGCATCCAGCTTTTCGTACTCGGCCTTCTTTCGTTTTTCGAGTTCGTCGAAATCAATCTGCAATTCATCGAATGACAAATCACGATCTAAAAAATGGATCGCTCGGCCGCGAAATGGAGGTACGTAGTCGAACGACTTGAGTCGCTTTAGTTCTCGCAAGGTTCGCGTCAATTGATCGCGATCGACATCGGCTAAATCTGCTAATCGTGACGGTCGCACGTAAACGTCTTCACCGCGTCGTCTGCCGACGACTTTTTCGATCGCACGCATCACGCGTCGTCGGATCTTTGCTTCCTTTGGCAGGAAATCCAGCATGGTGGGCGCGTCGGAATCAATCCTGACCATCGCGTAGTTTGCGTTGCTGTCCATCCTGCGAAGCACACCCGCTTTCGCGAGCAGAGTTTCGGCCGTTCCGATCGCCTCGGACCCTTCTTTCACATCGATCGAGGCGCGCACCTGATCAAGCGTCAGTTCGATCGGATCTTCCTCGCGACCGACCAGAAACTCATAGACTTTTCGTACGGTCTCGCGCGCCGGATATCGATTCTCGATAAAGAACTCTTGCAAGTATCGATCGCTGTACGAGAACAGTAAGCGACAATCACTCGTATCTCCATCACGCCCGGCGCGACCCGCTTCTTGGTAATAAGCTTCCAGGGTGCCAGGCATGTTGTAGTGAATAACAAACCGGATGTCTGATTTGTCGATCCCCATACCAAACGCATTTGTCGCAACGATCGCGGACAATTTGCCCGCCATGAACTCATCCTGAACTCTGCGTCGCTGATCCGGTTCTAATCCGGCGTGATAAACGCCAATGGGTCGACGTGTTTTTTCCGGCAACCAACCCGCCAGCTCTTCGCAGCGCTTTCGTGTTGCGGCGTAAATAATGCCTGCACCCGACTGATCTTTCAGGTACTGAAGCAGCTGGTCATCTTTTTCCTGATCGGATTTCACATGACCCACAGAAAAACGCAGATTATCTCGAGAGAACCCCGTCACGAACGTCTGTGGCGTCTGCAACTTCAAGAGTTCAGCAATGTCCTGTCGAACGGTTGGCGTTGCCGTTGCGGTCAATGCGATTGTCTGGATGTTGTTTAAATAACGTTGACGGAAGTTCCCTAACCGCGCGTAGTCAGGTCGGAAATCGTGTCCCCATTCACTGACACAGTGAGCCTCATCAACGGCTAACAGGGAAACGTTCGCCGCGCTCACCGATTCCAAGAATCGGCCGTTTCGCAATCGTTCGGGTGCTACATAAACGAGGTCTAGTGTCCCCTGTGACAGCAGGCCCATGACATCGGACTGTTCCTGCGGTGTCAGACTGCTGTTGATCAACCGGGCCTCGATCCCCAGTTCACGAAGGCTATCCACTTGATCTTTCATCAATGCGATCAAGGGAGAAACCACAATCGTCGTCCCCTCGCGCGCTAAGCTTGGCAACTGGTAGCAGAGGCTCTTCCCACCGCCGGTCGGCATCACGCACATCACGTCCTGGCCACTCACGACGGCATCAATCACATCTCTCTGACCTGTCCGAAATTCGGAAAGGCCGAATCGAGCCAAAAGTGTTGATGGGTCCGTGTTGCCGACCATGACGTTAGAATCCAGTGCAATCCCCGAGCGACGCGGGCAGCCGTTGCCGCGATGCGTTTGGGAATTATACGCCCCTGATGCCAACGTCCAAACCGGATCGAAGAGAAACCCCTTGTGAAAGCGATTGTTCTTGATTCCGACGGTCTGACGTATCGAAGCGAATGGCCCGAGCCCGTTCCCAAGCCGGGTGAGGTCATCGTCGACGTTCTGCAAGCTGGTATCTGTGAAACCGACTTACAACTGGCGCGCGGTTACATGGGGTTTTCGGGTGTACTTGGGCATGAGTTTGTCGGCATTGCCCAATCGGGACTCTATGCGGGCCAGCGAGTTGTGGGCGAAATCAACTGCTATTGCCGAGACTGCCCGATGTGTCGGGACGGTCTAATGAACCACTGCCCGAATCGGACGGTCGTTGGGATCGATCGTCACGATGGTGCTTTCGCAGAAAGGCTAGCGATTCCAGAGTTTTGCTTGCACGCAGTGCCCGATGCGATTTCAAATGATCACGCGGTGCTGACAGAACCGCTCGCGGCCGCCTTTCAGATTGGTGAGCAGATCAATCTTTCTCAATGTGCTTCTGCGCTCGTGTTGGGTGATGGACGACTCTCTCTACTTATTGCGCAAGTGCTCAAGCATTCGGTGGGACGGCTCATCGTCATTGGAAAGCATGCCGGCAAATTGTCGCGCTTTGAAGAACGCGGAATTCCGACGGTCGGCCTAGCTCAATTCGAACCACGGAAAGAGTTTGATTTGGTGGTTGAAGTGACCGGTTCGCCGTCTGGGTTACCGCTTGCTTTGCAGTGTGTGCGACCGCGTGGGACCGTTGTGATGAAAACCACTGTGGCCAATGATCATCAGCTCCCCATGGCGGCGTTGGTGATTGATGAGATCCAACTTGTTGGATCTCGATGTGGACCGTTTGACAAAGCGCTAAAAAGTCTCTGTGAGGACGGTTTACAGCTGGACGATTTCGTGACGCATCGATTCACGCTCGCGGAAGCGGAGAACGCGATGCAGAAAGCGTCCGAGCCCCAAGCGTTGAAAGTGGTATTTGACATCGGGAGCTGATGGTGGACGACGAAGGTTGCTATATCTGTGACTACTGTGGTGAGGAAATTGTGATTCCCCTCGATCTTGCCGCGGGAAGCAGCCAAACCTACACGGAAGACTGCCCTGTTTGCTGTCATGCGCTCGTCATTCATGCCGATTGGGACGAAGACGGGGTGCGAGTCTGGGCGGAACCCGAGCAAGATCGATTTTGAGTGTCGTAGTGGTCGGTCCGTCGGTCGGCCGTACCTGCTGAATCGTCGAAGCGCAATAGACGCTCGTTGAAGCGTGGGTGCCATTGTTGCGGGGACGTCGATGCCGGGCTCTTCCGTCGTGTGCCGCTCCAAAACCGATTCGTCGACTTTTCCGGCGATGCGACTTATCCGCATCCTCTCCGACAGGCTTCGCCTCGAAGCCGACGAAATTCCTGGATCGTTCCGAATGGAAGGATTAAGGTTTACTCGGACCTACGCCAACCTCCGTCTCGGACTGGCTGGTGATGATCCGAAAGGTCTGTCTTGCCGCCTCTGGCGTGGTCACTGCTGGTGATGTTTTTGTTGGTGCAATGACTCGGGGGTCCCGCCGATGCCAAAGCCGTTGGTTTTTCAGTTGGGTGAATGTGAAATCCACCTAACGATGAACAAAATCGATCGCGCGAAACTGTACGGATACAAAGATCTGAAAGTGCTCGACGATCAGGATGCTGAATGTCAGTTAGCCACACTTGCCGGCGATGGGTGCACCATGATCGGAAAAGGCGGCACTGGAATGGGATGGGTCGATGCAGATGGATGTTGGCGAGAGAAATCCGAACTGACACCCGTCGATCATGAAGGAGCTGAGATCGAACCTGTCGTGAGCTCGTTTAACGAACCGATCAAGTTGTTCGATACGGTGACCGTTGATGAATACTTGGAGCACAACATTCGATTGCTCTATTCGATGGAAGCGATCAATGAGGCCAGCGATCTCATGTCGGAGCTTCAGCGAGGAACGATCTTTCGTTTCTCCTATAGCTATCGCGGTGGCTTGGAACCAGACACGGGCTTCTTGCTGACCAATGAAGAAGGTGAAGTCATGTTTGCGGTCGGTACGGCCGCCAAGGTGGACTTTATCGGAATGGCAGCACCGGCCGGTTCGGTCGAATCAGATGGGGAAGAGTCCGATGGGGACATGATGGACTTTGACATGATTTAGAGCTGGAGCCACCGGTCAAGCTCCACAATTGGCATGCACGTCATGTCTCAAAAACTTTCCATGAACGCCTTTGACCATGAGGATTCGAAGTGCCCGAAATCAACCTCAGCAATAGCGCCGGTCGCGACGCGGTCGTAACGACCGAAGGTGTGTTACCTACCCGAACGATCCGGTGGGTAGATGATCGCCAACGTCAAGCGAACGGAATTCGCGTCATCAAATCAACGACGGATCACGATATCGATGCTCTTATCCAATCGGCGGGTGACCTCAGCGCTGTTTCACAGTTTCTGATGGAAGGTGATCCCGAGATCGACTTTGAGAACACGGGTCGACTGTTGAAAGACACTTCGCGTGTATACGTTGACAAGAACCATGGCATTGTTCGCAATGTGCGTTTCCTTGAGGTCGTTCACAATGCGGATGGATCCGTGCGCGAGGAACGCGTGCGATCACTGGCCGGAGCGAACGTCTCAAGCGATTCGCCATTGCGTTGGTCGGGAACCTATATCCCCAAAGAAAAGGCGATTCGCAAGTTCGTCTTCTCAAGCAAGATGCAGTTGCATCATGTCAACGGCCTCACGTTCGACTTTCTTTTTTCGATGGCCGAAGAATTGGAAAAACGCGGTAGTCTGATGCTGCTTGGTGCTGGTCCGAAATCGAATCAGCCACTCGTATTGCGCCGCGGTGGTAATCCATACCGTGGATTTTTGGAAGGACGAACGGACGGTGATCGCTACTGTCTGCTGCTTCATCTTTCCAATCTCGAATTGAAAAAGCCCGCTCCGCAAGAAACGGAAGAGGACGAATCATGAGCACTGCTGCGGAACTGATCGATCGTGGGCGATTTGAAATTAAACTGGGTGAATATGGCGTTGGTCCGGCCACAGCGCTTTCGGACCCAACGATCCTCTCACGCACTCAGGATTACCGGAGACTGACTGGTTCGCGCATGGTGCCTCTTGGTAAGAGTGACATACGTCGCAAAGTCCCGAATGCGTCTTACCATGTCAGTCGAAAGGTGGACGGTGAGTTCACTGTATTGGTTGTACGTGAAGGCAACGTCTTCTCGATCAACCCCGGCGGAACGGTACGGGTTGGTTTGCCATGGCAGGCAGAAGCTGCCACCGCATTCAAGAAAGCCGGTGTTGAAGAAGCGATGGTCGCTGGTGAACTGTACGCGCATCATTCCGAACGTCGTCCACGAGTCCATGACGTCGTGCGTGTCGCTCGCCAGCCGAGTTCCGATGAAGATCTTGAGCGATTGCGATTCGCGGCATTCGATTTGATTTCGATTGATGGTCGACCTGCGGCAGAAAACTACGCCGACACCTGGCAAAGCATCGAATCGATTTTTGGTGGTGGCCAACGGATTCATCCCGTCGAGACCAGGCTCTTAGCCGATACGGCTGGAATCGAACAGCTCTTTTCCACCTGGGTGGAAGGTGAAGATGCCGAAGGGGTTGTTGTTCGCAGTGACGGCGCCGGACTCTTCAAAGTCAAGCCGCGTCACAACTTGGATGTGGTGATCATTGGCTTTACGGAATCATCTGATGAACGTCACGGAATGCTGCACGATCTTCTCGTCGCCGTCATGCGACAAGATGGAACGATGCATGTGCTTTGCCGTGTCGGTGGAGGCTTCAGTGAAGACGAACGAAGAACCCTGCTGAGTGATCTCAAAGACCGAGTCGTCGCCAGCGAGTATGCCGAGGTGAATTCGGACTACGTCGCTTATCAAATGGTTCGTCCCGAAACCGTGATTGAAATCAGCTGCCTCGATCTGATCGCCCAGACGACCCGTGGTGGGACGATCAATCGCATGGTTTTGGAGTATGACGATGCAAAGGGATTTCAGGTTGTGCGTCGCCTACCGTTGGTGAGTGTGATCTCGCCACAGTTCATCAGAATGCGGAGCGATAAACAGCCGCATCCAGACGACGTGCGAATGGCGCAGATCACACAACAGGTCGAAGTCAGTCAGGCCGATACCGATGCGAAGAACCTTAAGCTTCCCAAAACGGAACTTCTAAAACGAGAAGTGTTCGCTAAAGAGCTTAAAGGCGAAACGATGGTTCGTAAGTTTGTGATTTTGAAAACGAATAAGGAAGACGAGTCAGACGAATACCCAGCGTACGTTGTGCACTACACCGATTTCAGCCCGAATCGGAAGGAGCCGTTGTCACGTGATGTCTTGGTGAGCAGCTCGAAAGAACAAATCGAAGAGCTCTACAACCTTTGCAAAGAAAAGAACATCAAAAAGGGTTGGCGACAGGTGTTGGGTAACGCAACGTCGACCGACAAGCTGGAAGTTCCCGCTTCAAAGGAACTTGGCTCAAGCCCAGATAAAGAAGCGACCACCAAGAAGAAAGCAACCAAGAAGAAAGCGACTAAGAAAACAGTTGCAAAGAAAACGACTACGAAGAAGAAGGCAACAAAAAAGAAAGCAGCAACAAAAACCCCTCGAACACCCAAGTAGTTGTTGCCTCGATCGTGTTCTGCTCAGCGCGATGATGACTCTTCTTTCAATCGTGCCTGTCCCCTTTGTGCAGGTGAACGTCCCCTTTGCGTAGGACGTGTCGTCGCCCTGTTTTTGCAAGCTAATCTTAGCTCAAAAAAGTTCTTCAAATTTGCTTGACACTGTTTAGGCAGATCGTTAGAAACTGTGCCCAAGCCGCTGAGGCTTGTTCAGTTTTTAATCTAATTGACGCTTGTCATTCGCTTGCAAAAGTGATTCAAGACATTCGTTTGAGTGACATAAGGGGGCAATTATGGAACTCACTCTCAGGCTATCGTTGTGTCTGTGCGGCCACGTGTTGGCACTGACCAGCATTCTTTATGGCGGCGATGGATCGGACTCGCCGCAACGATCCGTTGTTGTAGATCGGATTCCCAAAGTCGTTCGTGTGAAGCTCGGTGAATGTTCCAATGGAACGCCATTTCACACAAAGGTTCGGCTTGATAACCAAACAGATCTTCCATGGACGATTCGTAAGATCGAAACCGATTGTGGGTGTTTGTCAGCGACAACGGATCGTCGATCGGTCGAAACCAAGGCATCTGTGGAATTGGATGTTCAATTGGCTGCGACAAACAAAATCGCCAATGTACGTCGTGTCGTTCGGCTTCACTTGGACGAGTTTGACGGGCCATTAGCGATTCAATTGGATCTTGCCGTCAAGGGTCCACTGCAGCTAGATCGCTCGATCTTTGATTTGAAGCCGGGTCAGGAACGTCTAGTTTTACGCGGCAAAAAGCGGGATTCTGGATGGCACATTGACCGTGTGTTCAGCGGCCGCGGTGGATTCCTGATTGATCGCTCCGTCGAACAAGACGGTGAGCAATTTCGCTTAATCGTCAAGCCATTGAATGAGTTTGGAGCGTTCAGTGATCTTGTTCGTATTCACGTCAGAAAAAGCGTGAACGAAACACAAGTGCTCGAGATACCGATTGAACTTCGAAGTATCAATCGCGTTCGATTTCTGCCATCGACAGTTTCGCTCACTCGCGAAAAGGGGCAATGGTCCGGTGAGACTCGCATGATCATCGCCCCTGAATCTGAACCCATTGAATTGCAGTACCTACGCTTTCGCTTTGCGGATAAAGATGCGACTGCAAGCGTTAGTGGTTCGGTTCAACCGTTGTCGTCCGTTCTTTCGCGGGTGCAGATCCGCGTGTCTGACAATGGTCAACAAAACATGCCCCAATTGATTGAGATCGAGGATCGGAATGGATCCTTGCTTGGACAACTTCATCTCTTACGACAGGGGCAAAAGAATGACGAGAATTAACTTCCTCAACGCGTGGATGATCGCGATCATCACGTTTACTTCAACGTCAGCTGGTGCTAAGCCGCCGAGGCAACCGACTCCATTCGGAGTGGATCCTTATGACTGGAAATGCACGTATCCATACAGTGAAACCAACTGTGCTCGTGTGATTAAGTTTTGGGCCGAGGACAATCTGGATGATCCGGACGACATCAGTGATGAAACCGTTCCGTGTGATGGCTGCGAACCAATCAAAATCAAGGATTGGAATGGCGATTATTGGCCGATGCAATATCGATGTCTTCAAACACTCGGTTACCGGATTTCTGCGGACGACTTGAATGTAAAGCTCTCCTTCTATCGCAAAGCAGATGCAACGCATGGTTGGGAGATCCTCGATTGGGTCATGTATGAGTGCGTTCACACTTGGCACTGTTACGACATGTGCGCCTTTGACCGCGGAGAGCCAGCTTGTCTGGTCACTTCGGTGATCAGCGTCGGGTTATTCCAGCCCGTCCTTGGTAAGCCGTGTGATCAACTCTCTGCAGAGACAGCTCAGGCTATCGACTCACCTGATCTGAAAGAGCCTTCACACGGATCGAAGTAGATCCGGAAAAGACGTTGAAACTCTGCGAAAACCTCGGCGAATCCGTCGTCCTTTACCGTCCACGGAGGGATCGATTACGGAGGAGCCGAGGGGCTCGTAGGGCATTGATGTTGAATCTCGCTGTGTGTCACCGCACCAAGACTGTTTTATCTGTCCTTTATTTCTCGTCGCATTCATTCCCGAGTGATCCATGTACCAGCCAATTCTGCGTGCGCTTCTATCCGTGTTCTGCTGTCTGCCAACGCTCACGTTCAGCCGAGCAGACGAAACCAAAAGCGAGCTCATTGAGATCGATTCAACCAAGATCGAAACGGTCGATGATGATCTTCGGCGAAAGATCCAAGACTGGATTATCGATTTGGAATCTGTGCCGCTGTTGGCTGATCAATTGGCCGTTGTTGTGACAGGTTCCTATTTTTCTGGTGGTCGAGTGGCCGGCGGCGACACTGTCAACGGAAGGCAGTTCACCATTGGATGGGCAACGCAAAAAGGAACAAGGAATCAGCGAATCATCTTGCAGGATGAAGGACTTCTCGATCCCATCTTCAATGATGGAAAAGACGAAAGATTCATGCGTGCCAATGCGAGTGGAATGGATCAATTGAAAATGGGTGATCGCTATTTTGAAGCCTTAGGATTGCAGGTCCGACCGGAGTCAAAAAAATCGAAATTGGAGTCACAGTTCAAGCAATCTGGTCTCTTCTATCCCACGACTGCAACAACCGCGACGGCAACAGAGTGGTATCGTGGCACAGCATCCGAACCGATATCGGCCCGGGTCGAGATCGAGCGACTTACGGGCGCTTATGAGCAAGACGGATCTACCATCGTAGAATTCTTATATCAGTCCTCCGATCGAGCGATTCTCTATCGGTACGTTGTTTTTCGCGACGGCGTTCCGATTCAAGTAGAAGATCAAATGGCTATCAGCGATAGCGGAAGATTTCGGCGAATCAGCTTGCTCAATCCGCAGAAGGAAGACGAGGAGCAACTCAAAGACACTCGCTCGAAAGCGGTAACAGTAGCTCGAACCCAATCCAAATGGGTGACAGTAAAGGGTGATTTCAAGTTACCTGTCGAAATGAAAAGTGTGACCACGAAAGGACCTCATGCGATTGAGGTCACGGCGAAGTGCATGTGGTTGCTCAAAGAGCAAGTGAAGCCAGAAATCTTTGCATCTCGAACCGTCGGGGCGATGACGCCAACGCAATGGTTGCACAAACAAGAGACCATCCCTCGAACGAAGTGACGAGTAAGGACGGCAGTCACATCAGTCGTCGATGGAGATCGAGGCGAGGGCGCGAAAGCGGAAGATGGTATTCGTTGGGATCGCCGTATCCCGGGGGCAGACGAACGCCGACCGCTTCCGCGCCCGAGCCTTAAGGAATTGGCCTGAAGGAATCGGCCTCAAGGCGAATTCCCAATGCTCTGCGCAACGGCTTGAGTGCTTACGGTGAACCGAGTTGCCGCATCACTCGCTGAACGATCTGTTCAATCGTTTCCGACGGAAGCTCCGGCGTCTCATTGAAATCGGTCACTTCCGCGACCAAAGCATCAATTTCCCGTTGCGTTCGAGCGACAGCGTCTCGCTGCTGTTCGCTCAATGGGACACGGCCTGGTCCTAGATTCCAGCCTCGTGACCGAGCTCCAGCGCGAAAGCCTTCGGGAAATTCGCCGAGTGAGATCATTGCGTCAAAGAGAGGCAACAGTTGGTACTGCAATCGCATCGCTTCTTCGATTCGTCCAGCAACGACGCTGCGGTGTAACGCCCGCGTCAGCTCAGGCACAACTCCGCTGGTTGCATTGGTACCGCCATCGGCGCCGGCGATCAGCATAGGCGCGAGTGCCGCGTCCCATCCGGTCAGGAATGAGAAGTCATCTCGTATGGGGCGAATCGATGCGATCATTCGCATCATATTGGGCAGATCGCCGCTGCTGTCTTTGATGCCGATGACGCGAGGGCATTCCGATGCAAGACGCACCACCGTCTCTACGTCGATCGGTGATGCGAATAAGGGAATGTTATAGAGAGTGACGTCGACAGAAACGTTATCAGCGATCTCGCGAAAGTATGCGTAAACGCCTTCACTGCTTAACCGGTAATAAAACGGTGCGACGATCGCGACTGCACGCACCCCCATTTGGCCATAGGCGTTGCAAGCATCGATGGTGGCTTTCACATTCGCTTCTGCGGCGCCGGCCAAAACGGGCACGCGCCCATCGGCCTGCTCCACGACAATTTTGACAATCCGCCGCCGTTCTTCTGCCGTGAAACGAACGAACTCGCCGGTGCTTCCGTTCGGATAGATTCCATCGACACCCCGCTTAATCAACCAGTCGACGTATCCGCGCAGCCGCTCCTCATCGATCCTGCCGGAGGCATCCACCGGCGTGATATTGGGTGTTAGGATTCCGGTGATTCGAGCCGTCGACATAGATGTTGAATCTTAAATCAAGGAAGCAATGACAAGTGCAACGACACTCATCAGCTTCAACAGGATATTCAAGGAGGGTCCCGATGTGTCCTTGAATGGGTCTCCCACCGTGTCTCCCACAACAGCGGCTTTGTGTGCATCGCTGCCTTTGGTGAGCATTTGACCATTCACCTCGAATCCTTCTTCGATCATTTTCTTGGCGTTGTCCCAAGCGCCACCGGCGTTCGATTGGAAAAGCGCCATCAGAACGCCGCTGACGGTAACACCCGCCAACAAACCTCCAAGCATGAGAGCATTCGTGTTGCCATCTAATCCGACCATGGAGGGAACGAAACCGAAAGCAATTGGAACAAGCACGGCGACGAGTCCGGGAAGGATCATTTCGCGAATCGACGCTCTGGTCGAAATGGCGACGCACTTTCCATACTCCGCTTTTCCGTCCGCTGCTTGGAACGTTTTCTGGTCAGCTTCGGACCATTCCTCGAACTCCTTGCCCTCGTTGTTCTTCATGACTTTTAAAGCAGCACTCAGTTCAGGAATGTCTTTGAATTGTCGACGCACTTCTTCAATCATTGACATTGCGGCGCGGCCGACGGCATTCATCGACAGTGCTGAGAAAAGAAATGGCAACATGCCACCAACAAATAGCGACGCCATCACATAGGGATTGGTGATATCGATCGACGAAATCGGAGTTTCGGGGTGCGTCGCGTTGTAGGCTGTGATGAATGCCGCGAACAGAGCCAAAGCAGTCAATGCGGCAGATCCGATCGCAAAGCCCTTCCCGATTGCTGCGGTGGTGTTTCCAACAGCATCTAGCTTGTCGGTTCGTTCACGAACTTCGCTTGGCAGCTCAGACATCTCTGCAATACCGCCGGCGTTATCCGAGATCGGCCCATAAGCATCGACAGCCAATTGGATGCCGGTATTGGAGAGCATGCCGACGGCTGCAATTGCAATACCGTAGAGACCCGCCATCGAGTACGCACCGATGATCGCCGCCGCAATGATCAAAATTGGAATCGCGGTCGACATCATTCCGACACCCACACCAGAAATGATTGTGGTTGCTGAACCGGTGACTGACTGGCGAACAATCGACTTGACGGGAGGAGTACCGGTTCCAGTGTAAAACTCAGTGATCTTTCCGATCGCTAAGCCCGCAGCTAAGCCAAACACGATTGCAAAGAACACACCGTTGCTGCTGTACTCAATCCCTTCAAGGGTCCAGCTGGATGGCAGCATGATGCTGATGACAACGTAGGTCAGAAGCAGCAGGATTCCGGCCGAGCCGAATTCGCCGATGTTGAGTGCGTGATGAGGGTCGCCGCCTTCGCGAACTTTGACAAAGAAAGTGCCAACGATCGAAGTCAAAATGCCAATGCCTGCCAGAACGAGCGGCAGCAACACGGCTGATAAGCCGTAGAAGCTGTCCATTTCGTTCGAATTGAAGAGCGTAAAGAACGCTGTTCCCAAGACCATCGTTCCGATGATCGATCCAACGTACGATTCGAACAGGTCGGCTCCCATTCCCGCAACATCGCCGACATTGTCACCCACGTTATCTGCGATCGTTGCTGGATTGAGTGGGTGGTCTTCCGGGATGCCGGCTTCAACTTTTCCAACCAAATCGGCACCGACGTCAGCAGCCTTCGTATAAATGCCACCGCCAACTCGTGCGAATAGGGCGATCGATGAAGCGCCAAACGAGAAACCCGTCAGCACGGTAATCACACGCGTCAGGTTTTGTTGCGAGTCGACTCCGAACATTGAAGCGTAGACAATGAACAGCACACTCAGTCCAAGCACGCCCAGCCCAACCACGCCCATCCCCATCACTGATCCACCGGCAAAGGCAACTTCCAAAGCTTGCCCCAGTCCAGACTGCGCTGCATGGGTCGTGCGAACGTTTGCTTTCGTGGCGACTTTCATGCCGATGAATCCGGCTAAACCAGAACACAAGGCACCGAGTGCAAACGAGGCCGCGATCAACGGCGATGAAGATTCACCTTGAGTCGAGCCGCCGTATCCGAGCAATACCGCGACGGACACAACAAAGATCGTCAGTATCGTGTATTCCGCTTTCAAGAAGGACATGGCGCCTTCGGTGATGTTGGCCGCAATGCGACTCATCTTTTCACCGCCGACTTCTTGTTGAGCCACCCAGGAAGATTTCCAATAGGTGTAAACGAGTCCAGCAATACCCAGTAGTGGAATCAGAAAAGTGATCCACGGGATCCCCGTCTCATTTAAGTCGCCGTCAGCAACCCCAGGGGCTGTGGCATCGGCATCGCTTGATTCGCCACTCGTCGCTTCCGGGTCGGTTGATGCCGAGGTTGATTCATCCTCGTTTTCAACTTCGGACGCCGTCGCTGACTCGTTTTCTTGGAATGCGAGAGCGGGTTGGGAGAGGGTGAAAGCCGAAATAATGAGAAACGCGAAACAGAGAAAAAGCCTGGCTGATGCCATCATGTTGTGTGTTCCTTCGCTACACGCTTGGCAACCGCGGTGGTGTGTCATCGGTATGTGCGGAATTTGCAATATGGGAGGGCGGGCATTATGGGCGATGTGTACCGACTTTGGATATACGGCATCAGAATGTCTCGCCTAAAAGACCGGTCTGGCCAAAAAGTTGACAATCGTCTTCGGGACTAGACCAGACGCAACGATTGTATAGAGGTACCAAGTCGATTGGGTCTGGGTCGTCACCCAAAAAGCCCTGCATAACGCACCGATACGGTGTGTTGTCTTCGTTGACCTGATCGAGAGCGAAACTAAAATAATAGACTGGCTGATTCGCTTCTAAATGGCTCCTAGGCAAACACTTACAGCGTGAGATTCGCTTAGATTTGCGATGGAAAGCAATCGCCCCTCCTCTTCTACCCATCGGGCTTCTGATGCCTTCGGACGAATCGATTCCAACCGACGCTTCGACCGTACAGCGTATGGGTGAACGGGCTCCGCTTGAGCCTGCCAATCCCAGCGTTCATCCTGAACAGATTGCTCAGGCAAAAACCGTCATTCGCGGTTCGTCTCGGGTCAGTCAGCCAAACGAACGACCGAAAGCCTTCCAACAGACTCCCGCCGAAGTTGCGAAGGTCCTACTCGGCCAGCGGCTGAATCACTTTCGCCTTGATGAGCTGATTGGTGGCGGAGGCATGGGGGCTGTTTTCCGAGCCCATGACGAGCAGCTCGATCGTACCGTCGCGATCAAAGTGATTCCTTTCGTCCGAGACGATCAGGATCTGCATCGCCGGTTCCGCAACGAAGCGCAGAGTGCCGCGAAACTCGACCATCCCCGAATCGCAAGGGTTTTCGATGTTGGTAACCACGATGAGTGGCACTACATCGTGTTTGAGTACATCGAAGGAACGAACGTCCGCGATTGGGTGCATCGCAATGGTGTTCTCACGATCGACGAGGCAGTTTTTTTTACATGTCAGTTAGCCGACGCGCTTCAGCATGCTTCCGAGCGTGGCATCGTCCATCGTGACATCAAGCCGTCCAACGTGTTGATGGGAACGTCAGGCAAGTTGAAGTTGGTCGATATGGGCCTAGCCCGTTCGGACGCTTTGGATTTCAGTGAAGACTTGACGGCCAGTGGAGTCACGCTTGGCACCTTTGACTACATCTCTCCCGAACAAGCCCGAGATCCGCGTGATGCCGACTTAAGAAGCGATCTGTATTCGCTCGGTTGCACGCTCTACTTCATGTTGACCGGTCGGCCTCCGTATCCGGGCGGGACCATGCTTCAGAAACTTCTGAGTCATGGCAACGCTCCGCCACCGAATCCCGCGGAGATTCGACCGGAGGTCAGCGAGAACTTGGTCGCCGTCATCCAAAAGATGCTCGCCAAGACACCTGATGATCGGTACCAAACAGCGACCGATCTCGTTGCCGACCTTCGTGAGGTCGCCTTGAGAGATGGACTGACGCGAAGTCAATCACTTTTGCCAGTCACGGTTACTGAGCCGAATGCGCTTGTGCAGTGGTTGGAGAAGTACGCGCCTTTTGCGGTCGCGATCACGCTGGTTTTGATGATCGGAGGTTGGTTGCATTTGGACGCCGCAGCGAGTCGACAGGAACTGACGGTCCCACCTTCGGCGATGCGTCCAATTTCCAGCTCCGTTGTTCCTTCCGCATCGTCTGAGAGCGACGTATCGACAGAGTTGATTCCTCCTTTACCTCCGCCTGAAGAGGATGAAGATAGCGGCGTGGACGAATCGGTTCCGGAAACGGAATCGGTTGAAACGGAACAGGATTCAACGATCAATGAGACAACGGACCCAGCATCTCCGGCGGTAGAAGATGCGGCGGATCCGTCTATGGCTGACGGTGAGGCGGGCATCGATTCCGCACCGTCGGTGATTGAGTCAGCTGTCCAGAGCGAACCAAATCTCGTGCGCATTGTTCCCGAGGAAGCATGGAGCAGCGGACCTCAGTTGGGCATTGCTTTTGCCAGCAGCCTTGCGGAGGCCATCGATTTGGCTGCCACCCATCAAGTGGATCGAATTGAAATCGCCACAGACGTTTTGGTTTCCGGCCCGATCGAATTGCAAACCGATGTGCTTATCACGTCCATTGTTCCCGGTGGAAGCCGGGTCGTGTTCCGCACGGATGAGGTGCGAAGCATGGAACGAACTCGCATGTTGAGGATTGGTGAGCATCAAGTCGAGTTTGAGGACTTGCACTTTGTCTGGGATGTTCCCAGTCGCGAGTTCGAAGGCGGCGCGATGTTTGAGGTTCACGATAACCAGCTCGTTCGATTGACCGACTGCACCGTTACGGTGAACAACCCAACTTTGAACGATGAGGTATTTGCCTTTGAGGTCATCACGGACCCAGACATGTTGTCACCGGATCGTGAGACAGAGGTCGAAGACTTTCCCAAGGTTTGGTTGGAATTAAACAACGTCGTGATTCGCGGCCAGATGACCATGTTGCAAATGGATTACGCCGCGAAGTTGATGCTGTTTTGGGATAACGGTCTGCTTGCGGTGACAGAGCGGATGATCGATACGGCAGGAGCCCGCGTTGAACCGCCCGCGGATGCCGAACCGATTCTGTTGTCCTTAACCTACGTGACCATTCATGCACCTCTGGGAGTGATGCGAAGTCGTGTCGGTGTCAGCGGTTCGTATGTTGTTCCGGTTGATCGTTCGGCTCGAAAGAGCGTTTTTTGGGTGGATCCATCCATTCCACACTTTGAGTTTCTGGGCATTCCGACCTTGGAACCAGCGGCACCCCTGTTAAACCTGCGCGGTGCTTCGAATGCCTACGACGTCGAGCCAACGCTCGCCGATCCGATGCTGCGGCTGTTTGCCGCAGATGGAGAAATGTCGGTCACACGCATGAATGACCTGGTCGTTGGAACCCCTGAATGGGCTGACGATCTCCGTCCCAGCTGGGAAGTCGACTGGCAAACTGAAGAATTGGCCGAGATCCCGGCAAACCTCCGTACGCCTGAGGATTACCTTCAGGATGATCTGTCACCGTCCGGTTTCGACGGCAGTTCTCTACCGCCGATGACACGACAATCACCGGCTCCCGAGCCCGTTTCTCCGGAATTGTCCCCCGAAGAACTGTGATCTTGATTTGACTTTTCGACGGTTCTGAGACTTAATTGAGGTCGTTGGGGTGTCCT
This sequence comes from Planctomycetota bacterium, assembly GCA_039179795.1. Lineage (GTDB taxonomy): Bacteria > Planctomycetota > Planctomycetia > Pirellulales > Pirellulaceae > Rubripirellula. The sequence continues at coordinate 157,394 of JBCDEM010000005.1, read as the reverse complement.
GATCCCTGACAACAAAACCTCCATCCGGCCCGCTTCGTCGCACCACCCCATTTTCGTGCGATGAAACCCCGCCTAACCCGGATATGATTAGAAAGCCCTGGAGACTTTGAATGAAACGATTATTGATTGTGTTTAGCTGTCTGATGTTGTGCGCTAGCCCAGCAATGGCCATCAGCGAGTTCGGCAAGCAGTGGAAAGAGAAGTACCTCGGTGGCGAAGATGTCGATGAGGATTTCAAACGCGCTGGCCGAAAAGCAGGTTGCTACGTTTGCCACGTCAAAGGTGAAAAGAAAGAAGTCCAAAACGAGTACGGTATCGCGCTGAAGAAGTATCTCAAAGCGAAAGATTTCCCAAGAGAATACGTGAAAGCAAAGCCAGAAGAGGCCAAGAAGAAGATCTTGGAAGGTTTCAAAAAGGCAGGTGAATTAGAGAGCAAGGATGGAAAGAAGTTCAGCGAGAAACTGGAAAAGAACGAACTGCCCGCCACGGACTCCGGTCTGTAGGAGTGAGCTGCTGAATCGTTTTTCGACGCTCTAAATCACTTCCGTGAATTCCAAACCGCCCGTTGGTCGAAGGCCACCGGGCGGTTTTTGTGCGCAGTAGACCAAGGCCCTTGACGATCCATTCGGATTCAAATGGCAAAATTGAGCCTCCAGGGAATTCACTCGTCGTCGCATGCAGCTAGTATTTGTGGTGCGCAGGCGACTGCCCCGCCCTACTCTTCCCTCCAAATACGCTCCCCCCAAATACACTCACAGTGAATCGATGATGACACGAATGATCTCGCCTATTACGTATGCACTGGTCTTGGCCTGTTTGTTACTTGCCAAACCTACAGACCTCGCAGCGAACGAACCTCAATCCGATACCGGATTTGTTTCGCTATTTGATGGAAAGTCGATGGAGGGCTGGAAGCCATCCACAGAGAATCCGAAGAGTTGGAAAGTGAAGGATGGCATGCTGGTTTGTGATGGACCTCGGTGTCACTTGTTCTATGTCGGTGATTTAGCACCCTTCAAGAATTTTCATTTCAAAGCGGAAGTGATGACAACACCGGGCAGTAATGCCGGCATTTACTTTCACACTAAGTATCAAGAATCGGGTTGGCCAAAGTACGGCTATGAATGCCAAGTCAACGTGAGCCACAAAGACCCTAAGAAGACGAGCAGTCTCTACGGAGTCAAGAACGTGGCGGATCCCGGAGTCAAAGACGACGAATGGTACACCCAAGAGATCATTGTCAAAGACAAGACGGTGACCCTGAAAGTGAATGGCAAGACGTTGGTCGAGTACACCGAGCCATCAGATCAAAAAGCTTTCAGCAATGATTTCGAACGGCGGTTGGGCGAAGGCACGTTTGCGCTTCAAGCACATGATCCGAAAAGCGTTGTTTATTTTCGCAACTTGAGCGTCAAGAAACTCGACTGATTGCGCATCGCGTCAACACGATCTGTCGGCAACGGCACGGCGGATCCGGTGGCAATCTGCTTTTCAGACGCGTTGCCGTTGAGGCCCGTTTGCCATTGAGTACGGAAACGGCTGCCGTGGCAATGATTTACAGTCCCAACAGGCTTCCGATGAGATTCGTCAGCATTGGATGTGTCCCTTTGCTAACGCGGAGCCTGTCGCCGGGCTGAAGCGCGTAATCGCTTTCGGGCCGAACGGTCTTCCCGTCGCCTGCGATTCGCACTTCCATGGGCATGCCGCCGATCACGTCGCTGCTTGATCGAAACAGGGTTGCCTCAACGGCTCCCAGTTTTTTGGCAACACCGGTATCCGAGAGCAGGTTGCTGACGTAGACCGATTTTCCGTCGTCCGGCAGCGGCAGGACTCGGATCGCATCATCGTCGCCGACGATCTCAAGGACGACTGAGTTCTGCGCCTTGGCCTGACGCACACCTTGATAGGCTTTCTCCGTCAAATTGCCGTCCAGCTTGAAGTCGGCAGCTTTGAAGTTGGCCATTGGATCTTCGACCAACTGGAACTGACCAAAATTGGCGACTTTCGGCAGGTTGAGAGTGCTACATCCGCTGCCGCAGATCAGCAGCATGCAGGCGGATACGAGCAGGTTCGATCGAGTGCTTGTCATGGGGTCGACCAGGGATTTGGGAGGTTTGCCTCTGGGTGTCAAACCTTGACGGTTGGGCAGGTTGTTCGGTCCATCGGCGTTCCTGGTCATCCGACTGGACTAAATCTGGACGATTTGCTCGATTTTCTGTTCCTTGCGGGCTCCGGGGCAGATTCCTGCTTTTCGAGACTTCGACCCATCTGTATATTGCGGGGCTTCCAAAATCACCAATTTCAAGCAAATACCAATAGAGAATCCTGATGGCTCGGCAATGTGAGGCGTGTGGCAAGAAAGTCCAAATGGGCAATCGAGTCGAAACACGCGGTAAAGCCAAGTATCTCGGCGGCGTGGGTACCAAAATCACGGGGATCACGCGGCGTAAATTCGTCCCCAACCTGCAGAAAATCCACGTGACTCTGCCCAACGGCAGCAACAAATCGATGCGGGTATGCGTGCAGTGCATCCGTAGCGGCGTGGTGCGTAAGACGGTAAAAACCAAGCCGTTCGACGTCAGTGGTACCGAAAAGTAACCGGTGAGTCTGCCTTGTCATTGACCGACGATGAAGTTCGCAAACTGGCGCTCCTGGCCAGGCTCGAGATTAGCGATGAAGAAGTCGCTCGAGTTCGGCCCCAGTTGGATCGCATCTTGGGATTTGTCGAACGCCTTTCCGAACTTCAAACGGAAGACATCGAACCGATGACAACGGCTCTAGATGTTGAAAATCGTTGGCGAGAAGATCAGGTCGTGGACGGATTGTCCAACGACGACGCACTTGCCAATGCTCCGGCGAGTGACGACGGGTTCTTTCTCGTACCGCCTGTTCTTGGATCAGCCGCAGCAAAGAAGTAGCGATGCAGTTTGGGTTTGAGAGTCTTTTGCCTCCCCTGGTCGCCATTTTCTTCGCTATTTTGACGCGTCGCGTCATTATTCCGTTAGCGTGCGGTGTGATGGTGGGCGCCTATCTATTGACCACCATCGATGATTCGCTTGCTTGGTGGGATGCCCCGAGAATCTTCATCGTTCAGATGTGGTTGTCGATGTTTGACTCCACAGCATTGCCCGATGATGTGCGTTCCGCGACCCTCGACGATTGGCGTTCCGCAACCACGCATCTTCAGGCCCTGACTTTCAGCCTACTGCTAGGTGCGATGGTTGGAGTGTTAGAACGCGGCGGTGGGATGAGAGCGCTCATTGGCATTTTGTCGCGCAAGATTAAGTCGCGCCGCGGCGCACAGACGATGATTGCTGGCTCGGGTCTGGCGATCTTCTTCGATGATTATGCCAACACGCTGTTGTTGGGTGGAACGATGCGGTCGACGGCTGACCGTTATCGGCTTTCTCGCGAAAAGCTGGCCTATTTAGTGGATTCCACTGCGGCACCAGTCGCTGGTTTAGCCGTTGTCAGCACGTGGGCGGCCATCGAGATCAGCTACTTGGGCGAGGGGCTCAGCGCAGGCGGCGTCGAAGAGAGATCAGCGGCCTTCGATATGTTTATTCGTTCGATTCCATATCGTTTTTATCCCTGGTTCGCGCTCGCGATGGTTTTTGCGATCTCCTGGAGTGGGCGAGATTTTGGCCCAATGCGGCGGGTCGAACAGGAGACATTGGCTGGAAATGGACCAGCCGCCGAACAAACGGACCCCAGTGATTCGACGAATCATCGTTGGTTCTGGGCAGCAGCCGTGTTGCCAGTGCTTGTCTGTCTCGCCGCCGTTGCCGTTGTCTTGATCATCACGGGAATCCAAACCGCTGGTGAAGAACTAGATGCGGTCAGCGAGGGACCACTACGCACGGCGGGACTGATCCTCGGAAACGGTGATTCGTACATCGCGCTGATTGTGGGCGGTGCACTTGGGCTGGTAACCGCGATCGTTACGACGAAACTTCTCAGTCCAAAGGGTTGGGGAGAACTCGTCCGAGCTTCATTGGGTGGAGCGAAACAGATGCTGCCAGCGCTTGGCATCCTCTGGTTCGCGTGGGCATTGTCCGGGATGACCGAGACGGACAAACTGGATACCGGTGGATACCTCGCCAGCATTTTGTCGGACCGATTGGATCCGCGTTTGTTGCCCACAGTCGTTTTCTTGACAGCGGGTGCCATTGCGTTTTCGACGGGTACCAGTTGGGGCACGATGGGGATTCTCACACCACTGTCCATCGCACTGGCATTAAAACTCGATCCAAGCGGCGGACCGAGTGGCGCGATCGCACTGTCGACATGCGGCGCCGTTCTCGCTGGAGCGATCTTTGGCGATCACTGTTCACCTATCTCCGATACGACAGTCCTGTCCAGTCGCGCGAGTGATTGTGATCACGTGTCCCACGTTCGAACGCAAATGCCGTACGCCGTGATTGTCGCTGTCATTTGCGTTGCCTTTGGAACGCTGCCCTCTGCGATGGGCGTGCCACCTTGGGTCAGTTTGATCGCAGGTGTCGCGTCGGTGATCTTAGTCGTGCGGTTCATCGGCAAAGCGCCGCATGAAACGTCTCGTGAAACATCTTAGCGGCGTTCTCTCAGCCGATGTTTTGATGTGTTGATCATTGCATTGGCCGACTGTGATGCGAATGATGGATCGCGCCCGGTTTTGGCATCGATCTTGCAACCGTTGACGCAATCCGGCTAGGCACTGGTTTCAAGCGAGCGATCGAACCGGTCACGGCGCGACTTCACATGCAGAGAGGATGAACATGTATCGCAAACCAATCATGGCTGTGTCGCTGGCGGTGTGCGCGTGCTGTTTTCAAAACAACACATCAGCGCAATCACTCGACACACCGATGACGCGACTGCGACCAATCGGTTCGCCAAGCGCAGTGGATCAGTACCGTCCAACGACGCGAACTTCGAGCATTTCGTGGTCCCAATCGCCTTCATCAACGATTCGCGAAACCGCTTACCAGTCATCCACATATCAGTCATCCGGCAACCATCAGCCGGTCCGACAAGCTGCCATGATGCAAGGATTCGAAGCACCGTCGTTACCGAATTCGGGCATGGTCGATCCCAACATGGGAAACCCAGGCTTCAGTAATCCGGGCTTCACAAATCCCGGCGTGGGAAGTCCCGGCGTGGGAAATCCCGGCGTGGGAAATCCCGGCATGGGAAATCCCGGCATGGGAAATCCCGGCATGGGAAATCCCGGCATGGGAAATCCCAGCATGGGAAATCCCAGCATGGGAAATCCCAGCATGGGAAATCCCAGCATGGGAAATCCCGGTGCTGGCAATGGCATGGGTTTACCGCCTGGAGCCGCGCCTCCAAGCACCGGTCCCACAACGGGAGGTTTCGTGCCTTCCAATAACATTCCACCCACCGGGATGAATCCAAACACCGGGATGAATCCAAACAACGGAATCGCTCCGAACAATTCAATCGCACCACGCGGCACACTGCCTAATAACAACCTGGCGCCGGTCCCGATGGACTCAAGCAATATCGTCAGCAGTGGTGACCTGACGCCGATTCCGGCGCCGCAAATGGGCGGTGGTTTTGCGACCATCGACAATTGCAATTGTGTCTCAGGACCAAGCAGTTACGTGGCAGCCAGCACAACGGTTGGTTGCTCACCCGTTGGCTACCAAGGGCCTGTCACCTATCAGCCCGTTTCGCAGGTCACCACGACCCCGGGTGTCGTCGTACCGGCGGTCTATCCACCGCAGAATCCGGGGATTCCTCGCGGTCCACTGATTAGTTTTGGTCAAGAACTCAACCCGGTTCAGGTTGGCCAAGGGATCGTCGGACAGCCTGTCGCGTATGTGCCTGGGCAACGGTTCCGCAATTGGATCCGCTACTTCTTTCCCTAGAATCTGTGGGTCGACTTTTCGTTTGAATCCCACTGAAAATGCAAATCGCCACCACCCTTCTGCCGCATGCTGATCAAGCGATTTCGGATCGCATTGGCAGCGGTGACACTGCTGTTGTGATCGATGTACTTCGCGCTACGTCGGTGATGTGTACCGCACTTCAAAACGGCGCAGAGACGCTGATCACGTGTCGCAAAGTGACACAGGCGCGAGCGACGGCGGAGGAGATTTCTCCGACGCCTTTGCTTTGCGGTGAACGCGGCTGTAAACCGATTGATGGATTCGATTTAGGAAACTCAACTTCCGAATACACCGTTGATCGTGTTGGTGGCAGAACACTGATCCTGACAACGACCAATGGCACACGTGCGATCGAATACGCAGGTCAAGCATCCGAGTTGATCACCGCTTCATTTTTGAATGTGTCGGCCGTCATCGATTATTTATCCAAATGTAATTCCGTGCATTTGGTTTGTGCGGGAACCGAAGGGGAAATCACGGTCGAGGACGTTTTATTGGCTGGTGCACTAGTCGCAAGATGCGAATCACAACTAGCAGCTGAAATTCGCGACGATGATTCTTTGCTCGCTCGCCAGCTGTGGCATTCGTGGTTTCCACACACCAACGAAACGACGTCTGAAGAATTGGCTGAACGACTGCGTGAAACTCGTGGCGGCAGAAATCTCTTGAGTGTTGGCTACGATCGTGATCTGGAACGTTGCGCCGAGATGGACTCGGTCAACTGTGTGCCCGTGCGAATGAGCAAAACACCGGCGACCTTTCGATCCAACGAACTTTGTGTGTCGGCCGACCCATGAGGTCGCACTTGTCGCGGACCGCATGCTTCTGGTAGTCCACGAAAGGAGTTTCACTTCTATCGGTGGCTCTTTTCCGAGTGTATCGCCGTCCGTCACTAGGATTCCGTCGTGGCCGAGTCTGAGCCTAATCCTGAACCAGCCGGTCGAGGTGATTCGATCGCTCTTGGGCTTATGGCAGTCGCGGCGTTGGCCTCGATCTCCGGCTTCGGCGTCTTGTTCTCGATGTGGTGGCAAAGTTCCATCACCGATCCCTACGAAATCCTTCGAATCGCCTCGCAGGAGTTTGTTTCTGGGAACACCGTGATTGCAGGAGAACTGGCGGCAAAAGTTGACTTCGATGAACCCAAAGAAGATGCCGACACGGAACCAGAGCTCAACGAACCGGACGTTGAAGTCGACCTCGAGAACGAAACGCCCGATCAGAAGGCTGCTCGTGAAGCTCGTGAGGAACGCGAGCAGTGGGCTCGTCTTCGAGATTTTTTGATCGGATTTGGCAAGGTCGCGAAGGCCGAGTCGGAACCCGAACTTCGTTCGCGCCGGCAAAGCCTTTATGAGGCCCTTCCCTATTTGGAGCGGGCGCGAGACGGCGGTTTTCCACCCGGACGTCACGCCGAGGGATATCGCGTCCTGGGTGAATCGTATTTTCAGCTTGGGAAGTTTGATGAAGCGATCGAGTCTCTTCAACAAGCGATCTTGCACGATCCAACCTTAAGACGTCCGCTACATCCCAAGCTTGCCACGGCGCAACTCAATTCGAGTGCTCCGCTCGAAGATCAGGCCCTTGAGACGATCAACCGCTTTCTGAACGATCGAACACTGCAAGACTCACAGCGGTGGGAGGGAGAGTTGATTCGGATCCGGTCGTTGATCGATCTGGGTCGTTGGGAGGACGCCAATCAACTGATCACGCGTGAACAGTCTGAGCTGCCAACACAAGAGAATGATCTCAGTAATCAGGAATCGGAGTATCGCGATCAACTGATTTTGCTTCGGTCGATCGCACGGACCAAACGCGTCATGAAACGCTTTGGACCGAAACCGATAGACCCGTATGAAGATCGCAGTGCTGCTATCGCGGAACTCGATGGCGTGGTCGAGCAATTAACGGAGCTTCAACGAGAAGCAATGCCCAAGATTGCCTCGCGAGCACGCTTGTGGGCGGCGCGAGCGCTGCTCGCAAAAGGTTACACCAAAGACGCGTTGATTCGGCTCACGTCCGTTCGCCAACAACGTCCATTCGATGCGGTTGCGATTGTGGGTGGACTTGAAGAAACCGAACTCTTGGCAAGTCAAGGACGCGGTGAGGAAACGCTTCAGACGACCACTTACATGATGCGAGAACTGGGCGACGAGAGCGGCTTCGACGCCAATATGATCACGTTCGAGGAGTTCCAGAAACGCATGGGTATGGCCCTGGAGAATCTTCGAAACGCAGGCGACTTTGAACATGCAATCGATACCGCACGACGACTACCACCCGTCTTCGATTTGGCCGAAGCACTGATCCAAGAAGGAAACGCGTATCGGGAATGGGCCGTCGCGACGCTCGCGGATGGGACAAATGTCGGAGGACAGACAGCACGCAGCGCATCGACTCTGGCACGAGCAAGGTTTCGCGCAGCGGGCGATGCGTTCGCCAAAGCCGCTCAGTTGCAATTCGCCACTCGGGAGTACCTTGCCACTCAGTGGTCAGCGATTGACGCTTATCAACGAGGCCGGCATTTTACGAAGAGTATCCGTTTGCTTGAACCGTATCTGAAAAACGAGCGACGTCCATTAAAGCCGCGTGGGTTGGTCGCCTATGGTCGCGCCTTGCTGGCCGAAGATCGACCCGAGGAAGCAATTGACTCGCTGCTAACTTGCATCATTGAAGCGCCGGATGATCCGCTTCGGTATGACGCTCGTTTATTGGCTGCGATGGCGTACGCAGAAACTGGCGATCTGGATAACGCCCGCGCGTTATTGCAAGACAATCTGCAGGACGGTGCTTTGACTCCGCAGAGTGAAGCTTGGCGTAACTCACTTTTGACGTTAGGCGAGTTATTGTTCCAACGTGCTTATCGAAATTATCTCATCGCTGAACAAGCGGATCCCCAAGACAAAATCCCATTGCTTCGTGACAATCAGCCTGTCCTCGAGGAAGCGATCCGATATTTGGATGAAGCCGTCGAACGATACTTCCGTGCGTATCCGAGAGCTGAATCAGCGGCTTATCTCTCGGCCCGCGCAAACGTCATGGCTTCGCTTTGGCCTCGAATCGAGGCGGAATCTCAGGAAATGCTTGACGGTGTTCGCCGGCGCCAACGAGCTCAGGCCGACCAAGCGCTACAGATGGCTTTAGACGGCTTCGTCAACCTAAGAGAACATCTTTTGCAGCGTGAAGAAGACTTGCGGTTAACCGATCGCGATCAGGCCATGCTCCGCAATTGCTATTTCGCTGAAGCAGATGTGTTGCGACAAATGGGAAAGCTTGAAGCCGAAGGGCCTCGGCGGACGTCTCGATTGGAAGAGGCTGCAGACGTCTATCGAGTCGTGGAACTGCGTTACATGAACGAACCGCCGGCGTTGGAAGCCCTCCTCGGGCGAGCTTCATGTGCTCGTGAGCTGCAAAAACCACGTGAAGCCGATCAGCTTATCCGTCAGGCAAATGTTGTCTTGCAACGAATTCCAGCCGAATGGAATGACCGCTTCATTACAACGTCACGTTACGATCGAGAAGGTTGGGAATCTTTCCTGGGTTGGATGAACGATCGATTGACCGCAGGCACCTAAGTGGGATGCTCTCATGGATGGCCCAGAACTATCGCAACTGGTTGAACAGCGCTGGACGTTGTTGCATGAACTGTTGCAGTTGAGTGAACGACAGATAGATGCCATCAAAGGGTCTCGAATGACCGAGTTGATGCGGATTCTGTCGGAAAAACAAACACCACTGAATCAGCTCGCCGATCTCGCTGAACGACTGCGGCCGGCGACGGGTGATGATCCCAGTGAGCGATATTGGGACAGCTCTGCGCAGAGAGCGAAGTGTCGCAGCCAGCAAGAGGAGTGCGAGAAAATGCACCTCGAATTGCTAGCGATCGAGGCGGAGTGTGAATCGAATCTGCTTGCCAGCCGCGACGAAATTCAGAAAGAACTTCAAAGGGTGGATTCAGCCCGACAAACGATCAACGGTTACGGTTCGCAACACAGTCGTCTTGAATCAGGCGGACAACTCGACCTGTCCAGCGATGCATAACGGTTCGGCGACACCGGTCCCTACCTCACTCTTTCGCTCGCGGAAAGTGCCTGAGATTTGCCGGATCCAAAGGTGATCCGAAGTTTGAGCGAAAATCACGCCGGTCGACTCACTGACGATTCGAGCTCCATTCTGCGGTGCGACCGCTCGATGGAAAGTCGGCTATTTTCGAGATTTCTGTTAAAGCATCGACAGATCGATCTTGCATCGTTCGGTCGCGCGCCTCTATCAGCAACAGGAAGCAATTACCAACTTCGCTGTGCCGAAAGGAATCGGGAGCGCATCATGTCGAATCAGTGGATCGACCTTAGCTCGTGTCAATCTTTAGCCGTTTTGGTGGAATCCGTGACGGCTCCACTATTGATTGAACATTCGGCTCCTGTTTGCCTAGAACTCGACGTCGACACCGAGATTCCGGTGCCAGCCGACCCACACAGAATCGCCGAGCTAGTGCGGGCGCTGGTGCGTCAGTCGCTGAACGAAATGCCCGAAGGCGGCGATTTGAGCATCATGGCGTGTGAGACCTCACAAGGACTCGAACTGGAGTTGGCCGATACCGGTTGCGATATCGACGACCGTCCAACGAATTTGCCGATGGCTGCGGCTGCGATTGGAGCCAGAGTCGGCTGGCAAAATTGTCCGCAAGGCGGGGCCGCTGTGACGGTGACGTTCCGCGTGGAAGGTGGTCAACAAAGGATGGCCGCTTAGAAACATGTTGGGGATCTTTAATCAATCGACCATTCCAGCTTTAGAACAAACGATGGCGTTCGCCCAACGCCGTCAGGAAATCTTGGCCGGAAATGTCGCGAACCTGGATACGCCAGACTATCGCACACGCGACCTGGACGTCGGTGACTTTCAAAACGCGTTGGCGGAATCGATCCAAGCGGCCGAATCACGTCCCGCAAGTATCCACCCGACGACACGAGATGATCTCTTTGCTGGACCTCGCAAGGCAACCGAGCAAGTTGTCTTTCACGATGGCAGCGATATCTCGATGGAACAACAAGTGAAAGAAATCGCAAAGAACCAACATCTTCACTCGCTCGCCGTAACCACGATGCGAAGTCAGTTCGCGCTGCTTCGTGCCGCCATCACAGAACGCGCGTAGCGGTGCGCCCGTCCTGGCCATCAACGAGTTGATCACTTTCCGTTGGAGTCTCCTAGATGATTCGGTCCCTTGATATCAGCACATCGGCGTTAATCGCTCAAAGAACGCGATTGAATGCTGTCTCTGGAAACATTGCCAACATCTCAACGCTCAAAGATGAAAATGGCGACGCAAAACCTTATCAGGCACGCGAAGTCGTCTTCCAAACGGACGATTCCATGACCACCAGTGGTGCTTCGGGCGTCAAAGTCGATGAGATCCAAATCAGTGAAGCGGAACCATCGTACCGCTACCAACCCAAACATCCTCTTGCGATTAAGGAGGGTAAGTGGAAGGGCTACGTCGCGTATCCAAATATCGATTTAACCACGCAGATGGTCGACGCCCTGGAATCGACACGAGCTTATGAAGCGAACGTCGGAGTGATGGAAGTGACTAAGAACATGACGCGAGAGACACTGACGATCCTTGCATAAGCCTTGATCGATACGGGACGCCGCCGCACGAGTTCATCTTGGTTCCATCCGAACGTTCTGTGCGATTGCGATAGATTCACTTTTTCATGAAACCGATTGCTGGGATTCAGCCGCCTCTTCGCCCTATGTCACCCTTCGGTGATCGCGGTACTGCGTCCAGCCAATCCAAGTCGGTCTCGGGTGTTGATACCTTTGGCGACCTGCTGACCAATCAAGTGAAGAACGTCAACTCGATGCAAATGGATGCCAACGACATGGTCCACAGTATGTTGACCGGCGGCGAGGTAAACGAAGCAGAAGTACTGACGGCTGTTCAAAAGGCGGATCTCGCCTTCCGCATGCTGCTGCAGGTGCGAAACAAGCTGATCGAGGCTTACCGCGAGATTCAGCAGATTCAGATTTAGATCCGATTTCATCCGACGATCAACCTAGAAATCCACCATCATGAGCGTATTGAAACAGACAACCGATTCTGCCCGTGAGACGTTTCTTGCGATGCCGATGCAGTCGCGAATCATCGCGTCAATGTTGGCCGTAACGATCGTAATCGGATTCGGTTTCCTGGTTCGTAGCAACGGATCTCAAGGTTACGAGTACTTACTTGGTGGCCGCAGTTTTAGCGATAAGGAACTTGTCGATATTCACCTCGCCTTCGGTGCTGCGGGGCTAAACGACTTTGATCCTGTCGCCAATCGCATCAAGATTCCAACGGAGTTCAAGGCCGACTACTTGGCAGCGCTGAAAGAGTCACCCGCTTTGATGGGCACGATCGGCAGCAAGATTCGTGAGGCGATCGAGGCGACCGGACCGTTCGACTCGAACGACCTACGTATTTCGCGAGAGATGCAAGCTAAGGAAGAAGATCTCGGCAACAAGATCACAAAGTTCCCGGACGTTCGTTGGGCGAGCGTGGAATACGACCAAGGCGAACGTCGTGGACTCGGTTCTGCACGTCCACAATCAGCCAGCGTTGTGGTTCAACCGATCGGAAATGCACCGTTGTCGCGACAACGAATCCTCTCCATCAAAGAAATGATTCGGGGTTCCTACGCTGGTATGTCAAGTGACAACGTCGTTGTTATCGATACGAACTCCACAACGACCTCGTCTCTGACCGACGATGAAGATCCGCTCCTTCGTAAGCAACGGGAAACCGAGGCAATGGTGGAGCACAAAGTGCGCGGGTTGCTGGTTGGATACCCAGCACAAGTAAAGGTGACCGCAGATATCGACCCGACGCTTGAGGTCGACAAAACAAAGCTCAGTTATGATGCCGAGCCAACCAATCTTCAAAGTCGCACACGAAAATCAGAATCAACGAGCAATCGGCAACCTAATCGAGGTGTTCCGGGGGCCGTGCCCAACGCGATTGGCAATCGGTCGGCAAGTCTGGATGAGTCGGTCGAATCCAACACAACGAAAGATGATGAGCGTGTTACCAGCGGTGTCGCCGGTCAGGAATATGAAAACTCTCGAACCGCCCCGCTGCAAGTGACGGCGATCCGAGTGTCCGTTGGGCTACCGCAGAGTTATTACGAGAGTCTGTATGTGCGTGAGAAACTGAAAGAGGATCCTTCACTCACGGCCAACAACATGCCACCGATGGACGACGCCGATCTGCAGAAACTTCGCGAGACAACAACTAACAGCATTAAAACGGCAGTGACGCCGTTGTTGCCAAAAGTTGGTGCGGGTGAAGACCGTTTTCCCCTCGTGGAGGTTTGGGATTATCCCGACCTACCAGCACCTGAGATCCCTGAACCCCAGACCAGTGCCGCCATGCTGACTTGGCTGGCTGACTCCTGGCAAACCATCGCGTTGGTGCTGCTCGCCCTGGCCGCGCTTGTCGTGGCAAGGTCGGCTGCCAAGAGTGTCGGGGAATCGTCTCCAAAGGACTTCAAAGAGGGCTTTGGTTTGGAGTTGCCGGCGCCACCCGTTGAGTTGGACGATCCGGAAGACAGCGAGGATCAGATGACGATCACGGGTGGATCTTTGAAGGACGAACTGCTGACCGTTGTCGAGTCGAATCCTGAGATTGCAGCGAACGTGATTCGTGGCTGGGTTGGAGATGCTGCGTAATTGGGCAGACTTGGGCGTGTAGAAACATGATCCCTGTGGCACTGAACCGAATCCGGTGCTTTTGAATCACTCTTCCCCCCAAGTCACGCTATCGACTAAAAGCGTCTTCGCGGGATCGGTTGCCAGGAGGGCAATCGAGAAAACCCGAGATACGGTGGATCTCGAAGGCTCATTCGAACATGGCACAGGGATGGAATTCCGATGCGGAACGCGATGCAATGCTGCGTCGTGTCGCCATCGTTCTGAGTAGCTTGCCGGCATCAGTTGCCAATCAGATCTTGGGCACGATGGGTATGGATTCGATCGCTGCGGTTCGTCGCACGATGACGACTCTGGCCGATGTGGATCCACTGGAACGGCAACGAGCTCTTCAGGCCTTTCGAGTCTCCATGCAGCAGCAGCCGGCACCCGTGCCTTCCAGCGCTGCACCTGCCGTTCCGAACCCAGCACCTGCTGTTTCGAACCTTGCACCTGCTGTTTCGAACCTTGCACCTGGCGTTCCCAACGCGGCGATCCCTGCTGAACCAACCGCTCGCGTGATGTCTTCCGAAGGCATCCATGTGCAGACCGAACGTTCAACCAATCAATCTGGCAGTCCTGCAGCTTCGGATGTCGACGCGCATCTTGTCTCCGACTCTCCGTTGTCATTCTTAAGTGAGATTGATGACGATACGCTGTTCATGTTGGTGTCGGTTGAACACCCGCAAGCGATCGCGTTTGTGTTGGCTTCAATCGCGCCCGTCCAAGCAGCTCGAATCATTCCTCGTTTGGATGATGCACTGCGCCGCGCGACGCTTAGTCGTTTAGGGCGTTTGGGTGAAGTTCCTGAAGAAGCAGCAGCGGAGGTCGCCAATCACTTTCGAAACCGGTTGCAGGATCGTTCTCGCGATGGACATCTCAATACGGGCCGTCGAGCATTGGACGCCATTCTAGCCGCACTACCGAGTGAGAATCCGTCGGAACAATCGACCAAGCCAACGACAGCGGAACAGTCATTTGCGAGTCCATCCGTAAGCGGATCGTCTCTCGATTTTCCTTCCGCGGATCGACCGGCGATGAATTTGTCGGCAAAGCTTCGTCAAGCGATCGATTCGGATGACGATCCTCAGCCGAATTCCAATGCTGCGGTGATTGAATCGGACCCGGTGATTTTGCCCCTTCGAACGCATCAACAGGATGTATCAGAACACGCAGTCAACGTTGATCAAGCCTTATCGGCGAACGCTGATTCGAGTGAGAGTGCGCCCTCCGTTTCAATGCTTCATTCGACGGATTCGATTCATCAGCACCTAATCACGCTTTCACCGATGGAACTTTGCCGAGCTCTCGGCAAAGTCGATGCGCGTGATGCCATGCTCGCACTTTGCGGTTTGCCGAACGATGTGACAGAAGCTGCGTTAGCAAACTTGCGGAGACCGCACGCGAAAAAGGCTCGTGCTGCGATGAATCGACTCGGTTCCGTCCAATTGCGCGAAATCGACGAAGCCAAAGAACGGGTTGCCCACGCATCATTGCCAACCGATGTCGCAGCTTGATTCGAGGAGATGCGATGGCGAATGTCTTAAAAACCGATTCCGTCGAAGAAAAGAAAGGTGCAGCTCGCAAAGTCGCCGGACTCGCCGGTTTCAATCTGAACGATTTGGCGGATGAAGGACGATCACGCCTGGAACAGTGTCGGCAGCAGATTCAACAGTTGTTGGCAGACGCGAACCAGGAAGCTGAACGCATTCGCAACGAAGCGGACGCGCGAGGATATCAGGAGGGTTTGCAACGCGCCGCATCGGAAGCCCAGCGTAAACTGCAACAGCTTTCCGAAGAGCGTGCCCGTGATGGTTTGAAATTGATTGGACAAGCTGTTGAAAAACTGCATGCGACCCATGAATCCTGGATGCAGCAATACGCGACTTCCCTCAATCACATCGCGATCAAGGCGGCTGAGCGTATTGTCAAACAGCGTTTAGAGTCAGAGCCCGAGTTGTTGGTTCAGTGGGCTGCCGACGCATTGAAATTTACTCGATCATCGACCGAAGTAATTCTGGCAATGCATCCAGAGACCCTCGCGATGCTGGGGCCTGCATTCGACGAGATGATCCAATCGTCCGATCTTCCGGAAAGGACGACCATCGAACCTGACGAGTCCGTTGCGAAGGATTCGGTTGTGGTTCGTCAAGAAGGTGGTGAGATCCTTACCGGACTTGAAAGTCAAGTTCAGCGTTTGGAGGAATTGCTGGGATGAGTGCCGGTTTGATCCCCAACTTTTCACTTCAGCCGGGAGCACTGCCTGATCTCGACTCAGTCACTCAATTGCTGGAAAGCGCTGTCACATTAGATGTTCGAGGGCGTGTTGCCGCCGTCGCTGGTGAGTCCATTGAGTTGAAAGGGATGACGGCACCACTGGGAGCTGTTTGCGAATTGAACGCAAGTGACGGTGCAACAACACTCGGTCGTGTGATCGGATTTCGCGGTGTCAATCCAATCATTGCACCTTTGCAGAGGCTATCGGCTGTTTCCGCCGGTGACCCGGTTCGTCTGCTTGACGCGTCGATGAAACTGCGAGTGGGAATGTCGTTGCGAGGACGAGTCATCGATGCGATGGGGCGTCCGCTGGATGGTAAACCACTGCCCCAAGATTTGCGTGTGGTTGATGCGGATCGGGAACCGCCTCAATCCCTTTCACGTCCACCGATCGACGTCGCCTTGCAAACGGGCGTGCGTGCGATCGATTCAATGCTGACCTGCGGGCAGGGACAACGACTTGGAATCTTTGCAGGATCGGGTGTCGGCAAAAGCACGCTACTTGGGATGTTGGCCCGAGGTTCCAATGCAGACTGCATCGTCATTGGGATGGTCGGGGAGCGAGGGCGAGAAGTCCGCGAGTTTCTTTCACGTGGCTTGGGCGAAGAAGGATTTCGTAAAAGCGTCGTCGTTGTTGCAACAAGTGATTGTCCAGCTGCCCAACGGGTCTCCGCCGCATGGACAGCCACATCAATTGCGGAAGCCTTCCGCGATGAAGGAAAGAACGTACTCTTATTGCTCGACTCCGTCACGCGTTTTGCGATGGCGCAGCGTGAACTTGGATTGGCCGCGGGTGAACCGCCGACAACACGTGGTTACCCTCCGAGTGTTTTCAATTTGTTGCCTCGACTCGTCGAACGAAGCGGGCGAACTGAAAAAGGTTCGATCACCGCCTTTTATACCGTTTTGGTAGAAGGTGATGATCCGAACGAACCGATCGCAGACACATTGCGAGGGTTGTTGGATGGTCACATCATGCTTAGCCGAACGTTGGCTGGGCAAGCACATTGGCCGCCGATTGACGTTCTGGAGAGTCTGAGTCGACTGCAGCCACATCTGATTCGGCCGGAGATCATGAAATCGGTCAACGTTGCGCGTCGATTCATGGGCGAGTATCGACGTCACGAAGATTTGATTTCGATCGGAGCCTATCGCCCGGGAACAGATCCCAACGTCGATACAGCGATCGCTATGCACGAACCATTGCGACGTTTTCTTGCTCAAGACGCAAGCGAAATCGCCTCGGTTCAAGACTCGCAAGCAGCGCTCGTTTCACTCATTCGAACGGTCACCGCGGCGCGCGCAGCGGCAAACGTTGCTGCGAACAACGGCGCGAATCCAGCGACTGCACAAAACGTCCCTAACCAGACCACCAATCAACCACAGACCGCATGAAGTTCCAGTTTCGTTTCGCATCGATTCTGCAGTTACGCAGGCAAGCTCGGGATGATGCCGGTATGGCTGTCGGTCAAGCGGTGGCCGCGATTGCACGCATCGACGAACAGCGACAAGAGATTGAAACACAGCGTGAAACACTTCGAGAACGCGATGCCCAACGGACGGGGGCGATTTCCGTTGACTCTCTGTTGGCCAATGGGCGTTATGACCTACAACTTCTCGCCGAATCGGATTCCCTTTTCGAAACGCGGCAGAAACTGCTGCAGGAACTCGATCGCCGAAAGCAGGCACTGACAACTGCAGAGGCCGAAGTGAAGCGGTTCGAAAAACTGGAAGACAAAGACCGAGCCGAATTTCAGGCCGAACAAGCCAAGCTCGAACAAACTCAATTGGATGAAGCGACGTCACGCCGTTATGCGATGTTACGGAGGCGATAGATTCTGATGATAGGCAAGTTGATCAGTGCATTCGCTGCATTCTGTGTGGCAACCGTTTTAACGCAGATGATTCTGTTGGCGTATTTCGTTGTGCAGGGAAACCTCAACAGTGACACCTCCACGCAGATCATCGCACTTTTGAATGGAATCGATATTTCGGGAAACCGGCTGCAACAAGTGTTGCGTGCGAGTGAAGATCGTGAGCAGCCCGACTTCGACGAAATCCTCGAAGCTCGCAAACTCAAGAGCTACGACATGGATATGCGTCTGCGTAGCCAAAAAATGTTTCGTGAAGATCTCAGCACGATGCTGGCTGAACTCACCAAAGAGCGAACGCGTTTTGACGAGCGTTTAGTGTCATTTCAACAGGAATTGGACGAGATTAGGCAAGGTGCACAAAAGGCGGGGCTTCAAGACGTTCAACGCACGATTCAGTCACTTGATGCGGAACAGGCAAAACAGCAACTCTTGATAATGTATG
Source organism: Planctomycetota bacterium (assembly GCA_039179795.1). Lineage (GTDB taxonomy): Bacteria > Planctomycetota > Planctomycetia > Pirellulales > Pirellulaceae > Rubripirellula. Next base: position 139,188 of record JBCDEM010000005.1, on the reverse strand, counting down.
AGGATGAAAGAATTGATGAGGTCGTGACAATCGTTCAAGCCATGTCCACAGATAAACGAAAAGACATACTGGCAGAGTTCACTTCAAAAGATGAAGCGGACAAACTTGCCGAGATCCTTCGCCGAATTGGCCAAGGAATGCCAACGACTACATTAATCGACGAGGCTAGCCAAAATCGCTGACCAACGCTCCGTGGCAACGGCGTGAAACACGCCCGCTTCGGACGCTTGCAGTGTTTTGGCGTTCCGGGGGGAAGCCGACGATGAGCGAATTAGAAGCGGGCCGCCGTGCGCAATCCCAACCGATCTCTACATCGGCCATTGGGAAGCTACGAACTCTCAGCACGGCCGCGTCATTGACGCAGCAAGGCGAAGGTCTAGAAGATGTGTTCGCACAAGTCTTTGCGCACATCGCACAATCGCGATCCACCGAATCAAACGAAGGTGAGAACCTCACGGACCAAGGTCCACTGATTCAGTCCAGCGAACCGGTAGACAAACAGAAGGACGACGACCCGTCCGTCGATGATCGTGACACATCCGAATCTCAATGGCACGTGGACACGTTCGTCGTTGATACAAACGGCGACGAACCCGTTCGACTGGAGCAAGAGAACATCACGGAAGAAACCGCCGGACCGATCGAAGTCGAAACAAAAAACGAAGTCGAGGTCGTTGCCAAACCAGTTGAAACGCAAGAAATTGAAGCGGAAGTCGTTGAAACCGAAGTGGTTCAAACTGTAACACAGACGGCTGCCGAACAAGACGGCGACCAACGACGTGAGCGGAGTAAAAGCGACAACCCTGTCGTGGAAGCCGCCCCTCTCGTTAAAGAAGCCAAATCGACGTCGTCGCTCGAATCAAGTCAGGAGTCCGAGCAACTCCAAACGAATGAAATCGCTGGGGAAGACGCCGGGCAATTTGGAGATTCGGATGATTCTCGGGAGCCGTCCGAACGTGGGCGAAGGTTGCGATCGCGACGTGGCGGACAGCATGCTGTAGGTGCGAACGAAGCGACGCAACAGCAGGCGCGGAGCAATGAAGAAGCCATCCTGCAGGCGATTGCCGCCAAAACGCAATCGGGACAGTCCGCGACCAATCCGAACGAAGCCGCAGACACCAAGGTGGCTGAAAACGCGATTAAATCAACGGCTATCAATCAGGCCGCTGCCGCGGTTTCCCAATCAGCAACTTCGTCAGCCAACGCCTCGAGAGTCAATGCGGCGCAGAGCGGATCCTCCTCGGCAAACGGAAACAACTCCGTGCGACCGGTCGAATCACTGGAGTCGAATCAGCGATACGCGGACGTCAAAGACGCGTCGAAAGCCAAAAACAAGAACACGCCTGCGGCGGAAACCGTTTCACGTGTGAAACTGATCCAGCGAGTTAGCAAAGCGTTTCAACATCTCGGTCCCGAGGGAGGAACGGTTCGGCTCAGGCTTGCGCCAGCCGAATTGGGTTCCGTCCGTGTTGAAATGCGTATCCAACAACGAAAAATCCAGGCGCGCGTTGTTGCCGAGACCGAAGCAGCAAGCACAGCGCTTCGTGAACACCTGCCTGAACTGAGGCAGCGTTTGGAGTCTCAAGGCATGCAGATTGAACAGCTAGATGTTGAAGTCGATACGGGAGATCGCGACACCAGCGAATTCAGACAACATTCCGGAGAAGATCGGCAACAGTCTCCGTGGCAGTCTCCCAATCGACGCTATAACTCGATCGAAAGGCCAGCCGCTGCACCCGCCGAAGTTTCACAGCGTGTTCGTCAACTGGTGCAAACCGCGTCAACCGAAGGCGTCGATTTAACGCTTTAGCCGTTCGCAAACAATTTCGATGCTCTCAATCATGAATGCTTCGGGCTAGTGCTGAGTCAACGAGTTTTCTTAAACCTAACGAACGCGTTCATTCCTATTTACCTGTCTACCAAAAGCACGCGAGACACAAGATGTCACAGATTGGGCAAGCCGCTAGCGCTCAGTTTTCCGCGCAAGAACAAGCCGGCCAACTCGGGGGCGGTTCGAACGATGCTTACAACGACTTGGATATCGATTCGTTCTTAAAACTGCTCATCAGTGAACTGCAAAACCAAGATCCGTTGAACCCAATGGACAACGCCCAAATGGTCGAGCAGATCGGGCACATTCGGGAAATCGGTGCGACGGATCAACTGACCGAAACGCTGTCGAATCTCTCTTCCAGTCAGGAATTGGTCACCGCGAGCGGCTTGATCGGTCAGACGGTAACCGGCCTGGCAGATGATTTGAGTAACGTCGATGGAGTTGTCGATCGGGTGACGGTGGAAACTAGTGAGGAGAACCAGGAGCGATCTGTCAAAGTTCATGTGGGTGAAAAGACGATGGATATTAAGAACATTCGCACAATTCAAACTGGGTAAACTTTGTCGATTGCCAAAAGCTTGCGGCCAAGTCGTGACTTGGTGAAACGCTAGCAAGGCAACGGTCGCAGACCGTCGACGAAGCACTCAGCGGAAACGCCTGGGAGATCGCCGTCGATGGGACTCACATCTGCTTTGACCACAGCACTGACTGGATTGAGTGCTGCCGAAACACAGATCGATGTGATTGGTAACAACCTGGCCAACTCACAGACGGTCGGGTTCAAGTCTTCTGATGTCATCTTTGGCACGCAGTTTCTGCAATCTCTTTCTCTTGGTGCCGGTCCGACAAGCAACAACGGTGGTACCAACCCGCGTCAGATCGGGTTGGGGGTACAAGTTGCCGAGATTGCAGCGAATCATAATCAAGGCACGATCGAGATCAGTAGCAGCAGCTCTGACTTGGCGATCCAAGGGGATGGATTCTTTATCGTTGAAGGTGCCGAAGGCGAGCGACTGTATACACGGAACGGAATCTTCAAGCTCAACAGTGATGCGGAACTAGTCAATGCAACCGGTCAACGGCTGTTGGGCTACGGCGTCGACGAGCAGTTTCGGTTGCAAGAGTCGCAGATCGCGCCGTTAACGGTACCGCTAGGGACCGAGAGTGTTGCCAAGGCAACCGAGAACGTGACGTTCGAAGGGACGCTGACACCCGTCGGTGACTTGGCAACCGTCTCACAAGTCATTGAGTCTGTCACGCTGGGTGATGCAAAAGTTCCGCGCCCCGATGCATCGGGTGTGGTTATCGAATCCGCGCCGTTGTCGGACGCGGGAGCGGTTGTCGTCAATAACAGCGGTGTCGGAACTCTCGCTGCCGGCACGTATCAATATCGAGTGGCACTCGTTGACTTAAACGGTAACGAATCGACGCCCAGTGCTGCGATCTCTTCAACCGTTGGCGTTGGTGGACGAATCGATCTTTCAAGTCTTCCATCGGAAGGAACCGGCAATTACCCAACGGTGAATATCTATCGCACGGGACCGAACGGTTCAGATTTCTTTCTGCTGGATTCCGCGCCCGCTGGTGGCAGCTACATCGATGATGGAACGACAGCTCTGTCCGCAAATGCGTTGGACGACACCACGCTAACGGGCAACTACACGTACATGATCACGTATCATCGCGCGGGCGAAAGAGAAAGTCGGCCGAGTGTTTTGATCGGGCCACAAGCCGTTGTCAACGGACGCGTATCACTGTCCAATTTTCCAACGCCGCCCTCACCCGGACCGGGTGGCGAATTCCCGAACTACGACGAAATTCGAATCTACCGCAACTTGGCCGGTGACCAAAACAACTTCTACCTGGTCGATACCGTCGCGCCGGGAGCGGTTTACACTGACGGCCGAAGTGATGAGGAAATCGCGGACCTGAGTGTCGTTGGCAATCAACTGGTTGATTTGGATGGTCCAACCATCAACAGCAGCACGCTTTTGACAGACGTGTTAAAGCGAGATGGATTGACCTATCAGAACGCGTTTCAAATCGGAACGCTCAGCTACAGCGGACGAAAGGGCGGACGGGCGCTTGGAGCGAAAGAGTTCGATGTGAATGCCAATTCAACCGTACAAGACTTCATCGATTTTATCGAAGCTTCGTCGGGCATTCAGAGCTTGCAACTGGATTCACAGAATCCCATTCTTGCTTCCGAAAATCGCATCGCCGGCGAGGTCGGTGATTTAGTGCCGGGTGGGTACATTCAAGACGGAGCGATTCGATTCGTCAGCAACACGGGCGAATTGAACGCTCTGGAAATCGACTTGGCGGCCTTCCGAATTGAAAATGAAGTCGGAGACGTGACCACACCCAACCTTGCGTTCGGTGTTCGCCAGGAAGCCGTGGGGCAAAGTGCCGCCAGTGACTTCATCGTGTATGACTCACTGGGTGTTCCGATGAACGTTCGCGTAACGGCGACGTTGGAGCGACGAACGGATGAAGAGACGGTTTATCGTTGGTACGCCGACAGTCCAGAGAACCAACCTTTGTCGGGAACCGATATTGCCGTGGGGACAGGCCTGTTGCAGTTCGATGGTAACGGCAACTTCGTTTCATCGACCAACGACCGAGTTTCGATTGATCGAAACGGTGTTCCCAGTGTGTCGCCGTTGCAGTTCGACATGGATTTTGATCTTGTTTCTGGATTGGCAACGCAAGAAGCCAGCCTTGCTGCGACGCGGCAAGACGGTAGTGAACCAGGTGTTTTGAACAGTTACGTGATCGGTGAGGATGGAACGATCCGTGGTGTGTTCAGCAACGGTGTCACGCGCGATCTTGGACAGCTTCAATTGGCCCGTTTCGCCAACCCCGTTGGTTTGGAAGCCCGAGGCCTAAACCTCTTCGCCAAGGGAATCAACACGGGTCTTCCAGTACAGGGAGCACCAGGGGAAAACGGTATTGGCAGTGTCATTGGTGGAGCTTTGGAGCTTAGCAATACAGACATCGGGCTCGACCTCGTGGAACTGGTTTTGGCCAGCACGCAATATCGAGCCAACAGTCGAGTGATCACGACGAGTCAGCAATTGCTGGACGAGTTGTTGAATCTGAGGCGATAGCTGCTACGCCGCGAACGTTCTTGCGTTTGCGTATTGCTTACTTATCCAGATCGAACATCTAAGCGGCATTTCGCGTCCAGATCTCGTCGGACGATTTGCCGCTCACCGCTATCGCTACGCGTCTTCATCTGCCGAGCGCGGACGGCTACGATGTCGGCGTCTGGAATCGATTCTCTCTCCCATTTGGTGCATTCCTATGCCAAAAGCACCCAAGACAGCCATTCAACCCACTCGTGCAGAAGACTATCCAGAGTGGTACCAGCAAGTGATCCGCGCCTCGGATCTGGCGGAGAATTCTCCCGTACGCGGCTGCATGGTGATCAAGCCGTGGGGGTTTCGACTGTGGGAAAACATGCAGCGGGCGCTTGACGACATGTTCAAGGCGACGGGACATCAGAACGCTTATTTCCCGCTCTTCATTCCGATGAGCTATCTGGAGAAGGAAGCTGAGCACGTCGAAGGATTTGCCAAGGAATGCGCCGTCGTCACCCATCATCGTCTGGAACCAGATCCACAGGGTGGGCTTCGTCCAGCTGGTCCACTGGAAGAGCCGTTGATCGTACGGCCCACCAGTGAAACGATCATTGGTGCTACTTACGCAAAGTGGGTTCAAAGTCATCGCGACCTTCCGATCCTGATCAATCAGTGGGCCAATGTGGTTCGTTGGGAGATGCGAACCCGGATGTTCTTGAGGACGGCAGAGTTTCTGTGGCAAGAAGGACATACAGTTCATGCCACCGAACAGGAGGCCATCGAAGAGACGGAACGCATGATCGATGTCTACGCTGACTTCGCGGAAAACTGGATGGCCATGCCAGTGATCATCGGTAGCAAGACACCCGCGGAACGCTTTCCAGGCGCCGTCGAGACTCTCTCGATCGAAGCGATGATGCAAGATCGAAAAGCGCTGCAGGCGGGAACGAGCCATTTCTTGGGACAGAACTTTTCGCGTGCCCAGGAGATCATGTTCCAAGACGAAGCCGGCGAGCGACAGTTTGCGTGGACGACGAGTTGGGGTGTCTCCACTCGTTTAGTCGGCGCCCTCATCATGACTCACAGCGACGACGACGGCTTGGTGTTGCCGCCGAAACTCGCGCCGGCACACATCGTCATTTTGCCGATCTATCGAGATGACCAGCAGCGATCCGAAGTGATGCAATACGTTGAGAATCTAAGCAGCGAATTGACGGCCCAATCCTTTGGTGGATCGCCGGTGCGAGTTGAAATCGACGATCGCGATGTTCGAGGTGGTGAAAAGAAATGGCACCATGTGAAACGCGGCGTTCCCATTCGACTGGAAGTGGGACCCAAAGATATGGAAAAGCAGAGCGTCTTCTTTTCCCGTCGAGACCAACCGAAAAGTACACCGAAAGGCCGTGATGAACTAGTCGCTTCCATCAGCGATGTCCTGACTGAAATGCAGCAGGCGTTGTTTGATCGCGCTCTCGCTCTACGTCAAGAGAACACTCGAGACATCGACAACGAATCAGATTTCCGTGACTACTTCAAAGCACAAGGCGAAAATGACATCCATGGGGGATTCGCAGTATCGCACTTCGCGGATGAAGAACAGCTGGAGCCTCTTCTCAAGGAGTTGAAGGTAACGATTCGTTGCGTTCCGCGGGAAAACAACGACACGCCTGGAAGGTGTTTTTTCACCGGTCAACCGGCTGAGAAGAAAGCCATCTTCGCGAAAGCGTATTAAGTCCCTGGCGTCTTTGCGCACCATGTTTTGGCGCGCAAAGACACGAAGCTAATGGATCTTACAATTCACGGATCAGGATATTCCGGAACAGGATATTGTTTGGTTCGCCGTGATCCTGCAGTCCGATGTAACCTTGCAGCGGACGGTTTTTCATTGGGCCTTCGTCTAACTTCGTGTCGATGATCGGTTCACCGTTCAGTTCGACTTGCAAGTGGCTGCCAATGCAAGTCACGACCATGCGATTCCATTGATTGGGTGGGCGTGACATGTTCTTTGTCGGCCCAACTGTCTTGATCACACCACCGTGGTCATGGGCTGTTAACTTGCCCTTCTTTTTGGACGAATCCAGAACCTGGATTTCAATGCCTTGAGACACTGGATCCGCTAAATCGCCAACGCGGAAGAACACACCGCTGTTTCCGCCAGGCGGATACGAATACTCGACATCCAAGATGAAGTCGCCATATTTTTTGTCGGACCATAAGTAGTCACCGTATCGTTGCCACCCTTTCTCTCCCGCGCGGGGTTGGATCAACAGCGTGCCATCGGGTTGCGGCAACCAGTTCCCCGTCGTCTTCCAACCCGTCAGATCTTTGCCGTTAAAGATTGAACTAAACTCGCTCAAATCTCGGAGTTGAATGCTGCGCCATCGCACTTCGTAAGGCCCCTGCCCCTTTCCGATACTGTGGACCTGCAGACCGATGAATCCTTTTGGATGGGAGTTAAATCGTTCTTCATGAACAAGATCGGAAACGGGCTGGCCATTGAGCCAGACCTGGATCCGTGGCCCGATCGCCCGCACGCGATACGCATTCCATTCACCGTCACGAAAGATGTCGTGTGGTTTTCGATCTTTATCGGCTGTCATCCAGCCACCCGCAGCTTCGCCGTAGACGTAGCCGGCCGTTCCATTGGTCGCGATTTCAACTTGCGGACCGTTGACACGACCCGTCGGTGTGTCGCGGGTCTGCGATCGAATCTGCACACCTGAGTTCAATGCACTATCAACTTTGACTTCGAATCTCAATTCAAAATCACCGTACAATTCTTCGGTGCACAAGAACGAGTTGGGACTCCCTTCGACAGTCTTGCCGACAATCGTGTCACCTTCGACCTTGTAGGTCGCCGTTCCATTTCTCTGTGACCAGCCGTCGAGATTCTCACCATTAAACAAGCTGACGAATCCATGATGGTCCGCAAGGGCGGAAGCACTCAAGGAAAATGCGAGCAGACAGCAGCACATGAAATAACGAACCATCGCAGGCTCCAATAAGCGAGAGGGAGAAACGTACTCGGCGGCCGACACTATAAATCACAAGCAGCTGAAGGTCATGCTTGGCATGACGAAATGGATAGTCCCCATCGCGCCGGAGGCCAGCAAAAACACGACACGCTACGATCATCGGGATGATCGACGACGAATCAGCCGCTGCGTTGGTAGATAGCGGTTAACAAGGACTCAGTGTCCTTGAATTTCTTGCCGGATTCGATGGCTTCATCGATCAGGTGTCGCGCATCGGATTCACTGTGACCCAATGCGACCAACGCATCGAAGGTTTCGCTAACCACTTCCGTCGGGGCATCCGTCGTTTCCGCCGTCACTTCTTGCTGTACCATCAGCGCGAACCGCGGCATTTTGCGGCGGAGCTTGGCGATGACTCGTTCCGCGGTTGCCGGTCCGATGCCAGGTAGCGCGGAGAGCCCCTTTGCATCTTGCTGTTCAATAAGCACCGCGAGTTCTTTCACGGGACGGACCATCGCACGCAGCGCTTTTTTGACACCGACGCCATCGACGCTACAGAAAAGATCGAAGAACTGTCTTTCCGGTTCCGTCAAAAAGCCAACCAGCCGAGGAGTCAATCGACCACCTTGCGCGTTGCCTTCGATGTAATCGAGTGTGTGCAAACGCACCGCTTCGCCAAGCTGGCTTTGTAATTGTCGACGTGTGTAGTCGGCCACCAGCACCTCGTACTCAAACGGTACAGATTCGATGGCAACGGATGTCTCCGTCACGTGTGACAGTTTGCCGGTTATCGTGACAATCAATCACCCACTCCTTTCTTACGATGATCGGGACTTACGATGGTTGAGACTTGCAGTACGTAGAAAGTCGCTTAGAGAAGTTGACTCAATGAAGCTTGATGACAAAGCGCAATCGCCAACGCGTCTGCAACATCCGCTGGTTCCGGAATTTCCGCAAGGCCCAGCTGGGCCTTAACGGCCAACTGCATTTGATGTTTCGGTGCACGGCCGTTGCCGGTCATGAGCCGTTTGACTCGAGTCGGTTCGTAGTGAGATACGCTAATTCCGGCTAGTGCGGCAGCCAGGCAAATCGTCCCCCGTGCGTGCCCCATCAAGATCGCCGTTCTTGGACGCTCGTAATGGCTGAATAACTGCTCAAGAGCAAGGTCACGTGGCTTGTGTTGTTCGATGACCTCCTGAAGTCCTTCAAACAACTCTCGCAGACGCATCTCCAGCGGATCCTTCGCTCGACTCTTGACCACACCCGCTTCAATCAGTCGGCACTGATTGGTTCCGACTAACCCACCAGAGGCGATTTCAATCACACCGTACCCGGTCACATTGAGCCCAGGATCAACACCCAAGATCCGTTCGGGATGATCCACGCCGCTCACGAACGTTCCCAGCTTGTGCCTTCTTTTTTGTCTAGCAATGCGATGCCTAAATCTCCCAGGCGATCACGGATCGCGTCGCCGGTGGAATAGTCTTTTCTTTCCCGAGCTTCCTTTCGCAAATCAATCAACAAGTGCACGACTTGATCGAGCAATTCTGCGTCTTGATCGTCGCCACCTGCTTTAGCGGTTGGCTTAATGAAAAGACCGAGCACGCTTGCCAATTCGCGAATGACGGACACTGCTTTGATCAGCGTCTTGACTTCATCGCTTTCAACATCGGCACCCGTTGCGAGTTTCTGTTCATCGACGAAGCGATTGAGTAATCGAATCGAATCGAACAAAACGCTGATGGCTGAACCCGAGTTAAAGTCATCATCCATCGCCGTCAAAAACTTTTGCCGGGCCGAGTGGATTTCGGTCAACAACGCATCTCCGCTCGGATCGAAATCGCCTTCGAACCGAGTCGTAGGCGTTGGCAACTCGAAGAACAGTTGACCGGGATAGTCGTTGGTTTCGACACCCGCAGTGATCTCATTGAATCGATCGATGAATCGATAGAACGTTTCCAGTGCCGTGCCAGCTTCTTGCAGAACTTCGTCGTTGAATACGATCGTCGATCGATAGTGGGTTCGAAGTAAAAAGAACCGAATGCGTTCACCGGTTTGACTTCGAATGAGATCTGCCAAACCGCCCGCACCTTTACTGCGACTGATTTTGCCAGCCGCTGCTTCGTCTGCAGTCTGCTCGCGGTCGCTTTTTCCACCTACCTTGCCTTTTTCACCCGCTCGCATCAGGCCGTTGTGGAGCCAGTACTTCACCATCGGCGCTCCATGGCAGCAGCTGCTCTGAGCTCGCTCGTTCTCGTGATGGGGGAACATCAAGTCGAGTCCACCGCCATGAATATCAAACGTGTCACCGAGGATTTCGTGACTCATGGCGGAACATTCGATGTGCCAACCGGGCCGTCCCCGGCCCCAAGGACTATCCCAAGCAATCTCGTTGTCGCCTTTAGCATTCTTCCAAAGTGCGAAGTCACCCGGCGACCGTTTCTTCGCAGCGGCCTCGCCACCTTCGCCTTGTTGAGCATCGGTGCTTCGATTGGACAGCTGTCCGTAGTTCGGATCTTTGGCGACGTCAAAAAAGACATCACCTTCGACCGCGTAAGCGTAGCCCTTTTCCTCAAGCGTCTGGATGAACGCGATGATTTGGGGCATGTGATCCGTTGCACGCGGCAGATAATCAATTTGATTGACGCCGAGTTCACGCAAATTCGCCAAGTAGTCGGCGGTCATCTCGGAGGCGATCTGGCTGACCGGGATCCCTCGCTGGAGACTCTTTGCAATCAGCTTGTCATCAACGTCGGTGATGTTCACGACCCAAGTCACATCGTAGCCGCTGTAACGCAGGTATCGTTTGATGGTGTCGAAAATCACCGGGCCGACCATGTGGCCAATGTGAGACTCGGCATACACCGTGGGACCGCACAGGTAGATACCCACCTGGGGTGGACGCAGCGGAGCAAAAACTTCCTTGCGTTTGCTGAGCGTGTTGTAGACGCGGATCTCTGGTTTTTCAGGCGTCGGTTCAGTTTCCGTTGCAGCGGCTGCGGCAGTACTCATCGTCTTGATCGATTATTGAAGCCGAGGGATTTGGACCAGTCGCGGATTATAGGGGACTTGGTCGATTTAGCAGACCCCGTTTTTCCCCGGGGTTCGGGCTCCCGCAGCGTCTGAGGCGACGAATCCTCGGTCATGCCCCGCCCGCGCAGTACAGGTGGTGTATCACAGGCGGGTATTACAGGCGACGTAGTACAGGTGGTTCGGTTTAGCCTTGCACCCGATGCAGCAAGACGACGACTCGTGCAGCGATCGCACTGGCACTTCCGATCGAACCAATGCCCTCCCCTGTCTTCGCCTTGATGCCAACCTGCTCGGGTGCCAGGTCCAGCAATCCGGCAACCGTTTGTCGCATCGTCTGAATGTGGGGTGCCATCTTGGGACGCTCAGCCAGGATGACGCAGTCCAGATTGACGATTTCCATGCCATGTTGTCGTATTCGACGTACGGCCTCGTGCAAAAAATCAGAGCTCTCTCGATCTCGATTTTCCGGATCGTTGTCTGGAAATAACTGTCCGATATCAGGTTCGGCTACCGCACCGAGCAGGGCATCGGTGACCGCGTGCAACAGGACATCGGCGTCACTATGCCCGATTGCATGGACATCCGCCTCGATATCCATCCCGCCGATACGCAGTGGTCCATGATTACCGAGTCGATGCGAGTCGTAACCAAGTCCGATTCGAAGTGGGGGCAGTGATTGCGTCATGGAGAACTAGGAATAAACGCGTAATGGGTCGGGAGATGAGGTCGGGGAACCAGATCGAGGCATCTTGTCAGTGGCGGACAACATCGGTCGACTACGATCTGTGGATAGGCGGCCTACAATACGCCCGTTTACCACGTTGCCTGGGATTGAGCCGCTTCGTCCCGTTCACGTTGGCACGTTTAGCTGACCTTTTGCGGTGACGAATTCGGTCCGGCTCTGCATCGAACGCGATCGAGCGACACAAAAATATCATCATCTGACCACGACTATGCCAATCATCGAAGTACGACAGCTGGCCAAATCTTATCGCGTGTACAAGAAACGCGAGGGGTTGGGAGACAGTATTCGAGGGCTTTTCCACCGCGAATACAGCGATGTCCAGGCTGTGCGTGGAATTGACTTGGATGTCGAGCAGGGCGAATTTGTTGCTTTCTTGGGACCCAACGGCGCCGGAAAAACGACCACGCTCAAATTGCTCAGCGGCGTGATCAGTCCAACCAGCGGAACGGCGGACGTCATGGGATTCACGCCGTGGCAACGAAAGAACGAGTACCGGCGCCGATTCGCTCTCGTCATGGGACAGAAGAACCAGTTGTGGTGGGATTTGCCGGCTCAGGAGTCGTATCGCTTACACGAGCAGATTTACGGAATCGACCATGAAGTCTTCGAGAACACGCTCGCCGAGTTGACGGACTTGCTAGATGTAAAGCGTCTACTCAGTCAGCCGGTTCGTGAGCTGTCACTCGGCGAGCGGATGAAGATGGAACTGATTGCGGCGCTTCTTCATCGACCGGAGGTGCTATTCCTCGATGAGCCGACGATCGGATTGGATGTCATCGCACAACACAACATCCAACAGTTCCTAAAGTTCTATCAAGAGAAACGTAAGATCACGATTCTGCTGACCAGCCATTACATGAAAGATGTCGCAGCTCTTTGTAAACGTGTTGTGATTATTGCGGGCGGAAGAATCGAATACGACGGATCATTGTCAGGAATCATCGACAAGTTTTCCGGTCACAAAGTGATTACCTTGCAATTCGCTGATGGTCATCGACCGCCCTTGGAAGCGATGGGAGAAGTGCTCGAGGAAACTTGGCCAAAGGTGCGAATTCGCGTTGATCGCGCGGACGTGCCACGAATCCTTGCGGACGTTCTTCGCGATAATCCGATAGAAGATGTAGCGGTGGAAGACGTGCCCTTGGAAGAAGTCATCGCTGAGTTGTTCCGCGAGACGAGTGGAAAACAGTCACAGCAAGTCGAAATGGCTTAAGCACGATGCCCCTGATTTCCTTGGATGATCTTTCTATTCGGTTTCGTGGGCCGGCTTTGTTCGATGGAGTCACCGCTCGAATCGAAGTGGGCCAAAGAATCGGACTGCTCGGTCGCAACGGTGCCGGTAAGACCACGCTGATGCGTATCTTGCACGGCGACGTCACGCCCGATCACGGCACTGTCGCTCGTTCGCCCGGAGTGACGGTTGCTCGACTGAGTCAGGACGTGCCCCGGGACGAAACCGGGAATGTCTTTTCCGTCGTGGCAGCCGGTCAAATACAGGATGTCGGTAACGATCCGAACGATCAATGGAAGGTCGAGCATGCCGTTGAGCAGACACTCTCACGCATGGGGCTCAATGGCGATTCCGCTTTTGAAACCTTGTCGAGCGGAATGAAGCGTCGCGTGCTGCTGGCTCGCGCTTTGGTGTCTCAGCCAAGTCTTTTGTTGTTGGACGAGCCGACCAACCATTTGGACATTCCCTCCATCCTATGGCTCGAGGATTTCCTGAAACGCTGGGAGGGAACACTGCTCTTCGTAACGCACGACCGAACGTTTTTGCAAAACCTTGCGACGCGTATTTGGGAGATTGATCGCGGCCAGCTGTTCGATTGGTCATGCGACTACCAGACATTCTTGAAACGAAAAGAAGCTGCGATCGCTGCGTCGGAAAAACAAGACGCGTTGTTCGATAAAAAGCTGGCGCAAGAAGAAGCGTGGATCCGTCAAGGCATCAAAGCGCGACGTACACGCAACGAGGGGCGGGTCAGAGCACTCAAGGCAATGCGTGTCGAACGGCAGCAGCGTCGAACGGGTCAGGGTAAAGCCAAACTAAACATCCAACAGTCGGATCGTAGCGGAACTCTTGTCGCCGAACTGAAGGACGTTTCGTTTGCGTTTGATGAACGATCGATTTTGGATCACTTCTCGACGGCGGTGATGCGCGGAGACAAAGTCGGCATCATCGGTCCGAACGGCGCCGGCAAGTCAACACTGTTGAAATTGCTGTTAGGAGAATTGAAGCCCGATGACGGAACAGTGCGATTAGGGACAAAGCTGCAAGTCGCGTACTTTGATCAGCTTCGCGATTCGCTCGATCCTGACAAATCGTTGCAAGACAATGTTGGTGACGGACGTGATACGGTTCGCGTTGGTGAGAATGCCAATGAGAAACACATACTCGGTTACCTGCAGGATTTCTTGTTCACGCCAGAGAGAGCTCGATTGGAAGTTCGTTATCTTTCCGGGGGCGAACGCAACCGTGCACTGCTGGCAAAGCTGATGACGAAGCCCGCGAACGTGATCGTTCTGGACGAGCCCACGAATGATTTGGATAGTGAAACGCTTGAGCTGTTGGAAGAACAACTGATCGACTTTCAAGGCACCGTGCTGATGGTCAGCCACGACCGATCATTCCTTAACAATGTTGTGACCAGCACGATCGTTTTCGAGCCAGATGGCGTGCGCGAATACGTGGGTGGTTACGACGATTGGCAAGCCACGGTGGAACGTCGTGAGGCGGAACAAGCTACCGAAACCAGCCCAACGAAAGGCCATTCGGGTCATGCCAATCGTGGCAAATCCAATCCCTCCCCCGCGAAGTCCAATCCGAAAGCAGACTCAGCCTCAAAGTCGACCGCGAAGAAACTTAGCTACAACGAGCAGCGTGAGCTCGATCGATTGCCCGAACGCATCGAAACCATCGAATCGGAGATCGCCGCCCTGCACGAAACCATGGCCAAGCCGGAATACTATCAGTCAGGCAGCGACACCATTGCCTCGGATGCCGCTCACCTGAAGTCACTCGAGCAAGAATTGGCAAATGCCTATGAGCGTTGGGAATCGCTCGAATCTGGCTGAGTTAATGGCATCTTCTTGCTAAACTGATAGGCATCCCTTCCAACCCCCCTGCCCTGCCCCGCCCACCCTCTGGCCTCATGAATTCGTTGACTCGATTGTCCGGCACTTGGCTTCTTCGTCGGTGCTTGATGCTATTGATCGTCTCGGTGTCTGCTGGATGGGCAGTCGCAGACGAAACGATCGACTTCAATCGCGATATTCGCCCGTTGCTGTCCAATCGTTGTTTAATTTGTCATGGTCCCGACGAGGAGGAACGCGCTGCCGATTTGCGTCTCGATTCTTTGGACGGGGCGACAATGGATTTGGGCGGTTACGCAGCGATCATTCCTGGCGACCCAGCCGAAAGTGAACTGTTCGTGCGGATCACGACGGATGATCCCGACCTGCGAATGCCCCCACCCGAAAATGGCAATGGATTCACCGAAGCGGAAGTCGATTTGATCCGTCGTTGGATTGAGCAGGGCGCCGCTTACGCAAAACACTGGTCTTACGTTCCGCCAAAGCGTCCACGACTTCCTCCGGTTCGCAACCCGAGTTGGGTTCGCAACCCGATCGATCAGTTCATTCTGTCAAAGTTGGATGAGATGGATTTAAAGCCATCTCCCGAAGCGGATCGATACACGCTAGCCCGGCGTCTGTCGCTGGACTTGACCGGCTTGCCACCGACCTGGGAACAAGTCAACGCCTTTGCAAACGACACGCGCGAGAATGCGTACGAGTTGTTTGTGGATGATCTGTTGAGTCGACCCGCGTATGGCGAACGTTGGGCACGTGTTTGGTTGGACTTAGCACGGTATGCCGACTCAGCCGGTTACGCTGATGATCCACCGAGAACGATTTGGGCTTATCGTGATTACGTGATCCGGTCATTGAATCAGAACAAACCGTTCGATCAATTCACTCTCGAACAGATCGCCGGAGACTTATTCGATCAGCCTAGCGATGAGCAATTAGTTGCGACCGCTTTCCATCGCAACACTTTGACGAACAACGAAGGTGGAACGAACGACGAAGAATTTCGAAACGTCGCCGTTGTTGATCGTGTCAACACGACGATGGCGGTTTGGATGGGAACAACGATGGCGTGTGCCCAATGTCACACCCACAAGTACGATCCCATCACCCACGACGAATACTTCCAATTCTTTGCGTTTTTCAATCAGTCGGAAGACAGTGATAAGCGTGATGAGCGGCCCTTCTTGGAAGTCTGGTCTGATAACCAGCGTGAGCAACAGCAAGATTTGCGAAACGAAATTGATTTCTTGCGTCGGCAACTGGCAGCTCCCAATAAAGAAGTCGATCGGGATTTTGTTGCGTGGTTGAGCGGGTTCGAAAAACAACCGACCTGGTTCCCTCTGAAACCCGATTCGGCCAACGCGACCAATCGAGAGTTGGTGATCGGTCAAGCCGGATGGATTGAGGCACAAGGCGAGCGTCCGGAACAGGATGATTACGAAATCCAGTATCCGGTCGATGCACAGTCCATCGCTGCACTGCGTTTGGAAGTGCCCAAAGAACAACGTGACAACTTTGTCGTGACCTCGATTTCCGCGTCTTGGGTTCCGAGCAAGCAAGAGCCAACAAAGGCTCGGTTCGTGCGGGTGGAATTGCCTGGCAAAGACAAAATGATCCACCTTGCGGAGATTCAGGTCTTGAGTGGTGGGAAAAACGTGGCCGTAAAGGGAAAGGCGAAGCAAAGCAGCACAGATTACGGCGGTGAAGCCCGATTTGTGAATGATGGAAACACAAACGGTGACTTCAACAGGCGATCCGTTACACACACGGCCCGTCAAGCGGACCCGTGGATCGAGATCGATCTTGGTTCATCTGTCCCTGTCGAACAGGTCGTGGTTTGGAACCGAACGGACGGTGGAAGTTCCATCTCTAGCCGATTGAAAGGGTTTGAGATTCAACTGCTGGATGAAGCGAGACAGGTCGTTTGGAACCAACAGCCTGACGACGTTCCCACACCGAGCCTCTCTTGGTCGCCCGATGGAACGATTTCGTTGCCGTTTAGCGTTGCGATGGCCGATCACCAACAAAACGGCTTTCCCGCCCAGTCCGTGCTGACTGATCCGAGCGACCGGAATCGTGGATGGGCGGTTTCGCCGCAACAGGGGCGGCCGCACGAGCTATCGCTTTTCCTCGAAGAACCAAAACAAGTCGACGCGGGTTATCTGCAAATTCGTATCGAACATGCGTCGGTCCATACAAAACATGTTTTGAATCATTTCCGATTGTCTCTGACACAGGATCCCGATGCGTCCAAGTGGGCTCAGGTCCCCAAGCCGATTGGAACCCTCATTCGAAAAGATCCTCGCAGCGAATCCGATACGCAGAAACTTGCCGAGTTTCACCGTGGCGTGACATCGGTTTTGGATCCGCTGCGAAAACAGTTGAAAAAGACCGAAGAGCGTTTGGCTGCTGTTCGACCGATGACGACCGTCCCGGTGATGCGTCAGCTACCAACTAATCGACGCCGGTTGACGAACGTTCAAATTCGAGGCAATTACCAAAGTAAGGGAAACCAAGTTTCAGAGGGAACGCCCGCAGTTTTTCATCCACTTCCCGAGGATGCACCACGAAATCGCTTGGGGCTCGCCCATTGGTTAGTGGATGATGCCAATCCGTTAACAGCGCGTGTCATCGCCAATCGTCAGTGGGAACAGATTTTCGGACGTGGAATCGTCGTGACCAGTGAAGAGTTTGGCAGCCAAGGTGAGTTGCCAACGCATCCAGAGTTGCTGGACTGGTTGGCGGTCGAATTACGTGAGGGCGGCTGGGATCTGAAACAGTTTTTGAAGCTCCTCGTAACGTCTGCGACCTACCGACAAATTTCTCGGGTTACACCGGAGCTTGAACAAGCCGATCCATTCAATCGATTTCTTGCGCGGGGCGCTCGCTTCCGAATCTCGGCGGAGATGGTGCGTGACCAAGCCTTGTTCGTCAGCGGTTTGCTGAGCGACAAGATGTACGGCAAGCCAGTCAACCCTCCACAACCGGAACTGGGACTTAAGGCGGCGTTCGGTTCCGCGACGGACTGGAAGACGAGTGGAGGTGATGATCGCTATCGACGCGGTCTTTACACAAGGTGGCGTCGTTCGAGTCCCTATCCATCGATGGCTCAATTTGATGCGCCGAACCGAGAAGTTTGTACGGTTCGAAGGATCCGTACGAATACTCCACTGCAGGCGCTGGTGACGTTGAATGATCCCGTCTACGTCGAAGCGGCCCAGTCTTTGGCGAAACGAGTGATCGCTCAGAGTGATTCGACGGCCGACCAAATCGCCTTCGCTTTTCGAACGTGTTTGCTTCGGGAACCAAGATCCATCGAAGTAGAACGATTGGAAAGCTTGATCGTGGATTTAAAAAAGAGCTATCTCAGCGACAAAGAAGAGGCGCTACGAATGGCGACGCAACCCGGCCAGAAACTCACCGGGGAGGATGATCCGGTAGAGCTGGCGACCTGGACGGTGGTCGCCAACGTGATTCTGAATCTCGATGAAATGTTTTTGAAACGGTAGAGCGACGGCTTTCCAACTGCGGTGATATCCCAATGAATCCTGTCTTCGCGAAACTACAGCACCAAACACGCCGGCACTTTCTTCAACAGACGACCGCGGGCGTCGGTGGAATGGCGTTTGGAAGTTTATTGGCTGGAGAGACGTCCGCAACCGAGCGCTCCGCTGACAATCCTCTAGCGACTGCGAAGCCGCACTTTGCGCCGCGAGCTAAGCGTGTCATCTATCTGCACATGACGGGGTCGCCACCCAATTTGGATTTGTTTGATTACAAACCTGAGTTGGTTAAACGCGATGGTCAGGATTGCCCGGATGAATTTTTGGCGGGGCGGGAGTTCGCTTTCACATCCGGAGTTCCCAAGTTGATGGGATCACCACGAAAGTGGTCACAGGTTGGTAAGTCAGGTATGTGGATGTCTGATGCGGTGCCACACTTCCACGAGATTGCCGACGATATGTGCGTGGTCCATTCCATGTACACCGATCAATTCAATCACGCACCGGCGGAATTATTGGTCTACACCGGTTCACCGCGATCGGGTCGACCTTCGATGGGGTCATGGGTCACGTATGGTCTCGGAAGTGAGAACGAAAACCTGCCAGGGTTTGTGGTACTGATTTCTAGCGGTGTGCAGCCAAACGGTGGAAAGAACTCGTTTGGCAGTGGCTTCCTACCGTCGGTTTATCAAGGCGTTCAGTGCCGATCCAAAGGTGACCCCGTTCTGTATGCGTCCGATCCACCCGGCATGGACCGCGCGATCCGACGGCTCAGCTTGGACGCGATGGGCGACTTGAACCGGATACAAGCGGAGGAGATGGGACATCCAGAAACCCTCACACGCATCGCGCAGTACGAACTTGCGTTTCGCATGCAGACTGCTGTTCCCGAAGTGATGGACATCACCCAGGAATCCGCCAAGACGCTAGATGACTACGGTGCAAAGCCGGGGCAATCGAGCCTAGCGAACAATTGTCTGCTCGCGCGACGTTTAGTCGAGTCGGGAGTGCGATTCGTGCAGCTGTTTGATTGGGGATGGGATTTTCATGGCACGCGTGAAGACAGCGGACTGACGAGTGGACTGACCAACAAGTGCGCCACGATGGATCGTCCCATTGCCGCATTGATCAAGGATCTCAAGCAACGCGGGTTATTTGAGGACACGCTGGTGATCTGGGGTGGTGAGTTTGGCCGGACTCCGTTCCGTGAAGGACGCACTGCGAAGAGCAAAGTCTTGGGTCGCGATCACTATCCCGATGCGTTCACGATGTGGATGGCCGGTGGTGGCATACGTGGCGGATTCGAGTACGGAGCCTCCGATGAACTCGGATTTCGGGTGGCAGAGAATCCGGTGCACGTTCATGACTTGCAAGCGACCATTTTGCATCAGTTAGGTTTTGACCATGAACGTTTGACCTATCGATTCCAAGGTCGCGATTTCCGGTTGACCGATGTTCACGGTCATGTGGTGAAAGAGTTGTTAACGTAATGACTTCCATCTCACCACGAATGAACCGGACGAAGCACGACCCAAACGCACTCGTCGATTTCTCGTGTTGATTTGAGTTGGCATCAAATCATCGAAGGTGATTTGCCATGACGAAGGTTTTTTCGCCCGCGGTCTGTGTTCTTGTTGTCGGCAGTTTTTTTCTCAGTGGGATTGTTCGGGCTCAGCAAGTTCCGGTAGTCGACGTTGCCGTACAACCGCTGAAATCAAACATTCGGCGTGTGCTGCAGTCCTTGGATTCTCTGGGGCAACCGTTCTCGCAGAATGATCTCGATCGCATCGCTGCGGCGCTGGCAACCAACAGCGATTCGAAGATTCAGCAAGCGATCGACGATCAAGTGATGGCGGTCATAACCATCAGCCCAGAGGAACGAGTCAGCGTGCGCCGTGGAAACGCTGCAGCATACGTTCAGCAGGCCGGATATCGACCGCAGTTAATCAAGGTCATCAATCAAAGCACATCGACATCGCGTCTGCGTGCCACCAGTCCGCAGTCCGGACCGCTGTATGCCGGGACATCCAGGTTGAGCATGCAAAGACAACAGCAGATGCAGCTGCTGGAAAACCAAAATGTCGAACAATCCGACGAACGGTTTCTCGCCATTGAAGTCTATGATCAACAACCGATGACGGATCAATTGTCGGGTTTAGAGGTCGAGTATCTCATTCTGTTGATGGGATCCAGTGAAACGGGAAAACGCGAAGCTGTCTTACATTTTGATATTGGCGACGACACAGCTGATCTTGAACATCGAAACGAATTGCCGGTTTTGATGGATGCAATCCCGGCTATCCCTGTCAAACTTCAGATTCGTGATGAACAAGGTCAACCGAGTATCGCGCGGTTGGAATTCCGCGATGACATGGGGCGCGTTTTTCCCATGCAGGCCAAACGACTGGCTCCTGATTTCTTTTTTCAATCGCATATCTATCGGATGGATGGGGAAGTCGTTGTATTACCCCCAGGAAGATTCAGTATGCAGTCGAGCCGGGGACCTGAGTATCACGTGCGGACGAGGGAAATCGTCGTCACTTCGGAACAGGACGAACCGATAACCATTCAACTTGAGCGATGGTTCGACGCACGTAAGTACGGCTATTTCAGCGGCGATCATCACATTCATGCCGCCGGTTGTGCGCACTACACGCAACCCACTGAAGGCGTCACTCCCCACGACATGTTCCGACAAGTGCAAGGCGAGGGTTTAAACGTTGGCTGTGTGCTGACTTGGGGGCCGTGTTTTGATTTCCAACGTCGATACTTTGGCGTAGATGCCGAGATGTGTGGAACGAAAGACACACTGCTGAAATACGACTTAGAAATTAGTGGTTTTGGTTCGCAAGCGCTCGGGCATGTTTGCTTGTTGAATCTGAAGAACCAGACGTATCCAGGGAGTGAGGGAACCAAAACGAAAGGTTGGCCAACTTGGACAACGCCTGTGATGCGTTGGGCAAAAGAACAAGGTGGTTACGCAGGTTACGCGCATTCAGCGAGTGGCTTGTGGATCGATCCAGAGAACGCTGTCAAACGGATGATTGCGACTTACGATCGTGACTCCGATGGATCGCTTGATCGTGACGAAGCAGACCTAGCGTTGTTGCCGGATTTGTTTGTGAATATCAATTCCGATCGAGACAGCCGACTTTCACGCGATGAGCTTGTATCCGCTCATCGAGCGGCTTCCGAGCAACTGCCCAACTATGCAATTCCCGAGATGAATGGTGTCGGTGCGATGGAGATCTGCGTGAGCACTGTGGCTGGTGTTTGCGACTTCATTAGCGCGATGGACACTCGTCGGATCCAGGAATGGAACACATGGTATCACCTACTGAATTGCGGATTCCCCTTAAAGGTCTCAGGCGAGACTGACTTTCCCTGCATGAGTAGTCGACGCGTGGGCAAAGGCCGTGTGTACGTTCACTTGGGAAAAGAGGCCGAGCTAAATTTCGAGCAATGGTGTGAAGCATTGGCTGACGGTCGCTCATACGTCTCCGATGGCTATGCTCACCTGCCCGTCTTTTCGATCAACGGTCAATCGATGGGTGACGACGTTCGTTTGGATCGGCCGGGATCGGTAACCATCAAGGCCCAAATGGCATTCTCGCCGAGAACTCCTGAGGCTGTCGCGTACGGCACGCAAGAGAGCGATGGTGGCCGCGCGGTGGTGGGCGATACGGTTGTTCTGCACCGGGACCGCTCCGAGAGTTGGATCGATTGGGGAGAACGAAAGGTGGAAATCATCGTGAACGGGCAAGTCGTCGCTACGTCGCAAATCCCAGCGGACGGCAGTGTTCACGTGATCGAACAACCCATCACGATTGATCAGAGTAGCTGGATCGCGATCCGCCAGTTTCCGCAGTTGCACTCCAATCCAATCAACGTGATCATCGATGACAAACCCATCCGAGCATCCGCAGACAGTGCGCGATGGTGCATTGAAATGACCGAGCTGCTTTGGAAAAATCGCGGCAAGGGAATTGCCGCCAACGAACGTGACGAAGCTCGGCAAGCCTTTGATCACGCACTGGATGTGCTCGCTCAGATTTACGAAGAATCGATGAGATTGAAAGGCCTTGGGACAGATGGTGAGTCGCGAGCAGGCAATTGATGCTCGACGCGTTTATCGAATCTTCGATTTGCGATTGAACCCACGTTGCGTTCAACTACGTGCAATGACTTCGACACCTTGCCTTACTTGCCGCGACTCATGAAACGCTACGACAACGTTGACGATTACATCGCAGGATCACTTTGGAAAACGGAATTGGCGCGCCTGCGCGAGATCATGCTTTCCACAGAATTAACGGAAGAAGTGAAATGGGGAGCACCTTGTTACACCTACGAAGGCAAGAATCTCGTTGGACTCGGTTCCTTTAAGTCGTACTTTGGCATTTGGTTTCATCAGGGCGCGTTGCTGAGTGACCCCGAGCAGGTCTTGATCAACGCACAGGAAGGCAAGACAAAAGCGCTACGCCAGTGGCGATTTGAATCAAAGAAAGACATTAAGGTTCGTTTGATTCGAGCTTATGTGAAGGAAGCCATCGCATTGCAGCAGCAGGGACAGGAGATCAAACCCTCTCGCAGTAAGTCACAGAGTGTTCCAACTGAATTGAGCGAGGCACTCGACAAGAACAAAAAAGCTAAATCCGCATTCGCAAAACTGACGCCCGGTCGACAACGTGAGTATTCCGAATACATCGAGCAGGCAAAGCGGCAGGACACCAAGCAGCGCCGCATCAGCAAGATTCTACCGATGATTGCGGATGGAATTGGATTGAACGATCAATATCGCTGTTGATCGTGTTTGTTCGCTGCGAAGTCTTTGTGATTCGGCGAAATGATCGATCAACGCTGTTTCATCATTCATCGGTGACGCAGCCTTCACTCGCGGTCTTCACGTTTTTGATGTACTTGAATAGTGTCCCACGCGTTGCCTTGAGCGGTGGTGCTTTCCACTCGCTTTCTCGTCGTTGGATCTCTTCATCGCTCAAATCAACATCCAATCGATTGGACTCCGCATCAATCGTGACCACATCGCCATCTTGCAGTAGGCCGAGCGGGCCACCGACCTGCGCTTCCGGTGTGATGTGGCCCACGATGAATCCGTGACTGCCGCCACTGAATCGACCGTCGGTGAGCATGGCGACGTCGGCGCCTAATCCCGCACCCATGATGGCGCTCGTCGGCGTCAACATCTCCGGCATCCCAGGACCACCTTTGGGACCTTCGTAGCGAATGACAACGACATCACCTTTTTGAATCTTCTTTTCCTCTAAGGCGACCAACATGTCTTCTTCGCTGTCGAAACATCGTGCTGGGCCGGTGAACTGTAACCCTTCTTTTCCCGTGATCTTGGCAACAGCTCCTTCGGGAGCCAGCGAGCCCTTCAGGATACGAATATGGCCGGAGGGCTTAATCGGATTGTCCACCATTTGGACGATCGTTTGCCCTTTCTTTAATGCCGGCAGATCTTCAACATTTTCAGCGAGTGTCTTGCCTGTCACGGTCATGCAAGAACCATCCATTAGGCCTTCGGAAAGCAAGTACTTCATCACGGCGGGTGTGCCACCGATCGAGTGAAGGTCTTCTTGCACAAACTTTCCGCTCGGTTTCAGGTCCGCAAGATAAGGGATTCGATCGCTGACTGATTGGAAGTCGTCGATGGTTAAGTCAACGCCTACAGCGCGAGACATGGCGATCAAATGGAGGACTGCATTGGTACTGCCACCCAGGGCCATGACAGTGACCATGGCATTTTCGAATGCGGTTCGCGTCATGATGTCGCGTGGCTTGAGGTCAGCCTTCAAACACTCCAGGATGGCCGCGCCAGCGCGACGGCATTCGGCTTTCTTCTCGGGATCTTCGGCGGGAATGCTGGCCGAATAGGGTAGTGACATACCGAGCGCTTCGATCGCTGTCGCCATCGTGTTGGCGGTGTACATTCCACCACAAGCACCGGCGCCTGGGCAACTGCGCCGTACGATCTCGCTCCGTTCTTCTTCGCTGATTTGCCCGGCAATGAATTGACCATAGCATTGGAATGCGCTGACGATATCCAGTTTCTCGCCCCGGAAAGATCCCGGCTTGATCGTTCCGCCGTAGACCATGATGCCGGGGCGATTTAGCCGCCCCATCGCGATGACGCATCCAGGCATGTTCTTGTCGCATCCAGGCAATGTGACAACCGCGTCGTACCACTGTGCCGCGACGATGGTCTCGATCGAATCGGCGATCAAGTCACGGCTCTGCAAGCTATAGCTCATCCCTTCGGTGCCCATTGACATGCCATCGCTGACACCAATGGTGTTGAATCGCAGCCCAATCAAGCCAGAATCCGCAACGCCTTGTTTGACCTCTGCCGCCAGATCCAACAGGTGCATATTGCAGCTGTTTCCCTCGTACCAAACGCTCCCAATCCCGACTTGGGGCTTATTCATGTCCTCCGGCTGCATGCCCGTGGCGTAGAGCATTGCCTGGGAGGCTCCCTGGCTTTTGGGTTGCGTGATCCGGCGGCTGTACTGGTTCAGGGGCTGATTCATCGGGGGATATCAAAAACAGGTGGGGTGGGGTCGATTGAAATCAGATTCGGGATCGACGATTATCATCATGCGAAGGTGTTATGACAAAGGGATGTACTCAGGTGACGAAAGGCTCGCCATGATTCGGATGCATTTTGTTCTGTTGGTCCTATTCGTGTCTTGGAACGCTACGATCGATCAACGCGTTTTCGCCCAAGATAAAGCCGACCAAGACGCAGAGTTCAAAAAGAACTCGCTGCCACTTTTTGACGGTGATTCGCTAGCCGGATGGGAAGGCAATGCGTATTGGTTTCGTACCGAAGACAACGCCATTGTGGCTGGGCGATTGAATGAGAAAATTCCCCACAATGTTTTTTTGTGCACGATGGAGAACTACGACAACTTTGATCTCCGTTATGAAGCCAAGCTCGTCGGAGAAGGAAAAAACGCGGGAGTTCAGTTCCGATCCAAACGTGTTCCAGATTCTCACGAGGTCTCGGGCTATCAGGCGGACATCGGGCAGGCATTCAAGAGACCCGTCTGGGGCTCGCTTTACGATGAGTCTCGTCGGCGAAAAATGCTGGCTGAGCCCGAGGCTGAGATGGTCCGAAAGCTAATCAAGGAGGGCGAGTGGAATCAATTCCGCGTCCTCTGTCAGGGCAATCGCATTCAAATTTTTCTCAACGGTGTGAAGACCGTCGACTACACGGAGAAAGAAAAGGGTATCCCGGGATACGGCAAGATTGGTCTCCAGATTCACAGTGGTCCTCCCAGTGAAGCTTGGTATCGAAACATTCGCATCCTTCAGTTGTGAATCTTTGATAGGTTTAAGCGACTTCGACTCGTTTCCACACTTCTTCCCTTGAAGCTTTTGATCTGTGCCGATCGAGTTTGTCTATTTTGACCTCGGAAACCTCTTAGTGAGTTTTGATCCGAGGATTGCTTGTCAAAACGTTGCTGAGTTGCTTTCCGTTTCGGCTGGGGACGCTCATTCAGCCATCTACGACACTGGATTGCAGTATCGCTATGAAACGGGAGAGCTGGAGAGTGATGCATTCACCGCCCTGCTCTGCCGTGAACTTGCGGTTGATCCGGTGGATCCGATGGAACTGCTCGATGCAGTAAGCGATATGTTTTGTCCTATCACACCAATGCGTGACATTCTCGATCGTGTGCGTCAGCGAGGGATGGGTGTGGGGCTTTTGTCCAACACGTGTTTTGCTCATTGGAATTGGATTTCCCGCCAGCAGTATTCTGAAACCACTTTTGCCTTTGATGCGACGATCTTGAGTTATGAAGTGGGTGCGATGAAGCCGGCTTCTAAGATTTATCAGGCTGCCGAATCAGCCGTCGCAATACCTGCGAGTCATATCGCATTTTTGGATGACCGAGAGGAAAACGTCAAAGCTGCGTCGGATCGTGGCTGGCAAGCGCGTCAGTGTTTCGGTGGTGAGGAAGCAATTGCAGCGCTGGTTGATCTTGGCGTCTTGGACGATGCCGACCTGCTGGGCGACGCGTGATGAGATCGATTCTCCAATCGCTTTTCTTTTCGCTGTTGGTGTCGTCGGGGGCCGCCTTCTTTTGGCCTGCGGATTCGTTTGGGTTTGATCCGTTTTCCGTGCCGCGCTGGTGGCTCTGGACACTCATCACGGTAACGATGATTTGTCTGGGTGCTTTGGTGCGACCGCAAGAGTTGGAGCCACTTAAGTCGAAGCCATGGTGGGTCATTCTCGGCGTCGCCACACAGATGGTCGCGATGCCGCTGGCAGCGTGGACGGTAACACGACTCATCCCAATGGATGCGCAGCTGGCTGCTGGCGTAATCCTGGTTGGATGCGTCCCTGGCGCGATGGCTTCGAACGTTTTGACGCACACGGCGGGCGGAAGTGTCGCTTACTCGGTCAGTCTGACAACTGTGGCCACTCTGTTGTCGCCGCTTTCGGTGCCCGCTGTGTTGAGTCTGTTCGCGGTTGAGGTAGATGCTGCGATGTTGAATCCAGGGAAAACTTCGCTGCTTTTGTTTTTGACGGTCGTTGTGCCGACCATCACGGGTTACGTGACGACCCGATGGAGTTCGGCAGCTGAACAGCTGGCTTCACGATGGGCCGCTGTCATTGCGTCGATAAGTCTGCTGTGGATTATCGCGAGCGTTGTTGCCGGCAACCGTGATACGCTTTCCAGCGTGGGGATTGGTTTGTTGGTGGCTTTGCTGACCGTCAATTTCGTTGGCTATTCGGCTGGGTATCTGGTCGGTCGGGGGTCGGGGCTGCCTTCGGTTTTTCGCCGCGCATTGACGCTGGAAGTTGGGATGCAAAATGCTGGATTAGGCACAGCGCTCGCTGCGACCCTGTATGGCCAAGGCACACAGGCAACCATTCCAACGGCCGCGTACACATTCGGATGCATGCTGACCGGGACGATTCTGGCCGTCATTTGGCGGCGTTTCCCGACGAGCGGTTCTGCATCGACCGGTCCGAACCGGCCATCGGGTTCCGATCATGATTGATACGGCTGGGCCTGAATCCGCTTAAGGCGATATCATGACGGGATAGAACGTCACTTGATGGCCCGCTCAACTGCCTCCATGTCAGCTTCACCCCTCTCCACCCAAGCGAAACTTGCCGCCGACACACTTTCTCCACGATCCGTGGCGGTGATCGATATAGGTGCGACCAGCATTCGGATGGCGATTGCCGAGATTCATCCCAATGGCGAGGTCCGTACGCTGGACAATTTGGTTCAGCCGGTAGATCTAGGGCGAGAGGCATTCGAGAATCGAAGGCTGAGTCGAAAGAGTATCGAGAAATCGGCTTCGATCCTGCAGCGGTATCAGCGTGTCTTGCAGGAATACGGCATCAATTCACCTGCTGATATTCGCGTGGTCGCGACGACTGCCGTCCGAGAAGCGACGAATCGTTTGGCGTTTGCGGACCGTGTCTTTGTCGCCACCGGCTTCAATGTCGAGCCGATTGACGAGGCAGAAGTCAACCGAATTACGTACATGGGTGTCATTCCCCAATTGCAACAACATCCCCAGTTGGCCGATGGAAAATCGCTCGTGTTGGAAGTCGGTGGGGGCAATACCGAAGTGTTGCTGTTGCGTGGCGGGAACGTCTTGTCAAGTCAATCGTTTCGACTCGGTTCGTTGCGATTGCTCATGAACCTGGATGGTGTACGAGCGAGCGCTTCACGCCGCCGCGCGATGATGGAGAGCCACATTCGTCGAATCCTTGTTCAGGTGTCTGAAAAGATCGATGGGGATACACCCGTCAACATCGTTGCCTTGGGCGGTGATATCCGCTTTGCGGCAGATCGTTTGCTTCAGTGGGATCGTGAATCACTGGCCGAAATAAGCACGAAGGATCTGGTTGCCTTAACCGAAGAAGTTCTGACCCAGGACGAAGACGGGATCGTGCGCGATTATGGGACAAGCTTTATTGAGGCTGAAACGTTAGCGCCCGCGCTGTTGGCCTACACGATGTTCGTTCAACACTTCCACCAATCACACCTTTTCGTCAGCGATACGAATCTTCGTGATGGATTGTTGCATGACATGGCAGGGGGACGCAGTTGGACGGCGGAATTTCGAAACCAGATCGTCCGTTCGGCGATCTCGTTGGGTCGGAAATATGATTTTGATGAGACGCACGCGAGAAATGTGGCACAGTTAGCCAGCAAGTTGTTTGAGCAACTGAAGCAAGATCATCAACTAGATAGTCGCCACGAAGTCATTTTGTTCGCGGCGGCTTTGCTGCATGAAATCGGCATGTCGGTAAACGTGCGCAGCAATCATAAACACGCTTTGTATCTGATTCGTCACAGCGAGCTGTTTGGTCTGTCAAGGAGTGAGCTTCTGCATGTTGGTTTGGTTGCTCGGTACCATCGTCGTGCGGCGCCTCAGCCATCGCATGAGGGTTACGGAAATTTGCCACAGGAAGAACGCGTGATGGTGGCCAAACTCGCGGCAATGTTGAGACTGGCGATCGCACTCGACGACACTCGCAGTGGACGTATCCGCGAGATTCAGTGTGTTCATGAGGCCAAACAGTTGGTCATTCACGTGCCGGGTGTCGACGACGTTTCGCTTGAACAGATCTCGATGCGGCAAAACGCTGGGCTTTTTCGTGATGTCTTTGGATTGCCCGTGCTCTTGCGTGCAGGGCGACCATGACCCATTTGACGCCGGAATTGCCCTTCATGCTCGGTTGTCCTGTCTGGGGATGTTCCGAATGGGGTGGACAGGTCTACCCAGAGAAAACGCCACGTTCCCATTGGCTGAACTGGTATTCGCGGACGTTCAACACGGTTGAAGGAAACAGTACGTTTTATGCGATGCCAACACGGGAAGCGACGCAGCGGTGGGCAAGCGAAACCGCAAACGGATTCCAATTTGTGTTGAAATTCCCGCGTCGCATATCACACGAGCTTGAGTTGGAGTCGTGTGATTCAGAGACACGCACTTTTTTGCGAAGCATCGAGCCGTTAGCCGCAGCAAATCGTTTGGGCCCGACCTTTCTACAACTTGGTCCTTCCTTTGGACCTGATCGGTTCGACGTTTTGAAACGCTATTTGGAGCAGTTGCCCAAGGATTTTCGCTGGGCCGTGGAGCTGCGACACCTCGATTGGTACGACTCGGGATCAAACGAACAACGTGTCAACGATTTGTTGACGAAGTTTGGTATCGACAAGGTACTGTTTGACAGTCGGGCGTTGTTCTCTTCGCCTCCGATCGATGAGATTGAGAGAATGTCGCGAACGCGGAAACCAAAGACGCCTGTTCGGCAAACGGTGATCAGTGATCATCCCATCCTAAGGTTGATTGGGCGAAACCAAGTCGATTTAGTCGATCGCTTTCTTGATCAGTGGTCGCCCATCATTGCGAAGTGGATTCGCGATGGCCGCCGACCGTTTGTCTTTACGCATGCACCGAACGACCGATTTGCTCCCTCCATGGCGCGTCGATTCATTGACCGACTGAAACAAGAGTTTCCAGACTCTGATTGGCATCTGCCCATTCCTCCTTCGGCACCTCGACAACTGTCCTTGTTGGCAGACGATCCCTAACAAACACGCACTGATGCACAGGACCTGCCATGAACCATTTTCGTTTAAATGTTTGTTCGTTCATCCCATCGTTTTTCAGCTTTGCCTTGCCGCTGATGACGCTTCTGATCTCCACTGACGGTTTCGCGGACGATCGCTATCAGGCGGCACGCGATGCACTCGTGCGCGATCGAATCGAAAGCGCCGGTGTGAAAGATCCTCGCGTTTTGCGATCGATCCGGACAACGCCGCGTCACGAGTTTGTCCCGTCGAACGTTCGGGATCGCGCGTACTTTGATATGGCGTTACCAATCGGTGAGTCGCAAACCATCAGCAGCCCTTTTATCGTTGCGTTGATGACCGAGGCTCTGGATCCCAAGTCCACGGACAAAGTTCTTGAGATCGGCACAGGCAGTGGATACCAAGCGGCGGTGTTGAGCCCGTTAGTCGAGCAGGTTTATTCGATCGAGATTGTTCGAGAGTTGGGCGAGCGTGCGGCTGAGACCTTGGAACGACTCGATTACGAAAATGTCTCGACGAAAGTAGGTGATGGCTTCCTCGGTTGGCCTGACGCGGCGCCCTTCGACAAGATCATCGTGACCTGCAGCCCCGAGGCGGTTCCTGTCCCGTTGAAAGAGCAGTTGCGCGAGGGTGGCGTGATGATCATCCCCGTCGGCGAACGCTATCAGCAAACGCTGTATCTGATGACGAAAAAGGATGGCGAACTGGTTCGACAACCGCTTCGACCGACGCTCTTTGTTCCTATGACTGGCGAGGCAGAGGAGAAACGTGAGCTACAACCGGACGCGTCGAATCCTAAAGTCGTTAATGGAGACTTCGAAATCGCCGCCAGCGGAGATCAGGCGGATTTGAAGGACTTCGTCCCTGGTTGGTATTACGGCCGCCAGGTTCAACGGGTTGCCGATGAAGGTGCCGCGGTTCAGGGAGCGGCATTCGTTCGATTCACCAACGAGACACCCGGTCTTGGTTCTCACCTGCTTCAGGGATTCCCGATCGATGGTCGAGAAGTTTCGACGATTCGGTTGAGCGGCAAAGCACGAACGGGGGAATTGAGGCGAGGCCCCGATGCCAACGCGATGCCCATGATCGTCCTCAGCTTGTACGACGAGCAACGTAGAGACGTTGGGACCTTCAAACTTGGGCCGTTCCGCTCTTCGCGGCCGTGGAGAAATAGCAGTACGTTGATTCGGATCCCACCGGCGGCTCGCGAAGCGATCCTTCGGATTGGGCTGTTCGGAGCGACCGGCACCGCTGATTTTGATGAAATCAGCGTCGAGCGGATCGATTAGATACATCTTTTACGCAGGATCGCGTGCGATCTCGATGCAGGGAAAACCGGTGGTTCATCGACGTGTGATTTCGCTGGCCGGAGCGGGGTATGGAAGCAGCCAACGAGGGTGAACAACCGTTAATCTCTCTCTGTGCTTCCTAGATCGCCCTTTGTTCTAAAATTGCCGAATCTGCTTGTTTCCTCAGTTGATAGCTGTATCCTACGCGGTAGCCATCAGCACGCGATGTGCTCATGTCCGGTGTCCGTTGTCCTTTTCTGCCTGGATGACCACACGGCGGAACCTCTCTTTCTGAGGGCCCCGTCGGTGGGTTTAGGTCCTGACAACGGGGGGTAATCGGAGTTGGCGCAGGGGACACGTCTTCATCGATTGCAGGAGAATCTCAAGACATGAGCTTATTTCGATTCGTAGCCTTCGCAGGAGCGATGGCTGTCATGACAACGCTCGCGGCCACTGCGGATGCAAATGGTTCGTGGGGCGGTTCTTCCGGAGGATCTTCGGGAGGCTGGGGATCATCCGGTGGAAGCAGCGGCGGTGGCCTGTTGGCACGGATTCGTGCCCGTCACGCGTCGCATGGCTCACACGGTTCCTCCGGTGGCAGCCACGGCTCGTCTGGCGGATATACCGTTCAATATGCTTCGGCCAGTAGTGGTGGCTCTTCAGGTGGCTCGTCCGGCGGAAGCTGGGGTTCGAGCGGAGGCAGCAGCGGCGGTCGCGTTGGGCCGATTCGACGTTTGCTCGCTCGCATTCATGCGAAGCATCATGGCAGCAGCGGTGGTTCGTCGGGCGGCAGTAGCGGCGGATCTTCTGGTGGCAGCAGCGGCGGTTCTTCCGGCGGCAGCGTCGGTATGCCAGTTGCCTACCGAACCGTGACACCAAGCACCGTTGCGATGAACTCGTCCACGTACGAATCCAACACGGTTCAGTCGGGCTACCGGATCAGTCGTTCCGTTCCACTGACTGGTTCCAGCTTGGAAGGCGGCGCTCTGGGTACAGACATTGCATCAGCGGAAGATGCGGTCGTCGTATCCAAACCGGCCGTTGAAGCTGACGCTGCGATGTTGATGGTCACCGTGCCGGAGGACGCAAAGTTGACCGTCAACGGTCATGAGACGTCCAGCGATGGCGCTGTTCGCCAATTCATGTCCCGCGGCCTGCAGACTGGCTACGTTTACACTTACGTCGTTCAAATCACTTACGAAAAGGACGGAGAGCCCGTCACGGAAAGTAAGTCGATCAAACTTCGTGCTGGTGACATCGAAAACGTTGAGTTTGAAGCTTCTGAGGCTCAGCCAGAGGAAGCATCAACGGAAGAGCCTCAAGCGGAAGCGGAGGAAGCCGCAGCCGATGACGCTCCAGCTGACGAAACACCCGCTGAAGAAGCGGAACAGGATGAAGCACCTGCAGAGGACAACACCGCTGCAAACAGCCAGCCGTCTCCTTTGATGACTACGGTGAAGTTGCATGTTCCCGAAGATGCAATTGTCCATCTTGCTGGAAATGTGACGAACGGAAGTGGTCCTGTTCGTACCTTCCGTACGACACAGTTGAAGGCCGGTCAAAAGTGGTCTGATTACACCGTCCGTGTGACGAGCAAGTCGACAGGTCAATCGCTCAGCTTAGAACGTTCGATCAATGTCGATGCTGGAAGCAGCCACGAGCTGACCTTTGATTTCGAAACGCAACGCGTTGCCAGCCGCTAGGCTTGGTTCGGAATCACCAAGCGTTCATCGAGAAAGCCGTGTTTCATTGAAACGCGGCTTTCTTTTTGCGCGCTCCACCTGTAACGCGGTCTAACGGTAGCGCAATACACACTCGTTTTGGACAGCGATTCCGACGTGACGAACGTTGTATGAAGATGATGTGCTAGTTACCGTAGAGCTTGAGAGTTCTTTTCTTACTGCCGCGTTCAAATCGCTTCCATGTCGGCTCCATCCAAGCCTTCTTTTTCTCGCGTTCGCCTGCTCATTAGCTGTCTGTTAATCGGGCACCTGATGGCGATCGTTTTGCCACCGTTGTCACTGCAAACGCGTAGTCCGCTGGGGCTTTCACCGTCCGTATCAACGGTGCTGGCGTGGTTTGAGCCGTATAGCCAGTTTCTGTACGTAGACCGTGGCTATGCTTTCTTCGCACCCGATCCAGGGCCGAGTCATTTGGTGCAAGCTGCGGTAACGAGCTCGAACGGAGATCGAAAGGAGCTGATGTTCCCGGATCTTGATGAGCAATGGCCAAGATTGCTGTACCACCGGCATTTTATGCTGACGGAATACTTGGAGACCATCTACCGACCGCCTGGACCCCCTCCGCAACTTGTCGAATTGGATCCAGAGCAAGCGAAGTTCTGGTCCGATTCACGGCGGCGTTACGAACACGTTCGGCAGTCTTACATCGATCACTTGCGAAGCGTTTATCCGGACAATGAGGTTGCGATTCGACGCGTCGAACATCAGATACCAGGCATCCTGCAGTTCCAAGAAAACCCGATCGACTTAGATGACGAGAGTCTTTACCGCGTCATGTTGGACTTGCCGGTGGTTTGGGAAGACCCGAATCGGCAACCCGTCGAGAGTATTCCGCCGCCCAATCTTCGGCCATCGAATGGAACGTCTCCTCCGGCGGTCCTACCGCCTGCCACGAATGACGGAACCCGACCCGGGTCCACACCATGAGCGGAAACGCCAAGATCAAAAACTGGGTCACGGGGAATGTCGAAGCGTGGGACCGCTTTTGGTTTCGGCCTCGTCTCCCCTACACCGTCGGTGCGCTCCGTGTCGTCGCGGGAGTCATGTTGCTGTACTCGCACTTGGTCCTGGCCACGGATTTGCAATCGTTTCTCGGTGAGACTGCGTGGATTAACAATGACGCTGCACAGCAGCTGCATGATGGCAGTTTCGGTGTCAGCGATTGGGGTTGGAGCTACCTGTGGTTGATCGATAGTCCGTTGCTATTGAAGATTCACCACGGAATCGCGATCGTCGTGACAGCGTGTTTCGCCGTCGGTTTCTTGACACGCATCACGGGGCCAGTCGCATGGTTCATGCAACTGATGTATCTCCATCGGTTGACCGGTGCATTGTTTGGCTTTGATCAAATTGTCACTTACACCGTGATGTATTTGATGCTGTCTCCATGCGGAAGCTGTTTCAGTGTGGATGCGCGTTTGAGAAAACGGTTCGGTCAACGACTCAACACGAGCAAGTGGTTGGGCTGGTTATTTCCCACCACACGGCCGAGCGTTGCTGCGAACGTTGCGACGCGGCTGTTGCAGCTTCACCTGTGTGTCATCTATCTGTTCGGTGGATTGGCCAAGGCTCGCGGCGAGACGTGGTGGGATGGAACAGCGATGTGGTTATCGGTTGCAAACTACGAGTATCAATCGATCGATATGACTTGGATTGCAAACTACCCGAGATTCTTTACCGCGATGACCCACGTCACGCTGTTTTGGGAAGTGTTTTATTGCGCTCTGATCTGGCCGCGTCGCACACGGCCGTTGATGTTGTTTGGGGCCGTCGTTTTGCATGGTGGGATTGCGTTGTTTCTCGGCATGATCACCTTCGGATCGATGATGATTGCGGCCAATGTGATTTTCGTTTCCCCGGAGACGATCGAACGATGGACGCGTCGTTGGCGTCCGACTTTGGAATCGGAAGATCTGGAAGAAACGGGCGAGAACGCTGAAGAATGGGACTCGCTGTCGCCGAGCGGGAGTACCCTCCCGACCGACGAACAGTGGAGCGAATTGAAACGCAGGGAAGAGCGTGTGCGTGCAGCAAGTAAACGGCTGAAAGCGAAGTCCGCGCGTTTGAAAGGTCGCGAGGCGAAGTACAAGGAGCGAGTTGAAAAGCTGCGAGAGCGAGAGGGAAAAATCAAGCGATTAGTGCAGCGCCGTCGCGACGCAAAGCAAAAACGAAAAGCGGACGACGAGGAACGGAAGCTCCCACCCCGCTAATCGATTGAGCAACGGCTACCAGGGTCGATCTGGTAAGCCGGATCAAGTGATCAGCACGCCGATCTGGCAGCAGGCGATCTGGCGGCGCATCGTTTACGACACCAGCGACTCGCCCGTCATCTCCTCGGGTTTCGGAAGCCCCATCAGTTTCAGCACGGTGGGCGCGATGTCCGCCAGACGTCCGTCCTCACGCAACGTTTGGCCTTCCAGTCCTGGCTCGACGACGATCAGAGGAACGTCGTAGGTCGTGTGAGCCGTGTGGGGACCGCCGGTCTCCGGATCGATCATTTGTTCACAGTTCCCGTGGTCGGCGGTGACGATCAACGAGCCGCCTTTCGCCAGCACGGCATCGACCAATCGTCCAACGCAATCGTCGACTTTTTCAACTGCCTCGATCGCGGCTTTCAAAACACCGGTGTGTCCAACCATATCACCGTTGGCGTAGTTGACGACGATCAGGTCTGAGTGTCCCGATTCAACCTCCTTGAGAACTTTCTCTGTCACTTCTTCGGCGGACATTTCCGGTTTCTGATCGTAGGTCGAAACATCGCGCGGAGATGCCGCCATATTGCGGTCTTCTTCAGTGAATGGATCATCACGATAGTCGTTGAAGAAAAACGTAACGTGTGGGTACTTTTCGGTTTCCGCACAACGGAATTGATGCAGTCCAAGTGAGCTGATGTATTGTCCAAGAATATTGGGCATCTTCGCGGGCTTTTCGAAAATGACTTGCACGGGCAAGCCTGTTTCATATCCGGTCATCGTGGCAAAAAAGAGGTTGTCAATCTTCTGACCACGTTCGAAGCCGCCACCATCGATCGCTTTCCATTGATCATCGGGATAGACGAATGCCTTGGTGAGTTCACGCGTTCGATCACCGCGATAATTTAAAAAGACGACGGCGTCACCGTCCGAGATCACATCGGGTCCGCCATCCTTGGTGATCGTCGTAGCCGTGATAAATTCATCTCCCTTGCGACTCGATTCAGTGGGGTTGTCGTAATAGTGTTGGATGGCGTCGGTCACCGATTCGGCCGTCTGATCCACACCTTGCGTTAGCAGTTGATACGCTGCCTCGACACGTTCCCAGCGGAGGTCGCGGTCCATCGCGTAGAAACGCCCTATCACGCTTGCGACATGCCCGACACCATGTTCGGCCATGACTTCCTCCAAGCGGCGAACGTAGTTGATACCGCCTGCCGGTGAGGTGTCACGTCCGTCGGTGATCGCATGAACGATAAATCGATCGCCGTCCAGTCCGCTACGTTTGAATAATTCGACGACGGCAAAAGCGTGTTCCAAATCACTATGGACTCGCCCGTCAGACATCAGTCCGAGCAGATGTAGCTTACCGCCCGTTTCTTGGATGTGCTCAAGCGCACCGAGGAGCGTTGTGTTCGAAAAGAACGATTCGTCGCGAATGGCTCGAGTGATTCGCATCACTTCTTGATCAACGATTCGACCCGCTCCGATGTTCTGGTGACCGACTTCGCTATTGCCCATGACACCCGCGGGCAGACCGACGTCTTCACCCGAGGTATGGATCAGCACATTGGGGTACTGTTCCATCAATCGGTCGGCAACGGGTGTGTTGGCCAAATGGACGGCGTTGGCGTGATTCCATTCGGAAAACGGATTTTCACCCCAACCATCGCGGATGATTAAGACAACAGGTTTTCGGCGGACATCGGTCACGGGGTGCCTCACAGATCAAGAAGCCGGCGGTGATTGACTAGCCCGAAACGTAGCTATCTGCAGGCTTGAAATGAAGGGGCCGCAGTGATCGGAAGACCGAGTTTTTCCCCGAAGCAGCGATCGGTTTATCGCTCCACCGCGGACGTGGTCGCTACCTACTGCTCGCTCGAGCAATCAGCTACTCTACGCTCTCTGAGCCCATTCGTCCTTGGTGAGGAGCCCTTCCGATGAGTCTCTTGCGATTTGACGCCTCAGGCAGCCTGAATCCTGATTATGGGATTACCCAAAACCAGTTGGATGAGCTTGCCCCTGAGCTGGAAAAGCTGCGGGCGGAAATGGTTGAGGACGATCGCCAGCAATACGACAGCGGTGATATTCCAGAGGCAAAGCAGCCACTCGACGCACGGTTCTTTTGGCTTCCCGAAGAACAATTGGCTGCTTATGAAAAAGAGCGTGAGAAGTCGGAACTTGGACGGATTTTCCAAGTTGCCAATGGGATGCACGATCAGATCGATGCCGTTGCCGTGCTGGGGATTGGCGGATCGTACATGGGCGCGCGAGCCATGATGGATGCCTGCTGCGACCCGTATCACAACGAGCTGTCTCGTGGTGGTCGCGGCAGCAAACCAAGGATGTACTTTGAAGGAAACAATGTTGATAACGATGCCAGCTCTGCGTTGATCCACCGACTCCGTGCCGGCGGATACGGCGATTCGGATGCTGAAAATCGTTGGGCCATCGTTGTGATCAGCAAGAGCGGCGGGACGATGGAGACGGCCGTCGCATTTCGACAGTTCCTTTCGTCGCTGGAAACGTCACTCGGTCCTGAGGCCGCCGAATGGCTGCCCCGACTAGTTGTTCCTGTGACCGGTGAATCTGGCAAACTGCATGACTTGGCGACAGCAATCGGTTGCAACGAAATCTTTAGCGTTCCCGATGGTGTGGGCGGTCGATTCAGCGTGCTCTCCGCCGTTGGGTTGATGCCGGCCGCGTTTCTTGGTTTGGATTGCATCCAATTATTGCAAGGTGCCGTTGCAATGAACGAGCACTTCAAGACGGCACCGGTCGGTGAAAATGTCGTCTTGCAATACGTAGCGGTGAATCACTTGTTGCATCAACATCGCGACAAGTCGATTCGTGTGATGAGTGTTTGGAGTAAGGCATTGGAAGCCGTTGGGTTGTGGTACGACCAGTTGTTAGCGGAATCCAACGGGAAGGAAGGGCTGGGCGTCACGCCGTTGACCACGGTCAACACTCGTGATCTTCACAGTCGTCATCAGCAGCATCAGCAGGGTCGTAATGACAAGGTGTTCAATAACATTATTGTCGAGAACTACCGCAGCGATCATCTGGCGGTTGGCATGAGCGATCGAAATCAAGACACGCTGAACGACATCGCGGATAAGACTTTGCCCGAAATCATGAACGCGGCGATTAAAGGAACAAACGACGCTCTTCACGAGGATGGCAGACCGACAACCGACATCGTTTTACCAACGATCAATACGCATACCCTTGGACAGTTGTTCCAGATGTTGATGATTGCCACCGTCATCGAAGGCCGGTTGCTCGGAGTCAATCCGTACGGTCAACCAGGCGTGGAACAATACAAGCGGAACATGAACATCAACCTGGGGCGAGGCTAAGCCTCTCGCTCCCCTGCCCTGCACCATTTAAACGCCGTCGATTATGTCTGCTGTTGATCAACTCTTCTCGCGTCTCAAAAGAGAAAACAAAAAGGCGTTAATGCCGTTCCTAACGGCAGGTGACCCCAATCTCGAAACGACCGCGGACGTTCTTCGCATTGCTGAGGAAGCGGGGGCGAGCTTGTGCGAGGTGGGCGTTCCCTATAGCGACCCGATTGCCGATGGTCCGGTGATCCAAGCTTCCTATCAACGTGCGTTAGAAAGTGGATTTCGTCTGCAACAGGTTTTCGATCTTGGCAGTTCCATGGCGACGGGAACAAGCATGCCGCTCGTCACGATGGTTAGTTACGCCATCATTTATCGAATCGGTTTGGCGGAGTACGTGCAACGAGCCAAGGCCGCAGGATACGCGGGCGCCATCGTTCCCGACCTACTTGTCGAAGAAGCTGATCCGTTGGCTGAAATTTGTCGTACAGAAGACTTCAGCCTGATTCAGCTCGTAACGCCGACGACGCCACGTGAGCGACAGGTGCAGATCGCCGAACGCTCATCGGGATTTCTCTATTATGTCTCGGTTACGGGCATCACCGGTGAACGAAGGGAATTGCCGCCTGACTTGGTGGACAACGTCGGATGGCTCCGCGAACAAACGGACCTACCGATTTGTATCGGATTTGGTATCAGCGGGCCCGACACGGCCGCGCAGCTCGCACCGGTTGCCGATGGTTTGATTGTCGGTTCGGCGCTGGTTCGCCGCGTCGCGGAAGCTGAAACTCGAGAGGCCGCGACGGCCACGGCAAAAACCTTTATTCAAGAACTTCGTCAAGCAATCGATGCATCGACCACGAGCACACCGGCCACCTAGCCGTATGCGGACTCGGAAATAACAGGGTCCGAATTAACAGAGTCCGAAGTAGCGGGTCGTGTTAGAATTCGGCCATGGCAAAACCGACTCCCGAACCGATTCAACCTGGCGAAGTGAAAACGCTCGCCGAAGCCGTTCTAAAGTCGGACCGATTTCCCTACTTGGCAACGATTGATGGTGATCAACCTCGATTGCGGCCTGTTTCGCCGGTTCGAACGGATGGATTCACGATCTATGTCGCGAACCTTCGTGGTTACCACAAGACGTCGGAAATCGCTTCGAATCCGAAGGTCGAGCTCTGCTATTTGGACGACCATCACGACCAAGTCCGAATCACGGGTACCGCGACAGTGTTGCTAGATCGTGACGTCCTGCAGTCGATTTGGGATGCCAACCCGCTGCTTCGGAACTATCTCGGTTCAATCGACAACCCGGATTTGATTGTCTATCGGATCGATCCTTCAAAAGTTCGGTTCATGCGTGAATGGGCGTTGGAGTACCACGATGTTGCGTTGGACTAGTGTCCGTTTCTCACTGCCAGAAACGTTGCATGGTTTACTGATGGTCGGCGAGGCATCCGGTGCGTGAGTTGTTTCGCACGCTGCCGCTGATGTGTGTTGTGTTGTTGGTTCCTGTGCTTCCGTTTTTGTTTTTTGGCGGGCAGCTGGAGGATTGGCTCAATGGCTTTGCCGAAGATCCTCCTTCTCCCGGAATCACTTCGGTATGGGTCATCGGTCTGTTGGCGACGGATATTTTGCTGCCCATTCCATCGAGTGTGATCAGCACATTGAGCGGTTGGCAGCTCGGTTGGGGCCTTGGAACGCTCGCGACTTGGGTTGGCATGAATCTTGGAGCCGTCATCGGATTTGGTTTGGCTCGGCGCTTCGGTCAACCATTCGCATTGTGGTTTTCTAAAACCGAAGACCTGGATCGGATGCAAATCATCAGCGATCAGTTTGGTCCGACCGTCCTTGTTCTGACGCGAGCGTTGCCCGTTCTCGCAGAGGCGAGCGTTTTGATTGCCGGCATTCATCAATTGAGTTGGGGGAAGTTTCTACCGGCCATCGTGCTGAGCAACCTGGGAATCGCTGTCGCGTACTCGGCGCTGGGGGATTACGCGCAGCGGCATCAATGGCTTCCCTTGGCACTTGCCGTTGCGATCGCGGTGCCCGTTTTCGTTGCCGCTGTCGCGAAACGCTGGCTTCCGCAAGAGACTTGACCGCTCGCAGCCAGACCAGCGCGGTTGCGCAGCCGGAATGACCGGAACGACCGGCCAACTTACCTGACCGTTTGCCTTTTCCTGGGCCGAAAACAGCCCGCAAACGCGTCTTTCTTCGCAATCGGTGTGCTACGTTTTTTTGCCACCCTTCCACCCAGAGCCGCCGCCGCGAACCGTCAATCGCAGCACTTGGCTCTCTCACCTTCCACCAAGGAATTCATCATGGCTGTTTCGAAAGCTGATCAAGTTGCTGAGAACGATGTTGTCACCATGGACCGACGCCGTGAGGAGCGTCGTTCGGAAGATGCCGAAGCAAGCCAAACGCAAGAGCCACGACGTAAGAAGCAACGTCGCCGTCACATCGACCCGACGACTTGCGAACGCGACTACAGCGAGCAGGAAATCGAATTCATGCGAGCCATGGATGATTACAAGCGAGATTCTGGACGCATGTTCCCAACTTGCAGCGAAGTGTTGGAAGTGATTCGTGCCTTGGGCTACTTCCAATTGAGCGAAGAGCAAATCGAAGAGTTCGGATTGGCTCCTGAGCAAAACGAAGAAGCCGTCAGCGAAGATCAGGTCGACGAAGATCAAGAAGAACTGGAAGACACCTTGGCCTAGTTCTCGTCTGACTCGCAACCCGAGTCTCAAACGAACATCAACAGAGCAGCCTGGAATAGCAGTCGATTGAGTCGACCGCTTCCAGGCTGTTCTCGGTTTTGTGCAGCAGTTCAATCACTGGCACGTTAATCTCCGACGTCGTCGAGTCGGTCATTCACGTGAAGCCGAACGCGGTCAGGCTCCACTTGTGGTGGAACGTCTCTTTTTCGTAGCCTCCGCGAAAAATCGCCCCCATGAAGATGTAGGGAGCGAAATAACATCGAAACACGTGAGATTGGCAAGCGAGGCAAGGATGCACTCTGCATTACGACCATTCCCCTTATTGCTAGCGTTCTTTGCCGCGTGCTTAGCCGGCTGTCGGGGAACGAGTCCATTCGGTCGTTATGTTCAAGTGACCAAAGAAGCTGATCAACAACTTCCGGATGTCGAAGCACCCGAGCAACGTCTCGCAACGGCGAAGCCCAGAACGGATCTGTCTGGGTCGCAGGGGCAACCGATGGGGCAGCTCGCGAGCCATACGGATTCGACGCAAGACGCCCGCACCGTAAGCGCGCGACCTGCAACGGAAACGACGTCTGGTCCAGCACAACTGACCCTCAGTGATCGTCCATCGACTTCAGCCGATTCGGATTCAAATTCGGCACAAACGGTCAGTGCACCCCTTGAGTCGACCCAAGCGAACGCAATCAATCCGGTTGATTCCGAGGAGATGATGGAGGCGTTCAAGAATTATCCTCCTGAAGTCCAACAGGAAGCACTGAGACGTTTAATGGCTGCAGCTCGCAGCAATGCGAGCCGAACGAATCAACCCCATGCCATCGATGTTTCCAGCGGTTTCGCTGACCTTCCCGATTTGCCAGAAATTCGAAACGCTGCTCCGGAAGTCCCGCCGACACGCATCGGAATGCAACAACCTCCAATGAATCCGACGGTTGCAGTGCAGGTCCCAGAAGCAGCACAAGGAAACGACCAAAAGACGGCAGACTCACAGTTGGTCACGACGGAGGTCGAGACACCGTACAACGTGTCTCCAGCACCCGCTCAAGCGACGGCAACTCCTTCAGCACCGCCTGTTGCTTCGGAGCCTGCAGTACAAACCGTGTCCGCATCGGAATCTGCGGGCGACCGGTCGATGGTGCGTCAGGCCATCGATTCAAGTCTTTCTATTGACGTCGACCCGACAACGTTAACGGATCAACTTTCCGATAGTGTCTTGTACGCTTCTTTGTTGCAGAGACTCTCGACCCCTATCGAGGGTGAATCTGAGGCAGAGCGTGCAAGCCGACTGATCAAACTACGTCACCTCATGGTCTTGTCGGGTGATCCAGACAGCGCCGTCGAAAGTGTGAGTGGATTATCGTCGGCCGAACAAGAGTATTTGCGACACCAGCTATTAGGACTTTGGACACTGGTGGATCCGCAAGGCCACCCGGTTACCAGTCGCCGGTTCACGGCCGCACTGCCGCAAATTCGTGATGCAGCCAAATTCGCGGGAGCCGCGACGGATTCGTTAGAAGTGCGATCATTATCCTTTTGCACGGAGATCGAATCCTACGGACAAATCACGACGTTCTCCGGCAATCATTTCGATCCGGGCCAACAGGTGATCCTGTATTGTGAGATCGAGAACTTTACGGTCACGCAGAAAGACAGTGGTTTTGAAACGCATCTGCAAGGCAGCTACGACATCTTCAACGATGCCAATGAAAAAGTTGTTAGCCAGTTGCTCCCGGCTGATCAACAAACGTCCGCCAACTATTTGCGGGACTATTTCATCGCTTACCAAATGCACTTGCCCGCCCAATTGGCTCCAGGCACCTATCGCATGCAGTTAACGATGGAAGATGTCGCTGGAAAGAAGTACGGACAAGCGAGTATTCCGTTCGAGATCACCGAGTGAGACTGAGCAGCTCTGCACAGATCATCGATCAACTCGTTCGAATAAAAGGACTCGGTCGGTCATCCGATCTCGATCGTGTCCATCACTTGATAGGTCGGGCCTTTCTTGTCTAAGAAGCTGGCCATCAGCTGCATCTGATCGACCTGCATGACGCCCAAGTCGACCGCAGCCTCTTGGTGCAGACGTTCGATCACTTCCGGGCTCGCGCGACGACTGCCACCTTTGGTTCGACCGAGCGTCAGGTGCGGCGTGTAATCACGGGCTTCGCGTTTAAAACCCAAATCTGCCAGTTTGTGATCGAGTTGATTGACCAATCGAGTCAGCTCACCACTGGCATCGTCCACACCGACCCACAGCACGCGTGCGCGAGGCAAGTCGGGAAACGCGCCAGTGCCGGCAAATGCCAGTTCAAAGGGCTGTGATGCTTGACAGGCTTCCCGGATCGTTTGGCAGACATCGGGGACTTCGGTATTGTCAACTTCACCGAGAAATTTGAGCGTGAGGTGAAAGTTATCCGAGGGCACCCACTTGATCCCGTCTCCCGGATGGCTTACCCGTTGAAGGAGTTGGGTCGCGCCTTTGAGCACGTCGTCAGCGAGTGGAATGGCGATGAATGAGCGAATCGTTTTCATAGCCCGCAATCGTACACGGAAACATGACGGAATTTCAGCCACCGCCTTTTGTTCCCCATCGTTGGCTACGCAATGGTCACCTGCAAACCTTAGTGAGCGTGCGATCAACGCCCGCCGAGCCGTTGAATCCCCAGCGATACCATGTGGAGGTCTCCGAAGGTGATTGTATTGCTCTGCACGAAGACAGTCCCCCGGGATGGCGCAGTGGGCATCCGAGCATGCTGCTGGTCCACGGATTGTCGGGCTGTCATGCCGCCCCATACATGCTGCGGTTGGCCAGCCGTTTTCTGAGACGTGGCGTGCGTGTGTTTCGGATGGACATGCGTGGATGTGGCGCGGCAGCGAAGCTGAGTCGGCACGTAACGCACGCTGGCCGCAGTGAAGACATCATGGCAGCATTGCAGCACGTTGCCGAACGGACGGATTCCGGTCCGATGATGATGACGGCGATCTCCATGGGCGGTAATCAGGCGTTGCGAGCGATGGGACGCGTCGGATCCGGAGACGAACAAGCACCACCCTGGTTTGATCGCATGTCGAAGGTTGCAGTCGTTGCGCCACCGATCGATTTAGCTCGGTGCAGTCGCAACATGAATAGGTTTCGGATGCGACTTTACAACTACTATTTCATACGCTCGCTGTTATCGCGTGTGCCGGAACAGGTTTCTGCACGCGAGGATTTTCAACGGCAACGCAGGAAAGGAC
Source organism: Planctomycetota bacterium (assembly GCA_039179795.1). Classification (GTDB taxonomy): domain Bacteria; phylum Planctomycetota; class Planctomycetia; order Pirellulales; family Pirellulaceae; genus Rubripirellula. The sequence continues at coordinate 94,810 of JBCDEM010000005.1, read as the reverse complement.
GACCTCGCACCCTATGGGAACTCGATGACCAAATAACCGCACCCCTGAGCGGTTTTCGCGATGCGGCCGAATACTACAACGATGCTTCATCAAAATGGGTCATCGAGCACTTGCCGGTTCCTACGCTCGTGTTGGTCGCCGAGGACGATCCCTTGGTACCCATCGGTTGTTTTGTGGATGAATCTGCTAAATGGTCTCCGCATGCCAAACTCGTTGTTTCTCCCACGGGAGGGCACGTGGGTTTCATCGACCGGAAGGGCGAGTGCTGGATGGATGAAGTGATTGCGTCTTGGTTTATCGATTGACTTGCGGTTGATCGGTTTGTTTCTCAGCTTCCGTTTGTTTCTCGGCCTCGGTTTGTTCTTTAGCGTCAGCGGACGGATCATCCGTTGTGCGAAGCGTCTTTGCCTCATCCGCCGGTTGCTTTGGTATCAGTTGTTGAGCATCGTCTGTGTTGGCAGCTTGACGTTGTGCTGCCAGCCGCAACTTCGCTAGTTCGACTTGTTTTTCGGCCAAGCCACGATCAAAGGCACTTCGTTTGAGTGCGTCGGTTGTGCTGTATCCTTTAGCAACAAACCGTTCGAGTTGACGATATTGCAGGACTTGATCATCAGCATGCCGTTGTGCATACAAGACTTCCATTTCGAGAGCGATCAATCGGTCCGCATGTGCATAACGAACGGCGTTCAGTTTTCCCTCCGCACGGACGCTTGCTAAGCGATGTTCGGCGAGGGTAAGTCCGGAAAGTTTTCCGGCCTCGTGCAGTTGCTCACTTTCACTCAATCTCGTTTGGGCAAATTCGACTTCCGCTTCGGCTTCTTCGATGGTTAACAGGGGTGGTTCGGAGCTGAGCGTCAGTTGCCGCTCCAAACGTTCGATTCGCTCTTCCTGAGACTTCAAGACCTGTTCCAGCCGGGTGACCTCCGTTTGACGCTGGACACGTTGCTCCGTGATGCGATTCCCCAGAAGGTCCAGGGAACCTCGCACGCGATCCCGTTGCAGCTGTCGCGGTGACTGAGCGATGGCGCTGCTCACCATCAATCCGCATACAAACAAGCATCCGAAACGGAAAAGAAAAATCTTCATATGATCACCCGGACGAGAAGGAACTTCGCAGGACCCATTGATTTTACCGCCGAGACAGAAAGTCGCGTCGCGGCGAAGTGTGTCGTTATTGCAGCAAGGGGAGCAGCAGCAATTTATCTCTGTTTTGCCACGCGAGCGGTTCATCGAGTTGAATTCGAACCCCTGCCATCCAAACACGCCCGTGGTAGACTCTTGGATTGGCGCTGAATTCGGGCGAAACCGCCGCGAATAGCTGGCTTGTAGGAATCTTCGCAGCAGTGGATAGCACAAACTATGGATATGACGTCTGACGATGTCACCGGGGACTTTGGCTTGATGGTCTCCGAAGCAGCTGATCGGTTGGTCGACTTGCACGATGAATCGCTCGATAAGCGGGCGGCGTTGTTGACGGTGGAAGCCCCCACGTTGAGGAATATCAACGGATCGTTTCGTCTTGACTTCAGCGTTAAGGGAAATCGTCAGCGATCGATGGATGTCGCGATTGAAATCACTCTCGTTGACGAGAACGGCGAGAGACTGTTGGATGAGAATTCAACGCCTGATGAAGACGGTGCACTGAATGTTGTTGCTGATGAAATCGCGGTCGACGCGAGTCCCTCCTGCGACTGCAGCGATTGTGCACAAGACGGTTGCTGTTCGCACACGTTGGCTGTCTCCTGGTGGTTGCAGGAGCAGCTCGGTCGTCGCCCGGTCTCAGAAATCTTTCAGTTCTTTGGTGACTTGGATGTTGATGAGGTTGCCGCTGGTCGCGAGTTGGTGTCTGAGCTGCTGCAAGTCTCATCTGAATCCGTCGCTGCGCCCGAGGAACCGACCAACACTCGATTGCAATGGCGAGTCGGTTTCTCAAGTTCACGCTATTACAGCCCCATCAGCATCACACCCTACGAACAACGGCCTCGCAAGAATGGGAAAGGTTGGACAAAGGGAAAAGAGATTCGGCAGTACGATCTGTTTCGCCGAGATTTTACCTCTCGTTTGTCCGATGGACGGATCGCGTCTCTGGTATCCAATCCGACATATTCATTCGAAGAAGAACACTACGATGAGTTTCGAGCCTTGCTGGAATTGGTCGGACATCCTTGCGTCGCATGGGACGACGCGAAAGCAACTCCGATCACTGTTCATTCGGCCGAGTTAGCGTTTCATTTGGAGCCAGTCGATCGGGGAGATTCGGGATCTTCGGAGTTGAATTCCGCAGCGGCAAGCATCGAAGAAGGGGATGAAACGAATGCGGATGTTCTGTTTCGTCCAAAAGTGATTGTGAGCGGGCTGAATGTTGACATTAAGGATTGTGCAATTGAATTTGGCTACGCAAGTGCGGTAGAGCCGGTCATCGCCCTGGCCGATGTGAAGAACGATCGCCTGATCATTTGTTCGATTCGTGATCCTCGCGCTGAACGTGTGATTTCCGTTCTGTTCAACAACTCGCTTAGCGATGTGCTACTGGATTCCGAAGCGGCTTCCCATTTCGCTGTCCGATGCGGAATGATGGATTCGCTGATTCGTATCGACCTGCCACCTCAATTGGCCGGTCCGATCGAGGATGTGAATGCGGAGTTGGTGATTGAACTTCGCCCGCGCCTGGGAGCTGGATTGCATATCGCTTTGCGAATGCATGAGCCGCGATTCCGCGACCTGATGGTGCCCGGTCATGCTCCAGCGATATTGCCTTGTTTGACGGATGACGGGCCAGTTCGGTTGCAGCGTGATTTGGATCGTGAGAAACAGGAAGCTGATCGCATCCGACATCAATTCAATTTGGATCGCTTTAATCCAGACGAACGATACGGATGGATCGCCGAAACGGATGAGCAGGCCCTAGAAGTACTAGCGGCCTTTTACAACGGTGGTGAAACCACGCCGCGAATGATCTGGCCGGAAGGTGAGTCGATTCGCGTTCGCGGCGAGATCACGCCGGGTGCATTGCGCGTCCAGATCGATGATGGCCGTGACTGGTTTGGTTTGAATGGTTCAATTTCACTCGATGGACGTGAAGTGCCGCTGGCAGAACTTCTGGCCGCCGTCCGAGACAATCGTTCCTTGGTGCAAGTGGGTGATCGGCAGTTTGCTCGAATCAGCGATCAATTCCGTCGACGGTTGCAGCAGCTTGGCGATGCTGTCGTTGCCGAACGGGGCGCGTTAAAAGTCGCCGATGCGGCCGTGCCGGTCGTTCAGGAGTTAATCAGCACAGACGTTTCATTGGAAGCGTCCGCGCGCTGGCATGAATCGCTCAAACGACTCGAAGAACTTGCTGATTGGACGCCCAGCCAGCCAACCGATCTGGATGCAACTTTGCGTGACTATCAGCTGGATGGTTTTCAGTGGTTGTCGCGATTGAGTGCTTGGGGTGTAGGCGGTGTCTTGGCCGACGACATGGGGTTGGGGAAAACGGTGCAAGCTTTGGGCGTATTGGTGAGTCGTGCGTCCGAAGGGCCAGCGCTGGTCGTTGCACCAACGAGCGTGGGCGAAAACTGGGTTCGAGAGACGAATCGTTTCACGCCGAAACTTTCACCGTATCTCTATCGCGATGCTGACCGATTGAAGTTGATTCAAGCTGCAGGGCCTGGTGACCTGATCATCGTTAGCTACCAATTACTTCAGCGAGACATCAAGAATCTGTCTTCGATCCCCTGGAGCACGTTGGTGTTGGATGAGGCGCAGTTCATCAAAAACTCGCAGACAAAAACATCGCAAGCTGTTCGTCAGATCGAAGCGAGTTGGCGGATCGGGTTGTCGGGTACGCCCTTGGAGAATCACCTGGGCGAGTTGTGGAGTCTGTTCCGGACGATCAGCCCGGGACTTCTGGGTTCCTGGGATCGATTCCGGAATCGCTTTGCCGAGCCCATCGAGAGACACAAAGACGCTGACCGCCGCGAATCACTGGCCAAGTTAATGCGTCCGTTTATCTTGAGACGAACGAAAGATCGCGTACTGAAAGAACTGCCGCCACGAACAGAGATCACGTTGCAGGCAGAATTGAGCAGTGCTGAGCGAAAAATTTATGAGGAAGCACGCGTCGCCGCACTGTCCGAGCTCAGTGCTGCGGGCGGATCTTCTGAACAGGCGGGGCAGCAGAGAATCCGTACGCTCGCTTGGTTAACGCGTCTGCGTCAGATCGCATGTCACCCCAAACTCGTTGAGCCGAGTTGGACGCAGGGATCGGCGAAGTTGAGCTTGTTAATGGAGCTGATCGATGAGTTGCACGAGGGCGATCATCGGGCGCTGGTATTCAGCCAGTTTGTCAAACACTTGGAAGTGATTCGCGAATCACTGGATGCGAAGGCAATTCCCTATCAGTACCTCGATGGATCAACACCTGCGAAGGAACGTCAGCGACGTGTCGATGCTTTCCAAGAGGGTGAAGGCGAGCTGTTCTTGATTTCACTTAAGGCTGGCGGCACGGGGTTGAATCTGACCGGAGCCGATTATGTGATCCACTTGGATCCTTGGTGGAATCCAGCCGTCGAAGATCAAGCGACCGACCGAGCTCACCGAATCGGACAACAAAGACCGGTAACCGTCTATCGGTTGGTTGCGGAAGGCACAATTGAAGAGCAGATTTTGCAATTGCACGCAGACAAACGAGAGTTGGTTGCTGGCGTGCTGGATGGATCGGACCGTGCTGCCAAGATGAAGACGGAAGATCTGATTCAGCTGATCAAAGAGGGCGTATCGGAGTGACTTGTAAAGTCCTTTGGGTCACTCGGTTTCGACGCGACGAGAGCTTGCGAAATGGAAACGAGCACTTGAGAAAAAGAAAAGCATCGGCCTGACCAAACGTGTCCCGATGCTGTTCGATACTTGCAGCACGATTCAACGAGTCGTCGATTCGGCAAAGCGTGTCGGATTGATCTCTAACCTTTGGTTGTGTTCGATTCGCCCATTGGGTACTATATGGGCGTTCACTGGTTTGGCGGTGGCGGCGACCGTGGTGAACACAAGGAAAAGGTCAAAATTCCCGCGATTTGAGGAAGGATTGGGCAGATGGCAAAGAAGAAGGCATCAGGAAAGTCAAAAGTGGACCCGGGCATGAAGGCTATCCTGGAGCGGGAGCCAGGCCTCAAGACGACGCTGGAGCAGATCGATAAAACGTTCGGTGACGGTGCGATCATGCCTCTGGGAGCGTCACAGAAGTTGTCGATCGATGGAGTCCAAACCGGCAGCCTTAGCCTTGATATGGCCTTGGGAGGTCAAGGGATTCCGCGAGGACGGATGATCGAGGTATTTGGGCCGGAATCGAGCGGTAAAACGACGCTCGCACTCCACATCGGTTCCGAGGCACAGAAAAAAGGTGGCATCGCAGCCATCATCGATGCGGAACATGCCTTCGATCCGAGCTGGGCCAAAAAGATCGGCGTTGAACTCGATACGCTGCTGGTCAGCCAGCCGAGCAGCGGAGAAGAAGCAATGCAGATCTGCGAAATGCTGGTCAAAAGCAACGCGGTCGACGTCATCATCGTCGACTCCGTCGCTGCCCTGGTTCCCAAAAAGGAACTCGAAGGGGAGATCGGCGACAGTCACGTTGGTTTGCAGGCAAGATTGATGAGTCAATCGTTGCGGAAGCTGACCGGCGCGATCGCCAAGAGTAAATGCGCCGTGGTCTTTATCAACCAAATTCGCGAAAAGGTTGGGGTGATGTTCGGCAGTCCTGAAACCACTCCAGGCGGCCGAGCGTTGAAGTTCTACTGCTCGTGTCGAATTGACGTGCGTCGTATTGGCGCTCTGAAAGACGGTGAGGAACAAGTCGGTCAACGTGTCAAAGCGAAGATCGTTAAGAACAAAGTGGCTCCTCCATTCCGTATCGCGGAATTCGACATGATGCACAGCAATGGCATCAGCTACGAAGGCGATTTGCTCGATCTTGGAACGACTCACAAGATCGTCAATCGCAGTGGTTCGTGGTTCAAGTTGGGTGAGACTTATCTCGGTCAAGGGAAGGAAAAAGCAAGAAACTTCTTGATCGAGAATCCGGATATCGCCGAGCAGATCAAGCAAGGCGTTATGGCATCTGCCGGATATTGTGAGCCGGCCGCACCCGAAGGTGAAACGGAAAGCGAAGAGCAATCCGAAGACGCCTCCGCCGAAATCCCCAACAGCTAGAATCGTGGGTCATGTAGGTCCATGCTCCGCATGACGATTTAGGTCATGTCTCGCATGACGATCTTTGACGTGCTGGACGACAAAACGAGTCCCCTCCTCTTCAAATACGTCATTCGTATTTGAACAACGAGGGGAATGGTTGAGATGTTCGTGAGAGAGATTCGTGGCCTCATCCAGTACGGAGAATCGTCCGTCTTCTATGAGGTTGCTCGATGCTAAATCTTAATATCTCCGTTTTGGCTCGATGGTGTTTTCTATCCTCATTGCCATTCCTCTTGGTCACATCGATCGGTGCTCAAGAGATTTCGCAAGAATCGGGCGGTGATAGCGATGAGGACGGCGTAGTGTTTGGACGCCTAACCGAAGCGACGGCTTCCCAATGGGCTGATCTCGTGCTCAAGAACGTTGACATTGAGTTTCCGAACAAGATGTCTTTGGTTTATGTCGACGCCGATCAGGTCAAAACGCCTCGCGAGAATTTCCCGGCGTTCTACGGATGCTTTGATTGGCATAGTAGCGTCCACGGGCACTGGGTCCTCGTTCGGATTCTGCGGCGGTTTCCAAGTCTCTCAAATGCCGATGCCATACGAGCTTCTCTCAATCAACATTTGAGCGAGGAGAACCTTCGACGTGAGGCTGCGTTCTTTGCCCGTGATGAACATAAGTCGTTCGAGCGAATGTATGGCTGGGCGTGGTTCTTTCGCCTGGTCGTGGAGTTGGACCGGTGGGATGACCCGGACGCGAAGCAGTGGCGTGAACACTGCCGACCATTGGAGGAAGTGCTTACCAAGAGACTTGATGCCTACTTGCCTTTGTTGAGTTATCCAATCCGAATGGGTCAGCATACGGATACCGGTTTTGCGTTGGGTCAATTGCTTGATTACGCGCAGACCGTACGTGATCAAGAACTCGCGCAGCTGGTGACGCTTCGTGCGAAAGCGTTCTATCTCGAAGATCATGACTACCCTGTCGCTTACGAACCGTCCGGTCATGATTTCTTTTCTTCGTGTTGGAACGAGGCGGACTTGATGCGACGCGTCTTGCCGTCTGAGTCTTTTGCGAAATGGCTGCAGACTTTTGTTCCTAAACTGAAGAATCAACTGACCGATGGGACGATCGAACCGGTGCAAGTAAGCGATGTCACCGATGGCAAGCTCGTGCATCTGGCTGGATTGAATTTTAATCGTGCTTGGTGCTTACGATCGGTCGCGGACTCTCTTCCTTCTGGCGATCCGCTGAGACGACTGCTGCTGGACAGTGCTGAGCGTCATTTGCAGGCCGGTCTCGAATACGTCAATAGTGGACACTATGAAGGTGATCATTGGCTAGCGACGTTTGCGTTGTACGCCGTCGATCTGGTCGGTGATGAGTGACGCGCGATTCTGAGTCGCGATCCGCGACGGCATTCGCGGGTTGTCGTGAAACCAACGTCGGTGTGGTTTTGGGAAGGAAGAATACAGGCGGGACGGATTCAGGCGGGATGGTTTCCAAGCGTGTTGATCGGGATTGCGCTGGAAATTTGATTTAGAATGACGGCTCGTTGCGATTGATTCGACCCTGGAGTGACTTGCCGATGAGACAGCTATTTGTAGCTTGTTCAGCGTTTTTTGTGTTTTCCGCCGCGCCTCTGCATGCGGAGAATTGGGGCTCATGGCGTGGGCCAACCGGCAACGGCATTTCAACAGAAGTGAATCTTCCTGTTGAATGGTCGAAGGATAAAAACGTTGCTTGGCGAGTGGAATTATTGGGCCCCGCTGGCGCGACCCCTGTCGTTTGGGGCGAACAGATTTTTCTGACGACCGTCGATGGTAGGGATTTATTGCTGTTGTGCATCGGCGTCGATGGTAAAGAGCAATGGCGTCGCATTATTGGCAAAGGCAATAAGGACGTTCGCGGTGATGAAGGTAACTCGGCTTCCCCTTCGCCCATCACCGACGGGAAGCACGTCTGGTCTTTCATGGCGACAGGGGATTTGGCGTGTTTTACGACTTCTGGTGATTTGGTCTGGCAAACGAACTTGCAAGAGCGTTATGGCAAGTTTCGAATTGCATTTGGAATGTCGGCGACACCCGTATTGCATGATGGGCGGCTGTTCTTTCAGCTGATTCACGGCGATGGAAAACCAAGTACGCAAGAAGCGATCGTCGTCGCTTTGGACGCGGCGACGGGTGACAGTGTTTGGAAAGTCGATCGCGTAACAGGTGCGGCGAGAGAGAATGAGCATTCGTATGCATCACCGATGATCTATCAGCATGGCGAAGAGCCGTACCTGATCACGCACGGGGCCGACTACACGATTGCTTACGAACTTGCGGACGGAAAAGAACGTTGGCGATTGGGTGGACTGAATCCGCAGGGTTCGAGCTACCATCCGACGTTGCGATTTGTCTCGTCACCTTCTGCGGCGGACGGAATCGTCATTTGTCCAACAGCCAAAAATGGCCCCGTCTTCGCGATCGCCGCCGATCGCGAAGGTGATTTGACGGAAACCGATGCGATCAGTTGGGTGCGAGACAAGCACACTCCAGACGTGCCATCTCCATTGATTCTCGATGATCTGGTTTACCTCTGCCGCGAAAACGGCATCCTGCTTGTTCTGGATCGTGAAACCGGGGAGGAGGTCTACATGGAGAGAACCCACAGTCACCGACACCGAGCATCGCCCGTTTATGCGGACGGCCATCTGTATCTGACCGCTCGCGACGGCAAGATCACCGTGGTGAAAACGGGACGCAAGTTCGAGATCGTTGCTCAAAACGACACGGACGAGGCGATGTCTGCATCTCCCGTTATTGCGAACGGAACGATCTATCTGCGAACATTCGACGCTTTATGGGCGATCCGAAAATAGGATCGCTGATACCTGGATTTCGCGAAGCAAAGCATCTAAACGCGGAGGGCGTCGCAGCGCGCTCTTTGGTTGAGCGTTTAGAAGTGTTTAAGGAATGATGAATCCAAAGCGTTTTCCTTGATTCAAATCCTGTATTTCTCTTCATGCAACCTTAGCTTCGTTTTGGTGGTTCGAAGTAACTCAAGAAGTTTGCGCTAATCCATCTCATTTACGCCGGACCTCCCATTTGCGGTTGTCACTTCGTCGCTACAACCTCGCCTCAATTGGTTTTTCAACCTCTCAAAGACGAGACGTTTAGTAATGAAGAAAGTTTTTCGCAATGGATTGGGTTCTGCACGACGACGAAGGCGACGCACACTCTTCGCGGAGCAACTCGAAGAACGACAACTCTTGGCAGCTGATACCGGTTTCTCGCTTCAGCTTTTGCACGCGTCAGATCTGGAAGGCGGAATCAACGCGATCGGCGCCGCTCCCAATTTCGCCGCAATTGAATCGGCATTGGAGCAAGCTGCAGAAGCGAACACGGACATCCACGCCAGCATCACGCTCTCGGCTGGCGATAACTTCATTCCGGGACCTTTTTTCAATGCTGCCGGGAACGCGGACACGTTCCGACCGCTGTTCGAAGGTTTTTATAACGAGTTCTTCGGGTTGATTGATACGAGCGATCTTCCCGCCAATGCCGACGTGGACGAAAACGGATTCTTTGATAACAGCGAAATCGACGATTTCCTTGGCGGACCTGACAATACGAGCGGCTTAACGGCCGGGGATGTCTACGTGACAGATGTCAACGGCGATGGGTTCCCTGACTACTTTGACGAGATTGATAACTTTGAAGGTCGCGTTGACATCAGCATCATGAACGTGATTGGTTTCGATGCTTCGGCATTAGGTAACCATGAATTTGATCTTGGAACCGATGCTCTCGAAAACATCATCAATTACGACTCAGAGGAAGGCAACGGACTCTCTGGCGTAAGCGTTGCTGCGATCACGGAACAGTTCGGCGATGACGCGGTGAACTTCCTTCAGGAGGTCGATTGGCCGGGTGCTCAATTCCCCTACCTATCGAGCAACCTGGACTTCACTGCGGACGGAGATGCCGGCGATCTGTTCACAGACGATATCCTGCTTAGCTCGTCATTCGAAAGCGATCTGGTCAGTGCACGCGAGCCACTGCCAGATTCCGAAGGGGATTTTCCGGTTGTCTTCGAGACAGCGGGAGATGTTCCCGATTCTAACGACAGTAAGATTGCTCCCTCGACCGTGATTGAACGCGGTGGCGAACTCATCGGTGTCATTGGTGCCACGACACCATTACTGGAAGAAATCTCTTCTCCGGGCTTGGTGGATGTTCTGCCCGAGAGCGACCTCATTTCGGAATTGGCGGAACTGATCAACGCCGAAGTCGATCGGGTGCAGGCGGCCTATTCCGGATTGGACAAGATTGTTCTGGTCTCACATCTACAGCAGTTTTCGATCGAATCCGAAGAACTCGCACCGCTGTTGAGTGGCGTCGATATCATTGTGGCGGGCGGGTCTGACACGATCGTAGCGGATCAAGAAGACGTGCTTCGGGGGCTGCAACCGGGTGATGAACCCGACGTCCTCGGCTATCCCGTTTTCGTTGACGACTTCGACAGTAACCCCATCGCGGTTGTCTCAACGAATGGCGAATACAGCTATGTCGGTCGACTCGTCATCGAGTTCGACGAGAATGGTGTGGTGATCCCCGAGAGCGTTGATGAGACGGTGTCGGGCATCTTCGCAACCACGTCCGAGCAGGTCGACAGCCTCTACGAAGGTTTGGGGCTGAGTGATCCGTTCGCGCCGGGAACACCTGGAAAGACGGTAAGCGATCTCGTCGCCGCCGTTACCGATGTCGTCAACACTCAAGACGGCAATGTTGCGGGCCGATCAGGCGTCTTTATCAATGGCCTTCGCGCGGATGTGCGTACTCAAGAGACCAACTTGGGGAACCTGACCGCGGATGCCAACTTGGTCGCGGCACAGTCGGTCGATCCAAGCGTGGTTGTTTCACTGAAAAATGGTGGAGGTATTCGAGCACCGATTGGTGAAATCACAGCGACCGGTGAGCGTCTTCCTACGGCTGCGAATCCAACGGCTGGAAAAGTGACTGGCGAAGTTTCGCAACTGGATATCGAGAACTCACTCCGTTTCAACAACGGGTTGACGCTGCTAACGGTCACGGCGGCAGAGCTCGTGCAGATTCTTGAGCACGGTGTTTCGGCGACCGCGCCGGGCGCAACTCCCGGTCAATTTCCCCAAGTCGGTGGGATGTCGTTCAGCTTTGATCCATCGCTTCCTGCCGGCAACCGGGTACAGAGCGTTGCGATCGTCGACGCATTGGGCATCGTGACGGATTCCATCCTGAAAGACGGTGAAATGCTTGGAGATCCGGATCGCGAGATCCGAATGGTCACACTGAACTTCTTGGCAGGCGGTGGTGACGGATACGACTTCGATCCAAACGAAGATGGCAACGCCGAAGTCGAAACAGGCATCGGTGAACAAACCGCCTTGTTCGATTTCTTGGAGGCCAATCACTCGACCGTTCCTTACTACACGAACGACACTCCGATCGAACAAGATCGACGCATTCAAAATTTACAGTTCCGCACGGACTCCGTTTTGAGCGAGGTGGAATCCAACGAACTGACTTTCAATGTCCTCAGCCGATTGACATTGGGAGGCTCGGAAATTTCGGCATACGATCCGACAACGAACAATTTCTTTGTCACCTCGGGCGGTGGTTTGCAGATTGTGGATTACAGCGATCCCGCTGCACCCGTCTTGACCGAAACGATTGACGCGACGACGTTCGGATTCAACAACACGGAATTCACCAGTGTTGCCGTTTCAACGGCCGATGAATCGGGAAGCGTTGTTGTTGCGGCGCTACCCAACATCAATCCCGAGAACGAAGACGACAAGACCGTGCCAGGAAACGTGCTTGTCTTTGATGGACTGGGAAATCTCATCGAATCCTACGAAGTTGGCCCGCTACCGGACATGGTCACGTTTGTGCCAGGGACCCACTGGGTGCTGGTAGCCAACGAAGGCGAGTCTTCCGGAAGTGAAAACGAACCGGACGCAGAACTCAACCCGGAAGGCTCCGTAAGCCTGATCAATCTCGATGATGGAACGGTCCAAACTTTCGGTTTTGATGATCCCAGCATCACGTTTGATTCACTCGCTGACAAAGGTGTGCGCGTGAATCGTGCGGCACCATCGGCGGCTGCAGATTTGGAGCCTGAGTTCATTTCGGTCAACGGCACGCAAGCCTTTATCACATTGCAAGAAAACAATGCGGTGGCAGTCATTAACGATGTGACCAATTTCTCAGGGTTCACCATCGATGATATTCTGCCGTTGGGCAAGAAGGATCACACGCTGCCGTTTAACAAGTTGGATCCGAGTAACCGTGATTCTGGAATCAACATTCAGAACCTGCCCGTGTTTGGTTTGTACATGCCCGATGCGATTGCTTCTTACGAAGTAGGCGGCGAAACATACTTCGTCATTGCGAACGAAGGCGATGGTCGGGATGTCGATGAAACACGGATTGGAGATTATGGCGACGGGGAAAGTCCGGAACTGGACCCGAATGCCATTCTGTTTCAAGACGACCTTCAATTGGACGAGAACCTTGGTCGCTTGAAATCGTCCAATGTGGATGGTGACCTCGACGGAGATCTTGATATTGATGAGATCAATGTCTTTGGTAGCCGATCGTTCTCGATCTTTTCCGAGTCGGGTGAACTCATCTACGACAGTGGTGACTTCTTCGAAAGGAAGACCGCAGACGAGCTTCCCGAGATCTTTAACTCGGACGAGAGTGATCCGTCAGAGTTTGATGAGCGTAGCGACGACAAGGGACCTGAGCCCGAAGGCGTTGCCTTGGGAACTATCGGTGATGAAACCTACGCGTTCATTGGTCTCGAGAGAATTGGCGGGATCATGATCTACAACGTGACGAATCCCGATGACGTTAGCTTTGTTGATTACCTGTTCGTCGACGGTGACCAGGGACCCGAGGGTTTGACGTTTGTTCCGGCAAGCGACAGCCCAACGTCGAATCCACTTTTGGTCATCACCAACGAAGACAGCGACACGCTGACGACGGTTGAGATTCCACTGAGCAACCCAGGTTTCTCGTATGTCGATGCCAACAACAACCAGTTGTTCGACTCGGGTTCGGACATGCCACTCGTGGAAGGTGAGCTCAACGATGGCCGGTTCAGCACAAATCGAAGCGAGGGTGGTTACCAGGAAGTCATACCCGGTGCTGGCCTGTTTGTGGCCGAGGATATTCGCGCTCGACGGTCACTGGAACTCAATGCGGAGGGTGACATCATCCTCGCTGACGGACTCGACTTAACGGCTCGACGGGGACTGGAACTGAACGCTGGATCCGATCTGGATGTGAGTGGTTCCAATCTGTTCTCGTGGCGATCGGTTGAGCTGGAGGCCGGTGGCGATGTCACGGGAGACGATGCGAGGATTCGAGGGATTTGGTCGATTTCGATTGATGCTGGTGGTCAGGTCCAGCTCGACGACGCGTTCATCACCGCTCTCTCGGTGGAGATTGCCGCGGCGGCAGCGATTAGCGTTGAGGACGCCTTCATCAACGGGATCCGGACGGTTGAAGTTCGATCCGGAGGAGACCTCAATGCAGACAATGCACTGATCGCTTCGTTCCTAAACATCGACTTGCAATCCCGAGGTTCGATCTCGCTAGAGGAAGGTGATCTAAGAACTTTCCGAGAGATCGAGATCGACGCCGTCGACTCCATCTTCGCGGCGTCTGCCAACATGTGGGCCGGTCGAACCATTGAGATCGAATCGGAAACGGGCAGCGTCGAGATCCAAGGAGCCCGTTTGGTGGCAAGACGCGAAATCGCGATCGATGCGGTCATCGTGCTAACAGATGAAGACACCGTGCTCGACTCGCGGAACGTCGACATCAACGAGGGCTAAGCCTCGCTGGAATCTTCAGGATCAACGCCAGAGTCCTCGAAGCCGCAGAGTTTTCTGTGCGGCTTAGAGGGCTCGGGCTTAGCGGGTTACGTTACGAGGTCTTTCCTTTCGCTTCCATCTTTCCCCATGTGTCGCGCAGTGGAACGATGCGATTGAAGACGGTTTTTTCATTCGTCGTATCGGGGTCAACGACGTAGTACCCGAGTCGTTCAAATTGGACGCGGTCTCCTACCTTGGCTTCGGCGAGCGCGGGCTCGACGTATCCGGTAACCGTCTTAAGTGAATCTGGATTCAGGTGATCGATAAATGTCTGGCCCTCTTCGACAACGCTGGGATCTTCGACGGCGAACAATCGATCGTAGATCCGCACTTCGACTTCATTCGCGTGTTCCGCGCTGACCCAGTGGATGGTGCCCTTTACTTTTCGACCGGAAGTGTCCGAGCCACTCTTTGATTCCGGATCATAGGTGCAGAGGATTTCGATCACGTTTCCATCGTCGTCTTTCACCACGTCCTGGCAATCAACGATGTACCCTGCTCTCAGACGAACTGCACCGCCTTTCTTCAATCGGAAGAATTTGCGGGGTGCTTCCTCGCGAAAGTCATCACGCTCGATGAAGAGATGACCAGAAAAGGGAATCTGTCTTGTGCCCGCGTCGGGGTCCCCAGGGTTGTTAACGGCCTCCGGCATTTCGACGTGCCCTTCCGGCCAATTGGTAATGGTTAACTTGACCGGATCGAGCACGGCCATACGACGAGGCGCTACCCGGTTAAGGTGTTCGCGGACGGAGTTCTCTAAACGAACGATATCGATTGTGCTGTTAAATTTCGCAACGCCAACCTCGGCACAAAAATTACGGATTGATTCTGGCGTGTAGCCTCGTCGTCGGTAACCGCTGATCGTGAACATGCGGGGATCATCCCAGCCGTTGACGTAGCCTTCTTTTACCAACCGAATCATGTATCGCTTACCCATCAACAGCGTGCTGAGTTTTAGCTTTGCAAATTCAATCTGACGCGGATGATGGATACCGAGTTTGTCGCAGAACCAATCATAAAGCGGCCGGTGATTTTCAAATTCAAGTGTGCAGATAGAGAACGAGATACCTTCGATAGAGTCGCTTTGTCCGTGAGTCCAATCGTAAGTGGGATAGATGCACCATTTGTCGCCCGTTCGGTGATGGGTCGCCCGAAGGATTCGATACATGACGGGATCGCGCAAGTTGAGATTCGGCGAAGCCATGTCGATCTTTGCGCGGAGCGTGCGGGCACCGTCTTCAAATTCGCCATCACGCATCCGACGAAACAGATCAAGATTCTCCTCGGCGGATCGGTCTCGGAAGGGGCTATTGCGACCGGGCTCGGTAAGAGTTCCGCGGTATTCCCTCGTATCCTCAGCGTTGAGGTCACAGACGTACGCGTGCCCGTCTTGAATCAGCTTTTCCGCCCACTCATACAACTGATCAAAGTAATCGCTGGCGTAGTGCAGGGAGTCCCATTCGAATCCGAGCCATCGGATGTCCTCCATGATGGACTCGACGTATTCCGTTTCTTCTTTGGTTGGATTGGTATCGTCGAATCGTAGATTGCATGTGCCGCCGTGCGTTCGGGCAAGCCCGAAGTTCAAGCAGATGCTCTTCGCGTGACCGATGTGCAGATACCCATTCGGCTCGGGCGGAAACCGTGTGAAAACACCTGAGAAACGGCCGGAAGCCAAATCCTCGTCGACTGCCTGCTCGACGAAGTTCTTGCTCTCGCGTTTCTCCTGGGAATCGGTCACGTCAGCAGCTCCTTGTTGAATCGAAGTGATATTCCAAGCCCACATCGACGCCGCAACGAAATCCACGCGTCCACCCGTGAAACGCGGTTAGTTGTCTGAAGATGATTGCGTCGAAATGAGACTTAGCGCGAAACATCGCGTGTGGCAGCATCGTTGTCTGAATCGCTACCGCGCCATGTCTCTGCGCTTCTCTGTCTCCGCGCCTGTATAGCGTCGAAACCGCTAGTTCACCAGCCTACGCTTGGGGAGTCGGCTCAGACGGTTGAGGTTCGGGCTCAACCGGGTTCTGCAGAGATCGAATGAAATTGATGATGTGCCAAATGTCTTCTTTTTCAAACTCGCCCTCGACGAACGTGGCCGCCGGCATGGGGGTTCCTTCGATGCCCTGCGTGATACGTCGATAGAGTTCTTTGGAACTGGATCCGCCTCGGAAAACGCCTTCGGCGAAATTGCGCGGAATCGCGTTACGTGGCGAGAGCGCGCCCCTGGCTAACAGCGGCACCAACCGTTCCCGCTCGTCAGGCTTAATGCCTACTTTGAGTGTCCAGTCTTTGGTCCAATCGTCGTAGTCCGTCGTTTGACCGTCACCGAGTCCTTCTTTTCCGTGACACTTGCTGCAACTAGCGACTTTGCCGACAAACAGCTTTCGTCCGCGTTCGATTGAGGCATTGATCGCGGCTGCTTGTCCAGAAGCTCGAAACGCATCAACATCCGCACGGGATTCCGCCAGTGGCAAATCGGACGGTGGACTGGGCACTTCCAAGGCTTCTTCTTCTGCCTCCAACCAAGCATCGGCAATCTCTTTGATGTACTCCTCGGCGTAGTTCCAGTCTTCGGTGAACTTCTCGTGAGCCTCCAGCTCTGCTTGTTCTGATTCTGAGAGCGACTCTTCCTCTTTTTCCTCGAGCTTGCTGATATACGTGCGGTACTTTTCGTTTGACAAATACTTGGATGCGAACTCGGTATTCAGAAGACGCGTGCCGTCGCCTAGGACTCCATCAAGCATCGCCATTTCGATTTGCATTCGCTCATGTTCGCCACGAATCGACAGGTAGATCACGTAGTCGACGAGCGCTTGAATGTCATCTTCGGTCAACTCGGGAATCTTAAGCATTGCTGTTCCGCCAATCCCGTGGCGAATCAGTCTCGCGATGTCTTCGCGCGTTGGTTTGGTTCCCGACGGTGTGGATTTGAATTTGAACGCACCCATTCGGTAATCGCGTGGATACGGCGTCTGCACCGCTGCGGTTGGTCCGCGGCCATTTCCCGAAATGCCATGACAGACAACACAGTGTTTGCGGAACAGACCACGACCTTCGATCTCGGCTGAACCGGAGGCGAGTAGCAATCTATCCATGGACAACAGCGTCGCGAAGTCTTCATCTCCAGTGATCTTTTCAGGGATCTTGGGGTCGTCTGGTGTCCCAAACATGTGATCCACGATCCAGAACGAATCATCGGAAGCTTGATCCATCGGAATCTCTTCGGTGATTTCATACTTGGTTGTCATGACCAAGTTGGGATCGAAGACGGCGGGGTATTCCACGCGCCAGTCGCAGCCGGACAATCCAAGAGATACGGAGGAAAATAACAGAGCAACGCATGCGGCGAAGCGAGACATGGAACGATCATCCTGGAGCGGTGGGGGAGAGATCTTTCTATAACTCTATTGTAGCGAACGATGTGTCGATGCCACTCAGAAGTCTCGGGATCTTGCGTCAGGTGCTGCAAATTGTCGCGGCGGACTCCAGCGCCATTCCGATTCTCTTTACGACACGATCCTTCCCGAGAACCTCGAGCGTTTCAAACGTGCCGAAACCGGCAGGCTTCCCCGTGGTTGCGACACGAAGCGCGTGAATGATGTCCTTCAGTTCAATTCCGGCTTGTTCGCAAAACGTCGACACGGAAGCTTGAATCGACTCTGCATTCCAAGCCGCTTGGTCCGCTTCAAAGAAATCGCGCATTTTTGCCAAGAGCTCTTGGGCTTGTGCTGGTTTGCAGATCCGTTTTTGGAAAGCCTTCGCGTCGTAATCGATAGGACCGTCCACAAAGAAGTAATCGAAATCGAGAATATCACCGGCAATTTTTAAACGATCGTGCGCGTTCTCGACGACTTCGCGAAGTGTTGTTTCCGCATCTTCGCCGTTAAGCAAGCCGGCACGTTCGGCGAACGGACGCGTCTTGCGAATGCGATCCTCCAGAGGCAACGCTGCGAATGCGTCTCCCTGAAACGCGAGCAGTTTTTTTGGGTCAAATTTCGAGGGTGATTTGTTGACGCGATCGAGACTAAATAATTCGATCATTTGATCGACGCTGAACTTTTCGGTTTTACCATCAAGCGACCAGCCGAGCAGGATTAGATAATTCAGGATAGCACTCGGTTCGAATCCAATCTCTCGATAAAAATCAACGATGACTGGATTGAACGTGTCAGCGGCGACGGAGATCTGACAACGCTTGGCAATATTGAGACCTTGCTCGAACAACTGTGCAAAGTCTTTGTTCTTTTCGTACTTGCTCAATTTGCGTTTGCTTAGTTTGGCTGTGCCTCCAGGTTCCGAGACCGCGGGCACGTGAGCAAACTTGGGCAGTGCGTACCCGAGTGACTGCATGATGAAAATCTGCCGTGCAGTGTTGGCCAAGTGTTCCTCAGCGCGAACGACGTGAGTGATCTCTAAGTCGTGATCATCAATCGCACTTGCCAAGTGGTACAAGCAGCTTCCGTCACTCCGTTGAATCACATGATCCTGCTCGCTTATCCAATCAACACGAACTTCTCCGCGGACCAAGTCATCGATCACGCAGGTACCTTCGCGAGGCATTTTCAAACGGACGACGGCTTTCCGACCTTCACTCTCGAACTGTTTCGCCGTCTCCTCGTCTTCTGCCATCCAGGCTCGATCATAAATGAACGGTTTGCCGGCTTTTTGCGCTGCTTCACGTTGGGCACCGTACTCCTCGGGTGTCGAGTAGTCTCGATAAGCGTGACCGCTTTCGAGCAATGCTGCGGCTGCTTCGCGATGGCGTTCGCCCCGTTGTGATTGATAATAGGGCTCATGGGGTCCACCGACCTCGGGGCCTTCATCCCATTGCATTCCGAGCCACCGAAACCCGTTAAGGATCGGTTCAATCGCTTCCTCAACGTTTCGCTGCTGATCGGTGTCATCAATGCGCAGAATGAATTGGCCGCCCGCATGTTTGGCAAGCAGCCAATTGAACAGCGCAGTGCGGACACCGCCGATATGAAGATAACCAGTCGGGCTGGGGGCGAATCGAGTACGGATCATGGGCTTAGTGATGTTGATGGCGGTAAAGAACTGCCATCAACGTAGCCCGGTGATAGGCCGCGCGCAAAGCCGCCAACCATTCCGATGGAATCACTGGTCGAGTTGAGACCGCAGCGTTTTCATTCCACGGTGCAGGAGTCCCGCGATGGATCCGGTCGATTTGTCCAGCTTTTCGGCGACCTCGCTCAGCTTCATTCCTTCGAGATAGTGCAGCCGAATTGCTTCACGCTGCGTCTCGGGCAACCGCTCCACCGCATCGGCAACCTGTAAAACGTGTTCTCCTAGTGCGACACGCTGGCTCGGAGTCGGGCCTTCTCCGGCAAGCAGACCCTCCAATCGCATCGATGACTGCGCGAGCTTCTGTTCCATCGACTGTTCTCGTCGGATGTCCCGTTTGTCGCGATGCATGTCACGGTCGAGATGGCACAAGTGGTGCGCAAGAATTCGCCGCAGCCACGCGCGAAACTCCGCTTCTGTCGTTCCACGGAATCCTTCTAGGCCCTGGACGGCTTGCAACATCGCCTGCTGAACCATGTCCGAGGCACCGACCTTGGCTTGATAAGCTCGACGCATCTGCGTTCGAGCCAACATGCGCAAATAAGGTTCGTACTTCGCAACGATCGCGGGATCGCTGACATCAATCAGCGGGTTGTCCGAATCGGAATCGGGTGCGGATTTTGACTCGTCCATAATCAATCAATCGCACTACCGAGCAAATCGGTTGTTCCAACTTCGATCGTTGCCAATTCCGATTCGATGGATTGAACCGCAACATCGGCTAGTCGGTCAAGCTCGTCAGCACTGATTGCCAGTGGAGGCATGAGAATCACAACATCGCCCAGTGGCCGGATCCAAACACCATGCTCAAGTGCTCTCGCGCAGACGCGGCGACCGAGTTGCATCTTTGTAGGAAACGATGTTCGACGGCTTCGATCGGCAACCAGTTCGATGCCGACCATCAGTCCACGGCCGCGAATGTCACCTACATGACGGTGATCACGCAAGCTACTTAGTCGTTCGCGTAATCGCCGTGATTTAGCATCGACCGATGAAAGAACTTCGGTATCTTGCAACAAGCCAATCGATGCTAGCGCTGCGGCGGATGCCAAAGGATTACCACCGAACGTGTGTCCATGGAAAAACTGCTTTGCTTCGTAAGCTGGAGCGAGAAAAGCCTCATAGACTTTTTCTCGAGCCAGCGTTGCCGCAAGAGGCAGATAGCCACCGGTTAAGCCTTTTCCCAGGCACAAAATGTCAGGCACGACCTGTTCCTGTTCGCAGGCAAACAGTTTTCCGGTTCGACCGAAACCCGTCGCCACTTCGTCCACGATCAGTAAGACGTCGTAGCGATCGCATAGTTGACGGATGCGGGCGAGCAGACCGGGTGGATGCGTGATCATGCCGGCAGCACCTTGAACCAACGGTTCCATCACAACCGCTGCGAGCTCCGCGTGGTGTTGATCGAGTAACGCCTCGAACTGACCCGCATAGTGTTTCATTGCCTGATCCGCCGTCACTCCCTCAGGCGTGCGGTAGCTGCAAGGCACGGGGCCACGAATCGGTGTGAACAAGATCGGTTGAAACAGCTCGTGAAAGAACTTGATGCCACCAAGTGATACCGAGCCGGTCGTGTCCCCGTGATAGGCTTGGCCAAGCGCCAGGAATTTTGTCTTTTGCGGCCGAGGTTCTTCACGCTGTTGCCAATACTGAAACGCCATCTTGAGAGCGGCTTCGACGGCGGACGACCCGTCGCTGCTAAAGAAGACGTGGTTGAGATCACCCGGCGAGTTTTCTGCGAGTTTGTCGGCGAGTTGATCGGTCGTTTCGCATGACATGCCCAGTGTCGTGACGTGGGCGACGCGATCGAGTTGTTCACGGATCGCTGCATCGATGACTGGGTGACGATGGCCATGTACGTTGCACCACAAACTGGCAACGCCATCAATTAACTCGCGTCCTTCACGGGTCGTGAGCGTGCAGCCTCGCGCTTCTCGGATCACCAATGGCTCGTATTCGGCCATTTGCGTGAAGCCGTGCCAATGGGCGGAATATGCGTGATCGTCGGGAAACGTCATGGGCTGTCCGAACGGGATTTTGCGGTTCGCAATAGACCGGCCAACCGCTAAAACTAAGGAATCTCAAGGGAGGGAAACCATCGATGGCACGAGAAGCAGTCTACCAACAATCTGACCCGGAAACCGCCATGCCGGAAGAGATACACGGTGAATCGGACAACTCGCTGCGCCCTCGTCGTATGGATGATATGGTCGGGCAACGCGATGTGATTGAACGATTGAAGATAGCCATCGAAGCTGCACAGAATCGCGGCGAACCTCTTGGACACATCCTGTTTGACGGGCCACCCGGTTTGGGTAAGACCACTTTCGCAACCGTGATTCCAGCCGAAATGGCAACGACCGTTCAGAAGGCAAACGGTGCAGCTCTAAAAGCGCCCAAAGATCTGCTGCCCTACCTGACCAATATCTCCGAAGGCAGTGTGCTGTTTATCGATGAAATACACCGCGTGCCAAGAAGTGTCGAGGAGTTCCTTTACACCGCGATGGAAGACTATCGAATCGATATCGTGTTGGGCGAAGGCGTCAGTGCGCGAACGCTGAACTTTGAATTGCGGCCGTTTACCCTAATCGGCGCGACGACGCGAGCGGGTATGCTCACCGCGCCACTGCGTGATCGTTTTCAGATTCGCGAACATCTCGGCTGGTACACCCACGAGGAACTGTGCGAAATCGTTCGTAGAAATTCTAAGCAGCTCGCCGTTTCGGTTGACGATCCGGCTGCGGATGTCATCGCCTCCAGAAGTCGCAGCACACCGCGACTGGCCAACAACCGATTGAAGTGGGTGCGAGACTACGCACAAAGCAAAGCGGACGGGAAAGTGGATGCCAACGTTGCGACCGCAGCGCTCAACATGATCGGTATCGATACTCTCGGACTCGATAAACAGGATCGAGGTTACCTCGATACTCTGATGCGGGTTTTCGCGGGCGGGCCGACGGGACTGGAGGCAATCGCCCACACGATGAACGTTAGTAGCGACACGTTGGAAGACGAAGTCGAGCCGTTCTTACTTCGCAGCGAACTGATCGTCCGCACCCGTCGCGGCCGGATCGCAACCGACAAAGCCTATCGCCATCTAAAAAAAGCCGGCTAATCGTATTGGACGAGGCAATGCGGGCAACGAGTCCCTCGCATCCTCGTCGTGAGTTCAGCCCTTTCATTGGCGTGTCTCTTTTCTTCAATCCCGTTTGCCGGGGATCGGGTTTCGTTGCGCCCCTTTCGGGCGCGGGTGCGCATTAGATTGTCGCAACATGAGGTGCGCTGCGCGCCCCCGAGCTTTCTTGTACTACCGCCTCGCGGTAGTACAAGAGCTATCAAGAGTCTCGATCGTGCTCGTACTCAATGCAGCGGTACTCGTGCTCGTAATCGCCAGCCAAAGACGAGAAACATTCGAAGACCTATGCCGATAGACGTACTAGACGACTGACCATCGCTTGCGGGGATTCACGATGTATTGCTAGCCGCTACGATACAGGCTTACCGGCGGCGTTTTGGACCGACCGTTTGTGACTTAGCGGAGGCGATAGATCGTGGCTACAGAAGAAGAGCATATTTTGGTGATTCCTGAATCGTTCATTCAGGGGATCGGACAGATCGAGGGATTTGAATCCGATGTCGAACGGTTTCTCGATCCAATTCTGAGCAGCGATCAACTCTCGTTTCAGCCGCGTGGCCAAATGGAGACCGATCCGAGCTTCAAGCAGCTGATCCCTTATGTGCTGCTAGAGTGGACCGATGAGGATGGGACGACCAGTCTGTTCACTTACACACGTGGCGGCGGAGGCGGCGAAGCTCGATTGCACGCCAAACGCAGCATAGGGATCGGTGGTCATATCAGCCGCGAAGACGCTGCCGATGGCGCGGACCCTTACAGCAGCGGGATGCAGCGGGAAATCGAAGAAGAAGTCATTCTGGGTTCAGGATACCAAGAGTTTCGCGACGGGTTGATTTACGATCCATCCAATGAAGTCGGTCAGGTGCACCTGGGTGTTGTCCATCGTTTCATCCTCGAAGGACCTGACGTGAGCAGCAACGAACCCGATTTAGCCGAAGGTGGTTTCGTCAGCGTTTGCCAATTGATCGAAGAAATGGATCGGCTGGAAACATGGAGTCAGTTGGCTCTTCAATCGCTCTACCAAAAGACCTCCTAGTAAGCTGCTCATGATTTATCTCGACAATCATGCCACCACGCGTTGCGATCCACGTGTCGTTGAGGCCATGCTGCCATGGTTCAGTGAGCACTATGGCAATCCACATAGCAGCCACGATCTAGGCAAGGACTCGGAGCAAGCCGTTGCGCGATCGATCGAGAGTCTGGCCAACGACCTAGGTGCCGTTCCCGACTCGGTGATCCTCACCAGTGGCGCGACTGAGAGCAATCATTTGGCGATCATTGGCGCCTGCACCCACCCGCGACAAAAGCGTCGACACATCATTACCGTGACGACCGAGCACCCGGCCGTGTTGGATGTGTTCGATGTTTTGCAGGAACAAGGGTTTCGCGTGACGCGTGTTCCCGTGTTACAAGACGGTGACCCCAATGCGGGCGTCGTTGATATGAATCGTTTGGCCGAAGCCATCGACGACGACACGGCATTGGTGTCGGTGATGTGGGCCAACAATGAAATCGGTGCCATCGCTCCGATGAAACAGATCGCCGACTTGTGTCACCAAGCCGGTGCATTGTTGCACAGCGATGCAACGCAGGCCGTCGGGCGTCTGCCGGTTGACGTTAAAGAGGTCGATGTCGATTTGCTCAGTGCGACGGCACACAAGTTTTACGGTCCGAAAGGATCCGGTCTACTGATCGTGGGAAACTCAAATCGTCGCGTTCGGTTACGTCCTCTCATGGTCGGTGGTGGCCAACAGCAAGGACTTCGCAGCGGCACGGTGAATCCTGCCGGCGCCGTTGGGATTGCGACCGCGCTGCGTCTTTGCAACGAACACTTGGCTGAACATGCCGAAAACGATCGTCGACTTCGCGATCGACTTTGGCAACGACTTGATGCTGCTATCGACGGTTTACGGATCAACGGTCCTCAGCTCAACGGCGATGCGCGGTTGAGCGGAAACCTGAATTTGCGTCTGCCCGATCTTCAAGGTCAGTCCTGGATGTCGGTGACGTCCGGAATCGCATTCAGTAGCGGTTCAGCCTGTAGTGCTGCCGAGGCGAAACCGAGCCATGTCCTATCGGGTCTCGGCTTGGCAGACTCTGAAGCTCGACAGAGCGTCCGGTTTGGGATCGGAAGATTCAACACCGAATCCGACATCGAAAATGCTAGCAATCGCTTGATCGAGAGTTATCAGCAGCTCGTTGGCGAGCCAAAAATGAGTGAACGAAGCTGAGGTTGTCCCTTTTCCTCAACTTCACTCTTTCCCTCAACCGCCCGGCACGGGTACGATCAGGGCGAAGTTTTCCGGGAAAACACATCATTCAAGGATGGAACGATGGGCGGAATCACCGCGCTGTTGTTGGTCGCTGTTGGCGGCATGACGTACGGATGGAAACCAGATGAACGAGGCGGTGTGGAATACATCATTCAAATTCCACCCGATCAGTTAGATGAGATTCGTCGTTCGGGTTCGATCAGCAGTGTTATCGATCCAGCCGTACGTGGCCATGTTTCGCGGGTCGTGGTTCAGATCGGCGATGGGCCTTTGCCTCGCGAACTGCCTCCCACACTTGCTCAAATGGGAACGGCATCCGGTGATCGTGCGAATGTCCCGGTTCCCGAGTTAAACGACTCAATCGATTTGACAAAGATCGCTTCGGCGAGGATGGGTTCAAACCGAAATCAGTCGGTGATGAAACCTCAGACGGGCGATGGTCTTTCCTTGCCGCCAAGTCTGGATCCGGCGGCGGCAGGCAACGGTTTGGACCCAAACACCCGCAACGTTATCCCGCCACCCTCGACTCGCTCGCCGAACGTATCAACGATTCCGTCGTTCACCGGTGGCAATGGATCGACAACCGGAATGGCCACCACGCGACTCGGCGGGCCATCGACGGACCCAATGACCGCTCGAGATCGAAATTGGACGATGCAGGGACAAGGTGTCCCATCGACGGATCCTGTCACTGGATCCGGAGCGACTTTTCCGCCAGCTTCGAACCTGTTGAATCCGGGAGATACCTTTGGACAAACACCGTCTGGTGTCACGGGAAATCCGTCTCTCGGAGCGGTCGGCAATTCGGGGGCTTCGATGGCCATGCCACCTGGCAACTTTGGAGCCCCAAACGCTAGCGTCCCGAACACTAGCGTGGCGAACACCAGCAGTACCCTTCCAAATGCGTCGATGTCCGCAAGGCGAGGAAACCCGACGAATCCCCAGTATCCGTATGGCCAGCCGAACACAGGTCAGCCGAACACAGGTCAGCCGAACACAGGTCAGCCGAACACAGGTCAGCTGAACATGGGGCAAGGTACCTTTGCAAACGGAAGTCCGACGACGGAGCCCAATCCGTTCCGCACACTTGGTACGCCGCCGAGCAACACAACAAACCAAAACGCTTCCTCAAATCGTCCATTGACACGCGAAGAGATCGCCGCTGGAGCGTTCTCGGTAAACGTCTGGGGGGAAGCTATCGACCGAGAAGGATATCCAGTCAACGTCCCTGGTACCCCATCGCAGACTCAGGCGAATGGTGCCGCCATGGCTGGTTCCGCGAATGACACGAGTCGTTGGAATCAGATGACCAATCAACGCGGTCCTGCAGGTCCAATCTACGGCAACAGTGGTCGACGCAATCCGACCACCAATACCGGTGGATTGCAGACGCAGTCCGCTCAGTATGCGAATGCAGGCCGGCCTTCGACGGATGTCATCGCCAATACATCGAACCAGCCCACGTTCGGTGGAGGAAGAGATCCAGGTTACGGAAATCGGTCTCAGTCAAACCAAACGCGCACGAATCCCGACTACGGCGCTTCCGGAGGCTCAACAGGAACGACACCTGTCGGAAATCCTGTCGTCAACGCGGGTCTGACCGATCCGCCATCGCTCAACTCACCCAGCGCTCGCGAGTCGGCTTCACGCAAGATCCGTACGCAGGGTACTCAGCCGATGGTGACTTGGCTTCTGCTTATCTCCTTCGTTAGCAACGTCTACCTCGTCTTTTGGATGAAGAAACTGCTCGTTCGTTACCGCGACTTGGTCGCGGCGAAGCGTGTTTCCGATTCGCGGGCTACGGCTTAAGCCCTCTGCAGCCTGGGCATGATTCGCACAGTCACTCCGGGTGGCCGTCTTTCACCAGCGATTCGGGCTCGGCAGGTTTGGCCGAGCGTGCTGGTTTTGGCAGCAGGCGTCCGAAGTTCTGAAGGCTGAATCGCAAAAACACTGCGTTTCGTTGCTAATATCGCCGAACGAGAGGGGAGCGTGCGGCAAGCCGGGTTATTTTTCGCCAATTGTTTGTGGATTGCCGAACCCCCGCGAAACGGCGTTTTTTTCGTAGTTTTCGGGGCAGATCACAAAAAGCCCCCGCCGGCAAGTAGGTTGCCAGCCGTCCCAGCGGCGGGAACCCCCACTGGTCAGGAAAAATATTTGGTTATCATGAAGATGCCCGTCCTGGGGGTAGGAAGTCGTTATCTTACGTCGGCCCTTGCCCCATACGGGTGGACGGCTCAGTCGTCCATCAATTGGCTCACGACTCCGACAAGACAGCAATCCGTTGCATGGGTGTGCCGGCGTCGGGCGTGCAGGATGCATCGCAATTGAGCAGGGTAACGACGGGTCTATTCCATCCCAGTTCTA
Source organism: Planctomycetota bacterium (assembly GCA_039179795.1). Classification (GTDB taxonomy): domain Bacteria; phylum Planctomycetota; class Planctomycetia; order Pirellulales; family Pirellulaceae; genus Rubripirellula. Next base: position 67,872 of record JBCDEM010000005.1, on the reverse strand, counting down.
GGGATTTACAAAGTCACACTCACGAGGCGTGGAAAAATGAAAAAATTATTGATTGTTGACGATCACGAGATCATTCGTTTAGGTCTTCGGTTGATGCTGAAAGACACGGATCTCGAAGTCGCGACCGAAGCGAGTACAGCGGCCGAGGCTCTGCAGTCGATCCAAGATGACACACCCGATGTTGTCCTGATGGACATCCGGATGGAAGGCGGCGACGGACTAAATGCGTTGGGTCGAATGAAGTTGGATCACCCCGATCTGCCGGTCGTTTTGTTCTCGGCTTATGACAACCCAACGTACATTGCTCGAGCAGTTGCTCTAGGTGCGGCTGGCTACGTATTGAAGTCGGCACCACGGGAGCGATTGATCGAAGCTCTGCAGACGGCAGTTGCTGGCGAATCGGCTTGGACTCGCGAAGAACTTCGTCGCGTCACCGGTGCACTGGCAACGCCTCGTCTGAGCCAAGACATCGAGGTGCCACTGACGCAACGCGAGAGCGAAGTGCTTCGTCAAATGGCTTTGGGCCTGACCAACAAAGAGATCGCCAAAATGTTGGGGATCAGCTACGAGACGGTCAAAGAGCATGTGCAGCACATCCTTCGCAAGATCGGTGTCAGTGATCGCACCCAAGCTGCTGTTTGGGCGGTGCGAAAGAACTTGGTTTAGGAAGAACAAGCGTAAGCGGATCAGGCTTTTGCTGAATTAGGCAGAGCGTTTCCGTATCCCAAAAAGCGGGCTCATCGGGCCCGCTTTTTTCGTTGCCGCACTCTGTCGCGGTTCGGACGATTTTGAACCGCTTCGCGGTAGCAGGTAGGTCATGCTCCGCATGACGACAGAGCGGTACGCTACGATCGGCGGAGCGATCGGCGACTATGTAGGTCATGCTCCGCATGACGATCGAGCGGTACGCTACGATCGGCGGAGCGATCGGCGACTATGTGTACAGGTAGGTCATGCTCCGCATGACGACAGAGGCTCGGGGAGCCAAATAAAAAAGGCGGGCTTCCATAAGCCCGCCTCTGCGATTCGATTTCAATTCGATCGGGATCAATCGTTGGTTGGAATCAGTGGGCCTTCGCCACTTCCAAGACCACCTTTGAGCTCTCCATCGTCGACCGATGGCATTCCACCGCTCTCGGCAGCTTCGGCTTCGGCGGCGGCTCGCTCTTGTTCCTCGCCCCAATCGACACGTTTGAGCGAGAGACCGATCTTTCGCTCGTCGGTGTCAACACGCAGCACTTTGACTTCGATCTCCTGACCAACCTGGACGACTTCTTCCGGATCTTCAACTTTTTGGTCCGAAAGCTCGCTGATGTGAAGCAGGCCCTCCAAGCCATCTTCCAAGCCGATGAAGACTCCGAAGTTGGTGATCTTGGTGACCGTTCCCTTAACCAGCTGACCGGGTTGGTACTTGTCTGGAATGTCGCCATCCCATGGGTCGTTATCCAGCTGCTTGAGTCCGAGAGCGATTCGGCGTCGAGACTCGTCAACGCTGAGCACACGACACTTGATCTCCTGGCCTTTTTCCAGCAATTCGCTCGGATGACCGATTTTGCGAGTCCAGGACATGTCGCTGACGTGCAACAGGCCGTCGATCCCTTCTTCGAGTTCGATGAACGCACCGTAATTGGTCAAGTTGCGAACCTTTCCGGTCACATCTTGGCCTTCTGGATAACGCTCGATCACCTCGTCCCAAGGGTTCTTTTGGGTTTGCTTCATTCCCAGGCTCAACTGCTGGCCTTCGGGATCGACACCCAGAATCTTGACGTCGATCTCGTCGCCGATATTGACCAATTCGCTGGGATGATTGATCCGTTTGGTCCAGCTCATTTCGCTGATGTGGACCAAACCTTCGATGCCGGGTTCCAGTTTCACGAAAGCTCCGTAGCTCATCACGTTGACGACTTCGCCTTTGTGATCCGAGCCAACGGGGTACTTCGTTTCGATGTTTTCCCACGGGTTGCGATCTTTTTGCTTCAAACCGAGAGCGATCTTCTGCTTTTCGCGATCGATGTGCAGAACTTTGACCTCGATTTCCTGGTCGATCGACACCATTTCGGTTGGATGTCCGATTCGTTCCCAGGCCATATCGGTGATGTGAAGCAAACCGTCGATACCGCCCAAGTCGACGAAAGCACCGAAGTCGGCGATGTTTTTGACGATCCCTTTGCGGATCTGACCGACTTCCAGTTCTTTCATCAAGTACGCACGATCTTCTTCACGCTGACGTTCGATGAGCGAGCGTCGGCTGATGACGATGTTGCGGCGGGTGTCGTCGATTTTCAGGACTTCGGCCTGGATCACGCGACCAATGAAGTCGCCGATATCTCCCGGACGTCGAATATCGACCTGGCTGCCGGGCAGAAAGACGTTGACTCCGATATCGACCAGCAATCCGCCTTTGATCTTGCGGATAACGGTGCCAGTGACAACTTGGCCTTCGCTGATTTGGCCAATGATTTTTTCCCACTCGATGATCTTTTCCGCTTTGCTTTTGCTCAGCGAGATCATTCCGTAGGGGTCGTCGGCGGCTCCGAGTTCGTCCTCCATCTCCTCGATAAGGACTTTGACGGTTTCGCCTACTTTGGGCTTTTCTTCCTCGGGGCCCCATTCATTGAGGCTGACGGTGCCTTCACTTTTGAATCCGACATCGATCAGGGCCCATTCGTCGTTTACTTCGACGATTCGTCCATCGACGATTTCGCCTTGGGCGTAGTCTTGCTGTTCTCGCTCAAGCCATTCCAAGATCCATTCATCGGCTTGATCTTCCGGGGCGAGCGTCGCCAATTCGTTGGCGATTTCGGTGTCGTCGAGGTTACGGATAAGGCTGCGGTTTACCATAAAAGGTTCCAGAGGGTGAACGATCAAGAGTCTCGACGGACGGCTCGCCGTCTGAATCGCTCGGGGGGGTTAGGGGAAAGAAGTTGCCGTCGGAACGCGCGCAGGAACACCCTGCTTCGGTGCGCGTGGCCCGGTAACCTAGCAAAGCCCAAAATCCCTCACAACGCCTAACCGGACCCCACCGCTGATTTGCCGCGGAAGACTGAAGTTCGATCGATTCTTCCTCGCCGACGATCGATGGTCTGACGGAAATGAAGCGTTACGTCTTTGGTAAACCCTCACGCTCGATGGCGAGCACCTTTTCCAGACGCCGAGCGTGTCGCTCGGACGGAGAATAGCGAGCAGCAAGAAATGCCTCGATGATTTCGAACGCCAATTCGGATCCGATGATCCGACCTCCGATGCACAAAACGTTCATGTCATCGTGTTCAACACCCTGATGCGCTGAGTAGGTGTCGTGACAGATGGCAGCACGAATCCCCGTGATCTTGTTCGCCGCCACGCTGACTCCCACACCGCTGCCGCAGACCACGATGCCCCGATCCGCTTTCCCGTCCAAGATGGCTCGTGAAACCGCGATCGCAAAGTCGGGGTAATCACAACTCTCTTCATCATGTGTGCCGCAATCCATGAGTTCCGTGACGCGGTCCGAGAACCGTTTGAGAACTGCTTGTTTCAGGGTGAATCCGGCGTGATCGCCGCCGAGTGCTACGCGAACAGGGATCGAAGCGTCGCTCATGATGAAGTGGACCGAGGAGTGGTGTGGGGATGATGAAAACGTGTCAAGCGATTCGCAAAGTCAAATCAATCAGCGACGCGGCGGGATCAGAACAGCTTCGAGAGATCGGGATGTAGCTGCTGGGATTGATGCATCAGGGCCGCATTGAGCATCTCGATGGCAACTCTTGACTCCAGCGTGACCCCAGCGCGGACGCCAACACAAGGATCGTGCCGGCCCTTTTCAAGTTGAAAGTCAATCTCGTCTAAGTTCTTTCTTACGGAAGCTTGAGACTTGTTGATCGTGGAAGTTGGCTTGAATCCAACACGACAGACGACGGGCATTCCTGTGGTCATACCTCCAAGCAGTCCGCCGTGGTGGTTGCCTGCGTAACCGGTCTTTCGGATCGGATCGTTGTTTTCGCTGCCCACTCGTTCAACCGCTCGGAATCCCGCGCCGACTTCGCAGCCCTGAACGGCATTCAGTCCACCCAGTGATCCCATCAGACGTACCTTCAAGCTGTCGTACAGCGGCTCACCCAATAGCGGTGGGACATTCAGGGCGACCACTTCGACGGCAGCGCCTAAGGAATCACCCTGCTTTCGCGTTTCCTTAATCAGGTCGGCTGCACGCTCTGCAAAGTCATCATCAATCGATTGGATTTCGGCATCTTGCAGTCGGGATTCAATCGCCGCGATCTCGCTGGAATCGATGACGGAATTACCAGTGTTGGCGATATGCGATTCGAAGTGGTTCGCAAGGCTTTTTTCTGTGCGGATGGGTCCAACCTGCGAGATCGAGGACAGAATGACTGTCCCGAACATCTCACGCAGGATGATGCGCGCGATCGAGCCACCGATCACGTCACTGATTGTCGATCGGTAACTTGAACGACCGCCTCCACGAATGTCGACGAACCCACGTGACTTGTGGAATTTCACCAGATCGGTGTGGCCCGGTCGAACCTCGCCGGTTTCTCCCGAGAACTGCGTGTAGTCGCCCGACTTCTTCGAGGTCGAAAGAACAATCGCCGCGATCGGTTCCCCGGTCGTGAAGCCTTCTTCGTAGCACTCGGTCTGAAATTCGTCTTGATCGATCTGTGTCTGAACTGACGATCCGCTCAGCAACTTTTCGTGATCATCTTGGTACAGGCCAGACAGGATCACCAATTTGTCTTTTTCATTTCGCGGCGTTCCGTGCCGGTTGCTTCCTGGACGACGGCGGTCGAGGAACTGCTGGATGTCGCTTCGCCGCAAGTAGTTTCCCGGTGGGCAACCCATGACGATGGTCGTCACAGCCGGGCCGTGAGATTCCCCGGCCCCTGTCACGGCGTAAAGAGGGCCGCCCAAGATTTCCATTTAGCCAATTTCCGTCTAGAAGCGGTTGAAAACAATGCATCGCAAACGCAGCGATACCCGCATCATAAAACCGTTTTACCTTGGGATGTAGCCGGGTGGTTTTCGGAGAGCATGCTTCAGCAGCTTGAGACGCGTTAAGCAAACAAATCACTCACGACGCGGCCGTGTACATCGGTCAGGCGGAAATCTCGCCCGGAGAATCGGAACGTCAGCTTTTTGTGGTCGATTCCCATTAAGTGCAAAACCGTCGCGTGCAAATCGTGAACGTGCACGCGATTCTCAACCGCATGCATCCCGAATTCATCGGTCGATCCGTAGGTCAAGCCACCTTGCACGCCACCACCCGCGAGAAACATAGAGAATCCAGTGTGATGATGGTCACGACCGTACTTGGTCGGATCCTTTTTCTTTTTGTCGACTTGTGCGTAAGGCGTTCGACCAAATTCTCCACCCCAGATCACCAGCGTGTCGTCGAGAAGCCCGCGACTCTTGAGGTCCTGCAGCAAAGCCGCTGTACCACGATCCGAGTCGGCACAGAGTTTTTCGTGCGAGGCGTTGTTGTTGGAATGCGTGTCCCAAGGCTGTTTTGAATTACCTTTGACGTAGAACACTTGAACGACTCGAACGCCTCGTTCGACCAATCGCCGAGCCAACAAACAACTACGACCGAATTCGGAATCACCATAGGATTCACGTGTTTGTTGTGACTCACGGTTAAGATCGAACGCTTCACTTGCTTCGCTCTGCATTTGAAATGCAAGTTCCATCGAACGAATGTGTGTCTCGAGTGAAGCTTCACCGGAACGCGCGGCAAGATGCTCGGCATTGAGTTGACGCAACAGATCAAGCTGTCGCTGCTGCTGACGACGATCCATCGAGGGATGACGAACATTCGCGATCAGTTTATCGACGGCCGTTTCATTGGTGTTAACTTCTACGCCCTGATGTTGGCCCGGCAAGAAGGCGCTCGACCACAATTGAGGGCCAACGACCGGAAGCCCGGGGCAAAGCGCGACGAATGCTGGCAGATTCTCGTTTTCCGTTCCCAGACCATACGACAGCCAAGAGCCCAAGCTCGGTCGCGTTGGCTGTTGATGCCCGGATTGCATTAAAAGCAGGCCCGGTTCGTGATTTGGAACATCGGTGTGCATCGATCGCAAGACACACAAGTCATCCGCGTGTTTGCTTAGACACGGAAACAACTCGCTCATCACCACACCGCTTTCGCCATGTGCAGCGAATTTAAAGGGCGAAGGCATCAAGCCAGCCGCGCGATTTTTTCCCGCGATGTCTTCTGGTGGCGGTTCGCCTTCATGATCTTTGAGTGCAGGTTTGGGATCGAACGTATCAACGTGCGATGGTGCACCATTCATAAACAGAAAGATCACTCGTTTCGCACGAGCCGCATGGTGCAATCCGCCCAACTCCGAATCGATTGACTCGGTTGTGCCACCGAGTGTTTTGGACGCAAGTCCAGCTGAGCAAAGTCCAATCGATCCAAAACCGGCTCCACACCGGCGCAGCATTTCACGACGTGAGTTGAATTGCATCACTAATCCACCAGGAACATTTCGTTGCTGATTAACAGCGTCTGAGCGTATTGCGACCAAGCTGTCGCCTCGCCTGAGGCAACAAAGCTCTCGCCCAATTGCATCTCTCGTTCTGTCGGCATGCGACCGTATAACAGCCGGTAAGCGAATTCGATTCGGCTGCGATAGGAACCGCCATAGGTTTCCAGGCGGGATGCCAACGAATCCGCTTGGTGAACCAAGAACGGGCTATTGAGCAAAAACAACTTTTGCAGTGGCGTCGTCGTCTCAAATCGTCGAGCGCTGTGATTGTTTGGATCGGGGAAATCGAATCGAGCCAGCATTGGATTCAAGTCCATACGACTGATTTCACTATAGACCGTTCGCCGGCTGGAGGACGGTTCATCGGGTTGCAAAGACGGGCCACCGACTTGCTGATCCAGTCGCCCAGCGACGGACAGGATCGCATCCCGATACGCCTCAACGCTCAACCGTCGCCGCGGTACTCGCCACAGAAAACGATTCTCCGGATCGACCGCGACAGGGTTAGTCCGCACATCGCTGCTCTGTCCGTAGGCAGACGATAACGCGATCTCTCGATGAAGCCACTTCAACGACCAATCGTTATCCATGAACCTCCTTGCCAAATCATCCAACAGTTGTGGGTGACTTGGTTCGCTTCCGAGCGCTCCGAAGTTGCTAGGCGTGTCAACGAGGCCGCGCCCAAAAAACTCTCGCCAAACTCGGTTAACGATCACTCGAGCAGTCAGCGGGTTTTCGTCACTAACGATCGCTTCGGCCAGATCGCCTCGACCACTGAGATTTCCGAGAGGCTTTGGTGTCGACGAGAGAACAGTCAAGAATCGCCTCGGCACGACATCGCCCTTGCGATTCACGTCACCACGGATCATCACGTTCAGATCTTTTGGTGTGCCATCGCGAACGATGTGTACGGCATCTACCGGTTTCTTCGCTTGGCCGTTGCCTCCCGATTCTTTCTCCGGAAGCGGTCGGTTAAACATCTCCGTGCTGGCGAAGACGCCAGCTAGTGCGTAGTAGTCTTCGGTTGGAATCGGGTCGTATTTGTGATCGTGGCAGCGAGCACAGGCAACGGTGAGTCCCAGCAATCCACGACTAACCGTGTCAACGCGATCCTCCCATTCATCCGCCATCACTTCGGGACTGTTGCGCCGATAGTACTTTGGTCCGAGACCCAGGAAGCCCAACGCAAGATGCATTTCAGGATGGTCGGGATTGTAATGATCGGCTGCCAATTGCATTCGCACAAACTCGTCATAAGACAAGTCTTGTGCGAACGCATCGATGACCCAGTTGCGGTAACGATAGGCGTTTGGATAGATCAGCGAATCGTTGCTGCCAACTTTATGGGCTTGGTCTTCGGCGTAACGAGCCACGTCCAGCCACATACGCGTCCAGCGCTCGGCATGTTGTGGCGAGGAAAGAAATCGATCGATGAGATTTGCTTTTGCACGTGGACTGGCGTCGTGGATGAACTCATCGACTTCCTCTGGTGTCGGAGGCAATCCGCGCAGATCAAAACTAAGACGTCGAATGAATACAATCGGATCCGCTTCCGGGCCCGGTTCGAGTTCCTCCGCTTCAAGCCTCGCAAGCACGAATGGGTCAATTGCATTGCTTGACCACGAACGGTTTTGCACAGTCGGTGGGCGATGACGCTGAGGTGGTTGATAAGCCCATTGATTCCGTACACCTTCCCAATCAATCGACTCCGGTTCGGTGACGACTTCGCCCTTTGAATCACGTGGGTCATGCGCACCCAATCGAATCCAAGTTTCAAAATCAGCGAGGATCTCCGCAGACAGTCGGCCGTCCGGAGGCATTTCTAAATCGTCGTAACGCATCGCCGTCAGCAGCAGACTCTCACCTGGCTTTCCGGGAATCACTCCAGCCCCTGAATCACCACCGCGGCGCATGGCATCCCGGTCATCCAGACGCAATCCGCCTTGGATGACGTCTGCTTCACCCGCATGGCAATCGAAGCAATGCTCCACTAGGACAGGCCGAATCTTTTTCTCAAAGAAGTCATCCGCTTCATTCGCAGTCGCTTGCGAACAAATAGCCAGAAGTGCAAGACCCAGGATGGATCTCGCAACGATTCGATTCATCGAATAAGGCACGAGCATGGGCGGGAAGGTGGGCGGGCGTTCGGAGGGCCCTCTAGTATAGCAAATCGACGAACTCGATCGAATTGTGAATCGCACCTGAAGAATCGGCACGGGAGATAAGGGGTTTGCCGGATGCCAGGATCCGGCAAACCCAATGAGTTAATCCGCACGTGGGTCATGCTCCGCACGACGATCGAGCAGCGGTTGAGCTACAAACCTAGCCCCACGCGGGCGGCCCGCGACGGAAGAACAGTCCCACTGCCATCATGGCGAGGTCGAAAGCCGTCACCTCTGGACTCGTGATCGACAGGATGAAACGGATTAAGCGGTATCCGAATCCTGCCGCTCGGACGACTACCTTGGTCTGACTCCAGAGGTGTGTTGCTTTTTTGGCGACGATCCTCCTGACATGGACGAGAGTGTCTCCATCAGAGCGTTGTGACGCTGAGCCGCCGCACGTTCGTGCTTCTCACGCTGCGATAATTCTCGCCGCGCGATCGCTTCGTCTTTCGACTTACTCAGATAACCACGCACCAAGATGGTCAAGCCAATCAATCCACTTGCCAGAAACACCAATCCACCTTGAGTGTAGAGGGCCGTTTCTAAACGACCTTCCCACGTGTCTTCACTTGGCCAGTGCGTCATGATTTCACGCATGATCAAATGACCATGGGAGATCACCATGGTCGCGACCATGGTGAATGAACACCAAACGGCCGTCATCATTTTCTGCTTGGGACTCATGGCATATCTCCTTAGACGTAGGTGTTGAACCGGATAGGCACATCTCCTTCGGATTCGGTTGGGTAATGAAAACGCAACAGAACAAGACACACGTCGCATGAGCGGGTTCGGTCAAGTACGACATGCTCGCATGACGCACGAGCGCAGACGCTACAACCGCGGAGCGTTCGGCGACTATGAAAACACCGTTACGCGAAACGTCACCTACCCAACTGCCCCATGGATATAACCTTGAGGCATCAGTCGTTCGAGTTTTCCCTGGACACGTTTCCACATTCCGGTTCGACCGACGATTTCTCCGATGGGAGTCAGTGGGACGTCCATCGACAACTCTTGGAGACGCATTGCCTCATCTGGTGACAGGGTGAGGATCAATTCAAAGTCTTCACCATCGCGCCAAGCGTGTTCCCATGCGCTGCAGTCGGTTGACTTGGCTCGTTCGATGGCATCGGGGTGAATGGGTATCGCGTCCGCGTCGAGTTCAGCCCCCAAGCCGCTCGCGGCACAGAGCCGATCCAAATCAAGCGAGAGGCCATCGCTGATATCAATCGCTGCATTTACTTCGATGCCCGATTCTCTTAATTGTTGTGCCAATTGAACTCGGGGCGTTGGACGTAAGTGTCGGCCGAGCAAACTGCCGCCAACCGCACCCGAAACCAAGATGATGTCTCCTTCGGTCGCGCCACTTCGCAACCAAGACTTTCCGTGAGGAACGGAACCAAGCAGCGTCACGCTAATTGCGAGCGGTCCCTGATAGACCGACAAGTCACCGCCAGCAATTGCCAGATGGTACTGCGTAGCTGCTTCCAGAATTCCCTCGTACACGTCTCCGGCAATGCGTGTCGCGTTTTCGTTCGGTAATGAAAGCGTGACCAAAACGGAATGGGGAGTTCCACCCATGGCTGCCATGTCGCTGAGGTTGATGGCGACGGATTTAAAGCCGACATCTGACCAGCTGTGTCCATCTTCAGCGAAGCGTTTACTGTCAAAGTCCGTTCCGTCAATGATCTGATCGGCGCATACGACCAGTTGCCCATCGAGGGGGTCGACGACGGCGGCATCATCACCGATCCCGACCGCAACTTTGGGTAACTGGCGGCAGCGACCGCGTAGATACGCCAGAAAAGCCGTTTCCATAAAATTAAGATCCTTTGGAGTTGTTCAAGCTGCAGTGGCCATTACGTTCTGGAGTTCCACCTGACGCCAGCCCACGAGTGGAATGACCTAAATGGCTCATCCGAAAACTCCGAAACCAACGCGATCGTCATCGTGTCGCCCATGCGACAAGGGTCTCTCGTCTCGTGCCGTCAATATCATCCATCTGGTACAATTCCGATACCTTATCCCTTTCCGCATTCGTGCCTTGATCATAGAGGTTGACCATGTCCGCGACGCTGTCCGCAACTCCCGATGTGAACATTACGGAGACTGAGTGTTTTATCGATGGCAAATGGGTTCCTGCAGCGAGTGGTAAGACCTTCGCGACGATCAATCCTGCAACGGAACAGGAGATCGCGCAAGTCGCCGAGGGAGACAAAGAGGACATCGACGCAGCAGCGAAGGCAGCTCGCGACGCGTTTGATTCCGGGCCTTGGTCGAAAATGGATGCACGTGAGCGTGGCCGATTAATGTACGCGCTGGCTCAACGGATGGAGGATGAGCTGGAGTCGTTGGCGCGTTTGGAAACGCTTGATAACGGAAAACCACTCGGTGACAGCCGCGCAGCGGACCTGCCATTGGCAATCGATTGTCTGCGCTACTACGCGGGCTACGCCGACAAGATTCACGGCAGCACGATTCCGATTCGCGGGAATCACTTCTGCTACACACGACGAGAAGCGATCGGTGTTGCTGGTCAAATCATACCGTGGAACTTTCCCATCTTGATGACGGCCTGGAAATGGGGCCCCGCCTTGGCTGCTGGATGCACGATTGTGATGAAGCCGGCCGAGCAGACGCCATTGACCTGTTTGCGCATGGCTCAGTTGGCGAAAGAAGTGGGTATTCCGGACGGAGTCATCAACGTTGTGCCAGGCTTTGGGCCGACGGCTGGATCGGCTGTGGTGAAACATCCGTTAATCGACAAGATCGCGTTCACCGGTGAGCACCGCACGGCTCAGATTATCACGCGCGAGTCAGCAGACACCTTGAAACGTTTAACATTTGAGTTGGGTGGAAAGAGCCCCAACGTGATTTTCCCGGATGCCGACATGGACGCTGCAGTCGCTGGTGCGTATGTCGGTTTGTTCCTCAATCAAGGTCAGTGCTGCTGTGCTGGAAGTCGCGTATTCGTTGAAGAAAGCTGTCACGATGAATTCGTCGAAAAACTGCAAGCCATGACCGCCAATCGAAAAGTGGGCGATCCATTTGCTGAGGATACGGAACAGGGGCCTCAGGTCGACCAAGCACAATTCGACAAAATCCTTTCCTACATCGAAAAGGGTAAGCAGGAAGGCGCCGATTGCGTCTCTGGTGGAGAACGTGTGGGTGACAAGGGTTACTTTGTTGCGCCAACGATTTTTGACAACGTCAAAGACGATATGTCGATCGCGACGGACGAGATATTTGGTCCCGTGCTCAGCGTTTTGACGTTCAAGGACAAGGAAGACATGATCCGTCGAGCGAATAATACATTCTACGGACTGGCAGCGGCCGTTTGGACGCGGGACGTTTCCCTTGCACATGAGTTCGCTTCACGGGTCCGCGCGGGAACCGTTTGGGTCAACTGCTATGACGTGTTCGATGCAGCTGCTCCGTTCGGCGGATTCAAGATGAGTGGCTACGGACGGGAGCTTGGCGAAGAAGGGCTCAAGGCCTACACCGAGAGCAAAACGGTTACCATTGCGTTGTAATCCAACCATTCCAACGCACCAGCACGATCCAGAACGACAAGGAAAACCTGTTGAACGAAACGGTTAGCCAACTTCTACAAGATCAAAGCCTATGGCAAAACCAATTGCCTTGGCTGACGCTTGTTACCTTGTCGCTCCCTTTGATCCTGGCTGCTTGGCGGTTGAAGATCTATCCATCGATCTGGTGGATCGGCATCTTGGCGGTTTCAGTTGCGACATGCGTGATCGCGATTTTCAATCCTGACTTGGTGATCGTCGCGGTCGGCATCGACTTAGGGTTGGTCAGTGTTGCGGCGATCGATTTTCTGCGAATTTACTTGGCAACCAATCGCGGCATCGAGGCATCACGCGTGATCCCGCGAAGCTGTTCGCTGGGCATTCCCATTGATAGTGAAATCACGATCGAGAATCGCACGTCCATGCACTTGGTCGGGCTAGCTCGAGATGATCTGCCAGATAATTTCGAATCGACACCGACCGAGCATGTCCTGCGACTGCCTCCGCTCGGACGCATGACCGCACGTCGAAAGTTAAAGCCAGGCCGTCGCGGTGCATTCAAACTGCAATACATCTATCTGCGTTTTGCAAGTACTCTCAGACTCTGGGTGCGACAGGTGCGACTCGAAGCGGTCAGTCAGCTGAATGTCTATCCCGACATGAAGCAGTTGTCGGATTACGCACTACTCGCGCGAACAAATCGTCTCAGTTTGATTGGTGTTCGTAAAACACGTCGTGTGGGTCAAGACAATGAATTCGAACGACTCCGTGATTACACACGTGATGATAACTACCGCCATATCGATTGGCGAAGCACCGCCCGGCGTCGAAAACTGACCGTTCGGCAATTTCAGAACGATCAAAGTCAGCGTGTCATTTTCTTGCTGGATTGTGGCCGCATGATGACCAACGAACGGAATGGTTATTCGCTATTGGACCACGCGCTCAATTCCACTTTGATGATGGCGTACGTCGCCCTCTCTCAAGGCGACTCTGTGGGAATGCTTTGCTTCTCCGATAAGATTCATTCATACATACCGCCGCGTGGTGGCAGCAGTCAAATGAATCGTTTGATTCAGGCTGGTTTTGATCAGTTTCCACGGCTGGTAGAGTCGCGCTACGACCAAGCGTTTCTGTATCTATCTTCGCATTGCAAACGCCGATCACTGGTCGTCCTGGCAACCAATGTGATTGATGAAGTTAACGCTAATGCCATCGTTGATTATCTCGGCAACATTAACGGTCAACACCTTCCCCTAGGGGTGCTGCTTCGTGATCGCGAGATGTTCGAAGCAGCGGACTCACCCGATGGCGATACCTTTCAAATGTATCGATCGGCTGCCGCGGCGGACATTTTGCTTTGGCGTGACCAAGTTCTTACCGACCTTGTGCATCGTGGCGTCTTAGTCGTCGATGCCTTTCCTGATGAGTTGACTGCGCCGTTGGTCAATCAATATCTCGAAGTCAAAGCCAAGCACCTTCTATGAATTGGTTCACGATCGTCTGGCTGTTCATCACGTTCTTGCTGCTAGGCCCTTTTTACGCAGTCGATGTTTACGCAGCTGACGATCGACCCAATGTTCTGGTCATCATCGCCGACGATTTAGGGTACGGCGAAACGGGCATGATGGGTAACGAAGAGATCCCGACACCCGGCATCGATGCGCTGGCCGCATCTGGTATCCGTTGTATGTCGGGTTACGTGACCTCATCGTACTGCTCGACATCACGCGCTGGATTTTTTACCGGCAGATACCAGTCGCGATTCGGCTATGAGATGAACCCGACGGGACGCCGGAATCTGTACCCGGAAGCGGGATTGCCCGTCGATCAAACCACGTTCGTCGAGCGGCTCGAGCAATCGGGCTACGTCACTGGTTTGTTCGGCAAGTGGCATCTAGGGACCGTTGCGGCCAAGCAACCCAACTCGCGTGGGTTTCAACACTTCTATGGCTTTTTACATGAAGGGCATTTCTATGTGCCCGGGCCGCCGTACGAAAACGTGCTGACGATGGTCCGAGATACTTCGCTACAGAAAAACGAACGTTTACGCGATGGCGATTTCATTCGCGGTAACTACGCCAACATGAGCGAGCCCGCTTACGATGCTGACAATCCAATGCTTCGCGGGACAGAAGAGATCATCGAGCCTGATTATTTGACCGATGCGATTACGGACGAAGCAGTTGAGTTTCTTGAAGAAGAACGTGATGCCCCGTTTTGCATGGTGGTCGCTTACAACGCCGTTCACAGTCCGATGCAAGCGAAGGACGACGATCTCGAGAGGCTCCAGCGAATCAAGGATGATCAGCGAAGAATCTTTGCGGGGATGCTGGTGGCCATGGATCGCGGAATCGGGCGATTGAACGACACGCTCGCGGAGCAGGGATTGCAAAGGAACACATTGGTCGTTTTCTTTAGTGACAACGGTGGCCCAACCGCTGAATTGACCAGCAGCAACGCGCCACTGCGCGGGGGCAAGGGAACGTTGTATGAAGGCGGAGTGCGTGTTCCCATGGTGTGGTCGATGCCTGGAAAGTTGCCGGCTGGCGTGGTTGAAGATCGAGTTGTGTCGAGTCTAGATGTTTCTGCGACCGCTCTCGATTTGGCAGGCTTACCCAGCGATGAATCAGCCGATGGTGTCAGTTTATTCGATTGGGTTTCTTCGCCCGATGACTCTCCACATCAACAACTTTTCTGGAGAATGCCGGGCGGGAGAATGGCATTTCGAAGCGGCAATTGGAAGATCGTACGACCGAAACGCAATGCTTCCGTCGAACTGTATCACCTCGCCAGTGATCAAGCTGAAAAGCGGAATCTCGTTAGCGAACACCCGGACGTGCTGAGTCGTTTGACCAAGCAATGGAAAGCCATGGACGCTCAAATGGTAGATCCCATTCCGCTGCGCAAATAGCTTCGATTTCAAAGTCGCCGACCTCCTATCGTCATCGATCGTTCCGCGATCGTAGGCCATGAAGACTCTTAATCGTGTTCAGCGCAGCGATGCTCGTGCTCGATGAGGCAAGATGATGATTAATCGATGAAATAAGTCGATCGATAGACGCACGGCTACGACGCGCGCAGCGGTCCGTAACACATTTCGTTGTCTCATCCACTACTGGCGGCGCTTACCACCGAAGCAGTGCTGTTCCCCAAGCGAGTCCCGCTCCGAAACCACACAGCAGGATCAATCGATCACGATGGATCCGTCCTTGTTGAACGGCTTCGTCTAACGCGAGGGGAATGCTCGCGCCCGACGTATTTCCGTAGCGATCTAAATTGACAAAGACTTTGTCGGGCGAAACGTTCAAGTCAGAAACAGCTGAATCAATGATGCGTTGATTCGCCTGATGAAGAACGACCAAATCCAGTTCACTCGCGTCCACACCCGCATCTTGCAGGACCTGTTTGGCACTTTCATCAAATAGACGCACCGCCCACTTGAAAACGTTTCGGCCATCCATGGTCAGATAGTGCAGGCCTTGCTCATAGGCTGTCGGTGTTAGTGCTTGACGCGTCCCACCGGCGGGAATGCACAACATTTCTCCACCGCACCCTTCACTACCAATTTGGTACGAGAGGATGCCGGCTCCTTCGGAATCGGAGACTAACAGCACAGCACCGGCCGCATCACCGAAGAGCGGATACGTTTTCTTGTCGTTGGGATTGATCGTGCGGCTCATCAGATCCGCACCAACGACCAACACACAACGATGATTACCCGATGCGATGAACTGCGCTCCGGTGACCAGGCCATACATGAACCCGGCGCACGCCGCGTTCACATCCATCGCGGGTGCGAACGCACCCAAACGGCGTTGCAGGTGACATGCGGTGGATGGTGTCCAGTGGTCCGGCGTGATCGTGGCCACGATGATCAAATCGACTTGATCGATCGTTGCCCCCGCTTGTTCCAAACAGTCAACGGCCGCTTCATAGCACAGGTCACTGGTGGAAACGCCTTCCGGCGCACGGCGCCGTTCTCGAATCCCTGTTCGGCGGATGATCCACTCACTGTCGCAGCCAAGTTCCGCCAAGTCTTCATTGGTCACAACTTCCGATCCAACCGAAGATCCGGTGGATGCGATTCGCACACCGGTCACCTTCCCCATGCGCCCGCGAGTCTTGGGCTTGGGGCGATGATCGTTCAGGGTTTGTTCTTGGGGTTCAGACGTTTGAGTGTCCATCTTACGCGTCGTTAGCGATAAATCAGTCAAAGGGATGCGATACAATCACGTAGATGGTCCGCCGAAAAGGTGGCTTGCACCAACTAAACAGTATAACGACCCGCGATTCTCATTGTCAGATCCAACTTGGAGCGGGTTCCCCTTGGTCCGTCCATTAGCGGGTTCATCTGGGCATTAATGCGGAAAATGACAAGATGGAAGGTTAGCTTGGCTTCTCTGGCGACGCTGTTTGCGATCGCCCTGGGAGCTTGGATGGGATACCGCGTACCACCCACGCCCAAAAAACAATCGCTTCGGATCGCGGGTCGTTCGATGTCCCCAACGCTCTGGGGAGCAAACGTCACGATTGAGTGTGAGTCCTGTGAATTTCAGTGGGAAATCGACTCGTCAATTGCGAGAACGCCCGATCGAATTTGCCCCCATTGCGGTCACTCCGTCTCATCGGCACGGACCGTCAAAGTTCATCGTGCGGATCGTGTGACCCTGCAATCGGCAACGGTTCTTTCGGTTGGGCAAGTGGTCGTTATCGCGAAAGACGATCAACTGAACGCGAAGCGTGTGGTGGCGGTGGCGGGTGATCTCGTCACCGTTGGCGATAACCGTTTGTGGGTGAACGGCGTACGCATCGATGACAAATTGCAACGAGTCCCCTGCTCTATCGAGCCCGCACAAATCACAGTCGACCGGGACACACTTCGAGAAGCATCACGATGGAGTCCTGTAAACAAGTCGACCGGCTGGCAGCGCACCCAAGGACGCGCCTGGGTTTGCGAACCGATCGAACCCAACGATTGGCTGCGCTATCAACATCGCAGTGTCTACGACCAGGGCCGAGCGGGACCGGTTCTTGACGACTACCCGAGCAACATTGACCTGCGACGTACGCTGTACCCGGTGGATCGTATTACCGTTTCGGGTATCGCGACAGCCAGCTCATCTGCTCGTCTAATCATCGGCATCTGGTCTACGGAACAGCAACGCATAGCGACCATCGATGTAAAAGGAACGCATCCGTTTCGTGTTTCGTTCGATGAGGGCGTGGAAAGCAGTGAATTGCCTCTCACGCCTAGCACGCCGATTGCCATTCGCGTCGCGTATGGCCGTATCGTGCTCAAAGAGCTGAAGGTTTCACGAGCGATTGACTACCGTCTTCGTCCAAGAGATGACCAACAGCGATACCCACTGACTGTGCCGCCGGAGCACGTATTTGTGCTGGGTGACAACACGCCAGTCTCCGTCGATAGTCGAGACTACGGTGCGGTGCCCATCAGCGATGTGATTGGCATCGTCAGTCAATCACCGGACAGTCAAACAGATTGAATGAAATGTTCAAGCTATTTCTTTTTCAAGCTCGTCATGTATTCCACGATATCGATTAGGCCTTGTTGATCGAACGTCAGATGAAGGTTGTCTGGCATAATCGATTTCTCACTCTGCTTGATTCGCTCGATCTCATCCAAAGCAATTTTGCGATCGATTGCCTCGGAAGTGCGAATCACGATTTCTTCGGGTGTTTCCGACATCTTCAATCCACTGATCACTTGGCCACTGTCGGTCAGTACGGTGTACGTTTCGTAGTTGTGGCTAATACCCGCGCTGGGGTCTAGGATCGCTGTGAACATCGCTTCTCGCGAAAGCTTGCTCCCGATTTCCGACAGATTCGGTCCGACTTCTTTTCCATGTTTGCCAACGATGTGGCAGTTTGCGCACGTGGCGGTCCCGCGAAACAGCTTCATTCCCGCATCCACATCACCGCGCAATTGGGCAAGCTTATCGATTGGTTCCAAAGGACGATTGTCCTTTTGCTGAGGTTGAGGAAGCACTTCGGCGGCAAGCGTACGAACGTTTTGGTCTTGGCTCCGTGCCAGCAGACCTCCGGCAAGAAGTCGTGTATCAGCAGCCAGTTCTTTTGATTGAGCCAACTGCAGTAGCTGTTTTTCACCGTTGCGATTTTTTGCCAATCCGACCACCGCGTGTCGACGTACAGAGAACGGTCGGTCCGCGTCCCGCGCGACTTCTCGCAGTAGATTCATCGCCCGTCCATTTCCGAGTAGTGCTAGTACGCGAGCGGTCTCCGCCGCGTGCTTCTCTTGTTCGCTTTTTAGCGTTTGTCGTAGACGCTTCGGACCCGACTCGGTTTCGCCGAGCAAGTTGGCAGCTTCCACTTTCACCGAATCGTTGACCGTGCCGGTAATCAAGTCGATCAACTTGTCAGACATATTCGCTGGACGGAACCGGCGCACCAATTCGACGTATTCCTCCGTTCCCTCGAGACGCTTCATATGTCGACCTACAGCGTCCGCTACATGAGCATCCTTTGTGTAGTCGTAACCGTCCATCCTTTCGAGGGCTCGAACGATGATTGCGTCGTTCCTCGCTCGCAATTCGTCGTTCGCTGGGAGTGCTACTGAGAGAGTGAACAGAAATCCAAAAGAGAGGATGAATCGCTTCATGAGAGTTCGAAATACGGTGGGTGGGGGGAGAGTTGAAAGCACAGCAGGATTCACCCAGCGGAAACGCTAGGTGAGATCGTACGTTTGCTCTTACAACGCCAGCAGCTTTTTCAGCGCGGCGTTGCGAACGGTGGGGGCGTGATACTCAAGGCTTCGAAAGTACCGATTCGTATCCTCAATGCCGAGCGAAGGGTCGGCGATAATCTTGACCATCGCGTCAGCGGCGGCCGGCGCACGGACTCGCCAGACTATGTCGCGTCCGGACGGTGTATTCCATTCGCCATCAATGGCATTCAGCCACGCCTCAAAACACTCGGACGAACGCAAATCACTACTCAGGCCTAACGCCTCCAAATACCAGCGATCTTTTCCATCGTGCTGTTGCGCCAACTCGGCCCAACACGCGGGCATGGTTTCGGAGTCGTCGTAGCGCAACGCGACGGCAAGCTCACGGCGAACCGCAGCCGATGGATCACGAGCGGCGCTCGCCAAACTGACGGATGGGGTCATGCCCAGTTGTCGGGCCAAGCGGATCGCCGTGCAGCGAATGTCTGAATCGTTATCAGCAAGCGCTTTGGCGACGTAGTGTTCACCCCGTCCCTCAATCTTTCCCAGCAACCAAAGAGCACGGGCTCGCAGTCGAGGGTTTGAGTCGGCGTAGAGTTCGAGCAACGCATCTTCAGCCGACAGACCCATGGAATGAAGCGCCATCCATGCTTTGTAGCGAACGGAAAGGTTAGGGTTTCGCAACGCCTCTACAGCACCCGTCGCTGTGGTGTAATCGAACACCGGAATTTTGTACTTCGAGCTCGGTGGCGCGATTCGAAACAGCCGACCGCGATCGGTATCACCCTGTCGGTGGCCGCCGACACCGGGATCGTACCAGTCGGTCACAAACAGCGATCCGTCCGGTGCCACGCAGACGTCCACCGGCCGAAACCACTTGTCGACCGTGCCCGTGACGAGCGGTTCAATGGTCGCCTGATAGCCGGCTCCGTTGGGCGTCGCGGGGTAGGCGCGAACGACGTTCGGGCCTGGATCGCAATGGATCACTTGATCCCAAAATCTTTCCGGCAGCAGTCGCCCTTCATAGACCATGATGCCAGAGGGCGATCCAGCACCCGTTTGAAGCATGTTGGGGATGACTCCGGGATCGTTTAGGTGCCAGTGTTGATGTGGCACTTCCTCTTCCATGGTGATTCGCTTTTGCCGCCAACCCGCTCCCGTCAGTTCGTCGCGGTACCCGTAGTTACCGTGTTCCATGACGAAATTGATACGTGTACCACGGTTTCCGTCGTCGTCATTATCGCTCTGCCAAAGCGCTCCAAACGAGTCGACGGTGGTCTCCCAATTATTTCGAAAGTTGTGGGCGAGCACTTCGAAGTTCGAACCGTCCAAGTCACAGCGAAATGGCATGCCGCCATAAAGAGGCTGACCGTTATCGACAACTGGACGACCGTGAATGTCGATGACCGTCTTTCCGTCAGCGTCTTTCACCTGTTTGCCAGTGTTTCCAAAGTTCCAATACAGTTTTCCGTCGGGACCGAATAAAAATGAGTGAGCCGAGTGATCGTGTTGCGGCTGCCCGGTCTCGGTAAACATCGCTTCCTTGCGATCAGGGATATCGTCACCATCCTCATCCACAAACTTCCAAACGGTTGGTGTTGCCGTAACGATCACTTCGTTACCGAGCACACAAATCCCCATCGCTGAATCGATGTCGTTCCCTTGGTAATACGTCTTTACCAAATCCATTACACCGTCTCCGGTGGTGTCTTCCAGGATCAAGATTCGGTCACCTTCGGGACGCGAACCATTGTTGCGGCGATAGTTCATCACATCGCATACCCAGACACGGCCGCGATCGTCGACATCCAGATTTGTCAGACTGCGAAGTTCGGGTTCACTCGCGGATAGCGTGAGTTCCAATCCACGGGCAACTTCCAATCCGGCGATCGCATTTCTTGCTTCACGTTGATCGCCATCCGTCTCTGCAACCAACTGTGTCGCGTGCGGCAGGCGGATGGAGGATTGCAACTTGAATTTTTTCTGAGTCGCTTCCTTATCGAAATTCTTTGGCGGATCGTAGTCTTGATCTTCGAGCAGGCGTTCGATGCCAACTTCCTTTTCAAGTTGCGATCCTGCTTCCGGGATTTCATTGCCCGCTGTCCACAAGATCGCGTTAGTGACAAGTCTCCGTTGATTATCGTTGCCCCAATTCCAGTGAAAGTGACCGCCAGTAAAGCCAAACGATCGACCCCCATCGGGGCGCTCATATGCCCAAGCAACGGTTTGTTTCTCACCTGCCGCAACGCTCTTGCGAACGGCTGGGTTACCACTGTGTGGTCCATCTTTGCGTCGCATGGTCGATTCGGGTGCGACGGCAGCCAGAATTGGTATGACTCGATCCGAATCCGCAAACCGCATATGGAAGTACCATTCATCGTTGGTGATAAACGGTTCCACTCCACGTGTCGTGGGATGCTCGGGCAGTGTTTTAAAGTCGGCATCCCAATGAGGGTTAACGCTCCAGTGGACTTCGAAATGGCCGCCGAGCATTTCGACCCAAGCGTCACCCGTCTCACCGGGAACCATCTCGACCGCGTAGTGCAAACAAACCAGTCCGCAACCGTCAGCCAACTTCGCTCGCAACGTATCGAGATGCGGAATCGCTAAGTGCCGACCACCACCATCGCAGTAGATCACGATCGTGTCGGCTCGTTCGACCAGCGATTCGTCTGATGGCCAACCTTTGACGGTGGTCACGTTAACGTCGTTGGTACTTTCATTGATTGCTTGTTCCAGCACCTTGAGTCCAGCAAAGTGCTCGTGGGATCCGTAGCCGTGGGAAGGCCGGCCAGAGATCATCAAAATATTTTTCGACTCCGCTGCTCGAACCCTGTCACTGATTGAAAGCGTGACCGAGATCGATAACAGCAGAAGAACTGTCACAGGTAACCGGGTGGGCATGGCGAATGGAGGAGAGCTATTCGGAGAGAGGCGGGGGATAATACGTCCCGCCTAGTTTAACAGCTCAGACATTCACCGGCCTGATCTCGACTCGTCTTGGTCGGAAATTGCGTGTTCGGGCGATTCGACAACGCGACATCTCGAAAATCATCCAACCACTACGCGGGAAGAGGCGAATCAACGCGCCGAGGGAATCACTTGCTGGTAGACGCCTGCAACACCACCTGACATGGCAAGATCGGAAAAACTCGTTCGATGACGTTCGAGGGCAGCGTTGGACATCGCTCGCCAGCAGTGTTGGCCACTCATCAAATCAGCGATCTGATTTGCCAGATCGTCCGCGTTGCCCGGTTCAGCGAGCAAACCCTCGACGCCGTGCGTGATTGCCTCCGGTGTTCCTTCGACACGCGTTGCCACAACAGGAATCGCGGCGGCCATCGCTTCCAACACGACCATCGGTAATCCCTCGCCGAACAAGCTTGGTAAGACGAGTGCGTCTAGCTGGACCAACGCGGAAGGGACGTCTTCGGTAAAGCCGGTCCAATGCACACGATCACCGATTCGAAGCCGGTCAATTTGTTGCTGAATCGTTTTCCGATAGTCTTCCGACTCAAAGGGACCGATGCATTGAAGGTTGATGTCGTGTCCCTCGCTAGTGAGCTGGGCAATTGCGTCGAGAAGAATCTCAAGTCCTTTGCGCGGCCGCATCAACGCAACCATTCCCAATGTCCAGCGGCTATTGGAAGCGCGCTCACATTCGCGCAGTGAATCCGAAGCCGGCACTCCGTTATGAACGACGGTGATTCGATCTTCCGAAACGCCACGTGCTTCGCAATCCAATCGTAGGCTCTCCGAGACCGTGATTAGATGTGCGGCTGTATGAAGTGATCCCTTTTCGATCCATGCATTAATGTGGTTGGCCCATTTGCGTTTGGAATCGCGCGATGCGGGACTATGCACGTGGTAGATCCATGGCACACCGGAAAGAACCGAAGCGGCCGCGCTAATCATTGCCGCACGTGGAGTATGGGCGTGGAGAAGCTGATAGTGATGTTGCCGAATTAAGTCACAGATTTGTTTCGCGGGCCTGAGGTCAGCTCGATGACTCATGGCCGTTTCATGGACGACGCCCCATCTCTCGTCGGCTTGCTCAGCGAGTTCCGAGAATTTTCCTCGCTTCAGACAAGCGAAGTCCGCTTGAACTCCAAACTGCGGAAGACAACGACCGAGGTGAGATTGGACACGCTCAGCACCCGCGAAGTGTTCACCATTGATGACGTGCAGGACTCTCGCGTCGATGGTGACCGGTTGTGGAGGGACAACGACGGCCGCAGGAGGCGTAAATGTGTGGGTAACCGGTTGCAACATCGCGGTAGTTCAAGTGAGCGAGAATCAAACCCGCGACGAGAATGCCACGGTGGCGACGATAAACCATGCAATGGGATCACTGAGTACCAGCGATTCAAATGTGAGCCGACGGACTGGTCGAGCGAAGCCGGTCCAAATGAATCGGTCGTATCAGTCGTATTTGGGTCCACCAATTCTCGCACCAACGCGCTTCGGCTAAATTGTCGGCGAACGGATGAGTTTCGCTTGATTCCAGAAAAACCCCTCTCTCCACGGCGATCTGTCTCTTGAAAGCCAATGTTGTTCTTTTGCCAGGTGATGGCATCGGTCCCGAAATTGTCGATCAGGCTACCCGCGTGCTGACGGCTGTTGCGACTCGGTTTGGGCATGAGTTTTCCTTCAGCAGCCACTTAATCGGTGGCATTTCGATCGACACCTGTGGCGACCCGTTGCCGCAGGAGACGATTGATGCATGTCGTCGCAGCGATGCGATTTTACTGGGTGCCGTTGGCGGTCCGAAATGGGATGATCCATCGGCTAAAACGCGACCGGAAGCAGGGCTATTGAAGATCCGAAAAGAACTCGGGTTATTCGCAAACTTGCGTCCGATCCGATTGTTCGACGAATTGGTCGATGCGTCACCGCTTCGTCGCGAGATCATCGAGGGTACCGACATTCTGTTTTTGCGAGAATTGACCGGCGGCATCTATTTTGGCGCGTCGGGTTCAGATGGAGACGGCGAGTCAGAGTCGGCCTATCAATCAATGGTCTACTCGGTTGGGGAAGTGAAACGGATCGTTCGGCTTGCTGCGAAAGCTGCACAAGGTCGAGACAATCGATTAACAAGCGTCGACAAAGCAAACGTATTGGAACCAAGTCGATTGTGGCGTCGTGTCGCCGCACAAGTGATGGCCGAAGAGTTTCCCGACGTTCAGTACGACGTCGTGTTGGTCGACGCGATGGCAATGCACTTGATCAATCGACCTCGCGATTTTGATGTTGTGGTTACCGGCAACATGTTTGGAGACATCCTTACGGATGAAGCCTCAATGTTGCCGGGTTCACTGGGAATGTTGCCTAGCGCTTCTTTAGGCGAGAGTGGACCAGGTCTGTACGAACCCATTCACGGTTCAGCGCCAGATATCGCGGGGCAAGGTGTCGCGAATCCATTGGCAACGATCCTGGCATCGGCGATGTTGCTGCGTCACTCGTTGGCATTGCCGGCGGAAGCGGAAGCCATTGAGAAGGCGGTGGAGCAAGTGCTGGCAGATGGACTGCGTACGTCAGATCTGGCCCGCGGGGGTGCTTGTGTCACGACCGAGGAAATGGGTTCGGCTGTCGTCGGAAGGCTCTCGAGCAGTGATTGATCGAAGTGGCATTGGCGACCAAAGATTGAATGGGATGATTGAACAGATAGCGAATGTTGCGGCACATGCTTGATCCATCGGTAACAATCAACCCATCGCTGGGCCTGTTAGCTCAGTCGTCTGGGTACGATGTGCGCACTTACATCCTCTTGGCCGTCATCCTGAGCTCGCTCAGTGTTGCCAGTATTGTTGGGTTGGTGCTGACAAGACGTGAAAAAGTCGGTGTTGAATCAGCCATCATTCGACGCTTCAACCACAAGTTGCAGGTCTGGTGGATCATGGCCGTGATCTTCGCGGTCGGTTTTCTACTGGGTCGAATTGGTGTCGTCGTCCTGTTCGGACTGATTTCTTTTTGGGCGTTGCGAGAATTCATTACGATGACGCCAACAAGACGCGGTGATCATCGGACGCTGTTTTGGGTGTTCTTTATCTTCACGCCGCTGCAATACCTATTGATTGGATTGGGTAGCAACCCACCGCAGTCATTGGGAGGCGCTGCCGGAATCGACTACTACGATTTCTACAGCATCATGATCCCCGTTTATGCGAGTCTATTTATTCCGGCTCGCGCCGCCATAGCCGGTGACTACAAGCGGTTTTTGGAACGCAGCGCGAAAATTCAGTCGGGCTTGCTGATTTGTGTTTACGCGCTTAGTTACGCACCCGCACTTCTCGATTTGCAGCTGAACCAAACCAATGGGAAGGCTTGGAACGGCAGTTCGGTTAACTTGTTGATCTTCCTTGTGCTGGTTTCGCAGCTGGCCTCGGTGTTCGAACGATTGTGGGGAAAGTTAGCGGGACGTCACGTGATCGCCGAACGGATCAATGCTTCGCGAACCTGGGAGGGCTTTCTTGGGTCGATGGTGACGACAGGATTGGTCGCTGCCGCACTCTCCTGGGCGACGCCCTTTCATCCTTGGGAAGCCGGGATTTTGGGAGCTGTGCTGACGGTCATGGCAACAGCCGGCACGATGACGATGAGCGCGATCAAACGCGACCGTGGTGTCACGGATACCGGCACACTCGTTCAAGGACACGCGGGCGTGCTGGATCAGATAGATAACATCTGTTTTGCCGCCCCCGTCTTCTATCATCTCACTCGTTTCTTTTGGTCACAGTATTGACGCTCACGCTCTTTGATACGCACGCTCACTTGAATGTTGACGCGTTTGAAAACGATGTTGATGAAGTGGTTCATCGGGCACGCGACGCTGGACTCGTCGGTGTTATGGTGATTGGCATCGATGTCGAGACCAGTCGTAGAGCTTGCGATCTTGCAGCAGAGTATCCCGGGTTCCTGTTTGCGGTGGTTGGCATCCAACCGAATTCGGCGGCCGAAGCGAAACAGGATGACTTTTCGGTCATTGAAGAGTTGGCGGGCTACCCCGGCGTTCGTGGGATTGGTGAAACCGGATTGGACTGCTACTGGGACGATACGCCGATTGAAATGCAAAAGGACTACTTCGATCGCCATATCCAGTTGTGTCTCCAAACCGCATTGCCAATGGTGATACACATGAGAGAAAGCGGTGAGTTGATCGTTGAGCAGTTGCAATCGCAAGATCGACTGCCTGCCGGCGTGATGCATTCGTTCACGGGCGACGTTGAGTTAGCAAAGAAGTGTCTCGACTTAGGGCTCGATATCAGTTTTGCTGGAATGGTCACCTTCAAAAAGAGTGACGAGCTGCGTCACGTGGCCAAGATCGTTCCCGAAGATCGTCTGCTCGTAGAGACGGACGCGCCGTATCTCAGTCCTGAGCCACTGCGTGGCAAACGTCCGAATGAACCGGCACGTGTTGAGCACACGCTGCGATGCCTGGCGGACGTTCGAGGTGTATCCGCCGAGCACTTGGCCGAAGCGACGACCGCAAACGCCAAAAGGCTGTTTCAGCTGCCGTGAGGTAAGGAATCGAAACTGGGAATCAAAACGGGAATCGAGGACGCGAAATCAAGGATGCGGTCGCTTCGCGAATGTCACCATTCAGCTAAAGGGCATTCTCCCGGCCGCCGAGGATCAGGAACGCTACCAAAACTTGGATTGACTGTCTCGGCTCACATTGGATCCCTTCTTTGTGACTCGTTAGCTGACCACGCATACCGCAATGATGGGGATTCAGTTCCGGCAGCGCGGGCGCGGCTAACTCACCGTATCATAGTGAGTCGGTCTTCAGCATTGATCGAGAGAGCGAGTGTGCCGTGCGATACTCGACTTTATTATGTCTAGATTCAACGTGTCTGACACGAACCGAGCGGTTCCAATGCAATACATCGATTCAAAGGATTTCATCATGAATCAATCCACGTCACGCCGCAGATTCCTGAAGAAGACGGCGGCGGCGAGTGCGGCCTTCGCACTGCCCACAATCATTCCGTCATCTGCACTCGGACGTGACGGTGCGGTTGCTCCCAGTGAACGAATTAACTTGGCCGGTATCGGAATGGGAGGTCAAGGACGAGGTGATCTCAATGGCTTCGTCAATTTTCCTCAGGTCCAGGGCGTCGCTGTTTGTGACGTCGTTGGACGCCACTGTCAGATGGCGAAAGACATCGTTGATCGAAAGAACGGAACGTCTGATTGCAAGATGTATCGCGACTTTAGAGACGTTCTCGAACGATCGGATGTAGACGCCGTGTTGATCGGAACGCCCGATCACTGGCACGTTCCGATTGCGGTTGAAGCAATGAAACGCGGCAAGGATGTGTACTCGGAAAAACCTGAAACACTGACGATTAACCAGGGCAAGGAGCTAAGAAACGTCGTGCGTCAAACGGGGCGTGTCTATTCTGGTGGCAGCCAACGCGTTTGGGGTGACTACAACTGGTTTCATAAAATGGTTCGAGGCGGAGCGATTGGGGACGTGACGGATGCTTGGGCAAATGTTGGAGGTCCATCGGGACCCTGTTACTTGGAACCGCAAAAAACTCCGGATGATGTTGATTGGAACATGTGGCTTGGCCCTGCCCCTTGGCGACCGTTTCACAAGACGCTCATCACCGGAGGATTTCGGCCGTTCCGTGACTACTCGGGCGGTGGCACGACCGACTGGGGCTGTCACACATTTGGTGGATGCCTATTTGCATTGGACCTGCATTTGACAGGACCGACTGAAATCACTCCGCCGAACGATGAGGTCAAGAATCTCGTTTTCAAGTTTGCGAGCGGACAACGGATTCATCACGGCGGCGGTTGGGGTGGAATCATCAACTTCCGCGGTAGCGAAGGTGAGATTTCCGAAGAAGATCGCAACGGCGGAAAGCTGCAGACGCCAGATATCTACATTCCCAATTACAAAGGTTCAGGAGGCATCTTTGGTGATTTTTTGCATTGCGTGAAAACAAGAGAGCAACCTTTCCGGCACGTCGAAGCAGCCCATCGGACGGCCACGTGTGCTCACTTGGCAAACATCGCATACTGGTTGAATCGTCCGCTGAAATGGGACCCAAAGAAAGAAGACTTCGTCGGCGACCCAGAGGCGAGTCGTTGGTTGGATCGTCCAGCACGCGATGCTTGGCAGTATTCCTAACGCAGAAGCAAAGCAGCATTGTCCCCTCTCACCGCATCGATTTGATTCTTAAGAATAACTGATAATGAACGACCGACTCTCCACATGCATCTTGGCATTCGCCATTTCACTATCAGTTAATCCTGCGTGCACGACGGCAGCGGATCCGGAGACGCTCAAACGCATTGATGATCAACTCACACAGCTGAAAGATTTCGAGTTTGGGCAGAATGGAAATTTCATCCGCGATCTTGAAAACACTATTTTTCGATTGCCAGTCGACTCATCTGATCGAGATGTGATCGAAAAGAAACTGGTCGATGCCATCGAAGGTGCAAATAACATTGCGCGCGGTGTGATCTGTCGCCAACTTCGTGTCATTGGAACCGATCGTTGCGTGTCGTCGATTGCTCCCTTGCTGTCCGATCTGGAAGTGTCTCCGTTCGCACGCTATGCACTCGAAGGAATCGGTAGCGAAGCGGCTCTCAACGCAATGCACGAAGCTCTCGATCGCGTCCCCGGACAATTGCAGATCGGCTTGTTAAATTCGCTTTCCAGAGTTCGTTACGAACCGATGCGTGCGGATTGCGTTCGTCTTTCCAAGGTGGACGATTTTCAAATCGCTTCCGAAGCCATTCGTGCGCTTGGGAGATTGGGCGGAACGGAAGCAATCGATTCTTTGCGGCAACTTCAAGGCGAGGTTTCGAAAAAGCTCGAGCAAGATGTTGAACTTGCACTTCTAGCCTGTGCTGACCGCGCTTCGTCTGAAGGTGAATCTGATTCGGCAGCGGAAGTGTATGCATCAATCTTTGCGAAGTCCTCCACGAATCGTATTGCCGGACTCCGAGGTCTCGTGGTCGCGAAGCCGGAACAGTCGGTCGGGATTCTGATGGATGCGATAAGCGGAGAGGATTCTCGATTGGCGGCCTCTGCCATTCGAATGACGACGAGTCTGCCTGGCAAAACGGTGACTTCACGATGTGTCGATTTGCTTGAAGCGATCGCGGTGGAACGCAAAATACTGTTAATCAAGGCATTGGGGATACGTGGCGATGACAGCGCTGTTTCGGCGATCAATGTTGCGACTCAACATCCTGATTCGGCGGTTCGTCTTGCTGCTGTTGAAGCCCTCGGTGGGTTATCGGGTTCGGAGGCGGTCGACACCTTGATTCGCGCTGCGGCCGATCGCAATGATCAGACGGTCAGCCGGATCGCACGGGCAAGTTTGCGACGGATTGCCGATGCTGATTCGCACTTAGTGAGCCTCGCGGAGAACGGGAATGAAACGGTTGCTGTGGAAGCAATGCGTGCTTTGGCTTCTCGGAAAGCAAGTTCGGCGACTGCAGCGGTCATTAAACTCGCACAGAGTTCAAGCACTCCGAAACGTCGCGCAGCGATTGAAACGCTCGGGCTTTTAGCCGATCCAGGTGATGTAAAGGCTGTGATCGATCTTGCGGTCGAATCCAAAGTGACTGACGATCAACCGAAGATTGAACAAGCACTCGGTCGCGTTCTTTTGAAAATTTCTTCTGCCGAAGATCGCGCTAGACCTCTCCTGAAAGCATTGCCTAAGGCCTCGAATGAAAATCGAGGCGTTCTTATCCGGCAGCTTTCCAAAGCAGGGACACCGGAGGCTCTCAAGGCGGTTCGCGAGAGTATTAAGAGCACGGACCCAGCGACAGTCACATCCGCCGTGACAGCTTTAGCAAACTGGCCCAATTCATCGGCAGCGAACGACTTGACTCCATTGATCGAAGGTGCCGCGTCATCGGAGCAACGAAAACAAGCACTTGAGGGCTACATTCGCATCGCAACGAATTCCGATGATCCCTCAAGGATGCTCCTGAATCTCCTCAAACAAATGACCACGGTCGACAACCGAAAACGGATCGTCAACGAGATTGGCTTGACTTGCGAATCATTCGAGGCGATCGATGTAACGCAATCACTTTTCTCAAATCCACAATTAAAGGCCGTTGCCGGGATCGCAACCGTTCGAATCGCTTACAAGCTGCGACGTCAGTATAAGGAAGACGCACGCAAAGTATTGCTGGATGTTCGCGCTAGAGTTGATCATCCAGACGTACAGAAGCGGGCACTGGATGTGCTTGTCGATCTGGACAAGTATGAAGACCACATTCGGAACTGGGTCGCAATCGGACCATTCGAGGACAAGAAGATCACAAGTGGTGAGCAGAGCTACACGAAGGTTTTTGCTCCAGAACAGCCGGATACGTCGGGACTGGATTGGAAGCCGTTGACGCTCGGTATCGGCAGCTGGGACATCAACTTGGAAGCAGCGTTTGGAGCAAAAGATCATTGCTCGGCATTTGTGCGAACGATGATTTGGTCGCCGGAAACGCAAGACGTGCAAGTCGAAGGTGGCGCTGACGATGCACTAAAGATCTGGATGAATGGAGAGCAGATTCATGAGGGATGGCGGACTGGCGGTTGCGCTCCACGCGACGTTCTCGTTCCAGCTCGATTGAAGGAAGGATGGAACGAACTGAAGTTAAAAGTGACCGACCACGAAGGCGGCTGGCAGTTTGGTTGCCGAGTACGTAACACGGATGGAACGAAAATCGATGGCCTGAAGTTTGAGGCCAGATAGAGCGCAAGTTGTCACCATCCCCGCGGACGGAAGAAAACTCTACGGAATTACTTTTCTAAGCAAGGCGACAGCCAGCACCCTACCTAAAAACGAAATGTCAAGATTTACCAGGCATCCAGCAACGCTGTTGCGGACATTTCCTTGAAGTAATTGCAGCTGTTTGTTTGCACGAATACGACCCGAGATGTGGAGCCCGTTGTGAGCGATCGAAATACAAGCCGCAGAACTTTTTTTCAGGCCTCGGCTGGAGCCGCAGCGGCTGTTGCACTGGCTGGAGATCTGTCCAGGACGGAAGCACAGGAGAAACGAAACATGCGCCGAAAGAACCGGATCGAAGTGAATCACGAATGGGGCGCATTAAAAGAAGTCGTAGTCGGTGTTCCAAACTTGCGATTGCCGACGAAGCTCGCGGAGGCGCCCAAACGTTTCCTTCCTGATGCATCGATAGCCTTTATTGAAAAGCATGCCGGAAAAGAGGTCGAGGATTGTGCCCCGGATGTGTTTCAACGGTTCGTCGAGCAGGTCGACGGCATCATTCAAATGCTTGAGGAACGTGGGATTATTGTTCATCAAGTTAAAAAGCATACGCCGTCTGAAGAGGCATTCTTGGCAGGAATGAACGACACCGTTATGCAGACGTATCCACGTGATCCGATGTTAGTGATAGGAAACAAATTTATTGAGACATCGATGTTCGAGCCGAATCGACGGAAGGAGCGGTTTGCGATTCGGCGCACCATCGGCGCACGCTTGGACAAGAGCAATGCAAAAATCATCTCCATGCAAGAGCCAGAACCATTCCTCGCAGATAACCAAGGCAAGTATGGTCCCGGCCCATTCCTTGAAGGCGGTGATGTGATGCTGGTTGGCAAAGATATCTACGTCGGTAATACCGGGAATGCGTCAAACGCTATGGGAATTCGCTGGCTCCAGAATTGTTTAGGCAACAAGTACAAGGTGCATGAAATTCGACTCAGTGATCACTTTTTACATCTCGATTGTGTGCTCGCGTTACCACGGCCAGGGTTGGCAGTGATTTGCAAAGAAGCATTTGTGGATGGAATCCCTGAGTTCTTGAAGGATTGGAAATTAATTGGTGTTTCACCAGAAGACGCGGAAGAGAAGCTTGGCTGTAATGGACTGGTGTTGGACGAGAAAACGATGATCGTGGGAGACGATATGCCCGAATTGGCCGAGTCGCTCACCAAAGAAGGAACAGATGTGCTGACCGCTCGCATCGATGGAATCTACTGGCAAGGAGGCGGTTTTCGTTGTTGGCACCATCCGCTGGTTCGCGAAAGCAAGCTTGAAGACTAAGCCAACAATCACTCTCATCCATCGTTCGTCACGGCTCAGGAAGTCGCCCGATTCCGTTACCGGATCAGGATGTGAAGTTACGAAGAAACTCACGTTGGAACGGTGGATTTCACGAGCTGAAATCGCCAATTTCTTCCGTAACACTGGATTGGGTCTTTCCGGGGGTGTAAGGTCAAGAGAAGTTATCTGTGAGCGTTTATCGCTTGTTGCGCACTGAGTACCAATGAAGAACTCGAACCTGAGAAGATCAGCGAGACGTTTTCGTCGACGGCGATTGGGTTCGTTTTTGTGCCTATTTCTCGGATTGACCTTTGCTCTAGGGCCGATCACTCACGGGCTCTTTCACATTGGTGGTATCGCCCACCGGCACCCAGCGGGTTCAACGCATAGCCATTCGCATCAGCAAGTTGATCACGCCGTAGGGCACTCGCACACCCATCGGTCTCACGATCATCACTCACACGGTCCATCGACAGCGGATCAGTTCGAGACATCACGACATTCCCATTCTGGGTCAGCAGACGAGCAACCGTCCGATGCGCCATTGGGGCAAAGTGATGAAGGCGACAGAAGTGATGATGAAAGTCATGCCGGTGGCGGGGACGATCCTTCGTCGCCAAGTCCCGCTCGTGATGAAAACGTTCCTGTCCTGTTCTTCCTCGAGATCGACGTTGTCGAGTCGATAGAGCGACATGTAGATTGGCATTGGGAGCTTCCCCGTATTGGCGTCGTCTTGCCAGAGCGGGTAGCTGTCTTCTTCGAACCAGAGTTGGGTTCGAACGGTCCGCGCGGACCACCTGTGTAAGCCAAGCGGCATTCTTCGCCAATGTCCCAGATCGCTTGCTGCGATCCTTTGGACCTCGGCAGCATATTTCGTGCTGTTGTGATCGCTACGCCATGCGCGCCGTGACACGACGGCTGTCAATGCGCTTTGATTGGTCGACTGCGCTGTCGGTGACGAATCACGGCGAAATGTTCCCTTGCATTGATTCATTTACAACGGTTTTTACACAGGTATCGCAATGTCTTTCAATATTTCTGCTCGTATCTCACGCCCCAAGCAATCTCAACGCGGCTTGACCTTGATTGAGTTGATCGTCGTCTTAGTCATATTGGTCGGTCTTGGTGGCTTGCTCGTACCAACGATCAGTAACGCACTAACACGGACCCATGTGTCAACATGTGCGTCATCTTTCCCTGAAGTGCATCAAATGATGCAACGGGTCCAAATCGAATTCGGAAGTTTCGGGACCGATTTTGATTCTGGCATCTATACCGGTGGAACGGATCCAGTTAACAACTCGACGACCACATTTACAGCAACAGGCGGAGGTGCAAATGGGACCGGTTTACTCGCGACCGATACCCTGACGGCGAACGAAGCAGCGGGACTTGCTGCCGTCGGAATCCAAACAGTGATTGATCATGCTGCGTCACCCACGAACGTCACCTTCGCGATCGACGGTGTTCAGAGAACTCTTGGGGACGGTGAGGCAGTCATCACACTGACGGACGTGCAAGCGGACGCGATTTTCTTGCCGACGGGTGCTGGGCAGAAGTATGTCTGGTTTGGCATCGGCCGAAACTGGACGCTGCTCGGGAATCTCGCCCCCGAGCCTCCAGTGCATTTCGGTGATGCGGCAGGCGCCCTTCCCGATCAAGTTCATTCTCGATTCGGAATCATTGTGCAAGTATTTGACGAGCCAGGTTCACGGGCTGAGTACAGACGCGTCAGTTATTGCATCGACGGTAACGTGTTCGAGACGGGCGACAACCACATCGAAAACTACTACGTCGAAGTAAACCCACGAGGGACTTGATCCGCATTGATGGCAGCTTTGCAATCGTCGCGACCACTCGCGGCGATTGCACGAGCTTGGTGACCGAACTCGCTTCTTGCCGTTCAGTCTACGGACGACAATTACTGCTAGCGGCTTTCGGTTTCACGAACGGCGGGACCGAGCTCTTTACTGTCCCCAGGGCCAACGGCGTACCAAAGATTGAAGGCGATCCATGTTGGCAGGAATATCAGCGCGGCGACAATAAAACCCCAAAGCAGGATCTTTTGGCGTCGATCAAGGGTGTTCTTCCGTGCATTCCCTTCGTCAGTTGTTGCCTGGGGTTCAGCGTCCCAAAACACGTCTTCCTGATTCAGCGGATCCTGTTCCTGCTGGAACAGTCGGTCTCTCTGTTGCATTCGCAGGACAAAGACGAAAAATAGTATCGGGAAAACCAGAACTGACAGAATTGTCAGAATGATCACGATCTCAAGAGGCCCGGGGCTGATGAAGAGCGTCATTGGATCCGTCAATGTCTAAGCAGAATGGGGTGGAAACCGAACGCAAGACTACATGATAACGAAGCGCCCATCTCTGCGCATCACTTTGCGACTTCGGACACTCTGCGTTTAAGACTGTTCCCTACACCAGCGCAGGTTCTCGTTCGATTTCATTCGAATCGGCTTCGGTTGGTTCCTCGATTTCATCCGGTTCCGATGTCGGGGCGTGGTCGGCGTGACCCAGAATCAAATAGAGAGCGGGTACGACGAAGAGCGTGAAGATCGTTCCGATCGCCATACCGATGACCAGCACGATTCCGATGCTGTTTCGCGCAGCTGCGCCGGCTCCCGTCACGAATACGAGTGGTAAGTGACCCAAAACCGTTGCGAAGGAAGTCATCAAGACGGGTCGGAGACGTGTTTTGGAGGCTTCGTAAATCGCAACACGTTTTGTGGATCCGCGTTCACGCAACGCATTGGCGAACTCAACAATCAGGATTCCGTTCTTCGCGACGAGACCGACGAGTGTGATCAAGCCGACTTGTGAATAGATGTTGATCGTCGTCACATCCAAGCAGGTCAGTGTTAAAACTCCCGTCATCGCCAGCGGCACGCTTCCGAGCAACACGATCAGTGGATCGCGAAACGAACGGAATTGAGCTGCCAACATCAGGTAGATCAGCACCATCGCGAAGCCGAGCGTCGTTGCCAGCTTGGATCCTTCGTACTTGATCTGTCGTGACTCACCGGAGTAGTCGATTGCGACAGACGAGCCAGCTACGTCACGGGCGATGGACTCGATCGTTTCCAATCCTGCTGCTTTAGTCAGTCCTGGAAAGACGGCTGCGAAAATGCGTACGCTGCTCTGTTGCTGAAAACGCGTTAGTGTGCGTGGTGCAGTCTCAGGCTGTACGCTGACAAAGCTGCTGACGGGGATCAGTTTTCCTCCGGGGCCGCGAATGTTGAGATCCATGAGCGACGACGTTGATTCACGGTCGCGTGCTTCCAACTGTGGGATCACTCGGTACGAGCGGTTGAAGTAGTTGAATCGGTTAACGTAACCGCCCCCTAGCAGCACACCCAGCTCTCGGCCAACGGTCGCCTGATCTAGACCCAAGTCCGCTAAACGCTCTCGATCGACGACAACTCGTGCTTGTGGTAAGTCGACTTTCAATTCTGTATCGACGAACAAGAACATGTTGGCTTCGCGTGCTCGACGCACGATTTCTTGTGCAAACTCTTGCTGTCGATCAACCGGAAGATCACTTTTGAGAATCAACTCCACGTCGTAACTTCCGGCACCTGGAAGTGGCGGAACCAAAACTGGGAACGCTTCCAGGCCAGCGCTCTGCGAGGCTGTCTCGAATACATCGGGCAAGATCTCAGTCGTGCTCCGCGTGCGCGTTTCCCAGTCGGTTGTGATCACGCCACCGAAGCCACCGGCTGGACCCACGAGCGACCACATATAATCCGTTTCGGGGATCGATTCAAAGTCTTTCGCCAAATCGCTGGCCCAGGTGGTGGAAGCTTTTAACGTCGAGTTGGGCGCAGCGGAAAGAATGACTGAGATCGCGCCCTCATCTTCGATCGGCGCCAATTCTCTTGCCGAAAACTGGTACAGCGGTACGGCGGCGACAGCCAGGAGTAACGTGCAAAATGCGATCGACCATCGCAGTCTTAAAACACCACCGAGTGCGACGCCGTAAATTCCCTTGACCCAATCAAAGCAACGGTTGACGAATCGAGTCATCCGGCCTTCACGTCCACCCGGTGGGATGACATACGCACTCATCACCGGTGATAACGTCACGGCTGTGATACCGGACACGACGACGGCCGCTGCCAGTGTGAATGCGAATTCACGAAACAGCATACCGGTTAAGCCGCCTTGAAAGCCGATCGGTGCATAAACCGTTGCTAACGTGATTGTCATTGCAATCACGGGCCCGACCAACTCGCGAGCACCGACCAACGCTGCTTGAATTCGAGGCAATCCTTCGCGGATGTGCCGCTGAACGTTCTCAACAACCACGATGGCATCGTCAACGACCAAACCTACTGCAAGCACAATCGCTAAAAGGGTTAGCAGATTCAGCGAGAATCCCATCAGCAAAACAACGATGGTTGCACCCACCAATGACACGGGCATCGCCACCAGGGGTACGGCTGCCGTACGGATAGATCCCATGAATAAGAAGACGACTAAGCCGACAATCAAAATGGTCTCAGCCAGCGTTTTGGAAATCTCCGCTAGCGATTTGCGCATGAACTTGG
The DNA here is from genome assembly GCA_039179795.1 of Planctomycetota bacterium. GTDB lineage: Bacteria > Planctomycetota > Planctomycetia > Pirellulales > Pirellulaceae > Rubripirellula. The sequence goes on along the minus strand of JBCDEM010000005.1, from coordinate 31,379 downwards.
TGCCGTCGTAGGCTAATTCCATTTCAATGTGCGACGGTAAGTCCGCTCTTAGATTCTCCATGGCTGATTGCAAACGATTCGAGACGTCAATCTCATTGGATCCCGGTAGCGGCCACACACTTAAGTAAACCGCGTCGCGCCCACGGTACATCGCCTTCATCAGTGGTTCTTCACTGCCCAATTCAACACGGGCCACATCTGCTAAGCGAATGATCTGTCCCGGCTGATTCTCGTTCCCAACCGTTTGCCGGACGATCAGGTTTTCGAACTCTTCGACGCTGCGGAGGTCAGTGTTGGTTAGCAGATCGATTTGGACGGTATCACTTTTGACTTGTCCAATTGCCGCTAGGAAATTGTTGCGTTGCAATGCCCCGTAGACATCTCCGGGTGTCAAGTTCAGTTCATTCAGTTGGGAGGGTGAAATCCATATTCGCATCGCTGGGGTCTGTCCCGCTTCAATACCAACACGCTGAACACCTGTTAGCGTCGACAGTCTTGGCTGGACATCACGGATCAAATAGTCGGTCAACCCAGACAGCTCGTATTGATCCGACGTGAAGCTTAAATAGAAGGTCGCATAGGGCCGATCGGCGCGCACCAACTCAATCGTTGGCGGTTCGGCCTCGGATGGAAGTTCGCTTCGTACTTGTTGCAACCGGGCGGTGACTTCGGCCAGCGCTTTGGTCGCATCATGATTAAGGTTCAATCGAATCGTGATTTCACTGATTCCCGCCGTGCTCTTCGATTCGATCGTGTCGATGCCGGCGACAGATGAAACAGCGCGTTCAATCGGTGTCGTCAAGAATCCACGAACGGTGTCGGCGCTCGCACCGAAGTAGACTGTGTTGACGTTGATCGAAACAGCTTGAAGTGTTGGATACTGTTGGATGGGCAACGAAGTCGCGGCCCGGAGTCCGATGAACACGATCACGAGGTTAAAGACGATCGCCAAAACTGGATGGCGAATGAAAATGTCGGTGAAGGACTTCACGGCGTCTCTCCCATGTCGGACAGCAGACTGCCTTCGAACACTTTGAAGCTGCCATCGGCCACAACCTGTTCGCCTTCGGTGAGACCTTCAAGAACCATGGTCGTGCTGCCGGAACTGCTACCAATCTTGACGGATCGCATGGCAGCCCGAAGCGAACCGTCAGCCTGATCTTCCACAGCAACGTAAGCGATGTCTCCCGCCGGACCACGCCGGACCGCGGCTGCCGGAACTACCGCGACGGGAGTCGGAACTCCGTAGGGCACGGTCACCAGAACAGAGTCACCAGGTAACAAAGTAGGTGGCGGAGATTCAACGCGGGCACGAATCATCATCAAACGTGTTTGCGGATCCGCGCTGGCATCCGTCGCCGCGATGGCTGCTGTCCAGGATTCGCTCATCGAATCGACTCGCATGTTGACTTGATCACCTGTTTTGATGCGATCGGCGACATGGGCCGGCACAGCAAAGTCGACTTCCAAGTAACTGTCGACGCCTTCCAAGCCAACGATTTTCGTTCCGATGTCGAGATACTGGCCAGCGTCAAGTTGAAACAGCCCCACTCGTGCATCAAACGGCGCGGTCAATGTCTTACGTTCAATGATGACCTTCAATCGCTGCACCTCTGCGGCGGCTCGTGCGGCATCCGCAATCGCGGCGTCTAGTTCTTCACTGCTTGATGCGTTGCGTTCTTTGAGTGCTTCCGAACGAGATAGTGTTGATTTGGCTTGGCGTAGCGTCGCCTCAGCGGCCACCAATGAGGCAAACTCTGCCCGCGTATCCATTTCAACCAGAACGTCGCCGCGTTTGACCCTGCCACCCGGCTGCATCTCGACGTTGGTGATCGTTCCCGGTTCTTCGTTCCGTAGCGTGATGGTTTGCGGAGCCAAAACGGTACCGACAACGGTCGTGTTCGGACGAAACAATCCGCGGCTGACGGTTTCAAGACGAACGGAAACAGGCAATTCCGGCGGCGGTGGTTCTGACATCGCCGTTTGAATCTGTCTCACCTTCGCCCAGGCAATGCCAGCCAATACGCCGATCACTGCCGCGATCAGCACTGCCGAGCCGATGATTGAAGCGAATCGTTGTTTCCAAACCGAAGTCGGCGACGAGACTGACCGGCTTGCCCGAGGGACTCTGGATGTTCCATCGGATGAAGCATCAGACGATTCGTCTGAAGGACCATCGGAGGGTTTTGGAGAGTCCGCGTATACCTGACTCATGAAGTGATTCCAAGAAGTTGTTGTTTTTCCTTTGCGACATCAATCACGATGCGCCGAAGTTGTCCGCGAAGTTGTCGGGCGAGTTTTTCGACCGTTTCCACCGGAACGCAAGTTGATTGAAACCACAAACCATCGATCGTCGTCAGAACGAGGTTCACGACTGCGCGGGGAATTCCGTCGTTCCGAAGTTCTCGATGGAGCGTTTCGTAGTACCGTGAACCGATATCGGTGAACGATCCCTGGTTGAGTGCGATCATGACCGCTGATAATTCGCGTCGTTCCTGGCTATCGCACATGGCAGGCTCGCGGAGCATGGAATCGATGAACGCTAAGGTGCGACGTCCGTCGCCTGGCTTAACATCAGCGAGCATTTGATGGGTTTGTGCTAGGCATCCTTCACAAGACCGACTGACGAAGGCATGCACCATCGCTTCTTTCGTCGGGAAGTGGTGCATTAATCCGCCCTTGCTGAGCTTTGCCGCCCGACAAACCGCCGATAGCGTCACTGCCGGCACGCCGCCACGTAGGATCAAATCGGTCACTGCGGTAAAGACAGCTGCATGTGTCGCTTGGGTTCGCGTATCCATACTCGAACTATACCGACCGACCGGTCGGTTTCAATTGCACGGATCAAAAATTGGAAGGAATGGCGTCGCCAATTGTTCCGCTACCCATTGGTGCTACGGCCATTTGCCCCCGCGTCGTCAGAAGCGGGGATTCAGGTTTCGTGAGTGGGATTTAGACTGACGCTCTCGGGCCACCGGGATCAGGAATCGCTTACCGCACTCGTCCCATTTGAATTGGCCGTGAGAACGTTCGCACTCCTGTTCATTCCTTCTTCACAACACATCGCTTCTAGTTCTGGTGAATCATGATCATCGAGTATTATTCGTCCTCTCTTTTGCCCGTGCTTACACTGGTATCGGCGATGGCATGCGGGCTTGTGGCTCAAGAAGTCGATGTCGAAGCTGATTATCGCTATGGTTCGCTCACGTGGATGCAAAGCTCGGCTGAGTACCGTCTATTGACTGAGCAGACGTATCGGGGAGCACTCCATCAGCTGCAAGTCGGCCTTCAAGACCTCCACTGGTCGGCCGACGAAGTTCAATTATCCACGGGCGGATTTCAAAACAAGAAACCGGCCGTCATTCTCGATTGTGACGAAACCGTTTTGGATAACTCTGCCTACAACGCCCGCAACATCGTGGATGGAAAGAAATACACGACCGAGTCTTGGAACGCGTGGTGTCAGGAGGGGAAAGCCAAAAGCGTTCCGGGAGCTCTTGAATTCGTCAAGGCGGCAAAGGGACTAGGTGTAAGCATCTATTTCATTACGAACCGACGCGATGTTGTGAAGGATGCGACGATCAAGAACCTCAAAGATCTCGGATTCCCCGCGAGCGAGGAAACAGTTCTGACCAAGAACGCGGACAAAGGACGTGGGGATGACAAGCTTTCGCGGCGCGCGATGGTCGCCAAAGATCATCGAATCATTTTGTTGATTGGCGACAGCATGGGGGATCTTTGCAGCGGAATGGAGACGCTTAATTCTGACGAGCGGAACGAAATCGCGAGCGAGAAGCAGAAGATGCTCGGATCACGTTGGATCATGCTGCCCAACCCCGTTTACGGTGGATGGCAGCGAGCACTACCGGAGGGACAGCAATCGCTCAGACTCAGTCGCTGACTAACGTGCTTCGCCGCAGGCACGCGACCGTCGGCTGGTATCTTATTGGCACTCTTTCTGACTGTCGTTTCGACTTGGAGCACGGTGATGATGTCGCGTATCTACTTCTTGATAAGTTTTACTTTTGTCGGTCTCGTTGCCTCTGCAATCGCCGATGAACGTGTCGAGTCAAAGCCGAGTTCGGTAAGAGTCGCAGCGGTTCAAATCAGCGGTTACGACAAGGGCGAACTTCCGCGGGAGGGATTTGATCCGGCGACAAATTTTGTTCCGTATATTCATCGCGCCGGTCGCGAAGGAGCTCAGCTGGTCGTGTTCCCGGAATATGTTTTGGGACACATCGAGGTGCCTGGGCCCGCTACCGAAACGATCGCGAAAGCGGCGAAGGCCAATTCGATCTACGTGATCGTGGGATGTTGGGAGAAACTAACAGATAGCACGTTTGCAAACGTGGCTTTAGTCTTCGGTCGCGACGGAAAGATCGTTGGTCGGTACCGCAAAACGCATCCAGCCATCGATCATTACGAAGGTGATGAACCTTGGCAACAACCGCTTGCAGGAAAAAGCCATCAGTGGATGCTCGAAAATGACCCTGAGTGGATCATGAAAGCGGGTGATGATTTGCCGGTGTTCGATTTTGATTTCGGAAGAGTTGGAATCATGACCTGTTACGACGGTTGGTTTCCAGAACCTCCGAGAGTTCTTTCGCTGCGAGGCGCAGAGTTAATCATCTGGATCAATGGTCGGCGTGGCACCGTCGAGGATTTCATCGTTCGTTCGATCATGTTTCAAAGCCATGTTGCGATGATCACGACGAACCAAGCGTACGGCGGAGGCACGATGATCGGAGATGGTCGGAGCAAGATTCTTGCCCAAAGCCCCTTGCGCGAGGAATCGTTCATCACCGCAACGATCAATCTGGACCGGATCCGGCAAATTCGATCGACGAGTCGAAATTTCGCTCAGCGACGACCCGACCTATATGGTGAACTCACCGCGGATATTGAACGCAACAAAGACGAGAAATCAGCGGAAGCCAGTTCAGCGGAAGCGGCCTCGGATCGTTAGCGACGCACGGCCAGAACGCTCCCAACCGAAGCGTATCGTCAACGTGTACGACTATTCTTCGTCCATCGCCCAGATGGCACCGATCTTGTTCGCCCAAAGCAATTCATTGAATTTTGGTATGTCGGAATCAATTAACTGCTTGCCACGCTTCTTAAGATCTTTCCACTGCTCATCCAGTTCTTCGCGCCGATCCAGTGATCCTTGAGTGACTTTGGGGATAGCGCTTTCCGTTTGGTTGATCAAAAACAGGTACTCGGCCGTAAACTTGTTAGGGAAGTTTTCAACGTCATCGTAAGCCTTGGACTTTCGTTGGACCATTTCTTCGTCCCAGGATTTCAAACGCTCCGAAAGGTCTTCGCCGTATTTCTTTAGCTCCGCCAGAGCGTCTTTTTCGGGGATCGTCTTCAGTAAACCATCCAATTGAACGCGCGCTCGATGAAGTCGGTTGGTCATATCGTGCATCGAGATAAGTTCCGATTCCATTGCGGTCATCGCTTCGTCATATTCCTTGTACTGCTCCGGAGTGGTTTCGTACAACGGATGGGCTGATATCTCGACGGACGACTCGACGGAATCATCACCGTTTGTGAGTTTGATCGAATACGTTCCCGGCATCACTTTGTGTCCGCGGTAACTGGCCTCGATGTATGCCTTGGGGATCCCGGGCATGGTCCTGTGTCGCATGTTCCAAACGAAGCGATTGAGTCCTTCTTCTTTTGGTATCACGGTTGGCGAGGGTGGGCCGCCAGCATAACTTTGAAACGATGCGTCTTTCTCCGATGAGAATTGCACAATGGTTTCACCACTGGCGTCCATGAATGCTAACGCGATGTGTTCGTCTTCCTCTAGTTTGGGAAGCGTGTAATAGACGATGACACCGTTGGCAGGGTTGATCCCACGAAACGGATGAGAGCCCGTAAAGCTCTTGCTTGTCGAGCTCAATTCACTTCCATGATTGGACAGCATCGACGGTTCGGGCTCAAAAAGATGAAAGTTACTTGTTGGTGCATCGTGTTGTCGAATCAATGCGAGATCATCTAGGATCCAAAACGCGCGTCCGGAGGTTGCCGCGATCAAGTCTCCGTGACGCACCGCTAAATCAAGAATGGGTGTTACCGGAAGGTTGAGCTGAAACGGCTCCCACTTTTCGCCGCCATTCCACGAGACATAGAGTCCTATTTCCGTTCCAGCAAACAACAAGTCCTTTCGGTCTTCATCTTCGCGAACGACGCGAGTGAAAGCACCATCGGGAATGCCGGAGACGATTTTGTTCCATGTCTTTCCGAAGTCTGTCGTTTTGTAGATCCCCGGTCGTTTATCGTCAAACTTGTACCGAGTCGTTGCAATGTAGACCGTTGCCGGATCATGCGGAGAGACCTCAATCGCGTTGATCAAGCATTCCTCGAGATCCTGAGGCGTAACATCGATCCAGTCTTCGCCTCCGTTCTTTGTGACGTGCACGAGTCCATCGTCGCTGCCCGTCCACAGAACGCCCTTTTCATGAGGTGATTCTGCGACGTAACTGATGGTGCCGTAGTTTTCCGCACCCACCGCTTCGTTGGTAAGTGGACCGCCGCCCTTGCCTTGTTTGTTGTCTTGATTGCGGGTGAGATCCGGAGAGACTTCCACCCAGGTCTTGCCACGGTCCTTGGTTCTCAGAAGATACTGAGCCGCATGGTAATAGGTATCTGGTTCGTGTTGAGACCAAATAATCGGAGCATTCCAGTTGTACAGATACCGCATGTCTCGCGCTGCACGCCCTAGGTACTGAATCGGAGCAGACATGATGTTCGTACTCGCAGAAGCTTTCGTATCCAGGATCTCGATCGTTCCCAGGTAGCTGCCGCCCATGACGTAACGAGGGTTGTCAGGGTCAAAGGCTAGGAAGGCGCTCTCGCCGCCAGCGGATGAAGTCCAACTGCGAGTGGAGATGCCACCACCGCCGAGTTCCATACTGGCGATGACGACAGAGGAATTGTCTTGTTGTCCACCGTACACCCGGTAGGGAAACTGATTGTCGACGTTGACGCGGTAGAACTGCGCCGTCGGCATGTTGTCTTGGCGAGACCAAGACTTTCCGTAGTTAAAACTGATAGCGGCTCCACCGTCATTGGCAATCACCATGTTGCGTGAATCATTCGGATTGATCCAGAGATCGTGATAATCTCCGTGTGTTCCCGAGAGCGTCTCCCAAGACTTTCCGCCATCGATGGATCGCAGTGCAGGTGCACTTAACACGTAAACGGTGTGCTCGTCGTTGGGATCAACAAACACTTCCGTGTAATACCAGGCTCGTTGAATGAGTCGGTGATCCTTGCTTCGTACTTGCCAATTCTTTCCGCCATCATCGGAGACATACAATCCACCTTTCTCTTGTTCGCTATCACTTTCGATTAAAGCGTAGACTCTGTTTGGATTAGATCGAGCGACGGTGATGGCCATCTTGCCCTTTTCCTCCGGCAGGCCCTCATGGATTTGTTTCCACGTCTCACCGGCATCGGTCGATTTGTAGACTCCACTTCCATCGCCACCACTGATAACTTTCCATGGCTTGCGTTGATGTTCCCACATCGTCGCGTAGAGGACTTGTGGATTGCTGAAATCAATCGATAGCTCAGAGCATCCTGTCAACTCGTTGACGAACAAAACGCGATTCCATGATTGGCCGCCGTCGGTTGATTTAAAGATGCCGCGTTGTTGGGACGGGCCATGGAGAGCACCCTGCGCTGCAACGAAAACTACATTTGGGTTTTTGGGATGGATCACAATGCGAGCGATGTGCTGCGTTTCGGCCAGGCCGAGATGTTCCCAGGTTTTCCCGGCATCGTTCGATTTGTAGACGCCGTCTCCGTGCGAAGTCATGACGCCTCGCGGAGCATGCTCACCCATCCCGACGTAGACAATGTTTGGATCGCTTTCCGAAACGGCGACGGCGCCAACTGATCCAGTCTTGAAGAATCCATCGGAAACATTTTCCCAATGCTGGCCCGCGTCGTCGGTTTTCCAGAGCCCACCTCCTGTGGTGCCCATGAAATAGGTTTGAGAGTCATTGATGACACCCGAGGCACACACAGATCGTCCGCCGCGAAACGGGCCAATATTCCGCCATTTGACGACCGAATACTCTTTGTCCAATCCTTCAAGTTCTCCCGGATCCGCGGCAATCGATATCGCAGAACCACAACTGAGGAGCCAAAGCAAGAACACGCTCAGAATTGAACGGTGCGGGTCAAGTGATCGAAAGGACATGAGCATGCAGATTCTCAAATTCTCAGACGTTTGGACGGATCCGGATTCCCAGGCCTATCGTAATTCACTCAGCGCCGGGCAAGACGATTTCTTGGACATCCGCGGATCATCACGCTTTGGCAACCGTGAATCGCGAAAAACGCGAAAACGAATGTACGAAAGCAGCTAGCGGAACGAGTTGTTCGCGTCTTTCGCCTGTTTCGCCGTTGAATTGAGATCGTCTAGAGAGCGGTATCACGCGACCAATGACCGCTTTGCATTTGCCGTTTTGGCCCGGCAACAGAGAATTCTGCAGGCAAATCCGTTGTTTGCGCTTTTTCATTTGCGCAATTGCGATGATTCAGCGCCGTTGTTTGCCATGTCCTGCAATGGCAGATGCTAGGCAAGCAGTTTGGTTGTTGCGGCTGCCTTGACCAACTCTCTGGGTTGATTGAGGTGGTTGTAGACGATCGTCTCTGGGTGAATCCCAAAACTGTGATAGATCGTCGCCAGCATTTCGCCGGGATGGACGGGATCTTCCAATGGCGCAGAAGCCGTCTTATCACTCTTGCCGTGGACGTAACCGCGACGAACACCGGCTCCGGCCATCACTGCGGTGTAACAGTAGGGCCAGTGATCTCGACCATCATCGGTGTTGTTATTGCCGCTCGTACTGACACCACGTTGTGGACTGCGGCCAAATTCACCGACACAGACGACCAGTGTCTCATCCAGCATGCCACGATCGTCGAGGTCTTTGATCAAACCGGTAAGCCCCGCATCAAGCATCGGTGCCGATTGATCCTTCATTCGTTTGCTTAGTCCAACGTGGTGATCCCATGAGTGATTATCACTATTGGCTACTTTCGGCCAAATCACTTCGACCACGCGTGTACCAGCCTCGACCAATCGTCTTGCCAACAAACAACTCTGACCAAACGTGTTACGACCATACATATCACGTGTTTGATCGGACTCGCTCGAGATATCGAATGCCTCTCGCGCTCGGCCGGAAACGATCAGCGACAGAGCGCGATCGTAGTAATCGTCCAGCTCGAATGACTCGACCGCACGATTGATGTCCGGCATCTGCTGGTTCAGCAAGTCGCGAAGTTTCGCTCGACGCTGCAGTCGAACGCTGAAAACCTCCGGTCGTAGCTTCAGGTCATCGATCTTGATGCGATCCATTTTGTTCATGTCCAGATCGCCACCATCCGGATACAGCGTGTAGGGATCGAATGACTTACCAAGGAACCCTGCTGTACCTCCTTTGCCGACGACGTTTGATTCTTGCAGTGGGCGTGGCAGCATGACAAAAGGCAACATGGGTTCGTCGACAGGCCTCATCTTGATCAGATTGCTGCCGAAGTTTGGAAAGTCTTTCGGAGAGGGTGGCTCCAGTTGACCTGACGGACTGACTTTGTCGGTCGTGTAACCCGTCATCATTTGGTAGATGGCGGCGGTGTGATTGAACAGTCCATTCGGCGTGTACGACATCGAACGAATCATCGTGAATCGGTCGTTGATCTCGGCCAGCTTCGGAAGGTTCTCCGTGAATTTAATTCCGGGGATCTTTGTGCTGATCGGATTGAATACGCTCTTCACGTTGTCCGGAACGTTTTCCTTTGGATCCCACAGATCTAAATGACTTGGGCCACCTTGCAGATAGACCATGATGATGCTTTTTGCTTTTCCCCATCCGGGTCCGCCTTTAACGGAATCGGTCGCTTCATTGGCCGACGCTTGCTGCAACTGCAACAAGTTTGGAAGGGACAATCCCAATGCACCAATGCCACCGACGCGTAAAAACGTACGGCGTGTGGGAGCGAGGTGGGAATCGCAAAGGTCCTTTGCCTTGAAGCCTTTAAAGGAAAGCATCGCAAGGTCTCCGTGGGGTTGGTTGACCGTCGTGAATGACAACATGATGTCATGGCGACGGCGGAAGAACCATGGTGAAAGGGGAAGTACGGTCAGTGGTTGAACAAAAACGCAGGGCTGTTGATCAAGGCCCAAGTTAGGTCCTCGGCTGCAGTCAACCGAACGTTCTGAATTTGTTGTGTGCTTTGTTTGACGTCCTCGCGCAACTGTACCAGCTGCGGATCGTCAGGTGTTGGTTTGGAAAGCTGCGCTTTTCTCTTTTCAAGTGCCACCAACATCGTATCGGGTGGGACAGGAGCTCTCGCTGCGGCCAAGCCTTGGTTTGCCTTGATGATTTCTTGATCGGTCACACCCAAGTAGGCGGCGAAATCCTTGCGTGCTTCATCGGTGCGACTCTCAACAGGAGTTGCCAACAACGCAGCAAACGGTTCCGGTTGTCCCAACGGAATGTCACCCGTGGCGGTCGTCGCACTGATCCGGAAACGTCCGAGACGATGCTTCGCTGCGTTGTGGAACTGGTGCATTTTGAATGTCAGCACGGTCCCAGAATCGTGTTCAATGGGTTTAGCCAACTTAAACGTCGCCCAGTGAACCACGCCTAGAGCTCCTGCGACCGCCCATCCCTGTTGGTTGTTCGTCTGTCCATTGAACGCTTGGTTGATATTGAATCCACCTTGCGTAAAGTCAGCTCGACCGCTGGCGATGTTTTGCTTGGTTGACTGCTTCGGCGTTTTCGCGTCGGCCGCGAATACTTCAAACTCTGTCAAAACAAAGTTTCCGTTATCGCCCAATCCTGGTCCGTTGGATGGAAGCTTTCTGTCACTCAACGCCTCGATGCGAAAACCAGTGATGTTCTTCAGTGACGTGTTGACCTCAATCGTGTAGATGCCTTTGTCGTCGTTGCCGCTGGCGATGATGGAACGATCAGATTGCGGAGTCAGCACTGCTTTGGTGCTTGCTGTGGCAGTTTTGGCAGCCAACGGGAACCACTCCGCCCACTTTGGATCGACTTTCATCGCGTCGATCTTTCCATTGATTTTTGCTTTCGCATCGGCGACCACTTTCTCAGCCGCTTTGATTCGATCCTGACGTTCTTTTTCCAGGCGTTCTCGCTCGGGTTTGATGGCTTCGGTGCGTGCGGCGATCTCCTGTGTAACGTCGGTCAAACGTTGTTCTCGCCGTTTTTCCAGCTCGGCTCGACGTACGGACCATTGCTGTTCCGATTGTTCGAGGCTGTTGACCAGTTCTTTGTGATTCTCCTGAATCATCGCTTTCATCTCGTCGAAGACGGCCAGCTCTTGGCTGCTAGGAAGGCGACCGAGAGCACGAAGAAAGATCTCTTCAGCCAGTTGCTTATCACTGGTGAGTTCTGATGCGATGCGTTCCAGTTCGTTCTTCGGATCGGCGATCGCTGTGCCAATGGTCGGCCCGCTGATAAGTGCCATCACGGGACCCAATTGCAGATCCGAGTTGCGTTCGCATTCGCACGCGCTTTCACGAGCAGGACGCCCAAGGTTCTGGAGAAAACCATCCGGCAATTTGACGCCCGAATCGGTCAACGCCGCCGCTCGAGTTCCCTTCGGCATACCGGGGATGGCACTTACAGCACCGGTCACGGCATGGACTGCGTCGTAAATCACTTCGGCCGGTAATCGCCGAGGCAACGCATGGGAGTAATTCAACGAATCGTCTTCGTTCATTGGATTCGTCGCAACACTCAATTGATAGGTTCGGCTGTTGCAGATCATGCGGTGCATTTGAGCAACATTGAAGTCCGACTGCACAAAGCTATCAGTCAGGTGATCGAGCAACACGGGGTTCGTTGGGGGATTGCCTGCGCGAATGTCATCGATCGGTTCGATCAGACCAACGCCCATCATGTAGGCCCACAAGCGATTGACATAGCTGCGAGCGAAGTACGGGTTGTCTGGGTCCGTGATCCAAGCCGCCAGTTTTTGTCGTCGCGACGCATCGGGTTGGATGTTGTGTTCCACGTCAAATGGAAACGCTGGGGGAACCGCCGTATTCGTTGTTGGATGCATCACATCGCCGGATTTGGCGTCGACCACTTTTTCATACAGCGGTTTGGCTTGTTCGACTGCGGTTCCACCAATGCGGCGTTTGCCCGACGCGGGGTCTGTTTCCAACTTCATTTGTGCGAAGTAAGCCGACATCTCGTAATACTGATTCTGTGTCCATCGTTCGAATGGATGATCGTGACACTTATTGCAGTTGAATCGGATTCCGAGGAATAGATGCGTGGTGTTTTCCATCGTGTCCTCCGCCGTACGGAGAACTTTGAAATAGGAAGCCGGCGGGTTGTCTTTATTCGATCCAGCGGCGGTCAGGATCTCGCTCGCAAATTGATCGTAAGGACGGTTTTCCGAGATCGATTTACGAATCCAATCCCGGAATGCTGTGCTTCCTTCGACACCCAAGAATTTTCGATTGACCTGCAGCAGGTCAGCCCATTTATTGGTCCAGTATTCGATGTACGCTTCACTTCCGATCAATTCGTCGACGATGCGCGAACGTTTGATCCGGGTCGGAGTTGTGTCGGCGAGGAATTCACGTACTTTCGTGCTACTCGGCGGTAACCCAGTCAAGTCGAGATAGACGCGACGCAGAAACGTCGAGTCATCGCACAGGTCACTCGGGATGACTTTCACGCGATCCCATTTTTCAGCGACCAATTCGTCAATCCGGCTCCACGTTTCCGTTTTGGGTTTCTCATATCCTGAGCGATCACCCATGACGGTGAGCGTCGTCGCCGCATAGGCGCCTTCGAAGCGAGCTAGGATGGCTGCTTCGCCGCGACGTACAGCAGACAACAGTCCTTTTTCGTCGGCGGTGGCGACTTCCGTGTTTCCGCTTTCGATGAAGGCTTCCGGAGTAACATCGCGAGAGGTGCCATCCGCATAGTGCGCGACCACTCGTACTTGTTGTTTTGAAGAGATTTGTTGGACGACGGGATTCATCGGAGATACTTCGAGTCGAACCACGCGGGGCGAATCCAGATCGACTTTACTTCCGTCGGCGATCCAGCGGCGAAGGATCGCGTGGTTGGGATCTCCAGCAGTCATCAGAACGCCACCTTGATGAGGCGTTTGACCCAAAGGCTTTCGGAGCATCATCGAGTCTTCCGGCGCCGCCGCGCTTATTCTTCGTGCGGCCAGATCATCCGTGAGTGCGCGAAGGTCGAAAACGGGATCGTAACCACGAAGGGAAAGCCGGAATCCGTTTTTTCCTTTTTGAGCGCCATGGCAGGTTCCCGCATTACAACCGAGCCGGCTCATGACCGGATTCACGTCGCGGATGTAATCAACGGCGGACAGCGTTCGATCATCTGCAGATAGATTCGTTGCTGACAGTTTGATCGTTTCTGTTTGATTACCCAGGCTCACGGTTATCGTTCCGCTTCCGTTGGCTGCTGGGCGGATCAAGCCCGTTGCGGTCATGGTCACCCAGTCAGGAATCCCAATCTCACAAACTCGCGTCACGTCGGCCGTGGAACCATCATCCATGATCGCGGTAACGATCAACTGCGAATACGCGTACGGCGAATTCAATTCGATCGCGGTTGGTTCCACCATCAATTGCGTGATGCGATCGACGGGTGGGATTGCTTCCGATGCAGCTCCTTCCAAACGCTGAGTTAGCAGTTCATTCCACGCTTTTGAATCGAATGGCTTCGCGGTGGTCATCATTTCGGAAGCGACTTCGACGACAGGAAACTCGTTCGCCAAAACACCCTCAGCGTCGAATCGACGGACCCGTCCGTCTGCAGCAGCGACGACGAGTTCGTTGTCACCCGCGAAGCTGATGGCGTAGACGGCTGCTGCATCAATCGACTGTCGGTAGACCTCCATGATGGCGGAGTTGCGATACTGGTCGACCTTTTTCTTTTCTTCCGCATTTCGGCTAGCGACTCGTTTTGCCACGATCGCTTTCAACTCCGCGGACAATTCGCTTGTGAAGTCATACTTCCAAACACGTACTTCGCTGCGGCCGTTGAGTGTCGATGCCGCCGCGAGCCGCGTCGCATCACGACTGATCGCAACGCTAAATATTCGTCCTGGAAGTTTGGGCATCTTGCGCACCAGGTTGGCGTCATCACCAATCTTGCGCGCGGTTTCGCGGAAGACGCGATAGACCTTGGCGACGCCGTCTGCCCCGCCTACGAAAATCTCATTGCGTTTTGGGTGAGAGACCACACTGCTCAATCCACCCGATAAAGCGCCAGGCGTGATCGACGTGATGTTGTCAATGAACCGCTCCGTTTCGACTTCCGTCAGTTTGCATGACATGTCTCGGCCGACCGAAATTACATGTGATCCGTCTGGCGTGAAAGCTGTGTCGCGCACCCAGTCTTCGTGGGCGCCTTGGTAAAGGATCTGTTCCCCGTTTTCCGTGTTGATGGCCCGCACGACATTGTCGGTAGCACCAAATGCGAGCTTGCTTCCGTCCGGTGACCAGCTGGCACCACTTAACGTGTCGTACGTGACTGATTGGGACAGAGCCAGCTCATTGTTTTCCAAATCCCAGATCTGCAGCTCACCTCGAACCCCCGGGGTACCTCCAACCGCTGCCAGGCGTTTCCCGTCCGGAGCAAAACGCACCGTGTTGATTCGCGGGCTCATTCCAATCAAGCGTTGACGTGGTTCTCCCGTTTTTGCATCAAGCAATAAGACTTCGTGCAGACCGGCAACGGCGATGAAAGAGCCGTCAGGTGAAACGTCGATCGATGGGATGGCTGGCGGACCAACGTAAACGGGTGGATTCTCAACATCAAATGAGCGGCCCGGGTCGGCGGGTGAGTCATTGACGGCACCCTGCTCGATCCATTTGCGGACGATCTCAATCTCGGATTCACTGAGCGGTGGGTAGGGTTCATCCGGCATCTCAGCGTGACCATCGATCGGTGTGATCTGGTCAACCAAGTAGCTCTCATCGGGTTTGCCTGGAACGATGGCAACTTCGCCCGTTTCACCGCCGGCTAACAACGCCGCGAAGTCAGTCATCAAATAGGAGCCAAGTTGCTTGGCGCCTTGGTGGCATCCATAGCAGTGTTGGCTGAAGATCGGTTCCACATCCGTTCGGAAACTGATGACTGATTCAACGACTTCGTCTGGGGAAGCAGTCTCGTCGGCGGAAACCGGAAAACAGGAGAACAATGAAAACAGCGCGGCAAAACCGAAAACGTTCTTGGCGTGCACAGATCAGGGCTCGTGTTGTGGGAATGGGGACTCGTTCAGGGAGTGGGGACTCATGAACTGAGTGAGATGGCGTATGGATGATCGAACGTGTTGCGACTCATTCGAGTGTTTCCGTTGGTTGTTGCAACGGGATTTGAGCACTCCAATTCGACGCTTCGACATGCCAGTCCAGCATCGGGTTGAACACCGCGACGGAGGTAGCCTAAGAAGGGGCAGGCGGGATGCAAGACTGCACTAAAAACGCAGAATCGTGCACTACGACAGGATAGTGAGGTTCAATCTCTCCGTCAATCTGCAAGTAGCCCGATGGAGGGGTTTGTTGTCGTGTGGCTGAGTATTCAGGATGGAAATCGTGGATTACCATTCGCGTTTTCTCTGCCCCTTTTCAGCGGATGAGCTCATTGATCGAGTTCTGGATCACATTGCCGCTCGGGTTTCGATTCTTCCTGGTGGCACTATTTGGCCTGTTTGGCGCCGCGCTCGCGAATGTCGTGATCTATCGCTGTGCTTTTTTTAATCCCCGTTCGATTCCGCCTTGGGGTCCGGCTCCGAAGGATGGTCCGCCCCGTCGGTGGTTCGATCGAATCCCCATCTTCGGATGGATCACGCTCCGCAGAGAGTCCGCGATTCATGGCAAGGGATTTTGGATTCGGCCCTTATTGATTGAAGCCGGGACCTCGCTTGGTTTGATGTGGCTGTACCAATTTGAAACGCAAGACGGAGGGTTGTTGCCGGCGGCGTTGCAAATCCCTGCTTTTTTGACACCCTACGAGTCGATCGCGACGGCGATCTTTTTTGCCCATGCGGTGCTGGTCGTTCTGATGGTTGCCGCAACGTTCATCGACTTTGATGAACGCATCATTCCAGACATCATCACGATCCCCGGTACGCTGTTTGCGCTTATGATCGCCGCTCTTGCGATTCCGATCTTTTTGCCGACTGCCCTACCGGTCGGACGCTTTGCGACAGAGGCGCCGTCCACGACGTTCGATTCGCCATGGTTCGTTGCTGGACCATGGGGAGGAATAAAAGGATTGGTGACCGCGTTAGCGATTTGGTCAACGTGGTGCTTTGCGTTGGCCGACCGCCGTTGGAGCGCAGTGATCTTTCGACGTCGCGGTTTCGGGCGGGCGATCAAGCATTTTTGCAATGGACTGTTTCACTATGGCTCTTGGAAACTTCTCGCCGGCATCTGGCTGGTTGGCATCGTAGGTGTTTGGAGGGTTTGGAATCTAGGCGGCGCGAATTGGCAGGGCTTGTTTACGGCGCTCATTGGTTTGGCGGTTGGTGGCGGTGTCATTTGGGCGATCCGAATCGTCGCGACGTGGGCATTGGGCATGGAGGCGATGGGATTCGGTGACGTCACACTGATGGCCATGATCGGCGCGTTCATCGGTTGGCAGGCATCGCTTATTGCGTTTTTCTTTTCGCCATTCGCCGCGATTGTGATTGTGGTCGTTCGATTTGTGATCACGCGGGATACCTACACGCCGTTCGGTCCCTACCTGTGCGCCGGCACGATGCTGACGATTGTGTTTTGGGACGCCCTGTTTAATGGCCACTTGGCCGGCAATCTGCTGATGATGGGAGCGATGTTGTTGTGGTTGTGTATCGCCATGCTCGGTCTGATGGGTGTCATGCTGATGGTGTGGCGTCGCATCAAGATGGCGATTCTTTCCTGAGTTGATAGCTCTGGCTAAACCTTCTCACTGCTTTTTCTCTTGACTTTACTACCGTGTTCGTAAATAAATACGACTGTCGTAGTAAATTGTTTCGGTGAGGGGAGATGATGGCTCGAGCTAAACCCATCCGTTTGACGAGCGGAGAAGTCGACTTGATGGATCTGTTGTGGCGGCACAAACGATTGTCGCTCGCCCAGGCGCACGAAGCGTATGGAGTTGATCGCATTGGATACACAACGATCCAGACACGTCTCAATCGACTGGTGGAGAAGGGCTTAGCCGTTAAGTCCGTTGACCGTCCGGCGACGTACTCTCCTCGCGTAAAGCGAGAAACGGTCCAGGCAGGGCATTTGGATGATGTCATGAAACGTCTCGCCGACGGCAGCGTGGTCCCGCTGGTGGCGCACTTGGTAAAGGACGGCAAAATCGACCGTGAAGAGCTAGCGGAATTGAAACGCTTGGTTAAGCAAGCCGAACAGAATCTGAATAGCCAGCACCCCAATCAGGAGAAACAATCGTGAAAGCCCTGGATTGGTTGACGACGTTGCCAACAGATGTTTGGCAACGACTTTTTTTCCCATCCGTGATGATGGCAGTGTTAGGCATCTGCATGATGCTGTTGTTGCGAAGTGTGTCCGTTCAATCTTGGAAACTGCGCTCGTGGTTGGTTGCCGCAGTGCTTCTTCAGGGTCTGATGTTCGTTCGTGCACCTTTGGAGCTTGCTTGGTTGCCGCCAGTATCTCATTCGGAATCTGTCTTTGTGGGCGATTGGGCGTCGATAGAACCGAACGCGGATGCGAATCCGTCTAATGAATCGAATCCGACGGATAATTCCCCGACTGGTGAATTGACTGGTGAATTGACCGGTGGTAGGGCCATGGAAGCAGTCGTTCCGTTTGCTTCACTTCCAAACAATTCTTGGTCCGAGTTGTCGTGGCAGCCATTGGCCGGCAGCATTTGGTTGCTGGTGACGACCACCATCATCGTGCACGCGGTCATTCGCTACTTTCGACTTCGCCGAACCATCGCGCGATTGGATTCAGCACCGCAAGACTGGCAGAACGAATGGCGTACCATCCGGGGAAATGATCGATCGAACGAGATGTTGGTTTCCCAAACAGTAGGACCGATGCTGTTTCGGCGTCCGACCGGTTATGTACTTGTTGTTCCCCAAGGCTATTGGCAAAGTCTGGACGAAACCAAGCGTCGCAGCGTGATGTTACATGAACTGGCACACTTGGAGCGGCGAGATGTTTGGCGACAACTGTTCGCACATTGTGTTGCAGCGCTGCACTGGTTCAATCCTTTCGCATGGTGGGCACTTCGACAGTATGAAAGTGCGTCCGAGGTTGCTTGTGACCAACGCGTGGCCGAACAAGGGCCGCGTGAAGCAGCAGGTTTTGCCGCGGCTCTCTTGGACTTGGTGCAATGGCGTGAAGAGCGGTCTGTCGCCCATCAAACGGTTCGAGGCCTTGGCATGCAATTCATGGCGGCACCGCCTTTGAGTGACCGAGTTACACGTTTGATTCAAAACAATGAAAACGGGGAGTCGATGATGAAGAAACTGTCGTTAACGCTGGTCGCCGTGACTCTGGTCGCGGTTTCCTGTTTTCAGATTCAGTTCATTCCTGCTCAGGAAGTTCAGGAAAGTCAAGGAGTTCAGGAGGATCAATCATCCGATTTGCGAGTGATCGACGATGAGACCGCGGATCGTTTGCAGGCCGTCATTGACGCCCTGAGTCCATCGGATACGACCGCTGCACGTCTACAGGATCTATCGGCGACACCAAGTGGCCGGATCGCATTGGCAGGCTACTTGGATTCACTCGTCGGTCAGTCGATGGAGCGAGCCCGATTGGATGCTGTGCCGCGATTCCTCGATCATCACTTCGAAAAGAATGAAGACGGAAAGCTCATTGCTCGCGATGTTGAAACAACGAACGGTTGGGTTCGTCAATCAAAGCGACTCGCCGACGATATGTCCAACATGCAATCGACAATGATTGAAATGGCCAAAGTAATGGACACCTCCACGGAGGCCGGAGGATTGTTCAAGCGATTGCTGAACGATCCGCAGGCTTCCGCTGCCGTGATGATCAACGAGATGGATGGCAACGATATCGTGACACGTTACCTGTCCGAGGCCTTGGGGCGACTACTCGTGCAGCGAGCGGACGGTGGATTCCAGGTTGTCGAGTCTCGACGCACGCAAGCGGAACAGCAAATCGAGCGTCTCACAACTGCTGAGAAACTGCGAGATCGTCTGAGAATGGAGTTGCCGAATCTCGCCGATGAGTACGTCGATAATGATGAGCGTCATCAGAAACTAAATGAATATTTAAACAAGCCAGCCATCGCCAGCCTGGTTGCGGTTGAGATGTCTGAAGACACCCAGAATATCCCGCTGGCGGTTGAGAAACTCTATCAACACTTTGAAGAGGCTTCACGGGATACGCCTGAGGGACTGAAATTCACAAACGATGAAGCTTGGTCTCAAATGGAAGAGATCTTTGAACGGGTGGATCGAGCCGAGAGAATCTTGCCTCGCTTGCAAGAGAGATTAGTCGAGTACGCGGAACGGATGACGAGCGACGATCCGCTCTCTCAACAACTGGCTGAAAATATGCGTCAAGAACCGTTGGCTGTGGCGCTATCAGCAGAGCTTCCGTATGCCGATGCCAATCCAGGTTCAGCACTGAAAGCACTGTTGAGTGAAGTGATGACCAAGCAAGAAGGTGTTTGGAAAATCAAATCAGAACGTGAAGAAGAAGTTGGCCAGCGAGCCAGGGAATTGTTGCAAACGTGCCGTCGGATGCGTCGTTATTCGAACGGTATCGAACGTCTGCTAACCGACGTCGCTGACCAGGAAATGGTGAAGCAATTGGGCGAGGCTGGACGTTACGTGATCTTGAATGAGGTTCGGCGTTTTGCCGCTCAGCATCGATCGGATCCTATTGAACTGCTGAAGTCAGATCTCTTGGAACAGGATGGTGAGCGCTGGTCGGTACGTGAAGAACGGCGCGAAGTTGTTCGTGAACTGGTGGCACAAGCAGAACGTGTTCGAGCTGAGTCTGCAAATGACGACTTTTAATCGATGTATCGTTGGCGCACTGCTGCTGGCTGTCACGCCTACCTACCCAGTTCAGTCTGCCGATTCGTTGATCGACCGTGAACTTGCCCAACGGCACCGAACGGAGAAGATCGAACCCGCTTCGGTCTGCGACGATTCGACATTCCTTCGGCGACTAACACTCGATTTGATGGGTCGTGTGCCCACCGTCGACGAACTAGACGACTTTTTGAAACATCCTGATCGGCCCGCCGCCGTTGAGCGACTGCTTGCCGATCCAGAGCATCCACAGTTTTGGTCTCAGTTGTGGACAATGATGTTGGTCGGACGGACTCAACAGCAGAGGGTCGAAACCGAAGTTCTGAGACGTTGGCTGGAGGATCAGCTCACTCGCGGTGTTCCTATCGATCAGGTCGCGTTCGATTTGATCTCGGCACAAGGTGTGACGTCGATCGACGGACCGGTCAATTACGTGGTGGCTAATCGTGATGATCCGGTCATGCGTCTGTCGCGGACGTTTCTATCCGTGCAACTTGATTGTGCTGAGTGCCACGATCATCCAAATGATCGCTGGACCAATCAGGACTACGTGGCGATGGAGCGGTTTTTTGAGCCGTTGTCACTTCGCGAAGTTTCGGGCGGGATCGCGGTGACGGACCTCGGTGTGGGACGTCGAGAAGATGTGCCCGTTTTCTTGACAGGTCGTAAGCCACAGACGGCAGCCTGGCGTCGAGAGCTGGCGTGGATGGTTGTGCAATCCAAGCCGTTCTCACGTGCAATGGTCAATCGCACCTGGCACTGGCTGATGGGGCGTGGATTGGTCGACCCCGTCGATGGATGGACGCGCGAGAACAAGGGGTCCGCACCGCAACTTCTCGAAGATCTTGCCGCTGATTTTCGTCGCAGCGACTTCCAGCTGCGTGCTTTGATTCAACGCATCTGTCTCTCGGATGCATATCAGCGTCAGCCTATCCAGGGTGACGCGAAACCAACCGAAAAAGCTGAGTCGATGCGGCGACTGTTCGCGGCTCGAACGGTACGTCCTCTCGTTCCCGAGCAGTGGTTGATGTCGGTGGCACAGGTCCTCGATCGACCACTGCCCTCCCCTGTTGAGTTGACCGAACAGTCTCGCCGATTGTTGGGGTTGAATCCTGGTTCGCAGAGTGCTGGTGATCCTTATGATTGGACAGCCAACACACAAACGTTGATCCGCCAGCTATCTGGCGATGTGCCACCACCTTTGCGTGACTTGCAGGCAATGTATCGTGCGACGCTCGCTCGCGATCCAACGAGCGACGAACGAGTGTTGGCGGAACGATACAGTTCGCAGTCGATTCTGTTTGCGTTAGTGCACTGTAATGAGTTCGTCATGAACGATTAAACCTGACGCATGTTTTAGATACCCACCGTCTGTTTCACGTTGTTAGCAATCAATCATGAATCCCATCAAGCGAAGATCTTTTTTGGGCCAAGGCATCGCGACTGGCTTTGGTTCACTGTTTGGTTCGCAATTGTGTCATGCGCTGGATCGCGCCGGTGATCAAACGAAAGAGTGTCCAGAAGCTCCGTTTCGGCGTTGTTTGGTTCTTTGGATGGGCGGAGGACCGAGTCAGCAGGATACGTTCGATCCGAAGCCTGCCAGTGCGCGAAGATCCATCCCAACATCAGTAAACGGTTTGCAGTTTGCTGAAACGTTACCTGGGCTCGCCGAACGCGCGGATGAACTGTGTGTCATTCGCTCGGTGGGAAGTCGAGAGGGAGAGCATGAACGGGCAACGGAATTACTGCATACCGGTTTTTCACCACTGCCGTCTTTCCCACGTCCATCGCTCGGGTCGATGGTCTCTCATTCGCAAACCGATCCAGGCTTCCCAAGGTTCGTAACTCTCGGTGGCAACGGATTTGGTCCGGCATTCTTGGGAAGCAATCACAGCCCCTTCGTCATTGAAGATATTGCCGGCGCACGGAATCAGCTCTTGCGGATCGATCGAAAGCGAAACTCGCTTGAATTGCTTGCTGCGATGAATCAGCGGTATCCGGGCAATCGCCTGGTAGAGTCTGCTCAGCAGCGAACCACGCAGATCGAGTCCGTTCAGAGACTTTTGGATACGGGTTTCCCGGATGCTCTGCGATTGGAATCTGCCGAGAATGCAAGACGGGAACGCTACGGTAATCAAGTGTTCGGGCAGCGGATGTTGACTGCTTGGCGATTACTGGAACTGGGTGTTCCGTTTGTGGAAGCACAATTGAGTGGCTGGGACACTCACATCGACAACGGACGTCGCACGGAAGCACTCTGCCAACAGATGGAAAAACCTTGGTTGGCGATCATGGATGATTTGCAAGAGTTTGGATTGTGGGACGATACCTTGATCGTCTGGATGGGCGAGTTTGGTAGAACGCCGCAGCTCAATGGTGCCGGTGGCCGTGATCACTTCCCCGAAATCACACCGGTCGTGCTTGCCGGTGGTTCGCTAGGCGGAAGCATCGTCGGGCAAACGAATGCCGAAGGGTCGAGACGCGAGGGCAAGACTCACTCGGTGGCTGATCTGTTTGCCACCATTCTGCAACTCATGGGCTTGGATACCAAGCAAGAGTACACAACCCAATTTGGAAGCCCGACGACAGTAACGGACGAAGGAACTCCGATCGCCCTCAAGTAGTGGACTACGCCACGAAGGCTTTGCGTCCGTCTCCACCCACCTCGTTCCGTCTCAACCTTCTCAGCTGGTTATCAAAAAGCTGAGGGGGCGTAAGAACCGACATGCGTGGCCTAAGCGTCAACGCCTTCTTCGATTTCGAGGTCTTGCTTGGGAGCCATTAGCTCTTCCACGGAACTATCTTCGTCTCCCGGCGATTCAGGTTCCGTTTCGGCGTCTGGGTTTGGATCGGGCTCCGGTTGCTCAACTTCGGTTTCCACTTTTTGCACCCGTGCACGCTCTGCCTCGTCCGTCTCACTCGGCAAAGTGGGTTGACCGACAATCTCAGAATCACCGGCAGGAATGACCGTATCGGAGAACGATGAGTAGCCGCTTACGATTGCCGGGCTGAAGGGGTCGTAGTACGAAAGCTTCACGCGTTCGACGGCCCGTTGCGGCACCATTACGGTTTCGGTGTAGGGAACGTAAACCTGCTTCGTGACCGGACGCAAAACCGTTCGCTTGACTTCTTCCCGCTCGTAGTACTGAACCTGTACAGGCTCTTTGCGGGTTTCGTAAACGAATCGAGTCGACTGCACGGGAATTCTGCGAACGCGTTCCTCTTGCACCCACTTCTGCTCTCTGACGGGTACTTTACGAGTCAATGTCTCGGTGACGGGACGCTGAACGACGTAAGGAATGCGGCGAACTTCCGTCGTGGGCACCATGCGTGTTGTTTGAACCGGCACGTTCTGCGTTACGGTTTCGGTTTGCATCCGTTGAACTTGTACGGGCACACGCTGCGTAACGACCTCCGTTTGCATACGTTGGACTTGAACGGGCACCTGAACCTGCTGAGTCTCGGGCACGTAGGACGTCTGCGCGACTTGCTGAGTAACGTAATTGGGTCGGTATGCAAGTTGCGTTTGAACGGTTCCCGGAGTGAGCTGCGGCGTCCAGTACAATCGCTCACGATATCGGCCGAACAATCCACGACGACCTTGCCAAGCCAATCCGTATTGGACGGTACCAGGCGTCGCCACCTGTTGCGCAACATAACCTCCGGCGTCGACGACTTGGTTTTGCATCGTCGTGACTGGTCGCAGCGACGTGTACGACTGCGTTTGCATCTGTGTTTCAACGACCGGGCGTTGCACGGTGTACTGCTGATCGCGGTACTGTGTTTCAACGACGGGGCGTTGAACGGTGTATTGCTGTTGGCGGTACTGTGTTTCGACGACCGGGCGATAGGTTGTCACCGTCTCTTCGCGTTCGGCCGTTTCGTTGACGTAACGTGTTTGCGTGACCGTTTCATCGCGGTAAGAAGTTTCAACCACGGGCTTCCAAACCGTGTACCGTTCCTGACGATAGTTCGTTTCCACGATTGGCTTTGCAACGCGATACTCTCGTTCTTCCGTGCGAGTCTTCAAAACGTTGCGGTAGCTCGTGACTTCCTCTGGCACGTATTCAGTTTCGTACGAAATGCGATACCGTTGGACAACTTGGGGACGCATCACTGTTTCGCAACGCAATCGATACGTTGGCTGAAAACAGCAGTCCTGAGCAAGCGTCGGTGCGGAAGCTGGTAGCAGGCACGCGGTGACAAGAGAAGCAGCACAAATGAGATCGCGACAAGTCATGTTCAGTCATCATTTTTCGAGACGGCTTCGCGGGAATGATCGATCTCGCCGATCGGGTACCCCCGCGACCCTGGTTCGAGGGCCTATTCAAGGGTACGCAAGACTTTAGAAAAAAGTAGATGAAACCGCGGAAAAACCGAGGTTTCATGAAGCCGCCACCCTGCAAAACTAGCTAGTTTTCCTCAGCTGTTTATTTGTCGCTACAAGCGTTGCAGTTTCGCAACACTGGACAGTTTGGCTGACCCGAATAGTGTGCCAGCATGACAGCAAAGGTAGCTAGCACCGTTCACGCCGAGTCGCTGGATGCTCGGAATTGCGCGTGATGCCGGCGAACCCGATTCAGCAACGATCGCATCGGCCCGTGGCGGGATCGCTATAGAAGGAGTAGCGAAAATCCGACCAAGGTTGCTGCCTCGGACGTTAGTGCCCTCGCATCTAAGGGCAGGCATTCATCCCACTGGCAGTTCGACATCTGCTCACAGCAACGGCAATCGCCGCCGGCCACGACGCACCTGTGATTCCGATTTCGGCAGATGTGATACGGCAGAGTCACCGTACGTGATGCAAAGTGGGCGGCCGAGATGGCGTTTTGAAAGTAGCCGCACGCGTTACCACAGCGCTCCAGATTCGGCTGCTCAAAATAGAGTGGCTGGTGCGTCATCAAGATTGGATATCGATTGGAAATCACCGGCCCAGCACCCTCGGATTGGATCAACAACGAACGATCCGAAGCGAGAATCGGCCCACCACGATCCGTCGGCGTCGGTTTCTCGGTGATGGATGTCGATACAACGACTTCATCGATCGGCTTTCGCAGTTTTCGCAGGTGCTGCTCCAGCGCCGCCTGTCGACGGATGGAATCGGGATCCTGAGGGTTTGTGTTATAGGACTGGGGAACCTTGCGATCCGGTTGAGGCTTGCCCGGTGAAAGGTCTTCCGTCTGCACGGTGACCCACTCCAGCGAAAGGCTCGGTGAGGGAAAATCGAGCGCGGACTGAAATTCCGGCTCATCACTCGATTCGATAAGCAGTGAGGACTGAGCGATCCGAGCCCCCAGCGTGTCGGCCACGCGTTCGTCATCACCGGTTGCCGGCTGCCCAAACAAGCAGACGCACGAACCTAACAGCATCGGGAAAACGGCGGATAGTCTCATCGATCCATGCAAAAGTTGGCGTCGTGGTCTGGTCCACTTTCATTGTTCGAGAATCCCGGTGCTTTCTCGCCACGGTGGATGGAATCAGCCGGAAAGCTGACTCAATCTGTTTGCTCGGCCAATTCGGCCTATTTTTCGCATTTGACCCAGTCTGCAATCCGGTCTGCATCCCTGACGCCGGAAAGTCGCTGATTAAGATGGGAGAAGTGTGAATGCTCGTTTTTTACCCGCTCGACCATCTCCCATCCGTCCACATTTTCCCTCGCCAACTTTCCGCAGCATTGCTTTGGAAAGCCAGTACTCTTCTCGGCCCAATTCATGTTTCGTCGCCGAACCAAACGATCGACTGTGCGCCGTCGAAAGAAGCGCGGAATCGATCGCGAGTTGGATCTGCAGATCGTTCCGCTTGAACCGCGATTTGTTCTGAACGCTTCGGCCGAGTTGAGCCCGCTCGGGCAACTGCTGGTCAGCGGTTCTTCGGATGCGGACTTCGTGGAACTGCAAATTGAGCCGAACGGCGATCTGAGTCTGCGTGATGAGGTGGGTGACCCCATTCCGATCGCGAATCACCCGGATGGTCCTGGCAACGAAACGAATCCGCTCGACCGCGCGGATGTCATTGAGATTCAGTTTTCGATGGACGGCGGTAACGACACCTTGGAATTGGAGTTACCACGCGGCATCGATGTTTCGGTTCTTCCAAGCGAGGGTGATGACCAGACCGATCTCGATTTCAATGAGTTCACTTCCGCACAGACGGCCCCGGAGTCCTTAATCGATGTGCAATCGGAGTTGATTCGGATTGCAACAGCAACCGGCAACGTCGCCTTTGCAGACGCAGCTGTTCAGTTGGATGGCCAAGTATTGTTCGGCAGCACATTGTTCTCTTCACAGATCGATGTGACACGCGCTAGCCTGGACTTGGACGGATCGTTTCTGCTCGATGGCGACGTCACGTTTACCGGATCCGGCTTCGTCGATCTGTCGGGTGCCAGTGTGACGGCAAGCCGCGAGGGCTTGGCATTAGAAGTTGATCTAGGAAGTAGTTCGTCGAGTCGTTTCTTGTTGGGGGGCGCGGATGATTCGGCCGGTGCCCTTCTGGATGAACTCAGTGTTCGGTCCGCTGGTGAAGTGGTTCTTGGATCGTCAACAATCAGCATCGACGGCACGTTGACCGTGGGCCAAGTTTCTGGAGAAGCACTCTTCTCGGCACCGATCGAAGCCGCTTCAGTCGATGTGCAAGATGTAGGGAGTATCGAAGTTCGCGATTCGATGATCGCACGAGACGGTGGCGTTGTGCTTTCAACGTCGGGAGCCTTGGATATCGCCGGTGATATCGACACAACGTCAAGCGCTGCGAACGGAGACATCGACTTGCGCGGAGCAACCGTGCGTCTCGAAGATTCCATGCTGAAGACAGACGGGGGTTTGGTCAGCGTGGAAGGACCCGCAACGATTCAGGGTTCCATTCTGATCGAAACAGGTGACGATCAATCGCTCATCGACGCGGGTGATGTGCAGTTCGCAAACATGATCACCGGCTTCGATGGTCAGGGCGACGAACTGCGCGTGACCGCAACGAGTGGAGGTACAGATGGATTGGTCATGTTCGATGAAACAATCGAACTGAACCAACTCGAAGTGGATGGTGATCAGATCGATTTGAAATCCGCTTCCATCACGCTCGGTGACATCGTCTTACGTGGAAGCGAAATTCGGTTGGCCGGGGACCTACTTCAAACATCGATCGCTGGCGACATCATCGTTGATGGCACGCTACTGTTGCCGACGGGAAACACATCGATCGTCGCCGCAGATCGTGTGCAATTCACATCGTCGATTCGCGGTCAAGTCGGCACTCAGGAACTCTCCGTCACCGCGGGTTCCGAAGCACTCTTTGAGGGACAAGTTCAGGAGCTTGGTCAACTGGTCGTCGATGGAGGTCAAAGAGCGCAATTCGATGACTCCGTCGCGCTTGCGGGCAACTTGGAGGTCTCCGCAGAGATCATTCAAATCGGTTCAGACGTCACAACGACTGCCGGTGCACTTGCTGGTCAAGTTCAATTGCAAGGTGAATCACAGATTCAGATTGCCAATGGAGCCACGGTCGATGTGGGCGACGCATCGATCTTGATTAACGGCGGTGGAGGTGAAATCAATACAACGGATTCCACGCTTCGAACAACTGCCACCGATTCGGCCGTCACGTTTCAAAACGCTTCCCGATTAACACTCGGCAGTATCGAAGCCGGTGTCGGCCAGGTGGTGATGGGCATCAACCAAGATCTGACCGGCCCGACGACTCAGGCGATTGGGTCCACGGTGACAATCGATCGATTGCTCGTAAGTAGCACGGAGTCGATCAATCTATCCAACAACGGAAATGAACTGCGTGTCATCGAGCAGGTCGAAGCGCTCGGTGATGTGACCATCCGTGATGATATCGATGAACTGGCAGTGGTTTTGATCGCGGCGAGTACGGCCGATGTCACACTCTTTGCGGCAGGTCTGCTTTCTCTTTCCCAATCCGCTGTAACGACGGACGGGATCGTTCGTGTGGAAGCCGGCGGACAGATCATTGACGCCGATGACAACGTCCAGTCCAACATTGAAGCCGGTCTCGTTCGTCTGCAGGCGGCAAGCATTGGCACGATCGATAATGCGTTAGACGTTGCTGCTGCACAGTTATTGGATGCTGATACTTCGTCGGTCGGCGGAGATATGTTTATCGCGAATTCACAAGGTGATCTTCGCATTGGTCAACTCGCTTCGGGGTCAGGGGACATCGATCTGCAGGCTCTCGTCGTCCAATTGGACGAGGCCGTGATCACAACGGTCGGTGGTTCAGTGCAGATCGAAGGACCGACGACAATTCAAGGGTCGGTTCAGATCCAAACAGGTGATACGCAGTCAGCCATCGACGCGGGTGATGTGCGATTTACCGACACGATTACCGGCTTCGACGGGATCGGCGACTCGTTAAAGGTCGACGCACGTAGCGGAAACTTGGGCGGGATCGTCGAGTTCCTTGGCGTCATTGATCTGAATGGTTTGACGGCGGAAGGACGACAGGTTGATTTGCCGTCCGTCTCGGTCACGCAAGGAGACATCGTTCTCCGCGCCGGTGAAATCCGATTGAACGGCGACGATCTTCAAACGACTTTAGCCGGCGACATCATCGTTGACGGCACTCTGCTGTTGCCGACCGGGGATGCATCGATCACAGCCGCTGATCGTGCGCAATTCACCTCGCCAATCGTTGGTCAAAACGGTACAGGGCATCTGTCCGTTAGCGCGACGGATGAAGCGCTCTTTGAAGGCCGGTTGGAAGGTGCCACGCGGCTCGACGTCGACGGAGGACAGTCAGCTCGATTCCTTGATTCCGTCTTATTGGCAGGCGATTTCGACGTTACTGCCGAAAATATTCAAATTGACGCGGACGTGACAACGACGGTTGGATCCAATGACGGTGAAGTCCGGTTGCAGGGCGAAACACAAGTTCAGATTGGCAATAACGCGACGATCAATTCTGGTAACGCTTCCATTCGGATTGACGGTGGTGGCGGAACCATCGATTCGTCGAATGCGACACTGACAACATCGGCGTTTGACTCGGCAATCGTTTTTCAGAATACCTCACAGCTAACGCTCGGAAACATCGTGGCGACTGCCGGTCAGGTTGTGATGGGAGTCAATCAGGATTTGACAGGTCCGACGACCCAGGCGATTGCGTCGACCCTTTCCGTCGATCGCTTGGTTGTTAGCACAACGGATTCGCTCGAACTTTCCAATGCTGGAAACGACATACGCGTCATCGAGCAGATCGACACGCTGGGTGAGGTACTCATCCGGGATCAAGTCAACGATTTATCCGTGATATCGATTGACGCCAGCACAACGAACGTTTCGCTGTTTTCCACGGGCACTATTTCACTCGGTCAGCAAGCGATATCGACGAATGCGACCGTTCGTTTGGAAGCCGGTGGTTCGATCGTCGACGGTGATGACAATGGAGAGCTGAATGTAGAAGCCGGTGTGATCGATCTTCAAGCCGCAAGCGTCGGCTCGGTCAGTAATGCGCTGGATGTCTCAGCAACGCAGATACTCAATGCCGACACCTCGGTCGCTGGCGGAGATGTCTTTCTCGCAAATCTGCAAGGCGATCTTCGCATCGGTCAAGTGAACGCGGGTTCCGCCGGTACTGTCGGATTAGAGGCGTCGGGCGCTATCGTTGATGCCAACGATGATGCTCAGGTCAACACTGTGGCTGGCATAATCAACCTGCAAGCGGCCAGTATCGGTTCAGTCGACAATGCGTTCGATGTGTCGGCTAGTCAGGAATTGAATGCCGATACTTCTGTCGCTGGCGGCGATGTCTTTCTTGCGAATCTTCAAGGCGATCTTCGCATCGGGCTGATCACTGCGGGAGCCAGTGCAACGGTCGATTTGGAAGCGATCGGTTCGATTGTTGATGCAAACGCTGATACTCAACTCAATGTTTTGGCTGGCGTAATCAACCTGCAGGCGGCCAGTATCGGTTCGGTCGATAACGCGTTAGATGTAACCGCTGATCAACATCTCAGTGCAGATACATCAGCGGCAGACGGTGATATCTTCCTCGCAAATCTTCAAGGCGATCTTCGCATCGGGCTGATCAATGCGGGAGCCAGTGCAACGGTCGATTTGGAAGCGATCGGATCAATTGTTGACGCAAACGCTGGTGATCAACTCAACATTTCGGCGGGTGTCATTAGCCTGCAAGCGGCGAGTATCGGTTCAGTTGATAATGCGTTCGATGTGTCGGCGAGTCAGGAATTGAATGCCGATACTTCTATCGCCGGTGGCGATGTCTTCCTTGCGAATCTTCAAGGCGACCTTCGCGTTGGGTTGATCAATGCGGCAACCAGTGCAACGGTCGATTTGGAAGCGACCGGTTCGATCGTTGATGCAAACGCTGATGCTCAACTCAATGTTGTGGCGGGCGTAATCAACTTGCAAGCGGCCAGTATCGGTTCGATCGGCAACGCCTTGGATGTGTCGGCTGCCCAGGGATTAAATGCTGACACCTCGGCGGCTGATGGCGATGTCTTTCTCGCAAATCTGCAGGGCGACCTTCGCATCGGTTTGATCAATGCCGGAGCCAGTGCAACGGTTGATTTGGAATCGATCGGTGCGATCGTTGACGCAAACGCTGATGCTCAACTCAATGTTTTGGCTGGCGTAATCAACCTGCAGGCGGCCAGTATCGGTTCGGTCGATGACGCGTTAGATGTAACCGCTGATCAACATCTCAGTGCAGATGCATCAGCGGCAGACGGTGATATCTTCCTCGCAAATCTTCAAGGCGATCTTCGCATCAGTCAGCTGAATGCGGGACTGAATGGTACCGTTGGCCTGGCGGCGAGTGGCCAAATTGTTGATGCAAAAGCTGACGATCAACTTAATGTCTCCGCTGGCGTGATTAATTTGCAGGCATCCGGTATCGGCTCCGTCGACAATGCTCTGGATGTGTCGGCTAGCCAGCGAGTGAATGCCGATACTTCTAATGCCGGTGGCGATGTCTTCCTTGCGAATCTTCAGGGTGACCTTCGCGTCGGTTTGATCACTGCGGGAACCAGTGCAACGGTCGATTTGGAAACGATCGGATCAATCGTTGACGCAAACGCTGATGCTCAACTCAATGTTTTGGCTGGCGTAATCAACTTGCACGCGGCGAGTATTGGTTCAGTCGATAATTCGTTCGATGTGTCGGCTGCCCAGGAATTAGATGCTGACACCTCGGTTTCCGGCGGCGATATCTTCCTTGCGAATCTTCAAGGCGACCTTCGCATCGGTTTGATCACTGCGGCATCCAGTGCAACGGTCGATTTGGAAGCGACCGGTTCGATCGTTGATGCAAAAGCTGAT
>JBCDEM010000085.1:0-3872 GCA_039179795.1 Planctomycetota bacterium | reverse complement strand
GGCATTCAACGTGGAAGTTGCACCAAGGAGGGCTTTATATTTATCGCCCAGGAGGGCGAAAAACTTGACTTTCATCAAGCCTGAGTGGGTATAAGAAATCCAGCCCACTCATGCAAAGAGCAGCTTGCGCGCCGATAGAATCACGACAGTGCCATTCGTGTCGGACACGTGTCCGACACCTTTTCCTGATCATTTGCATACCCTTGCGGACTCTTAGGCAATCCACATCGGTCGAAGGAAGAGTCGGTACCAAACAATGAAAACGAATGGTGCCACCCATCATCCATAGCGCTGTCAGTGATTTTGGGAACACGATGCTTCGCTTGTTAACTCTCGTCGTAACGCGTTCAAGCCTAC
Source organism: Planctomycetota bacterium (assembly GCA_039179795.1). Classification (GTDB taxonomy): domain Bacteria; phylum Planctomycetota; class Planctomycetia; order Pirellulales; family Pirellulaceae; genus Rubripirellula. The sequence goes on along the minus strand of JBCDEM010000085.1, from coordinate 3,515 downwards.
GTTTCACACATCCATCCGAAAACACGAGGTCAAGCCAGTAAGACATCAGAGTGACCGACAGACTTACTGAGGCTGGAAAGTTTTTTGTTACCACTTTGCTTGAACATATCATCCACGGCGATTAGGACCGAACCAGCTTCGATGCAATCCGCCAGCAGTATGGACTTTCACCTGGCGAAGTCATCAAGCTGATGCGCCGTGAGATGAAGGCGAGTTCGTTGAAAATGTGGCGGCGACGCACCCAGGGTCAAGTGACCAAACACGAGGTCAAGTTCTCGCAAACCGAAGCGGGCAATGAACCTCGCGCTTCCGAGCCAAGTCACAGCGAGGCTAGCGGGCTCGTTGATGGATATCGATAGTCTCCCTTGACGTCAGAAGCTCGATTCCATTTCGCGCCGTAAAGGCGTTGCTACAATAATGGCTTTGTGATTCGGATTGTTGGAGCATTGGCAGTGGATATCGAACGGTTGCGAAAAAAAGCGGAGACGATGATCGAACGCGGGGCGGCGGATTATCATCGTCGGGCCGGCAATCCTGTTGATTCGGCGAAGGCACTGAATCTTAAGACAGGGGAGGCTAGCGTCCTTTCGATTCGCCGCCGGTCTGTCGCTCATGAAGAGTTTGCTCGCACGTATGGTGGCGCCAGGGATCTGTTGCTTAAGCACGGCTATGAGAAGACACAAGATGAACAAGTCCAATCGCTCTACAGCGAGCTTATTCCCGATAGCAAGGATCTTGTGGCCAAGAAGCGAGGCCTGTTGAAAGATCTTCGATCGAGGAATGAAGCCAAACGACTGGCGGCGGCGCGGGAATGCGAAAAGGCGGCACGGGGCATCGGAAAAATCGGTTGGGATGTTTGGCCCAAAAACCCGTGCGTCGTCGAGGCGATTCTACAAGCCTTGGACAAGGAAAAATCATCCAAGGTGGCGCAGGACTTGATCCTCGCCTTGGGGCAAACCTACGATCGCTATTATGCCGACTCCCGAATACCGCAAGCTCTGATCGGCTGCTTCGAATCCGATGATAGAGACATCAAGGTAACGGCTATCTACTGGACGTCCAGCATCAACGAACGCACGAAGTGGCCAAAAATCGTTGAGATTTTGGATTCGAATCCGACGATCCCAATGATGCGCGCAGCTTTGTCGCATCTCAACAACTCTCGATCACCGGTCGGGGTCAAACGAAAACTCCGCCCCCTCCTGATGGAATTGACCGAGCGAAAAATGAAGGATGCGGCAAAGGAGGATCTGTACGATGCGATTCTCGCGATGGTGGACGAGCGAACGGCTGCTGATTACAAGGATTCCCTGGATGATCGCAAAGGTCTTAAAAGATCGCTCGCCAAGTACGCGGCAAAGTACTACGGCAAGGGACACGATCGATACCAGTTCCTAAATGAGAATCTGTTCAGCTAGAGAAGAAGGGGTTAGGACGGCCTGGATCTTTGTTTGTCTAACGTGCCTTGCAGTGGTCAAACCAGGTAACTTCACTACCAATACGGCGTCATGAGGAAAAGCAAGAAGCGTCACTGACTCGATTGGCTCTCATCACCAATTGACCCCTCTTCGTCTTCGGCCGGATACATGACCGGATCGGGCGGCATGTCAGGGTAGTACTCGCCGGGATGTCCTGAAAGAAGAAAAGTTGTCGGACACCCCATAGCCCCTCCCACCCCATAGCACCTCCATCAAGCAGCACGCCGAAGAAATGGATGGCACCATTCGGTTCCCCCTTCCGATCGCTACTCTTTGATTCGAATAACGCGCCACTGACTTGTTACTTCTAGGTCTCCGTCAAGGATCGTGACTTCGATCACGTAGAAGCCACCGGGGAGTGCTTCGTTGGGGCCAATACCCAGTTGAAATACTTTGGACTCTTCATCGACCGGTGCTTCCGATTCGGCGAGGGTCGTTCCATCGGAAATCGACATCAGCTTCCATGCCGCTTTCGGTGTTGATTTGAATTCATAGTCAATCGGATAGAGTCGGTCCACGAAGCGGATGGAAAATCGGCTTGCGTACGCCGTTTCAACGGGGTTCCTCAAGGGGAATTCAATGAATGGCGTTGGCCTGGATTCAATCAGTTGCTCCTTAAGAGTTTTATTCTCGGATCGGGTCATTAGCAGCGCGATCAACAAACCCGCGATCGTCATTGCGGCGATAAGGTCTCGAATCCCGAAACGCAATTTTGATCGTCTCTGTTTTGTGGCCTTCGCGTCTTTGACGTCAACCTGGATCTTCATGCGAGTCATCTTTAATCGTTAGGTCAGTGCTCAGGAAGAAGAAAAAGTGTCGGACACCCCTATAGACCCTCTCAACACCATCACCGCGGCCAAGTGAGCGTGAAGGTTTGCTTTACGAGCTGATCTGTGTGAGCTAAGTGACGTTTCGAATCGCTAGCCGAGGCGCCGTCCAATAAAAGAGCTAGAACGATCCGGCATGCTGCAACGATGAATGGATGGCGCCATTCGGTTCCTCTCCGGTCGATTTGTCAGGTGAGCGGAGCGTTGCTAGAAGCTGCGTGTGAGTCCATCAATGCCCTATCTATGAAAGAAGGAGTGATGGGTCGGCAAGGACTTTCGTCGCCTAGAATTCTTCAAAGTCAAGTGGACTCAAAACACTGGTTGCTGGTTTGGGTTTGGATCGTCGGTGATTGGGCTGTCTCGCCGATCGAATGTTCTATGATCTGTTGTATCTGCTTTCAGAACTATTTGTAAGTTACCTAAGATAGACCCCAACGATATGCCTGGCTTGATCGCATACGTCCTATTTGCGACAGTAAACGAATGGTGCCACCCATCATACATATTGTTTGATTCAATGAAAACCATTATCCTCCTCGCTGCATTCACTAAAGGAGATTGTCATGACACGACCACAACGCGCTGAGCAGTTTGATGCGAACGAGGTTTGCGTCGTGCATGTTGTGCAGCGATGCGTCCGCAGAGCGTTTCTGGCTGGCGTCGATCGAGCATCTGGAAAAGACTTCTCCTTCAGAAAAGAGTGGATTCGCAGGCGCATGGAAGCCCTCGCCTCGGTCTTTGCCGTCGATGTGCTCTCCTACGCGATTCTCTCGAATCATCTGCACCAGATCCTCCGAAATCGGCCCGATGTTGTTGCCCAGTGGAGCAATGAAGAAGTTGCCATTCGGTGGCTGCGTGTCTTCCCCGGCAGAAGACTCGAGGAGCATCTTGCCGAGCCGACCGAAAACGATGTCAAAACCCTTAGTCGTGACAAGGAAAGAATCGCTGAGATCCGTAGAAGACTCTCTGATATCTCGTGGTTCATGAGGGCACTCTCTGAACCGATTGCTCGGATGGCAAACAAACAAGACGAATGCACCGGTAGGTTCTGGGAAGGACGTTTTAAGTGCCAGAGGATCGTTGACGAGGCGGGACTGCTGGCGTGTGCGATGTACGTCGACCTCAATCCGGTTAGAGCGGCCATCGCCGAAAGCCCCGAGGAAGCTGAGCACACGAGCGCGTATGATCGCTCGAAGGCTCGCCGCGGAGC
>JBCDEM010000048.1:0-43207 GCA_039179795.1 Planctomycetota bacterium | reverse complement strand
GCTCTGTTCAAGAAGCCCGGCTGACCTGGGGTCGCCTTCTTGGGTAACGCTTCTTCGGTCCGTTGTGAACCGAGTCAGTTAGAAGTCGTTTGCACGTTTTCTAAAGGGGTGAAGCTGCCGGTGGACTTGTTCGGCGTGGTTCGCTTGGCTTCGAAATGGCATCCTCGATGCACTCCAACTACAACTACGAACAATCGTGGGATAGCGACCTCAATTATTCGCTCGACTCTCGCCCTTTGCCGACCAAGGGCGACGAACTTGTTATTTACGGTATGCCTGGAGCCTACGCGTGCCCTAAGGATGGTGACGGTACACATCAAACCGCGTACTTGATGGTTGTCGGTGCGTCAGCATTTGGCAAACCGGGAGGATTTCGCACGCCGGATGAAATTACTGATGGCCTAGAAACAACCATCGCAGTCGCAGAGACGCGCTCTCGCGACATACACTGGCTTGAGCCAGTTGATTTTGATGCTACCCACATGTCTTTTGTGGTCAACGATTCAGCCACGCTGTCTATCTCCAGCGATCACCCACGCGGGCCAGCGGTGCTTTTTGGTGATGGCGCGGTATACCGGTTGTCTCCGTATACTGTTCCGCAAATCGTCAAGGCGATGGTTACGATAAATGGTGGCGAAGAACTCGATCGAGATCGTCTGGTGTTGGACGGCGTTCTCGTCGCGCCGTAAACGGACGAACCACGGATTGCACCGAAGTCGCGGTGGTGCGTTTTCTGAAGTGGTTAGTCAACTCCCGCGACTCGGTTATGCCCACCGTTCGTCAGTTCGGAATGCAAAAATTTGATGAAAGGAGTATCCACGATGCAAGCTGGCATTGCGATGTCGATCGTTTTTACGCTGCTGATATGCGATGCTTCTTATCCTCCAATTGACCCGAAACTCGATTCCTCATGGAAGCGTTCAGTGGACCGGCGCCGCAAAGGCGACTGGTCATTGAACATCTGGCATCGCTCGAATGAAGACGAACTCGTCATTGCACTCTTGTCAAAGCCTATCAAATTCGAATTTGAAAATGAGGCAGAAGAAATAATTGAATTTGCCACTTCTGCCAACCCCGTTTGGATTGACCGAAAGCGATTTCCAGCTATTGGATTCACCGGGGTAATGCAACCTCGATTCCTCAAGGCCGCGACGGAAAAACTCGATCTGAAAGGCGGCACTCCTGCTGGCATCGGGGCGGACACTTTCTCCTACGCAATGGTTAGCGAGAACGACGAGGACTCCCTTTATGGCCGTTGGTAGGGTGATCGTGATCGGACATCTGTCGGTTTTGATTCAGCACAATTCGAAGCGTCCAATCTCGGACAAGCTTGTCAGGCATACAATCAAAAGTCTCCTTGATTGGCCCCCGTTACGAAATACAGATGCTTCGGTCGACGATTGCAGGTTGCTTGTCAACAACGATACCAACGTAGAATGGGACGAATCAGCGGATGCGCGGGAGACCTCGCGTTGCTATTGAGTGATGGTCACCAAGTCTCTCGGTCCCCGTGATCCGTTAACGCTATGTGCCGAAGCAGCCGCGAGTCACGTGAAGTGTTTCTCTAGCATCCATTGGAATAGTATGTACTCCGAACGCGAGAGGCCGTGGTTTGCCTGGGCATTTGCGATCACGTTTCTGGTCTGCGTCGTCATCTATGCGTTCTGGGGGTGGAGGATTGTCGAGCAAGGTTGGGGCCTTGCCGGAGGAACACCGTTTGTCATGACGCTGATCCCGACCGTCGTTGTCCTTCTCTACTTGATTTGGTCCACATGGACCTACTTCGTGCGTGAAGACGGATTCGGTCTCCAGTTCGGATTCAACGGATGGAACAGACGTTTTGACTACTCGGACATCACCGAGGCCAAACGGGTTGACATTCGCTGGACCCATTGGGGAGGTTTTGGCTGGCGTTGGCGTCCCGGCCGGATTGCCTACATCGTTCGCAATGGCCGTGGCGTTCAGATTGCTACCAACCGAACAAACCGCTCCTACACTTTCAATTGTCGTGACTGCGACGCGCTGCTGGCCGCGCTTGGCAAGGCGGGCGTGCCGACAACGTCACCCGCAACCGTCGCCTCGGCCGGCGAGAGCGTGGGGAAAGAGTGCACATAACCATTAAGCCTTGACATCGCGAGGCACGAGCCGATGTTCAAGGGTTCTCTTCAATAAGCCCGGCTGATCTGAGGGCGTCTTCTTGGGTAACGCTTCTTCGGCCCGTTGTGAACCGAGTCAGTTAGAATCCGTTTGTAACCTTGCTGAATTTGAGAAGCTGCCGGTGGAATGCAGGCGAGACGCGCATCGACATGCACGAGTACCACCTGGTCCGCCACAGGATGGGATGGGAATGGGCAGTTGAAGCCGAATCAGACAAACGAGAGCATCACTACAAATCAATCAAAGACGTACGTGGCGGACTCGACGCAATGATCATTGGGCAAGACGCGTTTTGGCTTGGATACAGATCAGCCTTGGACCAAATGTCATCAGCTCGCGAAAGCAAAGAGTATTGATTCGCGCGGTCAGGTTTCGGATAACCATGCAATCGCTTTACGCTTGCTTGTCAAGCGATGGGTGACGCTTGCGGCAAGCGAGCCGATTCTTCGAACTCGCTTGAAGCCGCGATGCGGGCGCGGATTCTGATCCGCAGGGTGGAACTTCTCTCGTTTTTGCGTTTCACTTTCGTCGACCGATTGTTTTGCAGCTGGAAGATTTTCTTGAGCGTGCCTGTTTCGGAAATTGATCGGTCAGTGCGCGTCCGTTTGGTCCGTACATCACGCTTCCCGACCAATTTGGAGAAGATCGAGCTTCAATCGAGCAAATCGTGGAGATGCTTGAACAACACGAAATCCCCCGGGGCATTTAGTTTGGATTGCTCGCTTCAAACGCCACTGAGAAAATCGCCCAGCAATGAATGCACCGAAGGACGCGAGCCGAGCGATTTGGCTATGGTAAGTCTTTCGCGCGTCCTCGGTGACGGCCGTTGTCCGGCTACGAAACTTCCCTACCGCTTAAACACAATGCTACTTCAAGAACTCGAAAAACTCGCTGCTGCGAATGAACTAGTCTCAATCGAACGCAACTGTCACGACGAGGAATTGACTGGACTGTTATGCCACGTTTCGGATTCGCTAATCACGATGCATCTGTTCGCAAGTGCGGGCGACTACGAGGGTTTCGCGGTGTTTGAATTCGATCAGGTCGAAGAAATGTTCTGGGGCAATCGAGAGCACAGAGCGATACGATTGCTGGTTGATGCGCGCGGCGCTCCGCAAAACGTAAATCTTGAGTCCACTGATTTTGCCAGTGCGATTGACGAACTCAATAGATCGTACGCCAGTTTGTGCTTGCACTCTTCGAATGACGAAGATCACTATGAAATTGCCCACATCGAAGAACGCGATGACAACTGGTGCAAGATTCAGACATTTTCGCCGATGAAATCGCTTTCCCGCACGTACAAGATGATTAAAACTGATCTAATAACCCGCGTTGTGGTAAATTCACCCTACCAAATCGATATCGTCAACTTGCACGATTCCGAGCTCTAGCCGTGGACCAATACGTCTTCTGTCTCGCCGGCAGCGCGTCTTGATGGTTTGGCCACCCACGTTGACCGCGTGGAAGTTTAAGTATGGAGAATGTGACGCCCCCAGTCATTGGACGTGAAGATGTGAAGATTTGATCGCCAGCAAAATGGCAACGGTTCGCCCCAAGGACTTAGCGGATATTGCTGGAATCGAATCTCGTGATCAAGGATAACCCAAGCACCGGAGTGACATCGGCGCGTTCACCAATAGATGATCGGGGGTGAACTCGGTTTACACGACCGTTTGCCGGTGATACATGAAGATTCGATTTTCGATCCGACACGCAGCGGTATTCACACTTCTCTGTGCGACCTCATTTGCCTATTACTCGCACAACGCTGCGCTACGTTCCAGCGAGTTGCTCGCGATTCAACAGATCAATCGGGTCAGTGGCGACACAATGTGCACGTTCCACACCGACAACATGCCTCTCGTTTTCACCACGTGGACCGGAAACAACATCTACGTCGAGAATTGTGCTCCGTTTCCAATTAGATGGATCGGACTAGATGCCTTTAACCGTGTTACTTGCGTCGAATTCAGCGGTGAGTCGAACCCAGCTCTTATCAACAATCTGAGCGCGTTCACCCAATTGAAGCACTTGTCTGTCGACAAGCTATCGCCCATCGCGAATGAGTCAATCGAGTTCAGGCAATGGAACGATGCTATTTCGCGTTTCAGCAAATCACACCCTGGGATTACCGTGGTTCGGCGGTGCCATGAACCGACGAGCCATAGGGTGAACCTCAACGACACTGATTCGGTTTCAATTGATGTTGACGATCCATTTGGCGCCCATCAACCGTTTTCAACACCAAGTAACCAACAAGAGTAGTAGAATCGAGGTGAACCACTCGATGAACCGAAGACCTCGAATTTCCCTAGCGTGATGGTCACTCATCCTTTAAGTCCCGGTTGTCGCCGCCTTTACGTGACCCATCGTTGATACGCAATGAAAAAAAGCGACCAAAGCGACAAGCAAAGAAGCTCAGCATAGATGTTGTAGAAACGCAGGCGATTGTGCTCGTCGACGAGTGCGGAACCTAACGCGCGACGGTGTCTTGCTCCGGTGGTGATGGCGGCAAGGGCGGTATGGCGACCAGAAACCGGAGTTCTGGAACAGCACATTGAGTTGCCTTTGCCGACATCGATGGCGAGAATCAACATTGCTTGTTCCGTTGGTTTGAGGGACGAATATGGTGCAACGTGCGAGCGTTAGCACGGCCTGGTCAGCAGCCTAACGCAGTCGACCCGCCCCCAAACAACGGACTTACATGGATTCTTGCTGCGGCTTTACAGAATGAGAGATCATGCAAAACGACAAGGATTGGCTCTTTGGAGACTGGCAGGCTTTATCGGGTACTTTGGCAGGCGAAACCTTGCCGGAAGAGATTGTCTTGGCCACAAGACTCACCCTGAGCGAAGCACGATACCTAGTAAACTTGGCTGGAACGATTGACAGTGGAGACTGTGAAATTCAAGTCGATGCCAGTCCGATCAGGATGAAGATCGATGGGAACGATGGACCAAATGCCGGCAGGACTTTTTTTGCGATTGTAGAATCGATCAACGACGGAGAATTCCGGATTGCTTATGATCTTTCGGGTACCGACTATCCACGCACTTTTGCCCCAACCTCGGCGAAATCGAATTACGTTGCAACGTTCAAAAAATGTTGATTTAAAACACTGATAAGAAAACTTGAACGCATATGCCGGATTACTGCCCGCACTCAGTGGCAGGATGACGGACCTGGAACGTCTCGATCGCACGACCCAACGAGCGAAGACGTGCCAGGACATTTTCAACCACCTGTTCGCGCTGCTCAATTGCCGGCTGTTATGTTACGCCGCTCGCAGTCTGCTTCGCCCATCGGTTGTCGCGAACAGGGCACGATCTAGCGAGGAGTGATGCATAGGTTGTGATGTCGCGTTCGCGAGGTCATTCTTCACTCGGATGCTTGGGGCTGTCTTTGTGAGGCTCATGCACATCCTCTTCGCGCTGAGCCGGATAATACCAAACTCGAGCGATGCGATCGGCTTTCTCCTCCAGCTCGAAGACGACGAGGGAAAACTGTGTGAGTCTCTTGTCACCCTTGCGCCAACTCACACTCTCTCTTGCTGACACGAATCGCCCGAAGATCGTCACTTGTGAAAGTTGACTTCGCGGTTCCTTAATATGCGAAAAGTAGCCGTCCATCTGCTTGACTAACTCCTGACGGCTGCGCGAGCCAAGGCTTGATTTCCCTTGATCGTCGACGTATCGCACTTCGCAAGTTTCACTAACCGCCGTACCCATGTTCTCAGCAGATCCCTGATTGAATCCGGAAACGAGTGTTTGTATGGGGGCTGGTATCGAAACGCCGTTTCCCTGCTTGCTTGGTACCGTTTCGACCTGTTCGTCACATTGCCCGACGGCAGCGAAAAAAGCCCAAAGCATCATCATGGACAGAAGTTTCAACACACTTTGACTCCTAAAGAATTGGAAAGAGACTGCTTACTTCGCATCGACATGTTTTTTGAGTCCATCGCCAAAAACGACGCTCCATCCTTCGGCCATCGACTCGGCGGTCTGTGTGTTCACATCTCCCACATGCGAATCTTGGATCATTAGTTTGCAGCCATCGTCTGTTGGCTCTAAAGACAGCCGCAGGCTCGAGGTTGATGGTCCTCCGTACTCGGGTGCAAGAAATCCAATCAAGAAAATCTTGCGCTGTTCGGGCAGGAAAGCTTGGACGTGATACCACTGCAAGAAGCTTCCATCGGGCGCCGTCTCAACGAGCCCTTTTCCTCCGGGTTCGGTATCTAACTCGACGTGGGAATCGGGCCCAACCATGTGAAAGTCGCTGGACCACCAAAGATTCGTCTCTTGCAAGAGCGCTTCCCAAACGCTCGTGATCGAGGCAGCGAAGTCAACCTCCAATTCATAGTTGATGCACGTTGCCGTACTTTGGTTTCGAGTCATGCCGATCCTTTCAATTTGCTTTGGGTGTCCGAGTGGTTGGTTTTCTACTGATTTTCTTGGTGGGCTTCGTGCTTTCGCGTTCTTCAACGAGTTCTTTCAACTTCGCCATCGAAGACGCTACTTGTTTGACATGGCGGCTGACCCAGCGGTCGCACACCTCCTGGATCGGGGCTGGATTGAGGTAGTTCCAGCGATTGCGTCCTTCTCGACGAATAAGCACCAGGTTGGCATCTGCCAGAATGGAAAGATGTTTCATCACGGCCGTGCGGCAAAGCTTTCCATCGAATTTGGCGACGACCTCACCCGTTCCTCGCGGGCGTTCCGCCAGGAAATCGAGGATCTCTCGGCGAGTCGCATCCGCCAAAGCCTTCCAAATCTGATCCGAGTTTTTGTGTCGAGTATTCATGTCACCATATAGTGACATGTTTATCGAGCGACTCCAAGAGGTGGATGATCAAAATGTCAAAAAAAGGTGACATTTTCGGTTTGCGATCAATTTGGCGGTATCCGTGGGCCTTCGACGTGTGCCGCCGAGATCACCGAGGCCTTTGACAATCGCCGTGAATCAAGAGAGCCGTTTCGTGTGTCGGCGATTGAAAAGAGTTGAAGCCATTTGGTTGAAGAAAAGTCGCGCATCATCTCCGACCGATGTCGCCGTGACGCCGGTGACCACTTTGGCGACAACGGCACCGATGTAACGGTTGGCAGTTGCTATGCGGTTCATCTTTCGTCGTCATCGAGCGGTCTGCTGCCCGTGAATGGACCCCATTGGAGACGCTTGTCGTATTCCTTCGACTGCTTGTAGACAGCCGCGTCGTAATTCGGGTTTGGTTTGGGGATACGAGCTGCGACGCTGCTGAAGTAGTCCATCATCTCGTCGTAGAGTCGGCGGTGTTCTTCGGCGTGCGTTGCCGCAAGGTTGTGGACTTCACTCATGTCATCAGCAAGGTCGAAGAGCATCGGGATGTCCGGTCGCTCGTAAAAATGCAGCAGCTTACGATGACCTGAGACGACGGCGGAATGTGGCATGGTCGTTCGATAGTGCGGGTAATGGAAATAGAGGTTTCGCTGTAGGAATGTTTCCGTCGGTGAAACTCCCGCCATGTAGGACGCCAGGCTGACGCCATCGATGTTTTCCAAATCGTCCGGATCACCACCGGCCCATTCCACGAAGGTCGGAAGAAAGTCGTAGTTAACGACGTTGCCACGAAAGACAGAAGCCGCCTGGATGCCGGGGCCTCGGACGATCATTGGAACACGAATACCGCCTTGCCAGGCCCACCACTTGGAAGCATGGTGAGGCTGCTTGAGTCCCTCCGTCAATTGAAGCTCTTTGTGGCGGTAACCGTTATCGGAGACCAGTACGACATAGGTATTGTCCTCGATGCCCAACTGGCTGATACGTTTGAGCACGGCTCCGATCCGTCCGTCGAGGTCGTTGCCCATTCCCAGCCAGATGGCCGGATCCTCTTTACGTCGTACCGTCTCGGCTGTCTTCCCGATTTTGCGGTAGTAAGCTTGCACGAGCGGGTGCTGCGTGTATTTTTCGCGCGTCGCCGGCAGGCACTCACGACCTTCGTGCATCGCGTAATGTGAGATCTGCAGATAGAACGGCTGGCCGGCTTGGGCCTGCTTGCTCATAAATTCCAATGCTTTTTCCGTGACGCTGAACATCAGCTTCGGATCGGTTAGGTCGTCCGGCAATCGTTGCTGCGCACCGGCAGGCAGCGTGTTGCCTGGCTTGTTGCTGGTGTCGCCGTCGTGCAGCCCATATCCTTCGTCACCGGGATCGCCCCGCATGTGCCACTTGCCGATGTGAGCGCTGACATAACCAAGCGGCTTCAGAGCCTCGGGAATGGTCACCACGTCCGCGTCAAGGGTCATGTCCGACACGCAGGGAATCACCGGGAAATTCGGGTAACCCTTTTCATCGAAGTCGTCTTGTCCACGGTCGTTCATGAACACCGTGAAACCGTTCCGTGGCGAGGATTGTCCCGTCTGAATACAGACGCGCGATGGAGAACATTGCGGCGAGGCATAAGCGTTCGTGAACGTCATTCCCTCGCGAGCCAGTCGTTCGACACTGGGCATCTGCAAGACCGGCATGCGTGAGTTTTCCATGGCTTCGTTCATCGGAACCGGCGTGCCGTTCCATGCCCAGTCGTCAATCAACAGCAAGACGATATTGGGTTTCTCTGCCGCCAAGCCTGTGCCGGCGAGCAGGAATGCGAATACCAAAGACAGGCTTGCTTGCGTGGTTATTCGAACTGGCTTCATGGATGTTTCCGGATCGGTATGACGAGTCGATGTTTGCTCGGAAGAACTCATCCTATTGCTCAACGCTATCTGATCGTATGTTGCGAACTCGAATCGATCGAAACGAAACGTGGCGTGCTTTCTCAGGTGACTTCTTGACACCGTGGACCTGCAGCGCGATGACGCCGGAAGGATAGTTGGCATAGGCTTCCTCTTCCGTTACGTCCGCAACCTGCTTACCATTGATCCAGGTTTGAATGCGTGGACCAACAGCCAAGACTCGCAGCTTGTTCCACTGACCGTTGACCATCCGTTCGTTCCGGACCAGTTCCTCTTTGGGGGTGATCCAGGCGCCGTTGCCTTGGTTAAATAGTTGGCCGGACCGTCCAGGTGATTTCCCGATATCGACCTGTGGTCCATGAACGGACGATCGAACTTTGCCAGCTTCGTTCGTACGCGTCAGCTGAGTTCGAATCTGAATACCGGAATTCAGATCCGTGTCGTGTAGCTTGACTTCCAACTCGAGTTCGAAATCACCGAACGCTTCGATCGTGTGGAGAAACTGAGTTTGAGCTGAGCTTGTGCCAACGATGACTCCGTCGGACAAGATGAATTGCGTGTTGTCGCGAGATGGTTTCCAGCCGTCGAGACTCTTGCCGTCGAACAGCGTGGTCCATTCATCGGCGAAGGCGGAACTCGTGCAGAACGAGACGGCAACAAACAGAAACGTTGAGACATACGGATGCGCTGTCGCGCGATCCACACGATCGAGTGACTTGAAACGCATTGAGATTCCTTGGACCTAAACCGTGGGAAGTGAGAATTCGGGACGCCGTTCTTTTGTCAATAAAGCGTTCGTCGCGTCATCGCCGATAATCTGCTCTTTGTCAGCGTCCCAGTGGATGGTCCGGCCCGTCATCCGGCAGATATTGATTAGATGCGCGACGCTGGTGATGAGATGACCGACTTCCACCGGCGCATTGGGTTGTTCGCGAGATCCGATGCAGTCCAGCCAGTTAGCGACGTGTGATTCCGTTTGCGACCCGGTGAATGGAGCGAGCAGATTCTTCGGGTTGCACGCGAATCGACCACGATTGATTTCGATCTTGCCTTGTTGGCCGATAAAAATGCCACCGAAGGCCGGTCCGCCGGAACTCTCCAAGCGAATGACCGTGCCATCCGGGTAGTAAAGTCTCACGCCGCGATCCCAGTAGTCTTTCGCTTCGGTCGTGGGTTCGATCCGCGTTGGCGCAACGTTCTCCCATCCCATGGCAAGGTGAACCATGTCCAATGCGTGCGAACCACGGTCGCAAATGGGGCCTCCTGTAAACGCATCGTATTTCCGCCATCGACGATGGAGTTGCTCGTGGTAATCCAACAACGGTGCCTGATCACAGAATCGATTCCAATCCATGCCTTCGGGGACGGACTGCTGTTCAAGGCCCATCGCTGGCTGAGACGTTGAGTAGTTCTTTACGAGGATCGTCGAAACTCTACCCAGTCCACCTTCGCGCACGAACTCACACGCATACTGATTGATCGGCGTGCTTCGTTGTTGCGTGCCGACCTGAAGGATGCGCTGATGCTTCCGCACAGCTTCGACCAACGCGCGACCCTCCGGAATGCTGAAGCTGAGCGGCTTTTCCGCATAGATATCCAAGCCTTTGGCACAAGCGATGATCGCCGCACGCACTCGCACGTGATCCGGCGTCGCAATCATGACGGCATCGAGTTCTTCCTGCGCGAACATCTGCTCGTAATTCTGATAACGCTTCCACGAATCACCGGTCTGCGGATCTTTCTTGTTGTCAGCCGCTAGGACATCGATCTGCGGAAGGTGGCAGTCGCAGACAGCGACCAGTTCGGCTCGATGCGATTCGCGCGACAAGGCACGTGTCAGCCACTTAGCCCGATTTCCGGCGCCGATCAAACCGACTCGCAACGTATCATTCCCGGCCGCTGAGGGTGCAGCATGAACCGCTTTCGGTAGCAAGCCAGACGCGAGCAGCGAGGTGGTCGCACCGATCGACCTCAACACCGTTCGGCGTGAAGCATGACTTTGAGTTTGTGAATTCAAGTGGGTTCCTGTTTGCTCGAGTTGATCCAACCGCCTGGTGGTTTCTTGCGTCCGTAAAGGATAAGGCAACGAATCCCTCTGCTCACGTAGGTCACGCTGTGCGTGACGCCAATTCTTGTCTTCGTCATGCGGAGAGGCTGTGAAAGAGTGTCGCCGATCGCTCCGCGATCGTAGCGTCTTATTGAATTCTTCTCCGTTAGAAAAGAAGGGAGGGATTCGTAGCCTCATCCATTACGAAGAGCGTCACGCGGAGCGTGACCTACGAGATCCTACGAAACATCGCTAGTTTTTGGGTTTTCTTTTCACCGGTGGCAGGGGAGTGGCCATTGTCGACAGTGACGGAACGGCGTCTTTCAGCTTTTTGATCGTCGCGGCGTACTTTGGGTTGTCGATCTGGTTCGTCCATTCACGCGGGTCTTGGGCAGTGTCATAGAACTCCTCCTGCCCCTGTTCGTAGCGGATGTAGCGGCCAACTTCGTTTCGGATGGTGACGTATCCCTGTTCAGGATGGCTCTTGTCCGACAGGCAAGTGATCGCTGTGCTGTCCCAGTTCGAGTCCGGATCTTTCAGCAGTGGAACCAATGATCGCCCGTCCAGATAAGAAGGGCTCTCAAAACCGCACAGTTCAGCCAGAGTTGGATAGATGTCCTGCAGCGAGACAAACCGCTGGCTCACACTTCGCGGACTTGTGACTCCGGGGACACGGATCATCAGCAGACAGTGAGTCGCTTCTTCCCACAGCGTGGCTTTCTGCCAATGGTTTTTCTCGCCTAAATGAAAGCCGTGGTCGGTCAGGAATACCACGATCGTAGTGTCTCGGTGGGGACTCTCGTCCAGCGCATCTAGCACTCGACCCATCTGCGCGTCCACGTAAGCCGTTGTTGCCAGATAAGCTTGAACGGCACCCTTATGAAGGCCTTGTCCGAGGACGCTGTCGACAAACCGGCTCTTGCCAGCCGTCACGGCAACGCCAAGCGGTGGCACATCGTTGAGATCATTCTTCAGGAGCCGCGGAGTGGTGACTTCGTCCATCGGAAACAGGTCGAAGTATTTTCTAGGTACATACCAGGGCATGTGAGGATTGAACGTGCCCATCGCGATGAAAAACGGTTGACCGTTTTCTTGCTGAAGCTGTGCGATGGCCGCATCAGCGTTACGGGTGTCGTTCATTTCCGCTTCATCAAGGTGAATCGGCCCCCAGTCCTGTTCGCCTCGTCCAATCGGAGTTAACGGAGAGCCCGGCGGAGCAGGATCTCGTTTGTGCCCGAGCTTGTTGTCCCAGTGTTCCTTCTGATCCCAGCCGTGAGTAATCTTCCCAAATCCGGCGGTGGTATAACCGGCTTGTTTGAAGCATCCGGCCAACGAAAGAGCGTTTTCTAACGGCTTGCTCTGTTGAACCTGCAACGCGTTGTGATAGTGCCCTGAGTGCCACGGACTTACGCCAGAAAAGAAGGCTGTTCGTGACGGTGAACAAACGGGTGCTGCCGTGTAGGCCCGCGTGAAGTTGACACCACTCGCTGCCAACTTGCGTAGATTGGGAGCAACAACTTTGCCTGCGTACCGGTCGGCATCGTCAAGCAGCCAACTGTTCAAATCATCTGCAACTAGAAACAGTACATTCATGGGTTGGTCCGGCGGCGCGGCTGCGGCGACCGAACACGTGAACAACGAAATGATCAGGCAAGCGACGCTTGATCGCGCGGGTGGGAATCGCATTGGCGGTCTGTTCCTTTTCTCTTCGTTCTGATTGTGTCGCTGCATTTTCTAGGCCTTGGAGTCTGCAATGACCAATGTTTATGGTCCGTTAGCAACTCTCACCGGCCGTAAGTTCTAGCGAAGATCCGTCTCAATGATTGCCAGTCGTCGCATCGCGCGATCTCGCGATGCTTATCCAGTAGGTTCAAGGAACGAGCAGAGCACGACGTCGTTCATACGTTTCATCGGTCTTTGGTCTTTTCATATTGCGTTGGCAATTCCGTGACCCAGTCCCGCAGTTGCTTTGTGAGGCGGGCCACCACTTTCGGGTTTTCGGCAGCAACGTTTTTGCTTTCGCTGGGATCGGCGTCGAGGTCGTAAAGTTCGACTCCCTTATCGCGTTTTCGATTGAGGTGGAGCTTCCATATGCCCACTCGAATCGCGGGAGCACTGCCGGTACTGCTGGTTTTCCAGAACAGTGGCTTTGTACGCTGGTGATCAGCTCCCAGCCATGCGTCGGAGATGTCCTCGCCGTCGAGGTTACTCGGCAAGTTGTCGATGCCTGCAATCGCACCGAGCGTTGGCAGCCAATCAATGAATGAGCCGACGCTCGTGGTATCCACACGGCCAGCCTTTACGTTACCCGGCCACCGAATGATGAACGGGACTCGCGTGCCGCCCTCATACTGATCGTGCTTGCCTCCGCGAAACTGTCCTGCGTAGCCCAGCATGTTGTTGGAGAATTCACGTGCACCTTTCTTCCCGAGAGTCACTGGTGCGGGGCCGTGGTCGCTGGAGAAGACCACGATGGTGTTCTCGCGAAGCCCCAGTTCGTCCAGCAAATCCAGGATTCGCCTAACGTTTAAGTCAATTTGGTAGACGTCGCCAAGGTATTGACGCATCGATTCATCAAGGTTGCCGCCAATCGCCAGACACTCTTCAAACTTGTGCTGCATGGTTGGCGAGAAGTCTTTGCGCTCGACAGCCACTTCTTTGAACGGATCGACCAGCTCCGCGGGCGTGTTCACAGGGAAGTGTGTCGCGTGCCCCCAGACATTCACATAGAAGGGTTTGTCCTTGTTGTCGCGGATGAACTGTATTGCGGCGGAGTAGAGGTCGTTGTCTCGACCTACCGTTCGGTCACGACTCTTGCCAATCGTTCTGACCGTATCGATTCCATAAACTCCATCATGGTCATCCGGCCCTATGTGCCACTTGCCAAAGTGACCTGTTTGGTATCCTCGCTTTTTCAACAGATCTGTGATCGTGATGCGGTCCCCGAATCCGAAGTCTGCCGCGTACTTCGGGAGACGAGCCGGGAACTGTCCCGTCATCAGCCCGGTACGACTGGGATTACAGGTTACTCCCGTCACGTAATACTGAGTGAATCGTGTGCCTTCTTTCGCTAGCTGGTCGAGTGCAGGCGTGCGCGCGTAAGGATGCCCGTAGCATCCGAGATCGCCGTAGCCAAGATCGTCGGCGAACAGAAAAACAATGTTCGGCGGTCGCTCATCCGATGCCTGCGTCTCTGAACAGACGACAAACAACAGCAAGTACGCGAGGAACACTTGCGATAGGAATGAAGGAAGGTGTTTGTTCATTGCGTGCTTTCTCGTTGTGGCGTGCGCGTCGATGTCCTTCCAGCGGTGCGATGCTGCTCAAGCAACTTTGCCAATCTGTTGGCGACATCGGGATGTTCGTTGATGACGTTGTGTTTCTCGCTCGGGTCATCGCGGAGGTCGAAAAGCTGAGCGCGAAGTTCATCGCGTCTCGGAACTCGCTTCAACTTGGTACTGGGTTTGCCTTCGATGTATTTCCACGGACCACGTCGAATGGCGTAGTTTCCGTTGGGACTGTGGACAATCATCGACGGCCGTAGCGGTTCCTCGTGTGGCGTACCAAGCAATGCCGGCAAGACGTTGAAGCTGTCTTCGGCGACATCTTCGTCTCGTGGAAGCGGCTGATCGGTCACCGCAGCAAGCGTGGCGTAGATGTCGACGAGGTTGATCGTTTCGTCACAAACCGTCCCCGGCGGAACTTGCCCCGGCCAGCGGACAAAAAACGGGACCCGAAAACCACCCTCGTAAATGCTGTGCTTGCGACCACGCAGGGGGCCGTTCGGACGGAGCCCCGCTCGATACGCGATTGCTTCCGGGCGTTCTCCCTCCGTCATAAGGACCCCTCCGTTGTCGCTGGTGAAGATGACCAATGTTCCATCGCTCAACTCCATTCGGTCGATGGCGTCAAGAATCCGACCGATGGACAGATCCAATTCATGAATCCAGTCTCCGTAAAGACCCGTTCCACTTTGGTCCTTGGTCTTGTCTGACGGTGTGTAAGGAAAGTGGATCGCAACGGGCGCGAAGTACAGAAAGAAAGGCGTATTTGCAGTTTGCTTTTCGAGCCAACTGACGGCGTCCGTCGTCAGCTGATCCATCACGTTCTCGTCGACGCGTTGAGGGGCATCGATGCCCATAAAGTTTCGACCATAGGGTGACTTGCCGGCGGGAACGTTGCGGTCGGAGCGCAGGCCGACGACTTGCCGATTGCGAACGTAGACTCCCGATGCGTCTCCGTGGTTCTGCGGAACGGCAAAGTGATAGTCGAAGCCAATGTCCAGCGGTCCCGGTGTCAGCGATTTTGTGAAGTCCGCCTTCTTGATGCCGTAGCCGAGATGCCACTTCCCGATTGCGGCCGTGTTGTATCCAACCGACTTCAGAAGCGACGCGATCGTTGACCGTGCGGTGTCGATATGTAGCGGATCGGTCGTGTTGATAACCCCATGTTTCTGATCGGTTCGCCAGTCGTATCGCCCGGTCAGCAATCCATACCTTGTTGGTGAACACACCGAGGAAGGCGTGTTGGCATCCGTGAATCGCCGGCCCTGGTGTGCGAGACGGTCGATGTTGGGTGTTCGTACGTGCGACTCATCCGCGCCGTAGCTGTTGAGGCTTCCATATCCAAGGTCATCCGCAAGGATGATCACTACGTTGGGCCGGCCGGCGGCCGTTGTGAACGACGTACCGAGCATCGGCAGAACACAAATCGCAGCTGTAAACATCCGTGTAAATGGCCGAGAAGCAAGTGGTCTCTGTTGATTCGTCATCTCGATCTGGCAATCTCCTCTTGAGCGGTGCGATTCAGCAGTGCGATTTCTTCTTGCGTGAGTGCTCGGTCGAACAACGCCAACTCATCGAGTCGGCCGTCCCACACCTGTGTCGCACTTTCGTTGGTCCCGAGCCAGATCGTATTGGAGTCGCTGACTTCCATGGATGCACACCGTGTGGACGCAACAAGCTCCCCGTCTTCGTAGAACTGCAATCGCTCACCATCAGCGGTTACGACGAGATGTCGCCACGTCTTCTGCGGCAGGACGGAGCCGCCCGAGATGGACGATTGAATTCCATCGCTGCTCCTGATGACTGCCCGCAGCAATCCGCTGTCATCGAGCGACAGTGCAAAGTTGCCTTGCTCATCCTTCAGGTTGGTAGCAACGAGCGAGTTGTGCACGGGTGCTTCGAGATACACGAACACGCTTAACGAGAATCGACCGGAGCCAAGCAATGGCGGCGTATCGATGCGTCCGCCACGACCAGTGGAATCGGCTCCCACTCGCAGCGATCCGCCGACGAACACGCCGCGGGCGTGCGGCGGACGCTTTCCTTTTCCCGTCAAGACGACGCCAGAGTACTCGGGAGGTTCAGAAACCAACCCTCGGTCGCGAATCGGCATCCGGTAGTAGACGAGCGGCGATAATCGCTTGACCGCGCGAGCGTAGTTCAGCCTGGGTTCGTCAAAGTTGCGAATGAACCGGTCATTCGCGATCGAGATGTCTTCGACTTCCGTTGTCCCATCAACAATTCGCAGTGCCTGCGACGCCTGAAGTTCAACGGACCGAGAGGCATCGCGTTGGTTGGTTGCGCCGGGGTGGACGCGCACGAGTCCGTCAAACACATGCACTTCGCTCGCGCCGTCCTCTACATCGATGGAAAACTCCGTTCCAAAATCAACGACTCTCGCTTCGGGAGTTTCCACCGTAAACCCAATCCCTTCTGGAGGCACTCTCGCCGACAAGCGTCCGCTAAGCAGTACGACACGCTTGTCGTTGACGGCCTCGAAGCGGGCAGGTGCCTCGACGTAAACCAGAACTCCCCCGCCGAACTGCAGGTTAAGCAAGCCTGTTTTCAGTTCGTAACTGCCAACCGGGATCTGGGAATCGCCCCAACTCGAACCATCTCTCGTGAGCAAGCCATTTACGTGACTCACAACAGAAGCCACGGAAACGTACGCGGGTCCTGAATCGTTATCGCCTCTTAGCCGTAAGAATGCGAAGACGACACTGGCTGCGGTCACGAACGCGGCGACTGCCAACACGTACGTCTTTTGTGAGCGGACGACCGTCGCGGTCTGTTTCTCCCGCGACGAATTAGTGTCAGGAATAGCCCAATCCTCGCTCGCTTCCAACGCTCGATTCTGAATCTGACGGCGTCTCAGGGAACGACGTAAATCCGCATGCAACTCCGCGCGAAGCACATACCGCTGGAGGTTCTCCGGCACCTCTAACCAAGTTTGAAATTCAGCGGCCTCTTCCTCGGACGCTTCACCTTCGAGAATGCGGTCGATGAAGTCCTCGTCTACCGGCATTATGCATTCTCCGTTGCGAGGCGTCGCTCGATGCAGGTGGCAAGCACGGTCCGAACACGCGACAAGAGGACTCGCACCGAACCGCTGGTCGATCCAATTCTCCGAGCTGTCTCTTCCGCGGATCGTTCTTCCACGTACCGCAAATCGAGAATGCGCCGCGACTTAGGCGGTAGCTCATCAAGACAGGCTTCGAGTGCCTCACGCCGGCCGTTCCGGCCATCCGCCTGATGGACGATCGTGTCGGCGAGTTGGCCAAGCAGTTCGTCGGAGAAAACAACCTTCACACGGTTCTGCGTGCGATAAAAATCGATCACGCGAGATTTCGCAATCCACAAGGCCCATCCAACGAACGGGCGTTGAGCGTCATATTCATCAAAGCGACGCGCCAGTTCCTGAGCGATCCGCTGAACCATGTCTTCAGCATCATGAAACCCGGAAATCGACGCGAAGACGTACGCCGATACCGAAGGCTCAACTTCCAGCCAGTAATGCGTGAAGTCTTCTCGTTTCTGATTTTCGTCCATTAGCACGACCGATGCGAAACAAATGCCGACCAATCGTATGCCGCACGCGAACGGGAATCGTTAACAGGAATCTGAAAAAGCCGGAAATTGTGCCACAGAGATCACCGGGGCCTCAGAAAACGTGTGGTGAATCGATTGAGTCGCCCTTTTGGCCCGGAAGCGAGAAGGGACGAAGCAAATGCGTAGAAGTGTCACTTGCGCATCAACTCCATTGAATTCCAGAGTAGTCATCGTGTTGAGACCTTCCTGCGGAGAACCTTCGCACTCCATTCGGTTGTTGCTTACTTCAATCGGCAGTTGGGTGACTTGTCGCAGATTTCCTCAATCAATTCGCGCTGCTCTTTGATGGTGGCTTGCTGATCTTCGATGATGGTGGACATGTAGTATGCGAGCGCTGTTATCGGGCCAAACAAGACGACCGTCGCAACTCCGCCTAGGACCACGCCGACTTCGGCGCCAAGAATTACGATCAAGCCATAATCCACGACGGAGAACTCACCCGTTGGGTCGGTCGCATTCTGGGGACTGTTGAACACATATCGATAGAGGTTCTCATCTCCAGCATCAAATCCTAATGGGTCCTGGCTCAGGAATTGCCCGCCAACGGGATCGTAGATTCGAGCTCGATAGTACATTAAGTCCACGCCTTCGATCGATTCTCGGCCCGTATACGTGAACAGATCAAATGCCGCGCCGTTGGTTGTCCCGGTCATATTTCCGAAGGCACCGTAATCAGCATGCGCGATAATCGTTCCCGTTGCGTCGATGATGTCGTGAATCGTTCCCTGGCGATCTGATAAGTACCACGCGAGGTTCTCTCCATCACGTTGTCGTGCGATCGCTTGATCCATACGGTCCGCGAATAGATAGCGGGTAATCACATTGCCGGCAGCGTCGAAGTCTGCATAGGCGTTGTCACCATCGTAAATCGTGAATGTCGTTTCACCATTGATGGCTCGGGCGATCCGTCGCCCCAACGCGTCGTACGTAAACGTGGTTTCGCTGACCACATTGCCGTCTGCGTCAACAACGGTGATTTCGGTCAAACGGTTGTCGTGGTCATAGATGAATTGAGTCGTCTCACCCGATAGCCGGTCTGTCCGTGATACCAGATTACCTTCGCCGTCATACTCATAAGTGAAGTCACTGTCGGACAGCAATTGGTTGCCCGTCCCAATAACCTGACCGGTCTCCGTTCGATTTCCATTGGCGTCGTATCCGAATCGCTCATCTTCCAAGCCTGACTTGATTGCCGACAACAGTTGCCCGGCGGGATCATAGCTGTAGGCGATGGTTTCACCGTGGTGAGACTCACTGGACAGCCTCGAAAATGCGTCGTATTCGTAGTCGTAATCCGTCAGCACTTGATCGAGGGCGTCGAAATGTTGAAGACGCGTTTCGCGGCCAGCTAAGTTGTAGGAATACTCGGACTTGGCCACCAAGTCATCACCATGAGCGTCATCGAATCGCAAGACTTCTGCTAATCGATCTGCAGCGTTGTGAACGAATTCGAAGCGGGCATCGTCGATCTGGCTTCCCGTCCATTGACGAACGCTCAAGCGATTGCGTTCGTCATACTCGGATTCGATGACCCCTCCCAGGCTATCGGTGGACCGGACGCGATTCCCCTCGGCATCGTATTCAAAATCAAAGGTGAGCTGCGGCGTCTCGCGACTCCCATCCGGATTAACTTGTTCGCGGATTACACGATTCAGAACATCGTAGTCGTAAGCGTAAAGACTGTCGGGGTTGGATGCAGACAACATGTTGCCAACCACGTCATAGGTGAAGCTCGATGTACTGATGAGGTCACCCGATAAATCGAACCAGCGTTCCTCAAGTTGTCGGCCGACATGGTCGTACGCAAACTCTGTTCTCCGACCATTGCGATCAATGGACTGCGTCAGGTTTCCTTCCGCGTCATAGCAATGGGTCACAATGTGTTGCGCCCCGGTTCCGTTTTCGCAGTCCGCGCCGCTAGGAGTTTCTAAAGCCTCGATCGCTTGCTCGATCGTCATTCCATCATTGAATAACGGATCCCGCATTTCACTGACACGGTTGACGGAATCGTAAACCCAAGTGGTGATGTTGCCGACGGGATCTTGCAACAGAATCTGATTGCCGTTTCCGTCGTAACGATAGGTGGTTGTCGATCCATTTGCGGCAACTTTTTCAAGAATTCGACCCTCGGCGTCGAGCAGAATGTCTGCGATCAGGCTGTCTCGCTGATCAATCGGCGTCGCTGGAGTCTCTTGGAATGCTCCGGAGCTATCCAGAGACAGAGGACTTACGAACGCTTGGAAATCCAATGCGTCGCCCGAGTAAAACCAACGAGATTCGAAGTTTGCCGCGTTGGTTTCCGTACCGCTGCCGGTCACAGTCCGCACGATCCTGCCTGCCGGATCGTATTCCGCTTGATGACGTTCGACCAAGCTGCCATTGGATTCGAAGATTTCAAGCTCAGTTGGTTGGCCAAACGAGTTGTAGACAAGGGAATCGAACGAACCATCCGCGTATGTAACTTTGGTTGGTAATTCGATCTGGCCGTATTCGAATGTGATTGTGTTGCTGTTGTAATCGACGGACGACGTCAATCTGCCGAGCGCATCGTAGGTAAAATGCGATGAATCCCCCAAGGCATTGATGATTTCCAAAACGTTTCCGGCATCGTCGTATCGAAAGGTGGTCTCGTTTTGCAACGCATCGGTGACCTTGATTGGCAGACCCAACTCGTTGTAGGCGTAAGACGTGATAATAGGATTTTGAAATGGCGAGTCCTGATGTCCGATTTCTGCATAGGTTAAAAGACTGCCTGCGTCGTCGTACGTCCGTTCCACAACGAACCCACGACGATCCGTCACCTTGGTTTCGAAATCGGGGTGTCGCGAATCACCATATTCGTAAAGCGTTGCGTTTCCGAGTGCATCAATCTCTTGCAGGATATTTCCCCGTGAGTCGTACACCAACTGCGTGACGTTCTCATTTCCATCGATGAAGGTGCCCGTGAAACTAGCTGGATCCCACGTTTGTTCGCGGCGATTTCCATTCCCATCGATGATCGCTGCAATTCGACCGTCGTCATCGTATTCCGTCCGTTGCGTTAACTGGCCGCTATCTCCGATGACTTCGTTGAGATAACCAACCGAATCGGCAAGATACCGGTACTCTGTCGAAACACCCGCTTGATCGATCACCTTAATCAGTTCCCCGGATGCACTGTACTGATACGTCATCGAGTTTCCATCGGGATCAACGATCTCGGTGATCCGGCCCAGAGAGTCACGATGGAAGACGATCGATTCGCCGGATGAATGTTCGATTCCGTCGCGAGTGATTTGGAGCTGATTTCCGCTAGGGTCAATGACGCTTTTTAGTCCATCCGTTTGGTCGTACTCATAGACCGTTCCGTCGGGACGAGTGAGTTTGTATTGATCAGGATTAAAGGGAAACCCGATCAGGAAAGCGGCGAATGTGCCGTCATTGTTTTGACTCAGCGTTATCTCGTCCACGGAAAGGGCGTCCGTCACTCCTGGATCCGGGATGAACTTGGGCGTGTAAGCAGTACCAAAGAAGCTCGACGTTCTTTCAGGTTCAAACGTAAAGCCGATCCGATCCCCGTCCGGGTTGGTCAGGTAAACGCGTGTCCCGAACACGAATGGTGAAGCACCGAAGACACCGACCGTATTCGTTGAATCCGACGCAACCGTTTCACGAAGATTTGGATCACCAAGCCCCAAAGACCAGCCATAGCCGAAGTCGCCCTGGGTTCCCGCTTCAAGTGTGCTGTAACGCCGTGTCACTTCGATGGGTAAGCCGGGCAGTGGAATCGACAGATCGGTAAAGTCCAAACTGAAATGCCCGAGTTTCGCCGGCGCATTCACGTCGAACGGAATGACTTGCACGTCAGCATTCCCACTGAAATCCTGAGCGGTCAGGCGAAGCAAGTAGCCGCCATCATTCAATACCGTTGGATCGAACGTCCCCATCTCAAAGTCTGTCCCACCACTGGTCGACTCTGTTAAAGGGATCCAAGCGGGATTGGGATCGGCAAAGTGATCGAGGTCAATTTCGTCAGCAGGGGCATATTCGATTCGATAAAACTCCAGGTCATCCGCCACGACCGATCCGATGATATCCGTCAGGTAGCTAACCTGTTGGCCTGGTTCCGGTGAGTCCACGATGAGCAGCGGAGGGGTGGAGTCGTCTGGGTCGACGACACGCAGCTTCGTGACAGTGGTTCCGGTGTTGCCGGAGTCATCCACTGCCGTCGCAGTCAATTCAAAAAGACCAGGTGCCGAAGAAACGAATGTTCCTCGCCCCAATTCATCGAGAGAAATCGAATCGCCGTCTAAGGATAACGAGACGAATTCAACCGCGACGTTGTCCACCGAGGTCACCTGTATCTCGACTGTTTCATCCGGCAGTGCAACGCTGGTGGATAGCGAGATCGATGCCACTGGGGGAACGGTATCAGCAACGACCTCTAACCAGTACGTCTGCGAAGATGATGCGCCGCGATCATCCGTGGCGACCAAAGTGACTTCGTGGGCTCCGAGCTGTTCAACCGCAGGCGCGAAGGCAACCAACCCCGTGTCCTCGTCGATAGCGAATCCTTCTGGACCACTTAGCAAACTGAACTGAAACTGATCATCTTGGTCATTTGCCGCCGCGGCGTAGTAGTACGGTTGGCCGACCGTTGATTCAAGTTTCGGTGTGCTTGTGAACGTAGGGGGAACGTTTGGACCTCCGCGAACTTCCAAGTCAAACGTTTGAAATCCTGACGCGTTGCCGTCGGTCACTTGGAGTTCGATTCGATGAGTTCCCAGTTGATCCGCAGTGGGTTGAAATTGAACCATTCCGTTGAGCGGGTCGATGATGAGTCCTTGCGGGCCTCGCAGAACGTCGTACTGCAAATCGTCGTCGTTCAAATCGAGCGATTCCGATACGTATTGATAAAGCTCATCTACCGTCGCAATCGCCAACGGTGTTGAAACGAAGCTTGGCGGTAGATTCGCAACCTCTGATTGAACCTCGACGGTGAAGAGTTGCGTCGAAACGCCTCCCCGACCGTCGTCGACACGGAGCGTTAAAGTATGGAACCCGATTTGATCCGACGTCGGCGACCACTCCATCGTTCCGGAATCTGAATCGATTGTGAGACCCGTCGGTGATGTCAAAGCGGAGAAAGTCAGTGCATCTCCGTCTTGATCTTGAGCGAATGGAACGTAGATGTACGTCTGGCCAACCGCTGCGATGAGGGTTGGAGTTGAGAGTATCAGCGGAGATGACGGGTTGACCGATGTATCGCCAACCGTGAGTACGAACGACTGAGAAGAAACACTCTCCCCATCGAATACTTCGAGGGAAACCGCGTGAACTCCGTCGTTCGTCGACGCCCATTGGATCTCGCCGGTTACGGAGTCAATCGTCATCCCGGCGGGGGCATCGACCAGCGTAAACTGCACATCGTCGCCATCCGGATCGGTGGCCGCGACGAAGTAATGGTACGTGTCATCCGTTGCGATTTGAGTGACGGGAGATGATTGAATGATGGGCGGTCGATTTGCGATCGTTTCGCTGACGTCGATCTGAAAGACCTGTCGCGTTGATCCGCCCCAATCGTCTTGAGCCCGCAGGTCGACTTGGTGTGTGCCGATCTGTTCGGTCGAAGGTGTCCATAGAACCTCGCCGGTCACGGGATCAATCGTCAAGCCCGTCGGGGCTTGGATGATGTCGTACTTCAATGGATCTCCATCACGATCCGATGCAACAACATCGTATCGATACGGTCGGCCGACCCCCGCTTCATGAGGAGGAGAGCTGTCGATCGCCGGTGTTTCATTTCCATCCGTTAAGATCGTGTATTCGATCGAGAATCGTTCGGACTCTGCATTATCGAATTGAAGATCGACGGCGAGACTCGATTCCCAAGGCATCAAACCGCCATTCGAAAGTGGGTCGGTCAGCGTGATAACGGGTTTGCCATTGGGGTCTTGTTGGTGGGGACTGGTCAGCGAGATGGTCGATGGCTCGATCCGGTCGATGAGCAAATGAAACGGACCACGCAACGAATGAGTGGATCGGTTCTCGATTCGTGCCGAAGTACTCAGCACGCGGCTGTTGCGGTTCCAGGATGCAGTGTCAAAGACCGCTTCGGTGAGCCCGGTGATCTCAGACAAGTCCTCATAATCAAGACGTTCCGTACCTATCAGCGTGATCTGACGCTCGGATTGGTTCCCCAACGAGTCGATCGCGCGAACGACGTACGTATTGTCACCTTCCGCGATCTCGATCGTTTCAAAGAAGTTCCCGGCCACATCAAAACTGTCGGTTGCCACTCCATTGATGGTCACACCCGCGATGTGAACCGGCGGTAGAATCAAATCATCGAGTGCATCAGGTGAGTCACCGATCACAATGTCGGCAGCCGACCCGTCCACTGCGTCGATGCCATCACGAATCTGTTCGACGACGTCGACAAAGTCGACTCCGGGATCAACGTTGTTGCACCAATCGGGAGAAACGTCCGCAGAACACGTTTCGTTGACCTGAGCGGGCCCGACGGCTTGGATCGCCCGAAATTGAATTCCTCGTGCTGCGACTTCGTCGATTGTTTCCGGAAGTGCTCCGAGATCTTCATTGGGGACGAACAATCCGTCCGTAAAGAAATAGACCTGTGTTTGGTCGGCTTCCGGGGCGCTGTCCAACACGTCCAACAACGTTGTCAAGCTTTCGTCATAGTTGTTCCCGGGGCCGATGATGAACTCGCGGAATTGCGACGCCCCCGAGTGTGTCGCTAGGCCTTGCAGTCGATACGAGAGACTGCGGACAGCCGTTTCCAATTCGGCCTGAACGTTAGGAAGCGTTGGATCAACGAACAGCTGATTAAATCGCGATTCACCGACGTCAAGGACCTCGCCTCCGCTGGGGAACGCGATACTGCTACCTGTCCAGGCGACGACCGAAACTCGAACATCGGTATTACTTTCTGCCAGTCGTCTGATCGTTTCGAGCGTTAAACCGATTTCTCGATCCAACAGATCCCCAACGCTTCCGTCACCATTGAGGTCATCGCTGTCGTCGACGACGCCGTCAAAATCTGCATCGAGCCCGCTCATTAAACGGGTGCTTCCAGAAAGATCTAACAGAAACACCGCATTAACCGCGCCGGGGGTCGTCGCGACATTCCCAGACAGGCTCAACACCGTACCGGCTGGAAACTCGGAACCATCCGTCACGCTCAAATCGATCGTTGTGTTGCCTTGAAGTTCTCGTGGCCCACTTTCAAGAATCGTCCGCGCGCTGCCTGCATTGTCAGACACCTCGGCCTGGTCTTCAAACACGTTGTTCTCAGCATCGATATTGACGATGACGTAGAGCTCTCCCTCAATGCCAATGGGCAACGGGACGGTATCACTCACCGTGATCGATTCGCCAGGATCCAATGGCGATTCAAGCAACATCGTTACAACATGAATACGTGGATCCAAATCCAAAGCATCCAACTTGTGATCGCTGGAGAAGTGGACGTGGTGGGTGATTGGTGTACCGGCTGGAACGCTCACGTCTCCGTCGTTGCGGACTTGCCAACTGACGTCGAAAGTCGCTGAGTCGTTGTTGGATTTCTCCGGGGCCAGAACGCCGTCGACCACCAAATTTGCTGACGCGTGAGACGGAGGCGCCACTCCGTCCCGGCCGAACTGAAAACTGTACACTCCGATGTTGTCGTGTTGCCCGGCGACCAGCAGTGTATGAATTCCCGATTCGGTAAGCGTTACAGACTGGTCGGAATCCACGTCTTCGAAAAGCAATTGTCCCGATGGACCGATCAACGAGTAACGAAGACTTGTTCCTGCATCGTAGATCTCGTGAAAGGCGATTTCGTCTCCCGCTTGACCTTCGAGCTCATAAAGTTGCGTCTCCGTTGGGATCGTAAGGGCACCGGTGACGGGCGTGTTGTAGTCGATCGGCCGTGGTGCATCGTTTGGCACATTCCAAACGGTGAATTGATAGTGTCCCGTCGTATCTCCCGCACCGCTAATTTCCAACGTGTACGTGCCGGGTAATGAGAGTATCAGCGGGTCTTGATCTAGGAATGAGTCTGTCAGCACCAACTCGTTGCTGGGATTGGTCAACGTCAATTGGAGATCTGGGTGACTACCAGAGTGCGTATCGATGTAAATCTTTTGGTCAGACGTCGCGTTAAAGGTGTACCGATCCGATTCACCCGGAGTCATGATTTCCGAATCGATTTCGGTGTCAAAAAGAATCTCCGTCGGAGGAGAGTTCGGGACATCGTGTATTTGAAATTGAAAAACACCCGTCGCGTCTGATTCGCCGTCGATGAGGAGTCGATAACTTCCAGTTTGCGTCGGTTCGATCGAACCTTGATCCGTCATCGCGTCATCAAATACGCCCGTCTCGTCGGGAGCGGTCAACGACCAGGTCAGAGTCGGGTTCACGGAAAGTACATCAAAGTAATACGTGTCACCCGCCGAAAGTTCGATCTGGTATTCAAGTTCTTGCCCGGGAACATTCAATTCACGTTGAATCAACTCATCTACGTTGATCGTTTCGACAGTCGTGTCCGGTATTTCGTGGATCTGGAATTGATAAGGGCCAGTGGATTGGAGGAATCCAGAAATGCTCAGCTCGTAGGTACCCGATTGCGTGATTGCAATCCCATCTAAGTCCACCATTCCCTCGCGAAAGACATCACTGCCCGACGGATCCGTTAGCGCCCATGTTTGCAGGCCGGTCGTGTCTTGAGCATCAAAGAACAATCGCTGGCCCGCTAATGCTGTAAAAGTAAAGCGATCGATTTCTCCGAGCGCGCTCAAGGAACCGGAAACTTGCTGGCCGATGGTGATTTGATTTCCGGCGCCCGCGGACTCACCCGCGCTTTGAATGCTCGCTGATCCTTGTCGATCAAAACCACCATTTGGGTTCCCGTAAAAGACGATGAATGGGTTAGACGCCTCGTCTTCAACGACCACATCCGTCCATCCATCGCCGTTTATGTCGCTGTAGCCGACGCCGGACAGGTTCTCAAACGGTCCCTCCAACTCAACGGATGAAAACGACTCTTTTCGTATCGCGTTGGGGACGATTTGCACATTGCTCAACGATACGGTGGAGAGAATCTCTGATTCATTTCCGACCAAATCAAACTGCAGCGTTGCAGCCGTTTCAGGTGTGATACTGGAGATATCAATCGTGACCACCGTGCCCGAGATCGAAACGGCATCGGCGGTACGAAAGTCTCCGTCCGGTCCCGTGTTCAGTAGTGACGTTGACTCTGGCGAGATCGGTGCGACGAGGGACTGACCTGATTCGTCGTACAGCGAGACCTCAAACACATCCGGAATTCGTCCGTCTGTTCTTCCCAGGTTGATCTCCAACAGGTCAAACGAAATCGACTCGGGCTGATGAGGAATCGTGAAGTCTTGGCGAAGCGAAACGAGAAACGAATCGTTTTCAATCAGCTGAACATGGCCTTGGTTTGTTCGAACGGTTCCGTCTATTCCGTTCACCGGCGCGCCTGCGAATTCCGTGGTCCAGCCGATCAGATTGGAGGTGAATTCACCGTTGAAGATCGGGCTGAAAGGCAGCGGGTCATCATCATTGTCCAACCAAGTCATTCGGTCCTTTCCGCTGACGATCAGATCCAGATCGCCGTCCTGATCAAAGTCAGCGGCGGTCAAGTCGGAAATTTGCCCGAGCCCGCTGATGGTCAAATCTGGTCGCGGACGCAACGATTCATGTTCTACACCCTCAAGAAATGTGAGCTCCCCCGAGGCGTGACCGATGACAACATCGGGCAGAGGATCGCCAATAAAGTCTCCTACCCAGATCGCGGTCGGTGCGGTCGATCCACTTGCGTAACGTGCCGGTGTCCCCAACATCCCATTTTCGGTACCGAGATAGACGACAAGTTCGTCCGATGCGCTCGACAACGTGACCAAGTCCGTTGCGAAATCTTGATTCAGCAGGGTCGCAACATACTGCACCGATTCATCATCGGATGTCACGAGCGGCAATGTCGGTTCATCGACGTCCAACGCAGGAACGACTCCGCTACCGCTCGGCAGACTCTCGGATTTGATCAGTCCAATGGATTGATCTTCCTCAAAATCGCCCGGTGTTCCAACGATCACCGCGTCGATCTGAGTTTCGTTTCCGGCAGCATCAAATGAACGTAATTGAATCGTGTTTTCACCCCACAACAAACCAATGTTGTCAAATTGGAACTGACCATCATCATCCGCGATCACTTGCTCTCCGGTGTCCATCCGTTGAACGGTATCGAATGCGGCTGCCGTGCCTTGCAAAGAAATGGCCGAGCGACTCGTGACCCGATCTCCAGGCAAGCCGGTGTCATCATCCGCAGCAATACGTACGTCTAATTCAGAAGCTACCGTGTCGAGCATCAATGACACGGACTGCGAACCGGTACCGTATTCATTGGTTACCGTGAACTGAATTGTGTGCGCTCCATCTTCGCTTCCATCAGCTGCCAAGTCGGGATCAAATAGAAAAGCTCCGCACTGATGTGTGACAGAAACGGGGGCTCGGTTGTCTACTCGCGCTGTCAGTGATCCGATTCCCAACGTTGCCCCGATGTTCCCGGAAATGGTCGCGTCGTTCGTAAGACCATCGGTATTGGTTTCCCCGTCCGGTGCGCTATCGTGTGACAGCTGCAGATCGAAATCGAAGCGTCCAGCTACGGAATCGCTATTTCCCGACTGGATCGCATTGATTCGGTCCAGTGAGTTGATGACCACCAACGCATCGAGTGGACTTAGCAGGTCGTTTCCGTCCGCGTCATAGTACGGAGTATCACCCGGGCGTTCGCTATCCAATTCGACGGTTCCGCCGACACGTGCCAACTCGTTGATCGGCAGCAAAGCGTCGATTGCCGAGATCTGACCGTCCCCCGAAACGTCGTGCGCGGCGCAGGGGTTCGTCCAGTCTCCCGCCATCAGCATTCGCTGTTCGAGTTGCTGCAGAACGAATCTTCGGTTCCTGCGTCGTTTGGATTTCCTCTTCATAGCCTTCACCGCATGTTTCGCTGTTAGAAATCTCGAAACAGCCAACGAAGGGCTGCTTCATCGTTTCATGCGAAGACGAATGCGATTCGGGATCACGCTATGGAGAAAAACCTCTTGAAAACTTCAGAACCGGAGTCCTTTGAAAAAGACTCGAGTAGGGGATTGAGGCGAAACAGACCGCTATCTTGATGCGGTTTTGAGTTTTTCGCGCCAGAGATCCGCATCGTCCGGCTTGTTCCACTCCTCGTACAACTGAACAAGTTTTAGGACAGATCGACGGCGATCGACCGGAAAGTACCCACGGCCACGTGTTCGCTGGAAGGAACGCAGAAGCATCCGCTCGGCAGATGCAAAGTTCCCTTGTGCGATTTCACAATCAACAACAAGATGCCGTACGCGTTCCTCCAGCCGTCCATTGGTGGATTCGGAATGGAGCCCTTCCAGTACTTGCCTCAGCTTAGCCTTTGCGGCTTCTGGCTTTGATTCCTGGAGCATCAATTGCGCTTGCGTGACGCCTGCGACGGCGAACAGGAATGTCTTGTCCGACCCAAATCCCTCCAAGCTCTTTGCGAGAGTGGTCGCCTCATCTCGATGATCATTCTGCAAGAAAAGCTCCATGAGTTCGACGATGCCGATGGGTAGCGGACTGTCAAAAGGATCAGTGATCTCTTTGAGCGTCTCGATTGCCATTTCGCTATTTCCAGCCTCGCGCAGAAGATCGGCCAAGTCATAGGTGGTCTGGCGAAACGGCGCCGAATCAGGCGCGTTGACCGAGATCCACTGTAGTGCTTGACGGTAGCAGTCTTCGGCCTCAGACCAGCGTTCCATTCGGCGTAATTGCACGGCGGTTTGTCGAAGGTCGCCCAGCAAAGCAGGGTGACTGGGCGCGATCGAGTTTCGAGCTGCCAGCGCTTTGAGCGTAACGTTTACCGATTCATCGGGATCCGTTTGTCGCAGCATGTTGGACAGCAGTTCGTAGGCTTGGATTCGGCCACTCTCAGCTTCCTCGCTTCCGCTCTCGGCCGTTTCTACCGCTTGCCGTGCGATGACCATCGCCTCTTCATCACGACCATCCGCGCGTACGATTCTGGCCAATGTGATGAGATCGACGACCACAACAATGTTGTCTTTTCCAAGAATGCGTCGATGAATCTCCATCGAATCTCGAGCAAGCTGCTCGGCTTCGTCGAGCTGATCGACTTGCAGCAGTACGCGGCTGAGAAAGTGTTTCGCCATCGCGACGCCGATATGCGAATCCGGGAGTGCGGCCTGCATTCGATCGAGCGAATCACGCGCCAAACGCTCTGCCTCGTCCCAGTTTCGCTGCCTCAACATGAACATCGCCAACGATCCCTGAAATCGAATGGTTCGAGGATGGTCTTCGCCATGGACTTGGCGACTCATTTCCCAGGCTTCGTCGAGCAATGAACGACTTTCCTTTGCCTGGCCTTGCAGTCGACGAATCTTGCGGAGCACATCCAATGCACTCACGATTGCTCCGTCGGGTTCGCGATTTCGCAGGATTGTGAGCGCGGCCAAGATGACATCTTCTGCTTCCTGAACGCGGGACTGGCCATAGAGCCATTCACCCCATTCGACCAGGCTTTCCACGGTATCGGGGTGATCTCTTCCGAGCGTTTCCTGACGCAGTTCGAGGGCCCGCTTCAGGTGAACGCCCGCCTTGTTCCATTCGCGAAGCGCTTTGTACACCTGCCCAATCGTTTGCCGAAACTGTGCTTCCGTGACTGGTTGGCCCTGCAGCTGTTCCGAAAGTCTCTCAGCAAGTTGATCGAACGGTTTGCGAAAATCTTGATCGGCTGGATTCCCACGCTCCGGGTTGGCTTCGCGGATAAGGTCATCGAACATTCGCACGAGTTGCAGTGCATTGCGCGTCTGGTCTTCCGCACGCAGTCGCTGAGCATCTGCCAGGATTCGCTGATCCTCGGCTTCCTTTTTTTCTCGCTCCGCTCTCACCCATTGCTCGAAGGTTCGGTCGCGTTCCGATTGAAGTTGAAAGTAGTTTACCGTTGCGAGTCCAGCGATCACGATCACTGCGATCGTGACGATGACAGCAGCCGAGACGCCCAACGTGTTTCGATGTACAAACTTCTTCCAGCGGTACCAAAGACTGGGAGGCCCCGCCAGAACCGGCTCTCGTGCGAGAAACCGTTCGACATCTTTCCCTAAATCATTCGCGGATCCGTACCTTCGCGCGCGTTCTTTTTCCAGCGTCCGGGTGACAATCCAATCCAATTCACCCTTCAGATAATGACTGAGTGATTTCGGTTTGGTTGAGCGCATCTCCGCGATCGAATCCGCTTGCTCAAGTGTTAGAATTCGTGAGGACGGTCGCGGTGCATCATCCTCACGAATGGCGCGCACCAATTCATCGAATCCGACGCGACGTAACGCCTGGGTGTCCAGCGGTGCGACGCCTACCAGCAGTTTGTAAAGCACACCACCTAGAGAATAGACATCCGTTCGCGTATCGATATCAGGATCGCCAGCCATCTGCTCAGGGCTCATGTACTCAGGAGTGCCCATTAACTGTCGGGGATTGGTTACCGAAACCTGTGGATCGCCCGGCAGTGTCATTGCTTTGGCGATGCCAAAGTCAATAACGCGTGCGTCGGCGCCGATATCACTGGTCGCAACAATGATGTTTGACGGCTTGATGTCGCGGTGCACGATTCCTTTTTGATGTGCGTGATGAACCGCGCGACAAATCTGAATGAACAGCTGTAATCTCTCCGGAATCGACAGTCGGTTCTCGTTGCAAAACTCATCGACTGGGCTCCCGTCGACATACTCCATCACGAAATACGGGCGCCCACGCTCTGTGCTACCCGCGTCAAGAACCGCTGCAATATTGCGATGGCTCATCATGGCGAGTGTTTGCCGCTCTGCTTCAAATCGAGCGATGACTTGCCGGGTATCCATTCCCGGTTTAATGATCTTGAGCGCGACGATTCGCTTGACCGATTCGCTTTGCTGGGCCCGCCAAACTTCTCCAAAACCGCCTTCACCGATCCGGTCGATCAATCGGTATCGGCCAATCACGGTCCCTGGTTGGAGATCGTCGATCGGTTCGATCGTACCGATCGCTGGGGTATCCAAAAAATCTCCATCCGTATCGGAGAGTCGCAGCAGCTCTTGAATGGATTCCTTCAGAGCTGTATCCCCGGCGCAAGCCTCCTCCACAAACGCGTCTCGCTGATCGCGATCTTCGATTTCCAGTGCATCGGCGAAGATCGTCTCTTCATTCATACGCGAGCGAATACTCCGTCTGTCATGCCATCAGTGTTGACCGGCTCAGCTTCTTGAGCTGCGCGATCGACTTGGATAGAAGGTTCAATAGTCTAGCCCGGACTGAGCGAGTGTTCGACTCATTGATGTCACTAGAAAACGCCCCGTCAACACTTCCAATGTTCACAAAATCGCCACATCATTTCGGGATGCTCATCATCCCTAACGCCACCGTCTATTCGTTGCGGATTCGTGATACCGCAATCGATATCCACCGTTCGCTTAATGCTCCGTGCCGTGAGATCCGAAAGGTCGTAACCTCGTTCGATCGCGATGGCCGTAAACTCTTCGAAGGTGGTGGGCCGCTGCAAGCGGTCAGCCAATTCTTCGTGGTCGGCTGCAAATCGTAGAAATGCGACCAATACCTTTTGAGACATCGTGGAGATTCCTTTGACGAAGCATTTGCGGGTTCACGGAATGGTCGCTCGTCGTCGGTTGCCAAGCCAATGAGCGACACAAAGGCGTCCAAAGGGTCATGCGATGTTTGTGATGCAACGGGATCAGGCTTCTTCAGATTTTTCTTCCTCCAATTGGCGGCGTAGCCAAAACCGAGCGTATTGCCAGTGTCGTTTAACCGTCGGCTCTGAAACTCCGACAGCTGCCGCCGTTTCCGCGACCGTCAGTCCCGCAAAATAGCGGAGCTTAACGATTCTGGCCTTCAATTCATCCTGGTCTTCGAGTTGCGTCAGCGCTTCATCAAGTGCAATCAGATCGACGGGAGTTTCAGACCCCGCAAGTTCGATGGACTCCATCTCGACCCGATTGAGTTCACCGCCGCGCTTAAGTTGCTTCTTGCGGCGAGCGTTGTCGATCAAAATTCGCCGCATCGATTCGGCAGCCGCGGCAAAAAAATGTCCGCGCGAATCCCAGGAAATCGCGTCTCTACAATGGACCATCGACGGGGTATCGGTCGAACTCTCGTCTCCATCGGCCGCCGGGACCACTTTGCCCACCAGTCGAAGGTAAGCCTCGTGAACGAGTCCCGTCGTTTGAAGAGTTTGCCCGGGGGCCTCGCGCTTCAGTTTGGAGGTCGCGATGCGCCGTAGTTCCTCATAGACCAACGGTAGCAGTTCATCCGTCGTCGAAGTGTCTCCCCGCTCGATCGCCTGAAGAATCTGCGTGACTTCGCTCATGACCGACTCAGTAGCTTGATGTAGATGCCGAAAAGACAATCATAATCGACCGGTCGGAAACGTATCCTTCGAATGAACAGCGATCGTGCAGGGCCAACCGTCGATCGCATCGTAGCAGAATTGATCCAACGGAGACTCGCACGACGATGTTTTAGCACTTGCTTTTTACGGGTTCTCGATCTCGTTGTTACGCCCTTGTTTCATAGACGTGCCGCCCCACCGGACTCCGTTGCCTTATTGCCTCCTGTTCAAGAGGTTCGTCTACCTCCCTGTGTCTCTTCCTTCCTCGGTCTCTTCCTCTCTGGGTCTCTTCCTCCCTGCGTCTCGGATTCGTGTAAGGTGGTGACCGAACTCAATTGATGACTTGAGACTCGCTCCGATTTGGAAACAAGATGAAAACGATCAAACGACGGACGTTTGCGGCAATCGCGGCAGCACTCTCATTTCCAAAACATGTCGTCGCACAGAAAACCAAATCACTGAACGGTTACAGCCCAGGCAGCTCTCTGAGCAAAATCGATGGCTTGGATCTTTTAAATCTATGGGGAGAACAACCCGAACGGATTCAAAAACTCTATGCGGCCATCGAGGAGGTGCTTTCGCAGGATCGTCATGCCTCTTTTGCCGAGGTTGGGCGTGACCAAACGATTCAAGCGTTTTGCCGGAAGCATGACATCAAGCATCTCGGCGGACCGATGTTGGGATGCGTCACGGAGAATGGTGCGAAAGTCTGGGTGCGCACAACCAAGCCTGCCGATGTCGAAGTACGCGTCAAACGGAACGGTTCCGAGAAGGTGTTTGGTCCGATTCGCAGTACAGAGGATTCTGACCTGATCGCAATCGTTCCTGTCACCGGACTCAAGCCATCGCAAAAGTATTCCTACCGAGTCTTTGTTGATGGATCGCCAATCAGCCTGCCGGAGCATGCCTCGATTTCAACGTTACCGGATACGAACCGGTTGCGATTGGCTTTCGGGACATGTCCTCATCGTTGGGGGCTCGGGAATCAGAAACAAGCTGATCTCATTCGTCTTCGTCAACCGTCCGCTCTGATGATCTACGGCGATGTTGGCGCGCAAGACAAAAACAATCACTTCGGTAAACATCGATGCGATTACCAGATTCGAGATTTTTTTCCCGCGTGGCAGAGTTTGTCATCAACGATTCCGGTGTACACGACCTGGGATGACCACGACTACTTTGACAATGATCGATCGGGCATTCCCAAGGGCTATGTGGATGCTGATCGAAAAGGAGTTTTGCAAACCTTTCGTCAAGCGTGGATCAATCCAAGGAGTGGTTTCAAGGATGATCGTGGCGGCGTGTTCTTGCGGACACGTTTGGGGCCTTGCGATGTCATCATGTTGGACAATCGCTATTTCCGCACTGGACAAGAGCGAGGATTCTTGGGAGACGATCAAACGGAGTGGCTCAAAGAACAGCTCTTGGATTGCAAAGGTCCCTTCGTCGTCATCAGTTGCGGCACCATGTGGACAGACCACATCAGCAACGGCAAGGACTCTTGGGGCAAATACGATCCAGAGGGGCGTGAGGAACTCTTTCAGTTCATCGAAGAACATCGAATCCCCGGCGTGCTGCTGCTTTCCGGCGATCGACATGGCGCGAGTGTTTTCCGCATTCCGCGACCGTCGGGTCACTGCTTTTATGAATTCGAGCCGGCGAGTCTCGGTGGACGAACCGGACCGGCTGGTAAGGCGAAACGGAATCCCGATGCGCTCTTTGCGGTTGACGGTAAATACGCGTTCGGCGAATTCACGTTTGATGCCACACTCGACGACCCGAGCGTGACTTTCCAGCTGATCCACGAAGACGGCGGCTCGCTGTTCCAACTCGAGCTAAAGCAAAGTGAGCTGACACCTGCCTAGCAAACGTGCAGTAGTGGACCATGAAGACAACCGAATTCCTAATCGCGATACTGGCATTGCTGTTTCTCAGTAATGGGTTCGCAGGCGCTGGCGAACGGCCCAACATCCTGTTTTGCATTTCAGATGATCAAAGCTACGCACACACGGGAGCCAACGGTGATCCGGTTGTGCAGACTCCAGCGTTTGATCGCGTGGCGCGAGAAGGACTTCGATTCACGCACGCTTTTTGTGACGCACCGACTTGCGGGCCTTCACGATCCGCGATTCTCACTGGCCAGCCCATCTGGCGTTTAGAAGAAGCCGGCAACATTCACAGCACCCTGCCAGCAAAATTCGCGACCTACACAGAGTTGTTGGCGAAAGCTGGTTATTCCGTCGGATACACCGGTAAGGGATGGAGCCCCGGCAGACTTGAGCCCGGAGGCCGAAGCATCAATCCCGCTGGCAATGCGTTTCAGATGCGGAAAACCAAACCTCCGTTCAAAGCCATGCGGGATACGGATTACGCAGCCAACTTTCAGGATTTCTTGAATCAAGTCTCTTCCGATCAACCCTTCTGCTTTTGGCTCGGTACATCGGAACCGCATCGGAGCTTTGAGTCGGGAATCGGAAAGAAGACGGGGAAAGATCTGGCAGCAGCGGTCGTACCTCCAATCTTTCCAGACAATGAAGTCGTTAGGAGCGACATCCTTGATTACCTCACGGAGATTGAAACCTTCGACGGGCAGGTCGCTCGTGCGATTCAGATCCTGGAAGACTCGGGTCAGCTAGATCATACGATCATCGTCGTCACGAGCGATCACGGCATGCCGTTTCCTCGTGCCAAGGCGAGTCTTTATGATGCGGGTTCGCACGTCCCGCTCGCCATCCGCTGGCCGAAGGGAATCGTTTCGCCTGGACGAGATGTCGGAGCCTTCGTCAACTTGAGCGATCTGGCCCCGACGTTCTTGCAAGCTGCGGGCCTGTCGCCGCCATCCATGATGACCGCGCGCAGCTTAATGGATGTCTTCAAAGGCGTTGGTATCGTGGATCGTTCCGCTGCGTTCATTGCCATGGAACGCCACGATGGATGTCGCAAGGGCGGTAAGGGTTACCCTTGTCGCGCGATCCGCACCAAGGAATATCTCTACATTCACAACTTCGAACCAACTCGTTGGCCGTCGGGATCTCCCGACCCGACCGTATGTGCCCGCTCGATTCCATACGGCGAAATCGACAGTTCACCAACGAAGACTTTCATGATGGATCATCGTTATGAGCACGGCGTCGCTCGTTTGGCCGAACTCGCCTTTGGAATGCGGCCGGCTGAAGAGCTCTATGATTTGAGGGCCGACCCGCATCAAATGGTGAATGTCGCGGGATCAGCTGTGATGGCGGAGGCACAGGCATCGCTCCGCAGGCAGTTGTTTGATTATCTTCGGCAGACCGGCGACCCACGCGTTGTCGGCGGTACGGTCGACTGGGATTACTATCCGTACTACGGAAGGATCAGCACGAAGGGATGGCGCGTCGACGCAAAGCCTCGTTAAAACGGTGTCCTGGCGTATGATTGGTCCAGTGATCGCTCATCGGATGAGCCAAACCGTTTTCGAGGTGTGGGGGCCTACCATCGACTCCCACAGCATCTACCACAGCATCAGCTTGCCGGCCACGATGGAATCGATTTCGAATCTCCGTTTCCCAACGCGAAAACACCATTTCAATCACGACTGATCGCGGTGGAAGCGAGTTGTTATCATCATGCGGCTTCCTGAGCGTGATTGAAAGTGACGCAAGCGATGAAGACGACGACTCACACCTTAGTGGATGACTCGTCAATGGACGTGCCGGCGTGACTTATCCGATTCAAACCCCCGTTATCTCTCCCGACCGGTCTTTGGAACCGACAAGCTCCGATAGACTCATTGAGGTTCATCATTCATGGCTGCTTCCACGGCGATCCTTTCAGAAAAACTGCACGAGTACCCCCAGCAGGATGTCATCGACGGAGCATCGGATTCGATTCTTGATGACTGCCTTAACAGTCAGGATGGGGTCTTACAGCTTCTGCATCGTTACGCCGGTCGGACGTTTTGCACACCAGGTAAACGCATCCGCCTCGATGCGAAATCGTACTATCCAGACTACATGAACGGCACGGGGCTCGATGAACTCTGGATGTGTTGCACGGTACCGATCGTGACGGGTGTCATCGACACTCGCACGAATAAGGCACCGTTCCGCGAAGGTGAATCACACGTCCTCACGCCGAATGGACAGCTCATCTCGTTACAGGATTTAATCGTCGCGAATTCAGAAGCGGTCATGGGCGAAAAGATCACGGCCTTTTCGCAGTCGCTTTTCGGAAAGCCGACCTGGCCGATTGTGTCGAAGAAGTTCGACAACCTGAATCCCATCCCACACCATCTCCACTGGTCAAAGTGGGAAGTCTACGACATCAACTCTTTCGACAACCCTGGTGTAAGTCCTTCGCACTACCACACCACGGCGATGGGGCTGTACCCGTTTGTGACGAAGGATCAGTTTCTTGCCTGCATGAAGCGTTTCGGGGAGGGTGAGTACAACGGGGTTCGGCATTTGTCGCCTCACGTGATGATGAAACTGGATGATGGTTTCGTGATGCCCAATGGCGTGCTCCATTCTCCGACCAATCTTTGCACGCACGAGCTGCACGTGACGATGGATGAACACTTCCTGGCTGAAGACCTGACGCTTGATGGTCGTATCGGAGCGGCGGATGCGTTTTATGCCTGCCGAGAAGAGGACTTTCCGAGGGACCGGCACGAAGATTGGGAGTTCCTTGTCGAGACCTTCGACTTCGAAGCGAATCAAGACCCGGATTTTGTCTTAAAGAGTTCGCGTCCGGCGATCACTGCTGAAGAATTCGCAGGCGACGGGGTCGATGCCAAATGGATTGTATATGGAGATTTTCTCGGCGATCAGAAATGCTCGATTCTCCGTCTCACGGTAGAGCCTGGCGCTAGGACGACTTTTTGCCCAGAGAGTCCCACGCTCTTCCATACGAACGGCGGAAGCGGCCGCGTTGGAAAGCTCGAGGTGCGTTACCACCAAGACATGAAACTTGGCGAGATCTATCCCGAGATCGGTTTCATCACGCAGGCGGCACTTGCAAGCGGCGGTGTCGTGATCGAAAACACGGGAACGGAACCGCTCGTATTGACGTTCGACTTCCCGCAGCAAGCGCATTCGAAAACACCCGGTGTTGAAGCGAATTAGAGTTTCGACGTTCTGGTTCGAACGCCGAGCCGTCTCAGCGATCGTGTTGAGCTCGACAGCGGAGAGTTATCGATCGATAACAACCGCGCCGAATGGGCGATGAAGCCTGTCGCGATCGGACGCAAGAACTGGCTGTTCGTGGGCAGTCCGCTAGCAGGTCGCCGAGCTTCTGTGTTGATGTCGCTGGTGGGCAGCTGCAAAGAAATCAAGTCGAACCGTGGGCTTACCTCCGCTTGGTCTTTACCGACCTGCCACGCGGAGCCAACCAGGAGGACTTACTCCCAGATCAATGGCTGGCCACGAATCCCAACCGCTGGGCCATCGCCGACCGACGCAAAGAAGAACGGATGGCCAAAACCTAACTGCACTTCACCGTGCGCTTACCAACAAATG
Source organism: Planctomycetota bacterium (assembly GCA_039179795.1). Classification (GTDB taxonomy): domain Bacteria; phylum Planctomycetota; class Planctomycetia; order Pirellulales; family Pirellulaceae; genus Rubripirellula. The sequence continues at coordinate 4,451 of JBCDEM010000048.1, read as the reverse complement.
GGACATCACCAATGGAGCACGCATTGGCTTCGTATCGTTGAGCGGAAGCGGATGGAGTACCTTTCACCCGTTGCTACGAACTCGAGAGATCAAGACTGCTTTTGAAGCATTTGCGCGTCAAAGTTCCAGTTCCAGGAGACCCAACCCCGAGAGTCGTAGCTATGGAATGTGAAGGGGAGTTGAGGCAATTGCTTACGCCGGTCACTCCCTCACTGGAACGCATTCTCTCCGATATGTCAGATCCTTCTCGGGAAGAAGATTCATGGTTCGACTGCATAGCCAGTTGGTGACCTCCCTAGCCTAATTCTCTTCCACTTGAAGACTCGGATGGGATCTAATCCCACGCACTACTGGCCTTCGAAGACGACCCGCAGGTAAGAACGATTCGCCCGTATCGAATGCCGTGCATCGTCCACATACCAGCGACGAGTTTCAGAAACTTTGCTTTAAAGACTGCACATCCGAGTCGATTGATGGCTGTAAGGGTTGACTCCACAACTCTCGAGTTCCAGACCAAATACGGAACTTTAAGATATCGATTCATCCAGTCCGTCGTCACTGTCCGCCACCAACCATTTTGCCTCCCAATCATCAGTCGCGTTGATCGTACCTGAGAACGCGACACCTTTAGATACAACGCGAGCATCCTTTGCGAGTTCATGGCCAGGCACGGCATCATTGGGCTCTAAGTATCGTCTTCCACCAACATGGATTCCGACTATCGTCCCAGTACTCAAATCCACAATTGGTGAACCAGAATTGGATGGCAATGTTGACGCAGTATGCTTCAAAACAAGGCAATCATTACCGAAGTGGTCGTTGATCGATTCCCTTGGCTTTAGTCTGCCAGTCGCGATACGTTTGACACCACTGCGAACGTTTCCTCCACGGCATCTCAATAGACGAGTTTGGTGATTGGCGCCGCCGACACTTGGCGTCCGTTTCGGGTGTCCGACGACCGCGATAGCCTGCCCTACTATCGCTTCAGGGGGGCGGACATCAAATCTCAGGTTAGGGCGACCGGGAAGCGATGATTTCAGAGATAGTAAAGCCCAATCCCAATGCGGATGGATCAAGAGAGGTGTATCTACCTCCACTCTTTCCGGATCTCGACCACCGCACTCCACTTTGAAGTTAGCAAAAGCATTCCGGACCAACGACAATCCGCGCGAACCCACGCCGCCGCAAAACCGTTCGGCAACGTGGCGATTCGTGGTTAGTAGGCGCTCACCAACGAGAAAACCCGTGGCGTATAAGTCCTCACCTTCGTCGTCTACAAATTCTATCCGTGCAGTAGCACGAACGACGGTATGCAGTATCGACTTCGTCGAGTCATCCCCCAGGAATGACCACTCGCCGTGATCAGGTGCAACAAAATCGTCTTCGATGATCTCCAGAACAGGCAATGATACATCGACGATCCGTTCGAGTCCGAATCGGGCACCAGGGCTGAGATCGTGATTATGTAGTACCGCATCGACACCGAGGTGGACTAGCTGTGATTCAAGCCTTTTATCACCGACCTGCCTCGATTCTAAACCGATATGAGCGCCTGTTTGGGGTGATCCCTTTGGCTGCGGCCCAAACCGATCGATCGCAAGCTGTCTTAGATCCGTCTCCGAAAAGCTCTCTTTGACCGTATCGATAAGGATTCGGTCGTCACCGATTCTATCTTGTGTAACTCCTGTGATGCCGCCGTTTCGGTTTTACGACAGTCCAGAACAGTTTGAGCAATGGGGGCTGACAAGGGAAGCTCTTGAGCAAGAGCGACCGAAGCAGCAGCAACCAAACCGATTACACGAATCTGAAGCGTGAAATTCATCCAATCTTGCCCTCTAAATTAAGATGATCAGGTTTCTACGGATGATACAAGATTTTCCAAAACCGTAATGCAATTTTGGCGATGTTTCATTTAGCAAGCCTTTAGTGATTGCGTTCAGCCGCGGAGTGATCCTCGATAAATGATAAGAATTCGCTCATCGTCTGGCTGGCGGGAGCTTGAAACCGTTTTGGACCGCTCTTTCTTAACGCTTTCTCAGCATGTCCTTGATATTTCACCGCTCGTTCATAGTCTCCCAGTGCGGCATTAACGGCGGCGAGAGCTCGATAGTCCCAAAATGTTCTCGGTCCTGGGGATTGGAAGACGATTTGAACGTCGCCTTTCGCCTGCTCAATTCTTTTCAAGTCATTTGGTAACTGAGTTGCTAACAGCTGCGCTCGATGACTGCGTGCTTCCATGAAGGTTGGATCGACCTTAATTGCTTTCGTAAGGCTATTGAATGCATCAGCGAACTTTCCAACTTCCATTTGTACTTGGCCCAAATTGCTCCATAGGTAACCGGGGTTCTCGGAATCATCAGACAGTTGAATCGCAAGCTTGAAATCGGCTTCCGCCCCGTCAAGGTTCGTTCCAATGGAATGCCGAATCACCCCGCGGCCAGTAATGGACTCTACGTCCTTGGGGGCAAGCTTTACGGCGATCGCAAACTCCCGCAACGCTTCGCTGTATTTGCCCATATCGTAGTACAATCGCCCCAGAGCCTTGCGCGTGAATGCGTCGTAGCCATCAATCTTCGCAGCTGCATCTAGATGCTCCTCAGCTCTTTCGAGTGTACCCATATCATGAAGGAGAGCACCTAAATACTTACGCGGAAACGCATGTTTGGGCTCCAGCGCAATTGCTCTTTCGAGATCCAAACGTGAGTTTTCTAATTGGCCGACTTGGTAATACGCCAATCCGCGGCCCATGAGTGCAGGCACGGATTCCGTCTCATTCAAGAGAGCTTTGGAAAACGTCTCGATAGCAGAAGGTTCGTCGTTTGTCGCTAACTGAGCGAACCCTAATGGCTCAAGGTATCCACGTGCATCAGTCGCAAGCTCTAGTGCTTTCTTGAGATCGGCGATTCCTTTTTCGTGTTCTCCGATCGCTATCATGATGGAGCCAAGTGCTAGAAAGTCTTGTGGCTCAGTGTTGGAGCTTACACGTTTTTCAAAAAACTCCTTCGCTTCATCGAGGGGCATTACGCTTGATGCATCGACCCATCCCGGACGGCCGCGGCTTACCCAAAGTGAAGTGTCGTTAACTGTGAGAACGCGCAAAACTTGTCCAGCGCCGACGTGGTCAACAGCTTGGCCGCTGACGCGCAGAGATACACGCTGCTTTGGTACAACCAGCTCGCCGGGTTCGCGGGCTGACGTAAGCAGAACGTAGGAAAGGAAACAAGCAGAAAGAAGAAAGACTCGCACAAGCATAGCAATCACCCCTTTTTATCTAGTTTGACAGATGTGTTTATGTTTGCTACTTTGCCGCAGAGTTCAAGTAACCCATCCTTGTTTTTTGCATCACGCGCGGGGTAAAAAATGTTGATTCGCAAAGCTGCGGTTATCTTCACAGTTGTTTCTGGATTGGTCGGTGCGTCTGAGGCTGAGGCTTCGTGTTTTGGGGCGCGGAAGTGTTGTCAGAGTGTTTCTGTCGCCTGTGCACCATGCGGCGTTACGGAGACGACGATTGTCTCACAATCGAGCTGCGAGCCGGTTACATGCGCACCTCAAGTCTGCCAAACAACAACAGTCTGCCGACCTACGAGACGGTTTTCACTGTTTGGCTTCCTAATGCGTTCACGGTCAATGACATCGAACGTTCAAGTAGCCGCAAGCAGCTCGAATCTTGAGCAGCGTGTCATAACGCTCGAGATTGATGCGTTTGGCGTCCCTCAGGGGTAATTTTCGCCAACGTTAGTAGTCGGTAAAGCGTTTGCATGACGAGCATTGTGCGCGTCGTGCCCAAACGCCGGATTCGAGATAATTCTAAGGCCTGGTTGAAGGCCTACTCATTGGAATGGAGTGACCGAATCACTCAGTTATCCTTCCAGCCTGAATTAGAGGGGAATGAAAAAGGCGGTGCATCCTGCTGTTGTATCTCACTACTTCAGCCGCCCAACGTGGGCACTAGGACACGGCATGACCGAGACTAAGACAGGCCGACGCTCGACGCCAGTGGACAACATCGCTCCTGAAGTGATGGCCTTTCGAAAGCCGTTCGATGAACGGAGCCCTCTGGACCAGATCGTCCAGGAAGGAGTCGGAGGATGCTCCAAGAGACGATCGATGCGGAAGTCGACGCATTATCGATGAGCACAGAGGTCGGCGAGATAACAGGGGACTAGGACTCGTCGTTAATAACGGCAGCTTGCCTGCCGGAGAGATCCTCACAGGGCCAATCGAAGTGGAGCAAGGAAGAGTTCGTGACAACTCACCGAATCCCGATGATCGCGTTCAGTTTGCTCCGAGCGTTTTGCCGGCCTACCTGCGACAGACTGATGCCATCGAGGACCTGATTCCCCGGCTCTATCTCAAAGGAGTTTCCACAAGCGACTTTGGTGAAGCACTTCAGTCACTGGTTGGTGAACAAGCGAAAGGATTGAGCCCCGAATGTCATCGTTCGACTCAAG
>JBCDEM010000053.1:0-32307 GCA_039179795.1 Planctomycetota bacterium | reverse complement strand
GTTTTTTGTTATCATAAACTTATTTTTTTCAGGGACCTAAAAAAATTTAATGTTTTGTTTGTCTTGTCTCTGGGGCTCTTCAACCCCTATTACACCCCCGGGGGTTGGTGGGGGGGGGTACGGGGGGGGGGGGGGGAGGTCGTGCGTGGGTGGGGCCGTGAGATTTACTCCTCGCCCATATAACGAGGCGACCCATCCCGAAGAGACTTACGTCGAAGACAGCTAATTCGAAGAGCGCTTCACTACTTCGCTTTTCCCGGGCTGATGACTCGGTTCGATTTGGGTGCTGGAGGCGTTCGTTTTCGAGTTGCTACCAGCGTCGTCAGTCGGCCTTGCTGAACGACTCGACCGGTTTGATTGATCAACTGACGGAACCACGTCACCTTTGCTGCTCGCCGTCCATGCGGTTGTTTGGTCTCGAGAACGGTACGGACGTGTATCTGATCACCAAAGAATATCGGAGCCAAAAACTCCCAGCCATCGACAGAGACCAAAGCGAGCGTCGCGGTGTTGGGCCGTTCGCTGCTAAGACCTGCCATCACGCTGAGGCCCAGCAGACCGTGCGCGACGGGCTCACCGAACGGAGAGTCGTCGTTGTCGCCTGCGTGCAGTGGGTCATGATCGCCCGTCAACATCGCGAAATCGGCGACATCGTCCGCTGAGATCTCTCGCGGCTCGCTCAACCAGACGTCGCCCTCCTGCATATCTTCGATATACAGAAGTTGTGAGGGGTCACCCGTATTCGAAGCGGTTTGAGTGCTCGGAGGATTCATTCCAGTACTAGACTCTGTCGTGGATGGCTCAGTTGGAACCTAAGGGTCGGCATTCCGTTACGTGACACATTCGGCGAGTCGGCGCGTGATACAATTTAAGCTTGTTTTGTCTTCCTTGTCAGACACCGCGACGGTGAAATTCCGTGACCCATTGTCTAGCATACATTTACATTCTCTCCGACACAGAACCCATGAAGTCCTTCTGGAAAAACTCGCATCCGGGCATCAAATTTTGTGTAACCCTCGCCCTTTTCCAGCCACTGGCCGTTGCTGAAGAAACGGTTAGGAACCAAAAGAGTGGCGTTACCTTCAAAGCTCGATTATTGACGATCGATGCCAACGAGGGAGTCTCGGCGGGTGATATCGACGGTGATGGGGTGACGGATATCGTGGCTGGCCGTAATTGGTTCGCGGCGGTGATTGGGCAGCTCGGCCGTTACGGAGTATTGAAGATTGGAACGGCTACATTCAAAGCAATGGGGACTTTCTATTCGATGTTAATGACGACGGCCGTTTGGATGTGATCGCCGGCTCTTTTTTACCCACCGAGATCCACTGGTACGAAAATCCCGGAGCCGATGATTTGCGTCTCGGTAAGCAGTGGCCAAAGCACTTGCTCGTCGACACGGGACAATCGGCCAACGAAGGACAACTGATGGAAGATCTCGATGGGGATGGAAGACCCGAGTGGATCGTGAACAGTTGGAAGAAGAACGTGCCCATGATGATTTGGCGACTCATTGAAAAAGAGACGCCGCCATCAGCCGCATCAAGTGAGGCGAGATACGAAATGAAGGCGCATCGCTTGGGTGAAAAAGCGAATGGTCATGGATTGGCGGTCGGGGACATTTCCGGAGATGGAAAAGTCGACGTATTGGTTGGCCAGGGCTGGTACGAACAACCAAGCTCCGAGCCATGGAGTCAACCTTGGACGTTTCATGCTGACTGGGACCTGCATGCAAGCGTTCCAATGATCATTACAGACCTGGACAAAGACGGCGACGGCGACATCATCATTGGCAACGGCCACGACTACGGTTTGTATTGGTGGAGTAACGAAGGAGTCGGCGAAGACGGTAAGATCGCTTGGACTCCCAGGGACATCGACCGATCTTTCAGCCAGCCACACACGCTTGCCTGGCGAGACATTGATGGTGATGGAGCAAACGAGTTGATCACGGGCAAGCGTTACTACGCTCACAATGGACGCGACCCCGGTGGCATGGAGATGCCCTGCTTGTACTACTACGATTGGGATCCGGCGTCCGAGAAATTCACGCGGCACACCATCGATGAAGGGCATGTGGGGTGTGGATTGCAAATCGTGACGATTGATCTGAATCAGGACGCCAAAGTCGACATCGCCGTTGCGGGTAAGAGTGGTACGTATTTGCTGTTGGCTGAATGAACGAATCAAATACGACCGGCGGATGGACCATCGCCGAGGTTCAAGCCGACATTGATCATTGGATCCAAACGATCGGCGTTCGGTATTTCGATGAGATGACCAATCTGGCGCAGCTGGTCGAGGAAGTTGGCGAAGTCGCACGTATCCTATCTCGGACCTGTGGCGAGCAGTCAACCAAAGAGGGTGAGACGCTCGGTGATCTCGCGGATGAACTGGCGGATGTGCTTTTCGTCACATTCTGTTTAGCCAACCAGTCCGGTATTGATCTGACCGAAGCACTCAAACGAAACCTCGACAAGAAAACCAAGCGGGACGCCGACCGTCATCGCAACAATGACAAGCTCTAGCACTACAAACACGGAATAACCTGATGTCGATTCACACTTTCATGAAACGAAGCCTGTACGCATTGGCGGTGTCATCGTTGTTAACTTTGCCATGCCTTGCCGACGAGTCGACGATTCTGTTTGACGGAAAGAGCACGGATCAATGGGAGTTTCGTCCCGGCGGTTGGGTCATTGAAGATGGAGCCCTAACGTGTCGGATGGAGACCGTCACGCAAAAGAATGGTCAGGCGAAAAAACGCGGGATGGGTTACATCTGGACCAAGCAGGAATTCGCCAACTTTGAGCTGACGCTTCAATACAAGCTGTCGGAATCAGCAAACAGCGGCGTATTTTTCCGTACAGATCCGGAGAATCCAGTACAGGGAGGATTCGAGATTCAACTGCTTGACGATGAGGGCTTTCAAAAAGCCAAAGGTCCAAAAGATGGCAAGAACTTGAATGGTGCGTTCTATGACAGCCTGGTGGCATCCGCCAAGCCTGGTAAACCGATAGGGTCCTGGAACGACTTTCGTTTGATTTGCAACGGCCCAGCAATTCAGGTTGAGATCAATGGTGTGAAAGTCATTGATGCAAACGTGGACGATTGGGACACCGCTGGTCAGAATCCCGACGGTACAAAGAATAAGTTCAAAACAGCCTTAAAGGATCTACCGAGAACGGGCCGAATCGGATTTCAAAATCACGGCCAAGTCGTGTGGTTTCGAAACGTTAAGATCCAACCCAAGTAGATAGTCGCCGATCGCTCCGCCGATCGAAGCGTGAGTCAATCATGACGTCAGATCAGGCGAAGGACACAAAGGGACTCGTTGCCTCAACCGAGTCTGCAGACGCGAGCGTACGTTACCTAGGCCATTGCGTGGTCGTCGATAAACGCAGCATCCACTTTAAGATCCGATAGCAGCAGCCGACTTGTGATTCGACTTGATTCATAGATCACCGGCAAGCCGCTGCCTGGGTGAGTGCCGCCTCCGACCAAATAGACGGAATCGAGTTCCTCAAATCGATTGCGCGGTCGGTTATGCAACATCTGCCCGAGGTTGTGGGCAAGATTAAACGTCGCTCCACGGTAGATGGCGTAATCCTGTTGCCAATCGTCCGGCGTGATGCAGTGTTCGGCTCGAATCCGATCGCGGATGTCGTGCATTCCGATCTTTGCTAAGCGATCGAGCGTCAACTCTCGGAACGACTCTTTCTCTGCCTCCCAATTCACATTGGGGTGTTGGTGCGTTACGGGAACCAGCACATAGACGGCACTGTGTCCTTCGGGAGCGAGCGACGAATCTGTGATGGATGGATTTTGAACGTAGATGGATGGATCTTTGCTAAGAACGTGATCCTGTTCGATGTCTCGGAGGTTCTGTTCGTAACTTTCGCTGATGTGAATGTTGTGATGCGGAACGTCGCCGTAAACACCCTCAATGCCGAGGTAGAGCATGAACGTACTGCAGGAGTAACGCTTCTGTTTCAGTTTGTCGTCATTCCACCGCTTCCTTACCGAGTTGGGGATCATCGTTGACATCCATTCGGCGAAGTCAGCATTGACAACAAACGCATCGGCTTCGTAGCGATCGTTTTCCGTTGTCAGTGCGGTGACCTGTTTACCGTTCAACTCCACATCGACAACGGGTTCGCCTAATCGAATGTCGACCCCCATTTCTTCACAGATTTCTCCCATTCGTTCGCTGACTCGATGGCAACCGCCGTACGGATGCCAAACACCATGTTCGTATTCAAGAAATGAGAGGATGCTGAATAGACTTGGGCAGTTAAACGGAGACATGCCCAGATATTTGGACTGAAAAGCGAAAGCGATGACCAATCGTGGATCGCTGAAGTACCTCTCGAGTTCCCGTCCCAGCGAGCGGAACGGATGGACGTGACGTGCAGCGTTCAGAATCGAAGGGCGAAGCAGATCCATGGGAGACTCGAAGGGAGACTCGAGGATTGGGCGAAACTTTTCAAGCTTCACTCGATTGTCATCCATGTATCGCTTAAGAGCTCCGACATCGTTTGGAGCAAACTCGGCGATCTGCCGATCCATCGCGTCCATGTCCGGAGTGCAGTCGAGTTTCCCGCCGCCGCCGAACGTTAGCCGATACTGTGGGTCAAGTCTCGCCATCGGGACTTCTTCCATCAGATCGCGACCGACCGACTGAAAAATCTCCGACAGCACTCGCGGATACAGAAAGAAGGTTGGTCCGCAGTCGAAGTGATACTCACCCACTTCGATCGATGACGTTCGACCACCCACGCGGTCTCGACGCTCCAAGATCGTTACGTCGCAGCCCGCTTGGCGTAACTGCATTGCGGCAGCGAGTCCGCCAGGTCCTGATCCAACGACAACAACTCGACGGTTGTGCACAAACACCTCAGTGCGATGAGAGAAAAACGAAACGTTTCAGCGGAGGACTGTAGAAAACCGACAAGATAGCAGTTGCAGGCTACAGTGTCAGTCGCAGCCGTGCGGCCCGTCATGTATCGCCAAGCGATGTTCAGCGATCATTCCCGAGGGGTTTTCTTCGTCGTCGCCTTTTACCCGCGTTTCAATCATGCACCCGCCAATCGGTCGACCAAGGTCGCGTCTTTCATCGACGGTTGCATGGGGTCAGCACCAAGCGTGCCGATGAGAGAATCTTCGTAGTCATCCGCTTGGACTCGCTCGAGTTGTTGCCGTGCGTACGCCAACCGATCATGGATCTTTAGTTCATTGATCTCTTCTTCGTCTTCGGAGTCCAGAAACGCATTCAGGCGATGCACCATGTCTTTCCAGTGATCAATATCACGATGCTTCTTAGTTGCCAATCGCCGCTGGTACCAATCACTCGAGATCATTGCTTCGCGAGAGAACATCTTTCGCAATTCAGGATCATGGATCGTTTTGCCTTCGTATTCACCGAAAGCCATCAAGCTAAGGACGGCTCTCAAGGGTGGACACGCCAATTCGTAGCCGCCGTCTTCCATGTACTGCATGGCAACCCTTTTTTGTGCTTCTGCGATGTGCAGGATTCCATCGGCGAATGATTCCGAATCTTGTTTCTCGGGTTTCAAAATGTCCTCGGTGAAAACTCGTGACGGATTATCAAAGACACGCGCGAGATATCGCCGTACAAATTTTCGCGTGATTCGATAGCCCAAGCGGCTCGCTGGAACATGCGTGCCATCTTCCGATTCGAAATCTTCAATGGGTTCGAGCATTCCGGATTCGATCATTGCCTGTGGATCTCGTTCCTTCGGACCCATGCGGCACCAGACTTCCGGGATCAATAGAGAGATATCGTGACCAACTTCAAAACGTGGGCCGATGTGTCCAGCCGGTGTTGAGAATCCACCGAGTTGCGTCAGGATCAACGAAACGACACAGTTGTTTAGATCGATCGATGGCATCAACGCATTGAACGGTCCTTTCGTCAACGCTCCTTCGCTTCCGGCACCCGTCGTGCTTGGACTCTTGCCGGTCAAAGAACAGACATAGTCCATCAACAGCTCAGGTAACTCTTGATAGTGCAGCGGAGAATAGACCGCCAGTGAACGGAATCCAGCGACTGGGTCAGGTGGATTGTTGCGACGTCCGCTCAAGACGGCGCCTACAGGTATATGCACAGGCTCGTCCGCGGATAACGCTCGGCTGAGTTGCATCCCGCGGAAGGCGACGTAGGTGTCACGCGATCGCACCATGTCGGGTCGATCTTGCAGATACCGTGGATTCTTGGTTGGCTTGCCGTTAACGATACGGGGATTCGAGGAGCTAACAACGAAGCCGTCCTGTTGACCGATCGCTTTCGTCAGCAACGCTTCCATCGGTTGTGTGAACTTGTCGAATTCGATCGCATCGGAAACGATTTCATTCGCCTGGGTTTTGTTGAGTGGTTCAAAGTTACTGATGAAGTTGCCTGGTCGTGATAAATCCCATTCGGTTTGCTTGTCGAGTCCACGGTGTATCGCGTCGTCAGGTCGCTGAAACAATCGGTATTCACAGTTTTCAACGAACTTGTAACTGTCACTTGGATTGATACCGGGTCCCACTTCACCGATCGCATTCGCGGGCACGACAGTGCTGCAACTGATGTCATCTTCGCGTTGAACCTTTGCCGCGGCAATGAAGTCCTGCCGCAACTTGAAGGTTCGCCATTGCGACTGATCGAGTCCGACACGCAAGTAAGTTCCCACCAGGGTTCGTTCACCAAGTTTCAGTTCGTGGCCGGGCGAACCGTTGACGATATCGACGCCAAAGTGATCACGCCAATTCTGTTCCATGCCTGGCTGGACGAACCGTTTGATGATCAACGCAAGTGCGTAGACATGTTCGGGAATGGAATCTAGCCACTCGATGTATTCATCGCTGAAGTTTGGTTGTGGGGTCAGCAGTTGAATCATGCTGCCGAGGCTGCGTGTTGGATCCAGGACGCTTCGACTGGGGCGATCCGCATAATCCGGTTTGTCATCGGTGTCTTCTCGCCACCGATTTTGATAGTCACGTGAAAAGATCTCATCGAGCTTCGCGAAATCTTCTTCGATATCCGCGACAAAGATTGGTCCGTAGAGCATGTAATCACGCAAACTCTTGCTGATCTCGCTCTTGCCCCCGCCGCTGACCGTGCATGGCTTGTGACAAAAAACGCCTTCCCCGACGGAGCCTACCAAACGCCACGAAGGAGCGGCCGGATGTTTTTCCAAACGCAACTTGTAGCCGCTTGGTGCGATATAGATGTGATCAGGCGAAAGCGGAATGCGATGTTCGGCACCGTCTTTTGTCCACTTGATACATCGTTCATCGACGGTCGCTAGGGCATTATCCGGGATGTAAAACACCGTCGGATCCTCACGATCGATTCCGTAGCCTTCCGGGTGGACGTCGATGAAAGCGCTGTAATCACGGGCGACGTCTTCGAATGTCCGACCGTTGTAGCGTCGACTGTTGACTTGGAATTCATGTCCGAGCGCATAAGAAGCAAACGCGAGCGCGCCACCGGCATGTTCTTCTTCGGCATTGCCCATCAGGTTGGCGGCGAAGCTAAGTTGTGTTTTGACTTCTTTCTTGCAGTATCCGTAGTAGTTATCTGCGATGAGCGTTACGACGACACCGGATTCGTCGCGACAGGTCAGCTTGAACGCACCTCCGTCGTTGTATTTTTCTTCCGGGTCTTTCCAGCACATCGAATCACGGCGTTGCCGTTCGGTCGCTTCGTCCCAATGCGGTAGGCCTAGCTCTTTCTTGGTGACTTGGGTCATGTGCGGCGCCAAAATCACACATCCGGTGTGACCGCTCCAGCGAGCAACATCCAAGGCTGCGTCGTTTTGTGGAGTCAATGGATCGCCAGCATTCCCAAAAATCGACTCGACAAAATCGAGATTGCTGACCAGTGTCGCCGGCGCGAAGAATCGAACTTCCATCGATTTCGCATTGCAGTATCCCGGCACCTCAGGGCAGACCGTTGGCCGAAGTAACAGCGACACCCATGTGTGTGCCGGATGATCTGATTGAGACATGTAGGGAAGCAGCAACAAATCCTTTGGCGGATTCATGGCGATCCGAAACAGCCGCACAAATGCCGTCGAAGGCACCGCTCGTTTATCGCCGGGGATTGGCAACCCGTTTTCAACGACGTGAAACGTTCCGGCAGTCGTCCGGCGGTCAGCACGCGGATTGTTTAGGATCCCATTCGTGCATCGGTAACTGCTCACGATGTCATTGGTGAATTCATGCCCATCTGCTGGCAGACTCAACTCCCGAGCCATGCCATGAACATCCAAAGTCAACGGACGACTGGGCAATCGCAGCGGATCGGAACTTACCTCGTCACCAAAGTAATGTGCCAGAAAAGCTTCGATCCGCGAATCAACGGGCGCTCGATGTTCTGCCAGTAGTTGGCTTTTCGTTTTCAAGCTTTTCAAAATCCCGGCTGAAAAATCAGCCATGGGGTCACCCTCTGGATCCACGGGAGGTGAAAGCCCGGCAGCGGCCATTTGAAAAGCGATGTAGCTCCGCAGTCTTGCTCGTTCGGCATCGCTTGATGCGATGTCTCGATTCCAGCCGATGGCTCGTTGAAGCTCTTGAGGATTGGTCAGAAGAGTGGGCACGGTGTCTCCCAGCGTAGGCACGAGGATTTGAAGGGTTCTTTAAGGTTCTTAAATTGCCCTATTCGATGAAAGAGGCCCAAAGCAATTCGGCCATGAATCACGGTTCAGAATAACAAATGCCAACCCGGCTCGATCGCCCTGGAAATGGGCATCAATCCGCCGGTAAATCGTTCTAGCGATGAGCGTTGGAGTATGCGCCGCAGTGCGGTTATCATTGGCCACCAGAGCCCCCTTGGGATGGCGCTAGCCTCCCGTTCAAATTTTGTGAAGGATTTTGATTTAATGCCCACCGGTTTGATGCGTTTGATGTGGATCCCATGTTTGGTGATTTGCTGGATGTGCCCTGCATCCGCCGCGGGATTAGGAGTTACCCCGCCCGATCAGTTCAGCACCTTGGAAGGATTCGAGGTGGAGTTGCTTTACGAGGTCCCGTCCAAAACACAGGGATCTTGGGTCAGCTTAACGGTTGATCCCGAAGGTCGATTGGTCGCTTGTGATCAGTATGGCGGTTTGTACCGCATCGATGTCTCAGGCAAGGAAACGAAGGTTGAAAAGTTGCAGATCGAATTCGAAGGTGCACAAGGATTGTTGTGTGCTTTCGGATCGCTTTACGCGAACGTCAACTCTCGAAACAACTTGGCTGGCGTTTGGCGGCTGACCGACACTAACGGTGACGATCAGTACGACAAAAAGGAACATATTCTTCCGCTCAATGGCGGCACCGAACATGGACCGCACGCGTTGATCCTAACACCCGATGGAAAGCGGATCTTGATGTGCGCCGGCAACAACACCAACCTGCCCGGTGATATTGCTCGCAGTCGTGTTCCAGAAGTTTGGAAGGAGGATCACTTGCTTGGCCGCATGCCGGATGCTCGCGGACATAACGCAGGAAGAATGGCACCGGGAGGATTCATCGTGTCGATGAATCCAGATGGAAAAGACATCGAGCTGATCGCGACAGGTTTCCGTAATGAGTACGACATCGCACTGAATAAACAGGGTGAACTGTTTGCGTACGATGCTGATATGGAATGGGATGTCGGAACACCGTGGTACCGACCGACGCGTATCAATCACGTTGTCAGCGGTGCGGAGTTTGGTTGGCGAAACGGTACCGGCAAATGGCCGGCCTATTATCCGGACTCGTTTGGTTCAGCCGTTGATATTGGACCGGGCAGTCCTACCGGTATTTGTTTTGGGTACGGAACGAAGTTTCCAAAAAAGTACCAGGACGCTTTGTTTATCTGCGATTGGAGTTACGGCAACATTCATGCAGTTCATCTGACGGAAGACGGCAGCAGTTACGGCGGCTCGTTTGAGACTTTTGCGACCGCAGCACCTCTGCCTGTCACGGATATCACGGTTCACCCCGACGGCGGTTTGTATTTCACGATTGGTGGTCGTCGAACCCAAAGTGGGCTGTATCGGATTCGTTACACGGGAGAACTGGAACAGCCGACGGACGTTGCGCCGGATCCGGAAGCGGCAAAGCTGCGTAAGGTGCGTGCTTCACTGGAAAAATTGCATACCAGTGGTCCCTCGGAGTTGGCCGTCACGCAAGCTTTGGAATCGCTCGGGCATTCCGATCGCGGGATCCGATTCGCTGCCCGTGTGGCTTTGGAGCACCAGCCTATGGATCAATGGCGAACGCGGATCCAAGGTCTTAAATCCGCTCACGCTCGGATCCTGGGAGTCATTGCGATGGCAAGACTTGGCGGAGAATCGGACAAGCCCGCTGCTCTGCAATCGCTTGCATCGCTCGATTGGGACTCGTTGTCGCCGACTCAACGGATTGATCTGCTTCGTGCCTATGGCTTGGTAGCGATTCGACTTGGCGGGATCAACTCTGGGGAAACCGAAACGGTGTTGTCAAAGATCGGTGACAAGTTTCCGACCGGCAATAACGAAGTGGACCGTGAGCTAGCACAGGTACTTGCCTACCTTCAAGCTCCCGAGGTCGTCGCGAGCATCGTCAAAGAACTGCGAACATCGCCGAGCCAGGAGAATCAGATTCACTATGCGATGACACTTCGCAACGTTCGTGAAGGATGGGATGCTGATTCGCGAGAGGCTTATTTTCAGTGGTTCACTGATATCGGCTCAGCACGCGGCGGTATGTCCTTCGGAGGTTTCATTGGGAACATCAAAAAAGCCGCGTTGGAGATCGTTCCGCAAGACGAGATCACGCGTCTTGCGGATGTGATTAATCCGCCTGTCCGTCCGGACTCTGCCGGTGACGGTCCAGAGCGAGAATTAGTGAAGGAATGGGCCGTTGATGACTTGGCGGAAGGAATCGCCAGTGACGATCGAGTTCCTGACTTTGAGCAAGGGAAGATGGTCTTCGCTGCTGCCCAGTGTTACAAGTGCCACCGCATGGGAGTCCAGGGTGGCATTCTGGGGCCAGATCTTACTGCAGCTGGCGGTCGCTTTAGTGTGAAGGATCTGCTGGTCTCGATGATCGAACCCAATAAGGAAGTCAGTGATCAGTACGGTGCCACGCAGTTCCTTACGGTCGACGGTCGCGTGATCACCGGTCGTGTTGTCAACATGAACGGAAATCAATTGCGAGTGATGACCAACATGCTGGATCCATCCAAGCTCGAAAATATCAATCGGGATGATATCGAACAGACGCGAGCGTCGCGGACAAGCATGATGCCAAGTGGGTTGCTCAACACATTCACGGAGGAAGAGATCGCCGATCTGATTGCCTACCTGCGAGCAGGTGGACGAAAGGCTCACCCGATCTATAAGGGAACGGTAGCGAACAAGTCTCCGTAGGACCATTCACTTCGATTTTTCGGAGTTTTAGAGGGATGCGCCGAGACGATTCCGTAGTCGCATCGCTGAAACAATTGCTACCCGACGTCGAACAGATTGAACACGTTCGATCGGTTGGCGGAGGGTGCATCAGCGATGCGAAGCAGGTTCGGGCTCGATTCGGCGACGGAACAGAGACGTTACTATTCGTAAAATCCAACGACGATTCGTTTCTCGACAATTTCGAGTCCGAGTGTGACGGTCTGTCCCGGTTGGCCGCCTGTGACGCGATCTCGATTCCCCGGCCGTTGGCAGTTGGCAGCGCTGATGGCCGTAGTTGGCTCGTCTTACAGTGGATCGATGAGGGTTCGCGCCAATCGGATTTTTTTGAGACCTTTGGCGCGTCACTCGCTCAGATGCATCGTGTGTCTTTGGGTGACCAAGTTGGTTTGTCACGCGACAACTATCTTGGGTCAGCCCACCAGATCAATACGCCAACAACGAATTGGTCTGAGTTCTTCGCAACGCACCGAATCGGGTACCAGATCCAATGGGCCGTTCAACAGGGAGTAGATGCTCAACTGCGTCGTGATTGCGAGAGCATCATCAATCAAATGCCCGACCTATTATCAGGTCGACATGAGAAGACATCGCTTTTGCATGGTGATCTTTGGAGCGGCAACTATTTGTGCGGCGTTAACGACGAACCCGTTCTCATTGATCCGGCCGTCTACCATGGATGCCGCGAAGCCGAATTTGGCATGCTGAATTTGTTTGGCTCGTGTCCACCGCTGTTCTATGAGTCGTACGGTCATCACTTTCCGTTGCCAGACGGTTGGCAGCGACGAGTAAGGGTTTACGTTCTCTACCACTTGCTGAACCACCTGAATCTCTTTGGTAGTGGCTACTTGGGGCAATGTCGGTCACTGGCGGCCGAGATTTTACGATCGCGTGAGTAAGTTTTTCGTCTCGGTTAGATCGTGGCGACCATCACCCAATTCGCTCGGATAAACTAGTAGCCACGAGATGCAGGCGTGTCCTGATGGATTCCCCTTCAAACAGTTGACACCATTGCTTGCTCCTCGAATGCCCTCTCTCCCCACCAATTCAACCCGCGAAGGACGTCAGTAATGAGGTTCGCCGTTTTCTGCCAGGCGCTTGTTGCCGTAAGCGTCAGTCTGATTTTTGCTGTCGTAGTGCACGCTCATGAACACGAACTGCATTCATTTCGTCGGCAACAGTTAACAGATGTGTATTTTTCCGAGGGCGCGAGCGCGGGCGACATCAACGGTGATGGCGTCGTCGACGCCGTCTACGGGCCGTATTGGTTTGAAGGTCCAGCGTTTGAAAAGCGGCATGAAATCTTCAAGCCTGTGCCGCAGGATCGCAATCGCTACGCAGATCACTTCTTTCACTGGGTGTATGACTTTGATGGTGATGATCAAAAGGACATTTTGGTTGCGGGATTTCCTGGCACACCGGCTTACATCTACCAGAATCCCGGTAGCGATAGACTCGATTCGCATTGGCCAAAACATGAGGTGTTTGATTGGGTTTCCAATGAAGCGCCTCAATTGATCGATATCGTCGATGATGAACGACCTGAGCTTATTTGCACACGCGACGGATTTTTCGGTTTCGTTACCGCGTCTTGGGATGATCCATTCGGACGATGGACCTTTCATCCGATCAGTGAAAAGGTCACCGCGACACGGTTCGGGCACGGCTTAGGTGTTGGCGATGTGGATGGTGATGGCCGGCAAGACTTGATCCACGCAAAAGGTTGGTACCAACAACCTGATTCGAATCCGACCGACCAGCGTTGGCGTCATTTTCCGGCACAGTTGTCCGCGGGTTACGGCGGTGCCGAAATGTACGCGTACGACGTCGATGGTGATGGGGACAACGACATCATCACGAGTGACCAAGCACATGAATATGGATTGTCATGGTATGAGCAACAACGCGACGGAGAGGAAATCACTTTTCAACGCCGGCAAATCATGGGATCGCATCCGTCGGAGAACCGTTACGGCGTCGTTTTCACTGAACCGCATTCGGTTGCATTGGTCGATCTAGACGGAGATGGACTAAAAGACATTGTTACTGGCAAGACGTATTGGTCGCATCACAAGCAGAGTCCGATGTGGGATACCGGTGCTGTGGTGTATTGGTTTCGATTGACACGTGGTGCCGACGGTGTCGACTGGGTCCCGTACCAGCTGGATGATCAAGCAGGAATCGGACGCCAAATCAGTGTCATTGATGTTAATGATGATCAGTTGCTCGATATTGTGGTCGGTGGCATGAAAGGCGGACACGTTCTGTTGCACCAACAACGGACTGTCTCACACGCTGAGTGGCAAGCAGTTCAGCCGAAACGGTACGAGGGTCCGTCACTACCCAAAACGGAAAATGCGAGGTTGGCCCGCGGTCCGAAGTCAAAGATTGATGCGGATTCCGGACGGGTTAGAGGTTCGATTGAAGGTGAGTGGTTACAGCCACGCGTCTCGGCGGGTGAAGCGCGTGAGCAGAGCATGGCAGGTTTTCGCGCGGACAAATGGAGCGGGAAATCACAACTTTGGTGGACGGGTGCAAAACCGGGGGATCAGTTGACGTTGCCTTTGCCGGCCTTTACGGGCACCGTTGATCTGGAAGTCGTACTGACGTGTGCTCGCGATTACGGCATCGTCCAGTTGACGCTCGATGACGTGCCGCTGGGTGACCCGATCGATCTATACGATCCAGAGGTGATCACGACTGGTATTTTGAAGTTCCCAAAGCTATCCGTACGCGGCGCGGCACACACGTTGGGAGTGCAGATTGCCGGAGCGAATGCGAAGGCCGTTAAGTCGTACATGTTTGCGATTGACTATCTAAGGATTCGCAAACCGGACGGTAGTTACGTCACCGTTACCAAACCCGTCGCGACACAGTCGCCAAGCAAGAATGAAGGTGTTGAGCCTCAGACGCGTGACGGACGTGTGCTTAACCTTGGTTTTGAAGACGGTAGCCTCAGTGACTGGACAGCAACGGGGAACGCCTTTGCCGATCAACCGATTCAAGGAGACACTGTCGCACCGCGTCGCTCGGGGATGAAGAGCCTGCATGCCGGAGACTTTTGGATCGGAGGTTACGAACAACATGGTGACGAACCGAAAGGAACGCTGACCTCTGAACCATTTGTGGTTTCAAAGCCCTACGGTTCGTTTTTGACCAACGGTGGAGATCATGCTTCAACGCGGGTCGAGTTGGTTCGTACGGATTCGGGCAAGGTTTTCTATCGAGTCAATGGGAACAACAGCGAATCCATGCGGCGGGTCGTGGTCGATTTGCGCGCCCACGCCGGAAAGGAGATTCAAGTTCGAATCGTCGATGATCATTCGGGCGGTTGGGGACACGTCAACTTTGATCACTTCCGTTTGCACGAGAAACGACCAGGGCGACCCACGGATGAAATGGTCGTTCTGACTCCGGATGAATATCCACATGCCGGTTTGAATGCTCAGCAAGCCGTCGCTGCCATGAACGTACCCGAAGGTTTTCAAGTCTCGGTCGGAGCGGCTGAACCAGATGTGAAGCAGCCAATCGCGATGGCGTTGGATGATCGAGGACGGGTTTGGATTGCTGAAGCATACGAGTACCCGGTACGCGCAAGCGGTGACGCCGGTCGCGACCGAATCTTGATCTTTGAAGATACCGATGGTGATGGTTCGCTGGACAAACAAAAAGTGTTTGCCGAAGGATTGAACTTGGTCAGCGGTCTCGAGGTCGGTTTTGGCGGCGTTTGGGTCGGTGCCGCGCCTTACTTGATGTTCATTCCCGACCGTGACGGTGACGATCAACCGGATGCGGAACCGGAGATTCTACTGGATGGCTGGGGTTATCAAGACACCCACGAAACATTGAATGCGTTTATCTGGGGCCCAGATGGTTGGCTGTATGGATGTCATGGTGTCTTTACGCATTCGTTGGTCGGCAAGCCTGGCACGCCGAATGACAAGCGAGTGCCACTGAATTGTGGTGTTTGGCGTTACCATCCGATTCGTCACGAATTTGAAGTGTTCGCTCATGGAACAAGTAATCCCTGGGGTGTCGATTTCAACGATCAAGGTCAAGCGTTTATTACTGCATGTGTGATTCCGCATCTGTACCACATCATTCAAGGAGCCCGTTATCAGCGACAGGGAGGACAACACTTCAATCCCTTTACCTACCGAGACATCGTCACGATCGCGGATCACTTGCACTACCTCGGTGCGACGCCTCATAGTGGAAACAGCAAGTCAGATTCGGCGGGTGGTGGACATGCTCACGCCGGCGCAATGATCTACTTGGGCGACCAATGGCCCGAAACGTATCGCAACCAGTTGTTCATGAACAATATTCACGGACAGCGATTAAATGTTGAAAGTCTCAACCCGAATGATTCCGGCTACATCGGGAGTCACCGTCCAGATTTTCTCCTGACTGGCGATCAGGCCTCACAGATTTTGAATCTGCGATACGGTCCGGATGGAAACGCCTGGATGATCGATTGGTATGACATGCAAGCGTGCCACCGAAGAGAAGTGGAACAGCACGATCGCAGTAACGGTCGTATCTACAAGATCACGTACGGTGACAGCGAAACCTCCGCGCCAAGTTTGGAGTTGGCAACCGCGTCGGATCTACAGTTAGCGGATCTGGTTTTGCATCAAAACGATTGGTACGTACGACATGCACGTCGCGTTCTGCAGGAGCGAGCCGCGAGCGGACCCATCGATCAAGATGCAATCGACCGATTGAAGCAACTGCTTTCAACTCATCGTGATGAAACACGACGACTTCGCGCCGCGTGGACGTTGCACGTCATCGGCGAACTGACCGAACCAGACTTCCGGAAGATGTGGAGCGATGCGGGTCCCTACGTTCGCGGTTGGGGTGTTCAATTGGCGATGGAGTCCAGTGAATATCGTCCGACGGACGAACAGCTTCAGACGTTTACGGAGATGGCAGGTTCTGATGATTCAGCCATTGTGCGGCTCTATCTTGCGTCTGCCGCGCAGCTTGTCCCGCTTCCGAAACGACTTCCTCTCTTGCGAGCACTGACGTCTCATGCTGAGGACGCAGACGATCATAATCTTCCGTTGATGTATTGGTACGCCGCTGAGCCGCTGGCGGGTCTGGACACGATGAAAGCGTTGGAATTCGGTATGGCCGCGGGTGAAAAGATTCCCGTGATTCGCGAGTTCATGCTGCGGCGGATTGGTAGCGGGAATGCAGAAGCTTCGTTGGCTGTCCTCGTGCAGGGGCTACGGAAGGTCGATCGACCGGCTTTGCAACTGACCTATCTCAAGGCAATTCGCGAGTCTTTGAAAGGCGTTCGTCGCGCGTCGGCCCCCAAGGGATGGTCCTCGGCCTCGAAGGAATTACTGGCGAGTTCCGACGATGCGGTGCGACTACAGGCAATCGCTTTGGGCGTCACCTTCGGGGATGCGTCGGCCTTGAACGTGATGAGACAGCAGGTTAGCGACGATCAATCCTCAACGACGGATCGATTGGTTGCGCTTCGGTCATTGCTTGACGCGAATGATGCCGGTTTGGTGTCGACACTTGTTTCGTTACTTGGAGATCAAGATGATTTGAGCGAGGCCGCGATTCGCGGGTTGGCACAATATGATGATCCCGCTGTCGCGCCCGCTCTGTTGCAGGTCTATGGAGATCTCACACCTGTTCAGAAGCGAATGGCTTTGGGAACGCTCAGTTCACGCGTTGGCTCGGGGGAAGCGCTGCTGAAGGCGATCGAGGCCAAGAAGATTCCTGGCGCCGATTTGACGGCCGACCTTGTGCGCCAACTTCAGTTCCACGACAGCAAGTCAATCGAGGCGTTGCTCAAGAATGTTTGGGGAACCGTCCGTAAGTCGGCCGAAGACAAGCTGCGTCAGATTGAAGAGTACACGACGTTGGTTCAATCGAATCAATACGCTGAACCTGATCTGCAGCTCGGACGAGCCGTGTTTGCAAAGACCTGCATGAAGTGTCACAAGCTGTATGGCGAAGGCTATAAAATTGGCCCGGATCTGACGGGCTCAAACCGATCCAATTTGGAGTACTTGCTCAGCAACATCGTCGACCCGAGTTCGGTGATGGCTAAAGAGTATCTGCCAACGAACATTTTGACCGTGGACGGTCGCGTCGTGAGTGGTCTCATCCAGGAGGAAGACGAGCAGTCGATCACGTTACAAACGACCGATGCGCTGGTCGTCATTCCCAAGGATGAGATCGAACAACGGATCCAAGCCAAGCAGTCGATGATGCCAGAAGACCAGCTCAAGCAGTTCTCACCTCACGAGATTCGTTCACTGATCGGCTATTTGAGGACCAAACAGCAGACTCCAATGCTCGCGACACGCGACAACGTTTCAACGCTATTCAATGGTAACGATCTGACAGGATGGTCCGGGACGGAAGGCTTATGGTCGGTGGAAGCGGGCGAGTTGGTTGGGCGAAGTGAAGGACTTCAGAATAACGAGTGGATCGTGTCGGACCTCTCCGCCGATGACTTTCGTTTGACGTTGGAGGTCAAGTTGGTCGACAACGCGGGCAACAGCGGTATTCAGTTTCGCAGCCGAGCCGAGAATGGAGAGGTATCCGGATATCAAGCGGATATCGGTGAAGGTTGGTGGGGAAAACTCTACGAGGAACACGGCCGCGGACTGCTGTCCTCACCGCCCGAGGGTGAAGCGGAGATTCGTTCCGGTGACTGGAATACATATGAAATCGTGGCCGTAAGCGATCACGTCCGCACCTACATTAATGGACAGCCTTGCATTGATCTCAAAGATGCTGAGGGAGCCCGGCGGGGAATCATTGCCTTGCAATTGCACAGTGGTGGGCCGACGGAGGTGCGATTTCGTAACCTTCGCTTGGAGTTAATTGAATGATCAGGCGAGACGTTGCGGTTTGGCCAAGTTGGCGGGTATGCCTTGTCGCGATATGGTGTTCTTCGATGAACGGGTCAACCCTCGATGAACGGGTCAGCCTTCGATGAACGGGTCAACCTTCGATGAACGGGTCAACCTCCAGTGAACAAGCCAATCCTCCACGAAAGCTCACTATGCTCGCCGCGCGTGTGATTCCCTGCCTGGATGTTCATGACGGTCGTGTCGTGAAAGGCACGAACTTTGTCAACTTGCGAGACGCTGGGGATCCGGTCGAGGTCGCTCGTCGCTATGAGCAGGAAGGAGCCGATGAGTTGGTGTTTTTGGATATCACGGCCAGCCATGAAAAACGCGATATCATTCTGGATGTTGTGCGTCGGACGGCAGAGCAAGTATTCATGCCGCTGACCGTCGGCGGAGGTGTACGGACGATCGAGGATGTTCGCGCGTTGCTGCAAGCCGGGTGTGACAAAGTGTCGATTAACTCTGCGGCCTGCAAAGATCCTGACTTTGTACGAAAAGCAGCCGATCGTTTTGGAAGTCAGTGCATCGTCGTCAATATCGACCCCAAACGAGTACAGCACGACGGAAAAGAAGCGTGGGAGGTCCACATCAATGGCGGCCGCACACCGACCGGTCTGATGGCTGTCGCCTGGGCAAGAGAAGTGGAATCGCTCGGTGCTGGTGAAATCGTTTTGACGAGTATGGACGCGGATGGAACGTGCGATGGGTACGACTTACCTGTGACGGCGGCCGTCAGCGACGCAGTTTCGATTCCCGTCGTCGCCAGCGGCGGAGCCGGGAACCCGCAGCATTTGGCGGACGCCATTCTTCAGGGCAAGGCCGACGCCGCACTCGCAGCGAGCATCTTTCACTTCGGGCAGTTCACAATTGAAGAGACCAAGCAAGTGATGAAGCAGGCGGGCATCCCGGTCCGTCTGTGAATTTACGTATCGGATAGGCAGTGAATCCCGCCTTTCGACTCGTCCAATGATCGGCCGTGCAAGCCGTCGAGCTGGTGAATTGCCGAACTGGCCCGTCACCGGGTTGACCATGCGTGGTTGACCCGATTACACCATGCGTTTTGGTTGACTGATTCTCTGCCCCGCACCCCCGGCAATTGCTGTGTCAGACGTTGTTTCTATTCGCACTGCCATCATCAGCGTCAGCGACAAACTTGGTTTGGCCGATCTTGCGGCCGGATTACAGCGGGCGGGTGTTCGGATTTACAGCACCGGTGGTACGCGTCGGCATTTGGAGGAATCCGGCATCGACGTCGAAGATGTTGCCTCCTACACCGGTTTTCCTGAGATGTTGGATGGCCGCGTGAAGACGCTGCATCCAAAGGTGTTCGGCGGAATTCTGGCGATTCGCGACCGTGACGATCACATGGATGCTATCGACGAACATGGGATCGTTCCATTCGATTTGGTCGTTGTCAATCTGTATCCCTTTGCGGCGACGGTGGCTCGCACTGGCGTAACGCGAGAAGAGTGCGTTGAGCAGATCGACATCGGTGGGCCGAGCTTAGTACGAGCAGCAGCTAAGAATCACGCGGACGTTGCCGTTGCAACGAGTCCAGAGCAATACGGTGAGATCCTGGAGCAACTTGAACAGACCGGCGGGACGGACCGTGACCTTCGCAATGAGTTGGCCGCCGAAGCGTTTGAGCACACAGCAGGCTATGACCGCGCGATCGCCGACTTTATGCGCGGCGAGTCGATCAGCGGCGATTTCCCGGCCAGCTTGCATCTGTCGCTACGGCGAAAAAACCAATTGCGCTATGGCGAGAATCCTCATCAAAGAGCAGCCGTTTACAGTGATCCAAATGTCCGTGCCGCGAACTTGGTTTCGGCTCGCCAAATCAGCGGCAAAGAGCTTTCTTATAACAACCTGTTGGATCTCGATTCGGCGCTCGAGATCGTGCGTGGCTTAGCAACTCCTGCCGTCTCTGTCATCAAACACAACAATCCATGTGGCGCGGCGAGTGATGCGGTGCTATCGAGTGCTTGCCAAAAAGCCCTCGATGGCGACCCACTTAGCGCCTTCGGTTCCGTCCTCGGATTTAATCGGACAGTCGATGCCGCCACGGCCGAGATTCTGTGCCAGCCCGGTTTGTTCATCGAAGCGATCGTGGCTCCCGACTTCGAGGCGGGAGCGGTCGGGATTTTGACGTCTCGTCCCCGATGGAAAGAGAATGTGCGGTTGATGCAGGTTGGGCGTTTGGACGAACCGGCGCCCGCGATCCAACGCCGTTTCATAAGCGGCGGCATGCTCGTTCAAGATGCAGACCGCATGACCAGCCCACCTCTGCAGTGGAAGACGGTCACTGCGAACGAAGTGCCGGAAGATACCTGGGACGATGTTGCGTTCGCATGGGAAATGGTGCGTCACGTCAAAAGCAACGCTATTGTCCTGGGGAAAGACACTTCGCTGATCGGTGTGGGTGCCGGTCAAATGAGCCGCGTGGACAGCGTCGAGATCGCAATCGATAAAGCCGGCGATCGGGCAACGGGTTCCGTGCTCGCTTCCGACGCGTTCTTTCCCTTTCCCGATTCCATTGAAGCCGCTGCGGAGGCAGGCATTGTCGCGATTATCCAACCGGGAGGATCACGACGTGACCAAGAGGTGATCGACGCTTGCGACGAGTACGGTTTGCCGATGGTCTTCACCTCGCGACGTCACTTCAAGCACTAATGACCATCCTCGACGACATTCTGGTCCAAACCCGTCAGACCATTGAGGCTGACCGGCAGCTTGTTTCCGATGCCGAGTTGGAAGCGAGTTTGTCGAATGTGCCTCCGTGCCGAGATTTCCACGCCGCGTTGGCAGCAGGAGATCAAGTCCAGTTGATCGCGGAAGTCAAACGCGCCAGTCCATCGGCGGGATTGATTCGCGAGGATTTTGATCCGGCCACGATCGCAAGTGCCTACCAAGCCGGTGGCGCGGCTTGCATCAGTGTGTTAACGGACCAGCCGTTTTTTCAGGGGTCACTCGAATTTCTGAAACAGGTTCGCGAGGTGGTCGAACTGCCGCTGTTGCGCAAAGACTTCATCATTGATCGGTACCAGTTGTTACAGGCCCGTGCGGCGGGCGCCGACTGTGTGTTATTGATCGCCGAATGTCTTTCCAAAGATAACTTGAAACGGCTGCACGATGAAGCGACGGAGTTGGGTTTGCAAACGTTGATTGAGCTTTACGAACCCGAGAATCTAAGCGACGTATTGGCCACGGGCACGCAACTGGTCGGTATCAACAATCGGGATCTCAGGACGTTTGAGACGACGCTACAGCATACGCTCGGTTTGCGTCCACAGATTCCCGACGATCGTTTGGTCGTTGGCGAAAGTGGGATTCGAAATCACGAGGACCTGATCACGCTAGGACAAGGCGGCGTCAAAGCCGTGTTGGTGGGTGAATCCTTGATGCGACAACCCAACATCGAACAAGCAACACGTAAATTGTTGGGCAAGCACTAGGCCGCTGATCAGGTACGCGCCGGAAGGTGAAGCTTCTCGCACACGTTCGTGGATCAGTCTTCCGGCGGTGTCGGCGGTTCGAAGGCGAACTCTTGCCACTTCACAGATTTATCCATCGGTTCGATTCTCATCACGGTGTGCCCGTTCTGATACAGACGAACGGTCCCTGTGGATTGACTGACGACAACCGAAATGGCTTTGGTTCGACGTGTGATTGCCGCGGCGGCCCAGTGTCGTGAACCGAGACCCTTCGTCATCGTCAAGTCTTCGTGGGAGACTTCCAGCATTTGTCGACTTCGCTCAATCACTCCGTCGCTGTTGATGATGAAGGCGCCATCAAGTTGAGCGATTTCTTTGGCATCGTCTTGAACCTTTGGGTCCATCAGGTTGCGATGCTTTTTGTTGTAACCGCGAAAAGGATCGACGCCGCTGTCGTTGGAGTGTTCCAGAACCTTGCGTGTGTCACCGACGACGAACAGCGTTCCGACCGGTTTGCCTTCGCGACCTTCTCGGCCGATTTGCGCGGCTAGGTCGACGACCGTTTTGATCGTCTGCAGCGGCACGCGGCTTTCCAGCATTTGCAGGTCGCGACTGGTCAGGCGTCGCATCCGCTCATCCAGTTGCAGATGGCTGATCGAATCAAGACGTCCCTGCTGAAAGCCGCTGTAAACGGCAACGACTTCGCCGTTGGTGCGAATCAGTTCGTTGGCCGCAGATTCCAGCAACGCATGCTGAAGTCGTTCCAACAAAGGAGCTTTTTCCTTATTTAGTGCTAGCGGTTTTAATCCGACGTCGCCAGCACCCTCCAAATCCTCTGCCGAATCGACGGCGACGATCACCGGTTTGTCGGTGGCGGATGCCATCTCACCAATTCGTTTCCAATCAGTCCCACCATGCAACAAGATCAACAGAGCGTCGGCGTTACGCTCATCCAACAGCCGAAACGCGGCCGCCACCATCGCGGCGCTGTGCTTGGTTAATCGTTGCGTCGCCATTAACTACTGGACTGGAAAGTGGAGCAGATACGGTGTGATGAAGTTGTAGTCGAAACGTTCCGTTTCGCACAGTCACACGTCACGATCGGCTGCCCTTTTTTGATTCCGGCGGACGTCGCCTAACGTCGTGATTGAGGGTTTTGCGCGACACTTCGCGAACGCCAAGCCGGTCCACTTCGGTAGGCTCGTTCATAGAACATGGCCAGTGAACGAAGCGCGTGACCTTTTGGACCAATCTTCCATTCACGATCACGTTCTTCATACATCGACTTCATCAGAAACCGAACGGCACTGACCAAGCGACGATCCTGAAGCTGCGAATCGGGCGTCACTGTTAGCAGCCATTCCACAATGTGCCCGGTCGTCTGAATCTTACGGTCCAAATCGCCGTTGTCCTCGCGACCTTCGAACCAGTCGGTCGTCATCGATCCGTCGCGATTTTGCAATCGATAAGCGTATTTAACAAAGTCATTGGTGTACTGCTGGGCCCGTTTCCACTGCCCCGTGATCGGCTTGCCCTCAGCGCGTCGCTTTCGCAGTGCGTGAGCATAACCCATCAAGCGATGTGTCCCCCCGCAGGCAGCTCCCACGATGGGTTGAGAAAGTTCTTCGCGGAGCAATCGCTCGAAATCCCAAAGTTCGCCGTCTTCGCTTCTCCAGACGGTGTCGGTGTCCAAGTAGTGCGCTAATCCGATGAGCGTGAACGTTAACTCCTCACCGCTGCGACAAGCCAGCATTTCTGACTCAATCAGGTCACCGACCGTGAATTTCTGGTCGTCTGCGTAAAGGGTGTAGTCAAATGGCACATCACACAGTGACAGGACCGTTAGCAACTGGGCCTGATGTCCCTGCAGCCCGATTCCGCTCCGTGCCGTCAAACGATCGTTGTCGAGCGTTAACAGTTTTTGCCCGCGGCACGCGTTGTTTCCCGCGATCCAAGCGATCGCGTTGTAGGTGCGATTGCCCGTGCGAATCTTGGTGTCACCTCCATAAACCATCATTGAATGCATCACGCCCCAGTTGCTTCGCTCATTCGCGTTTTCGGGGCGGGCATAGTAATACCGCAAGCAAGCGCGAATCATGTTATTCATGCTTCGCACAGATCGCGACAGTTGCAGCGATCGCTTGGGATAGCCTGTGTAGTCGAGCGCGACGGTGGGCGGTGAAGTTTTGAAATCGTCACCGGCGCGCCCAACGGCAACGTCTTCCAATTCATTCCGGCCGGGGCGCGACGTTGGCGAGGTCTCTTTCACCTCGGTAACGACACTCCCCGAAGCGGCTGAACCCAGTTTTGACGGACGCTTCTTCGAATCGACTGACTTTTGAGGGATCGGACTTCCGTCCAGATCAATTCGCAACTCGCGAACATTCAACGTGTCGACCATACCCGGGGGTTCGACAGACGAATCGGAGTCGGCCGATTCCCGCGGCTCTGTCATCGGCGGTGGTGCGAGCTCGGGTGAGTAGTTATCGGGGATAGCCTGAGGTGTTACCTGGGTCGTGCGAGCGTCACCGACTTGGTTGGAATCACCCACACGGTTGGAATCAGCTGTTGCGGGAGAATCGGATGGCGTTTGCTCAGCGGTAGACGAATCCGTGTTCGTCGTCTCCGGTTGCGTCGCGGTGGATTCCGGTTGCACCGACATCTTATTTTCAGCCGAACGATTCGGACGGACCGATGGAGCGGGCGTCTTTTCGCCTCGAGGTCGCCAGCCCAGGTCACCGCTGTCGATTAGAAGTGGTTTGGTTAGTTGCGGGCGACCCAGAGAGGGCGGATCAGCTGCTGGTGGTGGGCTGGGTGGCGTCATCTTGACCGAAGGTTCTTTCTTCGGTCCGGTTAGCTTCTCCAACAGCCACGATTTACGGGCAACGCGGATTTCCAACGTCGAATTGACCGGTGGCGTCAGCTTGAGATCGCCCGATTCACTGTCCGCTCGTTCCGCCGGAGCCGTCTGTGCCGGCTTCAGTGGAACGGTTTCTTGCGCCTGCAGATCCGCAACCAAACACGTCGGTGCGCACACGAGCAGCACAATCGCGTTTCGTCGGATTCGATGGGCGAGCTGAATTCGGCCGTGTTTGCGCACAATGGGCTCCGATTCGGGTAAGACCTACCCTCTGCTATCGGATCTCCCGTGAGCGAACTCCAGAAGGAATCGACGCCTGTTGAGCTGCGAGTGATGCGTGTTGCACGCAAAATCGTTAGACGAGGTAAACAGGCGAAAGCGGTGAAAGATGCCTGTAGAACTGCGACAGGTTTTCCTAAAGATCAAGCGCGTCGAGCGAATCGATCAATTCATCCAGTTGATCCTTTGGACCCGCGTTGCGATCGGATTGCCGCGTTTTCAACTGATCATCAATCCCGATCGCGTCACGTCCGGCAAGCAGCAACTGCTCATCACGCTCCCGGGCTGCGGTCGCGATGGGGTCTTCATCCTTGGTTGGTGCACCGAAAAGCTGAGAAAGATCGATTTTGAATCCTTCGTCACCGTCGGTTGGAGCGCCCGCAATGGCAGGCGCTTTGTGCTGTGGAAAGATGATCGCATTCGCGGGGCAGACTCGACTGCAGGCCGGACAACCCTTACGGCAGTTATCTGGCTGCTCGACCAAAATATTCTCGCCATGGTCCACGCCATAGACACCGAACAAGCAAAAGTCGACACACTCCATGCAGTTCGTGCAACGATTGAAATCGATGACGGGATACCAACGCCGCGACGTTTGCTCTTCAATTTGGCGAATGGAACCACCGATCACCGGCAGGCTGACATCTTCTTGGCTTTCATCCGGCATTCCGAGAATGCGTCGAATCTCACCCACGAACGAGTCCGGTTCGTTGGCAACTTTCAAGTCGAGGCAGTAGATATTTCGTTCTGGCCGTGGAAACAGGTCGGTCACACGATCGACGATCTCTTCGTCAGGATCGTCAGCGGCCGCCTCAAGTTCTTCATCTGCTTCGTCATCTTCCGATTGACCGAGCAGTACTTCACCGATTTGGCCTTGGATCCCGTTGCGATCCAGCACCCAGTGCGCTGCCCTGCCATAGATCCACGAAACGACGATTAAATCACCATCGATCGCCGTCAGTTGCGCGAATGAGTCGCTAGTTTTCGGCAAATCATAGAGATGTGGAACGACGATCACGTCGATCCCTTCCAATTGCCCGGCCGCATCGGCAATGGCCTGCTCCAAGCCGCGCTTCTTGGGGTTTCGCGATTGTCCGCGCGAAACGACGATCGTGCACGTTTTGTTTTCGACTGCTGAAATCATCAAAGCTGATCGAGAGAGCTCGCGATGCGAAAGGAGAACGTGTTAGGAAGTCGGTTGGTCACTCACCAATCCAGCGGAGCAATCCACGCCGACTTCAACTCCCCGATCCCGACATCGAGTACGGATTCATTGTTTTGGGTGATGGACAGACTACCACCGGCCTCGATTGTACCTAAACGGAAGGTCGGAACGCCCGCCTGCCGCATTAATTCGACCACCCGATCGGCACACTCCGGGGTCACTTCGACCAGAAATCGCGTGTTCGATTCACTAAATAACACCTCAGTCGCGGAAAGATCCCGGCACAAATCGGCAATTTCCAGCTTCATGCCCAGTTCACCGGCCATCGCCATTTCCGCCGCGGCGACCACTAATCCTCCTTCGCTTAGGTCGTGACAGGAACGAATCAGCCGATCGGTCATCGCGGAATGTAGAGAATCGAAGGTCGTTTTTGCCCGGCTGAAATCGACTTGGGGAACCCGACCACCGGTCAGACCTCGCACGAGACCGAAATGGGAGCCACCCATTTCGCACTTCGTTTCGCCGATCAGCAGGACCACGTTGCCCGCATGTTTAGCGTCCATTGTGACCGCCGATGCGACGTCTTCGATCTGTCCCATCGCGCTGATCAACAGACTCGGCGGGATGGCGATCGTCTGTCGGTTGCCGGTATCGTCTTCAAAACTAAATTCATTATTCAGACTGTCTTTGCCGCTGATAAACGGAGTCTTCAAGGCAACCGCCATATCTTGGCAGGCGATGGCTGCGCGAACGAGCGATCCAAGAGTTTCGGCACGATCGGTGTAGCCCCAACAAAAATTATCCAGGATGGCGATTCGCGATGGATCGGCACCCACTGCGACCGCATTCCGCATCGCTTCATCGATTGCCGAGGTCGCCATGTGATAGGTGTCAAAGTCTCCGTAGTGCGGATTCATGCCACATGAAATCACCAGCCCTCGTCGGCTCTCCAGCCGAGGTCGGATCACGGCGGCGTCTCCAGGTCCATCGCACTGGGGACCCACAAGCGGTTTTACGACACTGCCGCCTTGAACCTCATGGTCGTACTGGCGAATGATCCAGTGCTTGCTTGCCATGTTGTAACTGGACAGAACGGCCAACACCGTCTGTTCATGTTCCTTAGCGCTGAGCGTGCCGCATTTCATCTCTTCGCTGGCAGTCGGTTGGTAAACCGCATCCCGAATCACTGGAGGCCGTCCGTCATGCAAAAACTGCATCGAGAGATCACCGACGGTTTGTCCGTTAAAGGTCAAATGCAATCGCCCGGTGGGAGCGAATCGACCAAGAACGGCTGCTTCAACGCCTTCACTCTCGCAGAGTTCCTGTAACTCTTGCCAAGATTCCTGGGGAACGGCGAGCACCATGCGTTCTTGCGCTTCTGAAATCCAAATTTCGGTATACGTCAGGCCGTCGTATTTCAGAGGAGCTTTTTCCAACCAGACTTCGGCACCGACTTCCTCACCCATCTCACCGACAGCACTCGAGAATCCGCCGGCGCCACAATCTGTCACGGCATGAAACAGGCCGCGATCGCGAGCCTGCATCAGGACATCCAAGACCATCTTCTCCGTAATCGCATTGCCGATCTGCACGGCTCCACCAGAAAGCGATTCGGATTCGCTCGTTAGCTCAGCTGAGCTAAAGGTTGCGCCGTGAATACCATCTCGTCCGGTACGTCCCCCAATCGCAACAATCAGATCGTTCGGCTCGACGCGTTTGTCTTCCATGCCGACAGGAATCATCCCGACATTGCCGCAATAGACCAACGGGTTGCCCAGGTAGCGAGGATCGAAATAGACCGCGCCATTGACGGTGGGGATTCCCATGCGGTTGCCATAATCACGTACACCCGAAACAACGCCTTTGATCACGCGTCGCGGATGCAGCACACCAGGCGGCAACGTCTCGGCTGGCGTATCCGGTGGAGCGAAGCAAAACACATCGGTATTGCAAACCGGTTTCGCACCCATTCCCGTTCCCATGGGATCCCGGATCACTCCTCCGATGCCTGTGTTCGCTCCCCCGTAGGGCTCCAGTGCGGACGGGTGATTGTGGGTCTCGACTTTGAAGCAAGCGTGAAATTGGTCGTCAAACGTAACGACGCCCGCGTTGTCTTTGAAAACGGAAACGCACCAATCCGATTCGCCCAATTCTTGACGAATCGTTTGCGTGGCCGCAAAGATCGTTTCCTTCAGCATGTTGTCGTATTGACGCTCGTCGCCCCCTTCAGACCCGTCACTGCTGGGTCCGCGGTAGTGAATTCGACCGGCAAGCGTCTTGTGGCTGCAGTGTTCGGACCAAGTCTGGGCGACCGACTCCAGCTCGATGTCAGTCGGGTCGCGGCCGAGTTCTTCAAAATGCTTCTGGATTGTCTGCATTTCCACCAGAGTCAGGTACAGCTGGCCTTCGCGCGAAAGACGGTTGAGGCCCTCGTCATTGAGTTCGCGTATCGGCACGGTCACGAGCTCAAAGGCAGACGATGTGCCGATATCGAGTTGATCCATCTCCAACGGACCCACGACGACCTGCTCGATCGCATCGTTACTCAGTGCGCGGCGACAGATCGATTGAAGCGTCGCGTCGTCAATCTCGCCGAGCCAATACTTACGCATCGTTCTGACGGCTTCGACATCGAACCCTGCGTCCTGAGCGGCGCCGACTGTGCTTGCTGCCACCGGATCCATTACGCCCGGTTTGGGTAAGACGTGCACCAAGGTCGATTGATCGCCAGGTGGTTCCATCAACGCGTCTTGGCCAGCTATCGCGACGACGGATCTTTCGGTGACCGAATCGCAAAGCAAGGTGTCGGCCAATCGGTTTGCTTCGTCCAGCGGGAACTGCCCTTGAACGAGAAAGCTTCGCGCGAATGAAACGGGGAGATCACTACCGAGGCCCAACTCGGCAATTTCTTCCGAAGTTCGCTCGGCTTCGCGGTCGACTTCGTTTTCCGATGGGTAGATGTCGATCTGCCATAGCGGCATGGTGTAGATCCTGATTCAAATCGATTGTTGCTTTAACTGTTTGGCTTTTGTCAGCCACGCGTGGAGCGCTTCCATCTGCTGATCATCGAGCATTTCGCGAATGCGAACCAACTCGGCTGCGAACCGATCCAGTTCGTCCAAAATCGCTTCCCGATTCTCTTGGCAAATCGCCGTCCACATTCCCGGATCACCCGCAGCGACACGCGTGATGTCTTGCCAGCCGCTGCCCACCAGTGGCCGGGCTTTGGGATGCGGAAGTAGTGCGACCAATGCGGACACCAAGTGTGGCACGTGACTGACAGATGCCAAGTGGGTGTCATGCTGTTCAGCAGACATTTGCTGGATCATACCGCCGGTCATTTCCCAAAATTTGACAGCCTGTTGAAGAACGGGATCGGGCGTTCGAGGTCCAGGCGTCAGGACGATGACTTTTCCTTCCATCAACGTCGCCGTTGCATGGCTCGCCCCTGTCTTTTCCGATCCGGCGATCGGGTGGGCCGCGACGAATTTGGACTCGGCCTTGGGTTGTTTTGAAAGTGCGTTGACGATCTGTGCTTTGGTGCTGCCCACGTCCGTGATCAGACAGTCGGGCTCGGTGAATTCGGCGGCCTGGACCACCAGATCGGCGATCAGATCCACGGGAGTAGCCACAACAACCACGTCGCAGCTCTCGCACACACTCTCCACTGAAGACGAGGTTTGATCGATGACGCCCAGATCCAATAACTGCTGCGCGTTTTGCTCGTTTCGCGTCAGCCCAACGACTCTCGTGTCTGGGCGAGCGCGGCGGATCGCGAGTGCAGTGCTGCCGCCAAGCAAGCCCACACCAAGGATCCCGATTTTGCGAGGCCAGGCATCGGAATCATTCCGCATCGTTTTGTTCCCTCATGATGACCGAGGCCTACAGTTCCGGTAGCTCGTGACCCATCTTGGCTCGTTTGGTTTCGAGATACCGAACGTTGTGCTCATTGACCGGCGGAACGATGGGTACTTGATCAACCACTCGCAAATCGAAACCGCGTAAGTTGAACGCTTCGGTCTTCTTCGGATTGTTCGTCAACAAGCGAACCTCGCTCAGACCAAGGTCTTTGAGGATTTGGAGACCGATCCCGTAGTCACGCATGTCGGCTTTAAAGCCGAGCGCGTGATTCGCTTCCACCGTGTCCAAGCCTTGGTCTTGCAACGCGTAGGCTCGGATCTTTTGCGCTAACCCGATCCCACGACCTTCCTGTGGCAAATAGACCAACGCACCGCGTCCTTCGTTGCTGATCATCTTCAATGCCATGTGAAGCTGATCACCACAATCGCAACGCAACGATGCAACCAAGTCACCGGTGAAGCAACTGCTGTGCATGCGGACCAAGGGTGGTGGGCCACTCTCTGTAAGATCGCCATAAACCAAAACAACAGGTTCTTGGGCTTCGTATTGCACACCGTAAACGATGATCTTGAAGTCGCCGTAATTGGTTGGCAGCTTTGCTTCGGCCGCCCGGTTAATCAACTTTTCGCTGACGCGTCGGTGGGCGATCAACTGCTCGATGCTGATGATCTTTAGGTTGTGCTGTTCAGCAATGTTGGCGAGATCCTGTCGTGACGCTCGGTCTCCGGAATCATTTAAGACCTCGCAGAGTGCGGCGGCTGGAGCGAGTCCTGCCATCCGCGCCAAATCGACGGCTGCTTCTGTGTGTCCTGCTCGTCGCAGCACGCCGCCTTCTTTTGCCAACAGAGGATACACGTGACCGGGCCGGACAAAGTCAGCCGAAACGCAATCCGGTTCGGACAATCGACGAATGGTCTCGCTGCGTTCGGCTGCGGTGATTCCCGTCTTGGCACTGCTGATGTCGATCGGAGTCAAGAATGCTGTCTTCAGCGGCGCGTCGTTTTGGGCGACGACCGGATTCAATTCCAGTCGCTTGGCGACTTCGGGAAGGATCGAAACGCACAGCTGTCCCCGACCGGACAAAATGAAATTGATCAGCTCGGGCGTCGCCTTTTCAGCCGCGCAAATGAAATCGCCTTCGTTCTCTCGCTCCTCCGCATCCACGACAATGACGATCTCGCCATTCCGGATGGCTTCGACCGCTTCAGGAACTGTGTTCAGATTAATAGGCATTCGATTGATAAGACGACAGAGGTTCAGGGAAAGGGAGGGAGCTCAATTATAGGGGTGAACCAAGTTAGACCCAACCATCACTGCTTTCGTTCGCTACGTACTGCCAATGCTCGAGCGGCCGAGCGCGTCCCTTCGAAATTGGCTTGGTGCAGCACAAATCATGGGCGCCCGAGCGCAAATCGTGGACGCCCGCGTAGAATACTCTTGGATCAGATTTCCTCCGTTGAGGCGGCTATATGTTGCGATCGCTGCTATTGTTCCTGTTTGTTGCGTTGTCGACACCGCTCGTTGCTAGCGGTGACGACGTCAAGTTATTTGAGAATCAGCGGTACTGCGAAAGCGAAGGCAAAGCGGGACTTTGCGACGTGTACAAACCGAATGCACCTGCCCCGAGTGACGGTTACCCCGTTGTGGTCGTTGTGCACGGTGGTGGTTGGATCAGTGGTGATAAATGGACGCTGGAAGGTTATTCCCGCCTGCTGGCCCGTAACGGATACGTCGCGGTCACCATCAACTATCGATTGGCCCCGGAGCACAAGTTCCCCGCACAAGTCGATGATGTGCGTCAGGCTCTCCTTTGGGTGAAAACCAACGCCAGCCGTTTTTCACTCGATCTCAAACGACTCGGAATGTTTGGCTATTCCGCCGGCGGGCATTTGTCGGCGCTGGTCGCCGCATTGGCCGATGAACCCGTCGAGGTGCAATCGGAGGCGAGCAGTTGGGATAAGGCAGACGAGAAATGGAACCAATTGCCGTCGATCCGTGCGGTGTGCGCCGGGGGACCACCATGCGATTTTCGTGGTTTCTCGAAAGAGAATAAATCGCTCAGCTACTTTTTGGGTGGTTCACGAGGCGAGTTACCGGGCGTGTATCGAGCTGCATCGCCCGCCGCCCACGTATCGAAAAAGGATCCCGTGACTCAGATCATTCACGGTGATCAGGATATCATCGTTCCGATCGAAGGAAGCCGCGAGTTTCATCAAGCTCAAGTCGATGCCGGTGTCGACAGCCGATTGCATGAGCTTGCCGGACAAGGCCACATGGTGACCTTCATCAATCCGAAGACAAGCGAGTTGCTGCTGGATTTCTTTCGAGATGTGCTGTGATCGTTACACGCGTCCGTCGTCCATAGTCGCCGATCGCTCCGCCGATCGTAGCG
>JBCDEM010000044.1:0-51199 GCA_039179795.1 Planctomycetota bacterium | reverse complement strand
GACATCGTTCGCAAACGCATGTTGCGCACAAAGGACGATGCAAAACTCGCACACTATTCATTCGCCGAATCGTGCCTTGAATCGATCTATAACGAAACGAACCCGGTTGACCCGTTCGATTCAGTCGCGCCGTTCTGGGTAGTGCCGTCTGCGGCCTCGCTTGCTAAACTCGTAGGTGTGTCGACAGATGCAGTCCTTCTCGCTGTCTAACGCAAAGAAATCGCGGGGAACCATCGGGTTGCAACAGAGGCCGCGAGTTGACTTTTTTGAAGTAGTGAGTCGTTCGCGTGGCCCCGCTGAACCCTGTCGCTATTTGCTGAAGACGAAAGGCACTGAATGACAATCGGCGAGCGACTCCTGATCCTGTTCGTCATGTTTGCGGTACCACTTACCTTCATCGGCGTTCCGATATTCGTCTTCATGGGCGGCATTCAGAAGTTTGCCTTGAAGCCACTCCAGAAACGATTCGCGGGCCTCGACTTGCATGAAACCTCAGCACGGCGACGTCTGTTTCGTTTACCATACTTACCGCGGATTTCTGGTTTGGTTCGTGCAAGATGAACACCACGTTTGCGCACCTCCCGAGGACGCACGCTCGCTTCTGACCAGATTGCTGCGTTTTAACCTCACTTGGGGCATGCTCAGCTATGGTCTCCTGTTTGTTCCATTGCTCGCAATCAGCAACTATGTTGCCCAAAAACGATCGATCGAGAAGCAGGAGCGAGAGCTTGCAACTACAAATGGTCAAAATCGCAAATAACAAAGCGGTGAACGGGAGCCGCCGATGACGCGGGTTTGGGAATCATAGTTTCTGAGCGGCGGGGCCCCGTTACTGCTGCCGTTATCGCGGCAAACATCATGCCAGAGTATCAACCGATGCCAATCGACGAGGTTAAGCGGCGACTCCTCAACGGGATGATCGCGTTTATGGATGGTGATGACGAGGAGCCCAACGATGCCTTTGACTGTGGCTACACCCGAGAGGATGTTGATCGTTGTTCGTCGATGATTGATGCATATCTTGATGACGTGACCGAAAATCGTGGTGCTGGCGATTCAGAAATCGTTCTAGCCGTCAAGAAAGTTGTTCTTGGACTCAACGAACTAAACAATAATTGTGGTGGCGGCTTGATCGAAACCGACCAACGCGAAGACTTGTGTCAGATTATTTTGATGGCGGCACAGGAAAACGGATTAACCACAACCGATGACGTTACCGAACAATGGCGGGAATGGTGATCCTGTTTTGCCGCTGCTGACCCTGCGCTTTAGACGCGAAAACCATCGCGTCGCTCTACGCGCGCCGACCGGGTGATCCTGGACATTCCACGACGAATTGATGCCCGACACTTTGCGTCGAACGAGCGCCACTTCCTTGTCCAACGACAAACTCACTTTGTAGGACGTCATTTGACGCTAACGTTCCACTTCGATTGCTTCCTCGCGATACATGTGCAGCACAGTGTAACCGCACTTCACATGATCTATCCGCCGACGAGTTGTGCGCAATCCCGAACTGGAAAAGAAGAACATGTTTGCATCAGTTCAGTTTTCGCTTGGATGGAACTCCGCAGCCCATTTCGCATCGTCAATGTTACTTGAGAAAATGCTCGCTAATGCCTCATCAACGAAGTCGGGATCTATCGGCGCCAACGTGCAGGGCAAAGTTGGAGCATTGCGGCTGCTTGAGATTTGGGTATTCCGGATATATCCAATCGCTAAAAGCGAGAGTAGTCCCAATGCGCACATCGCGCATCTTTGGCTCTTGGTATCGCTATATGGGTTTCGCAATTCCACGACGAGGAGTAGCAAGAACACAAAGGGTAAGCATGCCCAAATCGTTTCAAACGATGGAACTGAAAAATCAAAAACTGGAATAGCGATAGCGCCTATGAGTGATTGCTGCCAAAGGGACATCGAACCAACCCAAGCGAAAGGAGTAATAACGAGTATCGCGAGCGGCGAATCTGCCAGTCGACAAATTCCCAGCTGAATCAGTGAGAGAATTGTCCCGGTTAGGATGACGAGAAAGATTACTTCAGCAGCGAATTCGCCATCCACAATGCAAGCGATGGCGAAAGTCAAAGCGACAATCGTCAACGTTGCGAACGGCCGTTTGATCGAAAGTGGTTGCTTCTTCAGAATTTGACAGCATTCTCAACAAATGGAGGTAGTCGCGGAGCCGCGACCGCTGACGTCACCGAGCGAAGCGGGTCAACGGACCAAGCCGTCGAGCCTCGCGTGCTTATCCTGCTTTGTGCAATTCGGTGGCAAGTTCCGAGACCGCGCCGATGATTGCATCCGCATCGCAGGCGTAGAGATCCGCGCCACCAAACGGGTTAAATTCTACAAGACGAAGGTCACCTTCGCAGTCACACACATCCAAGGCGTGGACATCGCACGGAGCGATTGCTTGTTCGGCAATCGAAGCAGCAAATTGGGTAACCGAATCGTTTAGCGCCAGTGGAGCCGCGGTGCGCGTAGCTGGGTCGTACCCGGAGCCGGCGATAACCGTGCGATTCACGACAACGAATCATCATTCTCGTCCGACCTTTCGGATCGGCGCAACCACAACTGTTCTACGGTGAACGCCCAACCACCGTAAGCTCGATCACGGAATTATTGGGATCACTCGTCACTAGCTGATAGGACCATTTTAGAGGTTCGTTCTTGGGTGGTGGTTTCCCCGGGTTGAGTGGCGATCGTCGTTTCCATCCAACCACGATGGTTTGTTTTCCCTTTGCAGGCACGAGGCGGTCACACGGACCAACAAACGTAGACGATCATCCACCGGCACCAGGACGAATCCGGATGGGTTCCGACCCGCGATTCTCGACGACGAAACGACACGTGCCTGACATTCCCGTTCGCACAACGCCGATGTCTATCTTAGACGGTGTAACGATAATAGATGGACCGTCTAACGACTGGTAAACAGTCATCCCGATGCCCGCAAACGTGACCCACCCAATCAAGGTGATGAGATGAAATTGCATGAATCGCTTGCGCATCATTTCCTCCAAAATAACGGCCAGGATCTTCAGGCCGGGGTTTACCATTCTCGAGCAGATCGATCCGCATTAGTTTACCCGGCTCCAGTTCATCTGACCGCTAGGTGGCCACAGCGTGACAGGAGTCAGACATCGAGAATGTACGCTCTTACGCGGTGGCACAGTCGCCGATCGCTCCGCCGATCGTAGCGTTCCGTTCCGTCGTCATGCCGAGCATGACCTACTAGAAAGTCCCGGATCGCCCAGCGCACGAAGGAATGGCAAACCGGATTGTGGCACGCCCGTTGGGGTGCGTTTACGCGGTGACGATCACAACTCGGGGTGCGCTGCGCGACCCCGAGCTTTGTTGTTGAACCGCTTCGCGGTAGTACAAGAGCTATCAAGACTCTCGGTCGGGCTTGTAATCGCCAGGGAAAGTCGATCGACGCGCTACTAAGTAGTCGCCGATCGCCCCGCCGATCGTAGCGTTCCGTTCTGTCGTCATGCCGAGCATGACCTACTAGAAAGTCTCGGATCGCCCAGCGCACGAAGGGAATTGTGGCACGCCTGTTGGGGTCGCGGCGAGCGCTTATCCACGTGAAAGAGTCACGGCTTCGCTGCTCGGCTGCAATACTTGGTTAGCCACTGGTTTGACTGGATGATGCTTCTTGCGTGACATGAATGCCGAGCAGAATCGCTTTGGGATTTCCATTGGCCGTGTACGTTGTGTGCAGCAGATAAGGAAAGCTAAACATGCCGCCCAAGAAAACGCTCAAGAATCCAAAAACATGACCTTTCAGAGTGAAACCCTCCCGCCAAGAGATCCACGTCGCCCCAAGGAGAAGATAAATGAGAAAGTCTGTGTCGAATTGCGAACGCCAACTCATTGCGATCAAATCCTCCATGGCAACGGCAGGCCAATTGAATCCATGATTTACCGATGCGATCACGGTCATTGCATAAATCAGGACGGTCGATAGAAGCAGGAAACCTCGAAGAAGCGTCATGTCAGTTTTCGGATATCAGTGTCAAATTTGAGTCAGTCAAATACAGAATGGACCTACCGTGCTGTGGACGCATGAACCCAGTAGGTCATGCAGGCTACTGCGATCATCAGCAACCAGGCACCGACGGCTACAAAACCGCCCGGCGTCGACCGCGTGATCAATGGTTGCCCGAGGCCCGTCGAAATACCAGTCATTCGCCCCATCGCGTCACAGTACCAAATAAGGAACACCGGAAAAGAAAGTGCGATCGAGCAATGGACAACGTGTTTGATATCGCGTGTGGAAAAATAACGCATCGCGACGAACACAAGTGCAAACCCGAGCG
Source organism: Planctomycetota bacterium (assembly GCA_039179795.1). Taxonomy (GTDB): domain Bacteria; phylum Planctomycetota; class Planctomycetia; order Pirellulales; family Pirellulaceae; genus Rubripirellula. Next base: position 46,877 of record JBCDEM010000044.1, on the reverse strand, counting down.
ACAAGACTCACGAACGAACAAGTTCGGAGATCGAAATACGCCGCTTGAAAAAACTCATTGCTTAACCAGATCACGTATACGGGCAAAACGCCAAAGCATCCAGCATAACCTGGGCACAGCCGTTGATGCTTAATTTAAAAACGCGCGATCGGCGTCTACGCGTTCATGCAATTGCTGTCCGGCAGTCGTTTACATCACCGAAGCATCATCGAGTCTAGTCCACACACAACGTTCCAATTGTCGACGCAGGAGAACCGACCAAGCAGTGATTGCCGAAGTATTCTCGATTGAGGAGTTGTTCGCAGATTGCAAACGCGGTTGACTGACCTTTTTGAATTAACTCGGCTCGCGTGATCGGGCGCAATAGACTGTTTTCGACCGTCACGCTGAGGTCTAATCGCCATCGCGTAGCGTGTCACGAATGATATCGCCGATTCCAAAGTATGCGATCGACGTGAGTACAGCAACAATCGCCATGGAGGGCACACCGAAAGACGCCCGCTCATGGGAAGCCGTCTCTGAATCGTAAGCTGCGGAAGCAACCCAGAAACACCATCCGTAAATGGAAGCCCAACAGAGCGAAACAAAGAAATGAACGGCAGTCGCTAATCGAAGTGAGAGCCTGCATCGAATATGAAGTACCACGGTCAGCACCGTCGGCGTTAGGATCAAGAGAACGCTCCAATCCCGGCCATGGGGCCTTGCTGACATCAGGGCGACAGCAAAGTGAAAAGCGATGAGCGTTGTCAGACAGAGCAGGTCGAGAATTGAAACACACTTCATTTCAAGTCGCTCTCTATTCTCTCGCATTCGGTCAACTCGAATCGAAAGCTATTACCTAGTCGCCGCCAGAAACAACGACCTTAAAAACACTCGATCGGCGACATGGGTTCACCGTAGGGCCCCCGCAAGTATTTAACTACGCGGTGAGCCCTCCAATTTGCTCCAGTACATTACTTTGCAATCCCGCCAATCGATCAATTCAATACCAATACGTTCAACGACGGCTTCATCATCGAATTGCAAATTCAATGTGGTGACATCACCAGATGAGAGCTTAATCCATGGTTGATCAGGTATCGGCACGACAGATTGCACGCGTTCTGGGGTTCGGCCAGGGGCTTGCCTCACCAGCATTGAATACTGTGTGACCATGTCCTCCCATCCCGGATACCAGACAGGCAAGACTCCGTCGTTACAAACCTCGACGACCAAACGCGTCATCTGTTTATCATCGTAAGCAATAAAGTTTTCTCTTGACCTTACTTGCAACGTGAGTGTCGGTCGAAATGGCGAATAAATACAAAAAACGATCGATGACAACAAAACAACGACAAACAAATGCCAAATACGAAAACGCTTAGGGCAATTCAAAGCAGTCTCTTTGTGGAACGGCCTGCGTCACTGAGCCGCGTGGGCTGTTTATCGACGCGTAGTGGATGATCAACGCGAGTACGCGTTAGACGAACAAAATCCGAGGAGCGCTGGGCGTCCCCGAGCTTTATTTGTGAATCAATTAGCGGTCGTGCAATCAAGACTCTCAATCCTGCTCAGTCCGTCCAGTAAGGTAATCACCGAGCCGTTGATTCAATCGATTGGCAAAGATCCCATGATAGGTTGGTAGTCGAATTGAGTAAATCAAAACCAATAGCGTCACAGCGGCGACACAAGCGCAAACCGAAATAGGAGTGAAAGCATCGAACAGCATCGCAAAAACGCAGATAAGCAAAAATGTTCCTGACCAGATCAGCTCTGGTTTGCGTGGGATACGGAAGACATTGCAAAACAAAAAGAAATGCCCCACGACCAATCCTCCAATCACCGAAAATCCATCGGTCGGTCTCCACAATAGCCCCATCGCGACCACCGTCATGCAGATAACAACGCAATCGACCAACGAGAGTCGAAATCCCCAGGTGCGCGGCCGACCGCTGTAGGTCTTTGCGGCATCAGGGCCATCGTATGCATGTCCGTTAATCATTCAGGCCAAATAATCGGTTAACGCGAGCCGTCACGAGGTCGAGAAGTATTGAGCAACCACTGACCAAAAGACACTTGATTGCTCCAGTGAATCGATTGGCTCTCCACCGTGGTATCGAAACGAATCAGTTCGCAGTAAATTCGATTCACCATGAAACACCATGATGCCAACAAGAGCACTGAGATACCGGCGTATGACCGCGCATTCTCCTTGCCTGTCAAATGTTACAGTGTGGCTATCAAGTTCGAGCATCGACTGCTTGGTCGCGCAAAGCGGCACGGGGAAAAATTCCCGCAGCGCATCGGAAATCGAAGGTTGTAACACACGGACAGTTCATCCGGACTAGGTGTGCTAGTGAATGTTGTGCCTGCGTGCATAGTCGTCGACGAGCTTACCGATGAAAGCACCAATCGAAATAGGAATCATTGCGATCGATCCCCATTTTATCATCTCTTCGAACGAATCAGCCGGCCGGATTAGTATCCATCCGCCGAGAACGAAACCCGACACTGCGCCCAGAAAAATAAACCACACCGTCGTGCCGGGACGATCTGATCGAAAAGCGGCACGCCAAGTCAACGCAACCGAAGGCACAAGTGCGACCATCAGGGATGCGAGAATTGGATGCCTAGATGCAAAGGCAAACATGACCGCAGAGACGATGCAGATCGCCATTAGGTGACGCACCGCTAAGCGAGATGGGAGAACGCTTCGACGAGTTGGCCGCTCCATAATCTTGAAACAAGGGCAGTTCGACCATCAACTCAACGCGGATAACGACCGACGTCAGCCAGCAACTTGGTTTTCAACGAACAATCGCGCCATGTCGGGTTTGCTGCAACGTCCCAGGGCGCAATTCTATCGCCAAGGCCTGTTGGGGGCATTCAAGCAAATCGGCAATGCCCGTCGCTCCGGTTGAACGCTTGGCTGTCAAAACAGTTTACCATCCACCTTCTCACTTGTATCTCCGTTCTTATTCGGTTCGGATGCGCACAAGCCACTCAGTGAACGCAAGAGATACACCGAAATCGTACTAAGGCCCATCACAAAGCCTATGTTGAATGCTAAACGGTACACATTTGGAACGTACGTCAACGGACCAATGTGACGTTGGTCGAGTATGCTGAAATCGTCCAATTCGTTTTTGCTTATCGGTTCTTGATAGCGACGGTCCTGATCTAGGTATGCTGGCGCATTGTGTGCGGCAAACGAGTCGGTGTGTCTCGCAAACCAGATTGGCCACCCTACCTCATAGTGAACCGTGACAACCAAATGCTTGACATCCGATAAACCAGTCATGTCGGGTAGATCGACCGCACGGCGCTGTCGCATGTTTAACCTCAGCGATACTGCGAGAACCGCGACGATCACGATGAAAGTGGAAAGCGAAAAACGCATGTATCGGAAGTTGACAAAGAGCGGTAGCGATCACGGAGGACCGGCGTTGTGGTTATCGCTTGTAAAAGCGCCGTGCAGCCCTTCGCATGGCTCTATTGTGGCCTCACGTGACGAGCGGTAAAGCGGGCACGCGAACGCAGACATCACCAACGCGACGATACCATAGGCTGCCGCGCCCTGCAGCCTTGAGTGATCCAGTCGATCACGCAATTGCAGACGCAAAACGTCAGCGGACCTATTCGTCAAAACACTGTTGATTTGAGCCTGACAAGCCCTCCACCCGTGCACGGGAGGTTGAGCGAGAAACTTCGATGGAAACTGTGTGTGATACGGAAAGCTGGGATCCGTCCATGTTGGAGTGCCGTCACGCTCCCAGTCGTTACTCTCGCCGAAGAAAGCCGTCGCTTTGGTTGTATCGCGAAACACCCTCGAACGCACAGACAGCCGAAGCGATCAGTAAAACGAACGCGAGAATCTTGCGGATCATTTGAAGGACTCGTCAGTAGAACGACCCGTGTTTTCGTGTAAACCGAGAAATTTGTGAGATTCGCGTCCACGCCAATCGAAAACATCAACATAGAGACGAAACGATTCGTATCGAGAATTCACGACAAGATCGTAAACACGTACTTGGTCAGGAGCAAGTTTCGTGTAGCGATCGGACGTCGGCACGAAGTCGCCGACGAGTACGTTCGCTATCCCGTATGCTGAACCGACGGAATCGGGACACGCGCTGTCGGGTGACATCAACCAAATGGGTAGTGGGCCAGTGTTTCGCACCTCAAGTCGGAACTGACGGTACCTTCCATTGAAATGGGAGTACGGCTCTGTGATGGGAACCGCCTTTAGTGAGTGAATCGCGATAGCCGGTTCAAATGGTTTCAATAGTGCGATACCAACGGCAACAATAGCGATACCAATAAGTAGCGATCTAAGACCGAATCGTCGAATTGTCATTTCCTTTTCAATGGGGAACTTGCTGGGGAAGTAAGGATTTGATGTTGTTATCGTCTTTGTTATCTTCGGTCACCTTGCGGTTTTATCATGCGCTGTATATGTGCATTACTAGATAGTCGCCGATCGCTCCGCCGATCGTAGCGTTCCGTTCTGTCGTCATGCCGAGCATGACCTACTAGAAAGTCCCGGATCGCCCAGCGCACGAGGGAATGGCAAACGCGGATTGTGGCACGCCCGTTGGGGTGCGTTTACGCGGTGACGATCAAAACTCGGGGTGCGCTGCGCGACCCCGAGCTTTGTTGTTGAACCGCTTCGCGGTTCTTGACGTTGTTGATTACCAGTTATTTCGTCGCTCATGAGCATGGCTGAATCAGTCAGCAGCCCGCGTCACCGGGAGCCAGTGAGTTAAATGTCCATTCGTGAAAACTACCAGCAAGATCGAACTCGTTTAGCCGTTTGGTTCGCCGCATCTTGGCAACTCGCGTTCCCAGAAGCCTGCGATCGATGTTGGCCGATGATACGAAGTATATCCGCAGCCGGGCAAAAGAATCGCAGACCGCCGTATCGCGATCACGCATCACCCTCCGGGACGAGTTGGACGCGGTCGACATCATCAAAGGTCCGAACATGATGACTCCGTGCGCGTGATCGTGATCGAATCAGGGATGTTTATCGAAACCCCGGGCGAAAAACTCCTTTGATCGCAGAACAGCAGGGTTGGCGAACTACATCGACTGGATGGCAAGGAGGTACCCGAACCCGAATAAGGCATGAGGTGCAACGGACATGATCACTCTGGTTTTCGCGTCCCGAAGCATAAAAGCACCGGCGCCGACGCATCCGCCAAAAAACATACCGGATCCGAGATATCCGATTATATCATCACCCTCGCCGAATTCGTGTACGTAGTCGGAAATGTAGAGAAGTGCTGCGAAGAAAAGTGTCGGAACAACGGCGGCGTAAAGCGATACACGTAAGGATTCGAACCACCACCCGGCGATGCATCCAACTCCGAACATGAATGCGACGACGACAGACAATGCAAACGACGCCACATAGTCATCGTCGGACGTGAACAAGCGGAGGTCGTTGAATGCATAAGAGGAAAGTAGAGTCAGAGTTATTAGCGAGAATCCTGACGCAATCCACGCGGTTTGAACTGAATAGAGAAAGGACGGAACAAATGCGTACGGATCCGCCGTCGTATCCAGTTTTTCATTCGGTGATGAGTACGGATTCAAAACTCGGAATTACTTTCATCGAATAAATCGCAGAACGTCATGGCATAATCGGGCCGCCAAGTTGGCGCTCCGTCTAGAAACGCGCAGTCAGCGGCTCCGATTTTTAAGAGTTATTCCGCATCTGAGTTTTTTAGCTCGGGATAAAGTCGGCATCTAAGTCTGCAGCGCACTTCCGCGCGAACTGAATCGCTTCTTCTCGTTTGTTTGAGTTTCCCTTGACAACAATTTGCCCACTGCCGTACGGCGTATCGATCGACTCCCAGAGAAAAACAACCAGAAATTCGTCACCCTGTTTCACCGCGCGGTCAATTGGCCAACGATTTAATTCGATTCTCTCTCCAGTGGCAGGGTTCATGCCAAACTGTGGTGGCGGTGGCACGAAGGCATCAACCGTTGCACCATACTCAAGCCAAGCCGAATCGGTCAGCATCTGTTGTCCATCCCGCTCTTTTTCGATTACGCCGAGAAACTCTAAATTCATTTCGATCTTTCTGAACTTGAATTCTTGTTTTTGTTCTTAGCAGGACGGTGGCCATTACCGGGCACGGCCATAGTGCTCTCAATTCGTAATAGGCCAAACGCCGTGTTCCGTTACAGGGCGTGGTTCCCCGCGACCGTAAACTACTTGCGTACGGTCTCCAGTTTCATCTTACCCAAGCAATATGATCGAGTGCGGTTGTAGCCAGCTCCTTCCAACGTAAATGAAAGCGGGTGCTTTGCAGCATCTACGATCGTAACCGTTATGTCCACTGAATCGCGGTATACGTACAGATCTCCCAGAGGGTCGGCGTCGACCTTGGTACCAAGTGGATACCGTATGTGAGCTTTAACACGCTTGCCGTCTGCATCGTGGATCTCAAGTCGTGCGGCGACGTGATTCCACGCGGCATTCATGGGCTTGTTCGCATAAATATCAACACCTCGCTCTGCAGTCAGCCGCACGCTAAACGAGGAGGGTGATTTGGGTTCTATTTCAACGACGTGAATCTCAGCAGGAAATTCGCGCTCAGTGTCTCGGTTGGTTGCATGCGACGTTGTAGGTAAGACCAGTGCAACCAAAAATGCGCAGCTAGCGTGGTGATCCATAACGACTCAGTCGGTAACGGTTCCGTCAGCGGGCACGGCCATTGTGGCGTCCATTTCTAATCGTCCACCGTGCTCCGTTCAACGGCATGATTATCCATCAAATAGATAGACAAGAACAGGAATTAGAACGGCGAAGAGCACGATAGCCAACGGAGATGCGACGAGGAATACAAGCCCTGCACGCTTTCGTTCGCGAAAGTAGAGCAAAGCAGAAGTCCACTGGAGGAATCCCGAGAGCACGAACATAAGCAGAAACACGAAGCCCATTTTTTGATTCTGAGGTGACGGGCTCGCATCTACGAGCGCAACCTTCGCAACAAAAAATCCCGTGGCGACAAAGGCAGTGCCTGTGCCGATAAGTGCAAATGAGATTACGGGAAATCCAAACCAAGTTCTGCGCCAGAATTGAAGAGGCGCATTGTCGGCGGAACCCGGAGTGTATGGATTGAGGTCCCGACTATTCATTAAATCAAGAGGTGAGGACGATGCACGCGACAAGGTAGGACACCCGTCACGGTCCGGGAAAGTTGACTGTCCATTCGTAGAATCGCGCAACTTGATTCTGGCTTACTGCCTTCGTCGAACCTGTACTCGTCCTCAGCATCGCGGGACTCGTACTCGATTCCAACAACGTACTCGGTTGGCGTTTCCGCAACGACATCACCGCGTGCAATCAATCGCGTCAACATCGAAACGATCCGATGCAGCATCCGTTTAAATTCCGCGTGGTGATTGCCGTCCAATCCGCCTGTTGCTGCGAGGACATCTTGAATCGCGACACATTCCAATGCCGAACCACGAGCAATATCAAGAAATCGACTACGATCTTTGAGGCTCCGTTTTCCGTTGCCCTCGGCAATGTTCAGCGGAATCGATTGAGCGGCCCGAAGCCATTGATCGCGGGCATGGCGATGGCTGCCTTCCAAATCCCTGGCGACTGCAAACGATGATGCGACGTATTCGATTGTCAGTCGATAAACGTCGAGACGGTCGTGGTCGAAGATCGGCTCGTTCATTCATGCCCCGATTCGAGTAGGAGTACGAGCACCGGGCTGCGCCCTGAGTACAAGTACGAGTTGAGTACAAGTACGATGCCTTCAATGTCAGAACGACCGCGATAAGCGAGTCGCGGCTATCGATTCTACATTTATTCGACCGCGCAAGCCGTCCTTCGGTGCACGGCTTGGTCCTGGCTTTCGGTCTTCATCGCACTTCGACTCGTACTCAGCATCGCGGGACTCGTACTCAGCATCGCGGGACTCGTACTCGATTCCGACATCATACTCCTGCGATAGCAAACGATGATGCGACGTATTCGATTGACAGTCGATAAGCGTCGAAACGGTCGTGGTCGAAAACTGGCTCGTTCATTCATGCCCCGATTCGAGTAGGAGTACGAGCACCGGGCTGCGCCCTGAGTACAAGTACGAGTGATGAGGACAAGTACGAGTTGAGTACAAGTACGATGCCTTCAATGTCAGAACGACCGCGATAAGCGAGTCACGGCAATCGATTCTACATTTATTCGACCGCGCGAGCCTCGTCCTTCGGTGCACGGCTTGACCCTGACTTCGGTCTTCGTCGCACTTCGACTCGTACTCAGCATCGCGGTACTCGTACTCAGCATCGCGGAACTCGTACTCAGCATCGCGGGACTCGTACTCGATTCCAACATCTATTGGCGTCTCCGCAATGAAGCTCCTTGAGCAGCAACTCAATGGCGCATTCGAAGTTGAGCTCCTTATATTTCTTGCGGCGATTCGTACGGATTGTCTGTTGTTGTCCGAGCCGTTTGATTCACATCCAGTGACGAGAGAGTTCTGGCTTCTCGTACCGCTTCCATCGCGTAACGCGACACTGGATACCGGCCAACGAGATACGTCGTTGCCGCGACGGTGAAGTATGCGAGGAGATTCTCCGGACCTTGATGATGTACCGTCGTGTGAATTTGCCAACCGAAGGCCTTGAATAAAGTGACTGAGGCCAGGACCAAAAACACAATGGTCAAGAGTCGAAACTTGTCGTGCGGTACTGTCCCACGGTAAAGCCTCGTGAACAGCCAAAGCAGTCCGACAATACAAGTTAGGACTTGCGTGTCATAGATGATCGCGGAGGTCGAGCCACCTGGTCGCGCTCCCCAGCATCCCAATCCGTGGATAGCGTGATTGATGGCGAGTGCCGCGGCGAGAAATGCGGTAATTCCTGCAAGCTTCATAGGTCACGGTCGGTTCAAACCCATGTGTCCGTTTTAGCAACCAGGCCGGCGCGGTTAATCTTTCATTCAAGACACGTTTTTTCCGGCTCTTCGTACATTCCAACAGTCTATCACGACTTGTTGAGGTCGACGAAATCGTCAGCGGCAAGATGAAGTTCTGACGTTTCGTGATCCCACCAATAGACAGAATGCTCCAGGGTTTTTGGATCCTTTGCCATTGGTCTCAGGACAAGTGCATCACCGCCGCCATTCTGACCGATCGAAACGAGTTCGTTTTGAAAGTACTCAAGCTCTCTCATCGATGTGGTTTCGCGGCAAACGCTGTTGCAGGTTCGCTGAATCCGCTTCTTGTCGGACTTGTCCAGGATTGGGTGAAGCCAAAAGACATCCGTTTCAACCTCAACCGCGCCACCATTCATTTTTGACATTGCGATGACGTACGATGCAGGGAACCGCACGCCTAGTCGGGTCTCGGTTTCCTTGATCCATTTGATATCGACGGGAAATGGCATCCTAGGCCTCGGAATCGTTCGCGGATTCTTTAAGCGATGGTGCGGTTGAGCATAGCGAATAGATCAAGCCTGCGAGAAAACCAACCGGGATCATCACTGTGCCACATACTCCGATCGTTGCTCCCTGGGCAATCAAACAGGATTTGATCAGTTCATAATCCCACGTCGGATCGACCTTGTACCAGAAGGCAAGCGTGACTCCAACGGCAACACATACGCCGTATGCAGATCCGCCAAGAAATGACACCCAGATTCCTCTGCTTATAGGTTTTGCCGCAAGCGAGCATTCACGAGGGAGTCTACAAAACGCTCTGATGACAAAGGCAAACATTGACAGGACGAAACAAGCACAGATCGCGACCGCGCTGTATGCGGAATCGAGTGTTGTTTCGGAGAACGCCGACCATCCGGCGCAAACAGCGCCAACGAACACCGTCCCAATGCTCGTCGCAATGCACCAATCTTTACGGTTCAAGTTGAGAATCCATCCGTCATCTGTGGACAGCCTCCAAACGCGATTAACGACCGATCAACAAGTTCATCAACTCCAGTTTTGTCCGCGTTGACGACCGAATCAACAATCAATCTATCGCGAATCCAAACAACCGATCCTGCACCCGAGTACAGGAATGTACCTACGTTGACATTGTCTTGCCGAGAAAGCCACGTTTCCGTCCAATCCCAGATTTCACCTTCTTGTTTAGTGAAGTCAAGCTCCGCAATCGACAACTCTAGCGCCGGCGTTTTCCGTTGAATTATCTCGCACGCATCAGAGACAGTTTTTCGTGATTTTCGCGACGGGCCGGACCACGCAGCAAATACAAAAACGATTGCGTTTTCAGAGGACAGCAGGCGAGTGATGTCCGCGGCGGAAGTGAGAAGCTGGAACACGGCGAGCAACCGTGGGTGCGAGAAAATGTATCTGGGTAACGGTCGCACCTATCACTGGCGAGCTTTGGGGATGTAGGCGCCGGTGTTTCGCAAGTAGCTTATCAAATCAGCGTCCAACTGACGTGCTTTCCCTGGCCTCAACTCTGCCAGGTTGAGAGTTTCATTTGGGTCACTTCGCAAATCAAACAGGAGTAAATCGTCGTGATGATGGTTTTGAATCAGCTTCCAATCCGCTTTCCGAATCGCACTGGCCGGGTAACTTCCTTCACCCTGATAGTGCGGGAAATGCCAATAAAGCGTATCTCGCTCTAGAACACCGCCCTCCATTAAATCCACAAGACTCTCGCCGTCGACATGCTGGGCTGGTTTGAGCGGCAGCCCTGACATTTCTAGCAAGGTTGGATAGAAGTCCATGCTGGATACGGGCGTCGCCGAAGACTGCCCACTCTTCGTATGACCCGGCCAATGAATAAGCAATGGCGTCCTGAGCCCACCCTCAAAGACAAAGGTTTTTCCCGCACGCAATGGACGATTGGATGTTGGATGACCTTGGAAATCGCATGAACGCCCGCCATTGTCACCGGTAAGTATGACGATGGTATTGTCGTAGAGTCCGGTATTCTTGAGTTGGTCAACCAACCTCCCAATATTCGCATCCAAGTTGGCAAGCTCCCCCGCGTACTCAGCGTCGTCTTGGCGGACGCGGTACGGTTTGTGAGCGTAGTCATCCGTTACGTAGCGATCTGCTTCACCAAGACGGGGAAGCCTTTTCGACTTCACCTCAAACTTCGACCGCAATTCATCCTTTGATTTGATCGGCGCGTGCATCGCGAAATGGCATAGGTGCAAATAAAAAGGTCGATCCCGCTTCTTTGAAATGAATTCAATGGCCGCATCGGTCAGTAAGTCCGTGAAGTTGTCTCCTGGCTTGGCCTGTGGAAAATACTCAGGGTGATTTCGAAACGGATAAAACATGGCGCACCCATTGGTTTCGATCACGGCGGCCTGCGATTCGTATCCATGCTGAGCAGGTCCGCCTGATTCCTTCAGTTTTCCCATGTGCCATTTGCCATAGAAGGCTGTTTCATAACCCGCATCTTGAAAAGCCTCGCCTAGGGTGATTTCATCATCGCTGAACCTTTGAACTTTCGGTCGCGGGCAAAACACGGTCGGCTGTTCTCCTTCGCGGGTAATAGCCCGGTCAACACCGGGAAGCCATTGGGTAATTCCGTGTCGAGCTGGGTTCTTTCCTGTCAGAATGCTGATTCGCGTGGGCGAACACATAGGGCTTGGAGTGTAGCAGTAGTCAAACCGCATCCACTCTTTGGCCAACAAATCCAATCTTGGTGTTTCGTAAAACGTGCTTCCGTTGTAGGCGACGTCATACCAGCCCAAGTCGTCGACCAGAATGAAAAGCACATTGGGTTGATCGGGTTCACTGGCTGCAACGGGGCACACTGATGCCGTGAAGAGCAAAGCAACACCCAAAAGTCGGTACGCGATCCTTCTGATTCTGTTCTGCAGCATACAAATTCCAAAGTGGGAAAACAGTGGTGACGGCGAACGAACTGCTTACGGTTGGTGTTCAAGGAAAGCCTTCGCGAAGGTCAGATGGGCAACTGTCGAATCCCAAAAGCCAAGAGCGTTGAAACGAGACTAACAGCCAAGATGATGGAAAAAGCAAGTCGCGTGAAATACTGCTTAAGGTACGAGATAACACCCTCATCGATCGTGGAAGCAAGTCGATCGCGCAGTTCAAACATGTTCACTGATTGTCCATCCTGCGAGCATGATTTCACGATGACCCTTACGGTTGCCCAAATGGTGATGCGTTGGATCTGCTTAGCGAGCCAGAAAATCGGGCTCGCCCATTTCGTTGACGGTCCATCATTCGAAAGTACCTGTCTCGCCGCATCGCGAAGTACTTTCTCGACCTCTTCACGAGTCAGATGAGTCGGAACCTTAGCATTGGCTGATCGCTCTCCCGTATCGTCTCCAGAAACGCCCAAAGCGTAATCAAAGAGCGTGTCGAAGATAATGCGTCCCAACGCAACATCCATGACTGCCTTCCGAACAACCGATAAACTCGCAAAGTAAACGGCGATGACGAATGCACAGACCGTCACCAACACAAGGGTGAGAATGACAGCGAGGACGCCGCGAAGCGCCGAACCGTCACTTGCGATCCAAAAACTCAGAGTCGCCAATACGACACCCCAGAGTGCTTCGAGGATCATTACGGCGAATGCAAACGAGCGGACAGCGACACCGAGTAGGCCGGTGATAACCTGTAGCGACTTGGCGAGTATTGGACTGCCTCAGGGAAACGTAGAATGGCGACGGTGGATCAATGCGGAAGTAGTCTTTCGATTGCACGCGTTGAACATCTCCGAGAACGTGCGAAAGATGGAACGCTTGCCAACAAAAAGTCAGTACGGGCTATTGCTCGCCGCCCATTGATTGACTTGCCAAATAGTCAAGCCAATTCTGTTTCTCGACATGAAACGGCAGGCCATTATAGCCAGCACCATGCCACCCAAGTCCATCACGACCTGTTAATACGTAGAGAATCCGCGCTCCGATCTCGGCAACAACACCTTGGTGGTCGAGGCAAGCGAGTCCATCATCTACTGTGATCGCAGGGTCAGTCTCGCAATGCTTCATCAACCAATTTGCCGCCATCACGAGCTCAAATTGATTTTCGCTCCACTCATCCCGTCTGACCATTGATTTGCATTCAGCGACCGTTGGAAGCTGAGGGGTCATGTTGCGCTCCGTTTGTAGACGATGGTGCTGGGTCCTTCGGCGAACGCCATTGTTCACCTCGCTTAGCGACAACCGCTGACGATTCATTGTAAAAGCGAACGCACCGTCCGCTCCATGATTTGCGTGCACTACCACAAATACATGAGAAAACTAAATACAACGGAAATGAAGATCACGATCGTTCCAAAAAGCAGGAGAGAATTCAAGAACCGAATAAACTTGTTTGCGTGTATGTCGAGGTACGTGTCTTTTTGGGGCGAAGACAGCACAGCAAATGGATAGGCCACAAGGGCGAAACAGATTGACAGGGCAACTCCGAACACAGCGACAATGAAGTTCTGAGCAACCGCAACAACCAGAGCGAATGCGGCAGTCAATAAAAGCAACTGTGCGATCGAGAACTTCACGCATTTATCCTGCGGACAAAAATGTTGTATGCGAACAGCTTCCTTCCGTGAGCACGGTCCTTCATAGCAACCATATCTCTTTGTCTCGACCGTTGATTATGATTCGGGTGCGACAAGCCCCCAGATTTGGTGTTTAACGTTTCACGGTAGCGTCAACGCAGTTGCGTAACTTCGGTCACTACCCATCACGACCAGACAGAAGACTGCACCCGAACTCTATGGGAAATAACATCTAGTCTCCATCTGGCTTCGTGCAGTGGATCTCGTTTCGGTCGCACCACTGAAGAATCGCGGAACGCTCGTAATCTGCTTCATACTTGTGCCAACAATCAAGGAGGTCACGACGCTCAAGCAAGACCTTGAAGCGGCGAAACGCACCGCTTCCACTGAACGCATTGCGAACGTCGTCTAGCAGAGCCGGCGCAAGCTCAGAAGCGAACTCAAGGGCAAGCTGGGATCCAAGTCCAAAGTCACGCGTATCGGGGATCGCGATGTAACGGGAACTGTCTTCAAAATCATCGGGCTCTTCGTCAGAGTCACCGAGCATCGAAAAGTACAAGGCGTTTCCCGTCTGCCGGTCAAGGTACGCATCGTTCGATCGGTCATCGAAGTTCGCGTAGTCGAACGCCATCTCGATTGTATCGAAAGCAAATACAGCTTTTGGTTTTGTCATAGTGAGAGATCCTTACTCATCGGTTCACAATTGCATCAGTGATCGTAACCAATCCAGCGATAACCATCACGAGCGTGTGAGACACGGTGACCTTTCTCCCGCGCGCGGCGTGAGCCATCGCAAGTACTGCGGCAAGTATGAACAGCAGCGAGCTGACTGACATCATTGCAGAACCATACATTGGAACCGTGTCTCGTACCTGAGCGAGGCCGGGCGATCGAATGAACAGGTCACCGAATGCCCAGATCAGCCCTCCCACAGCGCCAGTCGCCGTCGCAACAATCGCCGAACGAAGAAAGAGCGGCAATCGTTGGCGTCGAGAGTTCATCGTCCCGCCCGTTCGAATGTCTTCAACTGGCGAACTTCATAGTCTCTGGCAAAAAAAAACGAATCATGACTTTACCTCTCTTAGGTGTTGGTAGCGACGCCGACACTTTACGGCACTGAACAAAAGGGTTTTGCAAAACGCTTAGGAAGAGAGGGGGCAATCACCAGTCTATACCGAGTGAAGAGAAGGAATCATCCGAACTCCCTTCGCTTTGAAACACCAAGCCGAGAGTTTTAGGTTTCTTCGTTTGTTAAAGGATCATGCCCGTTTGGCACTGCAAGGCGTATTCGCGAATCTCGGGCTGCAGATCGTTTCGGAGCAGGAAGCGGTGGAGTTTTGGCCGCACGAAATCAGGGTGTGAATCAAGCTGATGACCAAGACAGTGAAGGATCGACTCTTGAACCACGGCGTGCCCATGGCATAACCCAAAGTCAACAAGAGGTTCAACCAGATTCCTCTGGGCGTCCGATCGATCAAAGGTCAAATATTCAATCCCGTCCATATCCCAAAGCATGTAGCAGGACGTCCCGAATTTTGTGTCACGCAAAGCATGTTTGAGTTGATTCTCGCAGTATCTCGCAAACCCGTTCTCGTAGAGCGAGAACATCGATTCGTAAAACGCTGGCCAGCCCGAAGCAATTGAGTCATCCAGAACATCGTGAATCATGCCAGAGACACAGCCGTAGCAATACCAGACGGCTACTCCAGTGCGTTCAGTCCCATAGTCTTGAACGATCGCATCGATTTCGAGATTGAACTGGGTTAGCAATCGCTGTGCGATCAGTTTCGAATCGTATTCGAAGTCTGTTCGGCCATCAGAGATGGCATCAAAAACGAAGCGATCAAACATGCGTTCGTGTGGAATCTCAGTGAAGCCAAGCTTAATCTCAGCTACTGGGTGATTTGTTTTCGTAGACCACGTGAGAAAATCTCATGTTCGGTATTGCCGAGCCCAGAAACTGCATGAACACTCCCGTGAAAATACCAGCGAGGTATCCGACAAGCGGAATCATCAGTCCGCCGCGTGATTCCAAACCGGAAACGTCTACGACACAAAGCAGCAGCATCGCAAAAAGAAGGAGCTGCCCTAAGCCCATGGTCCACACCCCGATCGTTCTTTGAGTTCGCATCGTTTCTCCTTAGAAAGGTACATGTCGCGGATTGTTCAATTTGTGCTTCGGTGATCTTAGCACATGCCTGAGTCTTCCCGATGACGTCATTTCCTCCGGCGGATCATGTTTTGGATCGGCTTTCGATCACCGGTGGCTTCCATTCCATAACGTCGAATCCCTCAGGCACGTTCATTTCGAATCGATCTTCATCGAATTCCACACCATATTCAATGTCTTTGTAGACACGACCAAGGCTCTTTCCCGGTCTTGGAGTCGTGGGCGCCTTGCTGAGATCAGAAAGTTCTGTGCTGAACTCCGGATCCTTTTCGGGCAGCGAAAGCCCTACGAGGCTCTTGGTTTCGGCGTCGAACCATAGCTCAACGGTTTTCACCTTAAAGACATCTGCTTTTCCGTCACCGGTTGCTCGCTGCCCCGTCGCATTCTTTGGCATTTTCTTTATGAAGCTTGCCATCCAGTCGAGCATGCCTATGTCGCCATAAACATGAATGGGATGCGGAAGCCACGTCGCCGTCTTTGACTTCATGTCCAAATACAGCTGCTTCTTCCCCGTCGTATCCACGATGTGTATCGACTTTACCTTCCCACTGTCATCGAGGGCCGTGTGTCGCCAGAAGTTTGGCGCTTGATGCTCGACACGGTCGACGAAGCCAACATCCATGGCATCGTCATCTCCTTCTTGAAACGACATCAACGTGTACTTGAGTGTTGTCGCATCCTCGATGGCCTGTCGAATCTTTGTGTAATCGACGTCTTTCTTTCCCTCGTCTTCTTGGGCGTACGACACGTCCAACAAGAGAGAAACCATCAGCAGAAATGTCGCACAGAAGAAACGATAAACAGCCATGAATGACTCCGATGAAGGTTCGCAAGAACGTCGGGTACCCCAAAAGGACGGCCAGTGCCGTTTATTGTAATCGGTTCATGCCGTGCCCCATCGCACGACCTTGTTTTTGCAAACGCGCACCTTTGGAAAGGCCGAACGTTTGAGCGGCTCCGCGATCAAAAAGATTCTCATCGCCCTCACTTTTTCTTGCTGAAGAGCAAGAACGCGATCCCTGCGAGCATTCCGATCACACCGCATACGGCAGCACCAATCACGAAATTGAAGTCAAGTCCCATCGTCGTTGCACCCATGTTGTCGCGTAGTCGGCTAACGGTTGATCCAGCGTGTAGTTTAGCACGTAGCCGCCATCGTTAGTCGCCGATCGCTCCGCCGATCGTAGCGTGGACCAATAAGGACAAACCACGGGAAAAGGTGCGAGTCACCTCGTCGCCGGGGCACTGGCTTACGCTGAGCCAACCGTTTGGCAAGCTCGCAGAGATGGAAAGCCCCCACATCACGACGCCTGATTCTTCCATAGAAACATCGGGCATATCGATCTCAAGGATCAATTCCTCGCAACTTGTCCCTTAAAATCGCGCCATCGTTCGTCGTACCGCGTTTGTATTCCGTGCAAGATGCAAGATGTCGTTTCTTCGCAGTGATGACCGGTCATGCAAAGACTAACCACGGAATCCAGAATACCAACGTTGATAACCCGATCAATGCGACCGACCAATCGGCAGTGCATTTCGTTCGAATACCGGCGTAAAGCAACACGGGCGCCCAGAGCAATGCGATCCCTAGCCCGTAGGTCCCGGCAAATCCACGCACAGCATTCGTAACCCAGGTTGAGTCGTGCAAAAGCGGGAAGCACAGTGTCGCAACGACCGCCGACAAAACGAGAAACCTTCCGTATCCCTGTCGATACGGAAGTTCACTTGGTGCGTCTTGTGGATGGCAAGCATCAAGTGGTTGCCGCGAACGCTTATTCACTTCAAGCACCATCTGTGAATCTAATTCGGCCAAGGTAACAAAACAATCTCGTCCCTTCGTTTATCGAGCAGTCGCCCCATCTCGCCCTGAGTTGGGTAGCCAATCATTGGTTCGTATCGATCCAATCGGTAGTACAGTTGAGGATTCGCCTCTAGGATTGATCCGATCATTTGCATTGATTGAATGAACTCATCCTGTGAACTGGGCGCAGACGGTACATCAACGGAGGGAATATCGGAGAGCGGCGTTACCGAGTCCATTCGCGAGTAAGAACCGCATACCGCGCTAACCGTTACATCAGGCAATCGTTTGTTGATCCAAGTGCGATCTCTTTCACCAAGAACATCAAAGCTTATCGTGGTGGCATTCAAGAGTTCGATATTCGCCAGAAACTCGTCACGATTCTCAGGAATGGATGCCACCCAAAGTTCGGTTTTCCGACCGACGAGAAGACCGCAGATCACGCGAATCTGCGTGAACGTTTGCCTTGCACTCGTGCGTGGCTCGACATTCCCAAATCCTGAACCGGAATACAAAGTGTCCCCCAGCCATACATCTCCTCCGCCGGCCTCTATGGTTCTCGCAGCGAAGTGGATCTTCAATCCCCGACGATAGCAAGCCATGGAGCCAGCACAAACGAGAACGGTCAGCATCAGCGTGCGGACTCGATACCGAAGGATTCTGTGCAACACTTTCAAAAAACGGTTTTGTTAATCATTGGATCTGAAGCAACTCGGTTGCTCGGTCGAAGGAGAAATCTGGCAATTGGTCAGAATGGAGATTCATAGAACCTTCTCACAAAACGGCTGCTTCACACAGGCACCTGACCGGACCGAAAACGTACATCGTACAGTTCGAAAACGTGCAAGCCTGGATCTGCAACGCATCTTCTAATGCATAGTACCGGTTACAGACCAATCTCACCAAGCCTGCGGTAGCATTTGCGATCAGCTCTCGAGTCATTTCGCAACGTCATCGATGTGCCAGTAGGTTTTAGCGATGGATTCGGTCGGATAACGACAGTGGAGAGAGCGGCGGCGCACGATTGCGATCCGCATTGGTTATCCACATTGTTCGTAGGCGTGAAGAATATAGTCGGCTTCGTTCGGAAGAAACCACCCGGTTGCCCAAGGTGGACCGATGCCTGAATTCCCCGAGCGTCGTTCAAGGTAACTGTCGAGACTGTCCTGTTCGACGCCCAGACGTTGTGCATCCGCGAAAGCCTTCTGACGAAGATCCGCAGCGT
Source organism: Planctomycetota bacterium (assembly GCA_039179795.1). Lineage (GTDB taxonomy): Bacteria > Planctomycetota > Planctomycetia > Pirellulales > Pirellulaceae > Rubripirellula. The sequence goes on along the minus strand of JBCDEM010000044.1, from coordinate 28,227 downwards.
ATTGCTTGCGGTACGGCTCGAGGATACGGATGAAGTAGTTCGTGCCAATCGCGATTGCAAATGCGACGCCCGTTGTGGGTTGAACGAGCGCGGGACGGAAAGCAACGATCCAACGACAGTCCTGTTCGAGGCGTGCGTTGCAGTGTTGCCATAGATGGTCGATCAAATCGTAGTGCGTGCCAAGGTCCATTCTTTCAGATGGGGGAAAGTGTCCGCGTCGGCCAACGTCCACAAGCAGCTCGTTGTTTCGCGACTCACTGGGATCAAACATTTTATTCATGATGCCAATTCCATCGTACATCGTTTTGAAATCCACAAACGCGACGAGAGATTCGCAATCTCAATACACCCGACTCCGCAACGCGCACACATTTACTTGTTAGTCGTCCCAGTCGCGCTCATCAGGGGTCGGATACAAGGCAATTCGAATACTGGCTCGATGGCTGTAAACGAGTTCGATCGTTTTCGCATCTAAAAATTCCGTAAAACACGACGGCGATTCACCAACGTGGTAGCCAATAAAGAATTCACGTTCCCCGGCGTTCGTCCAATGGCTCTTAACTTGTTCCGGTAATGACTCAATTTTTTTACAGAGATTCTGAATCGTGGAATTCGCATCAAGTGATGGCAACGGATCAAAGTAAACAGACCAAGCGTATTGCTCGTCCCGGCTTTTTTTGACGTAATTGTCCTGACGTTCGAACCACTCGATCCATGCGTCGCATTCATGATTGGTTCGTATCGCGATTTCAACGCTGACGAATCGAGTCTTGGTTTGCATTTCGTAAAACGGGTGACTTTTGGGACGACTCAGGTCTCTTCCATCGGACGCAGCGCGTGTGTCTCTCCGAAGCTAATAACGTTGAATCTGATTGATGAGTTTGACGATCTCGGACGTTGCGTTCACTGCCACTTGTTTTGGCGACAATCGAAGTAGTGCTGGCGGTCATGATGATTCGCAAGAACTGGGATCGGGTACTTCCCAATCGCCTGTTGCCAACAGTCTCCTAGAAATTCAGCGGTGAAGATGGCCAAAGCTTCGTACGAATCCAAATTCTCTTGCAACGCTTCCGAAATAAAATCCCCGTCGTAACTAGGCAACAAGTTGCCCATCCATGGTGGGTCGAGTCCATCGATCGTCTTCCACATTTCCTCATCCATCGAGACGGCTGTGACGGGAAAATCGTAATACGACGAGTGGATCTCGAAATTCAAGCACTTCACACCCTTCGGAGGCTCAACGTCAAATTTGGAAAACTGCAATACAAGTGAATCTCGAAAACGATCCAACTCAGTTTTGACTTGGTTCTCAAATTCGAGCTCCAGCGAGTTGATTTTTGGACGTCCCATTTGAGTACCGAAGAGATAAGGTTTCGCGTTCCATTTGTGTCATGGCCAGTGAAGCAAGGTTATGCGTCAGCTTCATAGACTTTGAAATACGGGGACGCGTTATGAATGGACCGTCACCCAACGGACACTTGCGACAAGCCTTCGGTTCGCGCACTCCGCCGTCCCGTGAAATCGTCAGGTACCTGTTGCGATTCGATATTCAAGAACAACGCGATCGACATAAAACTCGTCGGTAATAACAGCTGCTTTCCGGATCAAGTTGTTATCCACTAACCGTATGGAATCGCAGACGACTGTGTCGCCATCTGCGTACCGCGCTGCAAGTTCATTCTCGATGGATGGTGAAGCATAATCCGGCACGCCGTGGGGAAGTAGAAAACCTATGCTCCCGATTGAATGGACCCTTCCCCTCATCGGCTGATAGTCACTCACTTGAATGCCCTCAATATCGAACATGAGCTCGGAGAATCCCGTTACCGTCTCGGAAAAATGACCGTCGTCAATTTCGATTCGCAGTCCGCAAGATTCAATGGCTTTCTGATTCGCATCCGATGATCCGATCAACCAAGATTGCATGTCGGCGACACTCGTTCCTCCATTAATCAACGGCAGCTCATCATTGATGTATGCGTATCCAATCAATTCCCAAATACCAGAGAAGTCAGTCATCGACGAATTCAAACTCTGCGCGCAATACGGCGGTTGTCAGTGGTCACGTCCAATGTGGTTACCCATTGTAAACCCTCGATGCCGCGTTTCGGTACCGGAATGGTTCACCGTATCCCTACGCTCGTTCAATCGACGACAGAGTTAGCGGACGGTAACCGTCCTCGTCATGTTGACACCACCAGTCCTCGAATCTCACGGCTGGGCTGTGCAAACAAACCTCACTGTCGAAATCGCTCGCCCGTTGCCTCCAACGCATCCTTGTTTTGTTGGTCCACCTGCATGGGTCAGTCGATGAGAGATACAACCCAAAAGATACAGGTGAGCAAGCCAATTCCCCAAAATAACAAACTCAAAACAAGAAAAACAAACAACAGAAAAATCAGCACGGAACCTTTTAAGGGAACTGGCCGAGCCAATTCATCCTGGGGTTCGGTACGTTGCAGCTCGCTACGTGCAATGCCTCGATTCTCCAGCTCGGATCGCACTGCCGCTGGCAAGTTGCCCAGTCCCTGATGTCGGATCACACCGGGGAACTGAGCGACCAAGTCGTTCACTGCCGTGTTCCGGTTACGATGCAGATACAGCTGGACCGCGTCTTGATGATCTGGATCATTGCTCCCAGAGAGAAACAAATATTTGCCTGCCTCGTAGCGGTCTCCAAGTCGGTCAAGCAATGCTCCGTAGGCAGCGAGCAGTTCGTGGTCCAATCCATAACGGAGATTTCCGATACAACCACCAAGCATTTCCTTCGCACGCCAAGGTCGACCCGCTGCTTCTTCAATTTTGGCGCGCGCAATCCTCTCACGGACACTATTTCGAAACGTATGCTCACTCAATGCAATGACGAAAGTTTGAGGAAGCCATGTCGACGAACAACCAGAATCATCGGACGGCCTGGACGTGCAGACTATAGACAGACACTCGCCTGAGCACCGACGTTTCACATCGGCTCAATGGGAATTGATTCTAAGTGTGTAACGATCCCTTGGGTAAGTCGATCCGTAGCCATTTGGCAAATCGGTGCTTCAGAATCCTCATGTGTCCTTTCGGCCAGTAAATGAGACAGCGCGACGTATGCAGAGTCTAAGCAGCGATTCGCGCATTGCCATTGGTCTGGCTTCCCTATTTCAAGGATGTAGTTTGCTGCAGCAACGATGCAATCTCCAGCGTATTCGCCGGGCCGTTTGTTAGTGATGGGCTTTGGGCGAGGAGGCCATCCGTCCCCGACCGGCATGCTTAAATGCGGATCCTTCGGCGGTGTACGAATTCGACCGATCTTTCTCATATAAACCGACACGTTCGCAACGGTTATAGGTGAAGGTGAAGCGACCCACGCGTCCATTGCAGCGACAGTGTTACCAAAGTCATCATCGGCGGGACAGAAAGCATCCCAGAGAGGAAGCACAAAGCGTGCGCAACTCGTCACCACGCAACCGACGAACCGCGACTGAGAGCAATGAGGAAGTGCCCGGCGTAATTCGGGCTTCTCAAGCATGGCGTGAAGCATAGGCTGCGCCTTGCTGCAATTCGACGAAGTTCACAAGGTGATGGTGAATGAATTTGGAAAATCCAATCCGCTTGGCCGTCACTCCCGAGCAACGGCCTTTGATACCATGCTAGTGACGATTAGCTGTTCGTGAAAGGAAAGGACGAATGATGAAGGTCAATGACCAACTGTTCGTCTCGCCACCGATAGCCGAATGTGTACTCGACCTTGACGGACTCGCCGTCTAGTTTTGTGAAGAAGTAATTTCCCATGGCGATTGCTCGATGATCGCCTTCAATTACTTGAAGTTTTGCAAAGTGAACCGCAACGTATGGGGCGATGGCAAAACCTTTGTCTTCGCTGAATCCTGCCGGTGCAAACTGGTCGCCAACAAAGTACGAAAGCGCACCTTCACGGGTTGGTCGAAACTGGATTACTTCACACTTGGTCGGCTTGAACAGGACGGTACCATCGCCGTAACCATACAGTTTTTTGATGTGCGTCTTGGCGCACTTAACGAAGTCTCCTCCCGTCATGTACTCTTCGCCGATTTCGACGATTGCCCGTCCCCACGTCTTTTGGGCTTTCATAACGTCGCGTTCGGTAATCTTTTTCTTCGCCATGCTAATAGTCCTTCTTGAAGTAAGTGAATCGATGCTGTGCCTGACGCATAGAGACCTGGATAACCGGGCCGAGAGTTGAGTTAAACGAACGAAGCTAATCCGCGGAGGTAACCGGCTTGTCTCGATAAAAAGCTTCATGAAGTCTAATTCGCCCGCAAACGTGCCTGCAAGTATTTCTCTGCCAACAGCCCAGAACATTCCCTTGACGCTTCGGGTCGTGAATGTTGCAGCGATGTGGGTGAAGCGACGCGACGGTCCGTCCGGTCTGTTATTTACCATCTGTTGTCTGTGAACGATGGAATCTCGACAGTCCGTCTTCAGGTGCAGCCCATGAAGCCACCATGAACAGACCACAAAGTCGTGTTACCAAATCGAAATCGTTCGCAGCCGCAGGCAAATTGAGAGCGGACTCCCATCGTTCCAACATCTCGTCCGTGTACCCAACAGCGACCGTGTTTAATGAGGCAACGGCTCCAAGGATCGTTTTCCCAAATGGCGGCAGCTCAATCAGGATGACCGGTTGCCAACTCCACAATCGAATGCCGCGTCGCTTTTTGGCGAAGCGCGGATCAAAGTTATCCCAAACGAGCATCATGCGCCAAATGGGACCACGACACCGAATTCGACACTCCCGTGTACTCGCAGACAAAACGTTACATCCGTAGTGCACGGTCAACTGTTCGCCGCGCAATTCGATTTTCGGGACATTGTTCCTGAGACGCGTATGCAGGTGCATCGAAATCCCTGCGAACGCCGCCCCCGCCGGAACGAGGAGTAGGGACACGATGAAGAGAGAACCGAGCAATGCTTCCCACGGCTCGTAGTCGAGATCCAAGCACACGAAAAAGAAAGTACCGAGGAAAACGAACGCGACCGGCAAAAGAACGACCAAGAGATGATTCCTAAAGCTCTTCCGAATGAGCGAATCAGGTAGCGTTTCGACGATGCAATCAGTAGAACTCATTGGCCTTAACCGACAAACGTTTAGGAGCTCACGCCCAACGGTTACGATCACCTAGCCACCGCGATCGATCATCCAATTCAAAAACGCGTTGTCGCGACTCCGTGAGGATTCCAGTATTCCGCCTTCAATTCGATTCAGGCGCGAAGGCATCCTCGTTCTGGGCAATGTACATCGTCGAATCATCGTGAACACTTACCTGCCACCGTACTAGACAGGATTCGACAAACTCACAACGTTCATATACGAGTTGTTGAACACGACCGAGATCCGCTTTACTCGTCACCATGCCGTGAACTTCGACGTTCACAGTCTTATAGTGCGTCGTTGAGATGGACAGATCCGAAAACGCTGGATCGTCCGCAAACACAGCATACAGTTCGTTGTGTGCTAAACGGGCCCGCGCTTGTTTGTCCACGTCGACTTGAATTTCGGGGTTGAGTTGCGATGGAAAGGCGAAGGCAGCACAAACGGGGATCAAGAACAGAGTGAGAAACGCGATTCGATGCTTACGGACAGGAGTCTCCCGTATCGCACGCGCAAAGAGAGCAATGATCATCAAGGCGACCGCAGCGTAAGTGATGCCCACACTAAGGCCGAGAAGGTAGCTGCCACGTTGATAGGCCGCAAACACGAAAGCGATAACCATCACGCCAACAAGTAATGACATCAGCGAAAATCGTACACGCGGGTTTTCGATCTTCATGATTTCATTCGCACAACGGCGTCGACAACCGAGTCAGAGCGATGGGTTCTTGAAGGCAAACTCAGTCGCCTAGCCCCGGGGAAATCGACGCATCGTTTCGTGCTGTGTTCCCGTCGCTCAGCAACTGATCGACGTCAAGCGGCTTTGGAATCACGCGAAAATACTCTTCCGCTCTTTCCTTAATGCCATTGTACACCAGTGCTTTGTCGCCCTCCCAAGCATCTAACCGCAAGGAGGAATGCAAATCCTCGAAATCGTCGTCATCACAAATCAACAAGTTGCCGTCAGGGTCGATCATCCAAAACATCTCGACCATTCCAAGATCGTAGACTCGGGCCGCTACAGTTCCGTCGACGTCAAACCGGAACAAACAAACTTGGTTCGGTTCAGAAACAAGATGCAATTTGTTTCCAACAAGATCAGATGGCTGCCACGCAATCGAAGTGTCATTGCCCCCAACCATTTGATTGCCAGCCATTTGATTGCCAGATGATGAAACTGCCTGTTGTCGTACAACGGACTCTGAAGTCAGATCCTCAGGAGACATGGACGAATCACCACATCCGCAAGTACATGAAACAAGCACGACGAGGAATAAGTTTCGCATGTTATTTGATCGCAGAAAGTCTAGGATCACCGGGAAGGGAGAATGAGTGACCATCACTCCGAGTCAGCATTATACCCGCCGCGAATATCGGCCACCCCCTCTTCGACGATTTCATCGAGGCCTAGCTCGGAGGAAAACGCGCATCACATTCCGTCGAGAATGGTCGGTTATATCAATGCTCCCAATTTGGCAGAACGGTTTGACATAACCGCGCCGCTGCGGTTGACGCTGCAAAGGAAATGCGATCGGCGGCTCCGCGTTCATGCCGTCGTGATTCATCTTTGTGTCGAAACGAAGTTGGAGACTGCATAAAAAAACGCCTTTGCATACGGCAATTAAAGCTCCAACCAGGTCTTTTTGGAGTAAGTCAAAACGTCTTTGGTTAGGCGATCTGAATGACTAGCCCTTGAAAACTCGGCGTTAGCCGTCGCCTGCAAGTGAACAATCGACTCGTTGCATGAACTGTCGCAGTACCACACTTGACGATGGGTCGGTGCGGCGACCGCGACGCCGCCGTTCATCTCTGCCTCCAATTGCTCCCAAAAAGCGAATATCAACAGAGACGAGGACGCAAGGGAACCAGCAACAGAAATTCGCCCGCCCTTATCGTTCGTCTCAACCGTGACTTTGGGGATCAGGACCTTGAGGTTGTCCAGCGCCAATTTCGGTACGTCTTCGGGGGCGACGCCAAGTTCCGCTAAATGAGCGGTGGACGCCCAGCTGTAGCTGTCCTCAAACTGAAACGCATAAGTAAAGAACATTCCCCCAGCCAAATCAGAGATAAAGATCTCTGGCAATCGCTCATTCCTCGATTCGAGGTCGTCAAAGATGGCCTTGGCGAAAACGCGACGCTCAACACGTGGTATCAGTTTCGTGATGTCCAAGTCTGGCGGTGGCAAGTGCGGTGACAATTGCTCCTCCTACTGCGAATAAATGTCCGCGATCATCGCGTCCCGATACGCGCGCTTCGGTCCAATCCATCGTTCTGCGCTCGGCTAGTTCGCGTCAGCGGTAGGCGATCACAAACGTTCGACGAAACGGGAATATAACCTTGCCATCGGATCGTGTCTCGTATTCGGCGTCAACCCTTCGCTGTAAATCGATCGTGAACTCATTGCGTTCAGATTCCGAATCAAGCACTTCGAGAAACGGGCGAAGTCCAGTACTCGCGATCCAGTCAACAATGGCAGTTTTGGATTCCAAAACGTGCATGTACTCCGTTTCCCAAAGATCCAGTGACACAGCACTTTTAACAAGGGCATCGTAGTAAAACTCGGGCGATTCCATCGTCAAAATCGACCGCGGCTCCGACATTCGGGCATCCCACTGAGCTTTACGAGAGATCTCAAAGATCAGCTCGCGTATCGTCGCGTATGTTGCGCTTGGGATTTGAAATGCAAGTACGCCGCCAGTCGCTACAGAAGCAAACAGCCGTGACACTAACTCTCCATGGTTCGGAAGCCATTGTAAAGCAGCATTCGAATAGACAAGTTCAAACGGATGCGGTGGGCTCCAGTCACTCGCGTCGCATAGCAACCAGTTGCCATTCGGAAATGCTGTGCGAGCAGCATCGATCATCTCCGGCGAATTGTCGATTCCGAGCACGTTCGATTCGGGCCATCGCTCTCTCAGCAATGAAGTGCTATTGCCCGGGCCGCAGCCGATGTCAACGATGTCTCGCGGAGTATCAAGATTGATGCGAGCTACGAGATCAGACGCCGCACGTGTTCGTTCGCTACCATAGCGCAGATAGTGTGATGCATTCCATCTTGTCATTGCGAGACGTCAAATTGCGGTCAATCGTTAATGATCACTAAACGGTGGTTAAATTATATCGCGCGCTGCAAGGCAACAACCTGATGACGCTCTCGCGCATCCTTGGGATTACCGAAACGCGCGAGAGGTTCACCACTTCAAAACGGTCCCAAAATTACGCCGAAACGGCTTGGCTCTGCCCTGCTCGCCGCAAGCGTCACTCAACGATTGACAAGCAATCGTAGTGCAATCACAAGGTTATGGCGCATCGCCCGCCCGCTGATTCTCGGAAGCCAGGAAGGCCTCCCATTCATCAACATGTTCTGGATCGCACCATACCGAAATCTCCATTGGAGACGATCCGACAATCGCGTGCCACGTCAGGTGAGGGGGACAGTATCCGGCATCGATCTTCGCCAACAATCTGCTTCGTTCGGAGGTGCTCCATTGGATATTCGACAATTCGACGTCGATTTCCCGAATGGCATGGAGTTCGAGCAAACGTGATTGATGATGAAAAAGCTCGTGCTGAAGTGTGAGGACTCGAGCGTCGTATTCAGCGCGTGTGCCAAACGCGGAAGGCCTTAGCCGAAGCTGCTCGGATTGAGTTGCTTCGAAACGCGACCGATGGTGTGCAACCATTAACGCATGCTTATTGGCAAACGCGATTACCGCGAGTGTTCCGATGAGGAATAACACGCAACAGACGACGGCTCGCAAGTGTCTTGTCGGCTGTTGCATGATTCATGCAATAAACGGTGGTGATGTTCGATACGCGGCGAACGGTTCACGTCTTCGAATAACTCAGCCCTGTGTCGTTGGTCCCACGCCTGATTAACCGGCTCTGCCAACGATGTTTTCGCGACGTTTTCGTGCAGTCTAAGTGTCATCGTGTCGAGTCGCAACAGATTCATCTTCCTCAACGGATAAGAAAGGCACTGGTTGCAGTCTCGGTCGCTGCATCTAGCTCAGCCAAGTTGCTTGGTAGAGTAGGCGGCTGTCCGATCCCGCGTACTCCACCAAGCGGCAAGCTTGCTGTCGATGTGGCTTATGAGACTAGCTCTACAACGACATCGTCAACCGCGAGGAATCTGTCGCCGTTCGCGATGTTATCAAACCTAATCCCAAGAGTCTTGCCGACCGCATCCGACGGTACCGATGCTGTCAGGGTTAACGGACTGTCGGGATACTGGTTCTCTAGCGCAAAATCCTGCTCCAGGATGACTTGCTGGCCACCATCTTCGTAGTACAAGGTTGCACGAATGGTGCTTAGGTCCCAGGTGTTCCGGGCGAAGAATGAGAGTCTTATTTGTTCGCCTGTCGCCAGCGTGTGCCCCGTCAACTGACTTACCGCGTCATCGCCACCGCGCAGGAAGCCGGCGTAATTGCCGCTTCGTTGATAACCCGTCTCTACGCCACTATTCAAGTAGTTTGTCCCGACGTCATTCCAGCCAGGCACATCTATGGCCCCATCAAAACCGTCCCGGATCTTTCCAGATCCGGGTTGCTCAAACCCTGGATTCGACAAAGTAATCTGCGAACTACTATCTGTTGTAATGGTGATAGCCACCGTGTCGGTGCTTGAAATCCCGTCGTTATCGGTCACCAAGAGTTGGACGATGTGCTCGCCAATTGCAAAGTCGACAGAAGGATTTGCACCGGTCGCAATCTGGTTTCCGTTTTCGGTCCATACGTAACTCGTGATGGTGCCGTCTGGGTCTGAAGATCCCGAGCCATCGAGGGCCACGGTAGCGAGCCCATCGTTATTGGTGTCGGCCACGGTCTGATCGGCACCGGCATGTGCGACGGGGTCCTGCGTCGTTCCTGTCACCGTGATGACGACTGTGTCCGTGGCTGTTGCACCGTCATTGTCTGTCACCTCAAGCTCAAGGGCATGCGTTCCTATACTCAGATTCACTGTTGGGTTAACGCCCGTTGCAATCGGACAGCCTGCTTCTCTCCACACATAACCCACTAAGGTTCCATCCGAATCGGAAGAACCAGAGCCATCCAAAGTGACTTGACCCGGTACATTGGCCTGAAGCGTCACATCGTCGATGCCGAGAAAAGTCGTTCCCGTCGAAACGTTGTCAAATTCAATACCGAGTAGCTTTCCGTTGGAAGCCGAAGGTGCCGTTGCATTGAGTGTATAAGCGGAGCTCGGGTGTCCACCGGTCAAGACAAAATCCTGTTGAGCAAACGTTTGCCGACCACTGTCTTCGTAGTAGAGAGTCGCCCTTAGGGTGCTGCCTCCCCATGTGTTTCTCGCGAAGAAGGAAAGAGTGATCTGCGCTCCTCCGACGATGGCATGGCCAGTCGTTTGAGCCAGTGAATCATCCGTGCTGGCCAGGAAGGCTCGATAGACGCCGCTACGTCCGCCCGTCTCGACACCACTGTCGTTGTAGGTCGCGCCTCCGTTGAACCAACCGGGAACATCAACGGCTCCGTCGAAACCATCTGCGATCTTTCCGCTCGCAGGCAGTTCAAAGCCCGGGTTGCTAATCTCTATCTCCGTGTTAGTACCAGAAACGGTCTGGTCAGGACCCGCATCTGCAATGGGAACTTGATTCTGTCCAGGTGGGTTTACCGTGATCACGACCGTGTCGCTACTGACATCACCTTCATCGTCAGTGACCGTTAATACCAACGTGTGCTGTCCCACCTCCAATTCAACGGTTGGGTTAACTCCCAAGGCAACTTGATTGCTATTCTCAGTCCAGACATACGTGACCAGATCGCCACCGTCTGGATCAACGGAGCTGGATCCATCAAGCAAGATGGATTCAAGTCCATTATCGTCCGTATCAACCGCCGTCTGATCCGGCCCAGCGTTGGCAATCGGTGCTTGACTTTCAAACGCATTGATCGTGATGACGACGGTGTCTGTGGCAGTCGATCCTTCGTTGTCCGTCACCTCAAGCTGGATGACATGTGTACCAACGGCAAGACTGACCGAAGGACTGACTCCAGTTGCAATCTGCGAACCGTCTAGTGTCCATGCGTAGCTAACGATCGAACCGTCAGGGTCGCTGGAAGGCGAGCCGTCCAAGCGAATGATTTCGGTCCCATTGTTGTCAGCATCAGACATTGCCTGGTCTGGTCCGGCATTGGCGATCGGCGGAGCATTGAAGTACGCATCGACGGTGATGTTCACCGTTTCCGTGGCGGTCTCTCCGTCATTGTCTGTCACTTGCAACTGCACCGAGTACTGCCCAACCGCCAAGTCGACCGTCGGACTTACCCCAGTTGCAATCGTTTCCCCTGAAATGCTCCAGGCGTAGCCGACGATCGTTCCGTTGGAGTCAGTGGAAGCTGAACCATCGAGTGTGACAGGCTCCGAACCTGAATTGTCAGCGTCTTCAATCGTCTGATCAACGCCAGCATCGGCGACGGGAGCTATACTGATGGGTTTGCGGACAAGAATGACCCAATCTTGATTGCCGTTGTTCGGCGCGTTGCCGAGGTCGACTGTCTGTCCGCCCGTGACGCTCGTTACTGTTCCGGATTGCAACGCGCCACCGTTACGTGGATCATACCAGCGCACATCAAAGGTTCCGGATGCTCCTGATAGATTCAGGTTAGCATTGCCCCCGGCTTTGTCGTACACCACGTAAACTTCATCGGCTTTGTAGAAACCGTAATCGGCCGAAGTGATGGCGTCATTAGCGCTCATTTCCCAGAAAGGAACTTCGTTGTTTTCGAAGAACTCTAAAGCGAATCGCGTATAGTCCCACCACCGATCACGACTGCGAAAATTCTGTAACCACAGATCAGACTCGGGCGCGCGATAGCCAAAGTACCATTCGTTTCCGGCGCCGCCTGCCATCAACGTTCCCCACAGGGCGTTCTTCCTTCCCTCCTCTTGGTTATTTGGTTGAGTCGGATGGTTGAATCCATCTGGCATTAAAGCCCAGTCGGCGTCCCCTGGTTCATCAACGGCAACGACCCAAGGCCGTGCGCCGCCACTTGCCGTCGCACTCTTGCCGACCCACTCCAAAACGCGACCATGGACATCGACAAAGTCCGCGCGGGCCAATTGAAGTGAAGCCCCAGTGAGCTCCGACTGATTGCCAAGCAGTGGTGTGTAGACTTTGTCATCATCATCGGGATAGGTGTGAATCACAATGTGGTTGTCATAAGGATCAATGCTGCGAATATAAGCAGCAAAATCTCTCTGTTCTTGAGTGGTGTTCGTATTCTCTTCACCCAAGTTCCAGTTCAGCGCCAAGTTATGGCCAAACCTGGCGACTAACTCTCGGTAGTACAATTTGCGATTCGTCGTTAATCCACCGAGCTCCTGATCGTTTTCGGTTTCCTGAGTCTTGAAATGTAGATACATGCCTTGTTCTGTACCGTGCTGGAAGACGATGCCCCATTGGTCAAGCTTCGACACATCAAATCGCTGATAGTCTGTATCGCTTCGCCACATGAAGACATTGAGGTCATCGCCTCTACCATTGGCACCGCTCATGGTTAAGAAAGAAAAGGCGTTGAGGCCTTCGCTTGCCAAATAGTTGATGGCGCCGATCAACTCGGTACCCTTCCCGTTCTGCCAGCTGGGATCTCCTGCGTTCCAGTCGGCAGCATGCGGCGCCCAGGATTTCCGGCGTCCACCATTGTTCGGAGTATTGTCTATGTCGTCGTAGGCGAGAAGATTCTCGGGCGCATCGGGACCCTGTTTCAGAAAATATTCACCGCTTCCGGAAAAGCGTAAATAGTGTCCATTGCTGGAATCATTTGGATCATCCCCGACGTATTCCAAACGTCCTTTACCTCGCAAATCACGACCGGTCTTCCCGGATTCAGCGACCGAGAATGTTCCGAAGTCGCCATCAAAGAAACTTGCCGTCTGGTCATTCAGTGCATCGGGATCATTAACGGCGATGTTTGGTCCACGCTTAAAGTGAGCTTGATACGTCCAGTCACCAAGCTGGTCGGGCGCCAAATGGGCACGCCACTTGTTCCCGCTTTCCGCGCTGGAATTTGCCGCGTTACCGTCGGCGGCAAAGTATCCGGGCACATTCATCTTGGTGCCATCTGGACGTGTAAATTCAACAATCAAGCGGTAGTTCAGGAAGGGATTGTCAGCCGACGTTTCACTTAATGTCGGCCCATCCCACGTGAAGTTGATGGTGTGCCATTGCCTGCTTTCACCGGTGATCGTGGCGCTTCCGCTACCCTCGGGCAGGACGTCTATCTGGGCATCGTCAACGGCGATGAGGCCGTCGTTGTCGGTGACCGTTAAGCGCATGACGTACGTGCCAGCGATCAGATTGGATACGTTGACCGTTGGCGTCGTCTGGCCACTGAGACTGGCTGTATTCGGTCCGGAAACTTGCGTCCAAGCGTAGGCTACGATGCTACCAGCACCTTGATCGGATCCAGAACCAAGCAAAGTGGTCGAGTCGTTCGGCAGGACAATGGTTCGGTCGACGCCCGCGGTTGCAGTCGGCACTCCGCCGTCATCCACAATCGATCGGAATAAACTGCCATCGCCGGGATCTTCGGGATGAACCCAGTTGGAACCGCCGGCTGGATCGAAGCCAAAACCAGGCGAAGAAACGGGTCCGCTACCCCCCTGTCCATTGCTAATGCGCAATTCAAAAGTGTGCCAACCAGGAGTTAAATTTAAATTGCCGGTCGATTGTCGATCCTGCCAGTCATCACTAGACAGCACAAGCTGGCCGTCAATGTAGAGTCGCGCCTTGTCATCGATGTTTTCTGTAAAAGCAATCTGTCCGTCGGCATCGAAGATTTCGCCCGTGTAGACCTCCGTCGAATCTGCACTGATTTGATCCTCGGTCTCGCTCAAGTTAAGCGTTACGGAAGTCTCTGGATTGGCGTCGGTTGTGTTGATGTTTCCAGCCAGTTCGCCGTACCATAAACCGTTTTGGTAAACGATCTGTGTTGGAAGCACTGCGGCCTCGGTCGACAGTGCGGACTCGTTAGCTACGTTGTCATTCGCGGAGACCGCATAGTAGTACAAGGTGTTGTTCGATACGGTCGTGTCAACGTAGCGGCTTGTTGTGATGCCAGAAGCGATGACGGAGAACCCGCTGCCACTGGTCGTCGAGCGATACAGGTTGTAGCTACTAAAATCCAAATCACTGTTGTCTATCCAGTCCAAGGTAGCTTGGCCATTGCCCGGAACGCCAACCAGCCCAGTTGGGATTGCCGGCGGTGTCGTATCCGGACCAGGTGTTATAGCAACCTGAGACGAGAAGACCGATTCATTGTTTCCGGTGTCAGTAGCAGTGACGACATAGAAATACTCGACACCTTCATTTGGGCTCGCGTCCAGAAACTGACTGGATGTTACACCCGACGCCAATAGGCTGAACGCTGTTCCACTGGTTGTGGAACGAAACACTGAATAGGCCGACAGATCGGTTTCCGAATTATCGTTCCAGTCCAGCGCAATCTCGCCGCCTGAGTCAGTTGCGGCAAGGCCGGTGGGCGGATCTGGCGGTACGCCATCGCAATCGCGCAAAGACTCCGGATTACTGATGTCAGTCGCCGCGGCTAGGCTAACCATCGTCGGTTGGAAGAGCACGAATCGATCTACAGCAAACAGATTCGAACGACCTCCGATCGAGAATGTATGCGTGCCTGCAGTGAGGTTATAAGACGGTTCTGTCCAGGAAACATCTGGGATCACATCGATCAGCCCGTCCCATCGCCAAGCGCCGGTGGGACCACCGGATGTGTGGTATTTATCCCAGCCCCCAGAGTTCATCCGAATGAACATGTCGTTGGATTCGGTTGTGTCACCAACGTTCGGTTTATTGGTGCGGATCTTTAGTTGGTATAAACCCGGATTGGTGATCTCGATTTCATATTGGATGATTCCATCGGGCGCCCCAAAGCTATCGCCTCCATACTTGCGATAGTAGGAGTCTCCCGTGTAGCCACCGGACGTTGTTTCTGCCTGCCAAGGCATCGCGACTGCATTGGACTCTGCCTCGACCACGACAAGACCGCCTGCCTCTTGAAAAGCACCCCCAGCCATCAACAGTCGGGCCTCCAATGATTCCAGTTGCCGGATTTTTCGGCGAACCCGTTTGCGATAGCCACGGCGATTTCTGCGAAGCATGTTGGCAAGGCCCATGCTGACTCCTGATCGATGTATTTACTCGAGAATTAGAAAAGTACGGAAACGGTTTACGGCTCGGACCTGCACAGCACGTTGGACGATGGGCGTAGATTGCCGGGCCAAGCGAGATCCAATCGCGAGAGCCGCAAGCGTGGAAGAGCACGAATAAAAGACTGGAGTTCAACTCGCCCAGATCCATAAAGACCAAGACGGAATTGAAAGACAGCACGAAGCCGCTGAAGACGGACTCCCCAGGCAAAAATCACCAGGCCCCTTCTAAATCATCTCAAACAACAGTCCAACGCTATGAGATCCCCCGAGGGTTACTTGCACGCTTTGCGGCATATCTTTCACGAATAAAAAAATTTGATCAAAGATTGTCTACGGCCGTGCTGTCCGGCTACTTTTCTTGTAGACGAAGTGGAAAGCCATGAGAGCTTTCCATCTGGAAGAGATTGCCGGTTACTGCCAAGAATTCCACAGCTGGCCAAAACCTCTTTTGCAGGTTTCAGCAGGCCGTTTGCGGACATTGCTTCTCAAACGACGAAGCAAAACAGAAAGGGATCGTCTAACGGCAAGCGATGCTCATGATCAACCACCACTTAGCGAGGCGTCGACGGTGGTGAGCCGTTCTTTGAATTCGACTTGGTTGATTGGACGCCCTATTCTCAGGTTGAGCCCCGCAAGAGTGACGATCTCGATCGGATCATGTCGGGCGCGATTATCCGACACGGTAACGGAATCAGTTCCGGGCAGTCATTCACCTGAGACCGCTTTACGTATCTCGAGACGCTCGGACGAAAAAGCCGAGAGCAACCAACTGAAGTATCACTGACGTTGTTCCATACCAGAACATCCTCGAAAGGTAGATACTCTGCATTTCATTTGCGGTTGGCCCTGGGCCGTAGGTTACCAATCCTCCGACGAACATCCATGCGATTGCAATGACCGACGCAATAATGGCAAGGATTCCGAGGCGTCGACAAATGGATGAGCTCAAACGACGTGAGTCTTCGTTGCCAGAACGTTCGGGTTGTTGACCCCGTGCAGGCGTTGATTTAGGCGATTTATAGGGTAGCCGAATGTCCATTTGACCGTCGCTCCGATTCAAGACATGGCTCGCCGCTGCATTAGACGATATGCGTTCGACGATGGTCACGCTTTTCCGAACAAGTATCGCACCCAAAGTCCGACAAGTCCCTTCACTTTGACATACCCCCTGCTCTCTATACCGAGCAGTGTCGATATTCTCTCCGAGGTCTCCAGTAGTTCAGCACTAGGAGCGATGGAAGGCAAGTGTATCGCAGAGATCATGCGAAACGGACGTCCTCTGCACAAATAAATTCGGTGGTAGCCACCGGTCCCATGCTCGTCGTCGGAATCCGCCTTTATGACAAAAAAGTCCTCACCCTCTACTTCGTATCGACGCAGCCAAAACTTCCTTCCCAACAAGAAGTACTCGCGTCGAACTGCTGGCGGGACTGTCTCGAAGACAGTACTTGTAGCACCCCAGCAGCCCCAAACAAATGCACCGATGACGATCGATGCAAACAACCCTAAAACGCACCACAAAAACACGGGGCGTGTCGCACTGTCACCGTAACATGCCAGAAACAAGCAAAGTACCGCACAAGGCAATCCGATGACGGCTACCACGAGGATGCCAGGCCATAGGTTTCTTTCCGTCGAATGGGAGAAGCGAAAAGTACCAGGCGTTACCTCTAGCAGCTTCGGAATGGAGTTTTCCCCAAGCCAGACACCGGGCATGATTTAGCACTCCATTTCGGCACTTCAATGCTCCACTGCTAATGAAGTGGTTTGTTGTCATTGGCCGCGTTCAACAGATCTCGCGACGAGTGTGCTGTCGTGAAGAAGCCAAGTAAACGATCGGATTTCTGCAGTGATTGTGGGGTCATCCCTCACGAGATCATAGTGGAGCAACTCGAGTCCATCGCGAGGAAGGCTTAATTGATCTGGAAATTCACGGGTTAGCCAATCCGCAAAGCGTGAATCTCTCGCCGTTAAATGCACGTCGGATAGCCGAATAAGCTTAGTCACCGTTTGGCGGAATCTATTTTGATTCGAAGAACAATTCGATCATAAATTCGATGGGTTCTTTGGGAAGAAAGAACCCGACAATTGAGCCAATGATCAATCCGAATGCTGGAGCAACGAGATAAACAATCCAACCCATGCCGAAATCAAGCTCGAAGAAAAAGACAAGCAACGCCGACAAAATCGACCCAACGATTGCACCAAGCAACGCGCCCAGAACGCGAAACCAAATTGGTGTCATTTTCTTAGGAACGCGTTCTGGCATGAAGTCTCCATCATTCCTTTTTGATCACCGATTGTTCGATCAGTTGACTGCGCCATCAACTATGAGGACCATCAAATAGAATTTTAGCTGCGCGATCGCGGGATGTCGCTTGAAGCCGCAAGGTGCTGGAGCCGTTTCGATTATGGGAGCGTGCTTCGCCTGAAGATCTCTGCGACTTCGCGTCCTCCGCGTTTAACCCGAGCCGGGAACTGGTCGCATTCATTGGATCATCTCATCTCTTGGTTCGTAATCCCATCAGCATCATAATCTCAATCGAGCATGTAGGAAACGGAATACCATTGTTTCTCAAGAACGGCTTCCACGTTCACGTACAAGTCGCATAGCCTTTTTTGACCAAGAGCAAAGTCGATTGACGCAATCTCGGTTTTCGAACCAACTGCGAGTGGCGGACCATCATAAAAGAGAAGTCCTTTCATATTCCGTCCTTTACCCAGCAGTGCAAGTAACGCGAACGTCGAGAGTTGAGTTGAAAATCGCATTGGGCCTTGAATCATCTTATGAAAGGTGGCCGTCAACGGGCACGGCCTGTGTGGTTTCCATCGGTGAACACCTTGCCATGCTCCACTATAAACCACCTTCAGTCAAATCACACAGAACGTCAACCACTGTTGCTCCGTATCATCGCAATGCTCGCCGCATTCAAGGGAAGAAACGCCGGCACTCATACTAGATATGGGCCGCCAACGAATCACATCGCAGTGTCATCTTTGCTGAGAAGGACGAGACAATAGGCTCTCGCATGACGTCGTAGAAATCCGATGCCCGCGGTGCCAATAGGGGTTTCACGTACGGGCTTCCAGCCGTTAGCGAGCAGCTCGGGTAGCACACCCAGCTGATCTGATGAATAAGGTCTGTCGCGAGGACGATCCTCATCGCCGTATAGGTGCCAACTGCCACCGTCTCCTAGGTCAACGACAATGTAGCGGTACTGCATGGATGCGGGCTCCGGTGCAAGGCTATAAGGGCGGTTAATCTTTCAGCGTGTCAGTGTCAGCGAACGGTTGCTTCGCCACGTTCAATGCGTAGAGCGGCAAGCGAAACCACGACACGTTTGGTTAGTTCGGCATGAGTGTCATCATATGATGGGATCATCCGAACAACGAGCCGTCGCGGCAAAAGTCCCGATCGGGCAGCAGGAAGGGCTGCTAAGAAGAATGGCAAATCCCGACTCGCTTCATCCGTGTTTCGGCGTACCAGGCCGTCGGAGATCGTGGCAGCGGAACCGTTTATCTGACCGTAATGCTGTCGCCTTCGTGGCGTATCCATTCGGTCTTGGGTTCTGTAGGTCCGATTTGCGTAACTCTGGCACCTTCAGCTGGGCCTGATATTTCAAACCAGATTTGTTGGCCGGCCTTCATTTGAAAGTAGAGTCGTCGCGCACCGGTTCCGCCCCAATAGACTGTTCCAGAATCAAGAGACTTCGGATCAAGCATGGCAACAAGCTCCTTCACCGTCATTCCAATTTCTATTTCCGACAGTGCAGGTAGCGATTCAACAGCCCGAGTAGACTTCGTGTCAGACAACGGACTTGGTCTGTGTCCATCGACGTCTTGGTGGGTACTGCATCCAACGCAGACCAAGACACAAAGTACAAGCAGAGAAATTGTCTTCATTGAAATCATTAAACGAGATAATGGTTTGGCTAAGCGGGACGAGCGTAAAGGCAACCATCAGCGAGCGGACCCTTGCGCCCTCCGGTTCATCCGTTAGATTTCCACTGTGGTAAATCCGCAGAACTTACGGTGCACTCATTTTTACCAGAGTTCAAATTCGACCAGTCTCGTATCTGGATGGATCTCTTCGCGATCCCAGCCTGTGACGTCAACCAAGACGTCTCGTACCTTGAGCGCGACGTCGAGCGGTACATCTGGTATTAACGCACAGAACTCTTCGTCGGATATGCAAGGTTGCGATGAAAAGCCAACTCGCCTTTCCCTAGCATTACGCTCGCAGGCCACAAACAACAGGGCGAAACAAAAAGCAGCAGCGATCAAGAAGAGATATGCCATCAGATTTGATTTCGATGCAAGATGAACGATCCTGTGAACGTGCCGTCACCGCCTTCACTCTGAACAACCAACCGTCCGTTAACTGGGTCGAGCAAAACAATACCTCCAAGTGATTGCTTTGCCGCTTCAAAAACGCGTGCAATCCCGAGACAATAACCAGTTGCTCCATGATCCTTCGACATCGCTAAACGACACATCAAGGCTGCCGGGCTATCCGCACAATCGGCAGCTTGGGTTCATGGCTTGATTATCAGAGGCCCTCGGTAACGCAGGTGTCATTTCGGTAGCCGGTTCCAAGTATTTTGTTGCCGTCGGTCAGCCAGCCAACACCGTGTTCCTCATCGATCGGGGTGTGGAATTCGATAATTCCACAAGCTCGATCGAAATCGCAACCTGACTCTTGCACAAAGATTGAAGGGCCATCCAGGATTTCAAAAAGGTCTGTCGCATCATCAAGTTTCATCGATTCACCGGCAAGTTTCTCGTTTACCTTTGCCAATGCGCTGTGCCACCACATTCCAGAATTCGGACCCGTTCCCGCAATATCGTCGAAGAGTATTCGAACCCCATCAGAAATTAGCCGTTCATTGTTTGCAAATATGTCGATCGCAACAGCAATCATCTGTTCGCTT
Source organism: Planctomycetota bacterium (assembly GCA_039179795.1). GTDB lineage: Bacteria > Planctomycetota > Planctomycetia > Pirellulales > Pirellulaceae > Rubripirellula. Next base: position 7,995 of record JBCDEM010000044.1, on the reverse strand, counting down.
GGAAATTTGTCAGTCGATTCTGATTCAAAGGTTGTCTCTGTAACAGCCCAGTCGAAATCGGCGGGCGCATCACGATAGAAGTGCCGCATACCTGGCAGAGAAATCTCTCCAATCCATCCGATTTCGTCATACTCAAACTCTCCCAACGTGGGATGCGTCCAGGTAGCCAAAGACTGCTCCTCTGATAACGTCCACGATCACGCGCTCGCTGCGAACGACGAACCACTTCAAAAAAAACTCAACTCGGCGACTCACGTGTATCCGCTGGTTCGCCGCGATCTTTCAACGATTCGTGATGGCAGGAAAGTACTTCAAATCGATTTCGTATCAGATTGATTCTTCGTCGCAGGAAGATCAAGTCTTGAATTGATCCATCTGCGAGACACAGGATGGAAATAGCCAAAAACATACCGTAGTAGGATCGTAGAAGGAATGAGCACAAAACTAAACGCGACAAACGGTGTGGTAGGGAGCAAATCGTACGCCAATCGATGAACGCTCAAGGCCAAACCGACGGACAGAAAGCAAGCCATTAAAAAACGCGACAAGCTGCGCGGCAGCGTGACAACTAGCGGCTGATGGCACTGAGTGCAGCGATATGTTCGAATCGTGTTAATCGCAGACCAAAGGCTTTGCCGTTTGAGGCAGTATGGACATTGGTTGCGTTCCCAATCACGTTGGCTGCACGCTTCGTCCTTCGTAGTCGGCGGTTTGTAAGGATTTGCCATTAGGAAAGCAGCACTTCAGTCGGCGAACGATAGGTTCAACGGGACCGAGAGGTTCGACGAACATTACTAAAGATCAACGCGACGTCTCCCGTGCATCCAATGGTTCGTCGATCAAAAGCTTCCACCTGAAGTACCCCACGAAAGTGGATCGCGACAGCATATTGGTTCGCCATACTCTACCTACGTTCTTCTGGTAGTTTCAGCCCAATTGACCGCGAGATGCGCGATACACATTGTCGGATCTCGATTTGTGCGTCGTTATTCGGTTCGTGCTGCAAACGTTCGTCTACCCGCCCAGCCATATAAGCGGCAGTGCTCAATGGTAATGGATCACCCTTTTTCGATACACATACCGCACCAATTGCGTAGTACGAACGACGTCGTGCTCTGGTATCCAAGTCTTGTTGCCGAATCAGTTTGAATAGCAACGAGGTCTTCGCTCTCGTCGTTAGGAGTTGCTGAATGCCTGCATCGATATCGGGATACTCGAAGATCGATCCACCAGCCGTGTGTGCAGAAACACTTTCGAGCTCATCCGAGGGACCTTGAATCAGTTGCAAGACCAAGTCCACCACGCTTTCGTCATCATCTTCACGCCCGTCGGTTTCCGAGGAATTACTAGCACCGGCTCCATCTTCGGACTCAACCTCGATTTGCAAGCCGGCGTCAGAATTAATGGCAGCGCATCCGCTTGCCATCGGTGACAGAACGAACATCAGAACCAATACATGCTTAACGTCCACGTGCTCTCCTTAGTTGACGAACAAATTACACACTTATCTTTGACGGCTCGTAGAGCTTGAGAGCATCAGGATGCACACCCGTGATCCACGCGTAGTTGCCCGAACAATGAACGACGCGATAGAGCTGGGCGGCAGGTCGCAAAGCGAACACAAGCGAACCCAAGCATAGGATTCCACCAGCCGCCAAAATGACGATTCCTAGAGCGTCGCTCCAGAAGGTTGAGATAATTCCCGTGACGAGAATGGCAATTCCGATCCAAAGCATTCTTTTGAGAAACCGTTTGTTCTCTTGATAAGAGAGAATGCTGTCCTCACTCGTTGGGATCAATAAGTCAACTGGCTGGCCCCAAATGTCCTCTGCAATCGCAATTCCCAGTTTCCCAAAGAAGCAGCTTGCCAGTAGTCGTTTGGTCTCCGAAAGATACTTGGCGGAGAGATGGAATTCATTAACCGTTGGTTTACCCGATTTGTGACAACAGCTTTCGAACTCGTGTCTCTTCATATTCACCACCAGAGAGTTCTCTCCGGAATAAACTCCGATCACCCCTGAAGAGTTTGATTGTTGTACGACGTTAATCTTAAGGACTGTCTCGCACCTAGGGCACTTGAACTTCGATCCGTTAAGCCTTGCGGGCACGGATATCGATATGGAGCAAGTCGGACACGAGACCCTGAGTTCACCGATAGCGGACGTGCTGGTCACAGATTCCGTGGTACTGGTTGAATTCACCTTCTGCGGTCCCATATTGCCGGGGATTGGTTGAATGTCCGACGAACGATTGCAATGACCGGGCCGTGGCCGACGATCATCCACTTCAAGAAACACGACTCCGTGTCCCATCACGTGTTTAACCGCCAAAGCGGATGAGCAGTATTCCGATGAGAATAACCGTGGCGAATCCCGCAAGCAACAAGCGGTTCCGGTGATGGCGGCGTTCCAAATCGCGGGCAATCAGTGAGTCTTGTGCCATACGACGTATCGACTCAACCTCGACCCACGGAAGGTCTCCAAATTCGCACTGAGCGCCACCCGCATCGCGGCCTAACGCGAGCTCGAAGAATCGGCTCGCTTGCCGCAAGCGTCAATCATCGCTTGACAAGCAAGCGTAAAGCGACGCCATGGTTCTGCCTCCACTACGCATCCGTTGCATCACATGGTTCGATGCGTTGTGCTACTCGCGAGCCGTCAAAACAACATCGCCCGCGTCTTCCCCAAGTTTCTCGAGCGCCTGCTTGGCCGCTCTACGCACGTAGTATAAACGAGTCGAGTGATCTGTCCCGATGGCCATAAAATGCGCTTGATCTGTCAGCAGTTTTTTTAGGCCAGGGATTGCATCCTTCAAGTTCCTCCTTCCACAAAGAACTGCACCGATCTTCCGTTCATCCGCCTCTTCCGATTCCAACCATCGAAGTGCACGTTTCTCAATCTCTGCGTTCGCGTATCCATGTAGAGAATTCCATTTGGTCTCGGACATCTGCCATTCCTTCGCCACCGAGTACCATTCGTCGTCCATTAAATCTCCGTCATCAAGATCGATTAGCAGTAACTTGCCCCAATGCAGATGAATGAAGAACGTTTCGTCTTTCGGACCAAAAAAACTCATCGATCCTGCGTTCCACCAATAGCTCGAGACAGTTTGCGCGATGTGTTTATCGTCATCTTTGAGCCCGAGTGAATCGGTGCTGTGAACGCGCACGAGACCACCTCGTTGTCCATAGATCACTACGGGCAGTTCGCCAACGCTATGCCATTCATCCATGGTTAGAACGAAATCCCCGGTATTGGAAACAAACACACGAACGGGTGCGTGATTGTTGATCAGGAAACGCGACCAGAGTTCCGTGCGTTCCTTACCGGCTATTCGAAACAGTGTCGCGTGACAGTGACCAGGTTTGTCGGAGCCTTTGCGTGGCTCAATCTTGAGCAAATGCTTCCCGTTCTCCGAGCGAAACTCACGTTGGGTAATTGGTCCCCATGAATCCGCCATCGAAGCCGAACTGAACACAAAAGTTACGAAAATGAAAGCAATTCGTAATATCATTTTTTATCGAACGGTAGAAATCACAGGGATCGCCGAGATGACGCTCCGTTAACGAAAGTGCGATGGCGATCTCGCGGGCACTTCATGGTTCGTCTTTGCTATTGCATTTCTGATCCGCCGCTTCAAGGGAACCTCGAATGCTGTAATACGTGTTCAACATGAACCGAAGCGGTTGAAAGTGCTCTGGGTGGAAATGAATATCCGAAATAGCAACTTCCAAACCGTGTTGCCTCCACGCAAGCGCACATTTTGCACCCATTCGTATTTGCTCGAGTGCGGATTCAAGCATGGTGTTGCCCATGCAATTACGGTGCACAGTGTGCGCGAATTCGGGAGTTCCGCAGCCAAGTATGACATCTGGTGAGGGCCAAAGAACATCGGGTGCTTCGATCACCGTGCAACTTGCATCGAAACGGACAACAGACTGGAGGGACCTCGCGTCGAGTTCCTGCTCACGAATACTCAATTGGAACTTTGTACCAAGTGGAAGCATGTGTCTATGTGTGACGAACGTCGGACATCACGGGGACGGCGGGGACCGGGGAAAGACCTGCAAGCAGACGAAAAGCTGGCCACCCGTCCTCCGTTATATCACATGGTTAATTGCTCTTCTTTGTGAATGTCGCGGGCTTGCCAACCAGTTCACGGGAGTGCTGTCTAACACATTGACGCAAATCTTCGGCGTCCGCAAATACCTTCGTCCCGAATGCACTGTGCTCGATTACGGCTGAATGGCCATCCGCGTGCATCAGTTTAGCGAGGCTCTTTGACTCGATCCACCAAACCGTAAGCATGTCTTCCTTTTTCGCAATGATTCCCAAATAGCGAATCCATGGCTTACCATTGGTTGAAGCGACCACATCCGCGATCGCATAGCCTTCCTGTTCGCCGAGTTGTGCGGTGCGCAGTTCGATCGCTATCCCATCGGCAGCAAACATGTCGATTGAGAATACACCATCGCCCGTTTTGCGGATCGTAATTGGTTTGTTTGAATCTTGAGGCAAGACGACCTCCGGCGCGGCGATCCACGCGCCCGTCAAATCAAACTTTGGCGTCGTCGGCTTGGTGACGACTTGCTGTTGCGGCGAGACAGCACCTTGATGTTTGCAACCTGACAGAAAGAGGACGGAAGCAATGCAAATGACAGCGATACGCATGAGAGACTCCATTCATTCAAATAATGGTGGCCGTTACCGGGCACGGCCATTGTGGTAACCAATTCTAAGCGCTCGACGGCGTGCTCCGGTACACGGCGTGGTTCAAGTAAGCCGCTGTCGCGGCGGGTTGGATCGGTCGGGTTCAGTGTAGCGGCTTGCTGAGTTTCGATCCAATTCCATCGGGAATCCTTTCTTGTTGATTCTGTTTCACTCAGCAAGGAGTTTCCAAATGGTCAATTAAGATCACCCGCCTGCGGCCTCTCGCTTCTTCAATGGCAAGCTGTACCAGAAGATGAGCGAAGACCTGCAGCTTGCCGGAAGGGCACCCTATGTTCACCGTGTGGCGATCAGCGACAGTCGAATCGCTGCCTGCGATGAATCGTCGGTGACGTTTCTCTACAAACCGTCCCGAGCAAAGACCTGCCGTCGCCGAACGGTCAACGGGATGGAGTTCGTCCGTGACTTCCTACAACACACACTGCCACCGGGCTTCCAAAAGATCCGTTACTACGGTTGGATGAGTGCGAAATCCAGGATCCCTTTGGAAGAAGTCCGCTGGCTGATCTGGCTGTTCTTAGGATGGACGTTCTGGCTGGCAAGGTCACGCGCCTCAGGACAAGCCATCGAAAAGAGCGCAAGTGCGATGTGCGAACTGTGGCAGCACGATGCGAGTGGTCGCGATCACCTTCGAGCCGATGGGCCCACTAAGCGAGCACGCCCTGAGTTACCTCGACAGTGGATAAGCGTCATCACAATAAATCCAATCGAAAAAGTCGAAACGTCATCGGGAGGGCGACCGACGAACCTTCGCGCCGACCTCAAAATCTGTGGCCTCTTCCCCCTGAATCACTCATCAAAGTGCCCATGCCAACAACGCCGACCCAGCCCACCGGCAGCTTCACCCATCTAGAAAACGTGCAAACGACTTCTAACTGACTCGGTTCAAAACGGGCTGAAGAAGCGTTACCCAAGAAGACGCCCCAGGTCAGCCGGGCTTCTTGAACAGAGCCCTTGAACAGAGCCCTTGAACAGAGCCCTTGAACAGAGCCCTTGAACAGAGCCCTTGAACAGAGCCCTTGAACATCGGCTCGTGCCTCGCGATGTCAAAGGCTCAATGGTTATCCGCCGATCGCGGTGAAGGTTGGGAGCAGCCAAACAGCCGGAGTTATCATGAGAATGCCCAGTGCGATCAATGAGCGATGAGTGTTTTTGTATGGCAGACAAACTTCGCTAGGGATCCGCCCCTGTTCAATATGTTTAGTTAGTTGATAGTAGTTTTTTCGTCCCCACAAGCCAATTACGAATAAGGCCAACCCCATCAATGAGTAAAGAAAACAGCAAGTCACAAACATCCACGACGTCCACCCGGCGTTCGTTTCTGAAGTTGAGAACATAAACATGAATGCAATATGAATAAACATGACACAAATTGAAATGGGAGACCAAAGTACCGATTTCCAGTGCAATGACTCGGCAAACCAGCTTCGGGCGTTTGATTCACGTTTCGGCGACTCTAAGTTTGGGTTTGTTTCGAAGAAGAGCAGCGTGCCACAATTCGGACACGTCGCATCTCGCAACGGAAAAGGAGACGGCGAGATCACCACGGAGTTTCCGCAGGTTGGGCATTCATTCGGGCAGCCCTCCGGAGTGCGTGATGAAACATTCATAGGTGCTCAAGGCAGATAACGACCATGATCACGCGGTTGCCGCCGAATGATCAACCACACGAATCCGACGCGACCGGCAACTCGCGTACATCATCTGGTTAGGCCAAGACTATGGCTCGTTCTCGGTGCCGAGTCGCTTTTCCCAAGCTATCAAGATTGCGTTGAACCGTCCGGCCTGATCCTCCCAAGTCTCCAGCAGTTTCTCATACCGATCTTGATTCTGCCGAGATCGCTCCATCAACGATTCATGATCTTCGAGGTTCCGCTCAGTCCGCTCTTGTTGTTTTCGCCCTAGTTCCAGCTGTCTCTTAGATTCGGCCTGATGTGCCTTCGAGATTTCGAGTTGTCGCTCCGACTCCTCTTGCTGTTGGTGGACTACCTGGTATTGCCGTTCAGCTTCGGCCTGTTGTTGTGCGGAGACTTCAAGCTGTCTCTCGTATTCCGATTTCCCAAAAATCCCCATCTATTCGAGTTCCTATGCCTATGCCTATGCCTGGCCTAACGACTGGCATCACCGAGCACGGCCCATGTGGTCTCTAATTGAAAACGTCCCATGCTGTACTTCGCGTGAATGCCATGCTTATCCGGGGCTCACCGTTGTTTTCTGCATCGACACCGAGCCACATTGTATCAACAAGACGAATGGTGCAAAAAGCATCCAAGGCCAGTATCGCAAATAGAGATTTGGTTCCACCCTTTCTGGGCTCTGGTGCGGGAACTTGGTTTTGCGGAACTGGGGAGTTGAATCGTAGGCTATCGCCAGATCCTGGAGTGAGTCAAATGGATATACGATCTCCGAGAACGGCACATGTAATTCGGATGGATTACGAAACTGCGTAAGCAATATCGCAATAAATCCCAGAATTGGATATGCAAGCAGTGACACATATCCGAAACACATAACGCCAATCAGAAACGTAACCAAAGCAACGACAGCAACGGGCTGAGTCAACGACCAACGGCGTTGCTCCCATTGCTTAAGAGTCGAGTTGGACTCAAGCAACAAAATCAAACGCTGGAAGTAATCCCATTGTCGCTTCGACGCTGGAAATCCACCTGCGGTGTTATCATCTCGCAAGAAAAAGACCTGCCACGCGACAAATCTGACCGTAGGATCGTCGGACACTACAAAGTCAGTCGGATCAGGGGTTACCGGCGTAGGATCGCATTCAATCTGGGATCGAAAATCATTGCGGATAGCACGAACGAGATTCGTTCTGTCCTGTCGAGCGATCGGGATTGGCTCTGACGGAGTGTACGGGTTCATTCACACGCAATCGATGAGTGTCGAGATCTATGGGATAAAGGTACGGTTCAACGGGGCCGCGCGAACGGCTTTCCATTTCAAAATCGTTAAGTCGCGACCTCCGTTGCACCCATGGTTACCCGCCGTCATAGATCGAGCGGAGCATGGCACGCTGCGATCGATTGAGGTGTGCGTGAGGCCGTCGATCCAACACATAGGTTACCGCATCGTCGACCGATGTCGAAATCCCAACGTGAATTAGGTAGGCAATCTGACCTGCGCCCAAAAAACTGATTCATCGGAAGTGAGAAAATCAGTGTAGAATCTGGCCGTCATTTCAAGGAGATGATGACCATGAAGAAGTCTCGATTTACGAATGAGCAGATCGCCTTTGCCCTCAAGCAGGCCGAGT
>JBCDEM010000025.1:0-111678 GCA_039179795.1 Planctomycetota bacterium | reverse complement strand
CAGCCAAGAAATGGAGACGACAGAGGAGTCACCAAAAGATCACTCTCGTGATCGCCGGAAGAACCTTCAAAGACGGAATCATGCAGGACGAAAACGCCGCCTAATTCAAATTCTCAAAACACAACAATTGCGAATACCTCGGTACTCAATCCGGTACTCCAACCTCTCAATCACGCGCGAGCCGTGATTGAAAAACTCAATGATCGGCGCCACAAAATCACCCGTCGTTATGATTGCATTGACCCGGGATGACACCGGCGATTCACCTTTCTTCGGAACGGACTCAGCGCAGGCAGGCCATTTCTTACGATCGTTCCACTCGAGCGACTTCGCAAAACCGACGACCGAGACACTTTCGGGTTGCACTCTTGTCTTGAGCGTAAACGTCTGGGCCGCACCCAGTTCTTTCTTGTGCTCCAGTCCGAACCATCGATCAATGGAGTGTGAAAAATCGTCGAGTGCCTGGCCATCTTTCCCCAAGGCAATCAAACGCAATCCCAACCGAGAGATCGGCTTGGCAGTCTTGTTCGTTACTTCGACGACTGCTTCACGATCGTCGCCCTCACCCTCAAACGATTTCAGTTTGACGACGACTGGCGAATCGACGTTCGCCAACGTGTCGGCTATGGCATCATGTGACCCGCTCGCGACGATGATGCATAAGGCGACGAAGTATTTTTGTGAAAGTTGAAGGCTGTATTGCATCGTACTTCCGTTAATCGGTCATGCTCCGCGCGACGCGTCTGATAGGAATTGTGCACGCTCCGCAGGAAGGATTGGAGGCCTTCCGCGAAGCATGGCTCAATATTGATGAAACTTGTCACACGCAGGAGAGGTAAGGTAATCAAATCGTGAGCACAAATCATCTCTTGCCGCAAAGCGTGTGGGATTTGGTCGGTTACGCACTGCGTACAATCGACGAGGCGTCTCGCGGAATTGCGACCGATGAATCCAAGACGAGCATTTTTTGATGACTAATTCACTGAAGCAAATGCCCATCAAACCCCTGTCATGGTTGGGCATTTTGATTGTATTCGTGCTTACCCTCGGAGACTTGGCGTCTGCCCGGGCACAAAGTCGCACGTATTTGGATGGCTACGACCCTAGCAAGAGTGTTGTTTTTGAGGCACCAAAACCAGCAGGGATGCGTACGAACGTAAGCCCGGATGGGAAACTACGCGCTGAAGCGGGCTTCCAGAAGCTTGAAGTTTCGTCCGTGGAAGACAAGGAGATGTTGTTCCAATTTCGGTTCGATGGGCACGCGTATTCCCCAACGTTCACACCTGATGGAAAACAGGTGGTCGCGGCCGTCTGTCGCGGGAACTTGGGATGCATATCAACGTTGTACGCTTGGGATCTCGAGTCCGGGAAAAGCACGACGTACGGTGAATGCAGTGGTCTCGTTTTGGATATCGCTTTCGATGCAGATGGCGAACGGCTGGCGGTCGCCACTGCTTATGGACGGCTCGGCGCGTACGGTCTTTATTCAGTTCACAAAAAATGGTTTGGAGGTGAAATCGTTGTGTTCGATCGAACGAAGGATGATCAGCCACTACAGATCTTTTGTGAGTTGTCAGGCGTAATGGCAATGACGAAGGACCATTCCAGTGATGAAGCGACCAAAGCTAAGTTTGATCAGAGCCTGGAAGATGCGTGCAAGCGGTGTTTGCCAGTTCGCGTGGGACTCACCGGCGATGGAAAAAAAGTGATTGGCGTCACTTCAGCAGGGACGATTCGAGTGTTTGACGCGATGTCAGGTAAATCTGACTTGCAATTGAGTCGTGCTGGCCGCGGCGGATCGGAGCACTTCGTCGGTGAATGAAGAGGCGGAAACGGTGTCACCGTCGCACACCGTTGACGTTTCCGTTATCTGCAGTTCAATCGTACTTCACTTGTCGTCGCCATTGACCGAGCTGCTTACTGCTTTGGCCGTTTGGCGACTCCGCGAAAGTCGAGGAATGCCGTCGTATCCGTGAAGTCGATATTGATGATCTCCCATCCTTCACTCCCCAACAAATCAAGATACCGTTCGATGTCCTCGGGCTGCACCGATTTAAAGAACCCTCTTTTTTCCAAGTCGGACGCAGTAATGACACGGTATTCCCATTTGGTCATATTCGGTTCCCATCAGTGTGGAGAGTTGCGATAAGCGATTTCGCAGCAGACTTGCGTTCGCTGATTGTATCGCATCCACGAGGCTACGCGATGGTGCGTTGAACCTACCCAGCGAATCACGTGGTTGAACCGGGTGCTTCATCCGATTCTGAGACCGGCTGAACGCCAAATGTCTCAACGATGATCGCGTACAACGCGGGCACGATGTAGAGCGTTAGAAACGTTGCGACGATCAGACCAAAAATCATCAGCCACGCCATACCCTCCCAAAGTGGTCCACCCGAAAGTGCAAGCGGAAGCAGACCGCCGATGGTCGTCGCGGCGGTGAGAAAGATCGGCAGCATGCGTTGTTTGCCTGCCGCCACCAAGCACTCATGAAATTCCTTGCGATTTAGTCCGCTGATGTGACGTTCTTTGTCGTCGTCGGAGCTTATCTCATCTCGTTTCTTTGCAATCAGGATGTCAGCGAATTCGATAAACACGATTCCGGTGTTTAATACGATTCCGATCAGCGAGAGCAATCCAAGCTGCGGCATGAAACCCAGTGGATTGTCGGTGATCCACAGTCCAAACCATGCACCAATGACCGCAAGTGGCAACGTTGCCAGGATGACCAGTGTCTTTGACCAGCCGTTGTACTGGATGACCAGGATCAGAATGATTAGTAGAAATGAAATACCGAAGGAGGTCATCATCTCGGTGGACGCGTCTTGGCTCTCCTCGAGTGCGCCGCCAATCTCGATTTGATAACCGGCCGGGAGCGATGCCCTGAGTTCTTGCATCTGCTCAGAATTCCAGATATTCAAGACGACGTCATTTCCTGAAACACCATCTTCGACTTCCGCTGAAACTTCAATCGTTCGATTCTGGTCTCGGCGTTCAATCTTGCCGGGTTCCCATGTTGGGACAACCCGCGCGACGGAATTGAGCGGGAGTTTTCCGTTGCGTCCTTCCACAAACGCACTATCGATTCCCGAGAGCTCTTGGCGATCCTCTGGACGCAGTCGAAAATAAACGGGGATCAAATGATCGCCTTCTCGATACGTCGTTAACTTCAGGCCTGAGAAGTATGCGTTTAAAGTGTCGGCGACAGCCGCATTGGAGACCCCGGACAGGTTCGCTTTTTCTTCATCGATGTCGATGTCCAATTGAAATCCATCGATGCCCCATGAGTCGGTGACGTCCCAGGTTCCCGGCACTTCACGAAGCATCGCTTTCACTTCGCTCGCAATGTCCCTTAGCTGACTGATATCCGCGAATCCATCGCCCGAAACTCGAAGTTCGACGGGGTTAGCAGGTGGCCCCATTTGCACTCGTTTCGTCGTGATTCGGGCACCTGCAATCGCATTAATGCCGCGTTCTTCATTCCCAAGATCGACGGCGAGCCGAAGGTCATTGATCATCCCGTCGGTCCATCGACCGTCGGTTGTGCGAACCAAAATCTCGGCCGTGTTTGTTCCCGGAGGCTGGGGATCGACGGAGAGTGACCATCGCGCTCCACCCTGAGCCGTCATGCTTCGCATCGTTCGGAGCCGCTCAATTGGATTGCCCGCTTCATCGACCGCGGGACTGAGCTTCTTGATCGTGTCTTCGACGCGTCGGACGATTCGATCGGTTTGTTCAATCGTCGCTGTTTCGGGCAATGCGATGTTCACGTAGAACTGATCGCGCCGGTCCATGGGAAAGAACTCGCTGCTGACGGGAAGCTGGAGTGTCGCGATAAGCAGTGCAATCGACCCGGCGACAACGATCCACTTGAATCGAATCGCAAGCCGCGCAGTCCAACCATACAAGGTCAGAAAAAGATTCTCTCCCGTGCCGGTTTCGGACGCTTCGTCGTGAGCCGAATCAGGATCCTGTTTCTTCGTGGAAGGCGGGCCGAATTTCCTAAGGATAGACTCGAAAAGTGCGTTGAGACGAGGCAGTGGTGCACTGGGGCGATCAGGATGCTTGGGGGCACGGATGAATGCGGCAGCCAAGACCACACAAATCGACATGGCGAAAAACCAACTGAGCAACAGTGTCGTCGAGAGTGTCACCGGCAAACTGTAAACGTATTCGGCGGCACCACCGGTCAACGCAAAAAGCATCGGCAAAAAAGCAGCGACGGTCGTCAGGGTTCCTGTCAGCATCGGAAGCATCAAGGTGTTTGCGCCGTTGATGGCAGCTTCCGTTGGTGTCATGCCGGCTAGCAGATTCGTACGCGTTTGATCGCACACTTGAACCGCATTGTCCACGAGCAATCCGAGTGCGATGATGATCGAAGCGAGTGAAATCTGTTCCAGTTCCACTCCAAACATTCGGATAATGGCGACGGCACCAATCACCACAAAGGGAATGTTGGCGGCCATCACCAACGACGTCCTCAAACCCACAAAGAGATAGACGACGACTACGACGATGATGATCGCTGAGATCACGTTGTTGATCACTTCATCGATCTTTGCACTGACGTTATCCGAGAGTTTGGATACCGGCCGGATGGTCAAGTCGCGAGGCAGCGCTTGTTCAACGTCTACCAGTCGGTCGAGTCGATCGATTGCTTGATCGCAAACTTGAATGATGTTGCCACCGGATTTCATCGTTACGCCAAGCATGACTGCGGGAAACGTTCCTCGCGGTTCCGTGAATCGGCAGATCACTTGCGCGGGGTCGAGGAAGTCACGTTTTACCGTGAGGCCAACATCGGTCAGCTTTACTTGGTTTTGCAAGTTGCCTGTCTGAACGGCACCGACACTCAGCGACTCAATTTCGCTTGTCAGATCGAATTCGCCACCCGGTTTGACATTGAATTTTCCGTTGGCCGTGTCGATATTGCCGCCGGTTAAAACGATGTTGCGACTGGCGATTAACGTTTGAAGATCGGACGACGTGAGAGAGATCTGTGACCACGTTCCCAGGTCGGTCTCGACGTAGATCGCTTCATCTTGAACTCCGTACTTTTCAACTTTCGCAACCCCCGGCAACAGGCGGATCGCATCACGGACTTGATCGGCGTAGATCTCCAACTCGCGGCTGGAATAGCGATTCTCGTCCGAGATTTCCTTGTCGCCTTCCAAGGGTGTCTGGTAGATGCCGAGCAACAGGACGGTCGTGTCACCAAATTCGTCATTGACGATCGGGCGAACATTCTCGGTCGGCATCTCAACCAGATTGACCTTCGCTCGAACTTTATCCCAAACTTGCTGGATGTCTCGCGGAGGAACGCTGTCTTCCAAGTTGACGTAGATGACCGATTGGCCAACGGTCGTCTCTGAATTGAGATAGTCGACTTCGTCGATGCTATCGAGTTCTTCTTCCAGCTTATCGGTAATTAGCTCTTCGACTTTCACCGTGGGTGTGCCGGGCCAACTGGTTGAAACAACACAGGTACGGATGGTGAACTCTGGGTCTTCACGCCGCGGCATCGTGAAAAACGTGTAGGCACCCCAGCACGTCAACAAGCCAACAAAGGTGTAAACGATCGGTCGATATGCCATCGCCAAACGGGAAAGATTCACAGGGAACCTCCCGGATTCGATACGATCGAGACCTCTTCACCATCTACCAGATAATGAGCACCTTTGGTGACAAAGCGGGCGCCTTCGAGGGAAACGCCTCCCAGTGGCATGATTTGGCGAAGACTCGAGGTCGTTGTTGTGGACGTTTCATCCACGATCAAGATCGGCGTTCGCTTGACGGTCGTTTTTTCGCCGGACTCGTCGACGATAAAAATTGACGTCTGTCCGTCTTGCCGAGCGATCGCATCCATCGGAACGTAAAAGCCTCCTTGGAGCGTTTGGTTGGACAGGTCAACCTTCACCAATTCACCGGGACGCAACATCCATCGGACGCCAGAGTCGAGAACAATCTGGGACCCGTTCCATTGCTCTGGTAACCCATCGCTGACGGCAATCTCACCGACGACCAAATGGACGTTGGGGTCGAACTCTGGATCCGTGATGTCAATCTGTTGAAAAACCAAATCACCAAAGAACGGGATTTTCTTTTCGCGAGGCGTCACGCGTAGCTTGCGAACATCAAAGATCTGTTCCTGCAGTGAACGATTCTGAATCGTTGCGTTGGTAATCTGCCATAAGTACGGTCCCTGCCCGTCGTCCAGGATCGCTGCTTCATCGACATAGAGTGCATCTGCGTCCGAGCCTTGGATGAATGGAAGTGTCAGTCGCCAGATGTCGCTGGTCGTTGCGAGTTGTGATCCGGTGTACTCTCTCAGCTTTTGATTCAGCACAAGCAGCGTCAGTGTGAAAGTCCGCGACAGTGGATCGGCAAGCGTATCAATCTGATAGAGAAAACCATCGTGAATCTCCGTTGAACCGTCAGCCATCGTCACGTGAACGGGAAAAATCTCCGTTCTTCTGAGTTGTCGCGATTGCTCCGCCGAAACCTCGAGTTCGACTTTAATCGGGTTCATCATCTGCAGCGTAGCGACTGGTTCGCCCGGTTTGACAACGCTCCCCGGTACAACTTCTGTTTGAGAAATCAATCCTTGGAAAGAAGCGTACAGCGTGCAATCCTCAAGGTCTCGATTCGCATCTCGGAGACTCTGTTTCGCTTGCAAGACAACGTTTTCTAACGACTTGATTTCGGCTTTCTTCGCGGTTTGTTGGGCGAGTGCTTCTTTGACTCGAGACTGTGCGGTGTCCGCATTGGCTTTGGCAACATCGAAGTCGTTTTGCGAGCCGGCGTTGCTATTGAAGAGGCGTTTTTGTCGATTCAATTCTGCCAGAGCTAACACTTCGTTTGCCTTTGCGGCGGCAATCTGGGCTGGGATGGTTTCATCGCGATTGGTTTCAGCAACGATCAAATTTTGCTCGGCTTGGGCGACTTCGGCTTTGGCGAGCTCAACATTCAATTTGAAGCGTTCGCTTTCGATACGAGCCACCGGAGTGCCATCGGAGATCCGTTGGCCGTCACGGTCAGTGATCCGACCCTCGACCTCCGTATTGCGCTCCACGACAAACTCCACTCTGCCGCCGACTTCTTCAAAACCAATCTGTTCCGTCTTCCACGATCCGACCGATGCCGCGACTAACGCCGCCGAAGGAGACGACTGCTGCGACAATACCTCCGTGACGACCGGTCGCGGTCGTTTGGCGGGAATGACCTTTTCGTCACGTCCACATCCGCTCAGTGCAACGCAACTGAATAACGCTACGGGAAACAAGAAGCGACAAGCAAACATCATTGAACGGCCTCGCGGGAGGAATCGAGGTTTGGGGTGATGGTCGCGGAAATCCTGCGTGATACCGGACGAAGAACGTAGGACGCCGCTGCTATCGCAAGCACTACTAGCGGTGTGATGACTTCTGCAAATGCATGCTCGGAGAACGCATGCGAAGCCGAAGCACCGATGAGATCGAAGGTGAATCCGGCGTAGGCCCATTCCTTGAGTAACGGAAGTCCAGGACACAGCAAAGCAAGTACGCCCAAGAGCTTTGCAACACCCAGGATCTTCATCAGGTATTCCGGATATCCGAGTGAAGTGATCGCCTCTTTCATTGGCTCAACGCCCATCAGGTTCATCGTGCCGGAGGCTGTCATGGCCAAGCAAAACAATCCTGTGACCGCCCAATAGGCGATGACCTGTTTGCTCATGTTGTTTGTGCCCTTTAGATTGGAGTCGAACAGAGATTGAGTCGAACGGAGATTGAGGTGGGAGTGATTCCGTGTTTGCATCGCGCAGGGTGGAACTTGACCGATCGGTCAAGTTTGTGCTACAGTAAACGGCGAATTTTGGATGGTCAATACCAATCGATTGGGTCATCACTGCAAACCCAAACGTGTGGATACCGCTCAGGCGTGGAATGACGGCGTGAGAGAAACGAACCGATGAATCGGCTTACGCGTGAAGTTTTTGTGAAGCAAACCTGTGAGTTGCTCAAAGAGAGGGGGCGGATCGACTTTGCGTTGTCGGATCTACTCGACGCGTGTGGCGCCAGAAAAGGGTCGCTGTATCACTTTTTCCCGGATGGCAAAGGCGAGGTCATTCTGGCTGCTGTTGAGCACATGTCGCAGTGCGCTCTCGCGCACGTCTCTGGATGCTTGGAAGCGGAAGACTCCGTTTCCGATGCGGTTTTTCGCGTGGTGAATGAGCTTGCCATGTGGATCGAAACGCCAGGTCGATTCAATGCCATTCCGTTCACGGCGATTGCGGCAATCACGGGTGCGGATGATGAAGCCGTCCGGTTGGCGTGTCAGCAAGCACTCCAACGTGTCCAGACCCGGTTCATCAAGCCGCTGCAGGATGAAGGCTTGAAGCGGAAAGATGCCAAGAGCTTGGCGGTATTTATCGTGACAGTTATCGAAGGCGCGTTCCTGTATTCGCGAACGGTCCAAACGAGTGAACCGCTTCGAAACGCAGCGGTTCATCTCAAAAAAGCAATCGATGGGGCACAAAAGCGTTGAGCTCAAAGAGCCCGAAGGCTACGAGAGACCTATCGCTTTGCATCACCCTTGCTGGTGTCTTTACGAAAGCTGAGTGATTTCACCGCTTCCCCAACAGGCTTTAGGCCCTTTCCCTTGAGGCGGTCAACATTCTCCGCAAGATCAAACCAGTGTTTGGCCATCGCCTCCACGCGGTCTGGATGTTGCGCAGATAGATCATTCAGTTCGGTTCGGTCCTCATCCAGGTTGTACAACTCCCATTTGCCCAGCTTGGCGGAAACGAGTTTCCACGGGCCCTGCCGGAGCGCACGGTCGGTTCCAAAGTGGAAGTACAGAGTTTCATGTCCGGTGCGTTCTTTGCCTTCGAGGATGGGCAGCAGGGATATCCCTTGAAGCGGATCGATTTTTCGATCGGCAATCTGTTTTGGGTAAGTTGCTTTACCGACGTCGATAAATGTCGCCATGAAGTCGATCAGGTGTGCGGGTTGATCCGTTGTGGATCCGGGCTTCGCTTTAAGACGCTTCGGCCAATGGGCAATCATCGGCGACGAGATACCGCCTTCATGTTGGTTTTGTTTGTACAAACGAAATGGTGTGTTTCCGACATGCGCCCAGCTGGCGTCGTAGGTCCAATAGGACTTGGGGTCCCAAGGTTTCAGGTAACGTCCCCTTGTTCGCTCAAAGGGGCAGGCACCGTTGTCGGAGCAAAACAGGATCAACGTATTGTCGTAGAGATCGTTTTGTTTTAAGTAATCAACGATTCGTCCGACGTTTTGATCTAGCACGTCAACCATCGCTGCGAACACTTCCATACGATCGGCTTCCCACTGTTTCTCTGAATCGCTGAGACTTTCCCATGAGGGAATGTGGTCTGGCCTTGGGCTGAGTTTCCACGCTCCGGGTAGCAGTCCCATATCCAGTTGTCGTTGATGTCGAGCGATGCGCATCTCGTCCCATCCCTCGTCGTATCGCCCGTCGTACTTCTGCACATCTTTCTGTGGTGCATGCAATGGGTAATGGGGGGCGTTGAATGCTGCGTAAAGCAGGAACGGTTGGTCACTCTGCTTGGCTTCATCCAGGAAATCGACGGCAAAGTCTGTGATTGCGTGGGTGGTGTAGAACGGACGTCCGTTCAGAGTGCGGGGAACTTCCCAAGGTTTGCCATTGAGCCGAAACGTGTCGTCGCCGGTGAAAAAATTAGTGGCACCAGAAAGATGGCCCCAATAACGATCGAAGCCAAAGTCGGTGGGCTGCTTGCTGAGATGCCATTTGCCAACCATCGCGGTGGAGTAACCTGCCTCACCGAGCACCTCGGCGATCGTTGCCCCGCGGCTGAGTTTCTCACTTCCTGCTTGGTCACAATAAAGGCCGGTCAGAAGCGACACCCGCGATGAATGACACTTCGCTGTGTTGTAGAACTGAGTAAATCGCAATCCATCGTTTGCGAGCGCGTCGAGATTCGGCGTTTCAATTTCCGATCCGTAGCAGCCCAAGTCTGCAAATCCAAGATCATCCGCCATGATCAGCACGATGTTGGGCCGTTCGTCCGCGATAAGTACCGTCGAACAGAGCGTCAAGGCGGCGACGAAAGCGAGGGAGAGTCGGGCGAGCAATGGTTGCATTTTCGTTCAGTGCGTTGGGGAGGGTTTTACGGGGGCGTCAGCATTTCCGCGGGAATCCCTATTACAGACTGAGCGGCGTCACGATTCAATCTGGGACGGCCTTATGATGATGGGTAAGTGACAAAAAACGTTGTCACGGCTCCTTCGAGTGCTGAGTCCGAGAAGCTGAAAAGGAAAGACGATGGCAAAAACCGTTCGTTTTATCGCGTTCCTCCTATCGGTTGTTTGCTTTTCTTCCTGTCGGGTTGGCTATGCGGAAGATTTGCGAATGCGGTTTGTCTGGTCAGGGAGTCTTCCCGTTTTGCCACGCATTGAGAATCCGTTTGAAAAAGACTGCGAAGACGTTGACTTAAATGCGGGTCGACAGTTTGTCGATGGGGCATCCAAAGGTGTGCGCGATATGGTCGTATATGTTGCTCCCAGTCGTCGCGACAGAGATCGGTGGCGTCAACCAAAACGCAAACAAGCCGTTCGCATTGAAGTCGAAGACTGTCGGATTAAGCCACGCATTGTCGTCGCCCAAGCAGGTGACAGGTTAAAGATTGACCAGAAGGATGATGCGGCCATTCACAGTCTCAATCTGGGTTTTGTTCGGAACCCTCCTCTCGGGATCTATCAGCCAGCTGACGGCGAGCAGACGCGCGAATTGACATCGCCCGAGCCGGCGGCCGTACTCATTGGCTGCAATGTTCATCCGTGGATGAAAGCCTATCTGTTTGTTCTGGATCATTCCTTCATCGGTGTAAGCGATGCGAAGGGTGAGCTTGTGATTCGCGGGCTGCCGAGCAAGGCCAGTGTCCCGTTGCGGTTCTTTCATCCAAACGGCCAGATCTATTCCGTGCGTATCGGCGGCGAACGAAAGTTCTTGGATCGCGGAAGAATGCCATTGCCAGTCAATGACGGTGTGACCGATCTGGGTGACATCGTCATTGATGCTCGCAGCTTTGAACCACCGAAGCCGGAAAGCGAAGCATCGCTGAATCGTCAGAAGTGATAAAGCAGATGCGCGTGTGTGATGGCATGGCGTGTAAACATGATTACAGTCCGGATGCAAATGCAGACTTCATGTGTGAAACAAACGAACGAGTGAATCCTAAGAGGGCATTCAATGCGTTATGCAATCATCGTATGCATAGCGGTGTGGGCGGCGATTCGTCTAACCGCGCAGGAATTCGAACTGCGGAACAAATTGATCGATTCGCCGCTTGGCAAAGTGGCCTTTGGACTGGACGTTTCACCCAGTGAACGAGAGTATGTCATTGCTGGACGCGGTGACACGATGGTCGTCTTGGACGCATCAACCGATCAAGAAAAGCGACGCGTTAAACTCCAGCCACTGACGCTCGCGGTTGGTTATTCACCTGATGGCAAAACGGTCGCTGCGCTGTCTCATCCGGGAGTGCTCCAATTACTGGATACCGACAATTGGAAGCTTCGACATCGCGTGACGCTCGCTTTCCGATGTGGCTATTTGTCGTTCCATCCAACGAAGCCGTGGATCGCAGTCGGAGGTGCTGGTCCGACGGTCGACATCTATGACTACAAAACGGGTGCGAAGCTGCGTTCCCTCGGTAAGTCGGATCGAACGCAGGGCGTGATGTTCGCTCCCGACGGTGAATCGATCTACGTGAACGCGTGGTATTTAACGCCGACGAATCGTTCCGAACTGAAGCGTTATTCATTAACAGACGATTCTTCGACGTCTTATCCGAGCCAACCGAAGGTACTCCGTCGGATTGTCGTTTCACCGGATGAGGCATATCTGGCGACGGTATCGCCAGACGGGTATGTGATGATGGTCGGGCTGAAAGGTGGATCGCAACGACAATGGCACGTGGACGACAAGCTTTCTCAGTTCGCAATGTTTCTTCCCGACGGTCAAACGTTGCTAATTGGCGGCAACAAAGGCTGGCATCGATTTCAAGCCGGAAGGGTCGATCCGTTTGAGGTTTTGCCTGCCTCTGATCTGGTCAGCGCCTACGACGGAAGGCTGCTGGCAGATTCGAACGAGTTGTTGATCGCTCATGCGAGACAGCCCAATCAATTGACTCGTTGGGCACTAAAGAACTTGTCGTCATCGTCAACGCCTACAGGATCGAGCGATGTTGCGGCGATGACGCCGCGGATCGATCTAAACTCGGTGGAGCCGACTGCCCGAGAGATGGCTCATGATACGGCACCGTCGGGCAACACATCGGGCAACCCGGTTGATGTCGTCGACGGAAATGAGTCCGTGCTGTCTCCCTTGCTAGTCGCTTCGCGAATGCGTGTTTGGACAAGCACTTCCGGCGCGACAATCGAAGCGTATTGGATCGGAAATGATGCGACCGATGTGCTGCTGAGAACGAAAGATGCTGTTGAGAAAGTTGTCCCAAGACGTTTGCTCTCCGAGACCGATCGGAAACTTCTGTCTCAAATCGATCGTCTCCGTCATGATTTTTCGAGAGAGAATATTGTGGAGGGTGGTGATGGCCAATACGAGTCGATCAACTACCGAAAAGCGGATGTGATCGGCTATCGCGAAAACGTGGCGCTGCCATCTCCAGCTTATCGAGGCGTAAGTGCTTACGACGTCGAGCAGGACTCATTCGGTCGAGTTTGGGCGAGCTGCGCGTTGGGGCTGCTAACGTATCGCGAAGACCAGAAGTTTTATTTTGAAGCGCCAGTGCCGGTCACCAATCCAACCACGGATATCAGCAATTCAGGTCGGATTAGTGCGCTGGCGATCGATCGGTTTGATCGCATTGTGGCGACAACGAATGAATCGGCTCAGTTGGGTGACGTCTATCGCTACGACGGAACATGTTGGACGAAAATCAACATGCCGAATGGATTGTTGGCTGAGGATGTGATGCGCTTCCGTGACAAAGTCGTCGCCAGCGGCGACTTCAATGGCTTGGCCGTGCTGGATGACGATGACTATCGCATCGTAGAACAGAAAGCCTATCCCGAGCGGATTCGCACTCGCAAGCTCTCGCCGTTGCCGGATGGTCGGTTGCTCGTACGCGTTAAAGACCATTACCCACTCATTTTTGACGGGACCGACTTCGAGGTGCTTGAAGTTCCTTCTTGGCGACTCGGATTAAAAGGGGACGTCGTCGAACTTTATCCCAGAATGGATGGTGATTTCGATTTAATCGCTGGGAACTTCGCAACGAGGAATGTCTATCGCTACTCACCAGAAACGAGGACACGCACGATCATCTACGATGCCAAAGGCAATCGTGACGCGACCGCTTATAGCGTTGCACGCGCGGCTGATGGCGTGATCTGGCTGGTTAATGACAAAGCGGTTCTGAGAAAGAACGGCGACGAATGGCAGACGATGGGTCCAGGTCGATGTGATCTGGTCCCGTTGCCGGATGGTCGCGTCTGGTCATACGTGCTTTACCAACCCACAGGCTACGTGGAAAAGGACGTTCCAGAGTCCAAACGTCTCTACGCGCATTTTGACAGAGAGTTGCTTCCCCAACGGACTTGGGATGTCGATTTAGAGACGTCGACGTCAACCGTACGTGTTTGGTCCGATTCCACTGGTGAATACAAGACACGTGCGTCGTTGGTGAAAGTGGAAGCGCGAGCCGTGACGTTGCGTCGAGTGGATGGCCGTCGAATCACGATACCGATT
The DNA here is from genome assembly GCA_039179795.1 of Planctomycetota bacterium. Lineage (GTDB taxonomy): Bacteria > Planctomycetota > Planctomycetia > Pirellulales > Pirellulaceae > Rubripirellula. The sequence goes on along the minus strand of JBCDEM010000025.1, from coordinate 97,926 downwards.
GTCCAGCTAAGTCAGAAGGATCAAGACTATTTAAAGACGTTGAAGCGAACTGAGCGTTTGGTGATTCCACCGAACCCCCAGTTCGATCCATCGCAATTCCAGTACACGAGCTTCACGATCAGTGGTTTTTCCAGCGAAAGGGACGGATCACGGACGGGTTCATTTACTCGTTCTGTCGGCGCGGCCGTTACGAATGACCGTTATCCCGACCTTGCGGAGGAGCAGGTCCGTTTGAGGAGGGTCAATGGCGTCGTTTCTGATCGCAATGGCCGCATATGGATCGCCGGAAATGCAGGACTCTACGAATTCAAGAATGGCGAAATCCATTTGCGGTCTCGAGGGCCAGAGGAGGTTATCAATCACGCCACGAAGGGTGAGATTCCAGCGGCTGAAGCGTCCCGGTTGCGCTTGGGTCCCGATGGTTTTCCAATCGCCTATTTCGCACGCGTTTCCGAGTACTATCGGTTTCAAGACAATGAATTCGAGTCGCTCGGTCAGATCGAGATTGACGGAGAAGATCGACCGATCTTCGAGATCGTTGTTTCCAGTGATGAAGTTCACGGTGATGGACTTTTTGGAATCGGAGCCTTCCCCGGGATCGCAAAACACTCTGACGGAAAGTGGACGCTTCAGGCGGTGCGCGACCGACAGACGCCACCCATGTTTGACCATGCCGTTGCAATGGCCGATGGGACGATCTTTTTGAATGAGCTAAACCGCAATGACAGGAAACTGCGGCTGTGGAGGTTTTACAAAGGACGGTTCGAGTTCGTTCTCGAAGGCATTAAGTCAGGACAAGTTGAAAAGATGGTGGCTTGGGGTGATGGTCTATTCGTTCAAATGAATGCAGGGGATCGCTTTGGTTTGGAGATTCGAGGAACCCGACAAACCGTTTGGAATCGGATTCGGGGATGCGTGGCCGTTGCACAGGACGGCGCCTTGTTGCTCGACGAATCGAAACGAATCGGGCGGCACGACGGCCACGGATGGGAATTCCTTGAGCATGGGTTCGTCTCCAGCGCGGAGCTTTATCCCCTCGATAACGGCGACATTTGGGTCGCAGGCAACGGCATATTGGTCATTCCGGGGAGTGACTGAATTGGGCAGCAATCCCGGTTGATCCGTTCTATCAGTCAACGCAACGCCGACAAACGGTCCACCTACACAGTTCCCGGGCGTATGGAATAGAATTCGGCCAGTGGGTTCGGATTCGGTAAAACTGGCGATTTCCGCGTTGTTGCGTAGGCGATGGCCCCAGAAGTCCTCCCTTTGAATCCACCCGTTAATTACGATCTACCATCCCTCCAATTGGCTCCTACGAGATTGTCCGATGACGTTTTCCTTTATGACCAAGCCGGCGAAGCTTTTGCTGGCCAGCGGTTTGCTCTCTTGTTTAGCCTTCGCACCCATGAATGAATCCAAAGCTGAGACTCCGTTGTTGGATCGCGAGCTCTTCTTCGGCAACCCTCAGATCTCCGGTGGGCAACTTAGTCCCGACGGAAAATTCATCACCTTCATGAAGCCTTATAAGGGCATCCTGAATGTTTGGGTCAAAGAGTTCGCCGAGCCATTTGACGCTGCACGACCGCTGACCGACAGCAAGCGACCGCTGTACGGATACACGTGGACGGAAGACGGCAAGTACATCTTGTTCGTAAAAGACTCCGGGGGTGACGAGAACATGAACCTGTTCGCTGTTGACCCTGCAGCAAAACCAGCGGAAGGAAAGGAGACACCTGAATCGCGGAATCTGACGCCACTGAAAGAAGTGACTGCTCAGATCATGCATGCCAGCCAAAACAATCCCGATCTGTTGTGGGTCGGTCTCAACGATCGTGATAAGGCGTGGCACGACCTCTACAAATTGGAGATTTCAACGGGCGAACTGACGCTCGTTTATCAAAACGAAGATCGCATTACCGGATACGAATTTGACTGGGATGACAATCTACGTTTGCTCAGTCGTACGGATCCCGCCGGCAACACAATGCTGTTGCGAAAAGACGGCGACGATCTGGTGCCGATCTACGAAACCAATGTGTCGGAGAACGCAGGGATCAGTGGATGGGATCCTGAGAACGAGAATCTGTATCTGGTCACCAACAAAGGTGACTTGGATTTGATGACTCTCTACAAGATGAATCCTAAAACCAAAGAAATGGAACTGATTGAGAGCGATCCGACCGGTCGCGTTGATTTCGGTGGTCTTCAGATGGACCGAAACACTCGGAAGATCATTTCAACTTCGTACACCGAAGACAAAACGAAATACTACTGGCGTGATAAGAACTGGGAAGCGAATTACAAGTTCTTGCAAGAGAAGTTCCCCGGTAGAGAGATCGCTTTTCAGAGCTCAACGCTCGATTACAGCAAGTTTCTGATTGCGGTTTATGGTGACAAGTACGCTTCGGAAGCTTGGTACTTCGACACAAAATCGCGTGAGTTGATTCATCAGTACACGCCGCGGCCGGAACTGAAAGAAGTTGAGGATAGTCTCGCTCCGATGACATCCATTCGTTATGCGAGTAGCGACGGTTTGGAGATCCCTGCTTACTTGACGATTCCTGCGGGCATGGAGCCCAAGAACCTGCCTGTTGTCGTGCTCGTCCACGGTGGCCCGAAGGGTCCGCGCGATTCATGGGGTTACAGTTCGCAAGTGCAGTTTCTGGCCAACCGTGGCTATGTTGTCTTGCAGCCGAACTTTCGCGCCAGCGGCGGCTTCGGAAAGAAATTCCTCAACGCCGGTGACCTGCAGTGGGGCAAGTTGATGCAGGACGATATCACTTGGGGTGTTAAATACCTGATCGAGCAGGGCATCGCGGATAAGGACCGCATTGCGATTATGGGTGGCAGCTATGGCGGCTACGCAACGTTGGCGGGATTGGCTTTCACGCCGGATCTATACGCATGTGGTGTGGACATCGTCGGGCCCAGCAACATCTTCACGCTGCTCGATTCCATCCCTCCCTACTGGGAAGCCGGTCGTGCATTCTTGTACGGAATGGTTGGAGACCCAGCGACCGAAGAGGGTCAGAATCGCATCGAAGAAGCCAGCCCGTTGTTCAGTGCTGACAAGATCTCCAAGCCACTGCTGATTGTACAAGGAGCCAACGATCCAAGGGTCAAGCAGGCGGAAGCTGATCAAATCGCGATCGCTTTGCGTGACCGAGGTCATGAAGTGAGCTACTTGTTGGCCGACGACGAGGGACACGGTTTCGCCAAGCCCGTGAATCGTATGGCGATGTTCGCCGAGATCGAACGGTTCTTGGCCGAGCAAATCGGTGGTCGTCATCAATCAACGATGCCTGACGATGTCGCCGAGCGCTTGACGCAACTTCGGGTCGATGTCGACAAAGTGACGTACGAGCCCGTCGAAGAGTAAGATCGGCGAACGGGTCGAAGAGATCGGCGAGATGCGCCGATTCTGAATTGAACCAGTTGGAATAAGCAGAGGATTTTCAAGATGAAACGTCGAGAGTTTTTCACCGCGAGCACCGCGGTTGGTACAGCAATGCTGACCGCGGCATCGAGTGATTCGTTGGCTGGTCCCGTTACGGCAGGAACCGCAATGGCAGGAACCGCGCAGACGGATCAACGACGTTTCAAATTGAAGTATGCTCCGCATTTCAACATGTTTAAAAACTCAGCCGGTGATGATCTGATCGATCAATTGAAGTTCGCTTCGGATCAGGGATTCACCGCCTGGGAAGATAATGGCATGAAAAAGCGATCTGTCGATCTTCAAACAAAGATTGGCAGCACGATGGAGAAGCTTGGCATGCAAATGGGCGTCTTTGTCGCCCACGGATCGATCGGCAAAATCACGTTTGCCCGTAAGGATAAAGACGTTTGGGATTCCGTGGTAAAAGATATTCGCGACTCCATCGAAGTCGCAAAACGTGTCAATGCAAAATGGATGACCGTCGTTCCTGGTAACGTTGATGAGACAGGTCGTGATCGGCTGGCAATGGGGTATCAAACGGCCAACGTGATCGAACTATTACGCCGATGTGCTGACGTGCTGGAACCCCACGATCTCGTGATGGTCCTCGAGCCTCTTAATTGGTTCGCCAACCACGGAGGAACGTTCTTGCAGGGATCACCGCAGGCCTATTCAATCTGCAAGGCAGTCGATAGCCCGTCCTGCAAGATTCTGTTCGACATTTATCATCAGCAGATTACCGAGGGAAATCTCATTCCAAATATCGATAAGTGTTGGGATGAGATTGGCTATTTCCAATGCGGTGATAACCCAGGACGGAAAGAGCCCGGCACAGGTGAAATCAATTATCGAAACGTCTTTCGACACATCCATTCGCGGGGATTCGATGGCGTGCTCGGAATGGAGCACGGCAATTCAATGAAAGGTACCGAAGGCGAAAAAGCGGTGATCGACGCATACGTCGATGCGGATCGTTTTTGATTTTCACGGACGCGATCGACTGATTGATCCATGAGCTTTTCGCATCATTGGCGGCTCAATCCGAACATCGATTACCTCAATCATGGATCGTTCGGAGCCGCACCCCGGGTGGTGCTGGACGCACAGCGTGCGCTGACAGAGTCGTTAGAACGCGATCCGATTCGCTTCCTCGCGCCCGAGCGTGAGCTAATCCCCAAGCTGGACCGGGTACGCGCACGTATTGCCGAACTTGTGAACGCGTCTGCTGAGTCGATCGGATTCGTGCGAAATGCAACCGATGGTGTCAACGCCGTTCTGCGATCGATGGATCTGCAGAAAGACGAGGAGGTGTTGATCACCAACCATGGATACAACGCGTGCAATAATGCCGTTCGATTTGCCACCGAAAGGAGTCATGCCCATACACGAACCATCGATATCCCGTTTCCGATAGAACACGAAGATCAAGTCGTTTGCTGCGTTGAAAACGCGTTCAATGAGCAAACAAAGTTGTTGGTGATCGATCACGTGACCAGTCCGACGGGGCTCGTATTTCCAATCAAGAGAATCATCGAGCTGGCTCGGAAAAGAGACATACGCGTGTTGGTTGATGGTGCCCATGCTCCGGGCATGATAGCGGTGGATCTTGAGCATCTTCAGCCCGATTACTACACCGCCAACCATCACAAGTGGTTGTGTGCCCCAAAAGCTTCAGGGTTCCTTTACGTTGATACGCGTTGGCAGAATGAGGTGCGACCGACGGTTATCAGCCATGGCGCGAATTGTTCGTCAACGAAACGCTCACGCTTCTTAAAGGAATTCGATTGGGTCGGAACATACGATCCGACGCCAATTCTATCCGTTCCCTATGCGATCGATTTCTTGGAAGGGCTCATGCCTGGCGGATTGCAGGAATTGATGCAGCGCAATCGCGAGCATACTTTGCGGGCGCAGCAGATTCTCGCTGACTCGCTAAAGATTGAACCGCCGGCACCGGCGACGATGATCGGAAGCCTCGCGTCGGTTCCCTTACCGTTCCACGGTGGAGGAGCAGAAGAGGACGCCCTGCGTTTTCAACGATCGCTTTACGATGAGCACAGAATCGAAGTGCCCATTTTTCGAGGACCGAGCTCGAATAGCTGGTTGCTGCGGATTTCAATTCAGGCGTACAACGACATAAGCCAAATCGAACGATTGGCAAACGTCATGTAGGTCACGCTCCGCGTGACGGTTTGTTTCTGTCGTCATGCGAAGCATGACCTACGCAAGAGCGACGCTGTGAGTCGATGGCAGCGTCGCTTTCGGGTTTTCTTTCGTTACCTACGGGAGGTACATCACGGGCGATACAACGGGTGTCGGTGTGTAATACGTTTGCACGACCGGTGGAACCGTGTATCGCACGACGGGGGATGGAACCGTGATGGGTTTGAGCACGTGAGGTGCCGTGTTCACCGTTGGCATGGGGTTCACCGTCACTGGGTTCACCGTCACTGGATTCAATGGTGCGATGGGAGTGACGATCGGTGCTGGCTGCACACGAACGGGATTCACCGTGACGGGCGTGACGACGGGAGCGACCACGGGGCGGTACCGCGTTCGCCAACCGAACAATCCTGCTGGCTCAGCTGAATAGCCGACGACGGTGGGTGTGACGGAATTGACTACCACGGGTGACTGAGCACTTGCCAGGCTGCTGGTTGCCAAGGTGACGAAGGAAGCTGTGAGGACGACGCATACGACATTTTTGATTGACTTGGACATGGGAGTCTCCTTTCCGTTGTTTTCGTGATTTTGAATGCCTGACACCCATGAATGTCCGTCGCCCACTGGCAGATTACACCTCGAGCGAAGAAATCTGAAAAAAGATCGGAAGTGGGTCAGATCGGCTGCGATTCCACGCAAAAGCTGCTTTTTGAGCGATCGTGTAATTCGGCAACAGCTTGATGCCATCTATTGGTGAGAGGCCATTACCTCTCACAACGACCGATTCCAAACAAACCCTTTATAAATTCGATCGGAGAGGCCATGAACACGCTGCTCAAAACCATCATTGGCAAACAACCATCCGTTGGGAGATCAACCAGAGAACGATTCGATCACGATCTGGAGCAAAGCTTATTGCTGTTCGAATCGTCGATCCGTTCCGACGAAACACCGTCGCCTCGTTGTAGCGACCGGCGGAAGCAAGTGCTTGGAACCTTCCCGTCCGGAACGCTCAGGCAGGAGTCACGCAAAATGCCTCCGTTGTGATTCGATTCAAATGGTCACGAAGTCGTAACTCGTTCGCCCGTTTCTTCACCGATGGCTCGTTGCAGGTGCCACCAAGAAGGCAGAACGGTGGCACCAACCACCAGCAGCATTACGACGACATGCCAAGGCTTTGGATCCATGATCTGCAAGGATCCGTAGGTGACGGACTCAACATCATCGAAACCGAGAAGAAGCAACAAGAATCCAAGGCACAGAAACAAGAGCGTGATCGAACCGAGCAGCCTGGTGATCACGATGCCGACTCGGAAGCGATACATGACGGACCATCCGAGAACGATCATCAACATGGGTGACCATTGCAACGAAACCAATGTGCGGTGGTTCGATATCAAGTTGATGGCGATGAAGTGAAACAAACCGGCTCCAGCCAACCAAGCACCGGCGAACGTGTAACGATTGAAGCGACTACCGATCGCGGAAGATAGAGATTCGATATCGGCTGGTCGGTAAGGATTGATCATCATTCCGTAAGTACTCATCTCTCAGTGGAGAGTGACTCAGTGACTTACCGATGCCCGAGCTGAAATGCAGCACCGATCCGATCGACAACGACTTTGCCGACTTGCACGACGCGTTGCGCACAAGACCCGTCGTTAAGACTCACCGTGTTGATACTCGGAAGACTGCTCGCCCGATCCACCAACATCTACTGACATTTTATCTCGGATCGAATCGCTTTGCTGTGTTTCTCTACCGTTGGCACGAAGCTGCGCCGGCGAGGGTGCGGCCAGTAGATCGAGCACGGTCGGGTTTCCGCTGGCCGCATCGGCTCGGAAAAAGAAGCCATCGCAAACGATGACATTTTCGCGATAGGGTTCGTACCTCATTAACACGGAGTGAGCGTCACGCATCTTGTGCCAGGGCACGGTAGGGAACATGTGGTGGATCACATGATTCTGTTCGCTAAACGGAAAAAAGATTTCCCGCTCCAGCCAGTATCCTTCGTAAGCGCGGCTGTTGGTGTAGTCTCCGTTGTCCGGATAGTTGCCGTGGTGCGCAATTTCACGCAAGTACAACGTTGCCGGATACACCGTGACAAAAGGAACAATCCAGAAAAGGACGTAGTGCACCAGGCATCCAAAGTAAGCCAATGTCCCAAACAGCACGACGTAATACGAGATGCGTAGTGCTCTGAGTTTGTTTGGCCCAAGCGGATCTTGGTTGCGAACCGACCTGTGCTTCATCACAACGGCGACGTACTTCGCGCGGCCGAGGATGTAAGTGAACGCTTTATGAGGCATGAACTGGAGGATGACGTGTTCCCACACAAATCGTCTTTTCGAAATCGGGAACTGTCGCGGGTGATGCTTCTCCAGTCGCATCAGATCTGGATCTTTTTCCGGATCGTTCACATGACGATGATGACCCCAATGACCGATTCGGTAATTGGAAATCACTCCGAAGAACGGAAAGGCGACCAACAGGTTGCCGGCAACATCGTTGAGCGTGCGATTCTTGAAAAGCGAATAATGACTCGACTCGTGAACCAAGCAAGCCAGACGATTCTGTGACCAAACTCCGATGACAACCACCGTCGCCAAATAAATCGGCACCATCCACCCAAGCGAGTAGCCCGAATTCACGATCCAGTGATAGGCTGTCATCGCAGTTGCAACGGTGAGCGCGAATACCAAGTACTCGCGCAAGAGTGTCAGCCAATTGGTATAGTTGTTCGGCGCACACAACTTGCGAATTTCGTTGAACATCTCACGACGTGTCAGGTCGGTCGACATGCTGCTCATTTCATGGCCTTTTGAATCTTCGTCATGCTGGAACTGCCTGCTCCCGGCTGCGTCATCCCGCCCGACCGAAGCGTCTTAATATCCGCCCCCGGTCAGGCTAAACAACGGAATAATAGAAAGAATGGCAACTCTCATGTCGCCTGTCGACTCCCCGGAAATGGGCTACATGGCTTCCGATACCAACCGATGAGTATACCTGCTCCAGGCCCCGCGTTGAAAATCCTGATGACCGAAGGATCGAGCCTGTCGGCAAGACAAACGCTTTATTCGCTGGGGGCAAATCACACGATCGATATCCTGGATCCGGCACCGCTGTGCCAGGGACGCTTTTCGCGCTTTGTTCGACGCTGGCATCGTTGCCCCAACCACGCCAAACAACCGCAGGAATTCCTGCAATTTCTGGTGGATCTCATCGGCCGCGAGTCGTACGACGTACTGTTGCCGACCCATGAGCAGGTCTATTTGCTGAGCAAGTATCGCGACGCTTTCTCCGGGCAAATCGGCCTGGCGTTACCAAATTTTCCCGCAATGCAAAAACTGCAGGACAAAGCACAATTTACCCGCCTCCTGCAACAACTCGAATTGCCGTATCCCGAAACGGACTTTATCCGGACTGACGTCGAATTGATGGCGGCCTGCCACTTTCCCTATTACGTCAAGCTTGCGTTCAGTACGGCTGGGTGCGGCGTCCATTACGTGACCAACGCGAAGGAACTGGAGCAGGTAGTGGAGAAAATGAACGTGGAGGGATTACTCGACGGCCATTGTGAGACATTGGTCCAGCAGCCAGCTCGAGGGTGCCAGTCGACCGTTCAAGCCGTTTTCAATCACGGACGGTTGATCGCGGCGCACTGTTTTGAAGCTCGAGCCGTTGGTGTGGGAGGTATGTCGACGGCGCGAGTCAGTGCTTCGCATCCCATCGTGCTCGAGCATGTCGCTCAGATCGGTTCCGCGGTTGACTGGCATGGATCGCTGTTCATCGACTACTTCTATGACGACGAAAGCGGGCAGCCGCAGTACATCGAAGCGAATCCGCGAATCGGAGAAACGGTCAATAGTTCTTTGTGCGGTGTGAACTTGTGCGAACGACTGGTCCGGTTATCGGTTGGCGAACCATTGGATCGATTCGAAAAAGCAGATCCAGCAATCCAGCCGTGCCTCACGCACAGTTTCATGATGATCTTGATTAGCATGGCATTGAATGGAGCTGGCCGCTGGGCATTGGTGCGCGAGTGGGGTCGCAACCTCCTATCGCGAGGTCTGTATCGCGACAGTCAGGACGAGCTTACACGTCCACGCCAGGACTACCTCAGTGTTGTTCCGTTGATTTGGATCGGTCTTCAATTGCTGGTTTTACCGCGCCGGTCCGAATCCATCGTTGCTAAAACCGTTGACGATTACGCGTTGCCGGAATCAGCTGTCGAGCGGGTCCATCAGCTACCGGATGATCTTGTCGACGAGCTTTTTTCCCAATTACGGAAAACCTAATCGACGTTCACTCGTCTTGTTTTCGTAGGTCATGCTTCGCATGACGATAGTCGCCGATCGTTGCGTAAGTCGAGCATGACAAACGAGTATGACGACGGGAGAGGCAACGGGAGAAATGCGTCTATCGACATGGTTTGTTGAATGGGAATCAGCTTCCCTCGTCGAGTAGGAGTACAAGCACGAGTAAGAGCAAAATAGTCGCCGATCGCTCCGCCGATCGTTGCGTAACTCGAGCATGACAAGATCGCAAGGGCCCTCTTGGCTCATCCGCGATCGTCGCCGATCGAGCGGCCGGGTCACACACAGCCTGTTGGGGAACAGCGATACTGGGCGGAATATTCTCGTCCGATGGCATCCGGTTTGGATGTCCGTCGCTCGTGAGCCTCGGATCCCGTGAAAATGAGAGTCTTCAGATGGCACACCTTTTGATAGTCGCCATACTGATCATTTGCAGCCTCAATCAATCGGTTGATCGCAACCGTGATCTCTCGACGTTGGAGAATGATCAAGTGCAAGAGACTCACGCCGAGCAACAGACAGCGAATGCTTCGCCTGGTGACGCAGCCCCCAACAAGGTTTCTTGGTTCCGCTGGATCAAGAACCGGCGCGGACGACTCTCGGTGCTGTTCATGGTCACCATGCACGTCATGGGCTTGGTCACTTCGATCCGAGCCGTGATGGAGACACGAACCTCCCAAGGGGCGATTGCCTGGGGAGTTTCGCTTAACACGCTTCCTTATTTCGCTGTTCCCGCCTACTGGGTCTTTGGGCAATCCAAGTTCAGCGATTACGAAGTCCTGCGTTTGAAGGATCTCTTGTCGACGAACGAACGCGGCATCGAGCTCGCCAAACAATTGCAAGAACAAGGGATGTTGATAGATCCTGAAACGGACTATGAAAAACAGCAGGCCACCATGCTGGAAGAGTTGGCCAAAATGCCGATCACGCGATTCAACGAAGCGGAATTGTTGATCGACGGTGAGGAGACGTTTGATGCGATCTTCGAAGGTATCTCAACGGCAACAGACTATATTCTCGTGCAGTTTTACATCCTGCGTGACGATGGACTCGGTCAGAAACTCAAGGACGCGTTGATTGCGAAAGCACGGGAAGGTGTTGAAGTCTATGTTCTTTATGATGAGTTAGGCAGCAAGGAACTATCCGCCGAGTACGTTCAGCAGCTCCGCGATGAAGACGTATTGATCTTTCCTTTCAACACGACCAAAGGGAAAGGCAATCGTTTTCGATTGAACTTTCGCAATCACCGAAAGATCGTCGTCGTCGATGGAAACGTTGCTTACGTTGGAGGTAACAATGTCGGTGACGAATACCTTGGCAAACATCCGACGCTGACTCCTTGGCGTGACACGCATGTGGCCGTCCGAGGCCCTGTTGTTCAATTCGTGCAAATCTCTTTCGCGGAAGACTGGTTGTGGGCAACCGGTGAATCCCCGGATTGGCGTGAAGGGAAGCGGCATGAACTGAACTGGACTCCGAAGAAGTCGGAAAAGGGAGACATGACGGCGCTCTGTTTGCCGACCGGACCAGCGGATGAATTGGAAACGTGCACGCTGTTCACACTGCTGGCGATCAATTCTGCAAGAGAACGGTTGTGGATCGTCAGTCCGTACTTCGTTCCGGACGAACAGCTGATGTCGGCATTGCAATTGGCCGGTCTTCGCGGCGTCGATGTGCGCTTATTGATTCCCGAGAATCCAGATCAAAAGCTGGTTTATTACTCTTCGTTTTCGTATCTCGAGGAAGCGGAGAAAGCGGGCGTCAAAGTCTATCGCTATCAGAAAGGATTCTTGCATCAAAAAGTCATGCTTGTGGATGACAAATTTTCCTCGATTGGTACGGTCAACTTTGACAACCGATCCATGCGACTCAATTTTGAAGTCACAATGTTGATCGGGAGTGAATCGTTTGCGAAAGAAGTCGAAACGATGTTAGAAGCAGACTTCGAGAACAGTCGCTTGGCCTCGGCAAAGGACTACACTCAGAGTTCCTGGCCATTCCGTCTTGCCGTTCGCGTCTCCCGCCTATTGGCGCCCGTTCAGTAGATGAGTGATTGATGAATGAGAATCCCTATCAACCGCCGATGGTACCTGAGGAGAAGGAATCCGCGGACAAGACGCGTGCGCGTCGTTCTTTCCGATTGGCCACGGTGATCCTGTGGGTACCGGCCGTTTACAACTACTTGGAGTTTGACGCCATTGCTCTCACCGGATTGCCAGGCGATGTCGAGTGGCTGTATCGATCAGTGAATGTCGTCTTGCTCTTAACAGGCTTCGTACTGCTTTGGTTTATCGGACTGAATCTGGTCGAGCGAACGTCGTTACTATTGCATCGAGTTTTCGCGAGCCATACCGATGTGAAGGACTGGCAAGAGACGTTGTATCGCTCAGTGCCACGCATCGTCAGGCTAGCGTTATTCGGTGCTGGTTTATGGTTGATCTGGATCGTCGGTTTTTATCGCATGGACTGGGATTTTTACACGTTGTCGTGGGTGATCGGAGTGCCTGCACACGCACTAGCTGCCTGCTGGTACCTGCCACTACTCGTGAGGTGGTATCAACTGGTGACCAGTGCAAGTCGTGGACAAGGCAACGAGTCCCAAGCCTAGAAGACTCCGCGACCTTCCAATCAAAGCACAGCTCGCCGCGGACTTAGCTCGCCGCGACGACGTAGCCTCGGCAGGATTTGGTTCCGCACAGACACGGAATCGTGTCTTCTTCTGGCCAAGCGTAATCGATCGTCAATTCTTCACCAGGATCGATATCGCGGAGCGCGACGAGCCACATGCGTGAGTATTTCTTTCCCTTGACGGTCCGTCGTTTCCACAGCACCAATTCGCAATTGGGTTCGCAACTGTGGTTCAGGAATCGGAACGGAGCATACGGTTCCAGAATGGCCTCTCCGTCGAGGTCCATGCCATAGTTTGACTCGTGGTCCAAACTCATGACTTTGCCATCGATCTCGTCGATCGTCTCTTCGAATTCGAATGATTGGGAGGCAAAAACGCCCTGGCCAATTTTCGTTTTCTTAACTCGTACGTGTGCAAATTCTTGCTCGGCAACCCGCGATGCTTTTTCAGTCTTCAATGAGATACTCCGAAGTTCTTGGCACGGCCATGCGTTGAACCCAATTGGTTGGATCGAATCTAGGAGGATGCGATTACTTTGAAAAGGGCAGGATAACATTGCAAATCTTGACGCAACGTCGGTATTCTTGCAAACCGTTGGAGTAACCTTGGTAAGACAGTCAAACGGTTTTGATTAAGGAAGACGTTGCGGCACAAGTCTTGCCGTTTCAATGTTCGACAGAAGATCCCACGGAATGACGCCGAACGGTTGCGGATTCGGCCCTTAGGTTTATTTGAGTGAGTAACGACGACCGCCTTAGCATTCTGATCACGGAAGGTTCTAGTGGTTCGGCCAAAGAGACGATCTATTGCTTGGCTGATCAACACGCGGTCGATTTTGTGGATCCGACGTATCTGTGTCAGTGTCGATTCAGCCGTTGGGTGCGAAAGGCGATACCGTGCCCGCATTTCGCGACTCAGCCAGATGAGTACCTGAGATTTTTGGTGTCGACGCTTCGACGCGGTCGATACGACGTCTTGTTTCCGGTCCACGAAGACGTGTACCTGCTTTCATACGTTCGCGAATCGTTGGAGCGAGAGTTTTCGGTCGCACTTCCCGACTTTGATACCCTGCGATCGATGCAGTCCAAGTCGGATTTCGTCGGCAAGCTTAATGAGCTGCAGATTCCCGTGCCAAGGACTCAGATTGTCGATTCATTCGATGAACTGCACCAGTTCGATGAGTTTCCTGTTTTTGTCAAGATAGCGCACAGCACGGCGGGTACCGGCGTCGCACTCGTCAAGAACGGCGAAGAGCTGCGGGAAGTTGCAGATCGATTTGAGCGAGAAGGACGTCTTGCGTTCAACAGCAAGATTCTGATGCAGCAACCCGCATCCGGAATCATGAGCGTTGTGCAAGCGGTTTTTCAGCAGGGTCAATTGATCGCGGCCCACTGCGCTGAAACGCTGTTGCCGGGTGTGGGGGGGGCCCAAGGGATGCGAGTGAGTGCTTCTCATCCGAAAGTCGTTCAATACGTCAAGCAACTCGGGCGGCATTTGAATTGGCATGGCGCGATGTTCCTGGAGTACTTTTATGAGCCCTCGACGGGCGAACCGCAGTTCATCGAATGCAACCCACGGATTGGTGAGACGTACAACGCAAAACTGAGCGGAGTGAACCTCTGTGATCTGATGGTCAGAATTTCGCTCGGTGAAACAGTTGAGCCCCTTGTGCAGCCGGTCAACGAGGGCGTTTGCAGCTACACCGATTTTTTCCTGCTGATACAAAAAGCGCTAACCGGAAGTCCGCGACGGGTGATTTTTCGCGAGTCGTTTCAAATGCTGGCCGGTCGCGGAGCGTACCAGAACGCCGCTTCCGAAATCACGCATCCCAAACGCGATCCACTGAGTCTGATTCCTGCGACGGCGGTCGTCATGCAACTGCTTTTGTCTCCAAGGATTGCCCGCAAGATTGTCGACAAAACAGTTGGCAGTTACTCGTTACCCCAGTCCGGGGTTGAGACCATTCATGGATTCAGCGACGCGTTCATCGAAGAGTGTTTTGCCAAATAGGATGAACGCCCCAAGATCCATCGCATTCATAGCGACGGCTTTTCAAGACGGCACCCATTGAATCGCCATCAATTGAATCGTCGGCTCGTCGCAACTAAGTTGATCGCCTGGAAGTGGAATTGCAGCGACAACGAGGCGTGAGAGTGAGTGAAACAGGTTTTGGGGCGACGCGAAAGATCGCTGTCGTTACCGGTGCTTCGAGTGGCATCGGTGAAGTCTACGCGCGCCGTTTGGCGGGGCTGGGATACGATCTCTTGCTCACTGCTCGAAGAACCGAGTTGATGGAGAAACTTGCCGCGGAACTGCGTGAGCAGAATGAGATCGAAACACGAGTGGTTTCGGTAGACCTGGCGGACGCAGGTCAATTGGATCAACTCTCCAAGGAGATCGAGTCCCTTGGATCGATTGGGTTTTTGGTTCACGCGGCCGGTTTTGGCTACATGGGAGACTTTGTCGATCTGCCGATGGAAAAGCACCAACGCATGTTGGACGTGCACATGACGGCGACCGTGCGACTGTGCTACGCGACGCTTCCCGGCATGATCGAATCGAACGTGGGGTCGATCGTCAACGTCTCCTCCGTGGCTGCCTGGACGGTCGGCCCGGGGCAAGCGATGTACAACTCATCCAAAGCGTTTGTCAAAACATTCAGCGAATCACTTCACATGGAATTGGAGGGAACCAACGTTCATGTTCAGGCGCTTTGTCCGGGCGTGACCTACACCGGCTTTCACGACACACCTGAGTTTGCCGGTTTTGATCGCTCCGAGATGCCAGGATCTTGGATGACACCGCAGGACGTCGTTGATGAATCATTGGCTGCGTTGAAGAAGAATCGAGCGGTGTGCGTGCCAGGATCCAATAATCGTTTTCTGACGTTGCTGTTCAAGTCGGATCGCGTTCGTCGAATCGCGGGTAAGAAAGTCCGCAAGCAGGCCCCGAAGTAACACTTCCGCAGTCGATGACATCCCTTTTGCGTGCGGTACGTGCACAAGCGCTTTCGCGCCAGGCGTCGACGGAATCACGCGGCAATGTTCGAAATGCCTATCCGATTCGGCCGCCGTCGCAGCACGTTTCGCAGATAGTATGACACTTGGAGCAAACCATCTTGGTGCGAATCTCGATGAGATGTGATCCGCAGACAGGACAAGCTGGCTCGCTCTTTTCAGTCTCTTTCGGGTACGGGCAATTCTTGCAACCGCTGTTACAGCAGTAGCCGCGGGAGAGCAAAAACTCGCGCGAGAGTGGCTGAAATGAATTCGAATAGCGATTCAACGGTGTCCCTCCGAAGAGCATCTCCTGGTTTTGCAGAATTATTTCAAGCAATCGCTTCTTCGCAAGTCCGAATTACCTGCGGGTGCGACGGTGCGCACCAGCTTTCATCGAACGATTTGCGACCCAACGATGTGCATCGAGTGTTCAGGTGCATCGTGTGTTCAGGCGGATTTCCAGCCCGACGTTCTATTCCGAGGTCGCCTGAAACTCGTGGACGACTTTTCCCAAGACATCATGATGACGAAACGCGATCGTGGGAGTCTCGTTTTCCTGGCTGACCGAAACGGTTAAGAATCCGCCCATTACACGAAGAAAGGGTTGCCAAGACGGTTGCTCCGGGTTCCCGCCTGCGTGCTTGTCGCTTGCCGGACCGCACGAAAACTCGCGCAGACCGCTCTCCGGATCGATCGACATGTACTGCCAGTGACGGTCACCGCAACAAGAATAGAAGTTCTTTAATCCTTGTTCTTTCGTCCAGCGACGGAAGTGATTTCCTTCATACGCAAACGAATCGTTCGCATGATTGTCTTTTTTGCCTCGGTCGCGATCCGGGCCGACGATCGGTGTGGGGCTGATCAACACGCGAAAGTCGGCATCGCTTTCGAGAATTGATCCCTTGAGCCATTCGAGTTGTTCTTTTCCCCAGATCGTTTTTTCCGGGCCATCAACCATCGTGTTGGGCGAACGATACAGCCGGCCTTCCACCATCCAGACTTGAAGCCCTTTTCCCCAGCGGATGGTGCGAAACGTCTTGTCTCCGATCGGTACCTGTTCACGATAGACATTGAAACCCTGCTCAAACGTCAACGGATTCATCCACGGGGCTGTTTGTGTTGGCCATCCGTCGTTGATCCAGGAATCATGGTCGTCAACTTCCCAGTAACCGGGAACCGTTCGGTGAAATTCCACGTGCCGCGGCAGAGAGTACATTCGATGCCAGTGAAAGCGGGCAAGTTCGATCGTGCGAGCGCGGGGAGCTTCACTGTCCAGATAAACGGTGTCGCCGGTCGGCACCAGAAACTGAAGGTTCTGCGCCTTCATCGCAGGGTAGATGTGGTAGCCCTTAGGATCGTCGAGGTCCCAGTAAGACTGTCCGGTCACGACGGCAAAGCGGACGTCTTGCCAGTCTTTCGCATTGGCAGGCGTTGTGAAGCTGCCTTCGGAACTCGCCGTGACGGCTGAACCGGGAGTGTCGCGGGCTTCGACCAGCAAATCGTAGTCGGTGCCCGGCTCTAATCCGTGCAATTGAAATTGGTGGCAGAAGTCCGTCTCTTCGCCAACGGTCGTCCATTCCAAGATCTGTTTCTGATCAGCGTCCGTGTTGGGCCACACCGTCACCCTCAACTGTCCCGGCGCACCGGGCGTTGCGCCTTCCCGGTCGTTTACCGCGACTTCGGATGGAGTGTATCGGTCCGTTTTGGGCTGTCGTTTGGTTGGTTCTCGATGTCCGTCCCAGTTCCGTTCGGCATCACGGGTGATCCGGGTCCAAACGATTGCGGAATCCTGCGTGACTTCACCAACGCGAAATCCCATCGCCATTTCTGCTGCCCACATCGACATGTGGCCCAAACCGATCCACGCAAGTGCTGACCAGACAATCACTCTCACCGCTGATTTCCTCGTTCGTGTGTTGAAGCATCGAAACTCTACGACATCCTCACCGACGGTGATTCGGTGATTATCGTTGTAGCGAACAAACGATCATCCGTTTGCAGGGTTGCCGGCGATTGCGGCGGCGATCAACGAAAGCAGAAACAAGCCCGTAAGCCCGTTGGCTCCCAGTGCTCGATGAAATTTGATTCAAACTGAGATTTGTGCCCGGCTGGCAAATCTTATTCGCTATTGAGGAAACGCGGTTGGTTCGCTGTCCTGATAACCTTCGCCATCAAGTGCTTCCATGAATGCGACAAGTTGCCGAATCTCTCGTTCGTTGAGATCAAGGATTTCGGCGAAACGCTGATCGACTTTACGATCCAAATTCGGGTTCTTAATTCCGCCTTTAACATACAGTTTGACGACTTCGGTGAGGTTGGGCACGGAGCCATCGTGCATGTAGGGAGCACGTTTACTGACATCACGTAGCGGAGGCGTTTTGAAGGCACCCTTGTCTGCTTCCGTTTTTGTGACATCGAAGCGGCCGTTGTCAGCGAATTCTTTTTTCTTTTCATCCCATCCGACCCCCAAGTTGTGGAAGTCGTAATCGCTGAAATTTGGGCCTTTGTGGCAATTGTTGCAGAACGCATTTCCGTGGAAGAGTCGGTGACCCTTTTTGACGTCGTCGGAAACCGCATCTTTGTCGCCGGCGCGCCATCGGTCCCAAGGGGAATTGCCGCTCATTCTTGTGCGTTCGTAATCAGCGATCGACTTGGTGATTCTTTCGATCGTGACTTCAGGGCTGCCAAATGACTCTTCGAAGTATGTTCCGTAGCCACGGATCGCTTGGACTTTCTTGACGACGGCGGCGTGATCTTTCATTCCCATTTCGATCGGATTGATGATCGGACCCCCGGCTTGTTCTTCGAGTGAGCCGGCACGGCCATCCCAAAAGAAATTCGGTTTCGCTGCCCAAGCTGCATTGAGGAACGAGGGAGCTTTGCGCCCGCCCTGTTGCTCGTCGATCCCGGTCGACACGGGTGTTGGTTCCGAGAAACCATTTTCGGGTCGGTGACAGCTCGCACATGCAACGGTGTTGTCGCTGGACAGACGCTTATCAAAAAATAGCCAGCGTCCCAGACGAACCGTCTCCGGAGTGGGTGGATTCTCAAGCTCCGACAGACTTTTAGGCAAATCGTCGTCAACAGCGACGCCCAAAGGAGGCTCTGGAAGAGGGCGAATGGGGTTGGCAGCTTCCCAAGCCGCTTGGTCTTTTTCCGTGCCCGACGCCGTCGGCGAAAATCCACCGTGACAGAGCAGGGAACCAAGCAGAATGACGCAAACGGCCGCGAAACGGTGGGGAGTTTTCATGGCGAGGAATTCCGACAGTACAAGTCCAGGGTAACGCCATCTTAACCGATGCGGCACGCGACCGGCGTTCATGTTGGAATACCCTGGCGTTCTTGTTGGGGTAACTTGCTACAACGCGTTTCATCGGTCGTTAAACCGGCAGTTAAACTGGTTCGGGGGGCCGCATTCGGATACAACGGGGATCGGGAGGAAGTTCCCCGTCTCGGCTGAAGAATCGCCAACGCATGTCCCATTCATTTGACCCCCGCCGCAGCCTCTTGGGCATCGCTTCCAAGTCGTCACAGGTCGATCACTATCGACTGTTGGGACTTGCTCGCTTGGAGCTAAACCCGGATGTGATCGATCACGCGGCTGAACGCCAGATCGATCACTTGCAGCGCCACCGCACCGTGGGCAATGGGAACGAAGTCGCAGCGTTGTGTGAATCGCTCGGTCAGGTTCGTGATTGCTTGCTGGATCACGACGCCCACCTCGCGTATGCCGGTCTATTGCAGGGCTATCAAGCCGGTTCTGATGATCTGGATCTTCAGGCCGCTTGGCGGATATTTTCCGACGAGTTTGATGATTCTTGGCGAGCTGCCCGTTCGTCTGAACCCGACCCGCAGCATCTTTGGTTGGGCATTCCTCGGCACCAACGTCCCGCGTCAAACGAACGGCTGCTTGGGCTCGATGAAGGCGAACGCGACGCGGAGGTGATCCGATGCGCGGCCGAACGCCAGATTGCCTTTGTCCGAAGGTTTGCCTCCGGCGAAAAGGCGGAACAGGCCAACTTGTTGTTGGGCCAGCTATCGCGTGCCAGGTCCATGTTGTTGCGTGCCGTCCCGGATCCACTTTCAAATCATGAATCGGAAGAGCTTGATCCGACGTTGCTGCCAGAGACGTTCACGGCGGATCTCAATCTGCCGCTGGATGAGGTACCGCTGGGACGTGCAGACCAGGTTTCCACCCAGACACCGCCACAAGCGATTGCTGAGCCCCGTGAAACCAGCGAATCGCCGGTCGCCGACAGGCGATTGGCGAGGCCTTCCAGGGGAATCGTTGCGTGCGTACTGGCGGGAATGGTCGGCTTATCGCTGGGCGTTTGGGGAGCGTACAAACGACTGGGTCCAGGCGACGAGAATACGACGCAGAATCTCGATCCATCCGCAGTTCCCAACGGACCATCGATTAATGCGCTTCGACGCGAACAGATGAGAGATCGTCGGCCTCCTTATTCGCCGCCTCCACGATCGACGACCGAGCCACCTCGCAGCGAGGTTGAGGAATTCATCGAACGGGCACGCAGGATGCCACCGATGGAACTGGATCCGGAGGAAATCGATCGCTACTCCGACTTGGCAACGACCGCATCGGAAAAGGCAGGCATCGCAGACCTTCGTCGTCGGTATGCTCCTTGGGAAGGCCACTTGCAACGCATCGATGACGTCAGGTTTAAGGCCAACTTGCGAGGCGTCGAAAACTCGATCTCACACATCGAAGGCCGGTTGCAGCGCGGGGTCGCTGGCGCAGCCGACTTAGAAAAGGTGCTCGTGAACGTTCAGGACTTGGAAGCGATGCCCGACCGGTATCCGCATTACAGTGAAGAACTGAACGAACGATATAACCAAGTCTCCGCGTCGGCCGAGCAACTCGCTGTCACACTCAGGCAGTTGGTAGCCGCGAGTGAGTCGACCGGAGCGGGCATGGAGGACAGTGAAAACCCCTTCATCGTCGACTCGCAGCAGCCAAACAGTGCGACGCCATCCAAAGAGATCAATCCAAGCGAGGGTCCACCAGAAGAAAACCCTTCGATTGAATTTGAAGACCGACGGTTGGTCAGCCGGAAGTGGACGACTTCTGGTGGCGTCGCATTTGAAGCGGTCGTCGAAGACGTTGATTTTGCGCGTGTGATGTTTCGCCGCGTCAGCGATGATCGCAAGGCTTCGATGGCCATCGACCAGTTGACCGAGTCCGATCAGCTGATTCTGCGTGGGATCTACTTCGATCGTGCCGACGCGCGACAGTACGACACCGCCGTTAGATTTGTTTCGACTCTCGGAGATGATCCCGAATCAGCCATTGAAGACTTGAAGTCCAGCCATCTGGAATACTCGGACAGTCCCTACGCGGGACTCTGGTCTTCCGTTTGCTTAAGCGAAGGCAGGAATCGATCAGAAGAAGCAATCCGATTGTTATTGCAAGTCGTGCGGCGTATCGAAGACCAACAGAAGGTGTCGAGTGATGCCCGCCACGGGATGACGCTGGCCGCGGCCTGCAACAATATGGCAGTCTGCAAAATCAAAGTGGGGGAGTATGACGCCGCGGCGCTTCAACTCACGAAGGCTTTGGACGTCGCCCCAGAACCGCTTCCGGTGGCAATTCACAATTCACAGCAATTATTGCGTCGCACACCTACCGGCCGACCGCTCAAGTCGTCCGCGAAAACGAAATTACAAAAAGCGCTCGACAACGTCAGCCTTCAGCCGTCGGGATTACCAAGCGGATGGTTGTATTCGTTGGATGCCGATGTTCCCGGATCGACTGCCCACCGTCGAACCGGCTATCGATTTGTGCGTCAAACGATGTCGGGTGAGCCAATCGTCAGGAATCGTTGGTGTGTTCACTGTGGCGGAAAAGGCACCAATCCCTGTGACTATAGCAACTGCTTGCGTGGTCAGATCGTTGTTAAGCAACGCGTTCAAGTCGCCGTCAACCAGGTAACAGGTGAAGCGATCTACGGCGATAAAAACTTCAAACAGACCTGCCCGCATTGCCGTGGCGCCGGCAACTTTGATTGCCCGCACTGTGTCGACGGTCGCATTCCTTAGACGTGATCGGTTCTGCTCGGACTTGTGTTGCTCGGTCTGTTTGCTGCGTGCTCGATCAACGGCCCGGCATTTGAAATCTGAGTTTGGGTGCGTACTGGCTGGAATGCTCACCGCTTGTAAAGCGAAGCCACTGTCGATCACCGACGTTACCTGAAATGACCAGTGTCACCGTTGGTCCACATTCTGCAATGAAGTCGCGAAACGCCTGACTGGATAGATGGATCTCACTTGCGATTGTCCCCAGGGCGACATGTTCGCTTCCGATGGGTGAAACGAGCAAAAGACTTTCATCCGCAAACGGCTCGGTTGAACGCGATCGATTCCAGTCCAGTTGAGCTTCGCTCCAGGACATGTCGTCGATGCCGTGAATACGCAGCTCGCCATTTTTTGGCAATGAGCGACCAAGCACGGAGAGCACCAATTTGATCGAGCACTTGCGTCGACGATTGGGCGCGATCTGGCTGAGGTCAAAACGTAAATAAGAGTGTGCCACTTCAACCTTTGAATCCGCTCGCACTCCAAGCAATGGATCGCTCCCAAAACGGTCCGGTTGATTCCGTTGGACCATCGCATCACCTCCCTGTCCCTCTCGCGTAGTGATCACACTGGACCAGTCAGATGGCGCGTCTGTCGTCACAGCATCGTTTTGATGCTTGGAAGGATTGAATGCGTTCTCACTCGGTCGCGTTGGATCGATCACAACGGCCTGAAGTGGCGATCCTCCTTCGGAAGATGTGTCGCTTGAGTTTGCCCGAGAACGCCAAATGGCTCCAGCTCCAATGATGCTGACACCCAAAAAGGATCCAACAAGAATGAACGCCCACGGAAACGGTTTTGATCTCGAACGCGTGTGTCTCGATGAGGCTGAGCGTGCTGGCTGTTCGATGAACTCTGGATACGCCGCCGGAGGTTTGATTGCCGGGCGATTGCTTGCGGGGAAATTGGCAATGCCGGGAATCGCCGAAACGGATTCGACTTGAATGGCTTGAACATTCGCAAGTTGTTTCTGAAGGGCTGCGTCGTAACGTGATTTTCGTTCGACATCCAGCAAGCACGCACGGGCCGCAGCTAACTCGTTCAATAACTCCGTGGCTTCTTCCGACTTCGGTCCAATCTGATAGGACCGGATGTGTCGGATTCGTTGCTCCGCCAAGTTCTCAATGACATCCAGATCATCTGTAAACTGCGGGATCCCCAGCAATCGATAGTGATCCGGTGGTTGTTCCTCAGGGGGAATGGCAAGCCATTTGTAATAGGGATCAAACTTACCATTCACGAAATCTAATTCTCCAATGAATGACTTGCCGAACGATGCGATAGGCCACCGTCCAACATCGCTTCGGCATAAAGATCAAAACGAATCAGACCGTTTCAATCTGTTCTCGAAGTTGACGAATTTCGGCTGCAAGATCTTTCACGGGTGTTGGAAAGAACCCAACTTTTACGCATTCTCTTCCTAGGACCATGCATCCAAAGTCGGCTCGCGTCTGTGTCTGTTCCACCTTCGAGCGAGCTTTTGCCAAAGCCGATCCCAATCGCACCGCGTCTGTCCGAGTCGGCGGATCTTGGTTGGCTTCTTCTGCTTTTTTCAGTGTCGATGATGCGGCTCGAAACGCGGCTTGCGTCTGCTGTGCCGACGCTTGAGTGCGTTGCAAAGCGGGCGGGACAGCTGAGCGTACCGCAGCATGCCCGACTTTGGCGTACAACTCGTCCAAGCGACGCAACATGATACCGATGTCTTGTTTGGATGAGAGCTGCTTCGTCGCCGTCGAAGTAACGCCGTCATTTTGTGGCGAAGCCGAGGTCTGTTGCGTCTGGTCGTCCGGAGACAGGAGTCGTTGACGCCATGAGTCTAAATCCTCCAGGTCGACTTCATCTGCTCGCTGGATTTCTACGTGTGCGGACTGGCGGGTGCCGGGTATCCGAGCTGAAACGGTCACGCGTCCGTCAGAAGCATATCGATACGTGACCTCGATCTTCGTCCCTTTCGGTAATCCAGGTGGAAGGTCGCGAATCACACAGTCGCCTAGTGCGATGCAGTCTTCCGGGCGATGGCTCTCACCCTCGAGCACGACGACTTTCACGCTGCGCTGGTCGGCATCGGCAGTGGTAAAAGACTTAACCTGTTTGCAAGGCAGCGGCGAATTTTTTGGAATCATGATCGCGTTGACTTTGCGGTTTGTCTGCCGATCGATTCCACGAATGCCCAAGCTGTGAGAATTCACGTTGATCAAGTCAATGCTTGGTAACGTCGTTTCGTTTTGCTGTGTCAAGATCGCGGCGTGCAGAGCGGCGCCGTGAGCGATCGCTTCGTCGGGTGAGAGCGAGCAGTCGATTTCTCGCCCGGTCGCTTGCTGGAGCATTCGAGTCACACCCGGCATGCGACTGGAACCTCCCACCATCAACACTCGATCAATCTGATCCCAGTTAAGCCCTGCTTCGCGAACGACCAGCGATGTGGTTGTTTCCGTGCGTTCGAGTAAGTCGCGAGTCAATTGTTCAAATTGATCGCGAGTGATCTCGACGTTGCATCTCACTCCCGCGTGAAAGACAACGGTGGAAGTCTTCGATCGCTGAGACAGAGTGTGTTTGACTCGTTGTGCATCCATCCATAGCTGGGCGGTATCACGGGCATCCGTTCTCGGATCGATCCCGTGTTGCTCGATGAACCGTTCCGCCAAGTGCTCCACGATTCGCTGATCAAAGTCTTTCCCACCTAGCTGCACATCACCGTCGGTTGCAATCGCGCGGAACGTCTTGCCAGCGATCTCCAAAATGGTGACATCGAATGTACCACCCCCGAGATCGTAAACGAGGATTCGTTTCGGTTGGGATGCGGAGGCTGCGTCTCGAAGCATTCCGTGTTGGCATCCATAAGCCAAAGCGGCCGCTGTCGGCTCGTTGATGATGTCCAGCACTTCCAAACCGGCCATTCGCCCAGCATCTTGCGTCGCTTTGCGACGTGACTCATCGAAGAACGCCGGCACGGTGATCACGGCTTGAGTCACCGGCCCGAGGCGACGTTCGGCATCCGATTTCAATTGTTCCAGGACGAAAGCGCTCAGGATCTGTGGCGGTACATGAATGCCGTTTACGCCACGTCGGTACACGGGTGATCCGACGTCGCGTTTGAAACACTCCGCGTATGCTTCCGGTTCCATGACCGCTGCCATGACAGCTTCGCGACCAATGACGATGTCATGCTCATCGACCAGGATCGCGGTCGGCGTCAGCATCTCGCCATCTTGGTTGGGGATGCAATACGGCTTGCCCAGATCGTCAACGCAGGCCACGGCCGAATACGTGGTTCCCAAGTCGATGCCGATGGCGCGTGGTCCCTGGTCACCGCTTGATTGTGCCAACGGCTCCATCGTCACTGATCCTCATCCGTGGGTGGAATCGGTTGTGTCTCAATCCAGAGATCGAGTCCCTTTTGACTTAAGAAAGCCTTGGCGTGAACGCTATCGACGGCGTAGTGAACCGGATCGGCATCAATGTCATCCGGCACTTCGCCCTCGAAAGCGTAGATGGCCAACACTTCGCCTTGTTCGCTGACGATCAGACTTCCGAATGGTTGGAATGGCAATTCGCCAACGAGTTGCAGCAGAAACGGCGGGCGTCCTTGAATGGCGGCTTCAACCGGTGGCGGCACGACGGCTAACACTTCGACTTTGTCAAAAGCTGGTTCGAGCGAATCGAAAGGCGACAAAGAGCCAGCCTCGACTGGAAAGCCAAAACAAGCGACGGTCTGATCGTTCTTCACGTCGGTTTCCAAGTCGCCCAACGTACACGCTTTGGGAAGTGATTGCTCACACGTCAGGATGGCGAGATCAAAGAAAGCTTGTTGCAATCCGCGCCGATCGGCATCCTCAATCGACTCGGCTCGCACGTAAGCGGCATGCGCTTGAGTTTTGGTGATTTGCCATCCCTTGGGATCGGCGAGATCAAAATTGTGTGTGTCGACCGCCATAACCTTCCAGCCACGACCACGCGCATCGTTGACCCCGTGCGCGACCGACGCGCTCGTTAGCAACTGTTTGTCCGCGATCGCGCAAGCGGTTCCAAGTGGGACGAGCAATCGACCCGGCGTGGTTTCCGTGACAACCAGATACAAACAGTCTCGAAGATTTTGTTCAGCCACTGCCCATGGATCGGGTTTCGTGACGCGAACACGAACGATCCCTTGGCTATCGGGTTGACCGGAGCCATCGCTCACTTGATAGGGAATCTGCCATTCGCTGTTCGCGAATTCATCGTCGACCGACCATGTCAGCAAACCGGTCTTCGCATCCAATTGGACACCCGATGGCGCGCCGGAACCGAGTTGATAGGTCAAGTCTTGTGCGGGCAAATCGGCATCCGTTGCGGCTAAGGCAACTCGTAGCTGATTATTCTGCGATAGATCAATCGACTGTGATGGAATCTCCGTGAGTTCCGGAGGCCGATTCACTTCTTCCACTTTGATCTCCAGCCAATCCGAATCACGTTGACTCGAATCGCTGCCGCGAATGACGATCAATTCGCAACGGTATTCAGCCGGCCCATCCGCTTCGGTCGTTTGCCAACGCACCGTTCCTGTGGACGCGTCAATGGTCATTTCCGCTGGAGCATTCTCGCCCAATTCGAACCGATCACTCGGATCTGCTTGAGTGAGAGTGGGACGCCAAAAGACTTGCTTACCTTCTTCGACGACGATCACCCCGAACGGACTCAATTCTGGCGTGACGGCAATCGATGTTGGCGTCTTCGAAAGTGCCCTGTAAACGAACGGGATCAGGACCGCCAGCACAGCAATCGCGGCGATGATGGGAACCCAAGGAACGTGGTTGGCAGGCGCAGTTGTTGATGTCGATGCTACAGTCGCCGATGGAGTGGCACTATTATCGGAGGACGGATTCAGTGTCTCGTTAGAAACCGGAGTCTCGTTGGAAACCTGTGTCTTGTTCTGATCAGGTGAAGCCGTCGCCGGTGCCGAGGGTCTGACTTCTGCTACCGGTGACAACTGGCTGATAAGTTCGCATGACAAGTCGGGACCGTCATGAGACATTCTTAGGAAGTCACCCGACTTCAAATCAGCAGCATCGTCGATGACTTCCTGATTCAGAAAGATGGGCATGTCACCCGTGCAGCAAACTCTCCAACCGCCGTCCTGGTATCTCAATGTGGCACGGCGTTGACGAATCCCGGGATTCGCATTCGGATCAAATCCGACGTCGTCGGTGCTGCGATCTCCGATCTCGATCTGATCCTGATCAAATTCGAGTTGCTGTCCATGTCGGTCGCCCGACAGAATCGTGATTCGTAAAGGCATCGAAACGGTGACTGGCGGAAACGAGACGCGGATTCAAGACGCAGATTCAGGGGAGTGAACTTCATCAAGCTGCAATTGTACTGTTCTCGTTCTCCTACCCGAAAACGTTTCTACGACATTTGCCGCTCTGCCAGTAGTCTGCCCGCGGCATTTGTCAGATGCCCGCTTCAGATCGTTGCAGTGCACTGATTAATAATCGGGCGGGTTGGGGATAAAGTCCAAATAGAGCTGTCGCATTTGTTGATAGAGATGAGCGTACGTCGGCTCGTCACCCGGTTCCGGTTTCGCGAACTCAAGATTGTGCTGCGAACAATGTCGCAACAGATCGAGGATTGTCTCGCCTTCGAATCGCAGATCATCCGAATAGCTGTCCGGATTGTTCATGGCAAAAGCACGCAGCGTACCGGCGGCTTGAGCACGGAAGAAATTCTCACCGACATCGCGATAGTGCGCGTAGGTTGCAATATCGATCGTGCCTTTCATTCGTGGCCAGGTATAGATGGTGTCAAACTTGTTTTGCAGGTTCTTCAGCGAGCTTTGGACCGCTTCCAGTGTGACGACGGATAGCTGATTGTTTTCGCGAATCTCTTCCAGTGCCTTCTTTCGAACATCGTCATATTCGATCCGTTCAAGTTCGAACTCTGGTCGCATGAACACGCCCGGCCATTGATCGCTGACCAATTCAGGATCCGTTGGCCGTAGCGTTCGTGCGCCTTCGGAGCCGCCAACTTGTTTGAGGACGATGTGTGACAAATGACTTGGCGACAGGAAAAAGTCTGCACCGTCGATATCGGGCACCTGTCCCAAGAAAATCGTGCGATAAGCAGACGAATCCGCAATCAGCCGACCCATCATGTAATTCATGCCATCGGCAGGGTTGCCGCCGGGATCGGATTCTTCCACACGCTTGTGGTTGTATCGACCGACGATCAGCTTGTGTTCTTGGTAGTCGATCCGTTCTTCATCTCGGTACTCTCGATTCAATCGCCGCCGTTCGAAGTACGTTTCCACCCACAGGATTGAGTTTTCCATCGCGATGCGATCGGACTCCAAATTGATCCGTCGCGCGACAGCAGCCGATTCAAGAAACCGTCCCATTGCAACCGCGCGCACTGCTTGCCCGTGCAGGTGGGATCCCAACACGGTCGCACCGGGATTCACCGGCAAGAAAACGTTGCCTCGGATTCCACGATTGCGATTGCGATGATGTCGTTGAGCTTCAACGGAGCCACAAAGAAAAGTCAGCCAGACCAAGCATGTGCAACAGACCAGACGTGCCATTGTTTCCCTCCGCGAGCGGTGTAAACGCACCATTATCGAGCATTTTTAGTCTAGAAGGACGAGTAGCCCGAGGGAAGAGATCTCACGACGGACACGCCTCAAAATCGAACGTAAGAGATGACAAAGCACCCCAGAATTGACTAGTCGCTGGTTCAAAGTGATGAACACAACTGCACCTATCGGAGTTCCACCGTTGGCGGACTGGCCAGTTCTATCGATCAAAGCGTGATGCGGGAGCATCTGTTACGCGATTTTTTCAAACTGCTCGCTCAGCTCATCTAGCGAGAGTGATCGCCCGGTCTTTGCGAGCTGATCGACCAATTCCATGATCTTCGCGTTTCGAGGCGCGGTCGTGCCGACGGACTCAGCTAAACGAACCAGCTCTCCGTTGATGTAGTCGATCTCCGTTGCTCTGCCACGACGCAAATCTTCACCGATCGAAAACCGCATCGGCTTTTTTCGAAACAACATCCAAACCACACTCTTGATGATCGAACCGAGCACTGGAACGTTCATCAGACGCAACAAGCGACGAAACTTCCATACGTTGGATCCGTCGGGAACATTCGACAGTGGAATGTTGGCGTGCTCGAGAACACGGATCGCTTCTAGCTGCAGCGGCAACGCAACCTGATTCCTCCAGCGTGTATCAAGGATTGCATCCGGGATCTGCGGTGAGCCGGTCAGTGTTGAAGCGACTCCGAGCGTGTTGGCAATCAGTTTGTTGTACTGAGCACCGACGATGTTTGGGTCCACCTTGATCGCCAGGTCACTGCAAGAAAGAACATCTGACGCTGATTGGACGACGTCCAGAGGGGTGCTATCCGATGCCGGCCCAATCACGGAGATTCCGTTGCGTCGTAGTTCCACCGTGCCGGGTTCAACCAAAGCCATGCTGGTGGCGGTCATCCCCATGACGGATCGCTCCGGTGGAATAAAGGACGCGAGTGTTGATTGGTTGAAGCCATTCTGAATGGAGATCAGCGTTGCATCACCAAGAAACGGTTTGGCTTGCGTCATTGCCGTTTCCGTGGAATACGATTTCACCGTCAGCAAAACAAAGTCGGATCCTTCGATCAACTTCGGATCTTCGCTGGCTTCAACATCAACGGTTACGTCTCCCCAGTAACCCAGAATTCGAATGCCACCCTGCTCGTTAATGCGGCGGAGGTGTTCACCTCGCGTGATCAGCACGACTTCCGTCTCGGGAGCGAAGTGTTTGATCAAGCCGCCGAACATCGAACCGATTGCGCCGGCGCCCAATACACTAACTTTCATCGCTCATGTCCTAATTCTCGCCTGACCGAGCAGATCCGATTCGGCAAGCTGTTTTCATCGTGTGACATCATGCTGCAGCCGTTCTTCGAGACGAAACAAAGACGCGCCCGAGCGGACCCGCCAACAACGCGGGCAGAACGACCAGGTCACCAACAAGGGCAAGCACCAACAACACGAACAAATGGAATGCGAAAAACCGCGCGGGCAAGAATCCACTCAATGCAAATACCAACAAACCCAATCCGCAAATCAACGTTGTTTGAATCAAAGCCAAACCGCAATGCCGGTAGGCATGAATGATCGCGTCCAGCCGTCCTTTGCCCAAGTCAATCTCGTGGCAAAACCACTTCATGAAATGGAACGTGCCATCAACGGCGATTCCCAACGCAACACTGGCGGTCATCACCGTGCCAATATCAATGGAATGGTCCAGCCAACCCATCGTCCCGAACAGGATAATTGTCGGAAACACATTTGGAACCATCGCGATCAGTCCGGCACGGAGGCTGCGGAGTGCAAAGACCATGACCATCGTGATGAGCGCAAGAGCTGCCAAGAAGCTGTCAAACAGATCTCGCAGCAGCGAAAGCTCGACTTCGTAGACAACCGCCGTGACTCCGGTGTACGTCGCGCTGATTCCCGTGTGTCCGGCCTCCTCCGCCTTCGCAAGAACTGGAGTGACTTGATCGCTGAGTTGGTTCAGGAACTCCGCGTAATCGAAATCATCCAGGCCGTAGAGTCGCCCGCTAATTCGCCACAGCTCCCCGTCCGCTTGATCCTTGAGGTAGCGAGCGTCGATGAATTCCTGGCGTTTGGTCTTCATCTGTTTACGAAGGACGGCCCGCTGCGCCGTTACCCTCAAGCCTCCGCGTCGTGGTGGATCCGGCAGGAACGACGCGACCGACATCCAGCCGCCGCTTGCTGGAGTCTCACGCAATTTCCGTTGAATGACGCGAATCAATTCCAGACGCTGTAGCGCATCCAGGTCACTCGACTCGTCAAAACGAATCACTACTTCGACCGGGATCAGCGGTCCGATGTTCTCTTCAAACCAACGGAAATCCTGCATCGCCTGATTGTCCTCATCAAGCAACGAAACGACGCTGATCGAACTTCGAATCCAATACAGACCGACGCTACCGATGACGAGTAAGAGCAATCCAATCACCGTTACGAACAAAGCACTTCGCCAAATGATGGCACCGGCTCGTGGCGCGAATCCGCCACGCGGTGAAGGAAGCGAAAGCGGTAATGGACGAAGCCAGCCAAACCATGCACGTTTGTGCGTCGCGCGTTCTCGCATGGCGCGTTTCTGCATAGCACCGGGCACGATCAGGAACAACAGCGCGACCGACACGATAACGCCGGCGGCGGCCACAGCGCCAAAGACTCGTACGGGCTCCACATCACTGATCGTCAATGACATTAATCCGATGGCAGTCGTGATCGCAGCCATGAAACAGGGGCCACGCGCTTTGGCGAGCGAACGTGAGATCGCACCATCGATATGGTCGCTCGTGTCGATCTCTTCGTAGTAATAGTTCACCAGGTGCACACCGGCTGAAACCGCCAAGACAAACACCAACGGCGGCAGCACGATCAGGACCGCGTTCATGGTGATGCCAAGGTAGTAAACAGCGGCCAGAGATGCCGCTTGACCCAGGCTTCCGATCAGCATGATCGGAAGGGTCAGCCATAACGACCGCAAGAACAAACAGCAGAGTACAAACGATAGTGCGATCGCCGGACCAGAATAAGTCTGCATGGATGCGACGCTTTCATCGTCGATCGCGAGCCCATCGACGGGAGGACCGGCCAACTTGAGGTCATCGCGTTCGAGCCCCAGCTCTTGTTCGACGACTTCTAAGACATGTTCAATCGACTCTCGCCGAAGCTTTGACCCCGCGTCACTGAGCGCAACAACCAAGCAAGTGGTTTCTCCATCTTCACCCACAAGAGATCCGTACATCCGCGTCAATGCGGCGCGCCGCGATAGGTCGGCTGGAGGCGACGTCAAAGTCTGAAACAACGAATAGCCAGACAGCACGTTGCTAACCAGTTTAGGCTGACCGTTGGACTCGCGATCTTCTTGGGCACGACGGAGCGCTTCGGCAACTTGTTCGTACCGAGCGTCTTCCAGCGTACCTCCTGGCCAACTTACCAGGACGTATTCAACTGTCCCAAATTCACTGAGGAAATCATTGAACTGTTCGAGGGCTGGAGTCTCATAATCGACCCAGCGGAACGGCGCGTTGAACATCGATTGCAACGCGATTTGTGATCCCCAAACTACCGGAATTGCCCCAAGCAACAACGGGATCAGCGTGAGCAACGCGACTCGCGAATACGACGGAGTAGAAGCCATTGGCAAGTCGAATCGGCATCATGGCTGCAAGGAGGCTCGCCTGGAAGCATGCTCAGGGTATGCGGGCGGGCGTCCCATCAAAGCGGGTCGGTGACGACAAACAAGCGGGCCTACCTTGTAGTGCGCGAATGCGACTCTCGCAAGGGCCGGCACAATGTCGTGGCGGCCAACACGCACACTTTTCCAAACCATGTGCGACCTGTTCCAGTCCGCACGATGACGTCGCGCAAAGATGCACTTTATGAACTACCATCGATCCGAGAACGACCCGATTGGAGCCGCGAGGGATTCCCGCGAGTGACTTCAGACATCGAATCGCAACCGCCGAGCGGAGCCATCGTCAAGCTGGCGCGGGCTCCGTCTGTCTGGATCATCATTGGTTTTTTGATTGCGGGGTTTTTCCTGATTCGATGGATCGCCTCCATCGGCGGACCGGAAGTCTTTTCCGAGCGATTTGGCAGAGTCGCTCCGCTGATCACCCTCCCGGCACATATTATCGTCGCACTCACGCCGTTCCCCTCGGATGCCATCGCGATCGCGAATGGGTCGTTGTACGGATTTGTCAGCGCGGTCTTTCTGAACTGGTTTGGTTGGTGGTTAGCTGCGCTGTTGGAGTTCCAGCTCGGACGTCGCACACGCCGCGACTTTCATTCGGACGACCAACGAGATCGACTGCCGGCTTGGCTGCGACGATTACCGATCGAGGCCCCAGCGTTCTTGATTTTGGCTCGGCAGATTCCGTGGCTCGGCGGGCATGTCACGACGTTTCTCCCTGGAGCCGCCGGAGTTGCTTATCGTCGGTTCTGGTGGTGTGCGGCGGTCGCTGTCATCCCGGGTTCCGTCTTGATGGCGGCTATCGGTGCGGGTCTCGTTCAATGGCTGGAATGATTGCCCAATAGTTCGAAAGACTGTTCATTGGTTCGAATGATCCGCAAATCTTGAATGACTGCGTCGCCTGCCCGGCAGTGTCAAACCGTTTCATTTAACTAGAATGTCCGCACTGCTAGCCGACCCGGCTCGCAATCCAACTGGAATTCAGCCGAACGATTATCGTTTTCGGGAGTGATCGTCGAACATGTCGCGTGGAACAGTCTTAGTTACCGGTGCTTCCGGAATGGTCGGCAGATGGGTGGCCAAGCGGCTCATCGATGAGGGTTACGACGTAAGCGTCATGGTGCGGCCCTCGAGTGACCGCTCGGCATTGGAAGGCTTAAGCGCGAAGTTCGTCGAAGCGGATCTCAGTAAGCCGGAAACGCTCCCTGCTGCCGTCGAGGGAATGGAATATGTCGTTCACGCAGCGGCACACATCGGCGACTGGGGTAAAGCAGAGCTGTATCGGAAAATCAACGTGGTCGGTTTGGAGCATCTGCTCACGGCCGTCCGGCAGAATCCCGATTTCAAACGATGGATTCAGATCAGCAGTCTCGGGATCTATCCCGCGCGAGATCACTTCGGGACGGATGAAACGGCTGATGCGAATCCCGAAGGCCTGGACGGTTACACACGTACCAAGGCCGAAGCCGAAGTGTTGCTGAATCGCTACATCAGCGAGTATCAGTTTCCAGCCGTTATCCTGAGGCCCGGTTTCATCTACGGCCCCGGTGAACGCAACTTCTTTCCTCGGCTCGTTGAGAACATTCGCGCCGGCAAAATGAAGATGATCGGTGACGGTCAAAAGTTTCTCAACAATACGTGCGTTCACAACCTGGTCGACGCGACCGTGTTGGCGATGGAAGCTCCCGAAGTCCTCGGTGAGACGTTTAATATTCGCGACGAACGTCTGGTCACACGCGAAGAATTCGTTTCGGCTTTCACGAAAGAGATGGGCAAGCCGTATCCGCCAAAAGTACCCGAGGCGATCGCCCGAATGTTGGTCGTGGTATTGGAGGGCGGTGCCAAGTTGGTCGGCGCGAAAAAACCGCCGCTTGTTACCAAAGCACGCTTCAAGTTTATGGCGGTCAATCTGGACTTTTCGATCGACAAAGCCAAGCGAGTGCTTGGCTGGCAACCGAGAGTCGATTTTACCGAGGGCATTCGGGAAGCACTCGATTGGGCACGCGACGCCGGCATGATCAAGCCGGATGAGAAAGCGTCGGCAGAGTCTTGAACGAATCTCAAAGAGCGATGGCAGGCTGAAGAGACGCTGATCGCGAGTCTGGAGAAGAAGATTCGATGCGGGTGGTCGAAATCGAAGCGATGATCGTGAGGTTGAATCTCCGCAAGGAATTTAAACACGCTTCGTTTAACCGTAAGCACAGCGACAACTTGATCGTCCGGTGTCGATTGGCCGATGGTACGGAAGGTTGGGGAGAGGGCATCCCGCGAACCTACGTGACCGGTGAGTCACCCGAGGGTGCGATGTCTCAGATCCAAGCCACGCCGCTTGCGGATCAACTTGATTTCGATTGCAGCCATTGGCATGACGTCATTCGGCTCTGCGACTCTTATCAGCCTGTTGTTGAAGAAGATGATCCAAGGGGATGTCGCGCGAACGCCAATCGCTGCGCTGTTGAACTGAGTCTGCTGGATGCGTTCGGAAGGCACTTCGAACAATCCACTCGTCAAGTCATTAAACATTTCGAGCCGGCTGAATCGGTAACGGAGTTCGTAGAACGGACGCAGTATTCCGGTGCGGTGAGTTCCGGCTCGATGCGAAAGGAAACAAAAAGCTCGCTGGCGATGCGTCTTTACGGATTCCGGCATTGCAAAGTGAAGGTTGCCATGGATCCCGCGAGTGACGGTCAGCGTCTTCGCAACATTCGACGTTGGATCGGCAATCGGATGGATCTTCGTGTCGACGCGAACGAAGCTTGGAGACCCGATGAAGTCGTGAAGTGGATTCGCGAAATGGAACCATCGAACATCAGCAGCGTGGAGCAACCCGTCGCTCACGCAGAAGTCGAGTCGTTAGCCGAAGCACGTCGGGAACCCTTTCTTCCCGACATCATGTTGGACGAATCACTCTGCAGCATGTTCGATGCAAAGCGAGCGATCGAGCATCAGACGTGTGATTTGTTCAACATCCGTCTATCAAAGTGCGGTGGCTTGCTGAATAGCCTGCGAATCGCAGCGGTCGCTCGAGATGCGGGGCTTGGATATCAGCTCGGTTGCCATCCGGGAGAGTCTGGGATTTTGTCCGCTGCGGGTCGGCATTTTGCAACCTCGGTGCGCGATATACGTTACCGCGAGGGTTCCGCGGATCGGCATCTCGTTCGCGATAACATCACTGTAGAAGACTTGTCGTTTGGATACGGCGGTCGTGCTTCTGCGATCGATCGGCCGGGTCTAGGGTTTACGATTGATCCAAATGCCTTGGAGCCGCTCGTCCAAGAACGAAGATCCTTCAAGTTGGACTGATATGGCCAAACCAAGACCTTCGATCCAATTTTATTCCACTCGCGATGGCCATTCTCTAGCCAGTCGCGTTTGGAATGTGGACGACGCTTTGGCCGACGTCATCTTGTTGCATGGAATCGTGAGTCACGGTGGTTGGTATTTGCCCAGTTGCGATCACCTCGCCAGCCAAGGATTCGGCGTGCATTTCTTAGAGCGACGTGGGTCGGGATTGAACGACGATCATTCCGGCGACGTTAATCAATGGCAGACCTGGCTCAATGACGTATCCGACTACCTGCAACAGCTTCCCAAGGATCGGCCTCGTATTTTGCTCGGCATCAGTTGGGGCGGCATTCTGGCGTGCGCTTTTGCTCGGCACCACGCGGAACAGATTCAAGCGATGGGCTTGATTTGTCCGGGGCTCTGTTCACTGCGCGCGGCGAGCCCTGTTCAACGCCTCGGTTTGGGCATCGCTCGTCGTCTGGGACTGTCCAACATGCGTGTTGCCATTCCCTTAAAAGAGTCCTGGTTGTTTTCGCAGTCACCGAAGGCACAACGGTACATTGACCAAGATCCGTTGAAGCTCAGAAAAATCACGATTCGATTCGCGGTGGAAAACCAACGTCTGCTGCATGAAGCGACAGTTCATCCCGAACAGATCGACGTTCCCATTTTGCTGGTGCTCTCGGGTAAAGATCCCATCGTCGACAACCCAGCCACGCGGCAATTTGTCGAACGAACCGCCAACCGCAATCAAGCGATCATCGAGTACGCCGAATCCTCTCACACGCTCGAATTTGAAGACGACCCGAGCAACTACTTCAACGACCTCAGTCAGTGGCTGCACACCGTCGTGGATGAGACCAAGAGGGCCTCCACGTCCTGCTCGTGATTTTTTGCCTTGATTGGCTCGCCTACGATCGGACTTCGGGAAGTTAAAGTTTTCGTTAAAAAGCGCCGATACCTCAAAATGCGTAGATCCGGCAAAGTCTGCTTGGTCCGCACAATCGGAAAAGTCGGGCGGCTGAGTTTGGGGGTGAACGATGCCAATTCAAAGCAGTTTACTGCGATCATTTCTTTTATTGGCACTTGTCTTATTGGCATGGGGGACCTTCCTGCCAGCGGTTGCATCTGCGCAGGGGATCTACCTCCAGGCAAGCGGTGCGATCAATCGCGGAATGGGTGGAGCCACGACGGGGACGGCCGTCGATGCCATTGGTTCGATGTATTGGAATCCTGCGACTATCAGCCAACTGCCCACTGACGAGTTGGCGTTCGGATTCGAGTCCATCTACGTCAACTACAACCTCTCCTCAACGCTCCCCGGTGCGGGTTCGGGCTCATCCGACGGAGAGATTGGTGTGACACCGGTCCCGACGATCTCGTGGGTTCACCAAACCAACAATCCCTATCTCACCTTTGGTTTGGGAGTGTCTGGCGTCGCAGGGTTTTCAACCAACTTTCGAGCTGACCCAAACAATCCCATCCTGGGCCCTCCCTTGGGAACGGGTGGAACCGGTGTTGGCGGCATGAAATCCGAAGCGATGTTCTTTCAAATCGCACCGGCGTGGTCGGTGCGAATGACGGACCGGTTGTCGATCGCTGCAGGTCCGGCAATTGGTTTGGCAAAGATCACCTTCGATGACAATGCGTTCGTTGGTGTCAACGCAAACAATCTTTACCCCCGCGGTGATGGATCACGATACCACTGGGGTTTGGGAGCGCAATTGGGGGTGCACTACATCCACGATTGCTGCTGGGAGTTTGGAGCGAGTTTCAAAACGCCAACTTGGTATGAGAAGTTTCGTTACTTCAGCGAAGACGCAGCGGGATTACCGCGAACGGATCAACTCGATATCGACTTGCCGATGATCGTCAGTGGAGGAGTCGCGTTTCGGGGTTGGGAGCACGCGTTGATCACACTCGACGCACGCTACTTCGATTACACAACCTCCGAAGGATTCGGCGATTCGGCAACGTACCGTGCGGATGGATCCGTCGATGGTTTGGGATGGAACGATGTCTTCTCGGTAGCGACAGGCGTCCAGCTTCAGTTGACCCAAAACCTGGTCGGTCGCATGGGGTACATCTATTCCACGGACACGATCGATGATGAACACACCTTTATCAACATCGCGTCGCCACTGGACTACCAGCACATCTTGAGCACTGGTGCGAGTTACGATCTCAATGAGAACGCAACACTTAGTGCGGCCTATAGTTACTTCTTCGAGTATGGATCGACCGGTCCATACGTTGTCCCGGGCACCGGAGCGATTCCAGGTTCGTCGGTCACCACGAAACTGGACGTTCACATTTTGACGCTGGGCGTCAACGTGCGGTACTAGAAATTAGCTTTGGCGTAAAGAAAACGCTGGTAGGTCATGCTCCCGCATGACGACAGAACGGAACGCAACGATCGGCGGAGCGATCGGCGACTATGTACGAGTACGTTTCTGGCGATTACGAGTACCGCTGCGCTGTGTACGAGTACGATCGAGACGTACTACCGCGAAGCGGTTCAACAACAAAGCTCTGTTGAAGATCGATACGTGACATCGATCGATGGATGCACTGGTAGGTCATGCTTCGCATGACGACAGAACGGAACGCAACGATCGGCGACTATTTACGAGTACGTTTCTGGCGATTACGAGTACCGCTGCGCTGAGTACGAGTGCGATCGAGACGTACTACCGCGAAGCGGTTCAACAACAAAGCTCTTTTGAAGATCGATACGTGACATCGATCGATGGATGTACTGGTAGGTCATGCTCCGCATGACGACAGAACGGAACGCAACGATCGGCGGAGCGATCGGCGACTAATGTCATGCGGAGCATGACCTACAGGATTCGTTCTAGCCCTGCCAGCGGACTTCGCAGTTGGGCAGTGCTGACTGGAATCGCTTGATGCCTTCTTCGGTTACCTGCGTCTTTCGGAGATTGAGTTTCTCCAAGTTCGATAATCTCGTCAGTAAATGCAGGCCGTCGTCCGTGATCTCGGTTTCAAACAAAACGAGCGTCTTAAGTGTCCTCAACTGTGACAGCGGAAGCATCGAATCGTCGGAAAGGTGTGGGCTGGAAATCGAAAAACTCTCGATCGATGTGAGATGGGTCACGGCTCGGAACCCTTCGTCCGTCACAGCCGTCTTGCCGAGTCGCAGTGATTTCAATTTGCTCAGTCGGCAAGCTGCTTCAAAATCCTCATCAGAGAACTCCTCACGACCGCTCAAACAGACCAACTGAACATCATGGAAGTAATCAATGCCAAGTTGTTCGGTGAGCCAAACCTTTAGCCGACCTTCATCGGCCGAATGCTCGAATGTTGGCATGCTGTTGCGTGACGCCCGTTCTTCGTTTTCATAAAGTACGAACCCGGGAAAATGGACCAATCGTTCCACGGCATCGCGACGCGCACGCGCTTGACGAACATCGTAGAACAGCTTGGCGAAGACGAGGGATGAAAGCAGCACTGCGAGCATCATTGAACGCAATGAGAATCTGAGCAGACGTCTCCGGAACGTGGGACGCGCTTCCAAAGTCCACTCCTTATGTCGCAGAGAAGATATTGCAGTTAAGACGTCGCAGAGAAGACGTCTTTTGCTGGGTTTATTTGCCAGCGGGGTAGCTCTCGGCTCGGGGGATTTCTGTCCCCCGAGCGTCAAGGTAGCGGACCGAATGGCCGGATGCCAGTTTTTTGTGACACGTCCGCGAGCAGATAGGCTTGGCCGTTCGATCGTGCTCCGGATGGAGGATGCGGATTACTTTCGATCTGTATCCAAGGCGTCTGCTGCGATCCAGCCGCTCATCATCACCATCGGCATTCCGGGGCCGGGGTGAGCCGCTCCGCCAGCCAAGTACAAACCGCGGACGTCTTTTCGACGATTGGCTGGTTTGAAAGCGCCTAAGAACTTTCCGTGACTGGCTAAACCGTAGATCGCTCCGTTAAGAACACGGTAGCGATTGTGGATGCCCTCGGGTGTCAGCGACGATTCATACTGGATTGAGTCACGAAGGCCTTCCAGACCAGCGGTACGCTCGAGCTTATCGAGAATGACTTCTCGATACTCGGGAAGCATCTTCTTCCAGTCATGGCCTTCTCGTAGATAGGGCGTGTGGACCAGGATATAGAGCGCTTCACCACCTTCGGGTGCGACAGCGGGTTCACTGATCGCAGGTGCACAAACGTACGCGCTCGGATCCGGTGCGGGTTCGCCTTTGTCGTAGATCCATTCAAACTCTTCTTCCGGATCACGTGAGAAGACAAAATTGTGATGGAGCAGTTGCTCGTAGCGACGATTCAAACCGAGATACAAAACGACTCCACTGCAAGCAGGCCGGTGACGGTTTCGTTTCTCAAATTTGTCTGATTCGTTCGTCCCTTCCAAGAGCTCTCGATACGTTCGAACCGCGTCGCAATTGCTGACAACGGCATCCGCTTCGATGATCTCTCCACCTGCCGTCTCAACTCCGCTGACGGCACCGCCTTCGATGTGGATCCGCATGACATCGACACCCGTGCGAATCTCGACCCCCAATTCGTCAGCAAGTTTCGCGAGCGCTTCGGGAACAGCTCGCGTTCCGCCAATCGGGTACCAGATGCCTTCTTCTGTTTGCATGTGCGCGATACCGCACAGTACCGCGGGTGAAGCATAGGGCGATGAACCAACGTACTGAGTGAAGTGATCCATCATTTGGGCAACACGTTTTTCAGGAACGTGTGAACGCACGACCGACGCAACACTTCGGCCCATGCGAAGTGACAAAACATCTTTCAGAACGGCAGGGGAGAAAGCGCCTCCCACTTCCATCGTGTCCGCTAGACCACCAACGCTTCGCCAAAAAAAGAAGCGGTCGGAGACGTTGTGTAGCTGCTCACTCATTTCCAAGAACTTGCCGTAGCCTTCGCTATTTCGAGGCGAGTTCGTGAAAGAGTCGATGTTTCGTTTCATTTCGTCGACGTTGGCGACCAGATCCAACACACTGCGGTCACTCCCGTCTGCGTCATCGCCTTCGAAAAAGCATCTCCACTGGGGATCGAGGGGGACCATTTCGATGTAGTCGTTCAGGTCACGATCGGCCTCGGCGAAGATTCGCTTCAGCACGCTCGGCAGCGTCAGGATCGTCGGCCCCATGTCGAACCGATAACCCTCAGCACTGTGCACGGCTGCTTTTCCACCAACCCAGTCGTTCTTTTCCAGCAGAGTCACGCGGTGACCCCGAGCCGCCAGCACGCAGGCCGAAGAAAGGCCAGCTAAGCCACTGCCGACGACAATGGTGTGAGAGTGACCGGGTTTTGGGGCAATCATGTTCACGTTTCCTGAGAGACTTCTATTCCTCTGGCATTTCGCCCACCGATCGTGGTGAAGCGTCTGCCTTGGGCGCTTTCGTAGCGTTTGGGGCACGCATCATCCGAAAGACACCCCTGATTCGCTGTCGCCATGAACCAGCATGCAGTATTTGTAGGGAGGCGAGCAAGGCCTCGGCATCGTACGGCTTGCGTGGTGCTAAGTGTACGGCAAATTTACCGTGCCGCCGACTGACCACGCGCGGCGTCGTCATTGCCAACAGGCCTTCTTCGCCTCGAGTAACACCGAAGC
Organism: Planctomycetota bacterium; assembly: GCA_039179795.1. Taxonomy (GTDB): domain Bacteria; phylum Planctomycetota; class Planctomycetia; order Pirellulales; family Pirellulaceae; genus Rubripirellula. The sequence continues at coordinate 57,147 of JBCDEM010000025.1, read as the reverse complement.
CGCTGTTACCTCTTCCACCAAAGGGTAACCGAGGATCGCCCGTCGGCATCACCAAATCATTGACCGTGACCGAACCAACTTTCAAGCGACTTGCCACGCGCTGCGCCGCTGCACGGGATCCAAAAACCGACGCCGCCAAGCGGTAGGGGCAGTTGTTAACGATCTTCACTGCTTCATTGACGTCGTCGTAGCGGATGATCGAAGAGATCGGTGCAAAAAGGTCTGCGTTGGCAACTTCATCGTCGACCAACACATGATCGAGCAGCGTCGGCCGCATCGTTCCATCGGCTCTCATTCGATCCGTATCGATCGCTCCCAAGCAATCGACCGCGCCGCGATCAATGGCCGCATCGACGGCATCGGCAACGGACGCTCGTGCTGCTGGATGCACGATCGTGGGATCTCTCGTTTTGAGTTGGTCTTTCAGCGTTTCAAGGAACGAGTCGGCCCGTTTTGTCGATACCAACAACCGTCGAGGCCCGATGCACGTGGCACCGCTGTTGACGCACAAGGCCCAAGCAACTGCCTTTGCGGTGAATTCGAAATCCGCATCATCCAAGACGATAACGGCGTCACATCCGGACAATTCCATGATCGTTGGCGTGAGTGACTGGGAAGCTTGGGCCATTACCTTGCGGCCTGTTGCCGCAGCGCCGGTCAGCACGATCAGATCAACTCCGGCATCAATCGCTTGAATGGCCGATTCGGTAGAAGAGTCGATCTGGTGAATCATCGACTCTGGCACGCCGGCGTCGTAAAAAGTACGCACCATTCGTTCGGTGACTTTTTCCGACCCGATCGCTGGTTTGACGACCACTCGATTGCCAGCAGCCAACGCTTGCCCGATTTGAGTTCCAACCAGAAGCAAGGGGTAATTCCAAGTGCCAAGAATCAAGACGGTGCCGAACGGGTCCCGGTAGACCGTGCTACGCACACCCCACATCCACATTGGACGACGGACCAGGCCGTGGTGGCGCGGGCGGAGAATGTGTCTGCCTCGCTTGCCAATCAGCTTCAACGCACCGCAAAGAGGAATCAGCTCGGCGGCTAGCGTATCGACGGGGTCCACGCGTTGGTCGCTCGCGGCCAACGCCACCAATTCATCAGCGGCTTCGGCGATCTTTCCCGAGGCCGCTGCAACGCATCGGCAACGTGCCGCGATGCTCATCTCCGTCCAAACGCTCATCTCTGACAAACTGTTCGTCTCGGGCAAACTGTTCGCGGCGTTATAATCCGCCATCAAATTTCCTCTCCGGCATCATCGCCGTCGGCCTCTGTGAGCCGAGTCCACTCGATCTGTTAACCCTGTCGCTCATGTCTGTGAATCCTGTCACCCAACCAGTATTAGATGCGATCGCCAATCGGTGGAGCCCCTATCGTTTTGATGGTCGCGGTGTGGAGATTGAGAAACTGCACGCTTGTTTCGAAGCCGCTCGCTGGGCCGCAAGCAGTTACAACGAGCAGCCTTGGTCATTCTTGGTGGCCCATCGAGACGACTCATCCGAGTTCGCCCGCATGCTGGGCTGCCTATTAGAAGCAAATCAAGCTTGGGCCGAACATGCCAGCGTGCTGGTTTTAACCGTCACCCACTCCAGTTTCCAGCGAAATGGTAAACCCAACCGAGTGGCCCAGCACGACCTCGGCCAAGCCGTCGCACACTTCGCCTTGCAAGCTGCCAGCTTGGGACTGCAAGTTCACCAAATGGCTGGTGTCAATTTGAGTAAGGTGCGGCAGGAATACGCCGTGCCCGAGGGGTTTGAGCCGCAAACGGCAATCGCTTTGGGCTATCCAGATCCAAATGATCCGGACGACGAACTGGGCCAAGAGCTGAAGAAACGTGAGAGTGGGCCGCGGACACGCGTTGGGCTTAACGATCAGGTGTTCACTGGTAAGTGGGGCAATCCATCCGGTTTGCCTGAAGGAAGGGGGTAAGGGGGTTAGGCTGTGACGATTTCGGGCAGGAATGATCGATCGAAACGAGCGTCCCACCTTTCAGCCGACTGCCTAAATGCCGACCGTCTAAATCTGTTGCCTAAACACCTGCCGCCTAAATCCCATCTTCGAGACGGTAACCAGTGCAATTCAGCCCAACTCTCCGCTAGTATACTGAGCTAAATGCCGCAGCAGCTTCCCGTTGAGCGTGTCTGGACTGCGTGGCAACTGCAATTTGGTTTTGAAAAGTGATGGTGTTTCATTGCCATCGCGCCGCGTCACTACCTGCAAGAGTCGGTATTCGGTGTCGGACGACTGGAATTCTGGAATTGTCTTTTCCGAATTGAGCGACATCGGTATGCGCCGGGCTAACAACCAGGATTCGCTCGCTTGCTTGCCTGCGAAAAGCGAAGAACGTTACGCGACTCGCGGGCATCTGTTTGTTGTGGCAGACGGAATGGGCGCGCACGCAGCAGGTGAGCTGGCGAGCCAGATGGCGACGGAAAAAATCGCGATGCATTATTTTCGCGCGTCCGGTGATGATGCGATCGATGCTCTGCGTGCTGCCGTTGCCGACGCCAACGGTGAGATCCACCAGCGTGGACAAAACAATCCGGAATTTCACAACATGGGGACAACCGCCAGCGCCTTGGCAATCTTGCCTGAGGGAGCGGTCGTGGCGCACGTTGGCGACTCACGTGTTTATCGGTTGCGAAACGGACTGATCGAACAACTCACTTTTGACCATTCACTTGCTTGGGAAATGGAAGCCAGCGGACACGCCGAGGGATCTGCCTGGGGTGCCGCCATCCCGAAGAATGTGATCACGCGATCGCTGGGACCGAATGCATCGGTCGAAATCGACATCGAAGGTCCTTTCGAGGTCAAACGCGGTGATTGCTTTCTGCTGTGCAGTGATGGATTAACGGGACAAGTTGACGATAGCGAAATTGGCACGTTGATCGATTGTTTGCCCGAGTCGCTGGCATCACGTGTTCTCGTTGATCTGGCGAATCTCCGCGGCGGACCCGACAACACAACGGTCGTGATCGTCCGTGTCCAAGAAGCAGTCACCACCAAGCGCTCCAAGGGTTCGAAACGTAAGTCGAGTCAATCGATGGTTTCGCCCGCGTTGATCGCCAGCGCCGCGGTCTGTTTTCTCGGCGCCGCTTGGTTAGCGTATCAACAATCGTGGGGACCCATGGTCGTTGCCGTCATCCTGGGCATCATTGCGGCGGTAGCTTGTGTGATCCAACAATTGCAAATGCAAAAGCCAGCCGAAACTCATGCCGCACGCGGAGGTAAAGGGCCCTACCGAAAATACAACGCGCGGCCGACGCGTGAATTGTATGAGTCGTTAGGTGAGAAGGTTCAGGAACTTCGCGAAGCAGCCAGTCAAAACAACTGGATGATGGATTGGCGAAAGGTCGACAAATTTCAAGGGCAAGGTCTCGAAGCACTCAAGTCCAACTCGCCCAAAGACGCAATCCAATTCCAGGCGCGAGCGATCATCGAAACGATGAATCAACTCCGAGAGCAACACAATCGCGCAGCCAACGAAACAGCGATTGATTACTAGGGATGGAAGTAAGGGATTCGGGGTCGGCTTTCGCTGTTTAGGTCGGAATAAGAAAAGCCCCGATCGCTCGAAGAAGGCGTTAGGCGTTTAGGCCGGACTCTGTATTCCCAACCGAAATCTCTACAGCCCTAAACCTCTACAGCCTAATCCCCTCCCTTTTTCCCATGCCCAACATCCTTTGGTACTGCACGGATCAGCAGCGGTTTGACACGATTGGTGCTTTGGGCAATCCGCATGTGGTGACGCCGACGATCGATAAGCTGGTAGCGGGTGGTGTTGCCTTTACGCACGCGTATTGCCAGAGTCCGATCTGTACGCCAAGTCGTTCCAGCTTCATGACGGGGATGTATCCGTCGCGTGTGCACAACACTCGCAATGGCAATGAGTCTTTTCCCGACTTTCCACCAGTCATCACCAAATTGATCGCGGATGCCGGATATCGCTGTGGGCTGATCGGAAAGTTCCATCTCCAAAGTTCTGGGCATCGCACCGAACCAAGACTGGACGATGGATTTGACTATTGGAAGTTCAGTCACGCGCCACGCGATGATTGGCAGAGCGGGCATGATTACGCCGATTGGGTACGTGCTCAGGGAGGTGATTTGGATGAGCTTCGCAATCGTGAAGATCGGGTACCGCCGGAGCTTCATCAAACGACTTGGGCCAGCGATTGTGCGATCGAGTTCATCAACGAATCGTCAAAACGGGATGAGCCTTGGTTATTGAACATCAACATCTACGACCCTCACCCGCCGTTCATTCCACCCAAAGTCTATGCCGACCGGTTTGATCCAAAGCAGATGCCCGGCCCGCACTTTCAACCTTCTGATTTGGATCAGCAGCGCAAGTTGTCTTCGTTGGATTTTCAAGATGAGATCCGAACGCCCGAAGAACATGACGCGTTTCGTGTGCAGGCACTCTACTACGCCATGATCGCGCAAATCGACGACCAGTTCGCGCGGATCTTGGAGACGCTAGATCAGACGGGGCAACTCGACGACACAATGATCGTGTTCACGAGTGATCATGGCGAAGCGCTGGGTGATCACGGGTTGATGTTCAAAGGTTGCCGTTTCTACGAGGGACTGGTTCGCGTTCCATTGATTTTCTCTTGGCCCGGGCAAATCGCGTCGGGATTGGTCGTGGACGATTTGGTTGAGTTGTTGGATCTCACCTCGACCCTGATGGACGCGACCGGTTTACCAATGCCCTCCTACATGCAAGGCAACAGTCTGATGCCAGCGATGCGGGGGCAGTCGTACGAGCCACGCAGTTTTGTTCGCAGTGAATACTTCGACGCGTTGGACCCGCACTTTACCGGAGGCACAGGGACGTTTGGAACGATGTATCGCACGCGTACGCACAAGCTTTGTCTCTACCACGACAAGGTTTTGGGTGAGCTGTACGACTTAGAGAAAGACCCTTGGGAGTTTGATGATCTTTGGGATTCGCCAGAGCACCAGGATCTCAGGAACGCGCTGATCCGCGAGGCTTTTGACGCTCACGTTGTGCTGACGACCGACATGGGATCGCCACGCATCGCTCCGATGTGATCCGGCCGCGAGTCCAATGGCTGGTACCCGATCCGCCGTTCTCTTTTCCGGTCCGCCATTCGGTTTCCCGATTTGCTATCGATTTTCCGGTACGACGTTCTTTTTCGCTATTTCCCCATTCGATGTCGGTTCCCCCGATCGGCCCCCTTTTACCGACCTCACTCGAAAGCGATACACTGACGGGTCGGAACGGGTGCATCGCATCCGGGCCACGATACAACCGCGATCCGAATTTGGTGGACTGCGGTAAACCCCGCCCTTTCATTTCGTCCAGTGACAAGGTTTACGACGATGCGTTACTCCCTTTCGTTATCTCTGCTTGCCGGATGGCTCGTAGTTGCGATTTCGCTCAATCCTACGGTGTCTCATGCAGCTGAGTTGTTCGGTTTAAAGTCGGGAACGGTGGAATTGAAATCTGCTGGTCCGTTGGCGTTCGGTCCGTCGGGCGTCCTCTTTGTCGGTGACGTCAAAGCAGCGAAGATCTACGCGATCAACACGGATGACAAGCCGACCGATGCGGCTCCCGAATACAGCGTGGAAGACTTGTCAGGCAAGGTCGCGAAAGCTTACGGAGTCACGAACGCTTCGATCGTCGACTTGGCCGTCAATCCAGAAACGAAGCATGCGTTTGTTTCGGTTGCAGCTGACGGGACGTTTGGCGTCGCCAAGATCACGCCGGATGGAAAAGTGATGGCGTTGAACTTGGACAAGATTCCTACTGCTTCGGTGAATTTGCCCAACCCACCGGAAGATCGTGCCGGCCAAGGTCGTCGTCGACGTAATCCGCGTGACAGCTCGATTACCGATCTTGCGTTTCGTGGCGGTCGTGTGTTGGTCGCTGGTTTGGCGGCCGGCGATTCACCGAGTTCTGTTCGCGAATTTGATTTTCCGTTCAACGAAGCTTCGGCCGGTTTCCGCGTTGAGATCTTCCATGCAGCGCATGGTAAGTCCGAAGATTACGCACCGATTCAAACGTTCGTTCCATTTAACATCGGCGGTGAAGCCAGTCTGTTGGCGGGATACACGTGCACGCCACTCGTGAAGATCCCGATCACCAAGTTGGAATCCGAAGCGAAAGTCACCGGCACCACCGTCGCCGAGCTTGGCAATCGCAACCGACCGCTCGACATGATTGTCTACAACAAGGACGGCAAGGATTACGTCCTGATGGCTAACAGTGCACGTGGCGTGATGAAGATCAGTACCGACGCATTGGAAAGCAACACGGGACTCACCGAGCGGGTCAGCGGTGGCGGAACGGCCGGACTGTCTTATGAAACGATCGGAGCCTGGGAAGGAATCGTGCAGTTGGACAAGCTGACCGACACCCAAGCTCTCGTTGTCGCCCAAGCCGACAGCAGCAGTATCCTGAAGTCGGTTGAGCTGCCTTAGTCGGCTGATTCCAAATGCCCTCAGCGAGTCACTCCGCGTCAAAACCAAGACGCGGAGTGAGCGGGCGATAGGCCGTCTCGCAAATTTCCACTGACGATTCGTCGTCCGAAAAGAGAGTCTATTTGCCAAGTCATTGCAGATGGGCGATCTCAAGCGCGATCGGGCTTAGGGGCGGCCGGCGTGGGGAGTCGTCGCTCGATTTCGGCGAGCCACTCGCGTTGCAATTCGACGCTCCCAAGGTCGAATGACGTTAAAAGTAACTCTCGAGCCTTCTCAATGCTGCTGCGTGCTTCGTCGGGTTCCTTCCGCAGCATCATCATCGCTGCATCCACTCTTGCTCTCGAAGCGGCGTCAACCAATCCGCCTTTTCCCTTAGCGTGCCAAGCTTCAGCGACCTCGAGATCTTCCTCGTACATCGCAGCAAAAAATGCCGCCTCCAAAGCGAATCCTTGACGAATTCCCTTCGGCAAGTCTTTGAATCGATTCATCGCGTCATTTAAATGCTCTCGCGCCTCCGCAACCCGACCCGAATCGAGCGTGTGAAGGTAAGCGAAAAAATCGATGGTCGAATCGAGAGTGGCATACGTTTCCGGTTCGGTCGCCGTCTCCGCTAAGAGTTCCGGGTCCCAGTCCCGTGGCCGTTCACCAATCGTACTGAGGTTTTGCAGAACGCAGAACAACGTGGCCTTCTTCGATTTCGCGTCATCACGCAGCAACGATAACATCTGCGCTCCATCCGACTGAAAGCCGCCCGCGTCGAATGGCAGGATCGTAACCAGTGTGATCATCGAGGACACAGCAGCACCCATCATCCAGCAAGCGCTAGGCAGTGGATCAGAGACGAGCACCTCACTGAGGAACCAGCAGAGAGCCGTCAACGCTAAGCTGCTGAGCGGACCCATGGCAATGAATACAAACCGACGCATTCGTAGATGGTCCAAACGCTGCGGAAAGCAAATTGCTAATCCGCCGGCCAGCAACGTATTGCCGTTCCATTCAATGTCAATGCGCAATCCACGATTCACGCGGATCGGCCCGACAGTCAAAAGATGAAATCGGTGCCCCGTCAGCCATCCCCCAACAACGTGACCGAGTTCGTGCGTGAGGACAACGAGATAAGAAATCGGCACGAAAGCCAAAATCAATGGCCACAGGGATTCAGCCTCTTGGAAGATGGGATCAACGAACGTGAGTACGAATACCCATCCAATGATGACCCCACATGCGACCTGGAGGCACAAGATGGCAATGCTCTTGATCACCGCGATGTTGACCGATGGCGGTTCACTACGTGACGTTTCCACAGTCGATGAATCCTGGGTCTCCATCACTCAACTCGCTTTCAAGGCAACGCTAAATCGCTTGGTTTCCTTTGTATACTGACCGAGCCATTAGCCTAGCGTATCGCGGAAGCGTGCAGAGACGCACGGCTTTAATTCACGATTATGTTGCGAACAAGTTAAGCGGGCCTTGTAGACTCGCTTGATTTCCCTCTTTCTGGTTGCATGTCCTGTTCCCTCATTTTGTAATACACCCAGTGAGCTGCGACGATGACCGGAATAGTCGTATCCTTTCTTGTTTTCTTTAGCTTGCCTTTTTTGGTTGCTGGGTTGGTCGTTGTGATTCGTAGGGCGATCACGGGCAAGCCACTGCCGAAACTCAAGGCGTTTCTAACGGACAACTTGATCGCGTCGGTGATAACCGTCGTGATTACTTTCGTGATCTGTCTTGTGATGACGTGGGTCGGATTCTATGAGATGCAATTCTATCGTCCATACAAGAAAGACTTCGGCAAAGCGGAAGAACTTGGTTTAGAACCGGAAGTGGTTTCATTTAACAGCGAAGATGGCACGCAACTGCATGGTTGGTTTCTGCCCGCAAAAGACGAGCCGCTCGGAACGGTCATGCATTGTCACGGCAGTGATTTGAATATCACCTTGACGATCCGCAACGTCAGCTGGCTTACCGAACGTGGTTACAACGTCTTTGCTTTTGACTATCGGGGCTACGGAAAATCCAAGGGTAAGCCGTCCGCTGAAGGAGTCGTTAGCGATTCGGTTGCCGCTTTGCGCTATGTTGCGTCGCGCGATGACGTGGACGCGAGCCGCATCATCTTGTGGGGGCAAAGTATGGGCGGACAACTCGCTATCTCCGCTGCCGCTTTATGTGATGATGTTGCTCCGGCCGCAGTGGTTTCCGAAGCAACGTATGCGACTCACAGTCATCATGTCAAAGACAAGCTCGCACAGATGGGGCCGTTGTGGTTGATTCAATGGGGACCTTGGCTAACCACCAGCGATAAACACGCAGCTTTGCCCGTTGTTAGCGAACTTCCTCCCACCAACCTGTTGCTTGTCCACGGTTCGGCTGACCGTGTGGTTCAACCCTACCAGAGTGAATGGCTTTACGATGCTTCTTCGGAGAGAAAGGAGATCTGGCGGGTTGAGGGAGCCAAACACCTAAATATCTTTCAGGATGCTGAATACCGCGATCGCTTATGCGACTATTTTCGATCAACGATTGATCACTGACAGGTGGAGAAGCCACCGAGTGCACCGTGATCACGGAGAAAGCAACGGATCGGAAGCCTGTTTGGAAGTACCTGTTCAGAAGTACCTGTTCAGAAGTACCTGTTCAGAAGTACCTGTTCGGAAGTACCTGTTCGGAAGTACCTGTTCGGAAGTAACGGATTAAGCGAACCGTGCTTAGCGAATCGTTCGGAGTCGGATTTGTTGTGCGCGGATTTGTTGTTTGGTGTGCGCGCATAAAAAAACCGCGTGAAGGTGCACCATCACGCGGTCTTGTGTCCGTGGGAGGGGCTCAGACGCTGGATGAGGTTTGCCTCTGGCCTCGCTACCGCTTTTGGCGACGACGATGGCACGGGGTCATTCCACTGACACGGGCCTGGCGTCGTGGTGAGGTTGTCACGGACTCCAACAGCCGCCACGACGAAAACGAATCTATCGCACTTCGTCTGACCGTCAATCATGAATCCGCTCGATCGCACATGTGACGCAACAACTTGATTCCGTTTGTGCCGGCTGGGCAAAACGTGTCGAAAGTTGACATCGAATCTGTATCGCCATCGGTTTTTCACCAAGCAAAAGCCGCTTGGCGTACCATCCCGTGGGGTGATGCTCTTCATGAGATTCGTTCGGCACATACTGGATCCTGCACTCTGCAATCGACTAAAACGATGTCTCGTCTTCATTGTTCGAAAATGAGAACAGTTCCATGCTTTACATGATTGAATTGCACTATTCCATCGAACATCGCGATGCAGCGATGCGTTACTTTCTCGACCATGGTGCGACACACTACGAAGGCAAGGTCACACTCGAAAACGGGTGGGTCGCAACTCGGGATGGCGTGGCCTACGCACTCGTTCGAACTAATCATGCCGACGAAGTCGATAAGGCATGTGAACCGCTGCGGACGTTCGGAAAGATTCTTTACCGACAAGTAACGAGCACGGATGAAATCTGAGCGTTGCGTTCGGAGGTTAAGGCAGCGTCACGATTCTCGCGCGTAGCTCCACGGTCACTTTCGTCTCTTGACGTGAGCTTGCCAGACTCAGATTGAATACCTCGACGCCTTCGCTTTGTTGTTCGCTCACTGCCGTGCCTTGTATTTGGTTCGGGCGGAGCGATTGGACTCGGCCGAACGCCTTATTCGAATCTGAATAAGACCAACTGCTCGGTTTAAACGCATCGGTTGTGACCTGTTCCGTGCGTGCTTTGAAAGCCGCTGCGTTACTTGTGATCGTCCAGCGAAGTGGTTCCTCCGACGATTTGGATTCCAATTCCAAAAGGTAACCACTGCTACCTTGCAGCGGCACGTTCCATTCGAGCGATTCTGTTTCAGGTTGACTCCATGCCGTCGTTCCACCGGCTTCGTTTGCGTTCGGGGTGCTCTGATTCAAATTCGAATCCTCGGATGAAAGAGACGAAATCGTCGAACTGCCATTGCGAACGTTAGTGTCGGGTTCTTGCTTCCTCCGTGTAGAAATTTTGGCCGTCACTCTCAGTTCATGGAGACCCTCGGGGACCCACAGCGCAAGTCCACGATCTCCCCGATGCTGCGAGAAAACCAAAGACCCGGTCAGTTCCGGAAAATCGTCGGCGTCACGGCATTCTTTCAAGTACTGAAAGACGAGGTACTTATCTTTTTCTGCTTGCTCTTCGGCACGACGACGTTTCGATTCTTCTCGCTTTAACTCGGCGAGGTAGACGGTTTGGTCGTCGATGGCACGATTCACCTGCGTTTGATACCGCTTTCCATCCCAAATGATGAACAGCAAGACAGCGGCAGTGCATCCGAACAGTGTCAATCCAAGAATCGTTCGTTGGCGATCACGACGTTTTCTCGATCCGCTCTGGCGATCGTCCAAAGTCTCAATCATCGCTTTTCATGGATCTAAAGGAACTCGAACGATCACTCAACCAGCAAGACAACGAATACTCGGTGTCGGTGCTTTTCGGCGTCTCCTGAACATCGATTCGAAGCGTCATCAGATTTGGTAATGGGCGATTCAATTGGTAGTCAATTTGCTTACGCGCTGAGATCGACATGTTGCCAATGGCCTTCGCTATGACTGTCGGCACATTTTTTAATTGTGCCAAGACTTGATCGTTAAGCAGCATGCGAATCATCACCTGACCGTCCTGGGGTTCGTTCGAGTCCATCTGGATGATGTGGGTACCGGGTGGGATTTGAATCTCCAACGGACCCGTCCAATTGAATGGAGCTTCGCTAAGTAGTTTGGATTCGATTCCCTCGAGGCTGTCGTAGAGTGAATCTAGATGACCGAGATGGAAGCCGAGTTTTAGCCAGACGGAACGTTCTTCCGAGATCACAATTCGGAATGCAAGATGATTCTCGCGCGGCCCATCCTTCAGAGTTGGGTAACTCCGCAATGAAACGAAAGCTGGATCGCGGACTTCAATCGCAGCGTACTTGTCGATCAGTCCCAGTAGCGCTTCTTCGCAGCGATCACGATTCTCTCGTAAGCTCGCATGCAAGTCTGACGTAGCGTTCTGGTACGCCTGGGCTTCCGGATTGTCAGGCTGTAATACCGTAATGAGGGAGTCAACTTCACTTTCAAGCTGTGAAAGACGAGCAGCCGATGCCATGCTTGAACGGCGAGTTTGAAACGCAAGCATGACTAATGCAGCAAGCGTTATTACGGCCAGTAACGTTCGAATCGAAAATCTCATCGACGCATAATAGCAGACCTCGGTAGTGGATGAGGCCATGAGCCCCTCTGCCAATTCCGTTCACGGTTTCAAAGTTTTAATTTTCAGATTCGCGAGTTCCGGAGATCAAGAGGAACTTGATGCCTTATCCACTACGATTGGTGGAGTGCTGCTTGAGTGATTAGATTTGTCGGGCAATCCAAGAACTTCCTTTCATGGATCGAGTGATGTATCCATTTCAACGTCGTGTTTTCTTCTTCGTGTGTGCCATTGTTTCGGCGACTTCCTATGCGGAGCAGGGTCTTCGCCTCGCTGTTCCGTTCACGGACAACATGATCTTACAGCGACAGCTGCGCGTTCCCGTTTGGGGATTCGATGATCCCGGTGCAAAGGTGACCGTCGAGTTCGCAGGCCAGGAGCATCAGGCAACAGCGGACTCCAAGGGCGATTGGATGATCCAGCTGGACGCGCTCAAAGCATCACGCGAAGAACGTCGCATGAACGTGCATAACGATCGTGGAGATTCGATTGAGATCGATCGCGTTCTCGTCGGAGAAGTTTGGTTCTCGTCAGGTCAATCCAATATGGTTTGGACCGCCGGTAGCAGCATGTGCAGTGGAATCGCCCGAGAAATCGCAAGCTCACAAGATGCGATTCCGATTCGAGAAATCAGCATCGACACCGTCTCGGCGCTCTACCCTCAAGTTATCGGAACGTCCGAGAAAGGTTGGAAGACCCACAAAGATGCAAGTGGGTTTTCTGCCTTGTCATTGTCGTTTGCCCATCAGTTGTACAAGGAACTCGATGTACCGATTGGAATCTTGCTGAGCGCCCATAGCAACACGCGCATCGAAGCGTTCACACAGCGACAAGCGATTGAATTGCACCCAGAGTTGTTGGGCGACGCAAACTTGATTCGTGATGCGGATCCATCGACCGACCAAGGTCGTCAGGCATACTCGCGCTATTATCGGGACCTGCTTGCTTGGCAGACAACCGCAGGCTTGGCCGCAGACGCAGGCGGTCGTATTCCATCGCGTCCGAATCTTCCTGGCATTGCAGGCATGTGGCGAGGTCCATCGCAGTTCTTCAACGGAAAAATTCATCCGGTGATCCCCTACGCTGTGCGCGGAGCCATCTGGTGTCAGGGAACGAGTAACTCGGGCGATGGCAGAATCTACGCGGCGCGAATGGAAGCACTTGTGAACGGTTGGCGTCAAGCGTGGGGCAAACCAGAGCTGCCTTTCTATTTCACGCAGATGCAGTGCTACGGCACACCGGATCCCAACGCAGTCGGTTTCGCTGACATACGACAGGCACAACACATGTACTTCATGAACAATCGCGAAAACGTGGGCATGGTCGTCCAATCCGATCTGAATTCCGCTCGGCCGCAAGGCATTCACTATTTCAACAAACTGCGTCCAGGAATGCGTTTGGCTCGATGGGCTCTGGCGAAGCAGTACGGCAAAGACGTTGCCTTCACTGGTCCGATCTACTCGGACTATCGCGTTGAAGGCGAGCGCGTCATCGTCTCCTTTGAGGAAGAAAGTCTGTTTGGCGGATTAATGGTGGGAAGCAAGGGCATGGCATCTGATTATCGTGAACCAGATAAGTACGTAGAGCCAGCCCGTCCAACGCCGACGGCATCACTGAACCACTTTCGCCTTTGTGGGAATGATCGTGTTTGGCACCCGGCGAAAGCAACGATCGAAGATGACACCGTTGTTGTCACATCGGATGAAGTGCCAATGCCGATCGGCGTGCAATACGCGTATAGCGCCGTTCCGGAGAATTCGAATCTGTACAACCGCGCCGGATTGCCAGCAACGCCGTTTGCCGCGATCCACGGCGAGCTGATTTTTGAAGAGGATGATGTGGAGAAGGCACAGGCGTTAAAAGCACGCTACGCGCAATACACCGATCCGGACTATCCGATTCTTCAAGTGGTTGAGTACTTCCGAGACGGAGCGATCATTCAACGCAATCAACCGATTCCGATTTGGGGACATGCAAACGAAGGTGTCGAGGTTACCGTTCAACTTGGTGACGAAACTCGAACGACAGTGGCAAACGAATTGCAGCAATGGTCCGTCGAGTTTTCGTCGCTTCCTGCAAGTCGCGATCCCATCAAGCTTTCCGTCAGGTCCAGCCATGGATTCGAACGTGTCGTCAACAACATTTTGGTGGGCGATGTTTGGTACCTCACTGGATCCACGATGTTGAATGGCGAGATGGCTTACAACGCACGAGACGCGCAGGCTGTTCGACCGAATGCGTTGCCGTGGGTCCGGGAATTTCGGCGAAAGACGAAAGCGAGCACGTTTCCGACTCCGCGAAAACGCAAGTTCGAAACGGGCGGCGGGAAGTATCGCTCTTCTTGGATGACGACGGATAATTGGGAAGGCGATCGCGGCGTGACGATGTTCGCTTATCACTTCGCAAAGACGCTGAATCGCGATGACATTCCGCAAGGATTCATCACGATGTCTTCCGGTCAGGGCGGACGATCTCCGCAGATGGCGTCACCTCTTTCGTGGACATCGTTTGCCGGCGTGAAGGGCATTCGTCGGCCTGAGTTTCAAGATCGACTGAATGAGCTATTCATGCAGTACCCCAGTACAGCGATCGCCAAGACCGCGCTCGAAAACCACATCAATGAAGTAAAAGATTTCGTCGCGTCCATCGTGTCAGCGCACGAGCAAAACGAAGATCTTTCGCGATCCATACCCTTAGCAGCTCCACCGTTTCCCGTAGCGGGGCAGCGCAGTGACGTAAAGCCGGACACGATCCCGACGTACGCTTACAACTGGTGTGTCAGCCCCATGACACCGATGGCGGTTGCTGGATTCGTTTGGGTTCCATCCGAGGCGAACCTGGGTTACGAGCCAAAACGTTACGCCGCGGAACTCGAGGTCCTGGCAAGCAGCCTTCCTGCGACGTACGGCCAGAGTCGTGTGCCGTTCTATTACGCGCAACCAACATCGTCATTGGTCGAGGGAATTACCAAGCCCAACTTGGCCAACGCAAAGTCGGTCACGTTTGAAGAGTGGCCAAAGACTCTCAAGTTCTTAGCCATCGAGCTTGCAAAACAAGTGCCTTAAGGAATCATCCACCGTGCGGGAAAAGGCTAAGAGTCACCCCAACCGAGCAGCCGCGCCAAGCGCCACTGAGCGGCGGTTTGGGGCCGCAGGTGGGAGAGTGAATATGCCCACCGAACTTCGCTTCGATCGCAGAGCGACCGTCACGCCGAATGTGACGTGCTAGTGCGTCTACCGATAGTGCGTCTATCGATAGATTTCATCGATTGGTTATCCCAGGCAATTGTGAGCACGAGAACCGCTGCGCTAAGCGCGAGCACGATCGAAAGTCTTCATGGATCTAACGATTCCGCGAAGCGGTTCAACAACACAGCTTGGGGTCGCGAAACGCACCCCGAGTTGTGACTACTTGCTCTTGAATGCTCGCCAGGCTTCGATTTCGGCGTCGACTCGTTTTTCCATTTCGTTGACGACGTCGTAACACGACTGCGGCGGTGGACCTTCGGAGTGAAAGAGAATCGAGCTGACGGTCGTTAACTTGGACAACATTTTCGGAGGCTCATTCGCGATTTCAGAAAGTGTTGCGCCCTGAGGTACCAATTTGCCTGCGAACTCGTTCGCCCGTTTTGCTAGATCGGAGTCTTCACCTGACGTTGCCGCTAACTCCATCGCTTCGGTGATCTCCAGATTGGATCGCTCGAAGATCGAACGCAGACGCCACCAGAGCTCAAACCGTTTCTTCGAGTCTTCGGCCGTGTAGGATTCGTTGGGATTCATCTTCAACTCAAATGGTTGAATCTGTGACTTTCCATCGACGGTGAGTTTCGCTTTGTAGATCCCAACGGGTGCTTGAACGATGATTCCCGGAGCCGGTTTGCCTTTCACGGCCCGAACGTCGGGGTAATTCATGTCCCAGATCATTCGGTTTAGGCCAGGCTCGCGACTCAGGATGTCACCTTCATAGGTGCGGATCAGTTGATCGTCGGCATCCAAAATGCTCAGGCTGACGTCTTTGACTTCTTCTCCTAGCCAGTAATGAATGATCGCACCGTACGGACGAGCATCACCGGCATCGAGGAACTTCCGTTTTCGCTCACCGTTAACGATTCCGAGTTCATAGAAAGTGTGGCCGAGACGGCCATTCTGTACGAAGTAGTTTTTCTGTCCGCCACCGACACCTCCGCCGTAGATCGCCCACCAATTCACTCCGACGCGTGTGTGCGTGCGCGGCTCAAACAGGTGTAGGTCTAAACCGCGATATTCTTCGTTCCACTGTCTTAGTGGCGAAATGTCATCCAGGATCCAAAAGCTGCGCCCATGCGTCGCGATGCAGAGATCCTCATGTTTGATTTTGATGTCATGCACGGTGACCGCGGGAAGATTCAGATTGAGCGGCTTCCAACTCTCGCCGTCATCGAATGAAACGAACACGCCGGTTTCCGTTCCGACAAACAGCAGTCCCCTGCGTACGGTGTCCTCGCGCAGTGTGCGAGTGATTTCGCTTTGCGGAAAGTTCTTGCTGAGATTGGACCAAGTGTTACCAAAGTCCTTTGACTTCCAAATGTAGGGCTGAAAGTCGTTGGCTGTGCGGTATCGACTTGCTACGACATAAATCGTGCCGGCGTCGTGCGGCGAGGCTTCCAAACCATAGATGTCTGTGTCTTCTGGCATATCGGTGGGCGTGACATTCTTCCACGAGGCTCCGCCATCAACCGTAACATGCACGAGTCCATCGTCGCTGCCGGTCCATAAGACACCTTTTTGAAGCTTCGATGCGACCATGCGATGGATCGTGTTGTACGACTCCTGTCCCGACGTCTCGAGCGATGAAGGTGATCCGCCAGCCTGTTGTTTGGATGGATCGTTTTGGGTCAGCTCGGGACTGATCACTTCCCAGTTCATCCCTTCGTCACGACTGCGAAAGACCACTTCGGCAGCTGTATAGAGAACGTTTTCGTCGAAAGGATCGATCACAATCGGAGCGTGCCAGTTGAAGCGGTACTTGGCTTCGCTCTGCCCTTCTCCAAACGTTGGCATGGGCCAAACGTTGCGATGTTCCCACTGGGATGTTTTCAGATTGACGCGTTGAATCGGGAATCCACCCGCAGCCATCGTGCTCTGCGCCAGGTGATAAACGATATGTGGTTTGGACGGATGGGGAACACTCGCACCCGATTCACCACTGCCGATGACCGTAACGTCCGATTGCGAAATACCACCCCAAACGGAGGCCGACGGCACTTTGTAGCCGATCAGATCCTGACAATTTCCATAGAGGTTGTAGGGAAACTGGTTGTCAATGTCGAGGCGATAGATCTGTTGGTTAGGTTGCGTGAAAGGAGTGGACCAAGTCTTCCCGCCGTTGAGTGTGACCATCGCCCCGCCATCATGCGTAACGATCATTCGGTCCTTATCATTCGGGTCGAATTTGATGTCGTGGAAGTCGTCCTTCGTTCCGGAACGTTGCATCCATGTCTTCCCGCCATCAAGCGATTGCCAGAGTTTGTTGGACGCGACCCAAAGTTCGTCGCCATCGATCGGGCTAGCGTGCAGATGGTAGTAGTAAAAAGGTCGCTGTGTGATTCCGACATGATCGCTAAGCCAAGTCCAGGTCTTTCCACCGTCTTCCGATCGATAGAGACCATTCTTCTGCTTCGAGTCAATCAAGGCCGAAATGCGATTCGGATGATCGATGGAATGTGCAAGTCCGATGCGACCAAGATCATCTGAGGGAAGTCCAGGATTTCGAGTGATCTCTTCCCATGTGTCACCACCGTCGGTCGATTTGAAGATTCCGCTGTTCGGGCCACCCGCCTGCAATCCCCAGGTTCTCCGGATCGCCTCAAACGTCGAAGCGTAGAGCGTGTTCGGATCATGGCCGCACATGACCAAGTCAATCACACCGGCTTGTTCATGCTTGAAAAGAATTTGTTCCCACGTCTCGCCACCATCTTTGCTGCGGTAAACACCCCGTTCGTTGCTGGGCCCAAACGGATTGCCTAATGCGGCGACGTAGACCAAGTTGGGATTGCTCGGGTGAATTCGAACACGCGAAATGTTTCTCGTGTCCGTCAAGCCAACGTGTTTCCATGTCTCACCTCCATCGGTCGATTTGTAAACTCCGTCTCCCCACGAAACGCAATCGCGAAGTTGCGGCTCGCCAGTACCGATATAGATGACATCCGGATTGCTGCGAGACACGGCGATTGCGCCAACGGACCCGACATTGATTTGGCCGTCCGTTATCGGCATCCAATACTGACCAGCATCCTCCGTTTTCCAAACGCCCCCGGAAGAATGGGCATGGTAAAAGACACTCCTGTTGGTCGGATGCATCTCAACGCCACATCCGCGGTTACCGACGAACGGGCCAACGCAGCGCCATTCAAGCGAACGCATTTGTCGATCAATTTCGGGATCGATTCGCTGGGCGAAAGGGACATTTTTACTGTCAACGATCTTGGTTCGTTCGTGCGGCCAAATCTCCGTTGCCAACGACGGCGACACGCTGAGTGCGAGCATCACGAGGGCAGTCGTTCCGAAACAGACTGGAGCAATGCGAGACGATACAGGCAGAGTTAAGATAAGTGGGTTCGTTTTCAAAGGAGGATTCCTTATGCCAATTCATGAACCGCGAGAGGAACCGTCGGTTCGAGCCAGGTGAGGGGGACTCCGCAGTGTACTGGATCTTGTTTCGCTCAGGACACTATCGTTTGTTTTCCATCACCGTGAATTTCGAATTGGTGAATGAATGCACGTAAATGAAGACGACCCTTTTCGATCAGGTTCGCAATGACAAACCGATTGCAAAACTTGGCTGGTTGGCCGCTGCTGGTGACGGTTGCGATTTCGGGCAGCGTTTTGTCGTTGCCAGCTGCATCGCAAACACGCAGCTCATCAACGACTGCTGAACTCGCGATACGTCGTTTGACGCGCGGGATCAACGTCGATGTATCTTTGCCTCAAGCTGGATCGCCAGAGAAAGTTCTCTACGATCCCGCTCAATATGACGCTGTGAAAGCAGCTGGATTTCAAAGCGTTCGCTTCTTTGTGTCGGCGACTGATGATCCTGCCATCTACGAAAACCGATTTCGCGATGCGTTAGATCGAGACCTCGCTGTCATCATCTGCGTATGGGGAAATCGGGAGTGGTCAACGCGTCCAGATACTGGGATAGACGCATTCGTTTCGATTTGGAGTCGGATCGCAACGCACTACCGTGATTACCCATCAGATCTCGTGTTCGAACTGCTTAACGAGCCGGCCGGGCTAGCCACAGAATCCGACGGCGCCGGATCGTTGTCCGACGGTAAAACGGCGATGAGGTTTCTCAACGCAGTGATCCCCGTCATTCGTGCAACGAATCGAACTCGTTTCCTCGCCATCGGTGGCCCCGGTTTCAACGGTGCGAGCGAGCTGCAGGAATTCGTGACGCCGACTTATCTCAGCTACAAACTGAAAGACGGAACAGGTTTCGAAGATGACGACCGGATGATTGGAGTTTTTCATCTCTATCATCCCTACGGCTTCTCGCATTGGACGACCAGCCTGAAGGAACTTCCAACATGGCAAGCCGAGACGGAAGCGTTGATTAATGAGGCCGAGCGCTGGTCCGAACGATGGAATAAGCCGGTACTGATGAGCGAATGGGGAGCGTGGGCGTCGCCGTGCCACTCCGATGCTGAATTCGCGGGCTACCTCAAGTTCATCAAAGAAGAATGCGAACGGAGAAACATCGGATGGATTTACTACTGCGCCGGTTTCAACAACCAGTGGGGCTTCAATCTGTTGCATTCGGACCGCGGCTGGGATCAAACCGCGCTTGGCGTCCTTACTGGAACCAGGGCACCGGTCGTCGATCCGATGTCCCCACTGATCAACTCTGAATTTGTTTGGGGAACGAACCACTGGTCACCGCTGGGAACAGCAAAAATCTCACTTGCACGCGATGCAGGATTGAGTGGGCCAACGGCGTTGAAGGTGGACGCCTCTCGATCGGAACAAGCGGAGGTTTATCAGCAGACGCAAACACGTGAGGGCAGTCCGCCGGGGCGGTACCTTATTTCCGTCATGAAAGGTCAGCGTTATCGGTTCTCATTCCTTGCAAAGCCAGGTCGTGGGGATGGCTTCATCCGTCTTAGTCTTTCCTCTGTCGACTCTCCGACGGATCGATTCTGGATCTCCGACCCGATCCGTGTGTATAGCGGAAAGCAAGCCTACACGGTCGAGTACGTCCACCATTCACCAGATGCTAACAATGTGCGTCTAGCTTTTCTGTTCGGAGAAAAGGACCAGACCATCCTGTTGGACAAGATCGACATGCGGCGTGTCGAATCTCGCTGAATGAACGGTGCTGTGATTTTCCCTATGGAACAGCGTCTTCGTGGCGATGGGCAAAGCTAGGCCCCCCAGATTGCTCACTCTCTTGCCCAAACGCGATCGCCCCGTTGTTCCCACAGAAAAACGCCAAGCTCCACATCACCAACAGGGGGAAGCCAGCTGATCGAGTTCGTTGCGTCATCGAACGTTCTTTTTTTGTGGACAGGACGGTGAGGCATCGTGTTGGTGAGGTGGCCAGATGCCAGGCGATTTTGGGTGGAAGGGCGAGTACTTGCAATTGAATTGCAATAGTGGCCGTTGGGCACTATACTTCCCCTGACGCAGGAGCTCTGCGAAAATCTCTGAGAGATGTGTCCGCTTGGGACAACATTCCACTCCATTCTCCATCCATTGATCACTGCGATGCGCTCTTTCATTCAATCGTTTGCGTTGATTCTCGTTGGCTTTTCTATGGTCGTTTTGACGGGCTGCGGTGAATCCGCGAGTGAATCCGTCGCCCAGACAGATTCGGGCGATCATGACCACGATCATGGCGACCATGACCACGGACACGATCATGGCGATCACGATCATGGCGATCACGATCATGGCGATCACGATCATGGTGATCACGATCATGGTGACCATGGTGATCACGATCATGGTGACGAGGGTGACCACGATCACCCTGAAACTCTTGCCGAAGCGATCAATGAGCTGGTCGCTGCACACGAAACAATCGCTGAAGGATTCGCGGGCGAAGATCCGGAGGTTGTCCACGGACCGTTACACGATATCGGCCATGTGTTGGAAGATGTCGAAGCCTTGGTCAAGAAATCCGAGCTCGATGACGACACAAAAAATAAGCTGGAAGAGGCGGTCGAGCAGCTATTCCTCGCTTATGGAGCTGTCGATGGGAAACTGCACGACAAGCCCAACGGCAAAGATTATTCCGAGGTCGCTGAACAGATTGATGCAGCGATCAGTACACTAAAGGAACAGGTACCAGTTACCGAGGAATAACGGATATGCGCACTCTCAAGCTCTACGGCCTTATCGCTTTCGTCGGTCTCTTCGCCATCGGTTGCGAGAATTCGCAATTGGCAGGTGGCAAGTACCTTTTGAACGTAGAGCCTGCGGATCCGCAGACGCCCACCCGTGTAAAAGAGTCGGTCGCTGAGCCGACTCGCATGGTCGTCGCGGGGCGAGTTGAAGCGGGAGACATTGAGCCGTTTCAAGACGGGGTTGCGACCTTCGTGATGACGCAGCTTCCCGACGAGGCTCACGCTGGTGGTGATCCCGATCACGTAGAAAATTGCCCGTTTTGCCAACGTGAACTCCGCAATGCTCCAAAGGCGATTGTTCGCATTCTGGATGAGTCCGGGGAAGTGATGAGCGTTGACGCTCGTGAACTCCTGGGCGTTTCCAAAGGTGACGTTGTCGTTGTCGAAGGATTGGTGACGTACCTGGAGCCGGTCAACACGGTGCAAATCGACGCCGAAGGAATCTTTATTCGGTAGCTTTTGCGTTTGCGACTGCTTCTGCTTTTACTTCTGGGGTCCTGCCCGGAAAATGGTGTAAGCTTGAAAGCTGAGCACGTCCGTTTCACTCTGAGGCTTGTCATGCCGACATACGTCTACGAAACCATTCCGAAGGATGAATGCGAAGAAGTGACGCAGTTCGAGGTCTTTCAGCGTATGGCAGACGACGCACTGACTCACCATCCGGAAACCGGCCAACCCGTTCGGCGTGTCATCACAGGTGGATTGAACCCCATTTCTTCGAAAAAGAGTGGTGGAGGCGGTGGCTGTTGCGACTCAGGCTGCTCGTGTGGCTAGTCCCAATGTATACGGTGCGTCCCGCGGCCACACGACGTTTCCTCTTCCTCTCGTAGATGTTGTCTAGCGATGGCCTGGGAGAAGGGAAAACGGATCCCGACGAATCTGATTGTCGGGTTTCTCGGTTCCGGTAAAACGACAGCCATTGCAAAGCTGATTGAGCAGCGTGGAGCGGATGAAAGCTGGTCCGTTCTGATCAATGAATTCGGCGTGGTCTCGATCGACCATGCATTGGTTGATTCGGGTATGGATGGCGTTGCGGTGGAAGAACTGGGCGGTGGCTGTGCCTGCTGTACCATGTCGTTAGTGTTTCGTCCGCTGCTCGCACGATTCATTCGGCGTACGCGTCCCGATCGTTTGATCCTGGAACCCTCCGGGCTCAGTCACCCCGCCAAAGTGGTCGATATTCTTCGGAGCGATGATTTTTCCAGAGTCATCGACTTGCGAAACGTGATTTGTTTGATCGATCCAAAGGATTTCGATGATACCCGTTGGCGCGAAACCGCCGTCTTTCAAGATCAGGTGCAACTGGCCGACATCGTTGTGCTTAATTGGACCGATCGACGTGAACGCGAATTGATTGATCGCTGCCGAGAGTGGGTCGAGGACTTTCGCCCGCCTAAGCAGTTGGTCGTGGAGACGAGCTTTGGGGAGTTGGATCCTGAATGGTTGGATCGGAAATTCGAAACGACTCGATTTCCGATGTTTGCCGATGCCCATCCCATTCCCGCGAAAACGAAGACCGAACTACTGCCGGTTCACGAACCGGAACCGGATGAGCCCGATCAACACTCAGAAACGTCTTCGCAGGATTCCAGTGCCGCCAATCAACCTCGGCCACGTGATCCCGTTCGATTTCAAAACGAAGACCCTCACTACGACGCGTGCGGATGGATCTTTCATGTCGATGATGTATTCGATCGCGCGAAGCTGCTTGATCTCCTGGGGTACGTCCATCCCGTCGTTCGATTGAAGGGTGTCTTCCGATGCGAAGATGATTGGTGGACGATCAATCGGGCGAAAGACGTCACTAGTTATTCTCCCAGTGCCTACCGGCGTGACAGTCGCTTGGAGTTGATTCTTGATCGCAAAACTTCTGGATGGGAAGACTTTCAGGCGAAGCTGCTCGACTGCCTCGCTGAATAGCACCGCAGATCCACCGATTCGATATCGGGTTACACTTGCAACTTGATTGCATCAGGGGTATCGTGCATGCATCGGTGATGCTTGTCACACTGATACTGGTCACAAAGCCGTGTGATGATCTCGCGTGTCTTGCTCACGCCGTGAATCGAGGTGGATGCTGAGGTGGTTCGGGATGTCGATTGTCCTTCCAGGTGATAAGGCTCAAGTCGAATCCGGCGAGCCGATTGAGCACGCCATCCATTTATTGAGTCAGCAGGTGTGGTGTTGGGGTAAGGACATCACGCGTGGAGAAGGAAACTGGCTGCTGGAGATTGGTTTCGATCGAATCAAGCCTCCAGAAGACCGCGATGAGTGCTCAAGCGTGTACGTTTTGAGACTGCCCGAGGGTCGCTCCGTCATCTTGCGTGGATTCGGTGTTTACTTTTCTGATTCACATCGCGGCGGTGTCTTTCTTCCGCGATTTCAGTTTCGGCCGCAGTACACATCGACTGCGACGCTTGAATGTCCGCCGTGGTCCGATTCCGATTTGCCTGATCTGGATGCGCCAACGGACGCGCAGCGACAAGACTGCGTGTCATTGACGGTCGAGTTGCTTGATTGGATCGGCAGCTATGAGCAAGGGATCGCTGATAGACTTGGCACGGAGTATCGTCGGTCTTCGCTGCAGCAATGGGACAATGGTGAACGCGTCATCATTCCTGCGGCATTGATGGCGGAGGCGTGGCGGCAACTATCCGTGCGAGTCGCAGATGACTTTGAGGCGTATTCCTAACGCGCGGTTGACACCACGCCTGGCTCACCCGGCTTTTCCGGATGCCTCTTCAGATGCTCGGCGAAACCAAGAAATCGTTCGTTCCAAATGTTCGGCACCATAGACTCGCGCGAATTCCTTTGTTCGCGCGTTGTTACGGTTCTGCAGTTCCTTTAACCGTTCGGAAACATAACTTGACGTCAAACGAATCTTACATTTCACCTCGATGCAATGACGCCATTGTTCGTAGGAAGTAGGGATGACGTCTTGAGCATTCATGGCCGAATCCAGTCTTAAAAAATCACATTCAAAACGACGGCAATCACGTTAGGAACGCAGTCTCATCATTCAGGGCTTGCTGCTCAGGATTGATGAAACGTTTGCCAACAACCAAGCCGACGCGGCGCATAACTGCAACCAATCGCCTGTCGAGCTGATCCCGTAGGCAAATACGCTACAGATCCAACAAAGGCTTGCAACGGTCTGTCCGACCCATTCGACACTGACCATCTTTTCGAGTCTTGCGGAACGTAAACTCGTTTCCGAGTTCGCTTCCAGTTCATTCATTAGCATGTTGCGCATTCTTCTCCGCAGCAGGACAGGTCATCCAGGTACATGCCCCACTTGCGGTACGTTTCGAGTTGTTCCGCTGGTAGGCCCAACGACGTGGCAATCGCTTTAGCGACGACCGCGAATCGTTGACGGTATTTGTAGATAAAGCAAAAAACGTGATTGTCGTGGCGAACAGCGGGACCGCAAAGGAACAGTCCTGGAACGGTCGTTGATTCGTCGTTTTCACTCAGGAGTGGGAAGCCATCTTCGCGTAATTCAAACATCTCAGCGACCAGCTGATGACTTCCCTCAAATCCTCCGGCCAAGAGCGGAGGTGTTGACGTTTGAAAGACTCTTCCGTCGAGTGCTTTGACTTCGAAACCCTCGGGAGTTTTCACGACCGAGTCGATCGGAGTGTGTGGGAAGAGCTCGACGTGCTCTTCAAACCACGGTTCGCGCATCCGCTCTAAGGAGTAAGTCGATAAGGCGATGCTCGGGTCGGAGCTTTCGTCTTTCCATGGACACTCTCGATCGAATAATCGCACCTGTTTGTCGCGATAAGAAAGGTGATAGGCTGCGTCGACGCCACTCTCGTAGCCACCAATGATCAGGAAATCATCGCCTTCTAAGTTTTCGTAGCCCGACACGGTCGCGGTGTGTCGGCATAGCTCGCTTCCCTTAAAACCATTCAAACGCGGGTATTGGAATTCGCCCGCTGCCCAGATCACATGTTTTGCACGCACGGTATCGTCGGTCGTGTCGATGCAAAAATCGTCTCCGACTTTGGTGACGCGAAGGACATTCGAATCATCGCGAGAAGGTAACTCGAAGTACTGGGCGATGGCTCTCAAATGTGACGCGAATTCGGCACCCGTCGGATGCTCGACTTCGAGACTAAAGGCTGGCGAGATTCCAATGGCAACCGAATTCAAATCGAGCATCCCGATCGAATTCGTAGGAAAGGAGGGGGTGATGAAACGAGTCTCGGCGGGCCAAGCGTCAAACGAAGCACCGATCTTTTGCCGATCCAAAATCACAAAGTTCTCGATGCCGGCGTGTCTTAACGCGACCGCAACACCGACCCCTGCTGCACCGCCACCGACGACCACGACATCGTATGTCTTCGTTTTTTTTCCGAATGCCATCAGGTCTATCTCCAAAACGACAGCCAGCTTCTGGAGCGGCGTCGTGATTGAATCGAAAGGCGTGAGTTTTTGAAGTTGCTAACCAGCAGAATGGAAGCCTCTGGGTCGAATCCCGATCGCCCGACTCACTGTAGTGCAGGTGCAAATTTATTGCAAGTGACCGGGCCTGGCGTGGTTAAGCGTGACTCTGGGGTTGCCCGCCACATGAATGGCAAGAGGAACACACGCTCGCTCATTCGAATCTGGTTCATTGCAGATCGATGGTAGAATTCGGTCGCCGTCGCACACCAAGACAAACTCTCCAGGAATTCGATATGAGATTTTTGTTTACCGCTTTGCTCGTTTCTGCCTGCTTCTTTGGCTCTGCCCCCGCGGACGAAGGTATGTTCCCGATTAGTGAAATTGGCGGACTGGGTCTGAAGGACAAAGGACTGAAGCTGACGGCTGACGAAGTCTTTCGTCCCGATCAGACTTGTCTGGTTGACGGTATCTGTAAGGTCAACGGTTGCACCGGTTCTTTCGTTTCACCCAATGGACTGATCATTACCAATCATCACTGCGCCTACCGAGCGATTCAGAGTTCCAGTTCCGTCACAAACGACTATCTACGAGATGGATTTCAGGCCAAGCGTTTAGGCGAAGAGATTTTGGCCAAAGGCTACACGGTTCGAATTACCGAGTCGTTTGAAGACGTTTCTGATCAAGTGTTGTCTGTCATCACCCCGGAAATGACCTACACAGAACGAACGAAGGCAATCGAGCAACGTCAAAAGCAACTCGAAAAAGCGGCCGAGGAACGAAATCCTGGTCGTCGCGCGGAAGTCGCGGAGATGTTTGCCGGTAAGACTTACGTGCTGTTTCTCTACACGTTCATCAAAGATGTGCGACTTGTTTTTGCTCCACCCGCATCAGTCGGAAACTTCGGAGGAGAAGTCGACAACTGGGAGTGGCCACGCCACACAGGTGATTTTTCCTTCATGCGAGCGTATGTCGCACCGGACGGATCGACCGCGGAATACTCAGAGGAAAACGTTCCCTACAAACCAAAGCGGTTCATCCAAGTTGAACCCAAGGGTGTTGACGAAGGCGATTTCGTGATGCTGATCGGCCATCCAGGTCGAACGGCCCGGCACAAGACCTCCAGTTTCCTTAAGTACGAACAGAATGTCCGACTGCCGTACGTCGTGGATCTGTACCAATGGCAAATCGATCAGATGCAGCAAACGGGCAAAGATGACCGCGCCGTCATGCTGAAGCACTCATCACGTATGAAGAGTTTGGCAAATGTTGAAAAGCGATCACGTGGTCAGCTCAAGGGACTCGTGCGAAAGAACATCGTCGCGACCCGAGCCGCGATCGAATCCGACCTTCAAACGTTCATTGAATCCGATAAAGATCGCAACGCGAAGTACGGCAGTTTGCTGAAAGACATCGCGGATGTTTACGAACAGATGGAAGCCGATCGATACGAACTGGACGTTGACAATATGCGTTCAGCGAGTCGTTTGATGTACTTTGCTTTCACGATCTACGATAGCGCCGTCGAGCGACAAAAATCCGATGTCGAGCGCGAATCCCCGTATATGGATCGCAATATTGATCTGACGCGTCGTCGTCTCATGTTGGCGATCAAGGATTTTCACGCTCCCACGGATCGCTTGATTCTTGAAGAAATGCTTACACGCGTCCGTTCAGCTGGCGAAAAAACGAAAGGGATCAGCGATTTATTGCCATCGGGTGATTCACTTGGCGAACTCTATAGCGGGACGTCACTGGGCGATGCCGAATTTGTTGAATCGTGTTATGACAAGAGCCCCAAGGAACTGGAGGCGTTGGATGATCCAGCGATTGCCGCCATCATCCGACTTTACCCAACGTACTTGAAACTGCGTGAACAGTCGAAGTCGCGGGAGGGAAAGCTCGATCAACTCTATGGGAATCTCGTCACGGTCAAACAGGAGTTTGAGCGACAGAAATTCGTCCCTGACGCAAACGCAACACTGCGTTTAACGCATGGTCGTATCAAAGGTTATTCGCCAGAGGATGCCGTTTACAAATCACCAATTACGACACTCAGTGGAGCGGTTGCCAAGGCAACTGGTAAGGAGCCGTTCGTGTTGCCGGAGTCGATCATCGAGAAGCACGCGATGAAAGACTTTGGTTTATTTGCCCACCCGCGATTGAAGGACATTCCAACCGGCATTTTGTATGACACGGACACAACCGGAGGAAACTCCGGTAGTCCCATTCTCAACGGCGAAGGGAAACTGGTCGGCGTCAACTTTGATCGTGCGTTTGAGGCCACGATCAATGATTTCGCTTGGAATGAGTCGTACAGTCGATCAATCGGTGTCGATATCCGTTACGCGCTATGGATCACGGGCAACGTTTTCGGTGCGGATCACCTGTTGCAAGAGATGGGAGTCGAGTGAATTCGCTTCCCAGATGAATGCTTTACCGACTCAACAAGCGTGACGACGCGTTTGAAAACGTCGTCACGCTGAAGAACTCAAAGCCCGATGACTGATCGGGCTTTGCTTGTCCGCTATCGCCCATTCGGTCGTGGTGGTCGACCCAGTGTGACCTCAAGCGTCAATTCTTCGTCGCCTCGTTTGACAACGATGTCGACTTTCTGGCCCGGGCGGTATTTTCGCAGGCCTCCGGTCAAGCCTTGGATATCAGCCACGGAAGTGTCACCAATCTTGGTGATAATATCGTCGGCTTTCAATCCAGCATCAGCGGCGGGTCCACCCTCGGTCACTTCCGTGAGGCGAAGTCCTCCATCGTTTTCGGAGTAGTCAGGCACGATTCCGATGTACGCCATGGCACCGCGACGTGGTGGTCGACGTCCGACACCTTCAACGTGTTCTGGACGCTGCGGCATGCTCACGACCTCGTCCAGGAACTGTTCAGCAAAGTCGATCGTTTTCACGACCCCTTCGACATTGATCAGCTCAAAGTCGTCATCGGGAGTGTGGTAAAGATCGGTCAGGCCGGTGTGGAAAAAGACGACCGGAATTCCCTTGCGATAAAAGCCGGCGTGGTCGCTGCCACCCATTGGCATCGAAGTGTTAACCTTCAGCGAACCCTGGCTAATGACTG
This sequence comes from Planctomycetota bacterium, assembly GCA_039179795.1. Classification (GTDB taxonomy): domain Bacteria; phylum Planctomycetota; class Planctomycetia; order Pirellulales; family Pirellulaceae; genus Rubripirellula. The sequence goes on along the minus strand of JBCDEM010000025.1, from coordinate 28,602 downwards.
TCTCAACGATCGCTGCAAACTCTTTGCCCGTGCGAACGCCACCGACTTGAAGTCCGTTGTCACCGAGGTTGCCGATCATGTCGAAGTTGATCATCGCGGCGGTGTCTTCCAACGGAATCAGTGGATTGGCGACGTAGTAATTGCTGCCCAGCAGCCCACGTTCTTCTCCGGTGAAACCGATAAAGACCATTCGCCGAGCGGGTTTCTCGTCCCGATTCGCGAACCGTCGTGCTAATTCCATCACGGCGGCTGTTCCCGTGGCGTTGTCGTCCGCACCATTGTGAATCGCCTTCACACCCGGGCGTCGTGAGCCGAAAGGACCGTATCCGAGGTGGTCATAGTGAGCACCAATGACGACCGTTTCGTTGGCCAAGGGGCCGGCACCTTCGAGGACACCGACGACGTTGGCGATTCCCGCAGTCACTTGCTCGAACTCAAACTCGAGTTCCGCCGTCCAGCCTTCAAGTGGTTGAGACATTGGAGCGAGCGTTTCGTTGATCGATTTTTCGATCGCAGCGATACTGTTCAGCTTTTCGCCATCCGCCGTTTTGACGGGTGTATCGCCCAACAATTGATCGGCAACGGCTTGCTTCAGGTGTGCCATCGGCATGTCGATGCCGTTTGTACCGAAGCCATCTGGTTTGGAAAGTTGATCTTCTTTCGCTTGTTCGGTGCTAAAGGGATCGTTGACCATCAAGATCGCGGCCGCTTCATTTTGCTTGGCGACTTGCAGTTTGGTTCGGATGTAGGAGTGGCTGGTGACATTCTTGCCATCGAACACACTTTCTTCATCGCCTTGCTGCGGCTCGCGGCGGATCATCAAAACCACTTTGTCTTTGACGTCGATGTTTTGATAGTCGTCGTACTTTTTATCTTCGGCTGAAATGCCATAGCCGATGAAGATGACGTCTGCCTTGGCGCTACCGCTTCCACCGGTGGCGAGTGGTTGGAAGTCCTTGCCGGCTTCCAGTTTCAGCTCTTGGCCTTCAGGGCCTTTCAAGATGAGCCATGTTTTTCCTTTGACCGGTTCGGTCCCTACGGTGATGTCGAAGGGCTGCATGAAGCTGCCGTCTTCGGTACCGCTTACCAGGCCAACTTCCTTGAATTGGTCGCGGATGTACTCCGCCGCAACCTGCAGTCCTTTGGTGGTTGGACCGCGTCCTTCTAGTTCGTCGGATGCGAGGTATTCAATATCGTTCCCGACGCGTTCGACGGTGGCGGTATTGTTTTCTGCTAGAGAAACTACCGAAATCCCGAAAAGGGAGCCCACAACGACGAACCATCGCGTCAAGGAGGGGATGCCGATTCGATTGTTCATAAGGTATCCAAATAGAGTTCAATAAGTTGGTGAAAACGATTTCGTGCAAACGCGTTTATAAGCTTCGAAGGCTTGTCTCAAAACTCAAACGCTTTTCAGCCAATAGCTCCATGCCCGTGATTTTCCATAAGCCGTCTCGTACTTCGACATCGAACGCGGCTTCGTATTGATTGGTGCGGGCGTGTATGTGCCCCCAATGCTCTACGGTCCCCGCAACATTCCATCGACTCGTGTAGCGAAACTGCCTTCCGTCCTCCGAATTTAATCGCTCCTGGGTGTTAGGGTTCCGCGACTGTTGCATTCCTGCCAGAATTTCCACGTCTCGGATTTTTGAGACCGCCCCGCCCTGTTCTTGCATTTCCAAGCCGCGTCTTATCTGTAGATAGACTTCTTCTAGTAATTCCCCGTCAATGCTCTTCGCCAACGCGTCGTAGATCTCTTCTTCGTTGCGATAATCGAAGGCCTGATAGAGATTCTGGTGTAGCGAGGCAAAAACCGAATCCGATTCGGTCTCAGAGACCGCCGGGGATCGCTCAAACGGGTTGGCAACGTCCCATCGAAGAAAGGGCCAGCCAGCAGCTGCGACGATCAGCAGTCCCACGATCGCGAAGGTCACGCCCCGTGTGCCGGACGCTCGGGAGCTGGCTCCGATCAGGACGATCGGGCAAAGAACGACACAGCAAAGCGTCAGAATGGGCAGGGACCAGCGTGACGGTTCGAAAGGTGCTGCGGTCACGGCCTCCACCGGCGGACGTTCGGGCTGCCCTGGATTTTCCCATTCGAAAACATTGCTCGAATCCAGACGCGATAACGTGACCTTGGAAACTTCCTCAAATGCAAAGACCACCATGTTGATGGTCCAAACGTAGTTGTTGAATCGATTCCACGTCAGTTTCAGGACTTCGGGAGCACTAATCGAAGGGTAGGTGAGAATGATGCCGACCCGAGCGCTCGCCAAGCTGACGTCTTTTCGTTCCGATTGCTGGGCGAAGTCTTTGAAATCCAATCCGTAGAAATCACATCGCTCGACCAACGGCTGAACACTCACACCATCGATCTCGATCGGATTGCCGGTCTTGAAATAGGCTTCGATCTGCTGCCGAGCAGCGTCTTGCTCGGCAATATCCAGGAATTCGTCGTCATCGCGAGCGATCAGAACGCTGTCTTCTAACGTGAGCAACGGGATCAGAATCTCGTGCCGAACTTCATATCCGTCGATGTACAAGAAGGAGTAGACAGAACTGTAACTCGTGATGCCGAGCGTCTCCTCCTGCTGTTGGGCGATCCATTTCTGGCGTTCTTCTTCCGACGCTTCGGCGGACAGGGGCGGCAGATTCCAGTTGAATCGAATGGTATCCGGTTCATCCGGCTTCAATGTCGTCGCGTAGGCCTCTCCGCCATTCTCTTGCTTGACGGTCAGGTTCATCTCGGACGGGATTAAGCCATCCGCATCGGTAAAGTTCTGGCTGACCGTCAGAAATTCCGGCGCCAGCGGCAGTTCGTAGCGAAGTTGGAAAATGAGCGTATGAGCCATTAACTCGCCAAGCGACACGCCTTCCGCCGGAAGGTCAAGCTCGTCAACGCCGACGATTCGCCCCGGGATCGCCACACCACTCAAGTCACGGATGACAAACTTTTCCAGGAGGAACGATTTGTGTGCTTCGACGCCCGATCGCAGGATGTCCGGCTCCAGAAAATCCTGGTCGTTCGGCTTCAGGTTATGAAAGAGAAACAGGTCCTCCAGAAACACCTGAACTTTGACATCGATCGCCTCACGAGTGACATAGGCGTACGTCTGTGTGACGGACACCGGGTGCGGGCGACTCTCGCTCCCTTGAACGGTCTGAACGAGGAAAATCAGCACGCAAACCGATTCAATGAGATGTTTGACGTGAGTCATTGATGTCTGCGGAATGAGTCTGATGCGTCGCGCGGGCGCGTATTCTTCGGACAAGAACCCTCATTGGTTCGAGGGTTCCGAACGTCGTGTCTGGATCCCTGTGGACAGAGGACTCTATGTATACCCGCGCCATTCCGCTTCCAACAGTCTTTGTTACCGTCGGATTCACGGTTCGATCGCAACTCTTGGGAATGGCGAACCCGCGTTCCAATCAACCGATGCTTACAATGTCACCGACTTAATCAGCATTTGGCACACAGAGACGCGCGTTGTTAGAAATATCGCAACTGGAATTCGCTTACCCGAAACATGAGTTTCGGCTTCACATCGAACGATTCATCGTCGATGCCGGGCGGCAGACGGCCCTTATCGGCCCCAGTGGTTCTGGGAAAAGTACGCTACTTAATCTGATGGCGGGAATTATTCTGCCTGATCAAGGCCGCGTGGTTGTTGATGGTTGTGATCTCGCTCGGCTGAGTCGCGCTGCAAGAGGTGAGCTGCGCATTACAAAGATTGGGCTCGTTTTCCAGTCGTTTGAATTGTTGGAATACTTGAGTGTGCTCGATAATCTGTTGTTACCGTTTCGATTGCATGGTTCGTTGAGCTTGCTTCCGCAGGTAAGAGAGCGTGCAACTCGTTTGGCCGACCAATTAGAGATCGCGAGTAAACTAATGCGATATCCAAGTCAGTTGTCTCACGGCGAACGCCAACGTGTTGCGATTGGACGTGCATTGGTCACCGAGCCCACTCTATTGCTGGCGGATGAACCGACAGGCAACTTGGATCCAACCAGCAAGGCAAAAGTGCTCGATCTCATGTTGGAGAGCGCGTCGCGTCAGAACGTGTCGGTCGTGATGGTGACTCACGATCACGGACTGCTTGACCGATTTGAAACGCTGTACGAAGTGTGCTCACCCAAGGATGGCCAGAATTGGTCCGAAATCAAACGTTGTGGATCAGGCAACGATTCACTGAGTCATACGTAATGGATGAAGCAACGAGGATCTTCCCCTTTTGGTAGGCCAACTGTCGTTGCAACAGATTTTTCAAGGACAGGCTTAATCCACTCTTCCGATTTGCAAACGATGTCACTCTACCGCATTCCGTTTTCCGACTTGTATGTTCGATAGCTTGTACATCGCTTGGAGGCATCTTTGTTTTCACAAGGTCAAGACAGGCATTTTGGCGTCGGTGATCACATTGACCCTGTTCTTACCGGCGGGAGTCGATGCACTGGTCGATGAGAGCGCTGAACAGCTTCAGCGTCGCGCCCAAGCGACACCTCTCTTGGTTGGAGCCAAAGGAAGTGAGACCGAGCTGGTCTTAAATTCGTTGTATTTCGAATCGAATCCTCCCGTCGAATCGAATATGGCGGCTTTCGAGCGTGTGCGTTCATCGAAGTACGCCGAAGCGATTCCGCTTTACATTCGATTTCGCGCTCGAGAGAAACCGGTCGTCGGCACAACGTTGGATTACTTTGCCTTTCGTCATTTACAAATGGCTTCGGGCCGGCCGTTTGCCATGCTCGGCGAATGCGTGCTGGGAGCGGACGTTGCGAAAGCACTTGAGTTGTCGCCTGGAAACTCGTTGCTTTCACAATCGGAGAATATCTTCGAGCTGGCCGGCGTGTACCCGTTGAAGATGAATGTTGTCGGTGTACTTCAGGCGTCGGGATCCCCCGATGATTCGGCGATTTTTGTCGACGTAAAGACTGCGTGGATCATTGCCGGTTTGGGACACGGTCATCAAGACTTGGCCAATGAAGAAGCAGCAGACGAACTCCTGGAAAAGGATGGTAATCGTTTAACTGCCAACGCATCCGTTCTGACCTACACCGAAATTACGCCTGAAAATGCAGCGTCATTCCATTTTCATGGCAATGCGGATTCGTTTCCGCTGACCGGCGTGATCGCAATGCCGCAGGATCAACGTTCGAAAACACTGTTGATGGGTCAGTTTCAATCGGCAAAAGATGATTTACAAATTCTGCAGCCGTCTTCCGTGATGGGGGAATTGTTGGCGGTGATCTTGCGCGTTCGCACTTTCATCCTTGCGGGAACCATCTTATTAGGCGTCGCGACGACGCTCTCACTCATCCTCGTGTTTGCGCTGTCGCTTCGTATTCGCCGTCAAGAGTTAGCAACGATGCGCAAAATCGGCGTTGCAAGGTTACGGTTGTTTTGGGTGGTTGCCTGGGAGATCGTGCTGGTGATCCTCTTTAGCGGTGGTGTTGCGACGGCATTGACGATTGTTGCTCGACAATTTAGCAACCAAGCGATTGAATGGTTCCTGTTATGAAGATTCAAAGCAACTCAGTAGCTTTCAAAAGTGAGACAGCATCGATGCGTCAATTCCATTTGGCTCCCGTTGTGCTCGGTTTGACGTTCTTGACCGTTTGTGGATCCGGCGGGTGCGCGAAAGATGAGTCGAACGGGTCGCGTTCAGCAGCAAACGGAAACGCATTGATCAGTGGCCGTCCGCAGGTTTATGCCGTCAACTATCCACTCGCTTTTTTCGCGGAGCAGATCGGTGGAGAATACATCGACGTTCATTTCCCCGTCCCGGATGATTTAGATCCCGCTTTTTGGAATCCCAATGTCGCGTCCGTCACGGCTTTCCAGCAAGCAGATTTGATCCTGCTCAACGGAGCCAGCTATGCGAAGTGGATCAGGCGAAACTCATTGCCCGATTCCAAGCTTCTCAACACATCGGCCGAAGCGCGACAGCAGTACATCTATGTCGATGATGCGGTGACTCATCAGCACGGACCCGATGGCGAACACTCGCACGGAGAGTTAGCGTCGACGACGTGGCTCGATTTTCAATTGGCGGGTATGCAAGCTGAATCGATTTGCAATGCGCTCGCGGAACTCATGCCTGATCATGCAACGGCCTTTGAGAGTCAGTTTGTCAGTTTGAAAACCGAGTTGGAGAAGCTCGATCAAGCCCTGCTGAGCGTTGCGGAAGACCAGCGTGCGCTGCCCGTGATCGGATCGCATCCCGTCTACCAGTATTTGGCTTCCCGCTACGCATTGAATCTCAAGAGTGTCCATTGGGAGCCTGATCAGATGCCAGACGAAGCCGAGTGGTCGAAACTGGGTGACATGCTTGAACGGCATCCTGCGAAGACGATGCTGTGGGAGGCCGAGCCACTGCCGGGAATCCGCTCCAAACTGGATGGCATGGGATTGCAGTCGATCGTATTCAACCCAACTGGAAACGTGCCGAGACAAGGGGACTTCTTGAAGGCCATGCAGCAGAACGTCGCACGTCTCACGGAGATCCTTGAATCGCCCTAGTTGTTGCCTCCCCAGTTCGCTGACCCTTCATTTGCCGCGCAACACGTCGTGGATTGGTGGACGCTTCTCTGAAATCCGTCGGTTGCGTGTAACAACGGCACGGCAATCGCGACCAATCTACTGTGAGACAAAGTGAATCCGATCGGGCCGAGCAATTTCAACAGATTCTGAGTGAGAATCGTGCGCGGTTTGGACGGATCTCGCGTGTTTACGGTGGCGCGGACAACGAGGACCTCGTGCAAGAGATCTTGATGCAAATCTGGCGTTCGTTGCCGGATTATCAGCAACAAGCAACGCTCAGCACTTGGGCTTACCGCATCGCGATCAATACAGCGATCACGTGGAAGCGGTCATCGCATCGCGCGAAACGTCGTCCGCCCGATCAACGTTTGCCACCCGATCAACTGCCATCGAGTCAATCAACGTGCCACGAGCTGGATTTGTTAAACCGGTTTTTGAATGCACTCTCCGAAATCGATCAGGCAGTGCTTGTGATGTACTTGGATGATCTCACCAACCAGGAAATTGCGGCGGCAATGGGAGTAAGCCACGGCGCGATTCGTACGCGTATCAGTCGCATACGTGATCGCCTAAAACATTGGGAGTCGGACGATGAGTGAACTTGAGCACTTAAAGAGCATGTGGCAATCGGCTTCCGGCATTTCAAGCGAGAGGTTTTCAAAACTCAGCGAAGCGGTTCAGAAGAACACGCGGTCAACTCAGAAAGTCGTGCTGCACCGTGACGTTGCCGAGTCCGTTGCAGCTTTCGTGATCTTGGTCTTTGGGATCACTGGAATCAGCTCATCAAAGAACTGGCTCGACTTTATCGGTTTTGCGGTATTGATTGCGGTCTGTGTTGAGATTCCCGTCGTTCTATGGTTGGCACGTCGACGGACCCTGCAGGATATCTCATCGTCAAACTACGCTGATTTTCTTGCTGATGAGATCTACTATCTTCGACGGCAAGTGCGATTGTTGAAGCACGTTGTGTGGTGGTATTTGCTGCCGATTTACACCAGTATGACACTCGTTTGTCTTGGCGTCAGTTACCCAGAATTCTCCGTATGGATAACCGCCTATCTCGGTCTATGTGGTGCAGTCTGCATTTACCTGTGGAGGCTAAACCAAAAAGCGCGGAAAGCGAGATTAGAACCGCTGCTGGATTATTATTTGAAACTACAGATGGCGTTGGAGAGCGGTGAGAATGGAAGCGAATCGTTATCTCCACCGCCAGAGATCTGGGGGCAATCCACCACGCGTCAACCAATGACACGAGGCCGACGGATCGTGTTTGTTGTGATGACGGTCCTTCTAACGACAAGCATTGCAGCGTGCGGATGGTGGTTAACCCGTGTATTTGATGAGCGAGCTGGATGGTTCGTTCTCAGTATGGCTCCGTTCGTCGGTCTGCTCACTCTCATTGCAACCGGTGCGTACCGTCGCGGATAAGCCAGGAGCACCAGATTTTCTCAGTCTCAGTCTTCACTTTTAATTTTTCGCGCTGAGAAGGTAGAATCCACAGGAATGAGGGTCTCGCTGCCTCATCCACGATGGGAGATGATCTCACGGTGTTATCGAGATGAATCCATTTGATCCACCTTACGACAACACAACGACCGAAACGTCGATGCTGTTTCGGTTGCGGATGGCAGTTCGTATTCTCTTTGGGTTCCTTTTATTCGGTCCGGTCCTTATTGCGATATCGGTTGGTGTGGTTTCCGTCGTCTTCCATATGATTGGACGGTTTTTTTAACGTGAAAGACGTCCAGGGAGGCTGACGTGTCGGAGAATCGACGTGGAAATCTGTTGCAACGAACGGGGCTTACTGCCGCCTTGCTCGCCGTGTTACTACCCGTTTTTTATTTTCTCTCCTTCGCGCCTGCGATTTACGTCTTTGGCATCGGCAGTGTTTCCGAAGCGACGCAAGCGAACGTGATCGATTTCTATCGACCACTGGCAAAAGTTGCGCCTTCGGCTCTTTTGCGACGTACCGCTCAATATGCTGGGTTGACGGAAACGGAGGCGTTCTTCTTTGTCGAAGCTCTCGCCAGTGACGCCGTTGAAGTGCCTGGAATGGACCCTGACTTTTTTTACACGGCCCCGATCAAGGCGAGTGGACGATAGAAGACGGTTGAATGATCTATCTGGGATCGTTGACCCGAGTTGTGCTGCGCGATCTCGGGCTTTGTTGTTTCACCGCTTCGCGGTGGTTGACTGATAATCGATCTTCACTCCTGTGGCGTTTAACCGTACGGACTTGGGTCGCGCAGTGCACCCAGGTAAAATTGAAAGTCACCGCCTGACGCCGAAGGTGTCGCACCATTCAACTCTGTTGCACTCCATCGGCGTGCGGCGTTAACGGATCGTTAACCCGAGGTGCGCTGCGCGACTTCGGGCTTTACTGTTACACCGCTTCGCGGTGGGCAGGTCGCTCGTTTGGTAAACCCTTTCGCAGTGAGTTTGTTGGGCATGCGGTTTCACTTTCAATCGCTCGTAATGATCACCGTCGCCGCGGCAGTGTTTTTCCTGTACCTGCAGTCGCCGGATGTGGTCTTTGCACTGATGCTTTTCGGGCTACCGATTCTTATTGCGTTAGTAGGACTCACCGCGCCGCAAAAAGGTGCTGTGCTGGACGTTGAGTCGCAATCGGGGTTTGTTCCGCTCGTTAAGCTGTGGTTGATGTTGATTGCGATCCTCATGGGATTTACTGTTCTACGCTGGACGAGTGCTCCGTTAAATAACGTCGTTGAGAATTATCGGTGGAACAAAAACCAGACAATCGCCGTCACGGTCGTCATTCCTCTCTCGCTTACATCATGGGAGCGAAACGAACAATTTGAAGAGCCTATTACCGATCACCTCGAACAGCGTGGTGGCAAATTAACAGGTTCGTATGGTGTTGTTGATCCTAAGGGATTCGAACATCACGAGATCAAATTGCAGCTCCCCAGTCGGGCTCGATTGGTAGATCTTGCAAAGCTTCTTGTGGAACGAGGCGCGCCGCCTGAAACGGAACTCATCCACTCTTCACAGCGAGACCTCTCGGACGAGCAGACACAGAGACTTTCCGATTTGGTTGACCAAACGCAGAATTGATGGGTCAATCCGGAAGGGGAATCACAAGTTATGCAGCTGCATGGACTTTCGAATCAATGGAAGACCCGGGAACGACTCTTCGAGTCGCTTAGGGCGAAACCGGGTGCTGACGAGCAGACTCTCCGTGACACACGCGACGAAAGGATGATCGAACTTCTCAAGTACTTGGAGTGCGTCGATGGGCCTGACCTTTACGTTGGGACATCACATTCGACGCTCCTATTTGCGACGCGAGATGTTCGCAGTGAGTCCGATGCTGTTCCCGTTGTTTGCACGGCTCAAGTGCTCAGCGAGGTTGAGACGCATTGGCCGTATCGCATTGGATTCCGGCAGATCGATGGCATGCGTCCAACGGATACGTGGACGTATGAGGATTGTGATTTCGCACAAGACGCAGCTCTGTTGATATTGAAAGCGATGGAGCACGCCCTGGTTCCGCCGCGGCTAAGTCGACGTCGAGCAGATCAGGCGAAAGTGGATCGTTGAGTGGCTTGCATGGCTTGCTTCTTCGCGCGCTATAATCGATCGTGACAATGAAACGCTCCTAATCGCATCACCGTAATGAAACGCCACAGACTGAGATTTTCGATACTCGCCGTTTTCGCGCTTATTACTATTGCTGCCATCATCTTCGCTGCGATTGCGGCGCGGCCATCCCCCACGATCCGGATAACGGTCCTTGTCGACGGCGACTTTACGTTTGAATCGGAAACCTATTCTCAAAACGATCTCGATGCGGTCGTTTCGGATGCGGTTGCTCATCGGAAACGCTGGCTCGTGGATCCACGAGCGCAGGTCACCTTTGATCCCAAAGTCAGTTTCGAACAAGTCCCACGTGTGTTGAGTCTGATCGAACAAGCGGGTTGCGATGAAGTTCAAATCGGATTGTCACCCAAACTTTCTGGACAACTCTCGCACCCAGAATTCAACTCCGAACCGTGGTAGTGGATCTGTAAGCCTTCAAGTGTCAGCCGGCTTGTCGGTCAGCTTGTCAGTCAACTTGTCGGGCGCGAAGCACGAATAGGGAAAGCTCCCAATGAACCAACGACAAAGACGATTGATCCTTTCGGTGCTATGTGTTGTCTTGGCGGTGTTTTGTACCGTAGCCGTTATGTTTCGTTTTGAGCGTCGATACGATTACCCGCTCACTCCCAACGAAACGGAATTGGTAGGCGGTTGGCGTCAATTCACGCCGGACGGCAACACGGAGCTCTCGGCGATGACGTTCCACGCAGATCGCCAATTTTCGACCGATACGGGGCAGTTCAAGGGGTTTTGGTGGATCGAAGATGGACAATTGAATTTGCGCACCTGGCAGGATGATGCGAGTCCGCTACCGCTGGCGGATTCCTTTCGTGAAGTAACAACAGACACGATCCAATTTGATCTTCAGGTGTCCGATGATAGGAATTCGATTCTGATTGCCTTACCCCGCGCACAACCGGACGCCCTTCTCCGACGCAAAGAATGAAGCATCACTGGAATCGACTCGACCTGGGATACGCCGTAGGAATTCAATATGAAATGGACTTTGTCACTGCTGCTTTGTTTAGCGTTACACGCAACACGATGTGTGGCTGATGGTCGGAACGAAGTTGATCCACTGGACAGGGTCGTTTGCATCGAATCGCGAGTTCCGTCGCAACCGAACACGGGCAAGCTGTGTTCTGCATTCATTGTTGACAATGAATCGCAGCTTTACCTTGTGACCGCGGGACATGCAGCGGCTGAGACGAATGCGGACAGCCGACTTCGATATCGTGATCAGAGCGGTGCGTCACAGTGGGTCACGCTTCGATCATTGATCGCACCTTCTAAGAATCCTTGGCATCGCGATCCAACGTCTGACTTCGCAGTCGCAGTCGCAGTCATCGAAGCTAGAGAAGGGAATCAAGTTTACCTTGATCAACTCGCGTCGCTCTCCATTCCCTTGAGCACACTTTGCAAAATGCCTCCGCCGCGAACCACGTCCATCGTGACGATCGGGTTTCCGCTGGGTATTGGAGCCGGAGACGATGTCTCGCCATTAGCTGTTGTCGGGAATGTCGCATCGCGAGTCACGCTCGCTGATAATAGTTGGGGGAAAGAACCGATTCTGTATTGCGCTCCCGCTTTGGCACAGGGAACCAGCGGCGGGCCGACGTTCACTTTCTCTCGCGAAGACGACTCCACAACCGTTGTTGGGATGTACGTCGGTGTCGTCAATGATGCAACCGGCGCCAAGCTATCCAAAATGGTCCCCGCTCACTTGATCCGAGATTGCATTTCAGAGCTGGGCATCGATGAGGAAGACTGATCGTACGAATCTTCGATCGGTTGAATCACGATTTGTAACCGTTTTTCAATCGTGCGCATTGTGATGGATGGGTCCGTGCTTTTCACGCACCATCTTGATAGACTTAAGGTCCTCTCTCCTGACCAAGTCGCCTCGAATTTGTGACCACGATCCAGTTCCATCGCCTCGATGATCGACGCACCGTCTAGAGATAGATCTCTTGGGAGTGGTGTCTTCTTTCACGAAGACGCTTATCCAGGGCTTATTCGGAGGATTCTCGCTTGGTTGATCGATGGTGTCACAATCGTTGTGATGGCCATTGCGATTTGGATTCCGCTCGTGATCCTCTTCTGGGATCCGGGAACAGGGCGAACACCCGATGGACTCTTTGTAGTGCTTTGGATGGTCGCGACGTGGCTCTATTTGACGGTTGCCAAACGCTCGTGGATACGCACGGTTGGTTATCAAGTTTGTGGTTTGCAGATTGTCACAACGAGGGGCGAGCGTCCAACGATCGCGGCAATGACTTTGCGTCTTATGCTTTGGATCTTTGCGCCCTTTAATATCATCGTTGATCTGATTTGGATGGGCGTCGATACCGAACGCCAGACATTACGAGACTGTTACACGCGAATGTACATTGTCCGAAAGGGTGCTCACCCAATCGGTGCAGGCGAGATGCATCTGACGCGTTACTTTGCCGCGGGACTCGCGCCATCCTACCCACGCGTGGTTCGTCCGTTACTGGATTCGATGGCGGAGCGAGTTCCTACGCAAAGTCCGTAAGGATGAGGCAAAGAGCCTCTCTTTAAAATCCGGTTCGACTTCAGCTCCGATACCGTATCTCTCTCAGAAATGACGGCAAAAACCACATGGACTTTAAGGATCCGATCGTCGCATACACAGCGAATGGCAATCTCGAGGCGCACTCGGTCGTCCAGTGGCTTGAGGCGAACGGTGTCGTTGCCTACGCAGTCGAAGACTACTCTGGTGCGAGTCTGTTTGCTTTTGGGGCCATAAGCCAATTCCATAAACCACAGGTCTATATTGACAAATCGGATACCGATCGAGCCTCGGAACTAATTCGTCTGTTTGAGGATCAGCGAGTGAAACGTCGGCAGGAAATTGATGAGGCGCCGCCCATCACGTCGACGTGCGAAGAATGTGGTCAAGCGAGTGAGTTTCCGGCGTCACAGAATGGAACGACTCAGAATTGCCCTAAGTGTTACGCCTTCATGGATGTGGGGACGTTTGAGTGGCCTGGGGATACCGAATTTGGGGATACCGAATTTGGGGATACCGATTTCGGGGATACCGATTTCGGGGATCCTGAAGGTGATTGAATATCCAAAAACAGAATCACCAATCGCAAGTGATCTGGCGAGGTTAGCCAGGACAAGATGCTGCGATCGCGAAACGATCGCGAAACGAACAGCGACAATATCTCGTTAGTCATGGCGTGACGTACCGAACGTAATTCCTATGGAATCGAATCCTTATCAGCCTCCCATCGAGCAGTCTTCTCTGTGCGACTCGAGAGAAGCCACGATCCGTCGGATACGTGGGCCGTCGACCGGGATTATTCTGCTGCTGATCATTCAAATCGTCGGATACTGCATCGCTGGCTTGATACTCAGCATCGAGTTGCTCACGCGAAATATGAGCCCTGCATCACCCCTGGAAATTGTTCTTGCTGTGGGACACGTCGCGATTACGGCCTTTATGCTTCGGGCGATGGTTTCGATTCGAAGGCTACGGCACTTGCGGAGCGGTCGCGTTGCCGCCGGACTTGCCTGTATTCCCATGGTGTCGCCGTTGTTCTGGGTCGGAATCCCTTTCGGCATCTGGCTTTCGGTCGTTTTGGCTTCGTCAGAAACTGCCAGCGAATTTGCGAATCCAATCGATCTCGAACACGATAGGATGGATGATCGCGTGTAGCCGGTGCGCGAGATCCTGCATCCTTTGAGGTTGAGTTTACGATGAAAAAACTTGGAGCATTGGTTTTGCTGCTTGGGTTGCTAGGAACGGCGTTCGCTGTTTTGGCACATTGGGAACTGCGAGCGGCTGCCATGTCCGAGACGCCGCCGTCTGCCGATTCGCTGCCGTTAACAAAGATTGTGTGCCCTGAGTTGTTTGACGAAGGAAGCTCGGCAACTCGTCCGGCGGAGTTGGCGAATGTGGCGTTTCGACGGATCCTCATCGTTGGGGGGGCGTCTTTCTTTGCAGCCACTTTAGGAGTGCTTCTGTTAACTCGAAGACGTCGTGACTAGCCATGTCACCAGGCTGATTCAGTGACCATGATGCATCCAGTGGGCTCATCTGAGTGCTTGTTGCTAGAGTGATATGGATGCAGTTTTTTCGGTCGTCTTGCTAGTTCAGCACTGATGTTGTGGTTCGGGTGAAACATGCGATTGCCAGCCATTCGTGGGATCATTGACCGTCGGATTCTTGCGAACTATCGCGTTGATCCCGCTTTTATGTCGGCCGCTTTACCGCGGCCTTTCCGCCCAAAACTTGTCGGTGGCTATGCCATTGGAGGAATCTGTCTGATTCGCCTGAAGCAAATTCGTCCAAAGCACTTTCCGTTGCCATGGGGAATCGGATCGGAGAACGCAGCCCATCGGATTGCTGTCGAGTGGGACGCGAACGGTGAAATCGCTCAAGGCGTTTATATTCCTCGGCGGGATACCAATTCGCTGCTCAATTCGCTTGCGGGAGGACGCGTGTTTCCGGGCGTACACCACCACGCAACGTTCAAAGTGACCGAGGGCAGTGATCACTTCTCCGTGACGATGGAAAGTAACGACAACACGGCGAACGTCCACGTTTCTGGTTCCATTACTGGGCAGTTTCCCCAATCATCTGTCTTTGAATCGATCGAATCAGCTTCACACTTTTTTGAGCGAGGGTCCGTTGGCTATTCGGACACTCAAGTCGCCGGTCTGTTTGATGGCCTCGAATTAGCCTGTGAGACGTGGCACGTCGATTCGCTGGATGTTGACGCAATCCGATCGAGCTACTTTGAAGATCCCTCGCGGTTTCCGGTGGGTACGACAGAATTTGACTGTGCACTGCTGATGCGCAACATTGTTCATGAATGGCACGGCCGACCCGATCTCTGTTGTTTTCACTCATCGGATGGAGAAGAACATTGAATGGCGAGGAATGGGATGAGATAGGGAACCGAGAAAGACGCTAAAACGCGAAACGATGAAGAACAACTGCCAGAACTGCGAATCGATGAATGACAACTGCTAAAACCGCAAAGTGACGAAGGGTAATTGCGAAAGACTCGAAACGACCAAGACGAACTGCGAAAGACGAATACGTGATGCTTCGAAACATGCGAATCGAGTGCTTTATCTTCAGTTGGCTGTTTATTTGTGCGAACGTAGCGGCCGAGTTGCCAACGAACTACACGGGTGAATTCGAATGGGATGAACAGACAGCAACGATCACTTTCGTCACCAGCGGCGCAATGCCGGATTCAGAAGAAGGTTTTTTTTGGCGTGTCCCTGCCGATGTGAAACGAATCGTCATTCAAGCGGATGTCACCGTAACGGGTGGCTTTCGAGTTCTCTATCGGAAGGTAACAAACCCGCTGCACATCCTTGGAATGAATCGAAAAACATCAATCCTGTTTGGAACCGATGAAGAGTCATGGACAACGAAGTGGAATGTGGCCGAAAGCGACAAGTGGAAATACAGCGGTATCAGCGTCATTGAAGATGCTGTCGTGCATGTTTCTCATTTAACAGTGGTGAATCCACGTGGATACCTCATCTCGGGCTATGCGAATCAAGCAGTCATCCACGTTGACTCATGTTCTCTCCTCGACACTCGCGCAGGCGATAACAACAACAGCGATGGATTCGCCGGATCCGCCGGTTCGTCGTTGAAGAATTGTTTGATCAGCACGGCAGATGACGGCATCAAGATTTACAACGACATCACGATCGAAAATGTGACGGTTGAGCATCACCGAAATGGAGCACCCTTGCAATTCGGTTGGGGCGGTGAGTCGCGTGTTGTTCACGCTCAGATCAAGGGGTTGGTGATTCGAGGTGTTGATCCGGATGGACGCTACAACATGGCTCCTTTCACGTGGGAACGCGGACAAGACGCCGTGCGAAATGTCTCCATCGACGGTTTAGAGGTCATAACCAAGGGAAAGGTATACGATGAAGAAACGATGACCTGGAATTCAATCGGGTTGCTTGAGTTAAAACCATCCGATTGTGAGTTCAATCTGACAGCCGTGAATGCAGATTTACATGGACTTCCTCTGGGTCTTAATAGGACGAACGGAACCATCGATTTTTCATCGCCGAATGATTGAGTCGAAACTGCGATGAACGAAACTGCGATGAACGAAACTGCGATGAACGAAACCGCGATGAACGAAACTGCGAAAAAAGCGAAATATGCGAAAGTTACTTGATGGGGCGAATACGTCGCGCCTCTGTTTTCGGCGTTTCGTGCCTTGTCCCGCAGGGCCTTTCAATTCCGACAATCAGGGCCTTTCGTTCCCGACACTCAGGGACCGCTCGTTTTCCGCAAAGGACTAAGCCAATGGGTCGTTTGTTTCTCAATCTTTCGACCACCGCTGCGGTCGTGTTGTTCACGATCGGTGCGCTAAGCATGGTCGAGGCGGGCAATTACGTCCTTGCCTCTGTTTTCCTGTTCTTTGTGTTTTACGTTCCCTTGCAGGATGACCTCGATCAATGGGTAAGACAGAGATTCAAACTCAATGGGGATCCGCTTCGCGAGGATTCATCGGAATCAATCTCCGTCAAAGAAAGATTGACTGAAAGAGGTTAGAATCTGCCGCAGAGCCGTAAGAGAGAAATCGACTTAGAATCGTGTTTGAGTTTGTCGCTTCGTGAACGGTGAAGACCGAGGGTCAAAGTTGCAGAATCATCGATCAAGTCGCGAACGTATCGGTCCAAAAGGACCCGAGACGCTACGATCGGCGGAGCGATCGGCGCCGATACCAGCGACCAGATTCCTCACGGTCGGAACCACCATGCGACCGCGTTTCTCAGTCAAGATGATGCTCTTCGTCACTCTGCTCATCGCCGTCTATTTTGCACTCGGTGCTCCAACCAAACGCTGGGGCATGGGTGACGTAGCCGCCCACCATGAGCAGACCGGAAGTAACGCGATCCCAAGCTACGTGGCTCCGCTGCTTGTCCGGCTGGATTCGTCTGAGATCGTTCAATCAAAAGGTAGAAACTTTGATCTTGTAAACACGCGTAAATACTGTCTGTGGCTCTTTGGAACCGTCTGGACGATCGCAGAGACGCGGTACGAAACCCCTATCAAACCAAAAATACAATTTCACTGGCAGTGATCGTGCCCGGCTTTTCACCTAGTGGAACGACTCGTTATCTCCCCGCGTGCGATGGGCGGATACTTCAATTGAGCCTTGGCATCGAACTCGCCAACACTCTGATTGCTATTGATTTGTAAAACCAAATCTCACTAAATTCCGAAAACCAAATTTGAATATCCAAATTTTCGGAGGCATCGGACAAATGGTTCGCCCTAAAGCTCGGGAGCTAACCGAGCGTGAATTGGAAGTGATGCGCGCGTTCTGGGATCACGGTGAGGGAACGGCCGAGGATGCTCGAAAGCGATTGCAACAGGACGGCACTAAACTGGCCTATGTCACCGTCGCGAACGTCGTGCGGCAACTGGAAGAAAAAGGGTTCCTGAAACAAGAGACACAGCAGCGCCCTTTCATCTATGCAGCCAAAAAATCCTTCGACGATGTCTCGTCGCGTCTGGTGGGTAATCTGCTGCAAAAACTGTTCGATGGTTCACGCGAGCGGATGCTCGTGCAAATGCTTGGCCGCAAGAAATTGACGCCGAGTGAACGTGAGTTTCTGCGCGAACTGTTAGAGAAGCAGGAGAAGAAGCGATGAACTTGTTGACGCTTTCGACGGCACTCCTGCAATTATCGATCGTTCTACTGTTTGTTCTTTTTCTTGCGCGAATTGTACGACGACGTTCGCCAGACCTGGCGGCAAAAATTGGCACGCGGGGGTTGATGCTCGGCTGTCTGCTGGTCGCGTTTGCCGTCTTAGATGTCCCCCGTTTTATTCAGGGATCCGTGACACCATCGGTGAGAACGACTTCCGAAACGATCGTTCGATCGGATGAAACGACGCCAGATAAAGGCGATACTCCGATCACCTTTTCGCTTCGCCCCGTCTTGCTTTGGCTTGCAAGTCAGGACGTGGTTGAAAACTCCGATCGCCAAGATCAAGTGGATTGGGTGATGGTGTTTTGCATGATCACTCTATTGTTGTTTCTGATGTTGTGCGTCGGTTTCGTGGCAACGACCCAAATGCACCATCGGAGTACTCCCATTGAGGTTGATGGGAAGCACCCACTGTTCGAGTGCATCCGAAATGAGAATGTGTCGTTACGTGAAAGCAGCCTATTGGTCGTTCCATGTGTCACGTTTTATGGTGGCCGAACGATCTATTTGCCTGCAGATTGGAATCAATGGCCAGAGAACGAATTGGCAACTGCGTTATCGCATGAAATAGCCCACTTGAATCGACGCGATGCGCGTCAGCGTCTTCTTGTGCAAGTGGCGTGCTTCGTTCAGTGGTTTCATCCGATGGCCTGGATGATCAGTCGAGGCGTCACGCTTTCGCAAGAGATGGCGGCTGATCGTCGAGCCGCTCGCACGACCGACTCAGACTACGCCGTGAGTCTTTCGAGAATCGCCTTGCGCATGGATCAACGAATTCACGGCAGGGCGGACGATTCAATGAAGCATTGGTTTACGAGACCCGGCATGGTGTCGGTCTCATCTTCACATCTGATCAGGAGGATCAAAATGTTGTCACAACAAACCGAAGGATCGGTTTCACGTTGTCGTGCGGGTCTTGCTCAGCTCGCGGTAGTAACCGTTTTCGTTTCAGCAGCTTGTTGGAATTTAAATGCGGATCAGCCCGACGACAACGAATCGGGGAAGACACCTGCTGCACGAGTTGCGAGCGTTCCTAAGAAAAGTGATTTTGCAGGAGAGCCGTTTTCGCGTCCGATGATTTCACCCTGGGAACACGTCGCGTCAAACAACCACGGTTATGGGGTCGTTCGCGTTAGACAAATGCTTCTGCACCCGAACTTGGCCTTTGCACGTGGCGTCGTTGATTCCGCGGTCGACAGTGCCTGGCGAATGATCGCGACCGATCAGTCGGCGGACAATCGCGCGGCACTCGGACTCGGCGTGTCAAATATCGACGACGCAATCGTCAGCCTGCAGGCCGTCATTGAGAACAACGAGCCAAAGGACGACGAGGATTCTGATCAGAACGGAAAAGTGACGTTAGGAACGGATGGTCTGAAATTGCGATTCGCTGAACCCATTTCGCATGACAACGTGAGAGCAGCACTTGATGTGAGTCGGCTTGTTCAAGTGGGCGAGCAATGGGGCCCTCTTGCCGAAGGGTCGGACATGACCACGACCCAATTCATGGATCAGCTGATCGACGGGATCTTTACCAGCGGTACGATCAGTCGTGAACTCGCCGTGCAGCCCAAGACAAAAGACGCCAATGAACAATCGATGGCGGATCTCAGACGAGCTTGGACGCAAGTAGACGGAGGGTTGTTGACTCTCTGTTCCATGTTGCCTGATTCGCTGGGATTCGTCGAAACGGATGCGGACAAACTCGCCGATCGAGTGTTATCGCAATCGAGTGCAATCGGTATCGGCATCGACATCGGGCAAACAAACGAATCGAACTGGTTGAAGCTACCGATCCATGTTCGGTTCGCTCTGTTGCCCGCTGAGGGTGTAACGATCGATCAGCTCGTTGAATCGATTCGAGTCGCGGTTTCAGCCGTGAAAGATGAGGCTGAAAAAGTGAAGGCAGATGAACCAGTCGACGTGGAGAGAATTCTACAGACGCTCGCGTGCATCGAGATCTCTCCGTCAACGTCGGGTGATAGTGTCATGGTAACCCTGACCGCACCAATCGAAGCATTTGAAGTCTTCGGAGTCTTCTAGTTCTCCATTACCCGAACGCTCGCCCGTTCTGCGCGGTGTGGTTTCCTCGGTCGCTGTTGAGTGGCCGTGGAGGCTGCGCTGTGCGATCCCGGGCACATAGTCGCCGATCGCTCCGCCGATCGTAGCGTTCCGGTCTGTCGTCATGCGGAGCATGACCTACGAGTGCGTGACCCCGAGCTTTGTTGTTGAACCGCTTCGCGGTAGTACAAGAGCTATCAAGCGTCTCGATCGTACTCGTACTCAGCGCAGCGGTACTCGTACTCGCCGGGGAAAGACGAAAACCAATCGATGAGTGTTTGCGCCGTAATGCTACGATCGGCGACTATCACGCTACGATCGGCGACTTTAAAGCGTTCCGGTCTGTCGTCATGCGGAGCATGACCTACGAGTGCGTGACCCCGAGCTTTGTTATTGAACCGCTTCGCGGTAGTACACGTCACGAGGCCGTAGCCTCATCCACTACGAGAGATGCGTTCTAGCGAAAGCAAGAATCGGCACCCTAAAGGCTTGCGTAATGCAAAGGCGATTCTGGATTTCTCAGCAAACGATTGGTATCTCGCCCTTTCGTCAACGTCTTGTTCCCAGCTGCGGTAAAACAGGCTTACTGAATGGTTTACTGGTAGCGCTTGCGGAATGTGCTGGCTACGGTTGTGACACCCACTTCTTAATCGACGATCGATTCGCCTTATGATTTCTTCGACTCGAGTCTTCGGCCTAAGTCTGTTGTTTGTTCTCTGTTTGTTCGTTTTTCAGCTGCCGGAGTGCTTGGCAACTGATTCGACCAGTCAGATGCCGTGGGAAGGCGATTTCTTTGAAGCATCCGCTGAGACCATTCTTGCTGCCGTAGAAGAGCTGCCGGTTGTTGATCCGGACGTCAACGAGTTTCTGGTTTGGGATGAACGTATACGTGTGTTTGACGATCATCGCCGCCAAACGACGATTCGCCGTGCGTATCGAATTACCTCGAGGGATGAAATTGAGTTTCGCGGAAGTATTGAAGCAGTCTGGACACCGTGGCTCGAAAAGAAACCAAAGATTCGTGCGCGCGTGATTACTCGTGACGGGAAAGTGCATGAACTGGATCAGGCGACAGTGACGAAGTCATCCGGGAAGAACGTGCGTGATCGGATTTACATGGATGACATGATGCTGTCCGCTCCGCTTCCGGCCGTGGATGTCGGGGCAGTCGTCGAGCTTGAAGTCACGACAGAAGAATATCAACCGTTTTGCCCGATCGGCGTGATTGGAAATGTCGTATGGAAGAGAATATCAAACTGTCGACATCTCTATTCGGAAATCAGGGCTGATCGGTCACTTGATCTGAAGTTGTTTTGCGTTGGCGACAAAGTGCCCTTGAACGTTGTGGAGGAAGGAGACGACCAAGTTTGGCGGCTCAGTCAGGACGATCCAGAGAGAGTCGATGCCATATGGAGTTACTTGCCAAAGGACGAACCGATCATTGCTTATGTCGTGTATTGCACAGGTGCTTCTTGGCAAGACATTGCGACTCACTATCACAACATCGTTGAAGAGCAGATCAAAGACAGCGATCTCACGGAAGTGACAAAACTGATCCAAGTCGATGAGGAGGATCGACGGCAAATCATCGAAAACGCATGTCGCTACGTTTTCGATTCCATTCGGTATACAGGATTGGAGTTTGGGATGGGTGCGATCAAGCCCGCCAATCCGCTCGCCACCTTGTTGCGACGCTACGGCGACTGCAAAGACCAGGCGAGTTTGATGGTTGCGCTGTTGCGAGAATTTGAGATCGAGGCGCACGTCGCACTTCTGAATGCGTCCTCACATATGGATGTCGCTGCCAAAGCTCCCGGATTGAATGCCTTTGATCATGCAATTGTCTACATTCCATCTCAGGGTGAGCTCGAGGAAATGTGGATCGATATGACTTCGCCTTTGACGACGTTCGGCGAGCTGCCAGAGATGGATCAGCAGCGACTCGCTCTGATTGCTTCCCCCACAACCAAGGGTTTGAAGCGGACACCTGGGAGCACGAGTCGAGATAATCGACAAGTCCAAACGTTTACTTATCACTTGGCGTCCAGCGGTTCATCCCAGGTGGTTATTGAGTCTCGATCGAAGGGAGCAATGGCGAATCGGATGCGAGCAGTGTACGCGAGCGGTGAGCCAGATCAGTTGTTGCAGAAAATGAAGGAAGGCAATCATACGCGGTATGGGATGTCGAAAGTCAATCGGTTTGACGTCGGCGATCCACGCGATATCACCGTATCGGAGTACGTTATCGAACAAGATTTTATGGCGAATAACGTTGCGTACACCGATGAGGGTCGGATGGAAGTTGAGCTCCAACCAGGTGCCGGCTTTTCATACTTGCCTTACTCCTTTGTCGGCCCTGAGTACGCCGCACCTACCGACGTGGATGCTGAAACTCCTGAGCGAAAGTTCCCGTACTCGATTGATCGATTTGCATTCACGACAGCCTATCGGCTCATTCCGCCGGAGGGTTTCGTCGCAGAACTCTTGCCAGACGAATCATCTATCCGAGTGGGTGATTTACGCGTCGATATAGACTGCTCCGTTAAGCAAGACGGCAGCGTGGAAATCTCCGTCTCATTGGAGACAGGAGATGGCGTGGTGACTACGGCGCAATGCGAAGAATTTCGTGAAGCATTCCTGGCGATGACAGGAAACCTATCTCCTACAGAGTGGTACTTGCCCGTTCAATTTTATTATTCGCCGTCGCGGATTTTCGATGAAGGTCGAGAAGTTGAAGGGATTCAACAGATGGTTGAGATCGCTAGATCGAATCCCGATCGTCTGTTTGACCGAGGTGAATTGTCATCCGCTTTGTTGCGCGTCGGGTTGGGAGAAGAGGCCCGTGAAATTGCGCGCGACATGGTCGAATACGCGCCCGAGTCGACACTAGCGCATTGGCAAATGGCGTGGTCTCATATGCATGACTTGGCTGGTAACGTTTTGGCTTATGGGATGGATCGCCCCACGGCACTTTCGAGTCTTCGTCGATTGATCGAACTTGAAGAAGACAATTTGACTGCGAAATATAACGTTGCGATGTTGCTGGAATATGGTGACTCCGGAGAACGCTACGAGAACGAGGAGGGATTGCGTGAGGCTGCTCAAAAATACAAAGAGGTGCTGCGGTCGGCTCAATTTGCTCCCGCCCTGATCAATTACGGCGTTGTCCTGCAACATCTCGGTGACGTGGCGGAACTGCGAAGACTGTCGCAACAGTATCCCGATGACATTAACACCGTTATCCGATTAGCCATTGCAGAGTTGGAACAAAACGGGGTGGAAGCGGCATCACGCGTTATTGCCCGTGGCGCCGCCAGGCATGACAAGAACGTGTTGCAAATCAACCTTCTCACAAACGCTCGTTCGCGTCGCCAATATGATTTGATCCGGGAGTTTCTCCGAAAGAACCCCGATATTTCCGGCCTGGCCAACAGTGTTCAATTGGTCAAACGCTATGAGGAGGTCGAGCTCGATTCATCCGACCCGGCTTCGGTCGTGCAAGCGATGCTCGGGCAATACCTGCGGACTGGGCCGAACGTTGAAGAGATCCGTAAGTATTTCTCCAATGCTGCGAACGATGAAATCTTTCGGCGAGAAGTTGAATCACTGCCCCCGTTTTTAAGCCGAATCCGAGACGTCGTGCTGAAAAACTATGGCCGCAGCAAGTGTGCCCAAGACTTCGTCAGTTTGTATGAATTCAATGCGGAAGGCGATGAAGAAACTGGGTACGTTGTCACCGCAACACCAAGGGGCGGATCACAGATTCCTCCGCTGCGAAGGTTGGTGATTCGTGACGGAGACGAGTACCGAATTGTCGCTGCTGGGAGGTACTTTTCTGAGTTTGGACGCAAAGCGCTCGAGTTAATCGACTCGGGTAATCCGAAAGCTGCTCAGTTTTGGATCAATGAGGTTTTTCGCACGGAACGGCATTTGGTTGGATTCTTCAATCCATTTTCGGCCAGTCCTTTCGCTCAAACTTGGTCCGGCGCTGTAGCGAGCGAAGAAAAGACAACACGGCTCGCTGCGCTGCTTCTGTTCGCTCGACGCCTAGACGCTCTGGACGAAGTTGACGAGTTAGAAAAGATCCGCGACGAGTACACAAAAGTGCAACAGCTTCAAATAGATCGCGCACGATTGTTGTTGCTCCGCGACAACGGCCGCTTTGAGGAAGCTCGAGAGTTGGCGATCGAGATTTTGGATGAGTATCCTGCGTTCCCTGATACGCTCTCAGCCAAAGTCGAGGCCGAGATCAGTTTGGGAATGATGGAACAGGCCGAACTAACACTTCAGCAACTTGCGTCGAAGGACTCCTTTCGCGGCAATGAATACCGCCGCAGAATCCTATTCGTGAAGGGCGGAGATGATGCTGTTTATGAGCATGATCTTGAAATTGCGCGGAAGCCATCCGCAAATCCAGTTCTCATTCATCATGCCTGTTGGCGGAGTTTATTCGTTGATAAGAGTGCGGACGTGCTGGAACTTGCACAAATCGTTGTGGATCGATCCGGCGAAAGCGAGCGTTCTGCGACGCTGCACACGCTGGCGTGCGTCGCTGCGGACGCCGGTAAGTTAACGTTGGCGAGCACGGCACTGAACGGTACGGTCAAAGCACGCAACGGCCTTCATGATCCGATTGATTTGCTCGTGAAGGGGCGAATTGCTGAGCACTGCAGACTTTCCAAAGCGGCAAAACGTTACTACCAGATAGCGTCAGTATCTAGCACCGATGAGAGTCCGGACGCCAACTGCCAAATCCTCGCAAAAAGATGGCTGAAACGCTTGGAAACCGACCAACAGAATTGAGTCAACGTCGCCGATCGCGATAGTCGCCGATCGCTCCGCCGATCGTAGCGTGATAGTCGCCGATCGTAGCATTACGGAGCAACACTCGCGTACAACGACGGTCCGTGGTGGCGAGATCTCAGGCCACAAAAAAGCCGCAAGTTTCCTGCAAAGAGAAACTTACGGCAGTGGGCGATACAGAATTCGAATCTGTGACCTCCACGATGTCAACGAAGTGTTCAAAATCAGCGAAGCCGCGAATTTACGCTGAAAACTCGGGAGCTAACGGATGGCAAAAACTCGGCGTTAGTAGAAATTTCACCACAGTTTGGTGTGGTTTGGAACGAATTGCAGGGACCCGTGTGGGACCCACACGCCATAGTTTAGTGAGCAAAAGTGAGGTCGCCAATTCTATATTCACCTTCCTACGTAGAGTTGAGATTGAGTTGCACTAACAGACGGCCTCTTGCTCCATGAATCCACGGGATCGATCTCAGCCGTCGGCGTTCCACGTAGCTTACGATAGATCGAGGCGGTTCGCGGGGCCGTCTCGTTGAAGATCTGCATGGCAGCACCGACGTCACGGGCTTCGTCTAGAAATGTATGCCCCATGCTGTTTCGAATGAATGCCGCTTTAGGATCTCTTTCCAAGAGAAGTCTCAGCATGTTTTCTGCTGAAGGCCCAACGAAGGCGGCGACATGCAAAGGAGTGTCTCCGCGTCGATTCTGAGATCGTGTAAGTTCCGGTGTTGTATCCAGAAGCGTCTGTGCCGCTTTCGTTTTGTCCCACCAGGCCGCAAGGTGAAGTGCTGAACCGTTGACATCGCTGCTCCACGACTTCCGTTGTGGAGCAATCTGCAGAAGATTCTTGATCTTTTCAGAGTCGTCGTGAATCACTGCGCGGCGAAGTTGGTGTGAATGAGTATCGTCTATTTGCATCATTACCCTCCGTGGTTGAATACTCTCGAGTCTACCACTCAGACGATCGTTTGAGTTTTACATTTTTGTGACAATGCAATCGACAAAGAACATGGAAATCCACAGCTCTTTGCAGCACGAATGCCATCAGGTTCCTATCCTGTTGACTCGCAAAGGCATTTTGGAACGTGGCGCTTTACATACCGAGAAATAGTTGGCGGCGAAAGCAATCATCCGCGAGGCACGGAAGAAGAAAAGGATTGAGTCTTTCGGATCACGTCCACGCAAGGAACCGGACTGATGGAATGGCGACAACCAGAAAAACCTGCGACAGCCGATGAGACCGATCAAACGCGTTCGCCTCCAATTCAAGAAGAATTGATTGTCGCCTCAGATCGCATATGGAGTTATGGGACGGACACGGGCCGTGTTTGGCTTGATCGCATCCCTGACTACCTTGCAATCATCGACGGAGAAATGACTGGACATTCTTGATGCGTCTGTTAGGTGTCAACCGTCAAAGGATTGACACATGACGACACCCAACCCACGAATTGATCTTACAAGCATCCCATTTCCAACGGACAACGTCCGGATCCGTGATCTCATTGACCGATACCCAGAGTGCTTTTCCTGGGATTCCGATCAGACTCGAGGTCTTTACCGCAACATGAACGCAGCCAGTTCAGTGCTGATGGACGCGATGGAAGTGGAAAGGAACCTTGCTCAACAGGCGTTCGTAAAGACTCTTGGCGTGTCACAGATTCCGAATCCAATCGATCGAGCTGCCGCTCTTCAGGATTTAGCGGAAGCATACGAGAGCTTGGGACTCGCTCGCGGCATTGGAGAGAGCACCGAACTGGCACGCAGGTTCGAGAACGCCGCTGGTGAGCAAGCACGGGGACTGGGACTGTAGCTTCGTGCGTCAAACTCTGACGAATCATTCCTTGTGGATACGAAAAGTAAGGATCTCGCCCGTGGCGGCAAAGAGACCGCCAACCGACCGAATGCAGCCTCATTCGGACGCGTTCCCAAAGAACGGAAGTTCGATTCCTACCGGCACTCTTGAGTTTTTTCTTTTAGCATTTACGCGCGAAGTTATCGGCCTACGGCCATTGAGAGAATTTCAATTCTTGGACGCGCAATACCGATCACTTGCCGAAACCTGCCAGTGGCTTTACCACAAGAAGCGGTCCGACATTAACAAGCTCCGGCCGAACTTTACCCTCCGCGTTACGAAGCAAGAGTGCCTCTCGGGTCCCGGTCTTTCGATAGATGGCTCCCTCGGATTCGAAGAGGGTGCCGACCTCGACACTTATGAATGCACGTGTTACCGTCGTCGCCATGACCGCCCCCAATCGCGAATGAAGCTCAGTTCGGTTCGATGGTACCCGATGGGCGTGGGCTGTAGTGTTAAGGATGTGGAAGGTACACGCATAAATCACACATCGCGATTGCAACCAACCTCTATTTTCCCGACGACAAAGACTTCGATTTCGTTCCTGGCTTCGATTTCCCTTGAACCGCATCATCAGCAAGGCGTGCTTGGCCATCGCGATTGTCCACAAGTTTCACTCGGTTGCCGTACTTTTCGCTTGAATATGCAACCTCTTTTTCTAGTGTCTCGGTTGCGCGAACGAAATCGTAAAGTGTCATCCCAATTGCCCCAATAAACGCGATGATGCTTAAGATTCCGAAGACGTCAGTTGCTCCCTCTGAAGATGACGAGACGGCCGCAATGAGTAGTAATGGCACGGCAACTAAAGCCGAGGACACTGCGGCTTTATTTAATCGATATCGGTTTTTGAACTCGGCGATCTGAGAGATAAGACAATTGCCACGCTCGATGGAGCAACTGTCATCTGCAAGTTCTTTGCAGAGCTCGCGAATCCGTTGAGAGACCATCCCGTTCCGTGAGATCAATGCGAAGAGTAAAGAGATGTTGCTCGCAAGTAGCGGGAACAAGAGGCGATCAACAAGGTCATTCATTTTTCATATTCACCTTAGGGGTCACTTACACACTCTCATTAATGGCCGAAAAATAAAGAAACCGCCAGTCTTAGAAAAAATGGCGATGCGGGTCGGACATCGTCTGTATCTTCTGGCAGTCATTTAATCCAGCCAGGCTCCTGCATGGTCCGTTTTAAATGCGCAAAAACTCCGTGAAACGCGCCCTCTCTATTGCCACCTTGTGCCGAAATACGTGAGAACATTCCGCACTTCCAACTCAGTGGTAGGGTGAATTTGATGACACTGCAGCAGGCTGATTTCTGGTTGACACTGGCGGCGGTTTTCGGGGGTGCCGCATGGGCTGCGTGGACATGGAGGTATGCAGAGAAACTTCGCAGGCAAAAAGAAATACCATCTCCTGATGGGCAGCTGTCCGTAACCTGTATTCCCCTAGGACGCGACCAACTCGTTGTGTCGTTAAAAGCGACTTGGCGAAATCGAGGTGTGTTTCCGATCGAGCTAGACGCAAGTAAATCACTTGCCTCGGTGTTCGAGATCAATACGACGCATGATGTCGGGTCTCTATGCTGCGAGCAGGCCGTCGCGGAAAAGAACTTATTTTCAGGTCGTTTCTTTTTGCAGCCAGATACGGATTCCGAGATGGACCACGTTTTTGTTGTGCCGGCTGGTTCGGTTTATCTGGTCCGGGCTGTGATTGAACTAGATAAAGAACACGCCTGCAAATTTGGCGAATCGGAACCCGTGGTGTTTTATTGCAAACGCGAAGCTGTTGTGGACGGAACAGGTCGGCAAGCGTTGAAACTGTGTACCAGTAATGAAAACAAGCGAACAAAAAAGGTCGCCAGCTCCGAAGAACTGACCTGCGCCCAAAAAACTGATTCATCGGAAGTGAGAAAATCAGTGTAGAATCTGGCCGTCATTTCAAGGAGATGATGACCATGAAGAAGTCTCGATTTACGAATGAGCAGATCGCCTTTGCCCTCAAGCAGGCCGAGT